>CALUXE010000017.1 GCA_944324675.1 uncultured Elusimicrobiales bacterium | reverse complement strand
GCAATCGCCCGGAATTGTAATATCAAGATCGTTTATTTTTAAAGTGTAGCTTCCGTGCGTCAAATAATAGGCGTTCGCCGCTTGTGCAAGAGATTGCGCCATTACCATGGCCTGGGTATAGCGGCTTTTTAATACCGCCAGTTGATACTGCGGGAAGGCGATAGCCGCCAATATGCCGATTATCAATACCACTACCAATAATTCTATAAGAGTAAAACCTTTCTTTTTTAACATAAAAAAATACCCCTGTTCCTCGGAGGATTACAGGAGTACTTTATCAAAAAAAAAAAAACAAGTCAACCGCTCGGGCGGATCAAAAAAACAGGGATCGGCATATAAAATTGGATGAAAAAGATAAAATCCCCCCAAGCGCTGCCGTAAACAGAAAATAAAAAACGGCCGTATAAGCGGCCGTTTTTTATCCCGTAAAGGAAAATTAATAAATTGTGTTCCACTCGCGCGTAGTCAATGTAAACTCCACGCGTCTGTTGCAAGCCCTTGCCTCAGGCGAATCGTCGTTCTTGATAAGAGGACGCCTTTTGCCGTGTCCGTAAGTTTTTATTGAATCCGGGTGAACTCCACGCGAGGACAGATAGCTCTTTATGGCATTGGCGCGGGCGCTGGAAAGCCAGTCGTTATATTCATCGGAGCCAACTTCGTCCGTATGACCTTCGACTATAAGCTTCATTGAACGATTGGCAACCATCAAAGCGGCGACTTTATCCAACACCTCGTAAGAACTGGGCACTAATACTATACCGTCAAACTCAAAGTCAACGCTCGGTATCTTGCGGCTCTCGCGCATTTGGTCAACAGTTTGATTGCGCCATTTTTCTTCATTGGCCCTCTCGGGGCAAAGTGCGCTCAACGTGAAAACATCGCTTTCGCGTTTTATCTCCTTACGCTCGGCAGAGTAGCACCCGCCAAGCAATAGCGCCAAAACAGGCACCATAAAAAGAAATCTCATAAATTATCCTCCGTGTTATCAGAAATATTATAGCAAATCCCTTTTCTTTTTCAATCGCTATTTTAAGACTTTACCCTTATAAAAATATTTATCCACATTTATCCACACTTGGAGCGTTTTTTGCCAGTTTTTCCTTTTATTTATTAAAAAAGGACCTTTTTTAAGAAACAGTTTTTTTAAACTTAGCGATCCTTTAGACAGGACTGTGGATAACCGCCGTTTTTTGTGGATAACTAATCCGCAAGGAATTGCCCAATATCTTTCCTCCCCTCAACAAACACCGCCTTATCCCCGACGGAATATATCTTTTTTGTCTCCGAAAAAACGATATTATTCTTCTTATGGGCAAACCGACGCTTTTTTTGTGGATAACCATAAAAATACGGGCTCTTAATCCCCACAAAAGAATATCAGAGCCCGCAATAAATTACCCTTTATTTGCTTATTTTAAATGAAGCGTCAAAAGATACCGCATTGCCCGCCATTCCCGTAACTTTTACCTTGCCGGGCTGCGCGCCGTAAATTACGTTCATAAGGCCCTTTTCAAAATCCCAAGATAAAAACGGCGGCGCTATTTTTAAGGAAGAAGGTATGTATTGCGCTTTAAAACCCTTCTTTCCTTTTACTTCCAACATGAAGCCGAAACGCTCCTCCGATGTGGCCGAGGCGCTCTTGACTCCAAAAACGCCCTTGGCTTTCAACGGGAGAATTTTCGATTTTTCAAGAAAATACCCCATATTGAAAATTTCCTTCAAAGAGGGCGCCTTATTTTCGCTGTTATCTACAGTTAAATAGGCGAAATTGTCAAAAAATTTAAGTCCGTTCTTTTCCAGCGCGCCTTGCAGCCTTATCATATTGCCCTTGCTGCCCAAGGCCCATAGGCTTATATTCTCATTTAGGCCGTCCAAATTGTCGGGCATAGCCGTGTTGACGTAAAAAGACAAAGCGAAATTAGCGAAATAGTTGCTCAATCCAGGCAAAGCGTTCAATACCGAAGCGCTGTAACCCTCGCCGGCCAAAAGAATTTTATATTCCTCTTGATTTTCCACTCTGTAATTGACCTCTATATACGGCAGAAGCTCACGCGTAAGAAAACCTTCCAGCTCGGACGAAGACGGTATCGAATTAAAACGGATATTTACATATACGCAACGTTCCGCGGCGGCGGAGCCGAATTCCTTATAAAGAGTCTCTCGCGGCATTTCCTCCTTATTTGCCACATATACCGAGCAGAAACGCTCTTCGGCTTTATCGTAGCCCTTGGGGAACACTACGTTTATTTTTGGTTCGTATTTTAAAAATTCAGAAGGGAAATAGACTATAACGTCTTCCCCCTCTTTATTAAAAATGCGCATATCGCCCTCCTCCGAGGCAGGCGCTATTCGCACTTGGGCGGAAGCTAAAACCGCCGTCAACATAAGGGTTAGAAAGAATTGTAATTTTTTCATAATTCCATTTTACAAAAATAATGCGCGGGGCCCATAAAAAAATAGGCACTAATTTTAATTTTAATAGGCCTTATGGCCCTGGGCATAAGCAAAAAATAAGCATACAATTATTATAGAGCGATATTGATGCGATGTGTACTTTTATGAATAATACTCTTAAATTTATGCTAATACTGGGCGGCGGCAAGTTGATAGCCCTTTCCCGAAACGGGAGAAATTCTTTTTACGGGAAAGTTTCCGCCCGCCGAGGGGAAGAACCCAACCTAAAGAAATTCGCCGCATGCCTAAGTTCAAAAATATGATTTTTTTCATAACTCCCCTCCGCCGCGGTTTAAAAAACCGCGGTTTTTTTGTCTCCGTTTGGCAAAACTATGCTCTTGCGCGAAATTAGAAGGCTTTTCGGAATATTTTTACCGGAGGCGACTTTCCCCCCATTCTTTTTATATAATGAGTTTATGAAAAAATATATATTAACCTTATTGGCATTTGCCCTAATATCGCAGCTTAACGCCGCCGCTGAAACGCCCGCCCAGTGTTTTGGCTCCGAAAATCAAAAATTCATCTACGAAAAAGCCATAGCAACAACACAGAATAACGAACGGATAACCGTATGCCTTAAAGATTTTCTTAAATCTAATAATCCCCTCCATATCCAAGAAGCTCTGACGGCTTTGCAAAAATCAAACAATCTCTCGACGGCGTTACCCCAAACGGCAAATATTTTTAAAAACGCCAAAGACGCGCCGACCGCTTTCGCCGCGGCGTCGGCTTTGATATCCGTATCGGAAGAACTTGCTCCTTACAACAAAGCGATATTTAATATAATTTCCTCGGCCAATCAGGAAGATTACAAAAAGACCTTGGCGGTTGTGGTATTGGCCTCCTCAAACGCGGTGGACAGCGGATACACGCCGTTTTTAAACCCCGCCTTAAATGCGGAGGACCCCGTTCTAAAAGCTTACGCGGCTTCAGCCTATGCCTTGCTTATACCAAATACAAAGACGAGGTTCATCAACGACATAATTACCCTCTACGGGTTTGACAAATCCTTCGCTTTAAGGGCTTACCAAAATACCGGCCTTAAGAAAAAGGAACTTTCTTCCGCTTTGAAAACCGCTCTTAAAAACCAAACGGAAATAACCCGCCTTTCCGCCGCGGAGTGGATTGGCGACATCGGCGAGAAGAATCTGCTTGAAGATCTTTTTGATTTATCCTACGACGACGCTTCCACCATTTCCGCCGCGGCCACCGCTTTGGCTTCCAACTATGATATTATATCCCCCAAGCTAAGGAAAGAAATGCGGAACAAACCGCAAACCTCTGCCGCGGCCACCGCCGTTATGACTTACGCCCTTTTGGGTTCCTCGGCTTTTGACGATATTGAAAAATACCTTCAAAGTTCCAACGCCAATGAGCAGGCTAACGGGGCGAGGGCCGCCCTTTCGGTAGCGGAAATATTGCTGGATAAAACCCCGTATTACAAAAATGCCCAGCTTGAGGAACAGCGCCTGAAAAAACTTATCGCGCCGCTGGGCAAGCTGGCAAATCGCGCCAAAGACGAGAACGCGAAATATTACGCCGAGGCCGCCACAAAAGCCATATATAAGCTAATTAACAAACCGTCAAATTAGCGCGGCAAGGAATATCCCGGCATTAAAATACGCCGTATTCGGTACAAAACTTACTATAAAAAGCAAATATTATTTTAGTATGTAGTACCAATACCCGTTGACTGAATTTACATAGGCAAATCTTCCGCCCGAACCTAACACGCGCCGCTTATTTTATTGCGTAATACGCTCTTTTGAACGGAATTTTTTAAGGAAGCGTATAAATGGTTCCGTTAATCTCGTTTTCAGTCTCATAGACGCCGCCCAAACTTAAACAAAGCTTCTTTCCTCTTTCCCCTCTGTCTGCTGAACGGCACTGCCTTACTCCGGCATAAGTAGGACGTCTGTCCAAATAAACTACATAAGACACTTTAGCCGGATAATAAGAGGCGAGAACAACTCCTCCAGAGCTAAAATCATTAACATTACTAATTTGTACCATCCATTTGCCCGGCTTTTGGATCACGGAACCCGTTACATCCGCATCTAACGGTATGGTAATATCCAAATTATTAAAGTTGGTGGTATATTCTCCTTTAGCCATATAATATCTTTCCTGAGCCTCTTTCACAGCCGTAACCAACGTAACAAGCTGCATATAATTGGCCTTGTCCACGGCTATCTGATACTTCGGGAAGGCGATAGCCGCCAAGACGGCTATTATCAATACCACTACCAACATTTCTATAAGAGTAAAACCTTTCTTTTTTAACATAAAAAAATACCCCTGCCCCTCGGAGGATTACAGGAGTACTTTATCAAAAAAAAAAAACAAGTCAACCGCTCGGGCGGA
>CALUXE010000016.1 GCA_944324675.1 uncultured Elusimicrobiales bacterium | reverse complement strand
GTGGTGGTCTTGATAATCGGTATCTTGGCCGCCGTGGCGCTGCCGCAGTATTTTAAAGCTGTGGAAAAATCCAGATCGGCCGAGGCCTTGTCGGTGATGGGGTCCATCGCGGCGGCTATGGAAAGGTATAGATTAGCCAGCTCCGATAATACCTACACTACGGATGTAAGCAAGTTGGATATAGAGCTTCCCGATGTCGGGTCGGGTGGTACTGGAAGCGGCAATGCCAACGGCTCTACTTGGTATAGCAAAAACTTTACCTTTACCGTTAATGGTACAGCTGCGCCTAATGCTTATGTAAAAGCTGTAAGGAAGGGGACTAATAACTATACAATTACCAGGAACTATTATAACGGCGTGGTAGGCTGCACCGATGGGACGGGCGGCGAGGGCATTTGCGCCTCTTTGGGCTTAACCACTTCTGCTGCTACAAGTGCTTAAGCTTGAAATTAATGTTGAGGAGGTTGACAAGCAGCTAAAATCATAAACAAAAAACAAAAAATTTGTACTATAATCATTCGATTATAGTACCCTCCTTGTAGAGGAGCCGAAAGGCTCCTCTCTATTTGTTTTAATAAGCCCTCGGTTTAAAGCCGAGGGCTTTCGCGCGTATTTGCGGTTTTCGGTTTTTTATTTATAGGGGAAATACCTTGCCGTACGCCCAAAGTTTACTAAAAACGGAAACGACTTGACTTGTTTTTTTTTTTTGATAAATTCTTTCTGTACCCGTTAGGCGCGCGAGCGTCTTTCCAGGGGTTATAAAAAAGGAGAGAGTTCATGAAAAACTTAAACAGAAAGGGTTTTACCCTTATTGAAATGTTGGTGGTGGTCTTGATAATCGGTATCTTGGCCGCCGTGGCGCTGCCGCAGTATTTTAAAGCTGTGGAAAAATCCAGATCAACTGAGGCTTTATCCATTATGGGTTCTTTGGCCGCGGCTATGGAGAGAGCGAGATTGGTCAGCTCGGATAACACATATCCAGCTGATTTATCTTCTTTGGATATAGAGTTCGCCGATGTAAATGGTATCATCGTTACCGGATCCGAGTGGAGCACCAAGAACTTTACCATTACACATACAGGAGGTAACCCTGACGACGGAATGGTACAAGCTGTAAGAGCGGGTGAAGCCAACAGCGGATATACCCTTACGAGATATTATCGTACAGGGAAAGTGGTCTGCGCGGACGGCAACAACGGAGGCGGCATTTGCGCCTCTTTGGGCTTAACCACTGTTGCTGCTACTCCAAGTGTTTAAGCTTGAAATTAATGTTGAGGAGGCTGACAAGCAACTAAAAAAATCATAAACAAAAAAACAAAAAATTTGTACTATAATCATCCGATTATAGTACCCTCCTTGTAGAGGAGCCGAAAGGCTCCTCTCTATTTTTTGTTTTTTCGCGCCGCATTGTTCTATATTGTTTGGAAAAGCGAATTGCCTTCCAGTTTGCCAGGTTCTCTTGTTAAATCGGCGGTTAATATCGTAGAATTAAAAAATGGAACACAAAGACAAATCCATCTTCTTTTATTGCGCCAGAAGCAGATACGCTTTCAGTTTGGCGCTGTGCCTTTTATGCGCGGCTTTCGCCGTGTATGTCATATTTAAATTGGAAGAAGTCAAATGGCTGGCCTATGCGGGCTTGGCTTTCTTCATATATAAAAGTGGCGTCTATTTTTACGAATTGTTTTTCAACAAAACGCCGCTGGTTGAACTGCGGGAAAAGGAAATTATTATAGACGGCTGCCCCGCCCTGCCTTTAAAGGCGATAGACATAGTAGGGCAGAAGCGGGTGAATGTCGGCTCTTCCAATATGCTCTATGTCTGCCTGATGACGGACGAGAGCAAATTCAAATTGACGGATGTTCAGAAGTCCAATATCTCTATGGGGCTTACGGCTTTTTGTTTCAGGCCCGCGGCGATGCCCAGGCGCGACAGCGAATTCCTTATAAAAGAACTTCTTAAAAGGACCAATCAAAAACAAAAAGTTTAGGCAAGTACGGGCTCAAATTCGGGTTCCGTCTCTTTTTGAGCCTCTCGCGCGGGTATGGGCGCGGTAAGCTCAAGCTGGCAGACGGTATGCAGAGGATAATTGAGGTATCTGTTCAAAAATCTTTTGCAGACATATCTGGTTTTATTTAAATTCAATATATCCCGTTCGGCGTTAAAATTAAGCTCGGTTAGGGGTAGTTCGTGCATAGCTTGCCAAAAATCCTCGTCTATGCCCAAGACGCTGTGCCCGTAAAGCCCGAACCCGCTAAGCTGCATAAGCCTTAAAAGGAAAGCGGGCGCCATAGCTTGGTTTAAAGGCTCGGAATTGATTTGCGAAAGAGAACTTTCCAAAAGGGCGAACTTATCGGGGTTGGGATTGTAATCGGGCGTAAGCCTGTAAAACAGCTCGCAGAAATAAGCCGCCATTTGCGTTTTGTCAAAGTCTTTTCTGATTTCGGGGTGTACGGTTTCTATTTTGCCGCCGGTAACGCATCCGACGGAAGCGTTCCGCCTGATATATATCCGCGCGCAGGACCGCGCGAAAGGCTCGCTCAAAGCTTTCAGTTTGGAATCGCTCCTGTTCACCCCCGGGAAACGCAGGGCCACCCGCCCGTGCTCAAGCGTATAAGCGCAGACCATACGGTCCCTTTCCCTGAAGTTCTGGCGCAGCAGGACTATCATTCTGTCCGTGAAGTTCATAGATAAATGATACAATAAAAAAGGGGGAAAAGTCCTAAAGATAAAAGCCAGCGGCAAAAAACTTTCGGGCGCGCTGTTTAAAGCTTATGTGGGGGCTTATTATAAACCCCTGAAGCGGCTTTTGCGGAGCGGGGCCCGGCTTTATGGCGATACTTTCGCCGTAGCGGGCCGCTCGGCGGAAAAGGAAATTGCAAGGACGGGTAAAATATAATATAATATTATCACTATGTTACCTACATATAGACCAAATAACAGAAAAAGAGCTAAAACCATCGGTTTTAGAGCTAGAATGGCCACCGCGGGTGGCAGAAAAGTGCTTAGCGCCAGAAGGGCAAAAGGGCGCCAAGAGCTTATTCGCAAGTAATCTTGTGAAGAAATTCGGCCTAGCCAAAGCTCAGCGGGTGTATCTTGAGAGGGACTTTAAAAGCATTTTAAAGGACGGCGTCAAGATATGCGGCGAGGGCTGCGTTTTATGGTGTAGGCCCGGTCCCCATTTGAAGGCCGAGGAGGAGGCAACTCCCCTCGGCGCAAAGCGCGAGGGACGGATAGGAATAATAGTTTCAAAAAAGTTAGGCAACGCCGTGGTGCGTAACCGCTGCAAAAGGCTTTTTAGAGAGGCCTTTCGGCTTAACAGACATTTATTGACAGACGGCGCCGACTGCTTGATATCTATAAAAGAGGCGGATAAATTCCGCGATACGCGGGCGGCCTGCGCGGCTTTCTTGCTAATGGCGGGTAAAGCCGGAATTTTAAAAGAACCATAAGGACCCTTTTTCTTATACCCTTACCTTAGGTTTTGTTAAATTTTGATGAAAAGAATACTGCTTTGCTTATTGAGGCTGTTCAGCCGATATGTAAGGCCGTTAATCGGGCCGAGGGGCGTATGCAGGTTTTATCCCACATGCAGCGCGTACGCTTACGAGGCGATAAATAAACACGGAGCGATAAAAGGTTCGTATTTGGCGGTGAAGAGAGTACTAAAATGCCATCCTTTTCACCCGGGCGGATTTGATCCCGTTCCGTAGTCTGTTGGCAGAAGGCCTCAGGTTTTTGCGCCCGGCGCGCGTTGCCAGAGGATACTGATGAATAAAGACTTTCTGATAGCATTGGGCGTAACCCTTGTATTCTATGCGGGTTACAGCTATTTTTTCCCGCCAAAACAAGCGGAAATCCCGCAAAACGCTCCTGCGGCGATAATGGAAGAGCAGGCCGCATCAAACACTCCAAAGATCAAAGTTACCGCTTCAAACTCCCAACAAGAGGAGGAGGAACGTCTCTACTCTTTGGAACTTAAAGACGCGGATATTACGTTTTCTTCAAAAGGCGCGGCGATAAAGACCTACGAATTTAAAGACGCGGTGGCAAATCTCAACCTTACGCCTTACGGCGGGGCGGGCTATTTTGCCACTATGCCGGAGCTTAACTTCAAGAAAGTTGACGACGCGGCTTGGGATATGGCTTTTGAGGCCGTTTTGCAGGATACTTTGCTGCTTAAAAAAGGGTATCTTTTCGATAAAGACGGCGGACTGAACAAATTATCCTTAACGCTAAAGAATATAAGCGACAAAAATATCGAAATTTCCGACGTGTTTGTTAATATGGGCCCGGGCTTGGCGACCGTGGAAAGCGAAATGAGCGAAAATTCCGCCAATATGCGCGCCATATGCCTTATAAGGGAAGCGGGCAAGAAAAAAGCCACGGTAAACGACATAACGGAAAAGATGATGGAAAAGCCGTCCAAGCTGGAAGAAGAATGTTCCGGCTGGGAATGGGCGGGCATAGACAACCGCTACTTCCTTACGGCTTTTATACCGCGCAGCTGGGAGCCTGCGGCGTCCGATTTGAAATTCAGCAAGCAATACGTATACAGCCAGCCTAGTTTTTATGGGCTTTTCGGGCAAAAAGCGGTAAAAGGGCCTAAGCTTGACATCAAACTGCCGATGAGCTTGGCCGCGGGTCAGGAGTTGACCTTCGACGCGGACTTCTATATCGGCCCCAAGGATTACGAGGAACTCGCCGCCGAGCCTTACGACTTGCAGCGTTCCATACAGTTCGGGTTCTTCGGACAGTTTGGCAAATGGGCGAGGAATTTGCTCGAGTGGCTTTACGGATACACCCACAACTACGGCTGGGCGATAATCATAATGACTTTGATGATACAGCTTGTGATGTTCCCTCTGACGTATAAACAGCTTAAATCTTCGGCGGTAATGCAGAAGATACAGCCCCAGATGAAGCTTATCCAAGAGAGATACAAGAACGATCCTATGACGGCGCAGCGCGAGATGATGGCGCTTTACAAAAAATACGGCGCCAATCCTTTAAGCGGGTGTCTGCCGCTGTTTATCCAGCTGCCGATATTTTTGGCGCTGTTTAACGCGCTTAGGACTTCGTGGTCACTGCACGGCTCGCCGTTTATATGGTGGATACACGATCTATCGGCGAAGGATCCGTATTACGTACTGCCCATAGCTATGGGTATAATGATGTTTATCCAGCAGAAGATGACGATGCCCGATATGGCAAAGGACAATCCGTCGATGGCGATGATGAAGTGGATGCCGATATTTATGACGTTGATATTCTTAAACTTCCCGGCGGGTTTGACCTTGTATTGGTTCGTGAGCAACTGCATAAGTTTTGTTATAAATTTAATATTGAAGAAAAGGCTGGCTAAAGCCTTTTAGGAGATTTCCATGGCAAGAAGAGAAATACAATCAGAAGGAAAAGACGTAGCTACCGCTATAATACGCGGTCTTAACGAGCTTGGGCGCAGACGCGACCAAGTGGAAGTAACAGTAATACAGGAAGAAAAGAGCGGCTTTTTGGGCATAGGCGGCCGCCCCGCGATAGTGCGTATTATAGAGAAGAAATGGGATTCTGAACATTCCACGCCGATGAAACCCAGGAGCGCCTCGAAGGAAAGTTCCTTTGGCGGCGGCAAAGGGCGCGGAGGACGCAAGGGCGGCAAGGACTTTAAGAAAGGCGGGCGCAAAAGCAGAGCCGAAAGAGTCAAAACTCCCAAAGAGAACGAGCCTCAAAAGCTCCCGTCGGCCGAGATACAAAACGCCATAGTGCCCGAGGATATGAAGCCGGCCCTGCAAATCGCGAAAGAAACCTTGGGCAAGATGTTGAGCTCCATGGGCGTACAGGCCGAAAACCTTAACGTATGGTGGGACGGCAAACAGCAGAGGATTTTGCTTACCTTCGACTGCGACCACCCCGCGATAGTAATCGGCAAAGAGGGTAAGACTTTGGAGTCGATACAATATATAATAACTTTGGTGGTCAGCCGCCGCTTCAATACGCCTATTTCAGTTATGGCCGATACCCAAAACTACTGGCGCAAACTGGAAGATAAGATAAACAACGAGATTGACAAAGCCCTTTCAATGGTAAAACGCACGAAACGCGTATACCGCTTCCGCCCGATGTCGGCGCAGATGAGGCGCTATATACACCGCTTCTTGGCCGATAATCTTGAGATAACCACGATATCCGAAGGCGAAGGCAAATGGCGCAAAGTGGTAATCAAACCCGAAGCTCGTCAGGCGCCCTCCGCGGAAGAACCCGCCAAAAAGGTTTTCATTGAACAAGAGGCGAGCGCGGGCGATATCGCCGCGCATTGCAGCGACGTCGAACATACGGAACCGGCCCAAACTGAGGAAGCAAAACCCGAAGCTGCGCCCGTTGAGCAATACTCCTGCGCCTGCGCCAATAAGGAAGAGGGGAACACTTGCTCCGAATGCACTTGCGGCAAAGCGGAACAAGCACCCGCGGCGGAAACGGAAGTAAAGGCGGAAGAGGCTAAACCCGAAGCTGCGCCCGCTGTGGAAGCAAATGTCCCTGCCGAGCAAGCGTCCGCACCCGCGGAAAATACCGTTTGCGATTGCGTTTTGACGGCGGAAAGCACCTCTTGCGAATGTGCGGGCGGCGATAAAGCCGACGGCGAAACTTGCGCCGCCTGCTCCTGCGGGAATGAGACACCCGCCCCAGAGGCTAATCCGGAAGAAACAACTCCCGCCGATACGGCCTCAGCTGAGGCCGCCCCCGCGCCGCAAAATGACAGCCAAAATCATACGGCGTAAAACTAATAAAGTTTAGAAAGATGTTAAATCCCCCGTTTGTGACGGGGGATTTTTATTGTCGTTTTTCTACCCGCCCGAGCGGTTGACTTGTTTTTTTTTTTTGATAAAGTACTCCTGTAATCCTCCGAGGAACAGGGGTATTTTTTTATGTTAAAAAAGAAAGGTTTTACTCTTATAGAATTATTGGTAGTGGTATTGATAATCGGCATATTGGCGGCTATCGCCTTCCCGCAGTATCAACTGGCGGTATTAAAAAGCCGCTACACCCAATTGATGGTAATGGCTGACGCTATACGCCAGGCGCAGGACGCTTACTATTTAGCCCACGGTAAATATTCTTTAAAAATAAACGACCTTGATATTACAGTTCCCGGCGATTGCAACCTTGTCTATAACGGCGGCATTATAGTCTGCCCAAAGTTTAGGTGTGTGGTACATGACGGAACGGATAATACGGATATTAGCGGTCTTGTCTATTGCAATACGCTAAAAGGAACGATTTATTATATGATTTACCCATTGCGTCGTAATACTAAGCGCTATTGTACGGTAAGTCCTGATAGTGATTTGAGTAAAAAGGTGTGTGAAAGTTTTGGCGGAAGATTTTATAAAATAGGCGGAAACAACGGCCTTTGGTACTACACTCTATAACAGTATTTTTTTGTTGTAGGTTTTGTCGTTTTTCCAACCCGCCCGAGCTATTGACTTGTTTTTTTTTTTTGATAAAGTCCTCCTGTAA
>CALUXE010000015.1 GCA_944324675.1 uncultured Elusimicrobiales bacterium | reverse complement strand
TATCCGTTGCGTCGTAACACTAAGCGGTATTGCGGAACAGCAGTTAGTAGCGAATTGGGCAAGAAGCTGTGCGAGAACTTGGGTGGGGTATACTCTTATAGCTATAATAACATTGACTATTATAGACTTTAATTGAGTTTCTTGTCGTAAAACTTAATTTTCTCAATCCGCCCGAGCGGTTGACTTGTTTTTTTTTTTTGATAAAGTACTCCTGTAATCCTCCGAGGGGCAGGGGTATTTTTTATGTCAAAAAGAAAAGGATTTACTCTCATAGAGATGTTGGTAGTGGTATTGATAATCGGGATAATTGCGGCTATCGCTTTGCCGCAGTATCAACTGGCGGTATTAAAAACACGCTACACCCAATTAATGATTATGGGCGACGCCCTTCATAAAGCGCAGGACGCCTATTATTTGGCCCACGGGAAATATTCTTTAAAAATAAACGACCTTGATATTACTGTTCCCGCCGATTGCCGAGTTAGCGACAGCGGCGGTGCTGTAACTTGCTCTAAATTTAACTGTGTAGTATATGACGTAGCTCCTTTTGCGGAGAGTGAAGGTGTAGTCTATTGCACTATGCGTATAGATGGTACTGGACAGATTTATTACAGGATTTCTCCATTACGTAAAAATATCGGGCGTTATTGTATGGCGCCCTCCGCATCGGATTCCGGCAAAAAACTATGCGAGAGAGTGGGGGGAAGATTTTTATTTGTAAACTCAGATAACCGCCTTTGGTATTATCAGTTATAATTGTATTTTTTATTGCGGGTTTTGTCGTTTTTTCTAACTCGCCCGAGCGATTGACTTGTTTTTTTTTTTTGATAAAGTACTCCTATAATCCACCGAGGAACAGGGGTATTTTTTATGTCAAAAAAGAAAGGTTTTACTCTCATAGAAATGTTGGTAGTAGTATTGATAATCGGCATATTGGCGGCTATAGCTTTGCCTTTATACAGGCGGACTGTTTTTTATGCCGAAATGGCGGAAATGGAAGAAATACTTTCCGTGATTCATAAGGCGCGAACAGCTTATACTTTGGCTACGGGAAAGGTGCGTCCGTCCAGCCCCGAGGAATTGGATGTAACTCTCCCGGGCAAATGTTATATAGACGCCTATGACAGCGGATTACCTGTATACAACTGCGGAAAGTATAGGATTGTTCTTGCTTCTTGGGCGACTGTCGCCAAACTTGTAAGCCACATCGGCGGAATAGCGTCCTATGGACATTTTGATAAGCTTTATCCGTCCGGTAAAATGGCTTGCAGAGAATATGAGGGCGATTATCTGTTCCTGCGCTATTGCCGAGAGCGCGGTTATCAAATCAGTATTGTAGGGTAAAACTTGTTGATAAAGTTCCGCAGGCGCTTTAAAAGCGGATTTATTGCTTTATTTGGGGCAATTTAATAAAATATCAATGTAATAAAAGATTCGCGCGACGCGGGGATTAGATATTTCCGCGCGCTATTTCGTTTATGGAGAGTTCTATGGCAGCTAAAAAGATTGTAAAGGCCGCTAAAAAGGCATGTTCAAAAGCGGTTTGCAAGAAGACGGCAAAAACAAATAAAAAAGGATTTGTGTATCATTTCGGCGCGGGCAAGGCCGACGGAAACGGAGCGATGAAAGAGCTCCTAGGCGGGAAAGGCGCCAACTTGGCGGAAATGGCCGGGCATCCTAAACTTAAATTGCCCGTACCTCCCGGTTTTACTATCACTACGGAAGTTTGCACCTATTACTGGAATAATAAAAGAACTTACCCCAAAACCTTGAAAGCGGAAGTTGAAGCCAATCTCAAAAAAGTGGAAAAAGAAACGGGCAAGGTATTCGGCTCAACGGCAAATCCCTTGTTGGTATCGGTTAGGTCCGGCGCCAGGAGCTCCATGCCCGGCATGATGGAAACCATTTTAAATGTGGGCTTGACCTTAAAAACGATACCCGGCATGATAAAAATGACGGGCGACGAAAGATTTGTGTACGACGCTTACCGCAGGCTTATTATGATGTACTCCGACGTCGTCATGGAAAAGGCCGCGGGCATAGAGCCCAAAGACGATAAAGGCATCCGCAAGATTTTGGACGAGAAACTCTGCGATGTAAAGGAAAAGAGGGGATACAAATCCGACACCGAACTTACGGCGGCTGAATTAAAAGCTTTGTGCGAAGATTTCAAAAAGACCGTTAAGAAAGTATTGGGCAGCGATTTCCCCGATGACCCCATGCAGCAGCTTTGGGGCGCGATAGGGGCGGTTTTCGCCTCGTGGAACGGCAAGAGGGCCGTAGCCTACAGAAACATTGAAAAGATTCCGCACGACTGGGGTACGGCCGTAAATGTGCAGTCAATGGTATTTGGCAATATGGGCAATACCAGCGCTACGGGCGTGGCCTTTACCAGAAACCCAGGCAACGGAGACAGCCATTTCTACGGCGAATATCTGGTAAACGCGCAGGGTGAAGACGTCGTAGCGGGGATAAGAACCCCGTGCCCGATAAACGAATGGTCAACCTCCGGCCACGGCAACGACAGCGAATCTTTAAAGAAAGTTATGCCCAAAGCTTATAAAGAGCTTGACTCCATCCAAAAACGCCTGGAAAAGCATTACAAAGATATGCTGGATATAGAGTTTACCATAGAAAACGACAGGCTTTGGTTATTGCAGTGCCGCGTCGGCAAGCGCAACGGTATAGCGGCTGTACAGATCGCTTTGGATATGCTCAAAGAGAAGCTTATCAACAAAGTTGAGGCCGTATTGCGGGTATCGCCTTCCCAGCTTGACGAGCTTTTGCATCCGATAGTGGACCCTAAGGCCGAAGCTAGCCAAAAGCCTTTGGCCAAAGGTCTGCCGGCGGGCCCGGGCGGCGCGTGCGGTTTTATAGTATTTGATTCCGCCGCCGCGATAGAAGCCAAGAAAGCCGGCAAGGACTGCATAATAGTCCGCGAGGAAACCAACCCCGAAGATGTTGAGGGTATGCGCGCGGCGCAAGCCATTTTGACGGCGCGCGGCGGGATGACATCCCACGCCGCTTTGGTAGCCCGCGGCTGGGGTAAATGCTGCATAGTCGGCTGCAGCGAAATTATCGTGGACGCCGCCAAAAAAACAATGACGGTCAACGGCAAAAAATATAAGGAAGGCGACTTCCTTACCCTTAACGGAACGAGGGGTATTGTCTATGAAGGCAAGCTGCCTATGTTGGACGCCGGCGAGAAAAACGCCAATTTAATCAACTTCTTAAAAGTATGCGACGCGGTAAAACGCCTTAAAGTACGCGCCAACGCCGATACCGCCGCCGACGCCGAAAAAGCGAGGGCTTTCGGCGCCCAAGGTATAGGCCTGTTCCGCATAGAACATATGTTCTACGGAGCCAATTCCGAAAAGCCGCTTTTCGCTTTAAGGAAAATGATACTTTCCGGTACGACGCAAGAGCGCGTAAAGGCTTTAAACGAAATCTTCCCGTATATGAAGAAAGACATCAAAGCCACTTTGAAAGCTATGGCCGGCTTCCCGGTGACAATCCGTCTTATGGATCCGCCTTTGCACGAGTTCATACCGCACAGCAAAGACGCCGTAGAGGCCATCTGCAAGGCTTTGAAGATTACCGCCGAACAGTTTGAGAAACGCGCCGAGTCCCTCAAAGAAAGCAACCCGATGATGGGGCACCGCGGCATCCGCTTGGGCGTAACCTATCCCGAAATAACGGAAATGCAGGCCAAAGCGATATTTGAGGCCGCGGCCGAACTGATTAAAGAGGGGCTTAAGATTACTCCCGAAATTATGATACCGGTCGTCTGCGACGAGAAAGAAATCGTCAATCAGAAGCCTATCATAGAGAAAGTACACAAAGAAGTCTGCGCCAAGTTCGGCAAGAAAATAGCCTATACGGTCGGTACGATGATAGAGATCCCCAGGGCGGCGATAACCTCGGCCGACATAGCGCAGGTGGCGGATTTCTATTCGTTCGGCACCAACGACCTTACGCAGATGACTTTCGGTTTCTCCCGCGACGACATCGGCGCTTTCGTGCCCGACTATATCGGCAAGGGTATCTTGAAAAACGATCCGTTCCAAATATTGGATCAGCACGGCGTCGGTTTCTTGATTCGCCACGCGGTGAAAGCTGGCCGCGGCGTAAAGGCCAATTTGAAAATTGGTATCTGCGGAGAGCACGGCGGCGAACCTTCCAGCGTGGAATTCTGCCACAGGGAGGGTTTTGACTATGTTTCCTGCTCGCCTTTCCGCGTGCCGATAGCCAGATTGGCGGCGGCTCAGGCCAGCGCCAAAGAGCTTAAAAAATAAAAAAGCTGGTTTAGCTAAAAGCCCCCGCTTTGCGGCGGGGGCTTTTTTGTGTCTTTAGAACCCGCTCAAACGGCGGGGTTTTATCCAATCTCTCAACTTATCAGATATATTTGTTAATTCGGGAAACAAATGCTCCGAAGGTTTTTGCCGAACGGGGCTAGTGGCAAAAATTCTTGATTGGAGCCGTACGCCGAGGCAAAACGAGAGGCGGAAACGACTTGACTTGTTTTTTTTTTTTGATAAATTAGCTTCATAAAATCAGCCCGCTGGCAAGTGAAGGCTTTGTTTTTTCGCCAGGTTAGTTTAAGCGGGTTGTTTAATGCTGAAGAGGAGAAAAAAGATGACAAAGAATAAAATAGCCGTGAAGGCTTTTTTAGGGTGTTTATGTTGTTTTGTCCTTATTATGGGATTGAACGCCGCGGATGGGACTTCCGGGAGCGGGAGTACGGGGAGTTCGGGTACGGCAAATTGCACCACCGTTGGGGAAACGCAGGAGAAATATACGGCTGATAGCAATTGCGGATATAGTACGCAGACAAGGACATGCTGTTCAAATAAGTATTGGAGCGGTTGGGACGAGCCTTGCCCCGGTTCGGCTCAATTGGTAGCCGAGCGTAGTACGGAAAGTCTAACGCTTACTTGCAGCGGTTTCCTAGGCGCTTACATTTTGCTGGAGGAAGAGTGTTGGGGGGTTCTGCCTGAGGTAAGCGGCGTTCCCTATCCGAAGTGCGCAGAAACTAATATTTGTGACGGCAAGTCTGCCGGTTATAAGTGTTATGAGAGCTATTCTCCTACAAAAGAGGAAATGGCCGCTAGGACTGTAAATGACTACTATTTCCCCGGAGGGGCTAGTAAAGGTTCTCCAGACTCAGGAACAGGATGCCATGTAAGAAGAGAATATTTAGACGAAAGCCTATGTAGATCATATTGTGCTTGGTACGCCGGTACGAGTACTGGCGGCGAGAGCAGTCAAGAAGAAGAAGAAGGGGGCGGCACTGGCGCGAAAACCTCTAACTATCCCCAGGGATACTACTGGATGACAGGCAATAGTCCCTTTACCCTAAATGTCGTTACTTGCAAGGAGCAGACGAGCGGCGGTGGCACGAGTACCGGCGGCGGTACGAGCGGAGGCGGGACCCAAATATAATAAAGCCTGGCAGCTTTGAGGTAAATTATAAGGAGCGATAATTATTTGAGAAGGAAGTCTAGGGGAATTTAAGAAGTTTTCTCTGAGGCGCTGACACAAACGCCGCCTCTTAAACTAACCGCCCCGCCGCCCAAACGGCGGGGTTTTTGTATGTTGTGATTCGGCTAGACCGGGAGATGTTTATTTACATCTCAAAGCGGATAGATTTTTCAGTCTTCCCTGTAATGGGTGCCGCAGCTCTGTTTGTTTTTAAGGGCGGCGTAAGTTATCAGAAGGGCGGTTTGGGCCGCGTTCCTGAGTTTAAGCAGTTCTTCGGTAATTTTATAGCCTTTATAAAAGACCGAAATTTCATTATGCAGATGCCTTAAAATTTTTTCCGCGCGGCTTAAGCGCGCGGCGCTTCTGATTAAGCCGACATAATTCCACATCGTGCTTTTTATTACGGATATATCCTGCAGTATGAGGTTTTTGTCGGGCAGGGCTTCAGGGCTTTTCCATTCTTTGGGTTTGGGAATATAGAAAGATTGCTTTTTGATTTCCGCAATATCGGCCTTTGCGGTAAGCGAGGCTGATGCCGCGGCCTCCAGCAGGGAAGTGCTGGCCAAGCGGTTCGCGCCGTGAAAACCGTTGCAGGCGCATTCGCCTATGGCGTTTAGGTTGAGGATATTTGTTCTGCCTTTAAGGTCGGTGAATATCCCTCCGCAGAAATAGTGCATCGCCGGCACTACGGGGATAGGTTCTTTAGTGATGTCTACGCCCGCGTCCAGGCAGGTTTTGTATATATGGGGGAAACGCTGGGTAATAAATTGCGGCGTCATTGAGGATAAATCCAAATAAACGCAGTCCGCGCCCGTTTTAAGGCGTTCGTGTTCTATCGCGCGGGAAACTATATCTCTCGGCGCCAGATCCTTAAGCGGGTGATAATTGGCCATAAAGGGTTTGCCTTTTGCGTTAATCAAAACGGCGCCTTCCCCGCGCACCGCTTCGGAAATTAAGGCGCTTCTGCCTTTGGCGAATACGGTGGGGTGAAATTGGGTGTATTCCATATTTATAACTCTCGCGCCTATTCTGTATGCCATGGCGATTCCGTCGCCGTAAATGGCGGGCGAGTTTGTGGTGTATTTGTAAATCTGGCCTATGCCGCCGGTAGCCAGTACGGTTTTCTTCGCCGTTACGGCGAAAACTTCCAGCGTTTTGTTGTCCAGTATATAAGCGCCGAAGCAGGTTAAAGGTTTGTAAATGTCGTAATAATTCCGCGAGTTGTGCGAAAGCGTCAGCAAATCAACGGCGCTGCATTGCGGCAGAATTTTTAAGTTTTTTACTTTTTTCAATTTTTTCTGCATCGCGCTTATTATCGCTTGGCCGGTGGTGTCTTTGCTGAAGATAATCCTTTTCTTGCTGTGGGCGGCCTCTTTGGTTAGGAGCAATTCCCCGTCCGCGGAACGGTTGAAATCGGTGTCAAATTCTTTGATGAAATATTTTTCTATGTCTTTAAAACCTTCGGAGCAGGCCGAGAGTACGGCCTCTTCGTTGCATTTGCCGCCGCCTGCGTTTTGTATGTCTTTAAGAAGGGTTTTAAAGTCGGGATGTTTTTCATAAATTATTCCGCCCTGCGCTAAGGCGCTGTTGCAAGCGTCTATATCCGCGCTGGATACCAAAACGCATTTAAGCCCCGCTTTCGCGGCGATATAGGAATATAAAGAACCGGCTATTCCGCTGCCTATGATGAGGCAGTCCGCTTTGATTATCTTCATATATACAATTATATAATTTTACATTCGCCCAAAATGTTTTGCGTTTGGCTTAGGCCGTCATTTTCGCCTTCCATAGGCAGATTGAGCGACCAAGAAAGTTCTTCAAGCAGTTGGGCGCAGAATTCTCTTATATTCCCGGCCAGAGGCAAAGGTTCGGCGTTGCGGTCTATTCTGACATAATCTTCTATAATCTTCTTTTCTCCTTGCGGCGTTCTTATTATGGAGCCCCGCGCGTTCGCTATTTTTATTCTCAGCAATAGCGGGCTGATATAGCCGATGGCCTTATAAAAACGCGCCGCCGTTTGAAAAAATAAAACGCATTCCCTATAAAAGGCGTTTAGATCAATATGATTGTTTTCGTCGGCCAAGACCGTTTTGCTGGAAATAAGGCCGTAGCAGTTAAGCTCCCAAGCGCTTAAAGAGCCTTGCGGGTTTAAAACTATGCCGTCTTGCACGCTGTTTACCGTTCCTTCCCGGGGCCATTTCTTGGAGCGGTAATCAAAAGAGGCGGCCTTAAGCACTTGCGGAAGTTTTTTGTAATCGGTAATAGGGGCTTGAGGGTAGAGCGGCAGCAGGGTGAATCCGCAGACGGCATGCGCGGAGGACGGCTCTTTATTTTGCGAGCGCAGGAAATTGTTAAAATGTGCTTCCGCTTTGTCTATAAGGATATGGCGCAGATTTTGGCTTTTTCTGCGGTTGTCCATAAGCCAGGGCAGTTTGTCGGGGTGGACGATGACTTCCGGCCTGGAGGCTTGACCCGTGCGTATATAAGCTCTTTTAAGCCTGCCGACCAAATGCGGCGTAAGATTGCTTTGCGGTATGTTTACCACCACAAACATATTGTTGCTTTTAGGGTCTTTGCAGGTGGCTATGTCAACGAATACTATGGGATCTATATAGTTTTGGATAATGCTTTCTATCTGGCCTCGTATTTTGCCGTGGAAAGTTATGCCGGAAAAGGGCGGTTTGGGCTTATCGTGTTCATCTTTTACGCCTATGATTACCGTACCGCCCATGGAATTGGCGAAGGCGGCTATAGTTTTTGCGAATTTTTCGTTGTCTTTGGGCAGCATATATTTGTAATCCAGCAAAGTGTTTTCGGCCACGCCCTGTTTAAGAAAGTGTACTACGTCTTGGAAGGTAAGACGCGCAATAGGTTTTGTGAAGTACATAATCGTCCCCCTGATAGATTTTGACACCGCTTTGCAATATACTATAATTTATTAATGTTTGATACAATGCAGCACAAAAGCAGCGGCTCCAAAATACTGGAGGAATATATAGCCGCAAGCCCGGATAAAGCGGCGCGCTCGGTTGAAGATATGGCGCTTAGCGAGGCCGTATTTTGGTTTTCGGGCTTGAGGGCTTCTTCGATAATAACCTGTCTGGAGCATATGAACCCCAAAAAAGCCGCTTTTCTGCTCAGGCGTTTGCACGTAAAACAGGCGGCAAGAATAATGCAGGGGCTTAACGCGCGGCGCGCGGGCGAGATAATGCTTAATCTTCCGCCGCACTATAAAAAGCGTCTTGCCGATTCCTTGGAAGCGGGGCAAATAAAAGCCTTGCAGGAAGTGCTTAACTATCCCGCGGGCAGTGCGGCCAGAGTGATGAAGAACGATTTCCTCTCTTTTAAAACCGACGCCAAAATAAAAGATGTCGTAGCCAGATTAAAAACATTGCCCTCAAATAAAATCCCTTTATCGGTATTCATATTGGATAAAGGGGGAAAATTGTGCGGGGTTATAGCTACGGGCCAGCTGGCCTTTTATACGCAGGATAGTTTGGCGGGCTCGGTAATGAACGGATTTATAAAACTTAGTCCGTTTGACGACGTCGCCAAAGCGCGGGATTTATTGATGAAAAACAAACTTTTGCTTTTGCCGGTAACGGACGCGGATAATACTTTGCTCGGGGTCGTATCCGTATGGGATTTGAGCAAAGCTGAAAGCGCGCAGCCGGCGCGGGAAAAGAGCGATCAAAATATTAAAAGCGGGGGAGGGCGCTTCGTCCCGCTGATAGCCGCGCTTCTGTTCGTTTTGGCCGTTATAATATCGTTTATAATTTTTCAAATTTAATTGAGGTTCCTATGAATATAAAAGTTAAAAAGCTCCACCCCGAGGCGAAACTTCCGTTGCGTGCGCACGAAACCGATTCCGGCGCGGATTTGTTCGCTTTGGAATATACGGAAATCCCGCCCCGTTCAAGCTTTAAAGTGCGCACCGGTATAGCGATAGAATTGCCCGAGGGCGCAAGCGGCTGTATATGGGGCAAGAGTTCGGTGGAAAGCAAAGGCGTTAAGGTGATGGCCGGGCTGGTTGACGCGCCGTACAGGGGCGAAATTCTAATATGCATGTACAATTTGACGGATAAGCCGTTTGTTTTTGAGAAAGGCCAAAAAGCGGCGCAGCTTGTGGTATTGCCGACGCTCTATCCCTCTTTTGAGGAGGCTGCGGAGCTTTCCGATACGCAAAGAGGGACGGGCGGTTTTGGCAGTACGGGCGACAAATAGGGAAAAGACAAATGTCTGTTGATTACGACGTCATAATAATAGGCGGCGGGGCCAGCGGAATGATGTGCGCTTTAAGATGCGCGCGCGCGGGCCTGAGAGTACTGCTTTTGGAAAAGGAAATTTTGCTTGGCCGCAAGATACTCGTTACGGGCAACGGGCGGTGTAATTTTACCAATATAAACGCAAGCGGAGCCAAATATTACGGCGACGGAAAATTCGCCGAAACAGTGCTGAAGATATTTCCCGCGCGCGCCTGCCTAAAGTTTTTTGACGATTTGGGGCTTTTATACAGGGAAGAAGGCGAAGGCCGCTATTTCCCTATTACCGGCAAATCGGCTTCGGTAAACGATTGTTTCGCCGCGGCACTGCTTTTTGCGGGCGCGGAAATAAAATGCAAATGCGAAGTTTTGAAGGTTTACAAGTCTGGGGGCGGCTTCAAGGCGGAATGTTCCGACGGAGCGAAATATTCCTCTAAGGCTTTGGTTTTAGCTTGCGGCGGGGCGGCGTATCCGCAGGTTTCAGGTTCTATGAAGGGTTATGAATTGGCGCGTTCTTTCGGCCATAAAATAATAAAGCCGCGCCCCGCTTTGAGCGCTATAGACATAAAAGAAAACGCCATATCCCGCTTGGCGGGGCTTAAACTATATTGCGGGGCCTCTTTGAGCGTTTATCCCAAAAACAAGGAAGAGGGGGAAATAACTTTCGGCGCCAAAGGCGTCGGGGGGAACAATATCCTTACTTTAAGCAGAAACGCTAAACCCGGCGACACATTGATTTTGGATTTTATGCCGCAGTTTTCCGCGGAGGAATTTAAGGCTCTGTTAAAAAAACGCGCGGCCAAATATCCGTCTTTTAAAATAAAGGAATTGTTTACGGGTATATTGCCCGCTCCGCTGTATAATCTGCTTATGGATTATGCGGGGCTTAGAAAAAATACGCTTTTAGTTGAAATAAACGACAATATTTTTGATAGAATAGTATCAACGGTAAAGGGCTGGCCTTTTACGGTGGCGGATGTAAGGAGTTTTAAAGAAGCGGCCTGTACTGCGGGGGGAGTATCGGTTGAAGAAATCAACCCGTGCACGTGCGAATCTAAACTGGAAAAGGGGCTGTATATTACGGGCGAGCTTTTGGATATAGACGGCCATTGCGGCGGATACAATTTGCAATTTGCTTGGGCGAGCGGCTATGCGGCGTCCAAAGCGATAGAGGTAGAATATGGAAAATCTAATAGTAAGGAAAACTAAAGCGCTTGACGGTGCGGACAAAGGCAAGTTTTTAAGAATATACTTGCTGGAAGGGAAAGAAGTCTATAGCGAAAAGCTGGACGAAAACCTAGAGATTGTCGAAACCAAGGGGAATTTGCCGGACGGTCTTGTAAAGGAATTTTTCGAAAATGGGCTGACATATTTTCAATGCTATTTCAAAAACGGCAAACGCAACGGCAGCAGCAAGATTTTTTACGAAAGCGGCAAACTAAACGTAGAGAAAGAATACGTCGACGGCATGCTGCACGGCCGCGCCTTTGTCTACTATCCCAACGGCAGACTTAGAGAAGAATTTTCTTACGTCAAAGACATTGAAAACGGCCGCCGCTTAAGATATTACCCCAACGGCAAGATATTGGAAGTGGCCGAATATGTCGACGGTTATATGGACGGCCTATGCAAAGCTTATGACGAGGACGGCAATGTAATGTCGGAAAGTACGTATAAGAAAAACCATATAGTGGGCGATAAAATTTCTTACCATAAAAACGGCACCATCGCGATGATAGCGCCGCACAAGAACGGCAAAGCGCACGGCGTTACGAAGAAATATTCCGAAACGGGCGACTTGCTTGAAGAATGGGTGTTTGAAGACGGCCAGCTAAAGAGCAAGAAGGATTACACTCTTAAGAATTTATAATCGGATAATATTTTATCGGTTTTCCGCCGGGGGTACTCCTCGGCGGTTTTTTTGCCTGATTTTTTGTATATTATTCGGACAAATCCTTAAATGTATGTTTTTAACTCAGTAATTTTCCTAACCCGCCCGAGCGGTTGACTTGTTTTTTTTTTTTTGATAAAGTACCCTT
>CALUXE010000014.1 GCA_944324675.1 uncultured Elusimicrobiales bacterium | reverse complement strand
TATCCGTTGCGTCGTAACACTAAGCGGTATTGCGGAACAGCAGTTAGTAGCGAATTGGGCAAGAAGCTGTGCGAGAATCTCGGCGGGATTTATGGGCGCCATAGCAACGGTATAGATTATTATCAGTTATAATTGTATTTTTGATCGCAAGGCCTTGGTTTTCTGATGTTAAATCTTAAATAAGAAACTATCCTCCAGCGGGGAGGATAGTTTCTTGTTAATTTGTTTTTATTTTTGTTTTACGGCGTTGTTTTGAACTATTATCGTCAGGGCTTTGGTTATTTTTTCCATCATGTCAAGGCTGGCCCATTCAAAGGGGCCGTGCGGGGTCCCGTAGCCCGCGTCTATATTGGGGGTGGGCAGGCCCATGTAGGAAAGGGTTGCCCCGTCGGTTCCGCCGCGAATGGGCTGGCCTTCGGCATTAAGGCCGCATTCGGCGAAAGCATCTTCCGCCAGCTTCAGGATATGGGGGTATTTATCAATAATCGGCTTCATGTTTTTGTATGAATGTTTGACTTCCATTTCTATTTTGCTGCCGGGATATTTAAGCTGCTTTTCCTTGACGATTTCTTTTAGCAGGGCGATATGTTCGTTTAGCTTGTTTTCGTCAAAATCCCTTACCATGGCGTTGAGGGCGCCTTTTTCAAAATCGGCCGAGCAGTTTGTAAAGCAAATAAAGCCGTCGCGTCCGCAGGTGGTTTCGGGCAGTTTGTTTTCGGGCCAGGAGGCGCAGATGTCGGCGACTATTCTTACTGGGTTTTGCATAATGTCTTTGGCATTGCCGGGGTGGGCCTGTACGCCTTTGACTTTAATTGATACGGACGCGGCGTTAAAGTTTTCCGCCATGATGCCTTCTCCGCATTCTCCATCCAGAGTATAGGCGAAATCCGCGCCGAAGGCTTTTACGTCGAAGTGTTTGGTGCCGCGGGCGATTTCCTCGTCTGGAGTGAAAGCTATTCTAATATCGCCGTGTTTGATTTGCGGATTGGCGATAAGGTATTCAAGCATTACCATAATTATAGCTATGCCGGCCTTGTCGTCCGCGCCGAGCAGCGTATCGCCCGATGATGTGATTATATCATGGCCTATGCATATATTTAAGGCTGGGGAAGTCTTCGGGGATATAACTACGTTAAGGTCCTTATTTACGGTTATATCGCCCCCTTGATAGTTTTTGTGGATAACGGGTTTGACTTTTCTTCCGATAGTGCCGCCGGGATAAGTATCCATATGCGCCAGGAAGCCGATCGTGGGAACTTTGTAATCTATATTTGACGGGAGGGTAGCGGTAAGGTAGGCGAACTCCGACAAGTGAATATTTTTAAGGCCCAATTTCTGTAAATCCTCTTTAAGGATAAGGGCCAAATCCATCTGAGCTTTTGTTGATGGATCCGAGGAGGAATTTTCGTCGCTGCCCGACTCTATTTGGACGTATTTGGTAAAGACGTCCAGCAGTCTTTGTTTAAAGTCAGTCATAAGCACCTCTGTAATATTTGCGTTTTTATATGTTTTATTATAATATTGATTTATAATCCGTTGCAAATACATTATAGAAATATGTCTGGGAGCTAGCCAATGAAAAAATTTTTGACGTTACTTTGCGCGCTGCTTTTTGCAAGCGCGTGCGCCACTGTGCAGGAGATGAAACAGGCGGTAAATTGCCGATATGAGATACGAAGCGCTCAAGTAAGCGATTTTTCCTTAAGCGATATAAATTTGGACGTAAAAGTGGCGATAAGCAATATAGATAAGAAGCAGCCCGCCAAATTGAATAGATTCAACGGCAAATTGTATATAAACGACAATGAGGTAAGCGATATCGCCTTCGGCGCCTGCGAGATAGCGCCGTCTTCCGTAGAAATGGCAAAAGCCACTTTGACGATACCGTTCGCTAAAGTGGGCAAGAATTTGATAGGCCTTGTAACGGCCAACAGCATATCCGTGGATTACAAGATAAAAGGAACGATGTATTTTGATACGGCTTTGGGCGAAATTCCTATGCCGGTGGTAATCACGCAGAAGAAAGATTTGTAGTTTTTGCAGTACTGTTTTGAAAATTAAAAACTGAGGAGACTTGTAAAATGTCGCAAGAAACAACCGCCGCGGCTGAATTACGCGCGATAATAAATAAGTGGAAAAATGTGGAGGGCAGCCTTGTAATGATGCTGCACTCCGTTCAAGACAAGCTGGGCTATGTCCCCAGGGAAACGGCCATGGTAATATCTAAGGAAACAGGGATACCTTTGGCGAAGATATATGAGGTTTTAACCTTTTATCATTTCTTTAAATTGAATCCTCCCGCCAAATGCCAAATAGCGGTATGCACGGGTACGGCCTGCTATCTGAAAGGCGCCCCGGAACTGCTGAAAGAAATAGAAAAATGCACTGGCGTCAAGGAAGGGGAAAGCTCCCCCGACGGCAAATATTCGGTGGCGGGGTTAAGATGCATCGGCTGCTGCGGTCTTTCGCCGGTAATATCCATTAACGGCAAGATACACGGGCAGGTAAAGCCTTCGCAGATAAAAGCTATACTTGCCGAGGCGGAAAAAGCGGAGGGATTACATGAATAACTTGGTAAACGAAATCAACGACAAATTTAAAAAGCAATACTCCAAGATAAACAACAGGATAGTCATTTGCGGCGGAACGGGCTGTATAGCGGGCGGTTCTATGCAGGTCTATAAAGCTTTTCAGGAGGAGTATAAAAAACGCGGCCTTGACTACTGCGTAGAGATAACCGACTCCTGCCGGGAAAAGAGCACCTATATATCCAAAAGCGGCTGCCAAGGCTTTTGCGCGCAGGGGCCTTTGGTAAGCGTCGGCGACATTTTTTACACCAAGGTAAAACCTGAAGATGTGGAAGAAATAGTGGAACGCACAGTGCTTAAAGGCGAAGTGGTGGAGCGTCTTTTGTATACGAACCCGGTCGACGGCGAACATTGCAAGACCTTAAAAGATATACCTTTCTATAAGAAACAGCACCGCATATTGCTGGCGGACTGCGGCAAAATCAACCCCGAAGACATAAACGAATATATCGGCCACGGCGGGTATTTCGGTTTGAAAAAAGCCTTGGAAGTCGGCCCGGAAGCCGTTATAGCGGAAATGAAGCAAAGCGGCTTAAGAGGGCGCGGCGGCGGCGGATTCCCGGTATGGCTTAAATGGGATTTGACGAGAAAACCGCAAAGCAAAGAGAAGTATATGATATGCAACGGCGACGAAGGCGACCCCGGCGCCTATATGGACAGATCCCTATTGGAAGGCAACCCGCACTCGGTGGTAGAGGGTATGATAATAGCGGGCTTTGCGATAGGCGCGAGCAGGGGTTTATTCTATATCCGCGCGGAATATCCTTTGGCGATAGAGCGCGTGCAGAAAGCCATAGACGCGTGCTATAAGACGGGCCTTTTGGGCAAGAACATAATGGGATCGGGTTTTGATTATGATTTGGAAATCCGCTACGGCGCGGGCGCGTTTGTCTGCGGCGAGGAAACGGCTTTGATAGCCTCCATAGAAGGCAACCGCGGAACGCCTAGGCCCAAACCGCCTTTCCCCGCCACTAAGGGTTTATGGGGCAAGCCTACGGCTATAAACAATGTGGAAACCTTGGCCAATGTCCCTTATATAATGACGAAAGGCGGCAAATGGTATTCGGAGATGGGCTCCGGCAAGTCTACGGGTACGAAGGTTTTTGCCATGACAGGCAAAGCGAAGAATACCGGCCTTATAGAAGTGCCTATGGGTATTACTATAAGGGAAGTGGTATACGACATCGGCGGCGGTCCTTTGAAAGGCGACGAAGTCAAAGCGGTACAAACGGGCGGGCCTTCCGGCGGCGTGATAGACCCCAAACACTTTGATATGCCGATAACTTATGAGTCTTTGCAGGAGATAGGCTCTATAATGGGCTCTGGCGGCTTAATCGTTATGGACGAGACGGACTGTATGGTGGATATAGCCAAGTTCTACCTGGAGTTCTGCGTAGACGAGTCCTGCGGCAAATGCGCTCCGTGCAGGATAGGCGGCTATCAGCTTTTGAGCATTTTAAACAAGATAACCAACGGTACGGCCAAGGAAGGGGATTTGGACAAATTGGAGCAAATTTCCAAGGCTATGCAAAAAGCGTCCTTATGCGCGTTGGGGCAGACGGCGCCGAACCCGGTATTGTCCACTATAAAATTCTTCAGGGACGAATATGAGGCGCACATAAAGGAAAAACGCTGTCCCACCGGCAAATGTACGCAGCTTGTGTCCTACAGCATAGGCGGCGGCTGTATAGGGTGCGGCGCGTGCAAGAGGGCGTGCCCGGTCGGCGCGATCAGCGGCGAACCTCGCAGCAAACACAGCATTGACCCGAAGAAGTGCATCAAATGCGGGCAGTGTTTCAATGTATGCAAATTTAACGCGGTTAAGAAAGGATAAAGAATATGATTAAGTTAAAAATTAACGGCAAACCGATAGAGGTTAAAGAAGGAACGACGATTTTGGAAGCGGCCAAAAAGGCCAAAGTAAAGATACCGACCTTATGCAAGCATGAGGATTTGGAAGCGAGCGGCGGCTGCGGCTTGTGTATAGTTAAGGTAAAAGGCATGCCGAAGATGCCCAGAGCCTGCACGACGGAAGTTACGGAAGGTATGGAAATAACTACGCACGACGCGGAATTGGTAAATATCAGGCGCACGGTGCTGGAGCTTATAATGTCCAACCACCCCAAAGACTGCCTGGTCTGCGCGCGCAACCAAGACTGCGAACTGCAGAGATTATGCGCGGAATTCGGCATAAGGGAAGACGCTTTCCCCAGCATAGTCAACCGCCAGCCTCATAAGAAAGACGATTCCACCGGCACTATAACGATAGATACCAGCAAATGCGTATTGTGCGGACGCTGCGTACAGGTATGCCAGAAGGTGCAAAACGTTTGGGCGCTTGCGTTTTTAAAGAGGGGCATTAAGACGGAGCTTTCGCCCGCGGGCGAGATTAACTTACAGGAATCGCCGTGCGTCAAATGCGGGCAGTGTTCGGCGCATTGCCCCGTAGGCGCGATAGTGGAGCACGACGACACCCAAAAAGTATGGAACGCCCTTATGGACGAGAAGAAATACTGCGTGGTGCAGATAGCGCCCGCGGTAAGAGTAGCGATAGGGGAGGCTTTCGGCTTTCCTTTGGGCGCCAATCTTACGGGCAAGCTCAACGCGGCTTTATATGAGTTGGGTTTTAAAGCGGTATTTGACACCAATACCTCCGCCGATGTTACGATAATGGAAGAAGCTTCCGAGTTTAAGCATCGCCTTACCCACGGCGGTACTCTTCCTTTGATAACCAGCTGCTGCCCGGCTTGGGTTGACTATATGGAAAAGTATCACGGCGATATAATAGACAATTTCTCCAGCGCGAAATCGCCGCAGGAGATGATGGGCGCGCTTTCCAAAACTTATTATGCCCAAAAGCATAATATAGACCCTAAGGACATCTTTATGGTATCGATAATGCCGTGCACGGCCAAGAAGTACGAGATAACCAGAAGCGATGATATGTTCTCTTCGGGTTATCAGGATATAGATGTGTCCATCACTACGCGCGAATTGGCTAGGATGTTAAAACAGTCCGGCGTGAACTTTAAGGAAATTGAGGAGCGCAAAGGCGACGATATTTTAGCCGATTACAGCGGCGCGGGCACGATATTTGGCGCTACGGGCGGCGTAATGGAAGCGGCGTTAAGAACGGCGCATTATCTTATAACCGGCAAAGAAGCGGCGAATTTGGACTTTAAGGAAGTCCGCGGCTTAAAAGGGATAAAGGAAGCGGAGATAGATGTAGCCGGCACCAAGGTAAAAGTGGCGATAGCGCACGGTTTGGCCAATGTCGGCGAAGTGCTTGCTAAGATAAAGAAGGCCAAGGCGGAAGGCAAAGAGCCGCCGTACCACTTTATAGAGGTAATGGCCTGCGAAGGCGGCTGTGTGGCGGGCGGAGGCCAGCCCTACGGCGTAACCAATGAGCTTAGGAAACTTAGAGCCAAAGGTTTGTATGATGAGGATGCCTCAATGAAAGTCCGCTGTTCGCACGACAATCCGGCAGTCCAAAAGATATACAAGGAGTTTTTGGGCGAGCCTCTCGGCGAGAAAGCGCATAAATTATTGCACAACCATTATAAAGCGCGCGCTTCCTACAAGAAATAGCCCAGCGATTATTTGACGCTAAAATCCGCCGCTGTTTTCAGCGGCGGATTTTTATTGGATACACCCGCCCGAAAAGGCGGGGATTTTTCTATAAGCTTACCGGCTGCGCCAAGGGATTTTTCCCGCAATGGCAAAGCGATAGCCGGGTTTTAATTAGAGGAGCGTTGACAATTTGATAAGAATTTGATACATTTGTATCAGAAAAGGGGAAGAGCCGTCAATCCGCGCAAGGGTTTGATGGCTATTTTTATTGCGGCAAATCAAGCCCGAGCGGCGGAAAAGAGTTTACAGGAGAAATAAATGGACGATATAATGGGCTCCATAAAAGAACTCAGGAAGACGCTTGACGGCAAGATAGAATCCTGCATAACCAAGGAAAAGGCCGAGAAGATGATTGAGGATATAATCAATCGTGTTCATCCGGCGGGCAGCAAGGCGGTGATACCCAGCTCGGAAAACGAGATAATGGAAAAATACGCCGCTTTCAAACGCAGGAGCGGTTTGGATAAAGAGCAGGAATGGGCAAGCGAATACGGGCGCAAATTCGGGAATATGAAGAATTTTCTTTTGGCGGCCAAGAATCGCAATTCCGTACTTAACGATTTTAAATCGGTTTTAAGCGAAGGCGCCAGCGGCGCTACGGGCGGCGGCTATTTGGTGCCGACGGAATTTTCGGCGCAGGTTATTCGTATGATGAACGAATCCAGCCCGATAATGCAAATAGCCAATATATTGCCGATGTCTTCTTGGAAGAGGCAAATCCCCAAACAGCTTACCAATCTGCAGGTAGGCTGGGTGGCGGAAAACGGGGTAAAAGGGATAAGCAACCCCACTTTCGGCCAGATTGAGCAGACGGCTAAAGTTTTGGCTACCGTAATCAAATGTACCGACGAGTTAATCCGCGACAGCGCGATAAATCTTACCCAATTCCTTTCCGAACTGGTGGCCGAGGCTATGGCTTTGGAAATAGAAAGAGTGGCTTTGCTGGGCGACGGAAGCGCCGATCCTTTTACGGGCATTTTGAATGCCAGCGGCGCGAACAAAGTTAATATGGCGGGCAATGAAGTCAGCTTCGACGACATCGCCAACTTGATTTTCAGCTTGAGCGAGGCCAACTCCAAAGACGGCGTGATAGTTTTATCCCGCGCGGGCCTTAACAAGCTGATGAAGCTTAAAGACAGCAACGGCAATTATATATGGGCGCCGCCTTCTTTGGGCAATCCCGCCACGATATGGAACACGCCTTATGTGGTAAGCTCGCAAATCCCCAATACGGTAACCGACGAGGGCGCTTTAACCGGCGGCAGCGGCACGATAGCGTTCTTCGGCAGATTTAACAAGAACCTGCTGATTTCCCCCAGGGAGGAGATGACGGTAAAAGTATCTCAGGACGCGGCCTCGTGGAACAGCGACGGCTCCACACTGGACAGCGCTTTCATGATGGACCAGACCTGGCTGCGCTTTACTCAGGCCTTATCCATAGATGTAACTTTCGGCAGCGCGTTCAGCTACCTTATATTCAAATAACTACCAAAAAGGGAAAAGGCGGCGTTTTTGCGCGCCGCCTTTAAGGAGCTTACATGAGTGAAATAATCCAGCCCGCCTCCACGCTGGGCGATTTAAAGACTTATCTTAAAATAAGCGAAGAGGATAATTCAAAAGACGCTCTTTTGAATCTTCTTTTGGAATCTTGCACGATAGCGGCCGAGCGCTATATGGGGCGTTATATAATAGCGCGAGGCATAAACGAAGAGCCGCACGATTTTGAAAACGGAAAAAGCAAATATCTTCAGCTTGGGCAATATCCCGTCTTTGAGATAAGCAAAATAGTTCAAAACGGGGAAGATATTGAAATTTCTTCTCTTAAGACGGATAAGCATAACGGGCTTGTCAAAAAAAGTACGCCTTGGCGCGGAGCGGTATTGGCCACTTATAAGGCGGGCATAGCGGATTCTCAGGCAAATGTTCCGGCCAATATCCGTTTGGCGCTGTGGCAGTGGATAGCAGCGATACTCGCCGAACAGGAAAGCGGCGGCGTCAAAAGCGAAACTTTAGGAGATTATTCCGTCAGCTATTATGACGAGCGCCAAGTGCCCGCCTCCTCGGCTATGCTGCTGGAAAGCTACAGGAAGGTGGATTTATGAGCTTTAAGGCGCTTCTTAACCGCGTGTGCGATATAGAAAAACTTTCCTTGGGCTCGGCCGATACTTACGGCGAGCGCGCGGAAAGTTGGGAAATCTTAAAAAGCGATATACCCTGCCGCCTGAGAACCCGCAGCGCCGGGGAAAAGTATTACAGTTCGCCCGAATATCAATACGCGACTCATTCGCTTTATTTGGAATATCTTACGCTCCCCAAAGGGCGGATAAGAGCCAAGATAGGCGGGGTATATTACGATATCACCGGCAGAATAGAGTTGGGAGGAGCGAAGAAATATCTCTGCCTTTATTTGGAAAGGAAAAGCGCATGTTCATAAGAAGCAAAGAAGCCGAGTTTAAACGCGGGGTTGAAATTTTCTCCTCTAAGCTGGAGGCGGCTTTCTCCGAAATTCTGCGCCAAGCTGCCGCCGATGCCGAACACGACTTGCGTGAAAGCCTATCTCATGTCGGGTCTGTTGTGGAAGGCGAACGGCAAAGCAGCCCGCCCTACGGCGCGCCGTATAAAGTAAGCGGGGCGTTGGCCAAAGCCAGCGGAGTTGATTTCGCCGAGGAAGGGGGAAAAATAGCAATAAAAATAGGTACGGATATAAACGCCGCTCCTTATGCGGTTTATTTGGAATATGGCGGCGCGAGAATGAAGGCCAGACCCTATTTGCTTCCCTGCGGGCGGAAATGCTTTGAGGATATAAACGTAAAAATGCGCGATATAAAGGGGAAAATATGATACTTAAGGAAATATGTTCTTATCTGCGTTGCGACGATACTTTGAAAACCATCTTGTCCGCCGACGATAAAGACCCGAAAATCTATCCCAATTACGCGGCGATAACTTCCAAAGTGCCGTATTTGGTGTACAGATCAAGCAATCCGGGCGGGAGTTATGACGAAGTCTTAAGCGAAGAAGGCGTAACCTTCGTTATAACGGGCGAGGACTATGCCCAAACCGCGGCGATAAGCAAGGTGCTTAGCTCTTTGTTGGATTTAAACTGCGGCGCTATACCTTCCCAAGAGTACAAAATATACTACGCAAAGAAAATCGGCGGCAGCGATTATATGGACGAGCTGGGGCGGCATTGTCGGGCGGTAAACTTCATTTTTAAATTTAAATAGGAGATTTATATGTCATCATCAACAAACATAGTAGTAGGCGTAAGCGCGAGCGGCACTGTGAAGGCCGGCGATTACGGCGCGCAGGAAAGCGCCGCGACGGATTTAGGTTTTATAAAGGGCGGCGTTTCCATTGAGCACGAGGAAACTTCTTACGATATTAAAGTCGATCAGGTGCTTGCGCCGATAGACAAGGTAACCACGGACGAAAGCTTAAAGATAAAATTTTCGCTTTCGGAAGCCACCTTGGATAATATCGCCCTGTCCTTGGGCGTAGGCGTGGGTAGCGACGGCAAGATAGAATTCGGCGACAAAACCGCCAATATGGTAAAAACGCTTTTCATAAACGTTAAGGGCGCGAATAATTCTTCCCGTAAGTATACCTTTTGGCGATGCCGCCCTACAGGCAAAACAGGACAAACTTATAAACGCGACGGCGAAACTTTAATAGAAGCGGAATTTGACGTTTTGGCCGATATCAGCAAAGAACGCGGCAAGCGTTTTGGTATGATAGAAGACCTTTAACCCCCGCGCCGTATCGGCGCGCCCCGAAAAAAAGAGCCCGGCCTTTTCGGGCCGGGCTTTATAAGGAGAATTTAATGAACGAACTGGAAGCGATGTGTCCTAAATCAAGGACGGTAAAGCTCTGCGGGCGCGAAGTGGAAATAAAACCGCTAAGCATAAAGCAGAGTATAGATATTTGGAGAATAATCAACGACGTCAAACTGGAGGGCGAAGCCCTAAAAGAAGCGCCCGACGCTTTGCGCGCCGCGCGGATATTGGAAATTTTGGGCAGCAGCAAAAGCAAGGATCTTATCAATATAATTACGGGCGGGGCCTTAAAGGATATAAGCAATCCTCAGGAGCGGGTAAGCCTTTTGGAACTCAGCGAGCTTGCGCAGGCCTTGGGGGAAGTCAATGATTTCGGGAGGATATTCGTAAATTTTACGCAAGCCCTGAAAGCGGCCGCGGGGCAGAGGGGCTTTCAGAGGCGGTAAGTTTCTGCGCTTTTGTTTACGGGTATAAGACGGAATATATATTATCGCACAGCTTTGAGTGGCTGTTATGGGCCTGCGAGCGCGCGGCCGCTTTCAGGGCGGGCAGAGTAAGGCGCTTCACAAGCGAGGAAGCGCAATTATCGAAAATAGGGATAAGCAAATGATAGAGAACATAGCAAAATTCTGCGTTGAGCTTGAGGCCGTTTTTGAAGACGGCGGCCTAAAGCAAATGTATAACGACTTTAGAAATGCGGGCGAGGAAGTCGCCGAGATATACGACGCTTTAAAAAGAGAAGCGCAAGAAAGCGGCGGCGTGGTGGCAAACAGCGCGTATTCGGGATTTTCCTCGTTAAAAAACGGGCTGGAGGATTTTTTTAATTTCACTTCCGAATCGTTTGGCAAGATAGACGATTTGATAAAAAGCGTCTGGGACAATATGGTATCGAGTTTCGCGCAAGCCTTAAGCAAAATGGCGGCCAATAATTTGCTTTCGGCTATATTTGGCGGCGGCGGCGGATTGTTGGGCGGTCTGTTCGGGGGGCTGTTGGGCAGCAGGCGAAGCGGCGGCCCGATAGAGGAAACGGGCCCCTATTATTTACACGCCGGCGAATTTGTTTTGCCGCCGGAGGTCGTAAGTTCAATACAAGGCGGGGGATATAACCCCGCGCCGGCCTACTCCGGCGGCGCGGGCGCGGGCAATATCAGCGTTACGCTAAATACGCCGGTAACTTTTAACGGCGCGCCCCAAAACTCGGACGTGCGCAAAATATGCGAGGAAATATCAAACGCCGCCAGGCGCGGAGTCAGCTGGGCTGTGGAGCAGGCCAAGATAAGCTATAAAATAGGACGGGATAGAAGTTCGGAGAGTTCATTATGACGATAAAACCAATAGAAATACTTAGCGCTAATCTTCTTGAGGAAGCCTCTTTAAGCGACGCGCAGGGCGAGGCTTTAGCCAATAAAAGCGGCGTCAAAAACACGATAAGCGGCGCGATGACGGCTGTTTTTTCGGGCGCGGTTTCGGCCGACAAAATATTGATTAAAAATACCGACGCTCAAAGTATAACGATAGAGTATAAAAGCGCGCCCTCGGACGAGAGTTTTACGCTTTTTGAAGATTTCGCCCTGGTTAAAAGCGGGCGCGATATATTGATAACTTTTGACGCTCCGCTTGAAGCCGCCTCTTTCAAATTTACCTTGCTCGGGGAAAGTTCAAGCTTATACTTTTACGAATTTATTCTCCTTTCCAGCCTGCTCTTTTTGGATAAGGCCTTAACCACTTTCACGCCGAGCGGGTACCGCAAAGGGGGATATCATTATACGGCGGACGGCACTCTGATAAGATGGCACGAATTCAGCAAGAATTCCGGTTCGCTCGTTTTGGAAAACCTTCCCGAGTCCACAAAGCAAACCCTTGAATATATTTGCGACGGGAATGTTTTCCTTACCTTCCTTTTCTACGGCGCTTATGATTTGAGCCAAAGCGGGCAATATGCTCTTACGGCGGATTTTAAGGCGGAGCTTAACCGTCTTAGCGGACTGTGGAGCGTTTATCTTGAAATAACGGAGAAATAAAATGAAAACCTTATCCGATTCTATGCTCAAAGCCTTGAACTCGCAGTCTCCTTGTTATGCGCGTAAATTTGTTTTGTACCGCAAGATATGGAACGAGGAGCAAAAGAAATATATTTTCGGCGAGGGCTTTGACTTGACACCATTCGTCATTCAAAGCGGCGAAATAAAATGGAAACTGGACAACGAAGGCTACGGAATATGGAACAATGCGGGCATGGCTCTTACGATAAGCGCCGGGGCGGGTATCTTTGAAGAGAGCGAAACGACTCTCCTTTACGGCGCCAGAATAGACGTTTACGGCGGCGTAGCAAATGAGGAGGGGGAAGAATACTCAAAAATATTCCGCGGTTTTATCGTGCGCGAGCCGAGTTATAATCAGGAGTCGCGGGAGTATATCGTCAATTTAAGCGGAGAGTTGGCCTGTCTGTCTTCTTACGGCGCCTTGGATTTATCTGTAGTGAAGAATAATGTGCTTATAGCCTCTCGCGAAGCCCAATCCGAAGCCGCCGAAGACGAAAATTATTTTTCCTTTGAGCTTCCCGATAAAGCCGTAGGCGCGGTATTGGAAGCGCGGATAGGTTCAATTGACGGCGGGTTTGAGGCTGCTTCCGTTCTTAAGGAAGTAAATGAATATGAAGTATCTTCCCTCAACTCCCCCAAATATCCCGCTAAGATAACTTTGTTAAACGCCTTGCCCGCGGGCTTCGGCTTATGGGTTTCCTACAGGGTATGGTATACCAACAAAACCATAGAGTGGATATTGGAAAAAACGCTTGAGCTCTGCGGCGATCCGGAACGCGAAATAGAGGAACTGAATTATGAAGGCACTATAGAAGCTTTCTTCAATCAGCCTTCGGACTCGGATTTTTTGCAGGGTACGCACGATTACGCTTTGGTAAATTCCTCTTCTGTTACTTTGCCCTCCACTTTTCTTAAAGACGCAAACTTCGATTGGATTATAGTTTCCTCCGGCAATTTGCCCTTTGAGCATCTTACGCCAAACAGCGTGGGCATAGGCGACGGGATATTGGATTACCCCGGCATAGTGGCCGCGCCGTGCGATCAGGCTTACGGCACTTGGGAGGTGGAATGCACCACCCTTAGAAACGAGGTTATAACCCAGTATTATTATTATCTATGGGAAGGCTCGGAACCGCTTATAGGGCAGGGATATTGTTTTCAGCATTCTAAGTATGACAGTTTTAGGCTGTTTTTCGCTTTTTTTAAGGTGAGCAACAGCGGAACGGAACAGATGGGTATGGTCTGGATGGACAGGGACAACCAAACTTACAGAGTACGCTACCGCATATGCCGCTATCCAGACGGGTCTATACGGTTTATGGTCAAGCCGCTTACCCCGGTGGAAGGGCCTTGGAAAGACTTCGGGATAGTTTGCACAGATAATGAATATCAAGTCTGCAATTATCAGGCGATAATATTAAGCAATTACGGCAACAATCATTTTTATTCCATAAAACTCAGCCCGCAGGCGGCCACGGGTTCGGGCGACGTCGCGCCCTACGCCAATTATTACAGCCCCGTAATCGACGGGGGGCTCAGGCTTAAAAACTGGAAGAATTTTACCGCCTCGGACGAACTTAACGGCGGGAGTTCCTCTTATTACACCAGGAGCCGCGACGAGGAAACTTCCCCTTGGAGCGATTGGAAGAATATCACATCCGGCTCCGCCATAGAGGAAAGCGGCCGCTACCTTCAGCTTCGCTGGCTTGGCCAAAGCGACGCCGCCCAAACCACGGTGCCGAAACTTAAATATTGGCAGGCGGAGTGGGACGCGGACGGCGTCAGCATAGCGATGCTTAACACCTCTTCCTTGACTTGCTTGGATATAGTGCAGGAACTCGCCAGGCTTAGCGGGTATCAGATAGGGTTTGATTCCGAGGGTAAGTTCTTTTTTAAGAGCAGGCCATCTTTAACAACCCCTTGCCTGAAGCTGGGCAAGAGCGAAATTATGGAAGTGGAAAGCGTCAGCGGCGGGCTGGACAAATTATATAACAGAGTAAGCGTAAACTTCGGCAATTACAGCTGCGTGGTGGACGATTTCACCCTAAATAAGGCGAGGCCCAATCTTATAGACAAATACGGGCTTAAAGAGCTGGCGCTTTCTTCCGGTTCGCTGCTGCCCGCGCAGAACGCCAATTTGGCGCGAGCCTGCGCGCCGGGTATTTTTACGGAAGTGAGCAAAATAAAGAAAAGGGCCGCCGTCGTATGCCGCTTTTTGCCCCAAATAGAATTGGGCGACGTGGTTGAGGTCGATTACGGCGACGTGCTTAAAGGCAATATGATGGTCGAAGGTTTGGAGTTTAATTTGGCCGATTGGACTTTAAGGCTGGATTTATGCTCTTGGGAGTCTTGATTATGGAAGAAAATCTATTATCCTGCGGCGGGCTCAGAAGCGGGTTTCTATTTGTCAATATCGTAAGGAATGTTATATATGTGATAGCCGCGTTTTTGTCTTTTTCCTTATGGTTGGCCGCTACGGTTAATACGCCTAAGCGCTTGGCCGAACTTGAATATCGGGTGATTTCCCTTAATTCCGCGCAGAGCAGGACTGAGGGGAAAGTGGAACAGGCTTTGGAAGAGCTGCGCTTTATAAGGGATTACATAAATCAGAGATAGGAGAAACACGATGTTCGGCAAGATAATGAGTTTATTGTCAAAAGCGAAGGAATTCCTCAAAGGAAAGAAAATCTATATCGCTTCTATTATATTGATACTTCAGGCTGTATTGGGGTATTTGGGGCAGCTTATAGATTTGTCTTCTCTTGCGGATTTTGTAAATTGGTGCGGCGCCTTGGGCGCGAACGAATATACCGCCCGTTTAATAGAAGGTTTGGGAATATTCGGTTTGCGCTTCGCTTTTGGGGCGAGCTCCAAGAGCGGGCAGGAAGCCGCGGGCAAATAACAGCTTTCGCGTTTGGCCGTAAAGCATTATTATCCGCGCTTTAAAGCGCAAAAAATCCTCGGTTAAACGCCGGGGATTTTATCTTTGCGAAACAATTTCAGAATATAAAGTTTAACAGCCCGCCTATGGCTATGGATACGCCCAAAGTAATGGCTATGATTTTAAGCCCGTCTTTAAGTCCGCCTTCCCTTAAAAGCACGAAGAAGGACGCCGTACAAGGCATATACATCGCCATAAATATGCACGCTATTACCATCTGTTTGGCGCTGAGCGCGAAAGGCGTCAGAAGAGCTATGGAAATGTCTTTCCTCAAAAAGCCCAAAAGTATTACGGAGGAAGATTCTTTCGGCAGCCCCAGAACAGAACTGACCAAACCTTGCATTAAATTGTCTATTACGTCTATCAGCCCCGTCATATCGGCCAGCGTTATTATAAACATACCTGCTATTATTAAGGGTATGGCCTCCACTATAAAATCTTTGGCGCGCCTGCCAAGCTGTTTAACGAACGGTGCGAACTTGGGGATTTGCCAGCTCGGCACTTCCATAAAAATATCGGAGGTATCTCCCGGCAGTATTTTGTTTAAAGCCAGGCCCGTCAGCAGGCCCGTAAAAAGCATTATCGCGAATACGGCTATAAGATATTTAATTCCGTACGGCGCCACTACCGAAAACATCATCGCCGTCTGGGATATGCACGGCACCATCATCAAGATCAAAGCCAGCGCTATAATTTTTTGGCGTTTTGTTTCCAGCGAGCGTACGGCCATAATCGCGGGCACTTTACAGCCAAAGCCCAGCATTATCGGTATGGCGCTGTATCCGTGCAGCCCTATCTTGTGCAGCAAAGAGTCCAACAGTATCGCCAGCCTCGGCAAATAGCCCAGCATTGAAAGGAAATCCAATACGGCGTAAAACACCACGACGTAAGGCAATACGTCCACGAAAGCTATTTTCACGCCTTCTGAAAGTATGCCTAGCCCGCCCGTAGTCTCCGAAGCGCTGCCGAAAAGTATCGTGTATACGAAAGTATCCCGCGTGAACGCGAACAGATGCTGCATAAGCGGCAGATAATAATTTTCGTACAGCGGAGTAAGAAAGTCTATTAAGCCTTCTCCTATAAAACGGATTATAAAGAAAGATATTACCATTACGACAAAGGCTATCGGCAAGCCGAGCCAGCTTGACGAGGCGGCCTCCTCCAGCTTTTCTATGAAGGAGGGGTGTCTGTGGGTAATCTTTTGGGCCTGCGCGCTTATCTTGCCGATAAGTTTCCATTTTTCGTCTTGGTCCTGCGGGATTTGCGCCGGAGCGTATTTCATTTTCCCCGTAGCCAGCTTGTCTATGGTGGCGGTTAAATCCTTAAATCCCATTCCGCTTAGCCCGTTGCTTGCTATTACCGGCACGCCCAGAAATTGGGATAATTTGTCCGTATCTACGTCTATGCCCTTTTTCTTGGCAATATCAAATTTGTTTAAGAGCAATACCGTAGGCTTGCCAAGAGCGATAATATCCAAAGCGAAATATAGGTTTCGCTCGAGGTGTTGGGAATCTAGCACGTATACGGCGACGTCATAAGGCGTATTTCTTATCAAGCCGCAGGCTTCTTCGTCGGTTCGGCATTCTTCCTGAAGGCTGTAAATGCCGGGCATATCGTATACGGTGTAAAAGTGTTTGTTTATTACGGTTTCTCCGTTTAAGAGCGATACCGTGGTGCCGGGATAGTTTGAGGCGTCGGTCTTAACGCCCGTAAGTCTTGAAAATACGGTGCTTTTCCCGACATTGGGATTACCCATCAAGAATATTACTTTTTGGGTGGTTTCTATCAATATATGCTCCGCGAATTCGCGCCCCAGCGCTATTTCCACGCCGTCGGCGTCTATTAGAATAGGGAAAGATGAATTTTTTCTTTTTACTTCACAGCCTTTGTGCAGGCCCATAGCGTTTAAGCGGCTCTTAACTTTTTTGTCCTTGTGTATTATGGCAGTTATTTTGCCATAGCCTTCTTTTTTAAGTTCGCTTAATTTTTTTATCGTGGTAAATTGTTCCGCCATATAAGAGTATATCCTCGGTAACTGAAATGAAACGCTGCAAAAAAAAGTAAGCCTTAACTAACAAAATTATATAATATATTGATACATAAGACAAATTTTCGCCGATAAAAGGTTTGTTTTTGCGGTTTTAAAAAGATTTTTCTTTAAATATACCATATGAAGCATGTGTGGCAGCGTCTTTTAAACAGAAGCTCTGCCGATGGTGGAGGCTAAACCCTTATAGTCGGTGTTGAGAGATTTGTATTTATGCGCATAAAAAACCCGCTTAATTTTAAGCGGGTTTTTTTGTTTGGAGCGATTGTATTAGTTTATTTTTTATTGGCTTTTGCTTCCCTTTCGGATTTGACTATTTTCGCTTTTTCGAGTTGATTTTCCAGGAAGGCGATATAATCGTCAATATCCTCGATGCTATCCCAGAACTTTTGTTCTTCGGCCTGTTTGCGCAAGAGCATTTGTTCCTTGTAGGCCTGTTGGAGTCTGCCTTCTTTTTCCACTCGTTTTTCTTCCGTTTCTATAACGGCGGCCAATTTGGTATTGTTATTGTCTCTGGCTATGCTTGAGAGTTTAGGGGTATCCTCGCTTTTTATATAAGGATTGGCGCCGAATTCCACAAGCAGCGTCGCGACTCTGGTATGATTGGCTTTAACCGCATAGAACAGGGCGGTATTTTGTTCGGTATCCTGCAGATTGGGGTCGGCTCCTTTAGAGAGTAAATCATAAGTCATTTTATAATCGCCTTTTTTAGCAGCGCCCATAAGGGGGGAAGTGTTTTCCCCATTATACGGCAAATCGGGGTTTATGCCTTTGGCGGCTATTATGGTGTTAAAGACGGGATAATCGCCGTTTTCCACCGCCCAGGATAATGCGCTTCTGCCCAGCCTGTCCTGCGCGTTTACGTCGGCTCCGCGTTTAAGCATTTCTTTTACCAAGGCATTGTTGCTGTTTTTCGCCGATAAAACAAGCGGCGTGGTGGCTAGTAAATCCTGAGTTTGCGGATTGGCGCCCGCATTCAGCAACAGTTTGGTTATGGAGTCGTCATTATTTTGTACGGAATGCATTAAAGCTGTTCTGCCGGTATTGTCTTTAAGCTCCAAATTTGGATTAAGGGCGAGGATCTCTCTTACGAATTTATAGTCGCCCGTATCTACCGCGTCGATAAGAGGGGTATATCCAAATTGATTTTTGCCGTCAATGCTTGCGCCTCGGTCCATAAGCTTATGTATGGCGTCCATATCTTTCGCGCCGGCTGCCGAGATTATCGATACCGACAGAGCGGTTTCTTTATTGTCGATTTTGATTATTTTTGTATCGATCAATTTAAGCACGACGTCATAATTTTTATTTTCGGCCGCGTAATCCAAAGCCGTTTTGCCGTCTTTGTCTTTTGCGTTTGGATTCGCGCCGTATTCAAGCAGGAGGCTCACGACTTCCATATTCCCCGTTTGGGCGGCGGCCATCAACGGCGTTACGGAATCTTTTGAAGGCTCATTTACTTTTGCGTTGCGTTTCAAAAGCATTTCGGTGATTTTAGGATCGGAAGCGGCCGCGGCGACCAGCGGCGCCGTACCTTCATCGTTTTTTTCATTCGGGTCTACGCCCGCGTAGAGCAGCATATTGACTCTATCCACGTCGTTGTCGTTTATGGCTTTAATTAGCGAGGTATTATAAAGATAAGAATACTCGGGTTTTTGTTTGGCCTTTTCCGCGTCGCCGCCGAGTATTTCGCTGTAAGGGCCTCTGTTTTGCGTCTGAGCGCAGAGCGCCGCGGCGAAAGAGGAAATAATAAAAAAGACAAATGTTTTCTTAAACATATATATCTCCTATATAAAATACTAATTAACATATTATTAAAAAGGAGTGAGTATTACAAGGGTTTTATTTTTACGATTTAAAAGAAGCGGGCGGGGCGGCTTAGGGCTTTTTACGTCTAAGCAAATAAATTAATAATATGATACAATGGCCGTAGGCTGGGTGTAATTTTTTATAAGATCGGAGGTGTATTTATGGATTTTAGCTTGTTTTCAAAATTGGCGGGGATAGCTTCGGCCCCTGGGCGGGAGGAATTATTGGCCAAGGAAGTCCTTGCCGCGGTCAAGCCCTGCTGCGACGAGGTTTATACCGACAGATTAGGCAATATCATAGCCGTGAAGAAAGGCAAGGGCGGCGGCAGCAAGGTTATGGTCGCGGCGCATATGGACGAGGTTTCCTTAAAAGTGCGCCATATAGACGATAAGGGCTTTCTTTATTTCACTTTGACGGGCGGCATAGACCCTAGGACCTTATTGGCCCAGCGGGTATTGGTTATGACTGAGGAGCATGGCCTTATCCCCGGCGTTATAGGGGCCAAGGCGGCGCATTATCTCAGCGCCGCGGAAAAGGCTCAGGGGGTAGACGCGGCTTCGCTGTGCATAGACACCGGTTACGGCGCTGAGGAAGCCCATAAGATAGTCAGCGTAGGCGATCCCGTAGTTTTGGACAGAACCCCGCGGGAATTGGGCGGCGATTTGTTTACCTCTAAAGCTATAGACGACCGCGTGGGGGTTTATGTATTGCTTGAGGTTATAAAGAATATGCCCAAGACCCACAGGAACGACATTTATTTCGTCTTCAGCGTTCAGGAGGAATACGGCCTTATAGGGGCGGAGGCGGCTACTTTCAACCTTAATCCCGAAGTGGCTTTGGCCATAGACGCCACCGGCGCTTTGGATACGCCGGGCATGCGTCCGCAGGACTATGTGGTGGCTTTGGGCAAGGGCATAGGGTTAACCTTATCCGACAGCACCACCATAGCAGACAGGCTTCTCAGCAAACATCTGATAAAGATTTGCAAAGAGAAGAATATACCTTATCAGCTTAGGGTGGCGGCGCGCGGCTCCAATGACGCGAAAGTAATGCAGAGGGCGGGCGGCGCGGCGCGCGCTTTGGCCTTGAGCGTGCCTGTACGCTATATCCATTCCAATGTGGAAACGGCTTGCAAGAGCGATGTTGACGCGGCGTACAATTTGGTTTTGAATTTCGTTTCGGGCGATTTTGAGGGATAAGGAGCAAAGCGTATGATAAAGCCGTCGCCGTTTAAGCTTAGCGATAAGAGAAACGAGTATTATAAAGCGGAAGAAATACTAAAAGCCGGCGTTTACAGGCTTGACGCCAAGGATAAAGAGGCTTTGGAAACGGCCGATATAGCATACAGGGCGCTTTGCGCCATACTGTATAATTTCGCGCCGCTTTCGGGCCATCCGGGCGGGAGTATATCTTCCGGCAGAATTGCGGCGGCTTTAGCCTATAAAGTGATGGACTACGACTTTAAAAACCCCGATTTAAAAGAAGCCGATACTCTTTCTTACGCGGCGGGGCACAAGGCTTTGGGCTTATACGCGATGTCGGCTTTAAGAAACGAGATTGTAAAAACTTATCTTCCGGATTTATTGGCGGCGGAGAGCCGCCAGCTTCGTTTGGAAGATTTGCTCGGCTTTAGGAAATCGCCCGCGGCCGGCACCTCGCTTTTTAAGAAATTCAATTCCAAATCCTTAGACGGCCACCCAGTGCCGATAACGCCGTTTGTCAAGCTTTCAACGGGGGCTTCTGGCGTAGGGGTGGGCTCCGGCATAGGTTTGGGTTTGGCGGCGGCTTGTTCTTACGGGGAAGACGCGCCGAAGGTCAATATAATAGAGGGCGAAGGCGGGCTTACCGCCGGCAGGAGCGCGGAGGCTTTGGCGATAGCTTCGGCGGCGGGCTTGGACAATGTAGTTTTGCATTTGGATTGGAACCAGGCTTCCATAGACTCCGAGAAAGTTACCGCCGACAAAAGCGGCCGCGGCGATTATACGGCGTGGACCCCCGCCGAACTGTTTTACATCAACGGTTTTAACGTGATAGAGGTAGGCGACGGATTTGATTTTACGCAGATATACGCGGCGCAGAAATTCGCTTATAATTTAAACAACGGCTGCCCTACGGCGATAGTATATAAAACGATAAAGGGCTGGCGCTACGGAATTGAGGGCAAGGCGAGCCACGGCAGCGGGCATAAATTCGCTTCCGAGGGCTTTTACAAAGCGATGGCGGAATTTGAGGACGCCTTCGGCGTAAAGATGCCCCGCTTTGAAGGCGATATGACGCCCGACAATATAGAAAAGTATTTTTGGGATTTTCTGCTTAAAATCAGGGAAGTCATAGCCAAGCGGGCAGATGTCTTTAAGCCTATGGCGGAAATGATAAAAGCCTCCAAAGAAAGGCTTGCCGCTTTGGACAGGAAGTTTGGCGGCCCCGATGTGGAGGGCGTATATAATATAAAGGAATGGGAGTATCCGTCCGAATTTAAATTTGAGGCCGGTTCCGCCCACGCTTTAAGAACGGTAATGGGATCGGCTTTGGGATATATATCGGAGCGTACGGGCGGCGGTTTGCTGGTCAGTTCGGCGGATTTGTCGGGCTCTACCGGGGCGGGCGCGATAGCCAAGGCTTTCGCCAAAGGTTTTTACAACAAGTATAAAAACCCCGACTGCAAATATATAGCGGGCGGCGGGATATGCGAGGACGGCATATCATCCGTGATGAGCGGCGTATCGGCCTACGGCACGCATATAGGCGTGGCGGCCTCGTACGCGGCGTTCACCTCGGCGATGATGCACACCCAGGCGCGCCTGCACGCCATAGGCCAGCAATGCTGGAAAGAGGCTACGGGCGAACCAGAGCGGACTTTCATTATTTTTACGGGCCACGCCGGTTTGCAGACGGGCGAAGACGGCCCTACCCACGCCGATCCTCAGGCTTTGCAGCTGATAATGGAAGATTTCCCCAAAGGCGCGGCGATAACTTTGACGCCTTTGGACGGCAATGATGTCTGGCCGTCGCTCGCCGCCGCTTTAAGCAAGCGGCCGGCTGTATTATACACGGTGGTGTCAAGGCCGAATGTAAAGGTGATAGACCGCTTGGCTTTAGGCGCGGACGCCCCCGAAACGGCGGGCAAGGGCGTATACAAGATATGCCGCAGCGCGAAAGCGGAACCCGACGGAGTCGTAGTGATACAAGGCGCCGGCGCGGGGGAGATATTCTGCTCTTCGGTATTGCCCGAACTTAAAAAGAAAGGCTTGGAATTGAATGTGTATTATGTATCCTCGCGGGAGCTTTTTACGGCGCTTGACGAACGCGAGCGGGAGGATATATTCCCGTATAAAGATATGCGAAAAGCTATGGCGATTACCGATTTTACTTTGCCTACGATGTATTGCTGGCTTAAATCAAAGAGCGGGGAGAGATTTTCCATCTACCCGTTTATGCGGGGCAAGTATATGACAAGCGGCAAAGCGGAAGATGTATATAAAGAGGCTCATATGGACGCTAAAAGCCAGCTGGAAAGAATACAAGCTTATATAAAAGCTTTGAAAACGGGCGACTGGCAATAAATTTAATTCATTAAGGAGAGTGCGAAAATGGCTGAACAAAAACCTTATCTTACCGGAAGAACATATATTTTTAGAATAGCGAAAGGCAAAGATTTAATGGCGGCTTTGACTGATTTCTGCCACGACAATCAGATAAAGTGCGGAATAATCAACGGCATAGGCGCTTTGGAAAACGCTACGATAAACACCTTCAGCCAATCCAAGAAGAAATACGATAAACGCGTTATAAGCAAGCCTGCGGAAATGGTGAGCCTTATGGGCAATGTGAGCATAATGGACAACAGGGCCAATGTGCGGGCCGATGTAATCTTGGCCGACGAGCAGGGCAATACCGACGGCGGCCAGCTTGCCGTCGGCACCAAAGTATTTGTGGCGGAAATTTACATACAGGAGCTTGTCGGCGAGCCGAAAGTAAGGAAGCAGGATAAAGTCACCAAACAAAATATTTGGATATAATAGGAATTGCCGATTAACGCGGGGCCGCCCCATAAAAAGGGGCGGCCTCTTTTTTGTTTTGATAAACCTCGGTTTAAAGCCGAGGGCTTTCGCGCGTATTTGCGGTTTTCGGCTTTTTATTGATGGGGGAAAACACTTTGCCGTACGCCCAAAGTTTACTAAAAACGGAAACGACTTGACTTGTTTTTTTTTTTTTGATAAATTCTTTCTGTACCCGTTAGGC
>CALUXE010000013.1 GCA_944324675.1 uncultured Elusimicrobiales bacterium | reverse complement strand
AAAAGAAAAGGTTTCACTCTTATAGAAATGTTGGTAGCGGTATTGATAATCGGCATATTGGCGGCTATAGCTTTGCCGCAGTATCAAATTGTGGTATTAAAAAGCCGCTACACCCAGGCAATAATAATGGCGGACGCTATTGGCAGGGCGGCAGAGACCTATTATCTGGCCAACGGCAGCTATACTTCAAAATTGAGCAATCTTGATGTTACCATCCCGTTAGAATGCACATTAAATACGGATGGAAGCACCCTGCATTGTCCTAAATTGGCGTGTGGAATGTATTCCAATGTTTCGGGTTATACCGTCGGTTCCGCATTCTGTTATGTAAGGGGCGCCAATGGGGTTGAAGTCAGTTATATAAGGGCGCTAACGCCTTCTATGAGGGTAATAATTACACGTTATTGTATGGCGCCCCCCGCATCGGATTTCGGCAAAAAACTATGCGAGAGATTGGGGGGAAGATTTTCCTTTGTAAACTCAGGCAACGGCCTTTGGTACTACACTTTATAACAGTATTTTTTTGTTGTAGGTTTTGTCTTTTTTTAAATCGCCCGAGCGGTTGACTTGTTTTTTTTTTTTGATAAAGTACTCCTGTAATCCTCCGAGGAGCAGGGGTATTTTTTATGTTAAAAAGGAAAGGTTTTACTCTTATAGAATTGTTGGTAGTGGTATTGATAATCGGCATATTGGCGGCTATAGCTTTGCCGCAGTATGAGCGGGCAATATAGAAATCCCGCAATGCCCAGCTAAAGACCGTAATACGCAGTATAGTTGACGCCCAAAAAGCCTATTATTTGGCCAATGGCAAATACGCTATAAATTTTAAGGATTTGGATATAGATTTGCCTTTACAGGCTCCCTCTACTCCCTATGATGGATATTGTCAATTAGGCACAAGTAGGGCGGGGTAGATGCGGTAAGGCGCGGGGATAACTTCCAAGTGGTTTTAAACAGTACGGATCCCAATAGCATTACAACTGGAGGGGTAACGGCGGTTTGGACGAAAGGGAAATACAAGTGTACTGGGTTTTCTATGTCTAATTGGAATCCTAACTTCCCCTCGCTGAGATGTGTGGAAGCCCGCAACGGAACCTCTACTGTAGAGGCTGGAGATTTTTGCGTTCAGATAGAGGGGGGGCTTTGATTGGATATTTTGGGGGATGGGATCGTTACAGATTGCCGTAAATTTATTTGTTATTTCGCGCCAGTCCGCTTAGTCAAAATAAGGGCTGACTTTATCTTAAAAGACAATTCAACTTTATTTAATAAGCGTTAAAAACCCCCGCTTTAAAGTGGGGGATAATATTTGTTAAGACCGAGCCGGGATTATTTTATTATTTCCTTCACTATCGGTTCTTTCTTTACTTTTGCGTTCTTTATCGCAAGCGCTTCGGAAAATAATTTTACTCCTTCCGATAATCTTTTTTTATCGGAGGCGTAAATCCTGGCGATTATGTCGCCTTTTTTGACTTGGTCTCCGTATTTCTTTTCCAGCCAAATGCCTGCGCCGTAATCTATGGCGTCTTCCATTTTGTCCCTGCCCGCGCCGAGCAGTACGGCGGCCTGTCCGCATAATTTGGCGTCCATTTCCGCTATATAGCCGTTCTTGTCCGCTTTGAACAAATATTCAAGCTTGGCGTTTTTAAGATATTTTTCGGGATTGTCAACAATATCCGGGTCTCCGCCCTGCCATTTGATTATCTGTTTGAATTTTTTCGCCGCTTGGCCGTTTTGAAGGTAAGCCGCCAAAAGGGCCTTCGCTTTTTTGATATCTTTGGTCTTTCCGCTTATTAAAAGCATTTGGGCGGCCGTTTCCAAAAGAAGATCATAAAAGTCGGGCGCGATATCTTTATCGCCGTTTAATATTTTTATGCTTTGCAGCATTTCATTGCTGTTGCCTATGGCTCTGCCCAATGGGCGGCGCATATCGGTAATCAGCGCGCGGCAGTTAAGCCCCATGAGTTTTGCCGTGCGTACCAGGCCTTTGGCCAGTTTTTTGCTGTCCTCGTATTTCTGCATGAACGCGCCCGAGCCGAATTTAACATCCATAAGCAGGCTGTCAACGCCCTCGGCGTATTTTTTGGAAAGAATGCTCGCCGTTATCAAAGGCCTGCTTTCCACCGTTCCGGTGGCGTCCCTGAGTGAATAGAGCTTTTTGTCCGCGGGCGCCAAATCGGCGGTTTGCCCGAACATGCATACGCCTATCTCTTTTATCTGTTTATAGATTTGCTTTACCGGCGTTCTCACATTGAAATTTTTTATAGACTCCAATTTGTCCAGCGTTCCGCCGGTATGGCCAAGGCCGCGGCCCGACATCATCGGCACCGCCACGCCCGCACAGGCGACCAGCGGGGCCAGCGGTATGGATATGCCGTCGCCCACTCCGCCGGTTGAGTGTTTATCCGTTTTGGGGATTTTGATATTTTTAAAATTAAGTCTGTCGCCCGAATTCGCCATGGCTTTGGTGAAAAGGGCAGTTTCCTTGTCGCTGAGAGGGTTGGCGAAAGCCGCCATAAGGAAAGCCGATAACTGATAATCAGGTATGGTTCCTTTCGCCGCGCCTTGCGCGATAAAATTAAATTCTTCCTGGTTTAGGGGCAGGGCGTTTCTCTTCTTTATAATTATATCCAGCATTCTCATAAGAAAACTCTCCGTCATTTGAAGCAATAGCCATTGCTTATATCTACGATAATAGGCAGTCTAACATTTATTGACGGAAATTGCCAGCCCCAAACGGCTGGGCGCCGTTATTGCGGCGCTTTTTTTAAAGTTTTTTCTGCGAAAAGGGGGGGATGCCCTTAACAACCCTTTTTTATTTTATACAATTATATATAGAGAAAGGAGGGCCAGTGCGCAAATTGCTTAAGGTTTTTCTCAAGAGGGATTTTATTTCGCTGTTTTGGGCTTGCTCGGCGGGCTCTTTCGGCGATAATATGCTTAGAACGGCTTTCGCCGCTTTTATAGCTTTTAATCTTAATTCTTTCGGCTACAGGCAATACACTTTTTATATAGCGGCGGCGCTGATGTGTTATATGCTGCCGTTTTTTATTTTCTCTGGGCTTAGCGGGCAAGTAAGCGATAAATTCCCCAAAGCGAAAGTAGTGCGCGCCGTAAAATTTACGGAAATAATTTCCGCCCTTTTGGCCGCCTTCGGATTTTATATAAAAAGCCCTTCTTTTCTAATTGGAGTAATTTTCCTTCTGGGTACGCAGGGCGCGTTTTTGACGCCCGTCAAATACGCCGTAATCCCTCAGATAGTAAGGCGAGAACAATTGCTGTACGCGAACAGTTTGATAGAGGCGGGGCGTTATCTTTCCATTTTGGCGGGTACGCTTTTGGGATTATTGTTCGCAAAAAGCCCGAGTTTGGGTTTAAATGTCGCCTGTCCTGTGATGATAGCTGTTTCCTTGGCGGGTTTTGGCGCTTCTTTGTTTATGTCCGTGAAAGAAGGTTCCCGCCCAGATTCGCCGCTGGACGCCAATATTTTCAAAAGCCTTTACAAAGCCGCCAAGCTGTGCGTTAAGGAAAAGAACCTTTTCCTCTGTATGGCGGCGATAGGCTGGTTCTGGGTTTTGGGCGCGATATTCCTTATGCAGCTGCCGGAATTGTCAAAAAGCATTTTGCACGCGGATGATAAAGTCCTAAATTATATACTTGCCCTGTTCTCCTGCAGCGTAGCGGCGGGCGCGCTTCTGTGCAGGAAGCTTCTTAAAGGTTCCGTAAGCGTAAAATATCTGCCTTTGAGCATGATAGTTATGTCGCTTGCGATGTTGGATTTGTCTTGGGCCATATTAAACGCGCAGAGTTCTATGGATGTTATAGATCTGCGTTCTTTTATCGCCACTTTCGGCGGGGTTAGGATATCGCTGGACATATGTCTTATATCGCTGTGCGCGGGTCTTTACATCGTGCCTTTGATAAGTTTGCTGCAGGTATTGTCGCCTTCTTCTATGCGGGGCAGAGCCTTTGGGGCGAGTACTTTCCTTAATGCCTTAGCGGTGCTTTTAGCCAGCTTGGCGAGTTTGATTCTTTTAACTTTTGGTTTCGGCACGCCGCTGATAATGGTAATATTGGCCCTCCTCAATATGGCGGGCGCGGTATATATTTGCAAACTTCTGCCCGATTATGTTTTAAGGTCCGCGCTGTTCTTTATTTTAAATTCTCTCTATACGATAAAAGTTAAAGGCATGGACAATTACCGCGCGGCCGGCGGAAAGACTTTGATTATAGCCAATAACAATTCCTTTTTAGACCCTTTGATAATGGCGGCTTTCCTGCCCGATGATATAGCCTTTGTGGTGGACAGCACCGTCGCCAAAAGGTTTTGGGTGAGGATATTCCTTCGTTTTATCCGCCATTATCCCGTGGATCCGACTAACGCCATGTCGGTAAAGACCATAATTGACGAGGTCAAAAAGGGGCGCAAGGTGATAATCTTCCCCGAGGGGCGCATATCCACCACCGGCGGCGTAATGAAGATTTATCCCGGCCCCGCCATGATAGCGGAAAAGAGCGGCGCCAAAATATTGCCGCTGTTCGTGCAGGGTACGCAGTATTCCCGCTTTGCGTATTTCGGCCGCAAGTTGAGGCATAGGCCGAATGTTGAGTTTTCCTTAAACATAATGCCCGCCGTCAAATTGGATTTGCCCGGCCACCTTAAGAGCAGGGAGCGCCGTTATAAAGCCGAAGATAAAGTCTACGACCTTATGACCGATATGCGCTACAGAAGCGCCAATATAGACATCACTTTGGTGCGCGCGCTTATAGAATCCACTGATTTCGCCGGCCGAGGCCTTAGAGCTTTGGAAGACATTAATCGCAAAGGTATTGATTTCGCCACTTTGCTTACGGGTATGTTCCTGTTGGGCAAGAAATTCCGTTCTTTTACTTCACAAGGAGAGTTCACCGGCGTGCTTCTGCCCAATATGAACGCCTGCGCCTTGACGATATTCGGGCTTATGGCTTACGGAAGAGTGCCGGCGATGATAAACTTTTCCTCTGGGATAAAGAATATACTTTCGGCTTGCAAATCCGCCGATATTAAAACGGTGATAAGCTCCAAACAGTTTATAGTTAAAGGAGGATTGGAGGCGGTCCGCGACGCTCTGGAAAAGGCCGGGGTAAAGATGGTCTATCTTGAGGATATCCAAAAGGAAATAACTCTCTTTGACAAATTAAAGGCTTTGGTAAAATCCAATTTCCCTTATTTCGCTTATAAACGCGCGTGCAAAAACCAAGACCCTAAAAGCCCGGCCGTCGTGCTCTTTACCAGCGGCTCTGAAGGCGTGCCGAAGGGAGTGGTGTTAAGCCACCGCAATATAAACGCCAACAGGTGTCAGCTTTCCAGCTTAATATCTTACGGATTGGAAGATAAATTCTTCAACGCTCTGCCGATGTTCCACTCTTTCGGTTTGGTCTGCGGGCTCTTTATGCCGCTTTTGAACGGGGCTTCCGTATTTTTGTATCCCTCGCCTCTGCATTACAAAATAGTGCCGGAGCTTGTATACGACAGAAACGCCACCATCATATTCGGTACGGATACCTTCCTAAACGCTTATGGAAGAACCGCCCACCCTTACGACTTCTACAGCCTAAGATACGCCGCCGTAGGCGCGGAAAAACTGAAAGACGAAACCTTTAAACTGTGGGCTGAGAAGTTCGGAATAAGAATACTTGAAGCTTACGGCGCGACGGAAATGTCGCCCGGGATATCTTTTACCACGCCTATGTATTTTAAGAGAGGTACGGTCGGGCGGATATTTCCGGGCATAGAATACCGCTTGGAAAAAGTGCCCGGCATAGAGGAGGGCGGACGCCTTTGGGTTAAGGGCGATAATGTAATGCTGGGCTATCTGAAAGAAGATAAACCCGGCCTGATACAGCCGCCGGAAAACGGCTGGTACGATACCGGCGACATAGTGGAATTTGACGACGACGGCTTTATAACCATCAAAGGCCGAGCAAAACGCTTTGCCAAGATAGCGGGGGAGATGGTGTCCTTAAGCGCGGTGGAAACGGCTCTTACCCAGCTTTGGCCTCAGTATATGCAGGCGGTGGTGCGCGCGCCGGACCCCAAGAAAGGGGAACAGCTTGTAGCCTATACCACCAATCCCGAAGCGAAAGTTTCCGAAATACAAGATTATTTCAAACGGAACGGATTCAGCGAACTTTGGGTTCCCAAGCGCATAAATATAGTGGAAACGCTTCCTATAATGGGAAACGGCAAAGTGGACTATGTAACTTTGCAGGAACAAACCGATAGGGATAATGTTTAAAAGAAGCGTAACGCCTATGCGAAGATGTGCCGCAAGGATATGCCATAAAGCATAGCAAAATATATATAATTATAAAGCAGCAGGAGGTTATTTATGCTAAAGACTATAAAACTTATATTCGCGTTTTCTTTAATGGCCGTAATAATTGCGGCTTGCGCTAAGAAAGATAATATTCCAGCCGAACAACAGCGCTCGGCCGAGCCTGTTCAAGCGGAAAAAGCGGATAATAATGCTACGGAGGGCAATGTAATGTATGTGCTTTTAAAGACGAATAAAGGCGATATAGTGTTGGAGCTTGATTCCAAAAACGCGCCTGAAACGACGGAAAATTTTATTCGTTATGTCAAAGAGGGGCATTACGACGGGACGATTTTCCACAGAGTAATAAAGAATTTTATGATACAAGGCGGGGGTATGGACTCCCAAATGCAGGAGCGCCCCACGCACGCTCCCATAATGAACGAGGCCGACAACGGCCTTAAAAACAATAAGTACACCATAGCCATGGCGCGCACTTCTGACCCGGATTCGGCTACGGCGCAGTTCTTTATCAATACCAATGATAATGACTTCCTTAACTTCAAATCCCAAACGATGCAAGGCTGGGGTTACGCCGTATTCGGCAAAGTGGTAAGCGGGGCCGAGGCCGTGGACGCGATAGAAGTCGTAGCGACGACCAGGCGTTTTCCGCATGACGACGTGCCCGTAGAGCCGGTAGTAATCGAAAAAGCCGAAATTCTGGAGGATTATACTCCCGCCAAATAAGTTTCTTATTCTTCTTTAAAAACGCCGCGCGTCCTACGATTTGGCGCGCGGCGTTTTGTCTTTATAAAATCCCAGGCTAAGGCTGGGATATTTATTTTATAGATAAAGACGCGGAGGGAAATATTCCATATAAAAAAAGAGGCCCGCCAAACGAGCCTCTTTTCTAAAATATTCTCTAAGACAGCCACACTTTAAGCCACACCTTAGAGGTAAATCCACTCCTCGGATAGGACTCGAACCTATAACCTATCGGTTAACAGCCGATCGCTCCACCATTGAGCTACCGAGGACTACATAAACATTCTATTAAAATTATCCGATCTTGTAAAGCCGTTTATTTTTTTAAACTTTTCTTTCGCCGTCGGATAATATGTTTATATATTCATTATATCAATTATTTCCGCTTTAGGGAATATCCGCCGCTCAAAGGCCGAGCCCTCGCCTTTTCGCGAGGGCTCGGCTCCTGATTAGATTTGCTTTTATTTTACATATTCGTTTAACGGTTTGGAGCGGTATGACGGATCGGGCATCCTGTCAGTGGTAATATAACCCGGCGCCGCGTTTATGACATCAGGCAGGCGGGCTACTATTGTCGCGCAGGTCAGTTCTACTGTGGCGGGGCGGTTGACCGTTATCCTGGTGGAAGGTTCGCCTTCTATCGTCCAGTCGTTTTGGTCGAACTCGTCGGGCGCGTATACCTTGCCGATGCATTCCGTTTCTAAAATTATGCCTTCTTTGGTTTTTGTCATCACTACGGCAGACATGCCGGTAGCGTGGCCCGCGGGTATGGTCATATTTAAGGTAGAGCTTTTAAGCTCTGCGTTATGCGTTTGCGGGACGGTTTTCTGCGTCTGTTCCGTTATGGTGAGGCCGAGTTTCTCGCACATCCAGCCGTTTACGTTCCACATATACGAAGGCAGGAACGTGCCGTTTTCTATCATTTTGCCGCGTTGTTCTTCGCTGATATTATCAGAGGCGGAAATTTCCTTGGCAAAGGTATCCAAATCCAGCCCCGCGCCGTGTGCTTTTGCCAAAGCTATGCCGTAATCTTCAACGTTATAACTTGATTTGCCCTTTATTTTTTTTATCGTTTGAGTCGCGCCCGAAAGAGCGGTTATCAAATATCCCCAAAAGACGTCTTGGTATCCGCTTCCGCAGAGCGTGCAGTTGTTTTTCTTTGCCAGTTCGTCTAACTCTTTTGTCAGTTTAGGGGAAGAATTCCAAGGGAAGAAGGCTTCCTCGCAGGTCGATATCGCGTTTACTCCGCTTTGCGCGCATACTTTGAAAGGTTCGTATAAATCGCTGAAAAGGCTTTGCGTGGTTATAATACAAATATCGGGTTTTATTTCTTTTAGTATTTCGCCCGCTTTTTTAGCGTCGCTTACTTTTACGCCTTTTTTGCCGATGTCGGCTATCTCGCCGATGTCTTTGCCGATAACTTCGGGGTTGATGTCAAAAGCGGCTACTATTTCGGCTCCTTTCTCATAGACGTAGCGCATGGAGTATACCGACATTTTTCCGCAGCCGTATTGCGCGACCCTTAATTTTCTTTCCATAACAAACACCCTCCTTTACTGCTTTTTTCTTTACATAAAAAGTTTACGCCATTTTTCTCAAAAAACAAATCAATAAAAAATATCCCCCGTAAAAAGGGGGATATTTTAAGGTCTTCAGCATGTTTACAATCAGTTAAAGTATATTTCCTTAAAGACCGGCTCAAGCTGGGTTTCCAGAGGAGTTACGGTTTTTTGTGTCGTTTCAAAGTCTATTTTTTTCAAGTCTACCTTCCTTACCAGCGGGTTGTACATAGTGTTGTAGTAGAATTCTCTATCCGACAAATTGCTCAAAGCGGTCCATTGGGTTGCGCTGGGGATATTTGGTACTTTTTTGCCGGGCGCAAATTCCATTCCTATGGGTATCGTAAAACCTTTTAAGATCTGAAAAGCTTGCCTTATTCCCTTTTCGGCATTGGGCATTTTAGGTGCGGTGTTTATCGCGAAGAAAGCCCTTACGAAGCGGGAAGGCGGCGTATAATCACCGGGCAGCCCCAAAAGCGAAGATGTCGCCCCGAATGACTTTATCTGTATGCCGTTTGCCCCAAATCCTTTGGCTGTACCGGGTTTTAAGTTTACGTAATTATTAAGATTTGTCACCTGCCACGGGAATTGGGGGGAATTTGTCAGTACGCCGACTTTATTGTCGTACACGTTGACTTTCCCGCCGTCCGTAATTTCTATCACTATGCTTCCGCCCTGCGCGTCGGTAACGCGCCAATGCGCGGTAGGCAGAGGATTGCCGTTTTTGTCGTAACCCACAGGTACTACTATTATTTTGTCTATATTTTTCTTAACTTCTTCCACGGTGGCGAAATTGCTTAAAATCCAAGTAGTGAGGTTCATGTCTATCAGCGATTTGTAGTTTTTCCTCTTTTCATACTTCGCCAAAGAGCCGTATCCCGGGAAATAGAACATACCCGCGTTAAGTCCGGCCTCGTTCATACCCTCGCCTATATAAGTATCGTATACCAGCGATATACCGACAAATCCGTATTTTCCGGTCCATTTATGGCCGTTTTGCTCCCCCAAAGATGTATAAGCCTGGTATTTTACGCCTCTTGGCATAAGCACCAAGTTGCTTTTAAGTTCATAGGCGCCCCATTCTATGCTTCTTGCCGAGAGAAATTTTCCGTCGTCGGTTTTAAGTTCTATGCCGGTGCAGGCCCAAAGGCTTTGCGGCATCATCAATGCGCATATAAGCGCGTAAGACAATATTTTGTTTTTTATCATTGCATCCCCCTGTCACAAACTAAGACAAGTATAACTATATAAGCGGTCAAATGCAAGGGTTATAAGGGAAAAATTCGGTTTTAGATAAAATAATCAATGCAATATAGTCTTTATTCGTTGATTTTTTACTATAAAGTATGTATGCTTAATAAATAGCACAGGTAATGCTGAAAATACGGGATTCTGTTTATTAAAGGGGCAGTCTTATGGCGATAAATAATATTAGAGGGTTCACCTTGGTGGAACTATTGGTCGTGGTTCTTATAATAGGTATACTGGGCGCGGTGGCTCTGCCGCAGTATTTTAAGGCGGTGGAACGCTCCAAGGCGGGGGAGGCTCTTTCACTTATAGGGAGTATCAGGCAGGCGCAGGAGAGGTATCGTTTCGGTACTCCAAACAATGTCTATACCGATAATTACGCTATGTTGGATATCACGCTTAACAATATTGACGGTACGGCGGCTTCCGGCGATAGCTTGAGGACGAATAACTTTACGATAGTCCTTGGCGAAGACGCCGTGGTTGCCACGCGCGTAGTAGGCGCGGGGCAAAGTTATGTTCTTTCTCAAAATTATATAACTGGCATAACGACGTGTACTGAAACGGGTGTGTCAATATGCGACAATCTTAAAGTCTCAAAAGGCGGTGCAGGCGGGGATTGAAAGCGCTCTTTTAGTTTTTTACGACAATAATGCCCGCCCAATTTTTGGGCGGCATTTTTTTTGGGGCGGAATTTTCCTGCAAAAATGAGGGTATGATGCCTATGGGGCAGGAAGAAGTATATGTTACCGTAAAGCGTGCGGAAAAGAAAAATATCGCCCCTGCCAAGAAGTACATCGCCAGAGTGGAAGCTATGAACGCGGTAGACATAAGGCCGCAGGTTTCGGGGTATATAGAGGAAGTCCTCTTTGAAGACGGTTCTTTCGTTAGAGAGGGCGATACCTTGTTTAGAATAGAACAGCGCAAGTATAAAGCCAATGTCGCCAGCGCTAAAGCGGCGCTTTCCCAAGCGCAGAACGATTATGACAGGCAGTACTCTTTGTATAAAGAGAAAATGCTGCCCGCGGCGGAATTGGAAGTGGCGCAAACGGCATTGGAGCAAGCCAAAGCGAATTTGGAGCTGGCCTCCATAGATTTGGAACACAGCGAAATAAAGGCGCCAATATCGGGCAAGATAGGCAAGAGCCTGATAACCAAGGGCAATTATGTTGACAGTTCCACTTCAAGCCTGGCGCGCATAGTGCAGATAAACCCGGTAAGGATAAATTTCTCTTTAACGGATAAGGAGCGTCTTGAGAGTTTGAAATATATCGGAGATGACGGCGAGAATAAAAGCAGCGTGCAGTTTTTGCTTGCCAATGGGCAGATAATAGACGCCAAAACGCCCAAGATATATCAGGATAATGAAATGAACCCAGAAACGGCAACTATTTCCATGTACGCGGAATACGAAAATCCCGATAGGCTTTTGGTGCCTGGCAATTTGATAACGATATTGGTATCTCCCGCCGGCTTGGAGGAGGCTTTACTGGTCCCGCAAGTGGCGGTGGCGCAGGATTCTAACGGCAAGTATGTAATGGTTGTCGACGACAACAACGTAGCGCAGCAAAGATATGTTGATTTAGGCGAGAGTTACGAAGACAATTACATAGTAAATTCCGGTATAGAACCGGGCGAGAAGATAGTAATATCGGGCGTGCAGAAGGTAAGCAACGGTCAGTCAGTAAAGAGTACGATAGTGGCGCAATAGAGAGGGGCTGATAATGTTTTCTAAATTTTTTATAGAAAGACCCCGTTTCGCGGTAGTGATATCGCTGATAATCAGTTTGTCAGGTCTAATATGTTTGTGGACCTTGCCGGTGGCGTTATATCCGGAAATAACCCCGCCGGAAGTGAGGGTATCGGCCAGCTACCCCGGCGCCAGCGCCGATGTGGTGGCAACGACGATAGGCATTCCGTTGGAAGAAGAATTAAACGGCGTAGAGGATATGATTTATATGAGTTCCACATCCTCCGACGGCAGTTATTCTCTTACGATAACTTTCAAATCGGGCACCGATCCCGATATGGCGCAGGTAAAGGTGCAAAACCGCATACAGCAGGCCAGCGGACAGCTTCCTACGGAAGTTACCAGAAGGGGCATGAGCGTGAGGAGAATGTCATCTGGCATGTTGGGCTTTGTGAGTTTTATGTCGCCCAACGGCACCTATGACACCAACTATATCAATGACTATCTTGAAAACAATGTAAAAAAATCCTTGATAAAACTTGACGGCGTGGGCGACATCGGTATACACGGCGCCAAGAAGAGTATGCGCATATGGCTTGACGCCGATAAGATAGCCTCGCTCAATTTGCCGGTATCGAGCATAAGGGCGGCGATAGAATCTCAGAACTATCAGCCTACTTTGGGTAAAATCGGTTCCTATCCCAACGAGAGCGATGAGCAGTTGGTATATTCTTTGCAGACGCAGGGGCGTATAAACAATGTCGAGGATTTTAAGAACATAATCGTAAGGACGGACGAACAGGGCGGTTTGGTGCGGCTGGGCGATATCAGCAGGATAGAGATTGGAATGGAAAGTTACAGCGCGGCTTCGGAATTTAACGGCAGCCCGGCGGTGACGATGTCCTTAAGCATGGTATCGGGCGCGAACGCTCTTACGACTATGGACGGCATCAAAGAGGAGCTTAAAAGGCTCTCTGCGTTCTTCCCCGAAGATTTGGTCTACAACATTAATATGGATACGACCCTTTATATCAACGAGTCTATCAGCGAAGTCGTTTGGACCTTGCTTCTTACATTTGCGTTAGTCGTGTTTGTATGTTATCTGTTCCTGCAGGATTGGCGTTCCACATTGGTTCCTTCGGTGGCGATACCGGTATCGTTATTGGGCACTTTTATAGTGATTAAGGTGCTGGGCTACACTATAAATATGTTTACGCTGTTCGGCTTGGTATTGGCCATAGGCGTGGTGGTGGACGACGCCATCTGCGTGGTGGAACGTTCGGTACTGTTGATAACAAGGGAGAATATGAACCCCAAAGACGCGGCGATCCAAACTATGAAGGAAATATCGGGCCCTATAGTGGCGACCACTTTGGTGTTGCTGGCTATATTCGTACCCATAGGATTTTTGGGGGGAGTAACGGGCAAGATATACCAACAATTCGCCGTTACGATATCTACGGCGGTTGTATTTTCGGCGATAAACGCGCTTACGCTTTCGCCCGCGGTATGCGCGACGATGTTAAGGCCGCTGACTCCCACTACATTTAAACCTTTGGTGTGGTTTAATAAGATAGTGACGGAAGCGTCGGTAAAATACCGCGCGGTGGTGCGCATAATAGCCAGGAGCAGTATCTTTATAGCGGTAATATTTGTGATATTCGTTTTATTGGTGTGGGGTACGCTGAAAACGAGCCAGACCTCTTTTATCCCCGGCGAAGACCAAGGCGTGGTAATGCTTAACATACAGCTGCCGGAGGGCGCTTCTTTCAAGAGGACGAAGGCGATAGTGGACCAAGTAACCCCTATACTCAGGGAGGAGGAAGGCGTAAAAGGCGTAATGAGCGTGACGGGCCACAGCATGACGGGCGGCAGCGGGGAAAATATGGCTATGATAGTGGTCAGCCTTAACGAATGGAGCGAGCGCAAAAGCGACGAATTGTATTCCACCAATATTTTAAACAGACTTAAGGATAAAGTATCCAATATACCCGAGGCCGAATTCCAATTTATGGAAATGCCGGCGATACCGGGGTTGGGCTCGGCGGGCGGTATGGATTTGAAAATCCAGTCCTTAAACGACGCCGATTACAATAAACTTGATACGGTGACGCAGAACTTCCTGGACGCTTTAAGGCGCAGCCCGAGCATATCTTTCGCCTTTTCCAACTTTACGGCGAAACCCCCCAATGTGTTTTTGGATATAGACAGGACGAAAGCGGAATCTATGAACGTACCTTTGACCAATATCTTCTCCGCTTTGGAAAATTATTTGGGATCGGGATATGTCAACGACATAAACTTCGGCACGCAGGTGAACAAGGTTATGATACAGTCGGACTGGAAATACCGCCAGAATTTGACCAGTCTTGATAATCTTTATGTCCCCAATCAAAGCGGCATGATGGTTCCTTTAAGGGCTTTTGTTGATTTTAGGGATATACTCTCGCCCAGAATGATAACGCGTTACAATCAGTATCCTTCCGCTACGATAAACGCCACTCAGAAAAGCGATATAAGTTCCGGCCGGGCGATGGCCGCGGTGGAGGAACTGGCAAAGCAGGCTCTGCCGGAAGGCTACGCTTATGAATGGTCCGGCATCAGCTATCAGGAAAAGCAGAACAGCGGGCAAATAACATACTTGATTTTGCTGGCGATATTATTCGCTTATTTATTCTTGGTCGCGCAGTATGAAAGCTGGAGTATCCCTATGGCGGTATTGATGTCGATAGTGGTGGCATTGCTCGGAGGTCTGTTGGGTTTGATGGTGATGGGTTTATCGCTGAGCATATACGCCCAGCTGGGTTTGGTTCTTTTAATAGGGCTCGCCAGCAAGAACGCCATATTGATTGTGGAATTCGCCAAAGAGGAACACGAAAGGGGCTCTTCGGTGGTGCAATCCGCGCTGAAGGGATTGTTTGAAAGATTCCGCGCGGTTCTTATGACGGCTTTTACGTTCATATTGGGCGTATTCCCGCTGATTATAGCCACGGGCGCCGGCGCGGCTAGCAGAAAGGCGATAGGCACGCCGGTGTTTTTTGGAATGCTTGTCGGTACGGTATTGGGCTTGCTGATAATACCGCTATTCTATGTTTTGGTGCAGAATTTGGTTGAAATGACGGCGCACGGCAAGAAGCGGGCCGCAGTTAAACATTAATGATGCGGGAACATTGATACAGTTGAGAGAGGCCTCCTAAAAGGGGGCCTCTCTTTTTTTTGTGTGAAAGAGTTATCTAAGCTGGGGAGAAAGGGGGCCTTTTTAGGGGGAGATTTTATCTCATCTGATTTTTGCCGCCAAGGGTGTTTTTGTTGGAAGGCCCCTTTATTTCCGCGATAAAAAACGCCGCTTTAAAGCGGCGCTTATTTGTATCGGATGTTTTAAACGAGTTTATTCCACGATATATATATTGTCGGTATATTGTTTGCCCAAAGTAGAACATATTTTCTTGTCGTTTTTTGCGTCTCTACCTACCGTGCACAATATGTAGTCTTCGGTATAATTTCCGGATATCGTATAGGTGTAAGAGGAGCCCGAATTGTGCGTCGCGGATACTGTCGATTCTCCTAGTGCGTAAGAAAAATTATCAGTAGTGGCCGCATCCGCGCTTACGGTTATATTCTTGCCTGTTATGTCAAAATCCAAATCGGAAAAAGAAGTCGCGTAAGAGCCGTTGTTTTCATAATACTGCTGTTGAGCCGCCACCGTATTGGATACTATTCTTATCGCTTCCAGCGCCTTACCCTTTTCTACGGAGCTCAAATATGACGGATAGGCCATCGCCGCCAAACCCGCTATCAATAGAACTACGACCATCACTTCCAAAAGCGACATTCCTTTCTTGTTCAATGTCTTCATATTACCCTCTCTTTTGCAATTTGCTTATGTCGGCTACGGTCCCGGTCAATATCCCGTTTATTCTGCCAAGCATATTTATTCTGTTATGTTTTATTCTCTCATCTTCCGCGTTTACCATAACTTTATCAAAGAAGTCGTTTAAAGGCAACTCAAAAGCGGCCAAAGCTTTTAATATGGCGCAATAGCCTTCAGTGGTATCCAAGCCCAATTTGGGGGCTATTTGCGCTTCTATTTCAGTTAAGGCTTTAAATAGATTTTTCTCTTCTTCGTATTCGAAAAGGGAAGATTCTATTTCGCCGTTCTGGGTTAATTGCCCTTTCTTTAGAATATTTCCAACTCTTTTGGCCGATTGCCCTACGCTTGCCAAACTTTCGCTGTTACGGTATTGCTTTAGAGCTTCGGCGGCGGCCAAAACGCTTATGGGCGATTTTGCCGTATTGCGCAATGCCGCTATTTCGTCTTGGGTGGAGCCTTGCGCTTCCAATATATTGGCCAAGCGCTGCCAGAGGAAATCCTCCAACTCCGCCGAATGTTCGTTGGCCCGGGGGAGTAGTTCGTCGGCCATATACACTATCTCTTTAATGGAGAGATTAAAATTATTTTCCGCTATTATCCTTACCACGCCCATAGCTTGTCTTCTTAAAGCGTAAGGATCTTCGCTCCCGCTCGGTATTTGTCCCATGGCGAAATTAGCCGCCAAAGAATCCATCTTGCCCGCCAAAGACACCACGGACCCTTCTATCGTGAAGGGCAGTGCGGAGGAAGCGCTCAGCGGATAGTAGAACTCCCCTATCGCTTTGGCCGATTGCTTGTTCTTACCCGTTTTTTCGGCGTATACGCCGCCCATATAACCCTGCAGTTCGCTAAATTCGTAGACGACTCCGCCTGTCAAATCCGCATATGCGTAATGGGCCGCTTCCTTTATGGCGGATTTCGCTTCTTGTTTCAGATTTAACTTGTCGGCTATTTTGCCGGCCAGTTTTTCCACCCGTTCGCTCTTTTCGAGCATATTGCCCATACCGTCTATAAAGTTGACGCCGGCAAGTTTATTGCGCATAGCGTCAAGCCCGGTTTTGAGGTCGTTTTCGTAAAAGAATACTGCATCGGTAAATCTGGCAGTCATTACGTTCTTAAAGCCCGTTCTGACCTCGTCCTGATTGTCGCTTACGCCGTCGCGCACCGCTATAAAGTGCGGCTGAAGTTCGCCTTCGTCGTTTACGACGGGGAACATTCTTAACTGCGTCTTTAATACGGTGGTAATCAATTCGCGCGGTAAGGTTAAAAAGCGTATATCCATATCGCCGCTTAAAGCCACGGGATGTTCCGTAAAGGAAAGCGTTTCGGTAATCAAGGCTTCGTCCAAATCGGCCTTATAGCCCAAAGCCGCCGCACATGCCTCAACGGTTTTTATCAAAGCGTGTCTGCGTTCTTCTATATCGGCCAGTATCGGCTGGGGCTGATTTTTTAAAGTTTCCGTATAGTCTTGCGGGGCGTTTATGCGAATGGGTTTTCTGCCGAAAGATATTAAAGGATACGTGTTCCTGCCGGATTTTACGCCCGCCAGTTCAAACTTCACCACTTTATCGCCGTATAAAGCCAATAGGCTTCTTATCGGCCTTGCGAAATGAAATCCGCTCTCCTCCCAAACCATATTTTTGGGGAAGTTGAGGCTCTTTATTATTTCCGTGAATACCGTCGGCAAAAGTTTCTGGGTTTTCTCGCCTTTTATTTTCACCTTTGCGAAAATGAAAGGCCCCTTATCCGTCTCTACTGTTACGAGTTGGGAGGGCTTTAAGCCGTTCTTGGCCGCGAACCCCGCCGCTTGGGGGGTATAATTGCCGCTTTCGTCTTTAAGCAACTTCGCGGGCGGCCCTTTGACTTCTTTTTGTATATCTTCGGCGACGGAAGCCAAATCGTTAATTTCCAATACAAGTTTACGATAGGTTCCGAAAGTCCTCAAGGATACATATTTGAGGCGATGTTCCCGTAAAATGGCCGCGGCATTGTTCTTTAACTGTTCCAAAGTCGGCAACAGAAAGCGCGCCGGCAGATGTTCCGTTCCTATTTCTAAAAGTGCATTGTTCATAAATTTTCTTCCTTCCCTTCTGTAGCTTTGATGTATTGCGCCGCGCACAGCTTGGCCAAACCTCTGATTTTGGCGATAATGTTGGTCCTGTCCGAAACGGAAATGGCGCCGCGCGCTTCCAAAGTGTTGAAATAATGAGATACTTTCATCGCACAGTCGTAGGCGGGCAGGTATAATCCCTTTTTGCAGAGTTTCTTGCACTCTTCTTCGTTTTCCAAGACATAACGCCTTAAATTTTCGACGTCCGCTTCCTCAAAATTATAATGGGAGAACTGTCTTTCGCTCTCTTTTACCAATTCGCCGTAGGTGGTATCGTCGTTCCACATAATATCGAAGATGGTATCCTTTTTTTGGCAGTACATCGCAATGCGTTCAAGGCCGTAAGTTATTTCCGCCGTAATGGGCTTTAAAGTGTAGCCCGCCATAATTTGGAAATAGGTAAACTGGGTGATTTCCATTCCGTCGAGCCATATTTCCCAGCCGACTCCGCTGGCCCCTAAAGTGGGGGACTGCCAGTCGTCCTCTATCCAGCGCACATCGTGGAGTTTCGGGTCAAGCCCAAGCGCTTTGAGGGAATTTAAATACAGTTCTTGTACATTTTCCGGCGCGGGTTTTAAAATTACTTGAAATTGATAGTATTTGCCCAGCCTGTTTGGATTTTCTCCGTATCTGCCGTCGGCCGGCCTTCTGCACGGCTCGACGTAACAGGCTTTAGTCGGCTTGCTTGTAAGCGAGCCGAAAAAGGTCGCGGGGTTAAAAGTGCCGGCGCCCTTTTCAACGTCATAAGGTTGTACTACTATACAGCCTTGCTTCTTCCAATAGGTTTGAAGTTCATGTATTATGTCTTGGAAATTCATATATATAATTATAGTAAATTTGCCTTGCTCCTGCTTGTGGGGAAAAACCCTTAAAAGCTCTTTTAACTCCTCTGAGGATTTGAGAAAGAAACCCCTTAATTCGCTATCTTTTCCGCTTTGACAAGTCCTTTTTCAGGGTAGGATGCAATTGCTTTTCTTAAAGCGGTTCGGCCGCGAAATAAAAATATCCTCTGTATATCTAAAACTTGTTTCCTTATATCTTTTTGTGCTATAATAAATTATGTTAGTTTTAGCTAACTTTAAATCAAGTTGAAATTATTTGGAGGCTTAAATGAGATTAAAGATGTTTTTTGCGGCTGTATGCTGTTTAGCCGCCTCGGGCGCGGCTTATTCTTCGGATATGGCGGAGCTATATGAGAGGGCTTCGGCTTCTTTGAGAGGCGGAAAAGGAAGAAACGAAATTTTTTTAGGAAGTGAGTTAGCCTCAGCTAACTTTATGGATAAACTTAATAATCTGTATTATGCTTCCGCTTATGTTAATTCTTCGGAATATTCGGATTTGGCATCTTTGAGAGCTGAGGAACTGAACGGAAGAATAATCAAAGAATTAAAGTCGGTGGATTTTGAAGAGGCTATTAAAACTGTTAAAGCCGATACGGAAGTAGCGCCTTTGCCCAAGACGATAGGGGGTGGAAAATTGACCGGCATAAAAGTAAGGCGCTGGTTTGAGACTTCACGCAAAGCCGAATCTGAAATTAAAGCCAAACGTGCAATATTAAATGAACTAAAGAAAGATTTTTACGGATACGAGAAACGTTTTTCCTCTTTAAATAAGGATTTAAAGATTAAATTTTATATATCCCTTAGGCGTATGATAAAGCACATAAATGACGGCGGCTATTCTTCCGCGAAGAAGGTTGGCGATTATATAAACAGATATATTATAAGGTAGATAAAAATTTCTCCTTGTAAGTTCCTCAGTTGAGGCGGAGAGTAAGCCCTCCGCCTCTTTTTTCTTTTAACCATATACAAGTCTTCCAAATAAATTGGGGAATAAATATTTCCGCGGAGATATGTTTGCAAGGGTTTGTATTGTTTTTTTGCAATTGTATATTCGGTAATTTGCGGAAAGGGGGGATTTTTTTATTTTTCTTTTAATTTCAACTGTTTGTCAAAACAATATGCCTGTGTTTTGATTGCTTGGCCTTGTTTAACGAAAGGGGAAATTTCCGCGTTTGGCAGTTATTTATTTTTGTTTACACCGTATGAGAATAAAAAAGCCCGCTCTTTTGGAGCGGGCTTTAAATTTATTCGCTTAGGTTATTTAAGCAAGGCTTTTCTTGAAAGTCTTACTTTGCCGTTATTGTCTATTTCCACTACTTTTACTTCGACAATATCGCCTAAAGCGAGCACATCTTCCACTTTATTGATTCTCTTTTTGTCAATTTCGGAAATGTGCAGCAATCCGTCTTTGCCTGGCAGGAGTTCAACAAAAGCGCCAAAGGGCTGTATGGATACCACTTTGCCTTTGTAGATTTGGTTGACTTCCACGTCTTTGGTCAAGAGTTCTATTTCCGCTTTGGCCTGCTGCAATTTAGCGTCATTGGCGGCGGCTATCATTACTTTCCCGTCGTCGTCGATGTCAATTTTGGTGTCGGTGGTTTCGGTAATTCTCTTGATGTTCTTGCCGCCCGGGCCGATTAAAGCGCCGATTTTGTCCTGCGGTATCGTCATCGTATAGATTACCGGCGCGTTCTTGGAGATATTCGGCCTGGGTTCTTTAAGGGTGGATTCCATATGGTCCATAATGAACAGTCTGCCGCGAGTCGCCTGCGCGATAGCCTTTCTTAATATGTCCAAGGAAATGCCGCTGGCCAATTTGAGGTCCATTTGGAAAGCGGTGATGCCTTTTCTGGAACCGGTAAGTTTAAAGTCCATATCGCCGAGGTGGTCTTCAAGGCCCATAATATCGGAAAGGACGGCGTATTTGTCGCCTTGCGTGATCAAACCCATCGCTATGCCCGAGCAGGTGCCTTTCATTGGGACGCCCGCGTCAAACAACGCCAAGGAGCCGCCGCATACGCTCGCCATGGATGACGATCCGTTTGATTCCATAATGTCGGATACCACCCTTATCGTGTAGGGGAATTCTTCCTCGCTGGGCAAAAGCGGCATTAAAGCCCTTCTGGCGAGTTCGCCGTGGCCGATTTCTCTGCGGCCGGGCGATCTGTCGGGTTTGCATTCGCCGGTGGCGAAACCCGGGAAGTTATAATGGAGCATAAACTTCTCGTCATAGGTTTCTTCCAGGCCTTCTATCATTTGGGCGTCGTCGGCAGTACCTAAGGTGGCTACCGCCAAGGATTGAGTTTGGCCTCTGGTGAACAAAGCCGAACCGTGCGCGCAGGGCAGCAAGCCCACTATGGAGCTTAAAGGCCTGATTTCGTCGGTCTTTCTGCCGTCTACGCGGACGCCTTCGTTAAGCACCATCGCTCTGGATTCCTCGTAAGCGAGCATTTCCATAGCGAAGTCGGCATAAGCCTGGCCCTGTTCCGGATAGGCTTCCAAAAGTTCGTTTTTGAAAGCTTCTTTAAGCTGGGCGATTTTGGTGTCCCTGGTCTGCTTGTCGTAGAAACCGTGCAAGATGTTCTTTACTTCGGCTCTGTATTTGTTGTTGGCCATATCAAGAACTTCTTGCGGCAAGGTTTCGGCCGCGAACTCAAACTTGGGTTTGCCTGCTTTTTCCCTTAAGTCAAGCTGGGCTTGGCAGAGTTTTTTGATTTCTGGCTGGGCGATTTCTATCGCCTTTACAAGCGCTTCTTCCTCGACTTCGTGCGCGCCGCCCTCTACCATCATAATGCCGTCTAAAGTGCCGGCTATTACAAGGTCCATATCGGCGGTTTTGCGTTCTTCTATCGTCGGGTTGATTACGTATTGTCCGTTAATCCTGTCCACCCTTACGCCCGATACCGGGGTGGTGAACGGTATGGAAGATATCACCGTCGCCGCGCTGGAAGCGGCTATGCTTAAAACATCGCTGTCGTTTTTCCCGTCGGCGGATATTACCATCGCCGTTATGTTTACTTCGCAGGCGAAACCTTCGGGGAAAAGCGGCCTCATGGAGCGGTCTATCAAGCGGGAGGACAAAGTTTCTTTCTTGCTCGGTCTGGCTTCCCTCTTGAAGAATCCGCCCGGTATTTTTCCGGCCGCGTAAGTTCTTTCTTTATAGTTTACCGTAAGCGGTACGAAATCCTGAAGACCGGGTTTCTGATTTTTGTCGGAAACCGCGGCGGCGAGCACCATCGTGTCGCCAAGCCTCGCCACTACGGAGCCGTCGGATTGTTTCGCGATAAGACCAGTTTCAAAGGTAATGGTCTTGCCGCCTATTTCAACGCTCAGGCTGGTTTTAGTTGTATTGGTCATTGATTATTTCCTTATTTTTAACTCTTTGGTCAACTGCTGATATTTGGCGAAATCTTTCTTCTTGAGATAGGCTAAAAGTCTTTTCCTTTGGCCTACGAGTTTTACTAAGCCTCTCTCGCCGGCGAAATCTTTCGGGTTGGCTTTGAGGTGGTTGGTAAGATACTGTATCCTTTCGGTTATCAGCGCTATTTGCACCGACGCGCTGCCGGTGTCATTCGCGCTCTGCTGAAATTTGGAAATGATGTCTTTTCTGTCTTTTACTGTTAATGCCATTATTTTGTACACTTAGATTAACGACTTCATACCGAGTGCGGGCCCGCGTTGCTGTGCGTGTTGGCTTGCTTTAAGCCCGTACCAAGCCAGAGTCTAATCTTCTCCTTTTTTTATTATATCTTTGCAGATACGCATATATTATATCATATAGAGGGTTTCTTTGGAAGGGCGCCCCTTTAAAGCGAAAGGCGCTCTTTACTCAGAGCGCCTTTCGCGATATTTACAGGCCGATTTTTACTATTTTACGCCGTGCATCCATTTGTTTATGGGTTTGATGAGTACAAGCAGCAGCAAAGAGGCGGCAATCGGCGTAAGCGTAGGCCAGGTGAAGAATTGGCTCAGCGTCATGGAATCCAAGAGGCCGGAATAGAACCCCGCCAATTTGCCGGCGGCGGCGTTAGCCAAAAACCAAGTTCCCATCAGCAGGGATATGAATTTCGGCGGGGAAAGTTTTGTCACCATTGACAGACCCACCGGCGAAAGGCACAATTCGCCCATAGTAAAAAGCAAATAAGCACCTATCAGCCAAAGCATGCCGATTTTGTCGGCCCCGCTTAATCCTATTGAGGCCGTAAGCAGCAAGCCGTAGCCCAAAGCTATAAACCAAAAGGCTATCATAAATTTGGCCGGGATGCTCGGGTCTTTGCCTATTTTGCCAAGCATTATCCATGTTTTAGAAAAGAGCGGCGCCAATAGAATTATGAAGAACGGGTTTACCGATTGGAACCAAGTGGCGGGTATTTCAAAGCTGTGTCCGAATATCGTTATCACCCTGTCAAGGTTCTCTTTGGCTATTAGGTTAAGGGCCGCGCCTTTTTGCTCAAACACCGTCCAGAAGAATATGGAGAAAAACGCCATAATAAAAATTACCGCGATGCGCTGTTTTTCGTTTTTGGTGAGGGGCGCGTCAATGCTTTTCGTTTTTTCCTCTTTTTGCTGGGCGGCGTATCTCCTGGGAGCCAATCCTTTGCCCTGCAAATATTTGTTTTGCCCCCAAAGGAAAAGGGCCAACCCTATAAGCATGCCTATACCGGCCGAGGCGAAACCCCATCCCCAGCCTACTTTTTCGGCCAAGGTGCCCGCGATAAAGCCCGCAAGCAGAGAGCCTAAGTTGATGCCCATATAGAAAATGGTGAAGCCGCCGTCTCTGCGCGGGTCGTTTTTCTCGTAGAGTTCGCCGACTATGCTTGATATATTCGGTTTAAAGAATCCGTTGCCCGCCACTATCAAGCCCATGGCTATAAAGACATAAGTCATACTTCCGCCGCCCATGGCGAATTGCCCCGCGGCCATAAGTATGCCGCCGATTATAATGGCGGAGCGCTGTCCTATCCAGCGGTCGGCTATGTATCCGCCGATAAGAGGGGACAAGAAAATCAAACTCATCAAAGTGCCGAAGTGCGCGCTGGCTTCCTGTTTGTCAAGCATTAAAGCGCTGGTCAGATATAAAACGAACAACGCTTTTAGAGAGTAGAAACTGAAACGTTCCCACATTTCCGTAGCAAAAAGCAAATATAAACCGGCCGGGTGGCCTTTTTTTGTTTCATTGCTGTTTTGTGGCATTTATCCTCCTTTACATAGTAAATGGTGTCTGTTGAAATTCATAATACTAAATTTTATCCGCTTTTGCTGATATTCTATTTTCCTCGGCGTATAAAGCCGCTTATTATATCCGCGCCTAAATGGGCGCCGCTATAAAGGGAAAGGCAGCCTAGGGGTAAAGGCTGCCTTGGAGGGTAAATCTAAAATTTTTTAATCTTTATACTTATAATTTATATTTTCCGCAGGATTTTAGAAAGGGTCAAAAGTCCTACTCCGTATTGTTTTTTGGGCCTATTCTTTTTTGGGCCTTTTAATTTCCTCTTAGTGTCAAGTTAATATCAAGCGGAGCGGACTGCTTCCCTGTGCGTTCTTGTTAATCAAAAGCCGCTTGGCTGAAATCCGCTTTGTATCTTTTCATCAAGCGGATATACTTCTTCTTTGAGATTCTAATATCGTCGGTTAATTTAGCGTTATCTTTTTTTGACATGTTTTCCAAATTGTCTGGAATAATAAACCGACCGTTTTTTATTGTTCCAGGGATATTGTCAAACGGGCGGAAAGTGCGTTTCTTGTTTGTGATTTTGTCCAGCAGCACTATAATGCCGGTTACGTCATCGGCTTTAAGGGTGCATAAGGTGTTCATTATGCCGTCTCCTCTGTAAGGAGAGGAATATATCCGGCTTTGATTGTTTACATTGGGATATTCGTCCGAAAGCCCTAAAGCGTGTCCTGTTTCATGCAGCATTGTGCAGAAAGGAATGGCGAAAAAATCGTTATAGCTCGGGTCTATTTGAGTTTCTCCTTTTGTCAAATTTTCCATATAGCGGTAAGTATTTTCTAATTTTCTTTTTTTTATTTGCGGTTTGCTTACACTCAATCTTTCCGTCAAAAGGTGAGTTCTTTTGTTCATAGAGTCTTTATGTTCCAACAGACAAATAAATAAGGGGCTTTTGAAAGGAGCGTTTTCTCCCGATAGGAAAGAACGGTAGTCCTTGTTATGGCACTTTTTAGAATCAGAAATAATTTCTATATCCGTTTTTCCAATGGTATTGCTTCCGCAGCGGCCCAAGTAATTTAGTTTAAACGGTTTTTTCAAGGTTTGGATTATGTCTTTGAATTCGTCATTTCTGCCGGAATTTTCAAGCCATTGGGCTGAACCCAAAGTCCAATAGCGGAAAGCCGTTTCAAAAAAAAGTGATATGTATTTGTCGCTTATTCTTTTCTTGCTTCCGTAAGTGCAGTAAGAAATGCCGTCCGATAAAACAAATTTATTCAAAAGGTATATATCCTCCAGCTCTTGTGATGTGGCGTCCTTTAAAACCCCCCAAGGTTCAGCGAAGCCTATAATAGGGGATAACAGTAGGGCTAATGATATGAATAGTTTTCTCATAATAAAATTATTGTATATCGCGACGGTATTTTACAAGGTATAAAAGACCTATTTATTGAGGGAATAAAGTCCCATATTGGTTGTATTGTTTATTGTGTTTTATCCCCGCCCGAGCGGTTGACCTGTTTTTTTTTTTGATAAAGTACTCCTGTAATCCTTCTAGGAACAGGGGTATTTTTTATGTCAAAAAAGAAAGGTTTTACTCTTATAGAAATGTTGGTAGTGGTACTTATAATCGGCATATTGGCGGCTATCGCCTTCCCGCAATATCAAATTGCGGTATTAAAAAGCCGCTATACCCAGGCAATAATAATGTCGGACGCTATTGGCAGGGCGACAGAGACTTATTATCTGGCCAACGGCAGCTACCCTTCAAAACTTAGCGATCTTGATGTTAGCATCCCGTTAGAATGCACATTAAATGCGGATGGGAACACCCTGCATTGTCCTAAATTGGCGTGTGGGCTATACACTGTTTCAGAGTCTACTAGGCTTGGCTACACGTTCTGTTTTGTGTATGGCGCTAATGGGGTTAGAGTCACTTATATAAGGTCGCTACTGCTTTCTATGAGGGTAAGAATTACACGTTATTGCATGGCGCCACCTGCATCGGATTTTGGCAAAAAACTTTGCGAGAGAATGGGCGGAAGATTTGAAAGTGTAAACCAAGGCAACGGGTATTGGTACTACAGACTGTAGAGGTATTTATTTGTTGTAGGCTTTATTGTTTTTTAACCCGCCCGAGCGGTTGACTTGTTTTTTTTTTTTGATAAAGTACCCTTGAATCCACCTAGGAGCAGGGGTATTTTTTATGTCAAAAAAGAAAGGTTTTACTCTTATAGAAATGTTGGTAGTGGTACTTATAATCGGGATAATTGCGGCTATAGCCTTCCCGCAGTATCAGTTGTCGGTATTAAAAACACGCTACACCCAATTAATGATTATGGGCGAGGCTATACACCGAGCGCAGGACGCCTATTATTTGGCCCACGGAAAATATTCTTTAAAAATAAACGATCTCGATATTATAATTCCGGCTAACTGTATACCGACAGAATATGCCGGCGGAGTTTATTGCGGCAAATTTACTTGTGTAATATATGACGGAGCGGATAATACGGATATTAACGGCAATGTCTATTGCTATATGACTATACGAGACGTAAGGATTTATTATAGGATTTATCCGTTGCGTCGTAACACTAAGCGGTATTGCGGAACAGCAGTTAGTAGCGAATTGGGCAAGAAGCTGTGCGAGAA
>CALUXE010000012.1 GCA_944324675.1 uncultured Elusimicrobiales bacterium | reverse complement strand
TTACAGGAGTACTTTATCAAAAAAAAAAAACAAGTCAAGAAGTTTCTACGGGGAAAGACTAAACGGCCGCGGCGAACGGCGCGGCAAACAAAACCGAGCTTTCGGATAAAGCTCTCGCCGTATAATCAATTGATATATTGATATAAGGATATTTCATCAAAGCGGCCTAAGCGGAATAGTTGTGAATACAATATAAAGCCACGCTCTCCCAAGCCTTTTTCGTCAAATTAATATTCAGTAGGGGAACTTTTATTCAAAAGCCGTCAAAACAGATCGGGTTTTAATATAAACGCCAGTACAGAGGAGAACCTTGCGCCACTTTTACTTCCGTCCCATAAGTGGAGCAAATAGCCTTGCCCAGTTCCAAATCTTTACTATCGCGTACTACGCCGCAATAGCGATAGTCGGTAGGCTTAAAACCCCATAAAATAAAAGCCGGCACCCCTTCCTGTATTACCGCCACAGAAGGACGGCTCTGAGACGTCCTCTCAATTAAACGAACCATTATCTTGCCGTTGCTGTAGCGGTAGTAGTGATCTGTTTCGGCAACCAAGGTAAAATCCGAAGGCAGAGAAACATCCAATTTCGTTATGTCCAGCGTGTATTCTCCTTTGGCCATCATATATCGCTGTTCTGCTTGGGCAATGCTGGAAGCTAAGGTAATCATTCCCGACAGGCGGCTGCGCGCGACCGCTTTTTCATATTGCGGAAAGGCGATAGCCGCCAATATCCCTATTATCAATACCACTACCAACATTTCTATAAGAGTAAATCCTTCCTTTTTTAACATAAAAAACACTCCTGCCCCTTGGCGGATTATAGGAGTACTTTATCAAAAAAAAAAAACAGGTCAAGAAGTTTCTACGGGGAAAGACTAAACGGCCGCGGCGAACGGCGCGGCCCGTATACGGCTGCAAAAACCGACGCGCCTTTTACTTAATTATGCGCACGAAAGAAAAAGGATTTTCACTACCGACGTTAAAATATTCGCGGCAAGAATATATATCTTCCGCCGTATGCGAAGGCAATTGGAAACACGGCCCTTGCCGAGGCGCTAAAAAAGAGGCGCCTGCGCCGCCCTTAAACCCCGCGCAAGACACAACGCGTTATTTAAAATAAAAGATTTGGATATGGTCTTGGCCAAAAAGAGCCCTAGCGCAAAGAGAACACTTTAAAAACACGAGAGAATCAGCAAAAGCATAAAAGGTTAGGAGCGGAAGCCCACTTTCAACAGGAGCGAGGCGCTTTGCATAAGAGTTCCGCCGCTTTTAAAAATAAAATAGCGCGCTTCCAGCCCGCCCAAAATATGCCTGCTGAAATCATATTCAAAACCAAGCCCGCCGTAGACCGATAAACCGTCGCCCGCCTTTTCGGACTTATCAAAAGAATAATACAGGCCGGGCAGCTGGGGCGGAGCGGAGCCGGGCGCGGGTTCTACTTTGTATGTAGTGGTCTGCTTGCGGTATATATATCCTATACCGAGCGGGAAGTAAAAGCGTCTGTCGGATGCGGGATTAAAATTAAAACGGGAAACTAAATAGCCCGAACGTACGCTGTAAATATTTTCATCCACGTTGACTATCGCCATTGTGCCGCTATATTCCGGCCCGTAGGGAAGCGGGGAACCCGCCATTTCTCCTCTGTCGAACACTCCTTCCAGACCTATATAAAACCTGGAACTTAAAGCGTACAGGATACGGGCCGATCCGCCGTAAACCTGTTTCTTGCTGGCGGTATCGCCCGCGCCTTCCGTTATATATGAAGCGGAAAAACCGCCGTCCAACAAAATATCGCCGCGCATTATCGGTTTGAGTGAAGACTCATTCTCAAACAATCCGCCTTGCGCGAAACATATCGGAGCTAAAACCAACAAAAAAATAAATATTGCCAAATATTTACGCATAACCACACCGCTTATTATATTATAAATAATTTAATACAATAATCTTTAGGCCGAACAAAAGGAGAACTTATGAAAACAAGATCCCCAATCCTCATTTTAATATTAGCCACTGCGCTTTTATGCGCCTGCGCCTCCGCGCCCGATATAAAGGGCTCTTGGATAGACAACAGAAAGCCGCAACCCCCTATAAACAAACAGGGAATATATTTCGGAGATAACGGCCAAGCGGCTTCAATCAACGCCGAAAACAGGGCGTATAAATCTTGGGCCCTTAAAGGCAGGGAACTAACCTTGCGCGGGACCGATGCCTACGACGGAGAAATTAAGGATTTTACGGAAGTATATAAAGTAAAAGAATTTTCAAACGAAACTATGACGCTTGAAAAAGACGGCAACCAAATCCACTTTACCAAAGACAACTCCGCAAATTATAAACAAAGCAATTAAATGGGAAAATATGAAATATATTTTTATAGCCGCGGCTTTACTCTTTATTTTAGGTTGTTCTCAGCAAGAGGCCAATAATGCCAATACCAATCCTTCGCCGGCACTTCAGGATCAAACGCAGGCGCCGATAAACTCCATATTGATCGGCAAATGGCTAAAGCCCATTGAGGGACAGCCTGGCAAAACCGACGGCGTAAAACTTAATGCCGACGGCTCGGCCGAAAGCATAAATTCCGCCACTTTGCTCCACAAATCTTGGCAAGCCGACGGCAAAATACTGACTTTGACCGGAACGAGCATAGGAAACGGAGTGAGTTCCGATTTTACCTCAGTTTATCAAATAGAGGAACTCTCCGAAAACAAATTGGTTCTTAAGATGGGACAGAACGTTTTTATATATACAAAAGCAAACTGAAGCATATCGAACTTCAAAAAACTCCCGCGCACAAAACGCGGGAGTTTTTTATTTGCTTTATATTTTTCCGTTTCGGCAATCTTAGTCTATACCCTGCGGATTAAAACAATCGGCACAGCGCGCCTCGTAATCGTCGGCGCCGCCAACGTATATTCTGGATTTTACGTCTACAAGCCTCTGCGTTCTGGTGGCGGGTTTTCCGCATTTAGTGCAGCGCGCGGCCAGTTTCGTAACGCTGTCTGCCACTGCCAAAAGGCGCGCCGTACTTTCAAACGGAACGGCCTGATAATCCAAATCCAATCCGCAGCAAATTACCCGCTTGCCCATAGCCGCTATTTTAAGAGCGACGGCCGATATTTCCCTGGAGAAAAAATTGACTTCGTCCAAAGCTACCACCTCGGTATCTTTATCTATTAAGCCAAGTATTTCTTCTGCTTTGTTTACGTGTACGGCTTCTATCGTTTTTAAATCGTGCGTCGCTATCGCCCTGACGGCGTATCGTTTGTCTATGCTGGAATTAAATACCTGCACTTTCTGACCCGCGTGGCGGCAAACTTCTATGCGCCTTATCAGCTCCGTAGTTTTGCCGGAAAACATACACCCGCACACTACTTCTATACTGCCGAATTTATTTCTTTTCTCAGCCGTCATTTTTTATCTCCAAATTAGAAATTATCGCGTATCATTCTGTCGTCGCGCCACGGATACCAATACTCGTCGGCCTGCTTTAGCGCTTTATTCTTATCGCCCGCGCCGCAAAGTATGTTTATCCTAAACGAGAAAGACAAATTCTGATTTCTGTCCCGCACTCCCACCATTACGCTTATATCGTGGAAATCTTTATATATTTTGATATGTTTAGAATAGGCATACAAACTGGAATCGTCGGCGCTTACGTCTATACCCATATCGGCGCGCCAGGTCATATTCTTCGGCGCTATAAGGAACTTGGTGGTAAAGAGGAAATTGTTCCTGTCGGTGCTGTAATTGGTCATACCAAAAGAAGCGTAACTTTCGCCTATGCTCTTAAAAGTGCTGTCCAGTACAAAAGCCTGATTGCCTTCGTGTACGTCATAGATATTCTGCAGGTAGAAATGGGCGCCCGTTTTCGGCGAGAAATACCCCGCCTCCGCCGTTATCGGTTCCACCCTGTATTTCGCGTCCCAACCCTCTTGGGAATTGCGCAAATCGTATCCGCTGGCCAATCTGAAATAAAAGTTTTGGCCGAGCATATAGTAATTTTGAATATAAATCAGATTTTCCTCTTCGTCCAAGTCCTGATACTCTATATTGGTAAGAGAACCGCTGGTGCTGCGTTTGGTATAGCGGTATCCGATATCAAGCAGCCCCGTTATGAGATTGGATCTTAAATTAAGTTCCCCGCCGTAGCGCCCCACGAAGGAATCTTCATCATTGTTTGTAGGGTCTTTTAGTATTGCGTCCTGATAATAATACCCGCTTGGAGTAAGGGTAAAATTGGGGTGAAGTTTTATATCTTTCGAACTGCGCCAGCTAGCGTTAAGATATTGCACGAAGTCATAATCTTCTATTTGGGCATTGTTAAACCCTACGGAAAAATTATTTACTATCCCGCCCGTCCCGTTTATGACAAAAGGATTAAAAATCAAATCTACTTTAGGGGCGTATTCTTCCGCGTTGGAATAGGTTTTGTCGTTTTCGTTAAGCTGCTCTCTTCTGGTGTAGCCGACTCTGAAGGTATCCCAACCGCTTTGCCTGGCGACGGAAAAACGGGTAAGCTGGTCCGGCGACACTACATAAGGATTGGAACGGAAAAAGTCGTCGTTAAAATCCGCGTCGGATACGTTTCTAGTTTCAAACTGGCTGAAGTAAATCGCCCCGCTGCCTTTATTAAGGCTGTCGGAAGTATCGGCCACTTCCCACCAGTATCCGCCGTCTATACCCCAGCGTTGTTCTTCCTTAACTTTATCGTAAATCGTATAGGCCTGCAAGGAACCTCTAAAGCGCTGGGGATCCTCGTAAGAGATTTCCGCGCCGTAACCTATACCAGAACGGGTATAATAATCCAAATTGCCCTTTACCGCAAAGTCGTTTTTGGCGTATACGGTAGAAGTGAGAAATCCAAACCCCGTATTGTCGCTTTGGTCAAAATCCACGTAGGTGGTAAAGAGCCTGTCCGCGTTTAAAGAGCGGTAGACGAAAGGCAAATAAAATACCGGCACTTTGCCCAATTTTACCACCGCGTTGGTAGCCCAAATTCTGTCGCCGGGTATCAAATCGGCCTTGCCGACGTAAAGGGTATAGTGCGGCTTTTCAAAATCGCAGCAGGTGATATTTGCGTCCCGCAATATATATTCGCCGTCTTTGGCTTCCATACTCTTGGTGGAAAGGACTCTTATCGGCGAATAATCGGCTTTAATATCCTCCATCAAGAGCGCCTTTGAAGCCATATCGAATTTTATTCCGTTGGAAGTAAATACGCCCTTTTCGTCCTCTATAACCGTAGTTCCGTTTGAAATTAAAAGCTGCTCTTTAATGTGCACCTGAATATCGTCGCCTTTAATTACGCGCGTGGTCTGCCCGTCTTCTATATATATTTCGGCGTTGCCTTTTATTGCGACGACGGAATTATTTTTATCGTAAACGGTTTCGTCGGCGGTGTAATAAATAAACTCGCCTTTGGTTGGTGCGGGCAGTTCAAAATCTTCCGCAAAAATATTGGCGCCCGCCAATAGCAGGCAAAGCGCCGCTAACAATTTATTTTTCATTGGCTTTATGCAAGGCGTAAAGCGCGGCGCCGACGCCTCCTATATTACCCTCTTTGGACAAAAGAATTTTAACGTTTTTAAACGGCGTCTTTACCGCCTGCCTGTCAAACACTTCCCTTATTGATGGAAGAAAGTACTTGGCCCCGCGCGAAACTCCGCCCGCCAATACTATCGCATGCGGATTAAAAAGCAGCACCATATCCGCCAGGCCGCGGCCCAAATATGCTCCTATATCTTTCCATAAATTCAAAGCGACCTCATCGCCCTGCTCGGCCGCCTGGGAAAGCAAACTGACGGAAAAATCTTCCGTATTTATCAGATTGGCCAATATCGATTTTGGGTTTTCCGCGCTGACGGCCTGCGCCATACGCAGTATCCCCTTGGTGCCGGCATAAGATTCCATACAGCCCCTCTGCCCGCAGCCGCATAAAGGCGCGTCGGGCGAATAATCTATTTTTATATGTCCCAATTCGCCGGAAGAGCCGTCCGCGCCTTGATAGAGCTTCCCGTCCATAATTATGCCGCCGCCTATACCGGTGCCCAGGGTTACTACTATCATATTTTTGTATTTGCCTTTAAATTCCCTGTCAAATACGCCCCAAGCGGCCATATTGGCGTCGTTTGACACATAACAATCACAGCCGGTATTTTCCTTCATTACCTTAGCTACTTTAAGATTATGCCAAGGTATATTCGGCGCCCAGCGCAAGACTCCTTTTTCGGGGTCGGTATCGCCGGCTATGCCTACGCCCAAGACGACGTCCTTATCTTTAAAGCCGCCGCGCCATTCATTGACCATCCTGGAAAGCTGCCCCAAGAACGCCTTTCCGCTAAGGGTGGTATAAGTGGGAATTTTATCGGTTTTAAGGATTTTCTTGCGGTCGTTCACCGCGAAAAACTTTACGAATGTTCCGCCTATGTCTATTCCTATCGAAATCATTTTTTACCTCGCTTTCGGGATGGGCGGCATTATAAACTTTCTTAAGCCTCTCCAGCGATACGTGCGTATATACCTGGGTAGCCGCCAAACTTTTATGGCCCAGCATTTCCTGTAAACTTTTCAAATCGCAGCCGTTGTTTAAAAGATGCGTCGCGAAAGAATGCCGCAAACTATGCGGCGTAACCTTGCGCGCCACTCGGCTGTCAACTGCGCTCTTTTTGACTATCTGCGCCAAGCCTTCTCCGCTCAGCCGCCCGCCCTTGCTGCCCAGAAATAAAGGCTCATCGCCTTTGGCCTGCGGGCGGGTATCCAAATAATTGCTTATTGACTCCAAAGCGATATCGGTCACGGGCACCAATCTCTCCTTTGAGCCCTTGCCCAATACCCTTACGTAGCCTTCATCAAAATTTATGTCGCCGATATTCAGCCCGACCGTCTCGCTCCGCCTTAAACCGCTGGAGTACAGAAGTTCCAATATCGCTTTGTTCCTGTAATGAAAACGCTTGCTTATTTCCGCCTCCATCAGGTTTGAAGCCTCGCCCTCGGTAAGAAAGGCGGGCAGTTTCTTTTCCCTTCTCGGGGCCGAAAACAAACTAAACGGATTTACCTTTATCAGCCCCCTGTTGGCCAGAAACTTGGCGAAGCTTCTAAGCGCGCTTATCTTGCGAAGCATAGTCGGGCGTGAAATTTCTTTCATATTCTCGTAGGCCAAATACGCCCTTATGTTCTTTAAAGTAAAATCTTTAACCGAAAGAAAATTCCTAAGGGACATAAACGCCGCGAAAGCCTCCAAATCGCTCTCGTACGCGCGCAAAGTATGCACCGAAAGGTTGCGCCCCTTTAAACTTAAAGTGAAGTTTTCTATCTGCTTAAGCATTTTCTTTCTTTTCGTTCAGCTTTTTTATGGTTTCTTCCTCTTCAGGTGTAATATTTACTATATTCTTGCATTTCGGGTATCCGCTGCAGCCCAAAAACGATCCTTTGGCGCTGTGCCTCAGTACAAGAGCCTTGCCGCATTTTTCGCATTTGCGGCCCGAATCCAACGGGCCCGAAGTCGCCACTCTGTTGCCCTGCGCGTCTATCGAGTAAGTGTTGCGGCATTTCGGATAGGCCGAACAAGCCATAAATCTGCCTTTGCGACCCGTCCTTATTACCATAGGCGCGCCGCATTTTTCGCATTTCTCGTTTGTCTGTTCGGGTTCGGGCGCCGCGCCGCTTACGTTCTTCTTGCCTTGGCAGGTATCGGGATAATTTACGCAGGTAAGATATTCCCCGTATTTGCTTCTCCTAAGCACCATCGGCGAGCCGCACAGCGGGCACTTTTCTCCTTCCACCACCGAAGGCGCGGGCTTGCGCATATTCTTGGAGGCATTGTCCAAATCGCGCGTAAAACCGTCGTAAAAACCGCTTATTACGTCCACCCATTTTTTGGAGCCTTCGGCGATGTCGTCCAAAGTTTCCTCCACGCCCGCCGTATAGGATAAATCCATTATGTCTTTAAAAAACTCTTTAAGCTGCTCGGTCACCGTTATGCCCAAATCCGTCGCCACCAGCTTATTGCTCTTGGCCTGCTTCTCTATATACTTGCGGTCCATAATCGTTTTTATCGTCGGGGCGTAAGTGGAAGGGCGGCCGATGCCGTGCTTTTCCAAAGTTTTAATCAGGCTGGCTTCGTTATAGTTTGGCGGCGGTGTAGTCTTATGGTCTTTGGTTTCAATGGACAATAATTTTAAAGCGTCGCCTTGTTCCAAAGGCGGGAGCAAAGCGGAAGATTCATCTTTACTTTCGTCGTCCGCGCCTTCCCTCTCGTCGGCTTCCTCCTGATAAACGGAAAGATAACCCTTAAATTTAATCGTTCTGCCGTTGGCCCTAAGCAGGCATTTTTCCTTACCGCCCGCCGATATATCCACGGCCACGGTGTTAAACACCGCCTCCGCCATTTGCGAAGCCACAAAACGAAGCCATATCAATTCGTAAAGTTTATATTGATCGGCCGTCAAATACGCTTTTATGCTTTGCGGCGTTCTGTATACGTCGGTAGGGTGTATGGATTCGTGCGCTTCCTGCGCGCCTTTCACTTTGCTTTTGTATACGGGTGCACTCTTGGGGGCGTATTCCTCGCCGTATTTTTCCTTAATGAATTTGGAGGTCTGGCTCTGAAGCTGTTTGGAAACGTTAAAAGAGTCCGTTCTCATATAGGTTATCAGACCTACGGTCTGCCCGCCAATCTCCACGCCTTCATATAAGCTCTGCGCTATCTGCATAGTCTTTTGCGAACCGAAGCCTATCTTGTTATAAGCGTCTTGCTGCATAGAACTGGTGATAAAAGGCGGACGGGCTTTCTGCTTTACTTCCTTCTTCTCCACCTTCTCAACCACGATCGGGCCTTGCCTTAATACGGCGTTTACCGGCGCGAGCGATTCATTGGTGTCAAAAACGGTGCTCTTTACTTTATAGTCTTCCGCGAACAGTTTATGCGTTACGGTGCGTTCCACGTTTTTACCTTCCCATTTAAGCACGCGCGCGCTGAAGGACGGCTTTTGGTTTTCCTTTTCCAAAGAGGCTTTTATCGTCCAGTAGACCTGTTCCTTAAACTCGGCAATTTCCCTGGCTCTTTCGGTCAAGAGGCGCACCGCCACCGATTGCACGCGCCCCGCGCTTAATCCGCTTGTTATTTTGCGCCACAAAAGCGGGGAAAGTTTATAGCCGACCAATCTGTCCAAAATGCGCCTGGCCTGTTGGGCGTCAACCAAATTATGGTCTATGCCGCGGGCGTGGTCGAAAGATTCTTTTACCGCGCTGGGCGTTATTTCGTGAAAATAAATTCTTCTGGTGTTTTCCGGCTTTAGATGCAGCAGTTCCTGTAAATGCCAAGCGATGGCCTCCCCTTCGCGGTCAGGGTCGGTAGCGAGATATACGGTAGAAGCCTTTTTCACCGCATCTTTAAGCTCGCTTATCACTTTGGGCTTGCCGCTTATTACGTATGTCGGTTTAAAACCGTGTTTTTCGTCCACCCCTATCTCTTTTGAAGGCAAATCCCGCACATGCCCGAAAGAGCTCCTTACCATATAAGAAGGCCCCAATATCTTGCTTATAGTCTTCTGCTTTGTGGGGGACTCCACTATTATCAATTCTTTACCGCCGGGTTTTACGTTCGCCGCCGTTTTGTTTTCCTTGCTTGCCATTTTCGTTCCTCTGTATAAAAAGCTAAAATTTGCGTCTGCTGTATTTGCCGTCCTCGCAACAGATCACGCCGCCGACTTCCAAATTAAATAATATGCCGCTAAGCTCGCTTATCGGCATTGCTAAAGACATCGCCAAATCGTCGGTACTCACGCTGGAAGATCCTATCGCCTCGACAACCTGCCGTTCAAGCGGCGACAAATCCTCAAGCGCAGTCTTTTCTTCATTATAGAGTTTTTTCGTGTTAAGGCCAAGTTTTAAATTTAAAGGCAAAGTATCTATTATATCGCGCGCGTCCAATACCATTGCCGCGCCTTCCCTTATAAGATTGTTCGGCCCCGCGCTTTGCGGGCTGTCTATCGGGCCGGGTACAGCAAGGACGTCTTTACCTTGTTCAAGCGCCATCTTGGCCGTTATCAATGCGCCCGATTTTATCTCCCCTTCCACCACTACCACCAATTTTGAAAACGCCGCTATAAGCCTGTTGCGCCGCGGAAAGTGCTGCGCCAACGGCGGAGCGTCAAACGGGAGCTCCGATATTATAGCGCCGCCTCTATCCAGTATGCCGCGCGCAAGCTCCCTGTTCTCCGCGGGATAACATCGCCCTATGCCCGTACCTATCAAAGCCAGGGTAGGCTTGCCGTTTCGCACTGCGCTGGCGTGAACAACGGTATCAACACCCCTTGCCAAACCGCTGACCAACACCGCGCCCGAAAGAGCCAAATCCTCGCCCAACTTCGCCGCAGCGCGCCTGCCGTAAGGCGTTATCTTTCTGGTGCCGACCATTCCCACATTGGCCGATCCGTCCGAAGGCAAAACGCCGCGCACGTACAAAGCCAAAGGAGGCTCTTTTATCGCCAAAAGCTCCTGCGGATAATCGGGCTCGCCTTTAAAATATATACGTCCGTTTGCCTTTTCCGTTTTTTCGAATTCGGCCTCGGCGTTAAGCCTGGCGGCGGTATCCAAAAATTTGGACGCCGTTTCTATGCTTATCTTGCCTTCCTCGCTGAGGCGCTGAGGGCTTTGCTTCAATATCTCGCACGGCGAGCCGAAAATATCCAAAAGCCTGCCAAGCCAATCGGCCCTTAAAAAGCTGAAGGCGTTTATCTTTAACAATGCCAATTTTTCTTCGTAAGAAAATCCCATAAATCAGCCTAAATGTCGCCCACGCCCTTCCTGTCGAACGGGCGGTATTGCATTACCTCTATTATATGCTCTTTTTTGATATCCTTGCTCCCCTGCAAATCTGCTATCGTGCGGGCCGTCTTCAAAATTTTATCTAAACTTCTGGCAGAAAGCCCCAGCTTTTTCATAGCAAGCTCAAGCACTTCACCTCCGCCCGCCGGCAAAGGGCAATACTCCTTTATCTGGGCCGCGCTCATAAAAGCGTTGGCCGTAACCCCGCTGCCTTTAAAACGCTCTTTTTGTATCTCGCGCGCTGCGCTTACTCTGCCCCTTATTTCCGCACTGCTTTCCCCTTCGCTTTTCTTGTTCCAGTCTTTATAATCCACCGGGTTTAGATTGACAGTTAAATCTATCCTGTCTAGCAGAGGCCCCGATACTTTTGCTTTGTAACGGCTTATCTGCAAAGGCGTACAGTTGCAAGTCTTGATATTATGCCCGTGGTATCCGCAAGGGCATGGATTCATCGCCGCTATTAAGGTGAACTTGGCCGGGAAAGTAAAAGTATCCTTCGCTCTGGATATTGTCACTTTAAAAGTTTCCAAGGGCTCTCTTAACACTTCAAGAGAAGTTCTCGAAAACTCCGCAAATTCGTCAAGGAACAATACCCCGTTGTGGGCCAAACTCACTTCGCCCGGCCGAGGATTTTGGCCGCCGCCTATCAAAGCTATATTTGAAATCGTATGATGAGGATCCCTAAACGGCCTCCCCTCTATCCGCCCGTTCTTGCCCAGCAGCTTGCAGACGGAATATATCTGTAAAATCTCCAGCCTTTCTTCTTTAGTCAAAGGCGGCAGTATGCCCGCAAACCTTTTGGCCAACATACTTTTGCCGGTGCCCGGGGGGCCTACCAGCAAAACATTATGCCCGCCAGCCGCGGCTATCTCCAGAGCGCGCTTGGCCAAAGCCTGCCCCTTAACCTCGTTAAAATCGCCCGAATTACATATATATTCGTCTGGGTTTTCTTCTTCCGAGCATACGCTTTCAAAAGGGAGTTTCCCCTCAAGCATATCAACCGTCTGCTTTAAATTCTTGACGCCGAAAGCCGATATGCCCGCGTAAGAGGCTTCCGCCCCGTTGTCAAAAGGGATAACCGCTTTTGCGCGCCCCAGCTTCTTTAAAGATATTAACATCGGCAGCACTCCGCCGCAAGAGTGCGTTCTGCCGTTTAAACCCAAAGAACCTATAAATACGATTTCGCCCGCTTTTGAGTATGCCTCTTTGCTTATTTGCCCGCTGGCGGCGAGTATCCCCAAAGCTATCGGCAAATCAAAATGAGCGCCGGCCTTCTTCAGCTCGGCCGGCGCTAGATTTACCGTTATTTTTTTTAAAGGGACTTCATATCCGCTGTTTCTTATCGCGGCAAGGACTCTGTCTTTGGCTTCCTTAACTTCCTGGTCGGGCAGACCCACCAAAGAAAAAGAAGGCATACCCGCCGTTATATCCACCTCTACAGATACCAAAAAACCGTCCAAACCGTGAACGCAGCTCGATACTATACTGGCTAACATATCTTTTACAGGAAGCTCATCTCCACCACGTCGGGAGTTATCCTGTCTATCGAAAAATTGGAATAATATTTCCTGAGTATCTTGGCGGAAAATTCTTCCGCGTTGTTTATATTCGCCTGTACCTCAAACGTGGCGTTGGAATTGGTGTACTTTACTAAGTTGAAATCTTCCACCTCGCTTAACTGGCGCATTATGTTCTGCATCTCTTCCAAACGCTCTATCGTGTTGACGTCGTTTACTATAAACTTGAAAGTCTTGGCTGAATTGACAGCCCTGTTTATCGGGTCCGCCGTCTGGACAGCCGCGTTTTCGCAAGCGCCCGTCAAAGCTTTTTGCTGCGCTATGCTCAATACCCCGTCCAATCCGCTGAAGCTGTCGGCCGTTTCCGCTATTACCTGATAGTTGCTGCTCGCTATTACTTTTATGCTCGCTTTCGCTCTTACTGGTTTAAAAGAAGTCGTCAGCTGAGACGCGCTTTCAAGCTCGCTCGCGCTGGCTTCAGCCAAGATAACGTATCTTGCCCCTTCCTTCTTCGCTTTATCTACTATCTGCGTATAATCTTCCAGATTGTTTTGGCTTAAATTCCCGCCGTCTATCAGCACATAAGGATAATCCTTCAAAGCCTTGTATATACCTTGGCGGCAATACTGTTGGAGAGAAATTTCCCCGTCTATAAGCTCCCTGGAGGCCACAAATATATTTGTTTTCTTTACATAGTCCGCGCTTTGCAGTTCCTTTATTTTGGCAGACAACTCGCTTACCAACACCATTACCCGCGCCTCGCCGTAAAACTCCTCCCCTTTTCTGTAAGAGGTCGTGATATAAGACTTCCTTATGTAAGCGTCAGGATTATCCAATATCTGGCTCTTTATCTCCGGCGGGAAAGACACCGCGCTGTTGGACGATAAAAACACCCTCGTCGCCCGCTCCAAAGCGTTAAGCTCGGCCTGTTTAAGAACTCTCTTCTTCAGTTCGGATTTGGATACCTCCTCATAAGGAACCGTCGCCGAAGCCATCACGTATTCGCCCGCGCCTTTGGGGCCTATGTTGAAACGCTGGCAGCCCGAGAAAAGCAACAGGACGCTTATCAAAACAGAAAATTTTTTCATCTTCACCTCTTTTTTGTTAATCTCTTATTTAAGAACATCACCCAATACCCTTACGTAAGCGCTGGGATTTTTAATGTTTTCCGCGTCTATTATCCCGCAGCGTATCATCATAACTTCAAGCATATGCGTAAGAATATCATAGAAATTATCCCTTATCGAATCTTGGCAGACCGACAAAGACGGGCCCAATATTATCGCGCCCTTTAAGTTTTTATTGTCGCATATATTGGCTATTTTGAACGCGGCCGAAATTATATGTTCCGTGGAATAAGAACTCTTTAAAGCGAAGTTAAATCCGCCCTTAATTCCGAGCTCCTTGGCTTTTTGTATTACGCAGAACGCTATCCACTTAAATTTATCGGCCTGGTCCTGCGGATAAAAGAACCCGAAATTGCCCCATTCCGTATTCTCGCTCCTGTTTATGGTTACTATATCGGCAAAATCTTTTGATATTATTTCGCTTTTTTCGTTTTCGCCGTTTACAGCAAGCATCTCGTTCAAAATCTGGTCATAGGACATCTGTATCAATCCGCTGTTGTTTATCCTGCGGCTTAAAACTTTCGCCCTCTTGATATTACGAGCTATCGAACCCAAATTGGCTTTGTCAAAAGTCAGAAAACCTTGCGCCTGATTATCGTTAAGGCCCAGTTCGGCGTCCTCTATCATTTTCCCGTATATTTTACTAAAATGCTGCTGGCGGGGCGCTTTGAGTTCCGAAACCCAACCTTGATCCAGGCGGAATCTTACCAACTCCTCAAATCTAGCCAAACTCTCGGGCGGATATTTAGAGGAAATTAAAATCTGTTTCTTATCCTGCAGGAACCTATTGAGCACTCTGGATATAAATTCCCTGTTATGCTCGTTTACCGCCGTAAGATGTATATCGTCTATTATCAAGACCTCCACCGAGGAAAAGAAATCCTCCAAATGCTTTATGTTCCCTTCTTCCACATACCTCTGCACTCCTCTGGAAAAGCGAACCCCGTTGGTAAAAAATATCTTTTCCTGCCCGATTTTTATCGCAAGCTCGTATCCCATCGCGTTAAGGAAGTGGGTCTTGCCCGTGCCGCTGTCGCCGTAGAGCATAAACGGGTTATGCATGGTGCCGATATTGTCTATAACGCTCATCGCCGTCGCGTGCGCGAAACGATTGGACGCCATATCCATCTTGTCAAAAGTGAATAAAGGATTTAAAGGGATTTCCAAAGGCCAGTTGTTTCTCTTATAAACCTGCCCGGCCGAAACCAAAATAGTATGGTCAACCGCCGTCGCCGCGCGCGGAGCCGGGCCGGATTTCTGCCCCGGCCTTTGAGCGGGCTGCGCGCCGCCAATCCTTTGGGCGGGATTGGCCGAAGGCGCTGCCGACGGCCTCGGATTAGTATGGGAAGCCGCCGGCGGACGCGGCGCGGCAGGATTTACTCTGCCCGCGGGAGAAATCGGAGCTGAAGGCGCCTTTGGCGCATTCGGAACCCTTTGGCTTGGTATAGCGGGTTTCTCTTTATTGTTACTATTATTATACGGATCTTGTGTCATATCAGCTTTTATCTCCCCTTTTGCTATTTTTTGTTCTATTATCCTATTAACATCTTTACTTTCCGGAGTTTCCTTCTTTATGGGCGGCGGCGGAGTCTTAACCGCGGCCGGACGACTTATCGGAGGCGCCGGCGGAACCGCTTTCGGTCTTGACGGCGCAGGCGGCACTCCCTCCTTTGACTGGCCTCCCCCCTTTAATATCGGAGGGCGCGGCGCCGCCGGCTTAGCCATATTCATTACCGGCGCCACTTTGGCGGTATCATTAACTACGGGGGCCTCTTCTCCTTCCCGCCCAAACTCCCCATGGGCGGTATATCCGTTTTCAACGACAGGCTGCTCCGCCGCAGGCGTATTCGCCAAATGTTCCGAACTTCCTGCCGCGTTTGCTTCCGAGTTTTCAAAAACGGCTTGCGCCTCCTCTTCGGCGGCAGCCGCACTCTGCTCTTCAGAATATTTTTGAGCGCCGCCTTCAAAATACTCCTCGCCGCCAAGTTCGGTTATGTTGGTTTCTATTTCATCGGCAAATTCTGCCGCGTCTTCAAAAGCCGCGCTCATATCAAACGCTTTAGGCTTTATTTCCGTAGCGTGGACATAGCCTTTCTTTAAATCTATTATACTGCTTGTCTTTGAAGGATCCCCCTCTATATCTTCATATCCAGGCTGTTCCGCGGCCTTGGGTTGAATATTGGCAACTACGGGGGCAGGCGATTGGGCCGACGATTTTTCCTCTGCCGACGGCGGCTTGGCGACCGCTTGCTCCTCTTTGGGGGCAGAAGGAACAGCCTCGTATTTCTTAACGGTTCTTTCCGCGGGCGAAACATCTTCCTTCTGCGGCAGAATATTTCCCTCAACCGCGGCTGCATCTTTTCCCTGATCCGCCGCTTCCGCCTGGGGCTGCTCTTGCGCAGGATATTGCTCTTGTTGCGGCGGGAGCGCAATCGGCTCCTTATTTGTTTTCGGAGCTGGAGGAATTGGCCTTATCCCTTGACTATTGGGCACGAAAGCCGGCTTAGCTTTTACAAATTGTTGCTTCGGATTTGCCCCTTTTCCTTCCTGCGATGCAACGTCATTGTTGCGAGAAGTAAATATTAAAGGCGTTTGCGTTTGAGAGGCTTGGGATTGCGCCTCATCGCCATCTTTGGCGGAAGAAAGACTGCCCCTTTTATCATTCTCTTGGTTTAGGCCTTCTTCAAAGGCGGTTCTTGATTTTTGATAGCCCGCTTCGGCGGGATTTTCTCGCGCCGCGGACAATGGCTCTTTATATCTTTCGGAGCGACTCGGAGGCAAAGCGGAGGCTTCTTCCCCCCGTTTATTTCGCCCGCTTGAAATTTCGGCCGAGACATCCCCTTCGGGAACAATCTTTTTATTGAGAGCGGAATGTTCGCTTTGCGTTTGGATAGGCGTTCTCGAAGGTTTGACTTCTTCCTTTTGTTCTCGATCCGAAGAAGACAATATATTCGTCGGCACATCCAGCAAATCGTCCGAATTCCCCAAAGGTTTCTTTACCGCGGAGTCCGTATTGACCGCAGCGTTCGCTTTGGTTTTGCTTGCGGCAGCGGGGGCGCTCTGTATCATGTCCTCGACTTTATTTTGCCCGCCGGTTTCTTCCGGAGAGGCATAAAATTCACATATCGTTTCGGCCGCGAAAATATCGTCCACTTGTATTTTAGGCGAGAGATCCTCTTCTACCACAGGCGCCATTATTTCCTCTATGGGTACGGCCGCTTTGCCGTCCGGAGCTATACTGCGGAACTCGTTCCTGTTTACGGTGGATTTTACGGCGTTTTTTATCGGTTTTTTGTCCGCGCCCTCCTTTTCTCTCTTCTTGCCCAAATTGGCAAAAGGATTATATTCTTCCTTCTTATTGAGCGTGGGCTTAGCGGCATCTTCCGAAGGTTTGACCAAAGCGTCGTGTCCTCCGTTAGGGGCGCCGCTTGACGGCGTAGGCCCGGAGGAATCTCCCTGCCGCCGCTTTTCCTGTTTCTTTAAATGTTCCTCCGCGGCGGCCGCGAATTTGCCGAAAAGCTTCCCCAGAAAAACGCCCGCTTTGGCTATTTTATTTTGAACTCCGCCGGAGGTTTTGTCCGCCTCTCTACGGGCTTGTCCATCGCCAGACAAAGTCGTATCCAATCCGACTGACGGCATATAATTGTTTCTAGGCTGCTGTTCCTTGCTGGGCACACCCTTGGAAGCCGTTTGCCCGTTCTTCTTATACGGGTCATCTATTAATGTCTCTCTTTTCGCAGGCTCATTGGCTAAGCCGCCCATAAGTTTTAGAGAAGGCTGATTTTGTTCTCTTGCGGTATCGTCGGGATATCGGCCGCCGATAAGCGTAGTTATGCCTTTGGTGGTGGTTGACGCTTCTTTCTCGGCGGAATCGTTTTCCCCATCCGAGTCGATATTCTTTATGCGGGTACTCTCAGCCGAACTTAAATTTATAAAGGTGCCGTCGCCGACTTCGCAGTCATTGTCAAGCTCTATACCCAAAGAATCGGCGTTCGCGAAATCTTGCTTTATGGAAAAATCGCCCACGGAGAGAGAAATCTTTCCGTCCCCGCCGCGCTTAAGACCGAAAATTTCTTCCGATGAGAGTTTTGTTTCCGCTTTGGATTTATTTAATCTATCCGGATTTATTCCTTCCTCCGCAGGCCACCTATCTACTTTGGCGGTGATACTTCCCTTTGAGTCTGGCCGTTCCCACTGAAACCCTTTTATTCCCCCTCCAACAATCCGCTCCGATATCTCTGTGGAGAGAGGAACTGCGTCCAAATTTACTTTCTTTGTTCGCTCGTTTATATTGCCTTTGACGGCGGCTTGCTGGGATATTTCTTCTATCTTTATGCGAATTTTTTCCAACATGCTGTCATCGGTGATGTTGTACAGTTCAAAAACGTGGGTAAAGGGAGGTACGCTCTCTTCTATAAGGCCGCAGAAGGCCGACAGTTGTTCGGATATCCGCCGCGCGGAGTCTTCGTCGCCTTGCACCAATAAAATATATACGGAATTTTCGGTAAGGGTATTCTCCCTTATTTCCCATCGTTTTATCATATTTTAGTCCGTTACGATTTTAACGCCCGCGCTGGTTCCCAAACGGCTCGCGCCGGCTTCTATCATTTTTAAAGCGTCCGCCTTGCTTCTTATCCCGCCCGACGCCTTCACTTTTAAGCCTGACGCTTTTACCATTAGTTTTACGTCTTCGGCTTTTGCGCCCGCATCGGAAAACCCGGTCGACGTCTTTACAAAGTCTACGCCGCATTCCGCGCAGATTTTGCATGCCGTTTCTTTTTCCTCATCAGTAAGATAAGAAGTCTCTATTATAACTTTGAGAACCGCACCCGAGCTAGCTTCCCTTACGGCCGAAATATCGTTGCGAACGACGTCCAGCATCCCGCTCTTCAGCGCGCCTATGTTGATTACCATATCCACTTCTTCCGCGCCTTGCTTTATCGCCAAGTTCGCCTCAAACGCTTTTACCGCGCTTTCGTTGGCGCCAAGCGGGAAGCCTATCACCGTGCAAACTTTAACGCCGCTGCCCTTTAATAAATCGCTGCACATACTAACCCAAAACGGGTTTACGCATACCGAAGCGAAACCATAGCGCGCGGCCTCGGCGCATAACTTTGATACGTCCTCTTTGGTAGCCGCCGCTTTTAGTAGCGTATGATCTATATATTTGGCCAAATTCATATCAGTTATAATCTATTATCCTGTTAAATTTTTCCGCAATCAAAGATTGCCCGCCGACCAATACGCCGTCCACATCCTCTTTAGCCATTATAGCGTCGACGTTATCTGCCTTTACGCTGCCGCCGTACAGTATCCTTACGCCCGCGGCGAATTCCTTGCCCAGCTGTTCGGCCAGCATCGCCCTTATCGCCTTATGCGTATCCTGCGCCTGCTCCGGCGTCGCCGTTTTGCCGGTGCCTATCGCCCATACCGGCTCATAAGCGATTACCAAATCTTTCAACTGCTCGGCGCCAAAACCTTTCAACCCGTTTACCAGCTGGTCTTTTATTACCTTTTCCGTCTTGCCGCTTTCGCGCTGTTCCAAAGTCTCGCCTACGCAAAAAACTATCACTAATCCGTGGTTCAAGGCCGCGCCGACTTTTTTGTTTAAAATCTCATCGGTATCCCCGAAAAGGCTTCTCCTCTCGCTATGCCCCAAAATGACGTGCGTCGCCCCCGTTCCTTTCACTTGGACGGGCGACACTTGTGAAGTAAACGCGCCTTTGTCTTCATAATAACAATCCTGCGCCGCCACTTTAAACCCCGTGCCCGCGCTCGCTTTGACTACGGCGTTAAGGCTGGTAAAACTGGGGGCTACCATTATATCGGCGTTATTCTTGTTCTTAGCCGCTTTTAAACCCTCGATTAAATTTACGGATTCTTCCACCGTATTGTGCATTTTCCAGTTGCCGGCTATAAAAGGTTTCCTTGACATTGTTGAAACTCCTATCCTGAAATTTGATACTGCCACCAATATATATTATATATATAATATTTCATTTTAGGAAATTTTACACCTTTTGGGAATATTTCCCTCCACCGCCAAACTATCAGCCCAAATAAAAAAGCGCCCGAAGGCGCTTTTTGTCTTTTTAAAAATTCACTATTCCTCATTTGCTCCAGTTGGGAGTGAAAGCATTGCCCCTTATATTGGCTATCAAATGCGGGGCGCTGCCGTCGGCGTCCATTACGTATATCTGCCTTTTGCCGGCGCGCGTCGTGGTAAACGCTATAAAGCGCCCGTCGGGCGACCAGGTGGGATCCTCGTTCCAGCCCGCGTCCGCCGTCAGCTGCCTTACCTGCGAGCCAGTTATATCCGTAATAAAAATGTCTATCGGGTGGTTGGACGCTTGGCGCCCCGCGAAAACTATCCAATCGCCGTTTGGCGACCATTGGGGGCTGTCGGTCCAGTTCATCTTTGTTATCCTCCGCGTTTCCTGCGTGGCCAGATTCATTATGTATATCTGCGGATTGCCCGAACGGTTGGAGACAAAAGTTATATATCGCCCGTCCGGCGAAAACGAGGGCGATCCGTCTACGCCGTATTTATCGGTAAGGCGCCTAAGCGAGCCGCTTTCCAAATCCTTTATGTATATGTTGGGATTATCCCCCCGCGATAAAGTAAGAACCAAACTTTTATCATCGGGCGACACCCCGCCTATAAGGTTCAAACCGCGGCTCTTTATCAAGGGTTTTATCTTCCCCTCTTTTAAATCTATGTAGTATACGTCGGGATTTTTTCTGCGGTAGGTGGTATAAAATATTTTGCTTGAATCCCCGCTCCAACGAGGCAGCAGAGAAATAGAATTGTCGCGGGTAAGTTTCGTAAGATTATAGCCGTCGTAATCCACCATATATATTTCTTTCTTGCCGGTAGAATCGTTGGCGAAAGCTATTCTCGTATCGGCTATGCCGCGTTTGCCCATAAGCAGTTTTACTATCTGGTCTGAAAGGATATGAGCGCTGCGCCTTAAACTCTTGCTGCTGCTTTTTAAGTTCTTGGCAAGTATAGCTTTCTGCGATTCCGTATCGTATAAAAACGCCTTAATGTCCCACTGCCCTTCTCCGCTCTGAGCCACTTCCGCAAAAAGAAAATAATCCAAACCTTCCTTGCGATACTTGGAAAACACTTCGCCCAAATTGTTCAGATCCGGTTTGGGCAAATTATCCTGCACGTCAAAATAACGCGAGCGCAGCAAATCCGAACGAACCACCGAAGATAACTGAGATGCGGTCTGCTTCTCCGCCGCGTTATTTTCGTTCTTCGCGAAGAAATGCGCTATCCCTATCTTGGGCAGCGCGTTGGGATCGTATTTAGAAGATATGCCGATATATACGTCCGTTTCTCTGGCAAAACACAACACCGGCAGCAGCAAGGTGGCCGCCGCTATATACTTTAAAAATTTCATCTTATTTTATTTCCCCGATAAGTTTCTTGGCCTCGTCAGCTTCCGTGCTGCCTTTATAGTCCTGAACTACCGATTGCAGATAGTTCTTGGCCTCCTCTTTTTTGTCAAGAGGTATTATGCTGCGGGCATACACTATGCGCGCCGCGGCGGTGTGTTTACTCTTGGGGTATTTATCCAGCAAAGTAGCCGAAGATACCGCCGCCTTTTGATATTCTTCCAAATTATACAGCGCTTGCGCCAAATATAAATAGGCCTCCTCTATGTTTTGGCCTTCCGGCGCGTTTTGGATGTATAGGGCAAAGCCCTTGGCTGCGGTAGTATATTGTTTGGAATCGAACTGCGTTTTTGCTTGTTTGTATATCTCGCCGGGCGGCATCTTATATTCCGTCTTTTCCCCGTCCAAAGCGGAAGTTATATTGTCCAGCTTCGTAGAGATATTGTCAAGTTTATAATCGAAATCTTTTAAATTCTCGGAAGATTGTATCAACTGATTCATCAGCTCTTCCATTTGCACGTCCAAACCCGCTTGGTTCTTTTGCAAACTCTCAAGAGTCTTGTTTAACGCCGCGACCTGCGTCTTTAATATCCTTACGTCGTCCTGCGTCGCGAAACATCCGCTCATAATTAAAGGGGAGCTGATCCCCAAAACAGACAATATTATTATCTTGTTTATTCTCATGGGAAAGCTCCCCCTCAAAATTAACTACTGTATTACTGTATCGGCTCTGCGGTTCTTGGCCCAGCACGCATTGGTGTTTTCGGTGCATACCGGCCTTTCCTTACCGTAAGAGATCGTGTAAATATCATCGGCGTTTAACCCGAGTTTTACATAGTAATCTTTTACCTCTTTGGCTCTCTTGTCGCCCAAAGCGATGTTGTAAGCGATGGTGCCTCTGTCGTCGCAGTTGCCTTCCACCGTAATCGTCTTTACGCCTTTTACCTTTAAAATCTCGGCATTGGCTTCAAGCACCGCTCTGGCTTCTTTGGACAATGTATATTGATTCAACGCAAAGTATACAGGCGCTAAATTTACGGCCTCGGCCTCCACTACGATTGCGGCTTCTTCCTCCTCGATGATTATGGTATCATCGGCGGAAATTTCCTCTATCGTCCCCACCGTGCCGACATTATCGGCCGCGGCGTTATCTTTTACGTTCTTGCTGCACGCGGACAAACCCGCGGCTAAAGCAAAAACTAACATAAACTTAATCATGTTCTTCATTATGGCTGTCTCCTATTTGGTTTTTAGCGTAATTCCCTTCGATAACATAAATGATATCAGACTTAGGGCCTGATAGTCAATCAGCTTTGCCTCAAAATACTCCCCCGATTTTCCTCTATCGTCAAGCTATTTGGGCAAACGGCCGGAAAGGATTTCGGCGAAAGCGCGCGTCGGCTCCAGCTTGCTTAGTATTATCCTGACAGCCGCCGTCATCGGCACCGCCAAAAACGCCCCCGGGACTCCCCATACCAAAGCCCAAAACACCAAGGACCCTATTATCGTTACGGGATGCAAATCCATACCGCCGCCCAAAAGTTTGGGTTCCATTATGCTGCCTATCACAAATTGCATGCACGCCGGTATTATCAATACTATCCAAAAATTCGCAGTAGGGCCAAACTGCATTAAGGCTATCGGCATCGGCAGAAGCACCGCTATTATAGACCCGACATTCGGTATAAAATTAAGAACTATCGTGCATACTATAAACATCAGCGCCAACTCCAATCCCACGGAAAAATATACCACACCGACGCATATACCCGTAAATATCGATACTATTATATGTATATATAAGTATGCCGATATCTTGTTCTGTATTTCCCTTATTACCGTATTGGTTATCTTCGCGCGGCCCGATCCCAGCAGCATAAAAAACACAAATATAACCACCATCGAAAAATACGATATTACCTTAACGGCGTTGCTCCCTACTCCCTTTAAAAAGTTCACGGAACTCGGACCCGTTAGCATCGCCTGCAGACTTTTTAATTCCAGCATTTCCTCCGGCAAAGGTATTTTGTAGCTCCTGATTAAATCCGCCAGTTTATTGAAAGATTCCAACAGTTTCGCCTGATATATCCCAAAAGTCTGAACAAAATTGCTTATCGAATTGCTTATAAATATTACCGCCACAACCAAAGGGACAAGCACTATCGTAGCCGATATGACTATCGCCAGCCAGCGGGGGAACCTCATTCTGAAGCGCAGATACCTTATAAGCGGAGTTATCATCGTATAAATAAAAATCGATATCACCAGCGGGATCAATATGCTCCTTGTATATATAAGCGCCGTAACAAGGCTAACAACCGCTATCAATATAAGGCAAGCGGTATTTATCTTGCGGTAAATATCCACCCCACTCTCGCGAGTAACGGAGAGCCTCTTGTTTTCTTCTGTCATAAATATTTCCCCATATCTCTTATAAGAAATAATATTCTGGCGGCTATTTTGTTCAGTTCGTCGCAGCCCGCCTCCAAAAGCCACCAGTTAAGCCTTAAAGGCACTTCCTTGGCCAAAGCCTGTATATTCTTAAAAACGGTGTGGAGTTCTTCCACTTGTCTGTTAAAAGCCAGCGCCGTTATATTCATTTGCTTTATGTTTATGCGATTGTTCGCTATAATTTCGCCTTTATCGTCCAAAGTCCTAAAGTAGGTGCGCGTCTGCCGCCAAAACTCGCCGCTTTCGTCCGCAAGAGTTTTAAGCTCCAACACGGTCGCCCGAAATTCGTTCTGAAATTCCGTATCCTTTATCGGCGTTCTGCGTCTAAACTGATTGTGTATTATTTCCAGCCTGTCGTAATATCCGCGCAGTTTGGCGTTAATGGCGCGAAGGGCGTCTTCGGAGCGTTCTATCTCCTCCGACATCCTCTTTATTTGCCGCTCCGCCGCCACAATCATTTTTTAGGGAACCTTAACGATATTATCGTACCTATTCCGTATTGGGATCTTACGGAAATAGTGCCTTCATGTATATTCATTATCATCTTTACCAAAGCCAAACCCAAACCCCAACCCTCTATTTGGCCGGTAAAGAAATCGTCTACCTGATAGAACTTATCAAAAATCAGGCTTATGTCCTCTTCCTTTATTCCCACCCCGTTATCGGCGACAGCCAGGATATTCTTATCGTCTTCCTCGTAATAAAAAAGTTTTATCTTCTTTATCGTATTATTGTTGAATTTGATGGAATTATCCAGCAGTTCTTCCAACGCTATCGACACCAATGCCTTGTCGGCGTATATTGCAGCCTCGGGCGGGCATTTGATGTCTATTGAGGGCCCCTGGCGCCTTATTGTGGCGTCGGAAGACATTATGCTTAAAGAATCGTCCCTCAGCACGCAAGCCGCCGCCGCGGAAGAAAATACTCCCTTTACGTTAACTTCCTGTTTTTTTATGTCTTTCTGAGTAAGATTGCTTACGCTGCTGAAACGCACCAGCTTATCTATCAATATCGCCAGCTTTTCGCCCTGCTTGCTGATGTCGCCCAACGCTTTGGCGTTGAAAGTTTCTTTTTCCTCGGGCTTTAGCTGGGAGAGTATCGCCTCAGTATATCCGTTGATAATTGACAGCGGAGTTTTAAGTTTATGCGACACCAGCGATAACACCCTGGAGGCAGGATCCACCTTTTTTCCCATCTTAAAATCATTAGGCATATATTCCCCCTTAAAGTCTAACGCTTAATCCTATGCCATAAATATCAGAGTCCGTCTGATTGGGTATAAAAATATGGTTATACGACAATCTTATGGTAGCGCGCGCGCTGAGCATCATATTGGTGCTGATAAGCAAAGAATGGCGGGAATCGTCATTATGCATATCTATATAACGATACGATATAAAACTTTCCGCGCGGCTTTCTTCCGAGCGCCACGTGGCTTTTATCCCGCCCGAGGCTCTGGGCAAGCCTAGCACGTAATCTATCGTACCCAAATCAGCCAGCTCCGCCTGATTGAAAATTCCTCTTATACCCGACACTCCGTCCAATCCCGAAAGATACTGATACACATTGCCCGATATGTTAAAGGCGTATACCCCAAAGAAATTCGCCAATATGCCAAGCTCATAGGCGGACTGGATAAAAGTATCCTTTTCCGTAAGGACGCCGTTTTTCAGCACGTCGGCTTTTTGGGAAACTATCCCCGCGCTCATGTATCCTTCCGCGGCCGTACCGTCAATCTCGTTGATCTTGAGGCCCGTGGAGAACATCAATTTCCCTCCGTAGGCCGAAGATCCGTTTGCATTATCGGGCAGCGCGAACGGGACGGCCCTTAAAGAAAATCCGTCCCCGTCAATTCCCAAAGGCAGGCGCACTTCGTATATGTGATTATCGAACGCCTTATGTTCGGTAATGTCAAATTCCGCGCCGACAATAAAAGGATATGCCGGAGCGAAAGAAACCATAGCGCTGTTGCGCCAGAATTGGGAATTGTGAGTATAATTATCCGCCAGACTGAAAGAAAAAGCCGGGGATAAAGACAACATAAAAGTTAAAATTGCGATAATTTTTTTCATACCTAAAGAATACAAAAATCTTAAAGCAAGATAAACTACTTTTTTACAAAAGGCGAAGCGAAGCTAAATTTAGTAAAATTACTTATATGAGAAAATTCTTTTTTATACCCCTTTTATTTTTGGCCTGCGCGCTCAACGCCGCCGTAATAGAACGAGGCCCCTACGTTGAAGATCCCGCCCTCACCACGGCGGTAATCAAATGGGCTACCGACGTGCCCTCCCCCGCCTGGATAGAATACGGGCCGGAAGGGAAATGCTCCCAGCTTATGGCGATATCTTCTAGGAAAATCAATCATTCCCTCACTCTTCACGGGCTGATACCCAATACCAAATTTTGCTATAAAGTCTATGTGGAAAACAACTCGGGCACGGGGGTGCAGGAAGCGAAAACCGGCACTTTCAGAACGCTGTTCACGCCGGAGCGCAAGATAGTCAATTTCCTCGTAATGGGCAACAGCGCGGACCCGCAGGGCAACTCCGAAGAAATTAAAAAGCGCATGGCGCAAAGCATGGCGGAATATCAGGCCGATTTCATAGTTCATACCGGCGATATAGCCGCGGGCGGAACGGCGGAAGCGAGCGACAAGGAGTTTTTCGCCCCTTATAAAAAAGTTTTGGCCGACGCGCCCTTGCTCGTAGCTTTGGGCGAGGAGGAATACGGCGAGAACCGCTCCAATTCCGAAGGCAAAGGCTTTTTGGCCGCGAATTATAAGAGAATACACTCCATGCCCTGGAGCAAAGCCACGCCGAACTATTACTACATAGACACCGCCAATGCCAGAATATTATTTGTCGACACCAATAATATGTATGACGCCTTAAACGCGCCTTCCATCAACAGGGATTCCGCCCAATACAAATGGCTGCGCGATTCCTTGGCGAAAGCCGGCGGCGGGAAATGGAAAATAGTGGTAATGCATCACCCGGTATATTCAAGCGGCAAAGAGGAAGACCGTTTAAGCCAAGTGCTTGCGCCGCTGTTTGAAGCGCAGAAAGTCAATTTGGTAATACAAGGCCACCAAGGCGCGTATGAAAGGACAGACCCCATCTACCGCGCCGAATCGGCCAAGAGCGGGCCTATATACGTTACGGTAGGCGGGAGCGGGAAATTCTTTGAAGATTCTTCCTACAACAATGAGTGGAGCAACAAATATTACGCCCTGCCGCATTTCGCGTATATCAGCATTATAGACAGGAAGTTGTCTTTGAGAACTTTTACCCACGACAATAAGAGGATAGACGCCTTGGATATATACTTTTAGTCCGCCGCAAGCCGCAATATTTAAGCGCGGAAAAAGGAAAGCGGGCTCTGCCGATTTAAATAAACCGCATCGGTTTATGGCCAGGCGTAAAAAAGATTAGAAACAGTAGAATTTGTCGCCGCCTTCTTCAGATTCACCCCAATAAGGACAAAGCGTGCCTCCCATATTTAACGCCACATCTTGGCAGCGTCCGTCCGAATTATAACATTGCAAAACAAATTGCGATCTTCCCTTTTTATCGTTAAAAATTAAACGGGCCAAGCTGCCGGAAGTCCAATAAAAATTAGCCCAAGTGGAATAATTGCGGAGCACAATATCAAAGCTACGCTTTCCGCATTTGACTGCACAAATATCACTATCGCGGCAAGTTTCCCAATTTTCCGCAGGAACAGTAACGGATAAATCCGAAAAGCGGAAAAAACTCTCCCCTTCAGGAATGGAAGGGAAAGCGCCGCGCGCCAACGCCAATTCGTTCTGCGCTTGCTGTACGCTTTTCAGCAGCGGCATCACGCAGGATAGGGCGGATTTGTCCACCGCGCGTTGGTACTTCGGGAAAGCTATCGCCGCCAATATGGCTATAATCAATATAACTATTAAAACTTCAATTAAAGTAAAACCTTT
>CALUXE010000011.1 GCA_944324675.1 uncultured Elusimicrobiales bacterium | reverse complement strand
CTTTACAGATTTTAACTCTTTAGACAAATTGTTAAAGAATATTCTCAAAAAAGAAAACTTCGACTTGATTATCCACCTAGCCGCGGTAAGCGATTTTTCGCCCGAACTGATAATCTGCGGCGGCAAAAAACTGCGACCCAAAAACGTTAAAAAACTCCCCTCCGACAAAGACTTGCAAATAGTGTTAAAAAGGAATTTTAAAATAGTCGAAAGAATAAAAGGCTATGCCGCCAATAAACCCGTACTCGCAGCCTTTAAACTGACAAACGGCGCGAAAGGCAAGGCGGCTATCGAAGCGGTGTCAAAAGTGAAGGGCGCGGATTTCGTAGTTCATAACGACTTGACGCAAATATCGCAAAAGGCAAGACGCTTTACTCTTTATAAAAACGCCGTAAAGCAAAAGACCTGCTTGCTCGCAAGCCTGCCGGAAGCGATATTGGCCCAGGCCTTGGAAGTTAATCCTTCTTGACCAGCGTTACCATATAAGCACCGCTTAAAGCCAAAATAAGCCCGCACACCTGATAGAGCTGTATTTTGTCAAAACCGACCGCGACCGAGATTATATAAGTAAACACCGGGTAGGAAAGTATGACGGCGGTAGCTTTGGCCAAGGGCATATTTCTTATGGCCTCGTACCAGAATTTATTGCGCAAAGTGTAAACAAATACCGCTATATACAACAGCGATATAAACCCGGGCGCCGACATCTTAAAACTTATATCCATACCCAGCGGCAGGCCGATTACAGCGATAACGGCGCTCCAAATAAATCCGTAAAACCCGCGCGCCGCGGTTATAAAATCCACGCTGATATCGGCGGGCAGCTTTTTGGCAGCTATATGCGAAACCTGGAACATCCACACCGTACCCAAAACCAACAAATCGCCTTTCCACATAGGCGTATAGCCGTTTACCGCCAGTATCAAAACCGCGCCGGCCACTATAAGGAAAGTTCCCAAAAGCTGTTTTAAAAGAGGCTTTTCCTTGAGAAAAAGTATGGCGAATATTATAGAATAGACGCTTTCCGCCTGATTTAATATAGCGGAGTTGGAAGGAGTGGTCCACCTAAGCGCGATCAATAACAGCAAGAACGGCAAAGCCGTACCGAAAAGCCCCATTACAGAAAGCTTATTTCTTATATCTTTGGCAAAGAATTTGCCCCAAAGTTTGTTTTTGGTAAGCCAAGGCGCATAAATCAAAAGGGTAGTCAAAGTCCCGAAAAGAAGTATGAACGAAGGCGAGAGATAACCGACGGTAAATTTACCAGCTATCGGCGAACCCGCCGTTATAAAAAGGGCAAGCCACAAGGCCTGATTTGGCGAAAGTTTCATATTTATATTCATATTTTTATTTTATCAATTTTGAAAATTCAAAGGAAAATTTTTAAAGCGAAACTATTTCCTAAAAGCCTCTTTCTGAAAGGTAATTTGACGACAAAAAAATACCCTTCCTTACCTAAAATCATTTTCAAAAGCGACAAAAGCTATGCGCCACAACAAAAGCCGTATATTCTTACTGTAGACGAGTATTTTATCTTTACGGAAAAAACGGGGGCCTCGCCACTTACGGCCGCGAGGCTCCCGTTTAAATCATTTGGATTTACGCTTAAATATTTGTTTCAAATCCGCCTGGCGGGATAACTACGGAAGAAGATGGGCACTTGCATTTGCCTAGCTGCCCACCCGCCACGGCGCTATTGCAAGTATTAAGTTCGCAGCAGCAATTTTCCTTCCCGGCATTAATCAGATGTTCTCCTGCCGGGCAAGATGTTATCGGGCACGGATTTCCGACGTAGTCGCAGGATAGATTGGCTTGGTTCCAAATATATCCTGCGGCGCAAGTGCAGGTGCCAGTCCACGCCCCTTGACTCCATCCCGCCCCTGGGGTACAGGTCACGGCACGCTGCAGAACTCCGCTGCTGGCATTGGGAATAAAGCCCCTACAATATGTGGCCGTAGCAGGTTTGCTCTCACAAACATTGGCTTCATTCAAACAGTAATTGGGAGGACAACTTATTGCGGGGGGATTTTCGCATCCGCTATTTCCTCTGCCGCCGCAGGTCAAATAATATTTGCATTCCTCGCTGCCTTTTAACCTTAAAGCTTTCCAAGAAGGGGTGGCTCTACAGAACGGCAAATTAGACATGTTAGTGTCATAAAGAATATTGGAGGTTGTCCAAGTAGATAAGTCGGAGGCATAGGCATAGGGTAAGGTGTTTGGGGGATTATTATCAATCCTTCCTGTCAATACAATATTACTATAAGTACTGTTACCGTTCCAATATGCATAGCCGTAAGAGCCGGGTTTTCCGCTTCCGCTTTTTATAGTTCCTCTTGAAACGGTATTTGCGTCCGAGCCGGCCGATATGTCAAGAAATCCTTCAAAATCAGAATCTCTGCCAATATAGACTCCCCCCCCTACTTCCGAAGTCATCTCATTACCCATATTCACCATAAATTCCGCTTCTACACTCAATCTTTCGTGGCTGCCGTAGGGCACGGGATAAAATGTTATATATTTTACCATGCGTTGAGCATTAGCCTGAGCGGCAAAAAGCAATACGGCTAAAATAAAAATATATTTTCTCATATAAAGGACCCTTCTTTCGTAAAAATAATAACGGCCTTAAAAGGCGTCGTTTTTTCACGCAATACGCCTTATACTTTAGTTATTCTTAAATCTAGCAAAAAAATCAAGCGCTATCAAGGGGCTTTCATTCGATTTAAGGCTTTTTCTTAAACGGTTCCGATACTCTTGGCAATATACCGTTGCATAAAGCTATCATTACGCCGTAATTGCTTACGGGAACACCCGCTTTTAGCAAGGCCGCCACTCTTCGGGCCAGCTGTTTTTTCGTAACCATACAGCCGCCGCACTGAACTGCCATGGCATATTCCTTTAGGTTTTCGGGCAGCGGCTCAAGGCCGGGTATTATTTTAAATTCAAGTTTTTTACCGCTCTTGGCGCTTATGAGCTTGGGCAATTTGACGCGCCCTATATCCTCGCAGGTAAGCGCGCTGTGGTTGCACGATTCCAATATAAGCACCTTGTCGCCGTCTTTAAGCCCGTTTAAATGTTCCGCGCCTTCCAAATACAAATCCAGATTGCCTTTAAGCCTAGCAAAAAGCATGCTGAAACTGGTAAGCGGTATGCTTTGCGGAACAATTCCGCTTACTTCCTTAAAGGCTTGCGAATCCGTCACCACCAGCTTAACTTTGGGATTGGATTTTAAAAATCCTACTAGTTCGTCCGTCTGCAACACTACGCTTACGGCATTGTTATCCAATATGTTCCTTATCGCTTTTACTTGGGGCAATATCAGCCTATCCTTAGGGGCGGCCGAATCTATCGGGCAGACAAGGACAACCATATCGCCGCGCGATATTTTATCGTCAAGAAGAACATCTTCTTCCGCGGCAGGCCTCAAGCGCGCCAATGCCGACAGTATTTCCTTAACGTCGGGCGACTTTAACGCGCTGAAATTTACGCTTTTCTCTTTAAACCCATCGACTTCTTTAAAGTTCGGCAAATCGCTTTTGTTGTTGACTATCAAAAAAGGGATATCCTTTTGGGCAAACAAATTCAAAAGATTTCGTTCGGCTTTTCCTATTATGCCGCAGCTTATAACCAAAATGGCAATGTCAATCAGATCCAGCGTCTGCAAAGTTTTTGCGACGCGCTGGGAGGATAGAACCGTATTGTCGTCAAGGCCGGCGGTATCTATCAAAACGCAGGGGCCCAAAGAGTCCAGCTCGATAAGTTTGCGGACCGGATCGGTAGTAGTACCGCGCTCCGGCGAGACTATGGCGGTATTTTGCCCGCTTAATCTGTTAATAAGAGAACTTTTCCCGCTGTTTACGCTTCCGTATATGCCGATGTGAAGTTTATCCATATTTATATTGTATAATTTTATCGGAGGATAAAATAATGAAAAAAATTTTAATTGCAGTTTTTGCTTTATTGGTCATGGCTCCGGCTAATGTGCCCAAGATAAAAAACATAACTTTTCGCTGGCGTTTGAAACTTCAGATTACAGCTATAAAGAGCCTAGCATAGAATATCCGCCGCACTGGACGGGAACTATGTACGGCGTTTCGGCGAAGTATACCGGCAGAGGCTTATTCTCGGATTCCGCCGAAGATTTCGCGTCCGACAGGAGCTTCTTGAATTTAGAGTTTCGCTATATGCAGGGTGACACCGACTATGACGGTTTTTTACAGGACGGAACACCATTTAAAGGCAGCAATATAGGCGATTATTATATAGAAGGCGCTGTAACTGCCGGTGCGGTTTATGACTTAACGCAAAATGGGCTTTCTTTATGGCCATACTTGGGTTTGGGCGCCAGGCATCTGGTAGACCGTTTAGACGACTTGGGCGACAGCGGATACAGAAGGGAATCCACCTATATCTACCTGCCTGTAGGCTTTAATTTAAAGCAGGATTTTTCCAAGGGGTGGAGCCTCTCTGCCAACGGCCAGTTGGACGTTTTGCTTTCAGGAAAACAAGCCTCAAAAGGAATAGCCGAAGTTGATATATACAATGATCAAGAAGAAGGCTATGGCTTAAGAGGCAGCGTTAAGTTGGAAAAGCAGTTTGATAAATTCGGGATATTCTTAGAGCCGTTTATAAGATACTGGCATATCCAAAATTCAGAAGAGGTTTTAATTTCCGACGCTTATTACGTTTACAGCTTTATAGAGCCGAAAAACGAAACAAGGGAATACGGTTTAAAAGTAGGTATAACTTTCTAGACCATAGTTTTAAAAAGCAAAGAACGCGGCCTCAAAGGGCCGCGTTTTTTATCGCAGAAATAAAGCAAAACTTAATTTAGGCGATATATTTTTCAAATATCTCGGTGGCTTTCGCCAAACAGTAAGCCTGCCAGTTTTCACCCACCGTCACTTTCTCCATTTTTACAAAGGCATAATCTTTTTCCTCTTTTATCCGATTTACCGCCCGTCCCCTGCTTCGGCAGCATAGCACTATTAAATCTTTCCCCCGTTTATTCCAAAAAGTCAGCATCGCCATGGAATATTCCGAATAATCTCCTACACTGGCCAAACCTATTTCTTTGCCTTTAAAAGAACACTCCATAATAAAATCCACTCTTGGCCATATCCCATTCGGCAGAGGAAATAGTTCCCCTTGTAAATATTTATCAATCTTATTGGGATACATCTTGTAAGAGGCCCCGTTTGAAATCAATATTTCCGCCAATTTCCTGCTCACGGTTGTTTTGCCGGTATCTCTTGTTCCCCTTAAAGCTATTACTTTCATATTTCCTCCGAGTTTTAAATAAATCCCCATTAAAACAAAACTGAATTTGAAATATAATATAAAAAGGTTATTTAATTGTCAAAGCAAAAAAACTGTTTTCCTATTTCCCTCAGTTTATATATAATACATTTAGGTATACCATATAGGAGAAGCAAATGAACCAATTTCAAAAATACCTCGCCAAGAGGGCTGTTGTCGTCCAAAACGCTCTTAGCAAAAACATAAAACAAATAAAAAACGCTCCGCGGATAATAATAGACGCGATGTCCTATTCCTTAAACGCGGGCGGCAAACGCGTAAGGCCGATACTTCTTATGGCCGCGGCGGAGGCTTTCGGTTTAAAAAACACCGACGTACTGCCCGCCGCCTGCGCGGTGGAAATGCTGCACACCTATTCCCTGATACACGACGATCTGCCCGCTATGGATAACGACGATTTAAGAAGGGGCAAACCCACCAATCACAAAGTATTCGGGGAGGATCTTTCCCTTTTGGCGGGCGACGCTCTTTTAACTTACGCTTTTCAAACGGCATTAAAAAACGGAGAAAATAAAGCCGTCGGCTACGAAAGAGCCGCAAAAGCCGCATACGCTTTATCCTACTATGGTGGAGTAAGCGGAATGATAGGCGGGCAGGTAGCCGACGTTTACGCGGAAGGCATTTTGGAAGGCAAGAGCAAGCGCGCTTCAAAACTTACCGCGACTAAATATTTCAAAGGGAAAACCCCGCAGTACTTTTTACTGCCGAGCGAAGCCAAAGACGTTTCCGCCCAATCCTTGCTTAGCTATATCCACAAAAACAAGACGGGCGCACTAATTACGGCCGCGGTGGAAATGGGCGCGATACTTGCTGGCGCGGAGCAGAAAGACCTTAAACTAATCGGCAAATACGCCGCCGCGATAGGGTTCGCGTTCCAAGTGGTTGACGATATTTTAGACGTTACCGCTACCAAGAAACAGCTTGGCAAATCAAACAGCGACGCTCAAAACAAGAAACTGACTTACGTCACCCTTTACGGGTTGGAAGAAAGCAAAAAAGCCGCCCTTAAAGCGTTAAAAGACGCCAACGCAGCCTTAGACGCCCTTAAAACGGCAAAGAAGGAAAAACTTAAACCTTTGTACGATATGGCGCAGTTTATCGTCAGCAGATCTTATTAAACGGAGATATATAATGAAAATTCTTGATTCCATAAAATCACCAGAACAGCTTCGCATGATAGACCCCAACCTCCTTCCGCAGCTGTGCGAGGAAATCCGCCAAACAATCATAAACACCATCAGCAAAACGGGCGGGCACTTGGGCTCGAGCCTCGGCGCGGTGGAACTTATTACTGCGCTTCATTACGTTTTTAACACTCCGAAAGACAAAATAGTATTTGATACAGGCCATCAGGCCTACGCCCATAAAATACTTACGGGCAGGCTGGCTAAGTTCAACACTATCCGCAAAAAAGGCGGCCTAAGCGGATTTTTAAAGATTTACGAATCACCTTACGATACCTTTGGCGCGGGGCACGCTTCCACCGCGTTATCGGCCGCATTGGGTATGGCCATGGCCAGAGACCAAAAAAAGCAAAACCATAAAGTGGTGGCGGTAGTTTCCGACGGATGTATGACGGGCGGCCTGGCCTATGAGGCTTTGCAGAACGCGGGCCAGCTAAAACCCAATATGTTGGTAGTATTAAACGATAACCAAATGTTTATCTCCAAGAGGGTTGGAGCCTTGGGGAGCTTCCTTACGAAACTTCTTACCGCGAAATACGTTGCCGCCGCCGAAACGGAAGCGACAAAATTTATGAGCAATTTCGAAATCGGCAACAATGCCCTTAAATTGGCGTACAGGGCAAGATCGATATTATTTTCGGGCGCGCTGTTTGCGGAATTGGGTTTTAGATATTATGGCCCCGTCAACGGCAACGATATAGCGGAAATGACGGACGTTCTTTCCAAAATAAAAGATATACCGGGCCCCGTAATATTACACGTGGTAACAAAGAAAGGCAAAGGTTATCCCCCCGCCGAACAAAAACCGACAAAATACCACGGTTTGGGCATATTTGACGCGGAAACGGGCGAAACCATCGGCAAATCAGATAAGATAACCTATACAAAAGCCTTTTCCGACGCTTTGCTGAAACTTGCCAAAGAGGACAGAAACATCACCGCCATTACGGCCGCCATGCCGGAAGGCACCGGCCTTAACGCGTTCCGCGACGAACACCCCGACAGATACTATGACGTCGGCATCGCGGAAGAACACGCGGCCACCTTCGCCGCGGGCTTAGCTACGCAGGGAATAAAACCGATAGTGGCCATATATTCTTCTTTCTCGCAACGCTGCTATGACCAAATCCAGCAAGACATCTGCCTTCAAAATCTGCCTGTTGTATTTGCTTTGGACAGGGCGGGCATAGTAGGCGAGGACGGCCCCACGCACCACGGCGTATTTGATTTAAGTTTGTTTAGGAATATTCCCAATCTTATAATCGCCGCGCCCTCCGACGAGAATGAACTCCAGCACCTTTTAAAGACGGCTTTCGACTGCAAGAAACCCTTTATTCTCCGTTATCCCAGAGGCTCCGGGGAAGGCGTCGCCCTGGACGAGGAAATGAAAGTTCTGCCAATCGGCAAAGGGGTATGGCTAAAAAAAGGCAAAGATCTTACGATCCTCGCCATAGGCAACAGGGTGTACCCGGCGCTTGAAGCGGCGGAACTGCTTAAAAAGCAGGGGCTTAACGCGGGCGTGGTAAATATGCGTTTTGCAAAGCCATTGGACGTAAAGATAATAAAGGAAGCTTTAAAAATCTCGCCGAATTTAATTTCCGTTGAGGACAATGTTTTGGCGGGCGGATTTGGCTCGGCCATAGCCGAAGCGCTGGCCGATAATAATCTGCAGGCAGATTTGTTAAGGCTCGGCATAAAAGACGAATTTGTTGAACACGGCAAACAGGCCGAACTTTATCAAGACATCGGCCTTTCCGCTCAGGATATAGCAAAAGCGGCATTAAAAAAATTCAAATAGGACCGGTCTATAAATGACAAAAGAAAAGAAATCGCCCTTTATAAACTCATACACCAAAGCTTACGAGGATATCGCCTTCCTAAAAAGCGACGCGGCGCGCTCCGTAAGGCTGCAGCTGGAACTTTTAAAACCCGAAGTCGTACTTCACGAAGCGGGGATAAAAGAGGGTATAGTATGCTTTGGCAGCGCCAGAATAAGGCCGGAAAAAGAATCCCTCAAACGTATAGCCGATATAAAAAAGCAAATAAAAAAAGAACCTAAAAAGGCTTCCTTAAAGCACCGCCTGGCGGAAGCCGAAGGCCTTCTTAAGCTTGCCAAATACTACGATTACGCCAGAGAGTTCGGCGCCTTGGCCGTAAAGAAAAGCAAAAACAGATTCGCCATAGTAACCGGCGGCGGCCCCGGCATTATGGAAGCAGCCAACCGCGGCGCTTTTGAAAACGGCGGCAAAAGCATAGGCTTTAACATCACTCTGCCTATGGAACAATTCCCCAACAAATACATAACAAAAGGCTTGGCCTTTTTGTTTCACTACTTCGCCATACGCAAAATGCACTTGGTAATGAGGTCAAAAGCGGTGGTGGTATTCCCCGGCGGATACGGGACCTTCGACGAAATGTTTGAAATCCTTACTCTTGTGCAAACGGGCAAAAAAAGCCAAATACCGATAATACTCGTCGGTAAAGAGTTTTGGAACGATATTTTCAAAATACATAAAGTGGCCGAGTACGGCGTAATATCCAAAAAGGATCAATTCCAAGTAGTCGAAACCCCGCAAGAAGCTTGGGATATAATAGCCAAATGTTATAGAATAAAATAAACGATACGGCAAAAAAACGCGCCGCCAAATACGGGCGGCGCGTTTTTTATCGTCAAGAGATAAAAACACCTGCCGCTTATCTGCCGCCCTGGCGCAATTACGAAAAGGGGTTGCCGTGGTCGCAGCGCCAAATAAAATCCCGCCGCCGAGTGAATACTTCAAAAATCTCCCTTTCGAATAATCTTCCCGCCCAATAAATATCCTAGGCCAACAGGGGCAAACCAAATAAAACCCGGCGCATCCGGGGGTTAACAACATACAAAAAGCCGCGTCTTTTAAACGCGGCTTTTCTATCTAAATCACCAGCTTCTATCTGCCCCGGGCTGAAGACGGCATTGCCCCGGGTAGAGGTGCCGGCTCCTCCGTAAAAGCGGCCCCCGCAGACTGCGTAGAAGGCGGAACTACAAAAGTCATTATATTGTTGGATTCCGAAGTCGTAGGCGTCAAACTGCCGTCCGTAGTATTATAGCTGAAACGATAAGTCAAACTGTATCCCTCATTATTTGGCGGCAATTTTACCGCTACGGAATAATAAGAAGGATCTACGGAAGGCTCAGCGCTCCATTGTATCAACTGCGCCAAATTATTGTGCGCGGCGTTTATCTTCTGTTCCAAAGTGGAGCCGTCCACAAAAGTGTAATTCTTCACATTTGTTATTATATTATTGGCCAACATTTCTTCCGGGCTTTCTTCCGGCTGCTCCTGAACGGCCGTCTCACCTTCTAAGTCCAGCGTTTGCTCAACAGCGGGGCCTGAAACTTTGTCTATTATATAATGGATTGGGCTCATCTCTTTGGGCAATATCCCCATCATCGCCAAAACCGCCACAAATCCAAGCACCGCACAAAGCAGGACCATCATAAAACCGAAAGCTTTAAGCCCTTTCATAAAAGGAGAAGGATTGCTAAGTTCGGCTATCGCTTCCTCTATATTTGGGGTATTGTTATCCGCACCGATAGGATCTCCTGCCGCCACCATCGGCACAGTCTTTATGGCTACGGGTTTTATTCTCTTTACCTTTTTGACCGAAGATGTATCCTCCGATGGACCGGCGGCGGGCTGATTTTTTAAATCGGCCATACCCTCCTGAAGCGCGGGCGACGCGTCGTTTTCGTCATACAAAGGATTGGACTGCGCTATCGTAGGCGGAACATAATCGGATATAATGGAAGTCGGCTGATCCAAAAAGACTTCCTCTATACTGCTGGTAAAGGTTTTAAGAAATTTATCTTCCAGATTATCCACCTGCATCGTCGCTGGAGAGTCTGAATCTTGTTCGGCTTGAGGGGTCTGCTCTCCGGCGGGAGGCGTGGTAAGTTCTTCAAGAGATTTTATTTGCTCGCCCCCCTCGTTATCGGCAGGCGTTTGCGCTGAGGAGTCTTCCCCCAAGGAATCGTTCTCAAGCGCTTGTTTATCCGAATCTTCTTCCGGCAGGGCTTCCTCGGCGGGTTCCTCTTTGACGGATTCCGCTTGCTCTTGGCTTTCAATTTCTTGCGCGGAGTCTTGCTCGGAAGATTGCTCTTTTGATTCTTCCACAGACTCGGCCACGACGTCTGCGTCGGGTTGCAAGCTTTTTTCTATATCTTCAAGTTCCTTATCCGCTTTTTCCTTCTTTTTTTCTTCCTCTTTTTTTTCTTCGGCAAAAGTTTTTAAAATCGCTTCCTCTTCCCTGTTCCCGACTGAAGCCACTTCCAATATCTCGGCTTCGGCCGCAAGATCTTCCGGGGCGAAAGCTTCCTCTTCGGCGGCGGCTTTTTGCTCCGTCGCTTCCTCAACTATGGGCTTCTCCTCATTTTCAAGCTTTTCCTCTTTTTGTTCTTCTTGAGGGATAGTTTCCGTCTTGCTTTCTTCCTCTGAAGCTTCTTCTTCCGTTTTCTTTTTATCCTCAGGCGAAGATATTTCTATCGTTTTCTTGGAGGCCAAATCAAAAGCTACGGGCGCGCCGCTGTTTACGGATGCCGCTTTCAGACGCATGGTGTTTTCTATCGCGGATTCCAATATGTCATCGCTTTCGGTATCTTCTTTAGGCAAATTATCGTCAGCGGAGGCTTTTAAGACCACAGGATCGCCATCGGAGGTATTATGGGTTTGGGAAAGAGCAAGCTTTTCTTCCGGGATATCGCCCTCATTCATCGGGATCATCGGCTCTTCCTGAAAAGCTTTCAAAGCCAGCGCGTCTTTTACTAGAGGAACATTTTTCTTTTCGCCCGCAGAAGGCGATGAATTGCAAATCTTCATAGAGGCCGCATAGTTTAAATTCGCAATGTCTTTTTTGAGTTCGTTCACTTCGTTTATCAGGTATTCTATTTTGTCAAACAAAACTTTTTCTCGCTGGGAATAGTCCTCGGCGCTTTCCTCCCTGCCGTAAGATTCGGGCAAAGGCTCCGGCGTATAATCGCCAGAAGCGTCATAAATATCTTGCTCGTCGTTTGGCGGCGCTGCGGCGGCTTCTTCGGAGGGAGCGGCGCTTGTCTCCCCGTAGTTTATAAGTTCGCCCGCGGCTATCCACTCAGGATTTCCGCCTTCAGGCGTTTGTTCCGGGCAGATTAAAGTCTGCGCGTCAAAACCCGGTATGCTTGACAGCGCTTCCGCTTCGTAGGGCTGCGGCAATACCTCGTCATTTATATATACCCAATATCTCATTTTTTCCTCTGCTTTTTTAATTTCCCTTAGAAAACAGTTTAGCAAATTATCAGTCAAATTTCTCTATACCAGTAGTTTACCCTATTGAAGCATATTTGACACTCTTTTCGCGGCGTCTTCGTGGTCGTTTGAGACTTTGTAAAACTTCTCATAAGCCGATATTATGCTCTGTTTCGTAAAATTACTGTTTAGCGGCAAGGCTTTTATCGTCGCGTCTACGCTTTGCTCCGGCCAGCCTTTCTGAAGCATATCCAAACCCAACGACGCCGCAAAGCCCGTTAAGTTCCCGTTAAGTTCCCCCACAAGCAAACTTAAAGCGTAGCCGTATTTGGATTCGTCGTTTTTCCAAAAATCGTAATCCGCCAATCGTTCGCGCAGAAATTCCAACACTTCCCCGCGGTCCTTGGTTCCCAAATACTGCTCCACCGCTTCGCTTTCCAAACTGCCGGCGCTGTACAAAACCTTATTTTCCTTCCTAAACAAGGCCTGAGTTTCCCCGTCGGCTTCGGCTATCTTGCCCAGCAATACTTTTACCCCTATATCGGCGTTTTCGTATATGTCTTTATTGTGGGGCAAATTCCTCAGGATGGAAATAAATCTTTCTTCCACTCCGTCCTTATCAGCCTTGCCGTAAAAGGCCGAAGTTATCAAATCCTCGTATCCGTTAAAGTATTTATTGCCTGACAGCGAACGCAAAAACAGTTTCTTCCCGCGGCTATAACTCGCTTCCCGCTCAGCCGCAAGCAAAGTATCGTTGCTGGCATAGGCCATAACTTTAAGGGCTAGCGCCAAATTTTCCTCCGGATAATCGGCATAGGGAAGCCTCTTTAATACGGCATCCAAAGTTTCCGCTATTTCTTTGGGTGTTTTTAACTTCAAATATTTAAAGGCGAGGAGCTGCAAGTCCTCGGGCAGGATATTGTATTTTATCTCTTTGGCCAAACGCGCCGCGCAGGCGGCTTCATCCGAAGTCATTTCCAAAAGCAATATGCGCGCGGCGAATTCGTAGGCGTGGCAGAAATCGCCATTGGCCTTTTCTATCTCTTGTAAAGCCGCCTCGAATACCGGCTTTATCGCCTTGCAGCACGGCTGGGTATAATAGTCCGATAAGGCGTTTATCGTGGCGGGATATATCTTCTTGCTATGCGCCAATCCTTTGAGATAGTTCGCGTTTTCGGCTATCACGGAAGGGGATTGTTCTTGCATTTTTTCGGCTTCGGCAAGCATAGCGTCCACTATTTTGGACGCTTCTTTCGAGTTAAAATCCACCTCGCCTTCAAAAGAGGCGGAAAGCTCTCCCCATTTTTTTATAAAATTTTTCTCGCACGCCGGCGAAGCGTACGCGTTTAGCAGTAGTTTGTAATACTTGGCGTCCAGCGCCAATTTCGAGCAGAGTTCCGACACCGCATCCGCGGAAAGCAATATTTCCACCCGGGCCTGCCCCGCCTTTAGAGAAATCTCATTTAGCAATACCTTGGCTATTATATCGTCTCCGTCTATGCCTTCGGGCAAAAGTATATCGCGCCGTATATCTTCTACGGCCTTGCCGACGGCCGATAGCTTCTTGCCATCGGGAAACCGCATTGCCAACAGGGCGATTTCCAATCCCCCGGCCCTAGGCAGCATATGCGAAATCGTTTCTTCCGCATTCATTGAATTAAAGGATTTCTCTTCTTTCATACTATATATTATATACTACATTTGCCTCGTTTATGAAACGCCTTCATAAAACGATCCGAGGTATTTTATGCTCCGCTCCAATTCCTCTTTAAATTCCGTTTCTTTGATATAGGGCAAATTAGCTTTTATATTTTCCACCCCGCAAGCTATAGCCGCTCTAAGCATTATCTTGGCGCACTCTATATCGGATTTTATCACAAGGGCTATTTTGGGGGATATTTCTTCGGTCATTTGTAAAGTTTTAACCGCTTTCAAGGCCGTTTCCAAAGGAACTTTGGCGCATTGCGCCAGCGCGTTTTTTACGTACTCCTCCCGCTCCCTGCTGCCGCTGGGCAGTTTCTTGGCCATGATATAATCCTCATAAGCGTCGGCGTCTTTTTCCGCGCATTCTTTTAAAGAGTCTCTAAGCAATATAAATTCGTCCAAAGCCTCATTTAGCTCCTTCTTGCTCTGCACATCGGTGCTTTTCATCTTCATAGTCACCGATATCGCCATCATGGTAAGCGCACAGCCGCTCGCCGCCGAAATCGCCGCCACGGCCCCGCCGCCGGGCGCCGCGCTGCCCGATGACACCGCGTCTATAAAACTTTCCGCTCCGTTTTGCCAATTATTCACCATATCTTGCCAGACTCCAAATCCGAATATTTCTTTATCCTGAACATCTTTAAACGCTGTTCGTCTATCCCCGTTCGGCTGAAAAACACATGTTCTATCGCGCTTGCCGGCATTATGTATGAACCTTTCTCAACGCCTTTGGGATCTTGTTTCAAATCCAGCCACACCAATAAGACGTCCTTCTCCTTAAAAGTATCCACTTCCGCTTCCGCCGCGGCCCTCAGCAGACGCTCTTTATCGGCCAGGCCCGCTTCTTTTACCACCGCGTTGTGGTACCCGTTCTCCTTGGCCGCCATTACGTCCAAATGCGTATCGCCTATTACAAATACCTCTTCCGGTTTAAAGGCGTGTTTAAATTCTTTGCCCGCCCGTTTTACCGCCGCCGCCAAAAGCTGAGGGCGCTTCTCCGCGTCCCAGCCGAATCCGCCCGTAACAAAATACTTTGCGAGGCCGGCAGGCTCAAGTTTTATCTTCGCGGCTTCTTCCACATTGCCCGTAGCCAAACCTACCTTAACGCCGGGATGTTTAAGCAAGGTCTTTATAAAATCCTCAACTCCGCTCGCGGCTTTATACTTCTTGCTCTTTTGTAATGATTTTAATTCGTCGGGCAGCAGCTTCAAATACTCTTCCTTAACCTCTTTTAGCTGCTTGGCCGTGGGCGCTTTGCCCGCCGCGCACTTGTACATATAAGCGAAATTCTTCTTATCCGATACTCCTATAAGCTCGTTTAAATCGTATTTCGGTGTTTTGCCCGTTATGTTTTCCACCGCTTTTACCAAGCTGCGAACGCCGAACGCACCCGTGTTTAACAATGTTCCGTCTATATCAAATAGTACAAGTTTCATTTTTCCGTCCCTTTCCTTATTGTGTTTGTTACCATATAGGCCCCGCCCATCGCGAGCAAAAGCCCCAAAATCTGTGTCGCTTTCAATTTATCGTAGCCCAATACCGCCGACAATAAATACGTAAATACCGGATACACCAATATAACCGCCGTCGCTTTGGCCAAAGGCATATTTCTTATCGCCTTATACCAAAACATATTGCCCAATAAATTGTTAAATACCGCCATAAAAAACAATATCATAAAACTTTTTAGCGAAACTTCACAGTAAAAAGCAACATTAAAACGGCTCAGAACAAACGCCGCGGGCACCGTACACAAAAAGCCGAACAAAGCTCTCGCGCATACTATAAGATTATCGGGTATATCGGACGGAAGTTTCTTGGCCGCTATATGCGACACCTGAAACATCCACACTGTAGCCAAAATTATCAAATCGCCCTTAAGTTTTACGCTTAAGCCCGCGCCCGCCAACAGCAGCACGACCCCGCAAATCAACACCGCCGTGCCAAAAAGCTGCTTCTTAGAAGGATACTCCTTTAAAAACAAAGCCGAAAGTATCAAAGAATATATAACTTCCGTCTGATTAAGTATCGCCGAGTTCGCGGGCGTAGTATAATTTAAAGCTATGAATATCAGCAAGAACGGCAAAGCCGTTCCGAACAAACCCACCGCCGCGAATTTTAAAAACAAATCCCGCCTAAACAAAAGCGGCCAATATCCCTTCTTAAACAACCACGGAACATATATCAACGCCGTGCCTAATGTACCCAGCAAAACTATCGCCAAGGGAGAAACGCTCCCTACGGCCAGTTTGCCTACCACGGGATATATCGCCGTTATTATTACCGATGACCATAATGCCTGCAATGGCGTTATGTAAGACATATTTAATTATAACATTTTAGGCGATTGCCCTCGGATACAACTTTGCTTTTATCCCATTGGCTTGCGTAAGGCGTAGCCAAGCTCCCTTAATTGCGAAGGCAACCCGCGAAAATAGGCGTAAACCTATTTTATCCGCGCGCCGGCCAAAGCCTCCGCCATATCGGCTATGCGACCCGCCGCTTTTAACGGATCGGGTAGTTTTAACTTTTCGAAATTGGCCGACATTTCCTTTATCCCTTTTGGAGAAGACAATATTTCCCGCAAGGTTCTGTCCAAATCGGCGGCCAGGTTGGGGCCGTCTTTAAGAAGTTTGACGCAGCCCGCGTCGGCGAAAATCTTGGCGTTGTAATATTGGTGGTTTTCGCTCGCGTAAGGATACGGTATTATAACTGCGGGTTTGGCCATCGAATATATTTCCGCCAAGGAACTCGCACCCGCGCGCGCCACTATTATATGGGCGGCTTTCATCAAGGCGTGGATATCCTCCGCGTAGGAAATCACCTCCACGTGCTCCATATCGCCGTAGATGTTTTTTATTTCCTCATAGTCGCGATTCCCGGTCACGTGCAGAAAATGCAGACGCTGCGTCTTGCTGAGCAAATCCTTGGCCGTCGCCGCCGCCGCCAAATTTAAAGAACGAGCACCGCCGCTTCCGCCGAATATCAATATGTTTATCGCGAAGTCCGTAACGAAAGTCCAATAGTTGCGCTCCTCCACCGACGCTTTCAGCAGAAACTCTTCCCTTATCGGCGTGCCCACCAAATAGGAATTCTTTATCTTTTTGTCCACAGGCAGGCCCAGCAAAAACATATCCGTAAATCTCGAGCATATCCTGTTTGCCAACCCTATCTTGGCGTTTGAATCGTGCACCGCCGTCTTTACCCCCATCAAATGCGCCGTAAATATCAGCGGAAAAGAGATATATCCACCCATCCCTATGCATACCGCCGGCTTATAGCTTTTTATAAAACGCTTCATCTCCAATATGCTAAGGAGAAGTTTCCATAAAAAATCTATCCATTTAAAAATATTCTTCCCGCGCGGCATCGAAACGAAGTCTATCTCTTGATAGAGAAGCTCGTTCTCTTCCAACAACTTCGCGCTGAGGCTGCCGCGTTTAATTATAAACACCACGTCGCGCCCCCTCGACGCCAACTCCTTGCCCAAGGCAAAGCCGGGATAAAAATGACCCCCGGTTCCCCCCGCCGCTATCATAAATACGTTTTCCACGCTATCTCCCCGCTTCCTTCAAAGAAATTTTACTCTCTATTGCCGATAAATTCATAAGTATCCCCATCATCGCCAGCGTAACCACTACCGAAGACCCGCCGTACGAAAAGAACGGCAAAGGCAAACCCTTCGTAGGCACCAGTCCCGATGCTACGCTCATATTCACAAACGCCTGGAATGTTATGCACAAGGTTATGCCCGCAATTAAGTATGAATTAAATCTATCCTTAGCGTTTACCGCCAGCCTAACGCCGTGTATCAAAAGCCACACGAAAGCACCCAATATCAAAAAAGCACCTATCATACCCACTTCCTCGCACATTATCGCGAAAATAAAGTCCGTATGCGCCGCCGGCAAATATTCCAACTTCAAATCCGAGCCGCCAAAACCCTTCCCAAACCAGCCGCCCGAGCCTATCGCGTAAAAAGAATGCACCAGCTGATAGCCGGTAGTGCCCGCCACTTCCTCCGGATTTAAAAATGATACAACCCTCTTAAGCCTGTAAGGCTGGCGCCATATCGCTATCGCAACTACCGGTATCAGCGCCAATACCGCGTATAATAATTTACTTATCGGCGCGCCCGCTATAAAAAATATCGCCAAAGCCACCGTGGTTATAAGCACAGGTATTCCCAAATCCTTGCCCGCCACTATCAAAGCCACCGTTATCGCCGTATAGACCACCGGCGTTATCAATAACATATTGTCGCGCCGCTTCTCGGGCAGTTTGGACAAATAGGCACATAAATATATTATCAGGACCATCTTCGCTATCTCCGAAGGCTGTATATTGAAAAATCCCAAATTTATCCACCGCCTTACATTTGCCGCCTCCGGCTGCAATAAGGCCCATATCAACAAGCCCCAAGTTATAAACAACATCCAAACCGAACTGAATTTCTTTTGCAAAACGCTGTAATACTGCGATAAAAACAACATCGCGCATACGCCCAATACGTCAAATATTATCTGCCTTTTAAAGTACGCCAAAGAGTCAAACGCGCTGGAAGAATACGTAAATATCAAACCCGCTATTATCATTATCGCCGTAAAAGAAAGCAAGGTCTTATCCAGAGGAAGGAACATACTCTTCTTCTTTATCGCGCCGCGGTGGCGTTTGGTAAGATTTGTCTTTTCCAAAAATATGCTTGCCATATATTTACCTTATCTTAAGCGAAGCCAAGGCTATCAGCATCAGCACTACTCCAACTATCCAAAATCTTACTATCACCTTCGGCTCAGCTACGCCCTTAAGCTCAAAGTGATGGTGAAGCGGCGCCATCTTGAAAAACCGCTTCCCCCCCGTCGCGCGGAAGTATCCCATCTGTATTATAACAGAAAGCGTCTCCATAACAAATATCCCGCCCGCTATCGGCAATATCAGCTCCTGCTTTACGCATATCGCCGCCGTCGCTATCACCCCGCCAAGGAAAAGCGAGCTGGTATCACCCATAAACACTTGCGCGGGATATGAATTGTACCACAAAAAACCCATACACGCCCCTATCAAGGCCGACAAAAATACCGATATTTCGCCCGCGCCCGATACGTATATTATTTTAAGATATCCCGCAAACCCGATATTGCCCGCCAAATACGCAAATACGGCGTAAGCGCACGCGCAGAAAATCACGCTGCCCGCCGCAAGCCCGTCCAGGCCGTCCGTAAGGTTCGTCGCGTTGGAAGAGCCTATTATCATAAGCATCGCAAACACCAAGTAAAGTCCGCCCAAAGAAAGCATAAAAGCCCCGTTAAAATACGGTATAGTCAATACGTCGGGATACATCGCGTTCGGCGGATACGCCCCCAAATAACCCACCACCGCCACCGCCGTTATAATCTGCACCACCAGCTTTACCCAGCTGGGCGCGCCGTTGGGGTTCTTCTTGACCAGTTTTGTATAGTCGTCCAATATACCCACAAAAGCCAACATTATAGACACGAATATCAATAACCAAACAAATCTATTGTCCAGCCTGGCCCACATAAGAACCGTGGAAAGCAAACTGATGATTATTATTATCCCGCCCATCGTCGGAGTGCCGTTTTTGCTCAGATGGCTCTTGGGGCCGTCCTGCCTCTGCACTTGGCCTATTTTATAGCTCTTTAACTTCCTTATTATCGGCGGCGCTATCAACAGACTGATTAAAAGACCCGTCAGAACGGCCGCGCCGCAGCGGAAGGTAATATAATTGAATACGTTTAAAAAACTTAAACTCTCTTTTAGGTTAGACAGATAGTAAAGCATTTTTTCTCCTTACAGATTATTGTACAAATCTTCAAAATTCAAACCGCGCGATGCTTTCATAAGTATCAGCCCGCCCTTCTTGCAGCGCTCCCTCAGCGCGGGGATAAGCGCCTCTTTATTCTCGGCGTATTCCGCTTTGACGTCCCCGCCTTGCAAAACCTCATAGGCGGCTTTCATTTCCCTGCCCGCCAAATAAACTTCTTTAATGCCCAAGGCTTTTATCTTCTCGCCTATCTCCCTGTGGTACCTGGCGGATTGGCCCCCTAGCTCCAGCATATCGCCCAATACGGCCGCGGCGGGGCCTTCCTTTTCGGCGCGGCGCGCCAGTATTTCCAAGGCATTGGCCATAGAGGCGGGATTGGCGTTGTAATAATCCAAGATGAAAGTGGCGCCGTTCCTTTCGTGCTCCTCAAGCCTAAGCGGCATGGGCTCATACAAAGATATGCCCTTTTCTATTTGGTCTTTGAAAAGCCCCAAAGCTATCGCGCCGGCGCACGCCGCCGCCGCGTTTAAAGCGTTATGGCGTTCCAAAGTTATGTCCGATTTGAATAAAGCCTCTTTATACTCGAAAACAAACGGGGCGATGCCTTTTATTTTAATATCGGAATCCTCGCCGAAGCCGAAACTCAAGGAGCGGCCGTCGTATTCCGTTTTAAGGCGGCGCAGCATGGCGTCATCGTTATTGTAAATTAAAGTGCCGTAAGAGTTTATGGATTTTATTATTTCGGTCTTGGTTTGATATATCGTTTCCATATCGCCGAAAAACTCCAAATGCGCGGGCGATATATTGGTTATTATCGCGACGTCGGGGCGCACTATGGAGGCGATTTCGTCTATATCGCCTTTATGTGAGGCGCCAAGCTCAAAAACGCCGTATTTGTCGTCTTCGTTAATTTCAAGTATAGACAAAGGCACCCCTATTTGGTTATTGAAATTGCCTTTCGTGTTACACGTTTTACCCGCGCGGGCGCATATCGAAAGCAACATCTGTTTGGTCGTGCTCTTGCCGTTGGATCCCGTTACGGCGGCTATTTTTATATTGTGTTTAAGCCTGTGGTGCAAAGCGAGCTTCTGAAGCGCTTTTAAAGTGTCTTTGACTTCCAGCAGGGCAACGCCCGATTTTAAGGCGTCTTCCCCGCGGCCCTCTTCCGCTATTATTATGCTCGCGCCCTTTTCCGCCGCCGCTTTTATAAATTTATGGCCGTCGTGTTTTTGGCCTTTGATTACGAGGTATCCTTCCCCCTCTTTTATTGTCCGGCTGTCTATGCTTAAGGAATTGAGTACGGCCGAATTATCGGCGGCCGTTAATTTGCCGTCTAAAATTTTAGACAAAGATTCGTAACTTATATTGAGTTTCATTCTATCTCCTTATCGGGCTCAACCGCGTATAAAGTGAGAAATTTTGACGCTATCTCCGAAAATATCCTCGCCGACACCGCCCCGAACAAAGCCCTTTCGGGTTCGTCTAAGACGACCAGTATCGTAAACTTCGGATCGGACGCCGGCACAAATCCGCAGAAAGACGCTATATGCGCGCTTCTCTGATACTTCCCGTCTTGAGCCATTTTCTCGGAAGTACCCGTCTTTCCGCCTACACTGTATCCTTTTATCCGCGCGCCTTTGCCGGTGCCGTTTTCCACTACGCTTATCAATAAATCTTTCACTTTATCTGCCGTATCTTTGCTTATTACTTGCCTCACTTTGGAAGGCTTTGCGTATATTTCTTCCTTCCCGTCGGCATATTTTATCTTATCCAGCAAATGCGCCTGCATTAAAGCCCCGCCGTTGGCTATCGCAGAATAGGCCGACACCAGCTGTATACCCGTTACCGCTATCGTATAGCCGTAGCCCGATTTGGCGGTATCAATCGGTTTCCAGCGGGTATGGTCCCTTAAAATGCCGGCGGGCTCGCCCAAAAACGATATATTGCTCTTTACGCCAAAGCCGAACTTCTTTACGTACGAATACATAGTCCGCGCGCCAAGGCCGTGCGCTATCTTCGCCGCGCCGATATTGGAGGATACTTCCATTATCTCTTGTACGCTTAGGCTCGGCTTTTCCTGATGGTCCCTTATCGTTATCCCGTCCACTTTCCACTTGTTATTCTCCATGGAAAATCTGTCGGTAACTTTTATCGCACCGCTGTCCAATGCCGCCGCCACCGCTATCGTCTTAAAGGTCGAGCCAGGCTCATAGACAAACTGCAAAGGCAAGCTGCGCCCGTCCAAGGAAGGATACGATGCCGCCGCCAATATATTGCCCGTTTTCGGGTCCTGCACAATGGCGAAAGCGCTTTTTACTTTGTATTGCTCGGCGTATTTCTTCAGGGTGCTTTCCGTGTAATACTGCCCCAAAGAATCTATCGTAAGATATACGTCGGCTATATCCAAAAATTCTATTTGTTCCTTATCGTAGATTATCCCGCCGTAGCGCGCTTTCTTGACTCGTTTGGACTTGGTCTGGCGGGAAAGCTCGTCGTTATGCATAAGCTCTATGCCCGAAAGCCCCTTGTTCCTGGAGTTCGTCGCGCCCAGTATATCCTGCGCTATGCCGTCGTAAGGATATATCCTGGTATAATGAGGCTCTATCTCTATGCCGCGCACTCGCTCTTGGTTTATCAGTTTTTCCAACTCCTCGTATTCCAGCGGAGTAACGTCCTTCTTTACATAGAAAAAATTGCCCTTGCTCTTCCAAGTCCTGTTAAGCTGCGCCCGGCTTACGCCCAAAGCCTTGGAAAGCACCTTAAAAAGTTTATCCCTATCGTTTACGTTGCGCTTGCTTACCGCCACAAAATACGTTCTTAAACTTTCCGCCAGCACTACGCCGTTCTTATCGAGTATCCGTCCGCGCACCGTATCGGGCGCGGTCTGAGTGTAAACCCGCTTTTCCGCCTTGCTTAAAAGTTCCTCATGCCTGAATGTCTGCAAATAAAACAACCGCACGGCCACCGCCGCGCTCAACAGCAAACACAACAAAGCGCAAAGTTTAATTCTTGCTTTTACCGTCTTCATCTTCATCCTTCAACACTATCACTTCCGAAGGCGCCGCTATACGCATGGACGCCTCCTCCGCCGCCGCTATTATCTTGTGCGGCGATTTGTATATCCCTATCTTATAACGCAAATATTGGTTGCGGGCTTCCTTAAAGGTTATGTCTTCCATAACCGTCGCCACCTGATAGCCCGTCTTTTCCTTCTGAACGCGTTCCATCGCTATAAAAAGCACGAACAAACCGCAGAGAAGAATAATATAAAAAACTTTCATCTCACCCGCTCCATTACCCTTAGTTTCGCGCTTCGCGCGCGCGGATTTTTCTTGATTTCCTCCCAAGAGGGTTCTATTACTTTCTTGTTCACCAATTTGTAATCCCCGCTTGAAACTATTTCCTTAAAAGCCTGCTTTATTATCCTGTCCTCCGTAGAGTGGAACGTCAGAAACGCCGCCCGCCCGCCGACTTTAAGTATATCCTTAGCGACGTACGGCGCGGCCTTAACGCAGGCAAGTTCGTCGTTTACGGCTATCCTCAAAGCCTGAAATACCCTCGTCGCGGGGTGTATTTTGCCGCCTCGGCCGACAGTCTTTTCTATCAGAGCGGCTAAAGCCGTAGTCGTTTCTATCGGGTTTTCCCTCCTGGCCATACATATCGCCAAAGCTATCTTGGAGGCTTGGCGCTCCTCCCCGTAATTTTCAAATATATCCGTAAGTTTATCGGCAGAATATTTGTTTACTATATCGTAAGCTCTTAACTCGCCGCGCCCGTCAAAGCGCATATCCAAAGGCCCTTGCCTTAAAAAACTGAAGCCCCGCTGAGCGTCGTCAAGCTGGTAAGAACTCAGCCCCAAATCAAACAAAGCGCCGTCAACGCCGCTCTCGCCCGCTAAACCCAATGCTTTGGGCGCTTCGGTATAGCTTAAATTGAAAGTTTTAAGACGTTCGTCATTTACGTTTTCGCACGCCATTTTTATGGCCTCGGCGTCCTTATCCAGCCCGATAACCTTTCCGCCCGCACCCAAACGCTTTATTATATGACCGCTGTGCCCGCCCAAGCCCAAAGTTCCGTCAAGATATACGCCGTTTGCGTCGCGGACCAAAAGTCCCGTTATTTCCTCGGCCAATATCGGGATATGGATAAATGACGTCATTTGGCGGGCCCTTCCATCTTCTTTCTCAAATTGGACTGCCAGGCTATCTCCAAAGCCTTATCGCTGTTTAAAGGCATGCCGTAAGCCCTGAACATCGCGCGCCCAAGCGGCTGCCCCTCTTTCAAATTCTTGCTGAATTGATAGAAAGCGTCCTTTCCGTAATGCTCGAAAAGGAACTTGACCAAACTGTAGGATTGCGCGTACCACATGGCGACTTCTGTTTTTTCGTAACCGTCCAATGTTTTAACGTTTAAAAAGTCTTCCAAATCAATATACTCCTCTTTGGCGAACTTAAGCCTAAACACATTCAGCCATTCGTTTTCCTGCGGAGTTTGATATAAAGACTGTACATAAACGGCAAAACCCTCGCTCAGCCAACGGGGCGTCAGCGTCGGCTCAAAAAAGCCGTCGTAATAGATGTGGGTAAGCTCGTGCATAAAGTTGCTCTTGAAATTAACGCCTTCCATAAGATATATAGATTGCCCCATAACATCCGCCGAGCCGCCGCTCCAATCCGGGCGTTTCGTATACGCGCTGTACATGCCTCGCGTCTTGAATATCATCATAAAAATATATTTGATGTCCGCGAGAATGGAAAAAGGCGCCGCCCTCTTTAAAAAACTTGTATGCATGGTGGATATTAAAGCCTTAAAATCGTCCGTCATCGGGTAATATTCCCTATACATCAAATACGGATTTACGCGCGCCGAGAAAAAACCCTCCGGCAGCGGCGGGACGGGCTCTTCCCTCATTTGGGAAAGAACGGCCTGGACGTTTTTTATCCGTTCATTACGTTCTTTAAGTTCCCGGTCCGCGTCGTCTTCGCCCAAGGGCAAATCTATTTTTATTTTCTTGGCGTCGGGGCGCCTCTTGACGTTAAAAGTTTTCCCTTCCTCTTCTTTTGCCGCGCGGTACTTTCCCGCAAGGCGCATTTCTGGAACCTGCGAAAGGAAACTGTCTTTCTTATCCTCCCCTTCGGTATTGATAACCTTATCCAAAGTCTGCTCCAACTGGGCCCGCTTTAAAGCGGAGGCCTTTCCCTTATTTTCCGAAAGCAACCCCTCGTGATAAGCGAAAAAGCCCAAAGCTATCACCAGTAATACCGCCAATAAATAAAGTTTCTTGGTTATGTCCATATTTTATTCTTTCCCAAATACGCACAAATGTCTTTCTTTTTCTTCCCCGTACAATTTGTACGCCAGGCTCGCGTTCTTATCGTATTTGCAGTCGGCCGCCTTTAAAGAAGCCTCGCTCCAACAGCCTTCTTCCGTCTGAAAAGCCATAAAATATCCGCCGGCCTTCAAATCCGCCGTACATATGGGCAAAATGTCGTCTATCTTGCCCATAGCGCGCTCAAGCGTGAAATCGAACGGCCCGCTCTGCCCGCCTTTGGATAAGGCCCTTATATTGTATGTCTTCGCGCCTTTTATCCCCAGCTTCATTATGCACCAGTCCATAAACATACAGCGCTTGCCCAAAGTTTCCACCAAAGTAAGCTCGCAGGAAGACCCCAAAGCTATCTTCGCGCTCAGCCCTATATACCCGCAGCCCGCGCCGTAATCGGCCAAAGAATATCTTTCCCGCCCCGCGGCGAGTTTCTTTATCAAAGCCGCGGCCATAAGGCCGTCGCTTATGTGCCTGTCCCAGATTTCCCGCTCGCTTGAAACGCTGGTCAAATTCAAATCGTTCCGTTTCTGCCATACCATAGCCGCATAATCCGCCAGCGTTTGTTCTTGCTCGGGACTAAGCTCGATACCGTTCCGTTTTAAAAAATCACGCTTTAATTCCATTTTTCTCCCTGCGGTACTTCTCTATATGTATGGCTATAAGCTGCAAATCCGCCGGCGTTATCCCCGGTATGCGCCCAGCCTGCCCCAAAGTAGAAGGCCGTATCTTGGCCAACTTCTGGCTGGATTCTATCAATATGCCTTTTACAGCGGCCACATCAAAGCCTTCCGGTATAACTATCTTGTCGGCATTGGCCAAGGCCTTGGCTTCCTTTAAATTCCGTTCCAAATAACCGGCGTACTTACGGTGAACCGCCGCCGTATTGCGCGCCGAGGCCAAACTCCACGGGCTTAAAGCGCTTTCTTCTATCGGGGCGTTTTCATCTTTTATCAGCTTAGCTACAGCCGCTTTATAGGCCTCAAACCCTTGGGCGTAACTCGCCGGCAGGGAACCCAGCTTCAAGCCGTAGCCGCTCAAACGCAAGTCGGCATTGTCCGTGCGCAGTATTATCCTGTATTCCGCGCGGCTGGTAAACATTCTGTAAGGCTCGTTTACGCCTTTGGTTATCAAATCGTCTATCAAAACGCCTATATAAGCTTCGTCCCGCCTTAAAACGAAAGGCTCCTTGCCCTGCACCTTCAAAGCGGCGTTTATGCCCGCCATTATACCTTGGCCGCCCGCTTCCTCATAGCCCGTAGTGCCGTTGATTTGCCCCGCGAAAAACAATCCGCTTATATTCTTTACTTCCAAAGACGCTTTAAGGCACGTCGGATCGGCATAGTCATATTCTATCGCGTAGCCCGCGCGCACTATCTGGGCCTTTTCCAAACCGGGTACAGATTTTAACAGCTCATACTGCACATATTCCGGCAAACTTGTGGAAAAACCCTGAATATAATATTCCTCCGTATTAAGGCCTTCCGGCTCCAAAAACAAAGGGTGGTGCTTGTTCTGGGGAAATTTTACCGCCTTATCTTCTATCGATGGGCAATACCTAGGCCCGATAGAGTGAATATTGCCCGAATATAAAGCCGATTCCAGCATATGCTCTTTTAATACTTCGGCCGTTTTATCGGTGGTGCGTGTTATATAGCATTGTAAAAATTCTCTGTCCTGCGGCCTGTTGAAAACCGACATCGGCGTATAAGGATTATCCGAAGGCTGGGGCGTAAACTTGCTAAAATCCACCGTCCGCCCGTTAATACGCATAGGCGTGCCCGTCTTCATACGGCCTATCTTTATGCCGCAGTCCTTTAAACTGGCGCTTAAAAAATTGCTCGCCACGTCATTATAGCGCCCGCCTTCCAGCATCAGTTTGCCGATATGCACGGTGCCCTTCATAAAAGTGCCGGGCGTCACTATTACAGTTTTGGTTCTGTATCTGGTTTGACGCAGGGTGTCCACCGCCGTTACGGCGTTATCGGATAAAACCAAATTCTTGGCTTCGTCTTGGATTATATGCAAATTGCTTTGCAGTTCCAAAAAATGTTTGTAGGTATATTGATAAATCTTCTTGTCGCATTGTACGCGGGGCGACCAGACCGCCTCCCCTTTGCCCGTATTGAGCATATGATAATGCACGGCCGCCGCATCGGTTACTTTGCCCATCGCGCCGCCAAGAGCATCTATCTCGCGAACTATCTGCCCTTTGGCTATCCCCCCTATCGAGGGATTGCACGACATCTGCGCTATCGTATCTAAATTCTGGGTTATCAAAAGAGTCTTGGCGCCGAGGCGCGCGCTGGCCAAAGCCGCCTCGCACCCAGCGTGCCCGCCGCCTATTACAACTACGTCAAAAATCTCGTCGTATACAAACATTTAATCTACTTCCCTACGCAAAACTTGGAAAATATTTCCCCCAATACGTCATCGGGAGTTATTTCCCCTATCAATCTTCTTAAACTTAGAACCGCGCTTCTTATATGCTCCGCCATCAATTCCAATTCCTTAAGGCGCGCCTTGGCGCGGTTTAGTTCCCGTTCCGCATCTTTCAAAGCCTTGTAATGCGCCGCCGAGGTTATCAGAATATCGTCGTCGCCCAGTTTGGCGAGGCCGATGGCCTCTATTATTTTATCTTTCAGGGCCTCTATACCCGCTCCGCTCTTGCACGAAATAAGGCAGTCGTATTCCCCGCTTTGCGATATTTCTCCCTCACTTTTTAAATCCGTTTTATTTAGGACTTTCAACACTTTCTTGCCCGTAGCACGCGCCTGCGCCAAAATATCGGCTTGGGCCTTGGCGTCCAAGTCCGAATCGGCCAAGAATATTATTATGTCCGCATTATTCATCGCTTTGCGGCTGCGCTCTATGCCTTGCGCTTCGGCGTCGTCGGAATGGTCAGCCCTGATGCCCGCCGTATCGGTAAGCACCAAGCTAAAATCCTTTATCCTTAAAGATGCGTCGACGGTGTCGCGCGTCGTCCCGCTTACGGGCGATACTATCACTCTGTCAAAACCGAGCAAAGCGTTTAAAAGGCTGCTCTTGCCGCTGTTGGGCACCCCGACTATCGCCGTTTTTATCCCCTCTTTTACCAAGCGCCCGGCACTGAAGGTGGAGCTTAAAGCCTCAAGCTTCTTTACTATCCCGTCTATATATTCCAAAGTGTCGGCCTCCGGCAGAGGGAGCATTTCGTCGTCTGCGTCGTCTATGCGGACTTCTATCTTCGCCAAAAGCTCCGTAAGGCCCGCGCGTATTTCTTTAAATCGTTCCGACAAACGCCCGTCCAATATATTGAACGCAGCGCGGTGCGCGCTCTTATTTTTCGCCGCTATTATATCGGACACCCCTTGCGCCTGAGCCAAATCCATCTTCCCGTTAAGGTAAGCGCGCATGGTAAATTCGCCCGCTTCGGCCATTCTCGCGCCGAGTAAAAACACAAGCTCAAGCAGGCGCGCTTTTATATATTCCCCCGCATGTACGCTAAGTTCAAAACCGTCCTCGCCGCTATAACTCGCAGGCCCTTGATAATATATCGCAAGCGCGGTATCCAAAATATCTTTGCCGTCCAAGATTTTCACCAAATAAGCGCGGCGGGCCTCAAAAGAGCTGCACCCCGTAAGCGCTTTAAGTATCCGCAGACTATCCCCGCCGCTTACGCGCAATAAAGCCACCGCCCCGCCCGTTGAGGCCGTAGCGTAAGCGGCTATTGTATCTTTGGCGAAAATATCCATATATATATTTTACATTTTTCTTTGCGCGCGCAAGCGACTATTCCGTTCTCCCGCGGATATAAGCTAAGTGAACGGCTTAAACACCGCCCCATCGTCTTGCCCCCTAAAAAATAAACCCGCCCTTGCGGGCGGGCAGAGAAATTTAAACGAGTAGTTTCTTTTAAAGCTTTTCAGAGTTTATAATAATATATTCCACTTGAATTGACGTAGCTATACTCGCCGCCTAAGCTCATACATACTTTTCCCCCCAATTCGCTCCCATCACCTACTCCGCAAAGCCGTGTCCCGCCTCTCTTTAAGCCGGTTATATTGTACATCAAAAAACTATCTTTAAATGGCATATTGCAGTATACTCCGCCAATAGTCTCGACATTGACCCATCCGTCATTTACTGCACACCTAAACTTTGGGCAGGCTATGATGCCGCCGTTATTGGTAAGGGTACAATCGCCGGGAATGGTAATATCAAGGTCGTTTATTTTTAAAGAATATTTCCCGTGGGCTAAATAATAGACGTCCTGCGCCTGGCGTATAGCGTCAGCCAATACCATCAATTGGGTGTAGCGGCTTTTTAATACCGCAATTTGATACTGCGGGAAGGCGATAGCCGCCAAGACGGCTATTATCAATACCACTACCAACATTTCTATGAGAGTAAATCCTTTTCTTTTTGACATAAAAAACCCCTGCCCCTCGGAGGATTACAGGAGTACTTTATCAAAAAAAAAAAACAAGTCAACCGTTCGGGCGGATTGAGAAAATTAAGTTTTACGACAAGAAACACGATTAAAGTTTATAATAGTCAATGTTATTATAGCTGCGATAGTATCGCCCGCCCAAGTTCTCACATACTTTTTTCCCTAATTCGTCATTATGGGATACCCCGCAGGATCGCCAAGTATTCCGACGCAAAGAATAGATGCGATACCTCAAAGTGTTCCCATCCCTATACATATAGCAATATACATCACCCAAAGTATCTGCATTGACCCATCCGTCATTCACCACGCACCTAAATTTTGAACAAGTGATAGTGCCGCCTTTATTGGAAAGGGTACAATCGCCCGGAATTGTAATATCAAGGTCGTTTATTTTTAAAGAATATTTCCCCGCAGCCAAATAGTAAGCGTCCTGTGCCCGGCGTATAGCGTCAGCCATTACCATCAATTGGGTATAGCGGCTTTTTAATACCGCCAGTTGATACTGGGGAAAGGCGATAGCCGCCAAGACGGCTATTATCAACACCACTACCAACATCTCTATGAGAGTAAATCCTTTCTTTTTTGACATAAAAAAATACCCCTGCTCCTAGGTGGATTACAGGAGTACTTTATCAAAAAAAAAAAAACAAGTCAACCGCTCGGGCGGGTTAGAAAAAACGACAAAACCCGCAATAAAAAATACTGTTATAGTATGTAGTACCAAAGGCCGTTGTTTTCACCTATTGTATAAAACCTCCCGCCAAAACTTTCACACACCTTTTTCCCTATTTCCGTAGGACTTGTAAAACAACGGCGGATAGTACTTTTCCTCAAATTCGCAATCTGATAATATATAGAAGCACCTTGGGAGTTTACCCGGCAGTATACATACCCGTTATCAACTTTGCCGGAACCGTCATTTACCGCACATGTAAATTTGGGGCAATATAACACGCCGCCATCCATACCTGATGTGCAATCGCCCGGAATTGTAATATCAAGATCGTTTATTTTTAAAGTGTAGCTTCCGTGCGTCAAATAATAGGCGTTCG
>CALUXE010000010.1 GCA_944324675.1 uncultured Elusimicrobiales bacterium | reverse complement strand
TTGCGTTTTGGACAAAAAAGAAACCCCTTTTCCAAGAAGCCATACTGGAGAAAAAAAAAAAAAAAAAAAAACAAGTCAACCGCTCGGGCAAATTAACAAATTTAAGCCCTACGACATGGCCATCCAATAAATTTATTTTTTCTCGTCATCCTCGGGATCGGGATATTCGTGCACAAGATACTTGGGCCGTCCGAAATTGGCGGTATCCTCGTCTTCCTTATTGAATTGGCGCAAAGTTTCATTACGGTTAAGGTGGCCTATGGCGCTGTCGTCGAAAGTTTCCGTTTCTTTGGTGTCTATGGTAATTTCCTTTACATTCTTAAAAAGGGCCGTTACTTCAAAATTATCCCGCTCCTCAGGCTCTTTTTCTTTTTCAGGCTCTCTGCTGACTATAAGTTCATAATCGTTAAGCGTTTTATAACTTATCGCCAATATCAGAACAAACATATTAAAACCCAAAAAGGCCATGTATAAGGAAAACAACATAAAAGCGGTAAGACTAAAAGCCGCTTTAAAACCGAAGGAAGCCATCTCCGTAAACAATAGCGCCGCCTTTATGTTGAAAGGCATCGCGTCGGCAAGGAATTGATTTAACCGCCATAAAGACAAAGCGACGTCCCAATTTATCCTCACGCTTATAAAACCCGCGACAAATATTATCCCCATAACCGCGAAAAATAATATCAACGCCGAAAGAAAAAACAACAACGCGTATTTTATCCACCTGCTCCTAACCAAATGGTAGCTGGCTCGGAAAGAGTCAAATACGCTTTTGTCTTCCAACATTATCATCCAAGGGTAAAATATGATGTAAGGCGAGAAGAAAGCGTATACCAATGCCGCCATGAAAAGATACCAATTCCTAAATCCGCCGCTTAAATACATAGCGGGCAGCAGCGTGAAATAGATTGCCGCGGCCAAAAGAACAAAGGACGAAAAAATTATTATTATCTTTTTGACCGTCAGAATTACGGCGCCCAAAACATCCTGCTTTTGGCCGTTGACGCCATCCTGCATAAGTTTTACGGAACTGTACCCCAAAACAAAATTAACCCCCAGAGAAAAAAGGGATAAAATCATAGCTATGTTGAAAAAACAATCGGGATTGTCTTTTTCGTAAAAAGAAAACGACATAAATACCGCGAAAGCGTTGAAAAGCGCAAACAAAGCGCTCTGCTTTAAGGAAGCTAAGGCGGCATAGGGGATAAGTTTAAACCATTTCATTATTATCCCTTTGGTGGACATACTCTCTTTCAAGACGCGTTCATATGGCATTTTCCGCCTCCTTACAAGTAGATTATAGCAATAAATTTAGTAGAATTATCTTATGAAAAATATATCAGATACCGCGCGTCTGTTGACGCAGAATATTAAAAGCTCCTCTATGGCGGTGTCCTGTTCCAGACGGGATTTTTTCCCCGACAAACAAGCGATACTGAAAGCTTTCACTTTCTTTAAAGACGCTCTGTTCCTTTATACCATCAGCCCCAGATTAAGCTCGAAAGAGGGAGAACTGAACAATTTCGACAAAAGACTGCGCAAAAATCTAAACATATTACAGCGAGAAATAAAACACCACCTATGCTTTTCCGGGCAGGAAGCAAAAGCCAAATCGGCGGACAATAAAGCGCGAATTTTGGTTAAACGCTTCGAACAGGAACTTCCTCGCCTGCAAAATTTGGCGATAAGCGACATTCAAGCCGCATATAACGGCGATCCCGCCGCTAAAAATTATTACGAGATTATGCTCTGCTATCCAGGGCTCTTGGCCATAACTTTACAAAGAATGGCTCATTTCCTATATATAAACAATTTGCAGCTTATCGCCAGAATTATAACCGAACACGCCCACAGCCTTACGGGAATAGATATTCACCCAGGCGCAAAAATAGGGAAAAGTTTCTTTATAGACCACGGCACGGGCGTAGTCATCGGCGAAACTACAGAAATAGGCGACAACGTAAAGATATATCAAGGAGTAACCTTGGGCGCGAAAAGCTTTCCCAAAGACGAAAACGGCCTAGCTAAAAAAGGACTTAAACGACACCCGACCGTGGGGGACAATGTCACAATTTACGCAGGCGCAGCTATTCTAGGCCCGGTAAAAATAGCGCCGGGTACGGTGGTCGCCGCAAATACCTGGATAACGGAAGATATAATTTGACGATTATTACAAAAAAATTATTATACTTTTCAATGGCGCTTATCTTATTATTTTGCGCTTGCTCCTCTACGGCGAAAAAGAAAGTTTCCTTCCTCTCTTCGGTAGACAATTACAAAACCGCTCCTCAAGAGGTCTTCCTGCTTCGCGACAGCATCTACATAAAGTATATCTACGAAGACAATGAAGTCTATCTGAAGGCAAAACTACCGGAAGAAAAATCCAACCCTTTGGACAATTATTACCGCACGCAATTAAGCGCGGCCAAGTCCGTAAAGGACGAAACCGCCCGCAAAAAGGAAATATTATACGTATCGGGCGGATTTGAAAACATAATAACGGATTTTTTTAAAACTCTGATTCCGCAAGGCGACGGCAAAGGCGTAATAGTAATAATACAGGGCTTTGAAGGGGTATTGTTTCGTGACGAAAACGGCAAGGCCGATTTTAAACTGCTTACGGAACTGCCGGAGAATATACAAATCGTAGGCAAAATCAATGAAAGCCGCTTTACGGAATTGTTCCTCGCCGCAATAAAAAAAGATCTGCAAATCGCGGAAATAACCGACAAAAGATTTTTAATTCCCACCCAAAACAAACCCATGGAGCCCTATATATATTTAGATTTGGAAAATAATCTCGCGCTCACCTTAACCCTGCCGGAATATTTCGAGCTGAAAAAGCAAATGACTGAGCTGGGGTTTTCCATATCGTTTATATATTCGTTTTTAATCAAAAGCCACATATTCGGGATAATAAAAGCTCCTTTTACTTCCACGTTTAGGCTTTTGTCTTTGGGCAAAAATTCCATATACAGCGCCATGGCTCCGCTTACCCCGGACTATGAAGGCGAAATCCCCCCCGTAAACGAAAACGCCCAGCCTATGGATCTTGCGGAATTCAACAATTTTCTGGACAAAACAATATCCAAAGAAGTCTACAAAGGCAGCGCCGAACTGCTTATAAACGGGGAAGAGTTTTTCCCTCATTTCCTTGTGAACGCCAACCAAGCGAAGCACTCCATATTTATAAGGCTGTATATATTCACTACGGATATGTATTCTTTATCGCTGGCCGATATGCTCAAGCGCAAATCCAACGAAGGAACCGACGTTAGAGTTATGGTAGACGAACTAAACTCTCTGCTAAACAACAAAAAGACTCCCTCGTACTACTCCAAAGATTACGTAATGCCCAAAAGCATAGCCTCGTATTTAAAGAAAAATTCGAAAGTGAAAGTGCGAAAACGCCTCAACACCTGGGCTACTTTCGACCACAGCAAAGTCGTCATAATAGACCGGGATTTAGCCTATACCGGCGGAATGAACTTCGGCGAAGAATACCGCTACCAATGGCACGATATGATGGTCGCGCTGAGGGGGCCGGTAGTCGGCAAATTGGTAAAAAATTTTTACGAGGCGTGGAGCTTCAACGGAATAGGCGGGGATTTCTCCGCGGCGTACAGAAAGCTGTTCAGCAAAAAGAGCAGGCCGGAAAACGCCGAAAAACCCGGCATGATAAACATTCGTCTTTTATATACCCAGCCGCAGGAAGCGCAAATATTCAAGGCGCAGATAGAAGCGATAAAGAGAGCCCAAAAGAGAATATACATACAAAACGCCTATTTCTCCGACGACAGAATAGTAAAACATCTCATCGAAGCCCGCCATAGAGGAGTAGACGTAAGAGTAATCCTGCCCAGCGAAAACGATATAAGCATTATGGCAAAAAACAATATCGCCATGGCCAATAAACTTTTCAGGAACGGGATAAAAGTCTATTTCTATAACGGTATGAGCCACGTAAAAGCGGCCTTATACGACGGCTGGGCGATAGTAGGTTCGGCCAATTTCGACAAGATGAGCCTGTTTATAAACAATGAAATGAGCCTCGGCATAGACGACCCCGCTTTCGTAAAGCAATTGGAAACCCGCCTGTTTGAAAAAGATTTCCAAGATTCCGAACTTATGACGGAAGAAATAGAAATGAACTGGGCTTGGCAAATAGTCGGCGCGCTGACAAACCAACTTTAATTTATGGCAAGAAAACGTCTAAGCAAGAAAAAGCAAATCCAATTTGCCGCGGCCGTAATAATAGCCGTGATATTGTATTTTATGCAATATTTCTCCGAAGGGAACCTGCCCCAGCCCGAAGAATATTCCGCACCGATTGAAACGGAAACATTGCTGTCTCCGCGGCTCATTTCGGTATATGACGGCGATACTTTCAAAGTAAATTTAAACTGCCAAGAAGAAGTCCTTTGCAAAAACATATCCGTCAGGGTGCGCGGCATAGACTGCCCCGAAATAAAAGGCAAGAGCAAAAGGGAAAAGAGATTGGCGCAAAAAGCGAAAACTTTTACCGAGAATTTTTTGCAAGGCAAAGCCATAGCTTTAGAGAACTGCGAAAGAGATAAATATTTCCGCCTGCTTTGCGACGTAAAAGCCGACGGGGAAGACCTGGCTCGCCGTCTTCTCCAATCTGGTTTGGCCTATCCCTATGACGGATATGCCAAACAGGAAATATTCCGCTGAAAACCCTTACAAAACGATCCCTTTTCGCCCCAAACGCCGCCGCGAAAAGTCTTTCCTTTGCGTAAACATATCTATCCTTAATTGGATAATTATATATACTAATTTTACAAAAACAGACGGCGATATCTCAACGTAAATATCGCTAAACAAAACTATTGCTTTAAAAATAAAAAATTAATATAATAGATATATAAGTATACCAATTACTTAAAGCTCAAAGAAGACAAAACCGGAGAGATCAAACAATGGCAGAAACCAAAAAGAAGATAATTCAAAACGACGACGCGGCGCTGAAAGGACTTAACGCCGTAGTGGAAAAAGTCAAAGCGGCGCAAAAAGAATACGCCAACTTTGACCAGCAAGCCGTAGACAAGATATTCAGGGCGGCGGCGATGGCCGCGGCCAGAAACCGCATATATCTTGCCAAGCTCGCGGTTGCCGAAACGGGAATGGGCATAATGGAAGATAAAGTTATAAAGAACCATTTCGCTTCGGAATACATATACAACAGTTATAAAGACACTAAAACCTGCGGGGTAATAACGGACGACGATTCATTCGGATATAAACAAATAGCCGAGCCTATCGGCATAATAGCGGGCGTAGTGCCTACCACCAACCCGACGGCTACGGCGATATTCAAATCCCTTTTGGCTTTAAAGACCAGGAACGGCATTATATTTTCCCCCCACCCGCGCGCGAAGAAATGCACTATAGAAGCCGCAAAGATAGTACTCAACGCAGCGGTGGAAGCGGGCGCGCCGAAAAATATAATCGGCTGGATAGAAGAACCCACTATGCAGCTATCCGACGCGCTTATGCGCCACCCCGGCATTAACTTGATTTTAGCCACCGGCGGGCCCGGCATGGTGCACGCGGCCTATAGCTCAGGCAAGCCGGCTATCGGCGTAGGCGCGGGCAACACCCCCGTAGTGATAGACGCCACGGCCGACATTAAAATGGCGGTAAGCTCGGTAATTATGAGCAAAACCTTTGACAACGGCGTAATTTGCGCCAGCGAGCAATCCGTAATAGTGGAAGCGCCCATTTACGAAGCGGTAAAAGACGAATTTGTTTTAAGGGGCTGCTATTTCCTGACAAAGAAAGAGAAAGCCGCGGTCGGCAAACTTATTATGCCCGACGGCCATAAATTAAACGCAGCGATAGTCGGGCAAAGCGCTTTTAAAATAGCGCAGATGGCGGGCGTAAAAGTGCCGGAGCACACCAAGATACTTATAGCGGAATGTTCGGTGGTGGGCGACGAGGAAATTTTCTCGCACGAGAAACTATCCCCTATACTCGGTTTTTATAAATCCGACTCTTTTGAGCACGCCGTAGATACGGCCGAAGCTCTTATTGAGCTGGGCGGCGCGGGGCATACTTCCGTTCTTTACACGGACGAAGCCAATAAGAAACACATTGAGCTTTTCCAAAAGACGATGCACACCGGCAGAACCCTTATCAATATGCCCTCTTCGCAGGGCGCCATTGGCGATGTTTACAACTTCAGGCTTGCGCCTTCCCTCACTTTGGGGTGCGGCTCTTGGGGCGGTAACTCCGTCAGCGAAAATATCGGAGTAAAACATCTTATGAACATTAAATCCGTTGCCGAAAGAAGAGAAAATATGTACTGGTACAAAGTACCCAAGAAAATCTATTTTAAGAGAGGCGCTTTGAAGCTCGCCCTTGAAGAACTCAAAGACAAGAAAAGAGCTTTCATCATTACCGACAAATCGATGGAAACCTTCGGTTATGTAGCTATGGTAAGAGATGTGCTGGAAAACCTTGGCATGTCTATTAGGGTATTCAGCGCGGTAAAGCCCGATCCGGACTTGGCCACCATTCACGAAGCTTTGCACATCACCGATTCCTTCCAGCCCGATTTGATTATCGCGCTGGGCGGAGGATCGCCTATGGACGCGGGCAAGATGATTTGGCTTATGTACGAAAACCCGAATATGAGCTTTGACGACATCGCCGCGCGCTTTATGGATATAAGAAAGAGAATTTATCCTCTGCCGGAGCTCGGCAAAAAAGCCGTAATGGTGGCTATCCCCACTACTTCGGGCACCGGTTCGGAGGTAACTCCCTTTACGATTATCACCGACGAAAGAACCAACACCAAATACGCCATTACGGACTATGCCTTAACGCCGGATATGGCCATCGTCGATCCGGAATTCGTAATGAATATGCCCAAATCCCTGACGGCTTTTTCGGGCTTGGACGTTATGGTGCACGCGATAGAATCTTATACTTCCATATTCTCCACGAACTTCACCGAGGGCCAGGCTTTGGAAGCTTTAAGGCTTGTGTTTAAATATCTTAAAGTATCCTATGACGAAGGCGCGCAGAACCCCAACGCCCGCGAAAAAATGCATTACGCCGCTACGATAGCCGGTATGTCATTTGCCAACGCGTTCTTGGGTTTATGCCACTCGATGGCGCACAAATTGGGCGGCATCTTCCACGTTCCGCACGGCTTGGCCAATGCCATGCTTATCAGCTATGTAATAGAATTCAACGCTACGGAAAAACCGACGAAACAAGGCTTGTTCCCGCAGTATAAATATCCTTTCGTCAAAGGACGCTATGCCAAGATAGCCCATTTCTTGGGCTTTGACACCTCAAAAGACGATAAAGGCCAAAAGGTGGACAAGCTGGTCCTTGAAATTGAGAAACTCAAAAGAGGGCTTAATATTCCGAAGTCAATCAAAGACTACGGCATACCGGAAGCCGACTTCTTGGCGAAACTGGACGAAATGTCCGAACTCGCCTTTGACGATCAATGCACGGGCGGCAACGCCAGGTATCCTTTGGTAAGCGAAATTAGGGAACTGTTCCTAAAAGCTTATTATGGGGAAGAATTGGTCGCTCAAAGAAAAGCGAAAGCCGCGAAGAAATAAATATCAGAGAGGCCGCCGTACAAAAGCGGCGGCCTCCCCTTAAAAAACGCGAAATTAAAACTCATCAGATCAATGAATAAATCCGAAAAGCAAAACGCCGGCAATATCCAAGCGGTTAAGCGTATGCCTCAGTATTTGAGGCTGTTTAACGATATGTTCCGCTACGGCAGGCAGTATATATCCTCGGTGGAGATAGCCTCAAAACTAAGCCTGAAACCCATTTCCGTAAAAAAGGATATGCTGCTGGCCCAAGCGCCGGGCAAAACCAGGCTGGGATATAATGTAAAAGGCAGCATAGCCGCCATACAGCGGTTTCTGGGCTGGCAAAAAGAAAGAGATGTTTGCCTTGTGGGATACGGGAAGCTCGGCTCGGCTTTATTCCATTATGAAGGCTTCAAAAAACACGGCTTTAATATGGTGGCCGCCTTTGATACCGACATAACCAAAACAAACGGCAAAAACATACTGCATATAGAACATTTGGCCTCCTATGTCCAAAGCAATAAAATTACCACGGCGATAATATCCGTACCCGCCTACGCGGCGCAGGGTGTGGCGGATACCTTGGTCGGCGCGGGCATAAAGGCGATTTGGAACTTCTCCCCGGCGGATATAAAAGTCCCGCCGCATATAGCGCTGCAAAACGAAGACCTCAGCATAGGCTTGGCTTTGCTCTGCCTCAAATTGAAGAATTAAGCTTTTCCTATCGGGCGGGCGCGCCGCTAAAACATTAGGGGCCTGCCTGAAGATCGCTTTTAAGATTGCCCCAATATGGTAAAATATATATATGACGAAAAGAAATTACTCCGAACACTTTAAAATGGAAGTGCTGGAAGAGATCTGTTCCATGTTTTACAGAGGGACCTTGGAAAAAGAGATAAACCATCTCCCTTGGAATATCATTCCCAAAGGCAGCGAGGCGGCTTTCCGCTGCTGCGTATATAAGGAACGCGCCATTTTGAAACTTCGCGCTTTGGCCGCTTTCGGTTATTCCGTAAACGAAGTGGACGAATCCATCCCTTTAAGCGAATATGTAGGGCAAAACAATCCTCAATTTGACCATAAAAGCAATAAATTGCTGACCGTTTTGGAAAGCGCCTGCTCGGCCTGCGTAAAAAGCAGATATATGGTAAGCGAGCTGTGCCAAGGCTGCCTGGCCAGAAAATGCGAAAACGCCTGTTTCTTCAACGCGGTAACCGTCAGAAACCATAAAGCGCATATAGACCAAGACAAATGCAAAAGCTGCGGCAAGTGCAAAGACGCCTGCCCTTACGGCGCCATTCTAAAACTGACCGTACCCTGCGAAGAGTCCTGCCCGGTAAACGCCATAAAAAAGAACGAAAAAGGCATAGCGAAAATAGACCACTCTTTATGCATAAGCTGCGGCAATTGTATGAAGAACTGCCCTTTCGGCGCGATAATGGAACGCAGCCAAATTTTAGATGTGCTTAAACAAACAAAAGCGGGAAAACCCTTGGCGGCCATGGTGGCGCCGTCAATAGCGGGGCAATTCGGCGTATCCGTAGGCCAATTGGCGACGGCAATAAAAAAATTGGGCTTTACGCATGTTTACGAGGTCGCTTTAGGCGCGGATATCACGGCCCAAAAAGAAGCGGCCGAATTTATAGAGAAAGTGGTAGACGAAAAACGCCCCTTTATGACGACTTCCTGCTGCCACGCCTATACCCGCCTGGCAAAGAAGCATATACCGGAACTCTTGCCCTATATCTCTGATACCGGCACCCCGATGCACTATACGGCGAAGCTGGTAAAGAAAGAGATTCCCGAGGCCGTAACTGTATTCGTGGGGCCTTGCCTTTCAAAGCGCAAGGAAGCCCAAACCGACGAATTCGTGGATTATGTCATAAGTTATGAGGAACTTAAAGCCATGATATCGGGTAAAGGGATAAGCCCCGAAACCTGCACCGAAACGGAATTTGACCGCAAAGCCACGGTGGAGGCTTTAAAGTTCGGCATAACGGGCGGAGTAACCCAAACGGTAAAGAAAGCGGCGGGCGATTACGCCTCTTTGATAAAAGAGGAGCTTATAGCCGGAATTGACAAAAAGAATATTTTTAAACTGAAAGCCTACGCCAAAACGGGCAAATCCGCGGGCAATTTGGTGGAAGTAATGTGCTGCCCCGGCGGATGCGTCGGCGGATGCGCGACGATAAAACCGATAAAGGAAGCGCGCGAGCAGGAAGAAGCCTACGCTCAAAAAGCGGGCGTGGACAGCTTCCAAGTAAAGGCTTCGGAATAAAAAGCATTTAAACGCAAAAAACCGGTGCTAAAAAGCACCGGTTTTTTATCGTATAATTAATGTTTGCGCGGCGGCATTGCCCGCCAAAAGCGCCAAATACCTAGTTTGCTTATCCAAAACTCCGCGAGTTTGCACATCTCGCTCCAAAAAATCGTGCCATACCTGCATAATCTCGTCGGCTTTCAATTCCTAGTTCGTCATATATGAATAATCCTCTCTTTTAGACTCCAAAAAAAACGCGGCCGCTGTTATTGCCAAAACCGCAATTAAAAATATAAGGCTTTTCCTCATTTGTATTCTCCGTCGGATACCGGCTCAAGCCATTGGGCTTTGTTGTTGGGAACATTCGTTTCCAGCGATATATGCGTAAACCAGCTATCCGGCGCGGCGCCGTGCCAATGCTCCACATCAGGAGCTATCCGAACCACATCTCCTTTATGAAGAATACGGATTTCCTTGCCCCTCTCTTGATATCGCCCTTCCCCCGCCAAAACAAGCAGGATCTGCCCGCCGCTGTGTTTATGCCAATTCGTGCGCGCGCCAGGCTCAAAAGTGACATTGCCTACCGGCGCGTTGAAAACATCGTCGCCTTGGCTGAGCATATTAAGATAAGTCTTCCCGGTAAAGAATTTACCGTAAGGGTTTTCTTCCCCCATGGCAAATATGGTATCTATATTTTTATCTTCCATTGTTTTATCCTCCGTTATTTTCCCCAATATGAACCCGCATATCAAACCCGCCATCAATACGGCGGCCAATTTCTTTTTAGACATTCTTCCACACTCCTTTCTAAAAACTATATAAAGTATAAACTATGGAGTTGGCTCCAAGTCAAGAGCTAAAGCAATATTACGATGAATTGTTATTTGGGGAGGGATAAAATTTTCTTCCCAAACAACGCAAAAATCCGCGCTTTGCAAAATAAAGCGCGGATAAATATTTCGCGATATATTCTAATCGGCGTCTATGCGGACTATCGCCTTTTGCAAAGCGTCGCGCCAATAGGGTATTTTTATGCCGAACTCCCTCTTGATTTTGGCTTTGCTAAGCACCGAATAGTGCGGACGCTGCGCGGAAGCGGGATATTCCTGAGATTCTATCGGCAAAACTTCGCATTTAAGTTTTTTAAGGCTGACAATTTCCCTCGCGAACCCGTACCAAGAACATACGCCCTCGTTGGAATAGTTGTATATCTTCTTAACGCCGTTCTTAACCACAGGAACCATACCTTCAATAATGGCGGCCAAATCTCCGGCATAAGTGGGCGAGCCGATTTGATCGTAAATCACCTTGATTTCGTCTTGTTTCTTGGCAAGCGAGATTATCGTCTTAACAAAGTTCGTGCCGAACTCGCTGTAAAGCCAGGAAGTCCTTAAAACTATACACTGCGGCGCGTTTTTCAATACGAACAATTCTCCCTCAAGCTTAGTCTGTCCGTATACCGAAAGAGGGTGCGGCTTATCATTTTCAGTATAAGGTTTGAAGTTGTTCCCGTCAAAAATAAAATCCGTGGACATTTGTATCATACCCAAGTTGTATTTAGCCGCGACCATGGCCAAATTACGCGCGCCGAAAGCGTTTACCGCATAGGCTTGATCCATATTTTTCTCTGCGGAATCCACCGCCGTATAGCCGGCGGCGTTTATTATGGTGGAGATATTGTTTTCCCGCACCGTTTTGTCAACGCTGTCATAGACGGTTATATCCAGTTCTTCCATATCGGTATAAAGAACTTTGTCCGCAGGAAAAACTTTCTTTAGAGATTGCCCCAACTGCCCCTTCGCGCCGGTAACCAAAATCATATCTTCACCTCGTGTATTTCTTTAATGTCCTAACATAAAATACATTATTATTAAAATTTTGGCAATCTCATTTTACAAATCGCTCACTTAAAACGCATAGCAAGGATAATTTATTGCATACTTTTTAATTTTACGTCGGAGATATATATCCCGTTCAACGAACCTCTCTCCTTGTGCGGGCAAAAAGCCTTAATAATGAAAGACATAATTGTTAAAATATTATTATGAAAATAAAAAATCTTATTCCTATTATCACGGCCCTGGCCGTTTTCGCCTATCCAAACGCCGCCGCGGCGCAGGATACTATAGAAAAAGACACCGTCCTCTCGCTTGAGGATTGTATCGATATCACTTTAAAAAATAATCCGACGATTTCCTCCTCCTTCGCTTCTCAGGAAGCACAGAAAAATCGTTTATCGCAAACCAAATCTTCTTATCTGCCCCAAATTGACGCCAGCGCCAATTACAGCAGAAGCGATTCCGAATCGGATGCGGGCTGGAGCGGCGCGCAGGACGGATATTCCTCCTCGATAAACGCCAAGCAGCTTATTTACGACTTCGGCAAGACGGGGCTTTCCTCCGATATACAGGAAAATTCCTATTACTCCGCCGTAGCCGATACAAGAAATTTGATAATCAATACCATATACGAACTTAAAAAAGCATACTATGATACTCTGCTCGCCAGAGAAAGCAAACACGTATACGAACAATCGGTCGAACAATATCAGGAACAGTTGAAAAGAGCCCAAGCTTATTATCAAGTGGGGACAAGACCGAAAATAGACGTTACCACAGCGCAGGTAAACTTAAACAACGCCAAACTCAATTTGATACAGGCCGAAAATTCCTTAAAAAAGTCCTACCACGTATTGTTAAACGTTATGGGCATTTACGATCCAGCGCCGCAATTTTCGCTTCAAATGAACAATGCTTTGCCGGAATTTACTCTGACGGAAGAAGAAGCTCTTGATACCGCGATGAAAAACAGGCAGGATTTATTGGGCTATAAATTGAAATTGGAAAGCGCGCGTCAAAACGTAAAACTATCAAGAACCGGCTACGCGCCCAGCATAAACGCGACCGGCTCTTACGGGTGGAGCGGAGGGGATTTCCCCCTCTATGACAGATGGAGCGTCGGGGCGGGCGTATCGATACCGATTTTCTCGGGACTAAGCACCTATAACAGCGTAAAAGAGGCGCAGAACAATATGCTCAGCGCTTACTACAATTTGACTTCCGCCGAACAGGATATTTTATTGGAAATAAAAGAGGCTTATCTTAACGTACAAGACTCTAAATCCAAAATACCTGTCGCGGAAATAACCCGCACCCAAGCGCAGGAAAACTACGAGTTGGCCGTAGGCCGTTATAAAGTGGGCGTGGGCAATTACATAGAAGTTAAAGACGCGGAAACAACTTTAAGCGACGCCAAACTCGCTTACATACAAGCCGTATTCGACTACACCTTGTCGATAGCGGCGCTCAATAAAGCCATGGGGATTATATAACTATGAAAAAGAAAAAGAAAACTTGGAAAATTATATTGGCCGTAATTATAATAGCGGCCGCGGTTGGACTATATTTTAAATTCACCGCCGGGCCAAAAACCGATTTTTATACGACGGAATTTGTCAAAAGGGCTAAAATAGTGGAACAGGTGGAAGCTTCCGGCACGATTAACCCTACCACCGAAACCAGCGTAGGTACGCAGGTATCGGGCAAAATACAGGAAATTTTGGTTGACTTTAACTCCATAGTGAAAGAAGGCGACCTTATGGCCGTTATCGATCCCTCCACTTATGAATCGGCGGTAGTGCAGCAGGAAGCCAATGTCCTTAAAGTGGAAAGCGAGTTTAAAAACCAAGAGAGAAACTATAACCGCTATAAACAATTATACGCGCAGGAGCTCGTCGCCAAGAGCGAACTCGACGACGCGGAAACGGCTTACCTTCAAGCCAAAGCGCAGGTAATACAGGCGCAGGCCTCTTTAGACAAAGCGAAAATAGACTTGGGCTATACCCAAATAGTTTCGCCGGTAAACGGGATTGTTATTTCCAAAGAAGTAGAACTCGGCCAAACGGTGGCGGCCAGTTTTAACACGCCTACGCTATTTTCCGTAGCAGAAGATTTGACCAAAATGCAAATTGAGGTAAATATTTCGGAAGCCGACATTAGCAAAATAGCAGAAGGGCAAGACGTCAATTTTACCGTAGACGCTTACCCCACGACAACCTTTAAAGGGAAAGTTACGCAGGTAAGGAATTCACCTTTGACTACCTCAAATGTGGTAACCTATACGGTTGTGGTATCGGTAGACAACAGCGAACTTAAACTAAAACCGGGAATGACTGCAAACGCCTCCATAATAACGGCAATCAGGGAAGACGCTTTAAGCGTGTCGAACCAATCGCTGAGGTTCGTCCCGCCCGATAACGCCGTCATAAAAAACACCTCCCCGGAAGGCAAAAAAGCATATAAGGGGCAAGGCGTTTGGATTCAAGACAAAAATACCGGAGAGATAGAACGCATAGAAGTCACCACCGGCATCACCAACGGCAGCAGAACGGAGATACTAAGCGATAATCTGCCCGAAAATACGGAAATAGTCAGCAGCGCTTTGGTAAAGAGCAAATCGGACAATAACCGCAGGAGAATGGGCCCTCCCGGCTTTTAACGCGGGCGGAGGATAAGACAATGTCCCTAATCAAAGTAGAACACATATACAAAACCTATAATTTGGGCGATATTCCGCTTCAGGTGCTCAAAGACGTCAATTTGACGATAGAGCACGGCGAATTTGTGGCGATAATGGGCCCGAGCGGAAGCGGAAAAAGCACTTTTATGAATATGCTGGGCTGCTTGGACAAACCAACAAGCGGGAAATATTATTTGGACGGACTGGACATAACAAAATCCAGTTTGACCGAACTGGCCGACATCCGATGCCGCAAAATAGGATTTGTGTTTCAAGGGTTCAATTTGCTTTCCAGAACTACGGCGATAGAGAACGTGGAACTGCCTATGATTTACGCGAGAATTCCTTCCCACGAGCGAAAGGAAAAAGCGATAAAGGCTTTAAAAGCCGTCGGACTGGGCAACAGACTGGAACATATGCCCAATCAGCTCTCCGGCGGACAGCAGCAGCGCGTAGCCATAGCAAGAGCGATAGTAAACGACGCGCCGATAATCTTCGCGGACGAGCCGACGGGGAACTTGGACACTAAAACCAGTATAGAAGTTATGTGCAGCTTCGCCAAGCTCAACAGCGAGCAGAATAAAACAATAATCCTGGTAACCCACGAACAGGACATCGCCGATTACGCCAAGCGCATTATCCGCTTTAAAGACGGCGAGCTGGTAAGCGACGAACAAAACAATCATAGGACGATAGTGGAATGATAGATATTTTTACCATCTTTAAAATAGCCGTTAAGGCGATATGGACAAACAAACTGCGCTCCGTGCTGACCAGTTTGGGCATAATTATCGGCGTAGCGGCGGTAATCGTAATGTTAGCGGTAGGCGAAGGCGCGAAGAAAAGGATTTCCGACCAAATGTCCAGCATGGGCAGCAATCTGCTTATGATACGCTCCGGTTCGGTAACTTCAAGCGGGGCCAGAACGGGGCACGGCTCCAAACCCACCTTGACTTTAAACGACGCTTACGCCATAGAGAAAAATTCTCTGCACGTAAATCAAGTTGCGGCCAGCGTCAACGGTACGGGCCAAATAGTATACGGCAATCAAAACTGGGCCACGCAAGTACAGGGAACCACCCCCTCTTTATTTTATATCCGTTCTTGGGACGTTGACAACGGATCGTTGTTCACGGACGAAGACGTAAGGCAAGCCGCCAGCGTGGTGATACTGGGCGAAACGGTGGTGGAAAATCTTTTCGGCGTGGTAGATCCGATAGGCAAGAACGTAAGAATAAACAATATGCCTTTTAAGGTGGTGGGAGTGCTAAAATCGATGGGGCAATCGGCTTACGGAACGGACCAAGACGATACGGTAATAGTACCAGTAAGCACGGCTTCCAAAAAACTTTTCGGCTCGGAATTTCCCGGGACGGTAAGAAATATTATGGTACAAGCCAACTCCACCGAAGAACTTGACGCCGCGGAAGAGGAGATAACCATTCTCCTTCGCCAGCGCCATAACATTACCGGGAAAAAAGAGGACGATTTTATTATCCGCAACCTTACCCAAATGATGGAAAGCGCGATGGAGGCCAGCCAAACGTTTTCGGTGCTGCTGGCGGCGATAGCGTCGATATCGCTGCTGGTGGGCGGCATAGGGATTATGAACATTATGCTTGTATCCGTTACGGAAAGAACCCGCGAAATCGGCATACGTATGGCCATAGGCGCAAAGGCGTGGGATATAAGATTGCAGTTCTTGGTGGAAGCTTTGGTGCTTTCGCTTACAGGCGGACTCTTGGGGATAGCTTTGGGCATATCGGTTGCGCTGGGGATAAAAACTTTCGCCCCGGACTTACTGCCGATAGGGATAACCGTTTTCCCGATGGTAATATCGTTTGTGTTTTCTGGTTTGGTGGGTATATGTTTCGGATTTTTCCCCGCCTATAAAGCCTCTACTCTCAACCCGATAGACGCGCTTAGATTTGAATAGAAGCCAAACAATTACAAAGCCGTAAAAAACCCGCGGCATTTTACCGCGGGTTTCTTGTTTCCCAATTAAGTAAAATCAACTTAGCGCGCCGATACGCCCGCCAAAAAATCGGCTTGCTTAAAATCGGCGTCGGCTTTATCCTGCATGCCGAGCTTCTCGTAGCACAATCCCCTCATGTAGAAAATTTCCGGCACCGCCCGGATATCCAAAGCTTTGCCATATTGCTCAATGGCGGCGTTATAATTCTCCGTAGAATAATATATGCCGCCAAGCGAATTTAAAGCCGCGACATTATTCGGATAAAGTTCCAAAGATTTTAACAAGGCGTCGCGCCCCTCTTTATATTCTCCCTTGGCGGCATAAGCCGCGCCCAAGGCGGCGTAAAGTTCGGGCACGTTTTTATCGGCCTCCAAAACCACGTTGAAATCCGCTATGGCGTTATCGTATTCGCCCACGGAGTAAAAAAGCGAACCGCGCGACAAATATGCCTGCGCGTTTGCCGGATCTTCCGCAACGGCCTTGTTTAAGTATTTAAGGGCCTTCTGCGCGCGCCCCGTTTTATGATACATCTCCCCCTTGGCCAAATACTCCGTGCTTTTATCCACCGTTACGCCCGCGCAGGCGCAACAAACAAATATGACCAGAAACAATAATGCTGTTTTTCTCATTCCCTTCCCCCTTAAAACGGATAAGATAAATCTAGCATAATTTTATTCTTTTTTAAATATTTGCCTTAAATGTTAAAATATAGGGGTGAACAATATCTTGCTTATTTGCCGGGATACCCCCGAACGGACCCTCGCGCTTACGCCTGCTTTAAGCATACTCAAGCGCAATTTTCCGCGCGCGCAAATAAGCGTCATATCCGATTATCCCTGGCTGTTCAAAAACAACTCCGCCGTATTCAGGTCTTTCCCAATTATGGGACCGGGGAAACTATATGCTCTTCTTAAAGAAGAAAAGTACGACCTCCTGATATTGACGAAACCGATTTTAAAATATGCTCTTGCCGCTTTTGCCGCCGGAATAAAAAGACGTATTATGCCCTATTCCGCGTTTACCGCGCTATTTGCGGGCACTTCGGTAAAGGTTGACGGGAAAAGCAAAGCGCAAGACATAAACATTACCTTGCTTAAGCCTTTGTTTATTTACTTTTTCCCGGCGAAAAGCCAGCTGTTTATAGATAAAGACGAAGACGCGGCCGCGCTTGATTTGCTTAAAGAGGCGGGTATCGCAATAAAAGACAAATTCGTCTGTATGTTCCCGGGCGCAAGTGCGCCGCACCTTAACTGCGGCAAAGAATTTTACGCTAAACTAAACGACAAAACGGCACTTAAACATAAAGAGCTTAAAGTACTTTTAGTAGCAGCTGATAAACAATCTTCCCATACGGTAAACGAGATTTTTTGGCGCTGCATAAAGAAACCCGCCGTAATAAGAACCGCACCCGATATAGCGGTTTTAAGCGCGATAATAGCCAGGAGCGAGGGTATCATCGGCGGCTGCGGGCTGCCCGCGCATTTGGCCGCGGCTTTAGGCAAAAAAGCCATAGTATTCGCTCCGTTAAAAGCGGAAGAATTTTTAGATATGCCCGCGCCCGTATCGGCTTTAATAAAGCCCAAAGAACAGCAATGCGAGAGTAGCTGCCTCGGCGATTGCCGAGCCTTCTGCCTTAAGGAAATATCTCTTACGCAGACTTGCGAGGTTTTTGATACAATATTCGCACAAAAGAGCAAAAAAAACAAGGGGATTTTTAATGAAGAGAGAACTGTCGGTCTTTTTAATAACCAAACAAGAAGGAAAAAATCTTAAAACCTGCCTGCAAAGCGTTAAGGAAATAGCCGACGAGATTATTATTCTGGACAGCGGCAGCACCGATCAAACTCTTGCCATAGCCAAAGAGTTCGGCGCGAAAACGGCTTTTAAGGAATTTACTTCTTTCACCGAACAGAAAAACGCCGCTCTGGAAATGTGCTCCAAGCCTTGGGCGCTAAGCCTGGACGCCGACGAATATCTCACCCCCGCTCTGCTTGAGGAAATAAAAGAGCTTTTAAATTCCAAAGACATTGACCTGTGCCAAGGCTATTATCTTAAACGCTCGAACGTGTTTCTGGGAAGGGAAATGAAGCACGGCGGAGTGCATAATGAAAAGATTTTAAGGCTGGTAAAAACGGGATCGGCCCGCTACATAGGCGGACGGGTGCACGAAGTACTGCAGACGCAAGGCAAAACGGGCGAACTTGAAAATGTCTTTATGCATAACACCTACACTTCGATAGAACAATACTTCGGCAAGTTTAACAGATACACCTCTTTGGCGGCGCAGACTATGGCCGAACGCGGAAAGAAATTCAGAACAGTTCAGCTGCTAAGACCGCCGCTGGAATTTTTTAAGATATATATTCTTAAACTGGGCTTCTTGGACGGGACACAAGGTTTTCTGTGGGCCTTATTCAGCAGTTTTTATCCCGCAGTTAAATACGCGAAACTCTGGGAAATATACAAAAACAAATAGGTTGAACGCTAAAGCCGTTTTCGGGGGAAAACAACGCTTTTTCGCGCTGCGGCTTTCGCGCCATTTGAAGCGAACATAATAATTTGCTATTATGCATTTATAGCCGTCACGACTGTTTTTACGACGGCAATATGCAAAAAGATACCGACAAAACCCTAAAAGAAAATTTCCTAAAAACCTTGCAGGAAACGGACACCATAACCGAAGCGTTGGAGCTTTCCGCTTTCCCCAAGAATATGCTCTGCTCGGCTTTGGCCGAAGATAAAAGTTTCCTTAAAGCTTTTGACAAAATAATCAATCTGAAACTTGAAATCGCGCTTATAGAAGCGGCGCTCAAATCCAAGACCGCGGGCATTTTGTGCTTTTCCCTGACAAACCGCCTGCCGAAAAAATACAACAAATCCCCCAAAGAAAGCCCCAAAAAGCCCGAGGGCCCAAGCAAAATAATTTATGAAAACGACAAACAGATTTAAAGTCGGCCGAATATTCAGGGAAAACTATACCGCCCGCGAGCAGACGGTAGTCAATATCGGCGGGGCGCGCTCGGGCAAAAGCTACGCCATGGCCCAACTGCTGATAATGCGGGCTTTAAACCGCGCCTGCCTCATAGCCATAACCAGAAAGACTATGCCCGCCCTTAAAATGACGGCCTTTCGCCTTATAATGGAACTGCTCGGCAAATACGGCCTTTTTGAAAGCGGAAAGCTTAACAAGACGGAAAATTTTTATCTGCTGGGCAACAGCAGAATACAGTTCTTTTCCCTGGACGACCCCGAGAAGATAAAATCTTCCGAGTTTAATTATATCTGGATGGAAGAAGCGACGGAATTTACCTATCAGGATTATCTTGTTCTGCTAACCCGCCTTTCCGCGCCCAAAGATAGCGATACGACAAATCAAATTTTTCTTACTCTTAATCCGACCGACGCCAACAGCTGGATAGCCAAAAAGCTGATAAACCGCAAAGGCATAAAAGTCATACGCAGCAGTTACAGAGATAATCCCTTCCTCTCCAAGGAATACATAGATACTCTTCTTTCTTTGAAAGACTACGACAAAAACGCCTATGAGGTCTACGCCTTGGGCAACTGGGGCAGAAGCGACAAAATAATATATTCGCGCTGGCGCAGCGTAGAGGAGCCTTTTAGCAACCCGCAAGAGATTATCTGGGGTTTGGATTTCGGCTTTAACAATCCTTCGGCTTTGGTGAAAGTGGGGATAAAAGACGGCGCTTTCTGCGCGGAAGAAAAACTATACCGCGCCGCGCTGACCAATGACGCCCTGATAGAAGAGTTAAAGAATATAATCCCGCCGGAAAGCCGCGGACAAACCATCTACGCCGACGCCGCCGAACCCGCCCGCATAGAGGCGATATACCGCGCGGGTTTCAATATAAAAGCGGCCGACAAGAATATTCTTAACGGAATAATGGCGGTAAAAAGCTGCGGGGAATTGCTGATAACAAAGAGCTCCGTCAACCTTATCGGGGAAATAGAATCTTACAGCTGGAAAACCGACCTCAACGGCAATATTTTGGAAGAACCGATAAAATTTAACGACCACGCCCTCGACGCCCTGCGCTACGCGATATACAGTTATAAAAAGGAAATACAAAACACCGCAGAGCCTTCCTTGACTTTCTTTTAAACTTCGCCCCTGTCAAAAACGGGAGCGGGCATTTTCCCCTTATTGAAAGCGCCTCGGACTTTATCCAACGCTTCGCCTATTACCTTGTCCGGTCTCATTTTATTCCCGGCGCCCCTTGACTTAAAGCATTTTATTTTAACGGAGCGAAATAACCACACAAAAAAGCCTCGGTGTCAAACCGAGGCTTTGATAAAACGGGAAGATTTATTCTTCCGTCTCTTTAAGCATGGTAAACAATTCCTTCTGCCGTTTGGTGAGTATATTGGGATTGTTTATCATAAGCTGCACATACATATCGCCGTTCTTGCCCAAGCCCTTGCCGCTAAGCTTCAGCTTTCGTCCGCTGTGCGAGCCCGCGGGAACCTTTATTCTTACCAAACTGTCATCTGGCATACGCACCGAAACATTGCCTCCCAAAGCTGCCGTCCACGGCATAATGTCTATGACCTTATATATGTCTTTGCCGTCCAGCCTGAAATGCGAGTTTGGAGCGATTTTTATGTTTACGTACAAATCGCCGCTGCCTCTGGGGCCCGGGTTGCCGAGCCCTTTAAGTTTTATTTTGGCGCCGTCCGCTATTTTTGCGGGAAACTTAACTTGCACATTCCTGCCGTTGGGAAGGGTGAGATTTACCAAACCGCCACGGTAGGCCTCGGCCAAATCAAGTGATAAATTGGCTTCGCTGTCGCCGTTATCGGCCTCCTGCGCGCCGCCCGCGCCAAACCCGGCAAACGGGTTAGCCGCCCCAGAGGAACGTCTGCCGCGGCCGGAAAATCCGCCCATTCCGCCAAATATCTGCTGGAAGAAATCGCTGAAGTCCGAAGCGTTGAACCCGCCCGTTCCGTTAAAGTGCACTCCGCCGCCGCCAAAGGGATTGCCGCCAGAATACTGATAATATTGCGCGCCGCCGCCACCCGCAGAACCGTAAGAAGATCTCCCGCGCCCGGTAGCCCCCCCGCCGCCACGCGCATAATTTTGATATCCGCCGCTGCCGACCTGATCGTAAATGGTTCGTTTCTGCTTGTCGGAAAGGACTTCGTAAGCCTCGTTAATGTCTTTGAACTTCTCAGTCATTGCGGCTTTTTCGCTCTCAGGGTGCATATCGGGGTGATATTTGCGGGCCTGAGTTTTGAAAGCTTTTTTAATGTCGGCTTCGCTAGCGTTTTTGCCGACTCCCAATATCTTATAATAGTCTTTGTATTCTGACATATATTCCCCCCTCTCATTACAAAATCATTTTATATAATTTATCCGCTTTATGGCGCGGGGGATACAACTTTCTAAAACACAAAGGTTTTAATCTCCTCCGCCCGAAGAAACCCGGACCGCGCAGATAAGAAAAGACACTCTTAAAAAACGAGGGTAAATTAGACGACGATAAAAAATCGCCTACCCTTTGCATACGCGGATATCAAATAAATTTCACAAAAGCCTACTTCTTTTTGGATATGCCCGGATAAAGCACTTCCATAAGTTTGTTTTCCTCTCCGTTAAGTATTTCCATATTTATGGCCAAAATATAGAGTTTGTCTTTAATGGCGTCCTGCCAACCTTCCGGGAATTTTACGTAATCTTTAAAAGTGGTGATAAGCGGAAGCCCACCGCGGGAAGATGCGAAAGTTTCCATCTGCTCCATATCGTAAGTGCCGTGGTCGGGGAAACGCCAAGTCTGTTTCAAGTTAAGCCCCAAATTGCGCAAAGTCTGCTCGAAGCTCGAATGATCCCCTATGGCGGAAAAAGCGACCGCGTCGCCCTTAAGGTCCTTAAGGGGCACTTTTGTTTTTGTCGTCACGTCGAAATAATAATCGGGTTTATGTACGGCTTCTATTATGTCTATCTCATCGTTAATCAGGCGGATTGTATCTTTTATGTCCTCCCGATCGCGCGCCGGAACCAAATCGCTGTGCGTTATCACAACCAAGGAGGCCCTTTTAAGAGCGGTCATAGGCTCTCGCAAAGTCCCCAAAGGCAAAAGCTCCTCGCCGCCGAAAGGATTTACGGCGTCTATCAAAACGACATTGGCGTCCCTTTTTAAACGGTGATGCTGCATACCGTCGTCCAAAAGTATTACTTGGCTTCTAAATTCCTTAACCGCTTGGCTGGCGGCCGAATATCTGTCGGGGCTGACAACCACCGGCACTTTATCTTCGGCCAAAAGCTGGCTCATCATATAAGGCTCGTCGCCGCTTTCTCGCCAATTAAGCAAATCTTTGTCAAAGAGGACCACAACTTCGTCTTTTCTGGCGCTCCTTTTGTAGCCGCGCGACACCACCGCCGTCCTTATGCCCGCCTTGCTCAGCTTTGACGCGCACAAAAGAACCGCCGTCGTCTTACCCGTTCCGCCCGCGGTTATATTGCCTATACACACCACCCTGCTGTTTACCGCCTTTACCGCCCGCCAGCCTTTCCTATACGAAAACAGGACGAATTTGACGCCCAAACCGTAAATAAAAGCCGCAAAACCCAACAGCAGACGGCCAGCGCTATTGGCCAACAGTTTTTCCCTTAATTTTATGAAATCCATATAAATATTCTCCGATTATTCTCCTGACAATATATTATATTATTTTCGACGCCGCCAACAAACAATATCGCGCCAATGCGAGCGCCGCTTTAAATATAAACCTAAAGATAACCCTTTTTGATATAATAAGATATGCGGGATTTAAACTTCTACTGCCAGTACCTCGGGCTTAAGGCATTGATTTTCGCTATCCGTTTGATGCCGTGGAGTTTTGCCCTCAAATTCGGCGAATTGCTGGGGGCAGCCCTTACCTTGATTATCAGGAAACGCTACCTCCGAACGAAAGAAGACATAAAAAAAGCCTTCCCTAAAAAGTCGGAACAAGAAGTAGATTATATAGCTTTGGAGTCTTGGCGAAATATCGGCAGACTATCGGCCGAGTTCGTCAAGGCGGCCTATATGAAGGACGAAGACGTTCTTTCCAAAGTGGAGCTGATAGGAATGGAAGAAGTCGCCGCGCAAAACGCCGCCGGCAAAGGCTGCATACTGCATTTGGGACATTTTACCAACTGGGAGATAGCGGGCCTAATAGTGAGCATTCTTTTTAAAAATGTATGTTTTATAGCGAAACCGCAGACAAACCCATATGTAGACAAAGAGGTCAACCGCCTGCGCTCCATACGCGGAGCACGTTACATAAGCGCCTATAACCCGTTTTTTTCCTGTTTAAAAGCTTTGAAGAAAGGCGGCCTCATATCCATTTTAAGCGATCAAAGCGTGCATGCCTCTAAACTGTATATGCCGTTCCTGGGAAGAGCGGCGGAAGTGGCGCCTCTGACGGCGGTGCTTTCGCTTAAGGCGCAAGTGCCGGTATACGCCATAAGAATATACAGGCGCGGTAAAAAAATAGTAATAGAAAGGACCGACACTTTCCTGCCCCCTAAAACGGAATATTCCCATAAAACGGTATACGATTATACCGTACTGCTTAAATCAAAACTTGAGGATTATATAAAAATGGCGCCGGAAACTTGGCTCTGGGGGCACAACCGCTGGAAGCGGGAAAAAGACTGCATAAAAGCTATGATACGCCAAGAAGCCGAACTAAACGAGAAAAATGCCGCCCATAAGGATGCCTCCGATGAAAAATAAAGCCATTTTAATGGACCGCGACGGGACCGTAATAAAAGAGAAGCCGGGCACATATCTAAGCGACCCTAAGGGCGTGAAACTATATAAAAATACTATGAAAGCTTTCAAACTGTTTAAGGATATGGGATATAAACTTTTTATAGTCTCGAACCAGTCGGGTATAGCCAGAGGATACTTTGGCGAAAGAGAAGTCAAAGCCGTAAATGAAAAAATGCGCCAATTGCTTAAAAAAGCGGCAGATATAGACGGGATATATTACTGCCCCCACGCCCCCAATGATAATTGCTCCTGCCGCAAACCCGCCCCCGGTCTGGGCTTAAAATTGATAAAGGAGCATAATATCGACGCCGCCAATTCCTTTATGATAGGCGACAAAAAATCTGATATGGACTTCGCCGCTAATATAGGAATGAAGGGCATTATGGTTCTTACCGCTAATGGAAAACGGCAAAAGAAAAAATACTCTCAGCAGCTTAAAGACACAAAAATCTGCCTTGACATATACGGGGCGGCAAAATATATTAAGGAGCTTTCAAAATGAAATTTTTTACGATAATAATTCTATCCTCGGCTTTGCTCTTTTCAGCCTGCGCGACAAAGAACAGCAAAGCCCCGTCCCAAGAGCAGCCCGTCAAAACGCAAACCGACGCAGAGGCAAGCGCGCTGGAAAAAACGCAAGGACAGCCCCAACAGCAGGAAGACTTTGCCGAAACGCAAGAAGAACCGCAGACTTTTACCCAATCTCTGATAAAATTCTTTTCCCCTTCCCCATCGCCCTCGCAAAAAGAGAAAATGAAAAAAGAAGCCCAAGCCAACACGGAGGAAAAAGCAAAACAAAAAGAAACTAATAAAACCGCCTCCGAACAACAACCCAAAGACGGCCAAACGCAGGTTAAAGCCGAAAATACGGATAAAAACGCCGAAACTTCCGCCGAGGAAGGACAAAAACAATTTCCGGAAATGAACGCCTATGATGACCCAGAGGCAATAATATTAAAGACGGAAGAAGGCCGTTTGACATCCCCATTTTACTTCGCGCAGGACGCGGCAAACGAACAAACCGAATCATTAAAAAAGCCCGTCTGGTTCGGCGAAACTTTAAAATACAATATCGGCTGGTCTTTTATAGTAGCGGGCGTGGCGCAGCTTCAAACGACCAGAATAGTGGACAATAACGGCACCTTGGCCTATGAGCTTAGAGCCGACGCCAATTCCCACAGCATAATAGACGCTTTGTTTAAAGTAAGGGATATAAACATATCTTGGCTAGATATCGGCGCTGAAAAATCATTAGGTTATTGGCAAAGCGTAAGGGAAGGCAAATACGCGCGCGACGAATGGCTTACTTTTAATTACGAAAACAATACCTACAACAATCACAGGCAGGACAGGGACGGCAATATAAAAACCCAAAAGATGGTTTTTGAGGGCGAAGAAGTTTTGGATATGCTCTCCGCTCTTTACTACGTAAGATTGCAGCCCCTGCCGGAAAAGGGCGAAATTTATTTTGACATCGTCAACAGACAGAAACAATACCCCTTGAAAGTTACCGTTTTGGGGAAGAAGAAAGTAAAAGTAAAAGCGGGCGAATTTAATTGTATAGTAGTGGAGCCGCAATTCAGCGGAGAGGGCATATTCACCGCCAAAGGCAAAAGCCTTAAAGTATGGCTTACCGACGACGAACGCAGACTGCCGGTAAAAATGTCGGTGGAAGTGTTTATCGGCAGCGTAACGGCGGAACTTACGGAATATTCCTTATCCGAGCAAACGCCAAACACAAGCGAAACGAAATAAAGGAGCTTTTATGCAAAATAAAGAGAAACGTCATTTTACCGATATTATAGACAGCTTTAAAGGCAAAGAAATAATCGTCATAGGCGACATTATGCTGGATCAGTTCGTCAAAGGATCAGTGAGCAGAATATCGCCCGAAGCGCCCGTTCCCATAGTATACGTGGAAGAGGAAGATTTTATCGCGGGCGGAGCGGGCAACGTGGCCGTAAATTTAGCGGTGCTCGGCGCCAAACCCAAAATATTATCCGTTATCGGCAAAGATTTGAAAGGAACTATTTTGAAGGGTTATTTAAAGGATAAAGGCGTTGACGTAAGCGCTTTGGTCACCGACGATAACAGGCCAACCACCCAAAAAGTACGCATAATAGCCGAACGCCAGCAGGTGGTTAGGGTGGACAGGGAAAGCAAAGAACGCATCTGCCCGCCGATAGCCAAAGAATGTATGAAAAACTTCAAAAAAGCGGTAAAGACGGCTAAAGGCGTGGTAATGTCCGACTACGGGAAGGGTATGCTTTCCGACCATAATATAGAGGAAATAATAAATATCTGCCGCGCGAAAAAAATACCCGTCTGCGTAGACCCGAAGATAGACAACTTCCTCAAATACAAACGCATTACCTGCATGACGCCCAATACCAAAGAGGCGTGGGAAGGCATGGGGCTGCCTCCTAAAAAGGATAATGCGGCAATAATCAATCTCGGCAAAAAAATACTTAAGACTTTAGACGCGCAATCCATACTTATTACCAGAAGCGCCGAAGGTATGACTTTGTTTGAAAAAGGCGCTAGGCCCAAAGTCACCACTATAAAAGCCACCGCCAAAGAGGTCTATGATGTAACAGGAGCGGGCGATACCGTAATATCCGTTCTTACCTTGGCTTTGGCTTGCGGCGCATCTCTGCCGGACGCGGCTTATATATCCAACAAGGCGGCCGGAATAGTGGTGGCGAAGCTTGGTACGGCGACAGTTACTACTAAAGAGATAAAAGAGGTTTTATGAGCGACACTTTAATAATAATACCCGCGCGCTATGGCTCAACAAGATTTCCCGGCAAACCGCTGGCGGATTTATGCGGCAAACCGATAATACAATGGGTATATGAAGCTTGCCTAAAAGCGGATTGCGGAGAAGTTATCATAGCCACAGACGATAGGCGGATAACCGAAACAACGGAAGCTTTCGGCGGCAAAGCCATTGTGACCCCTTCAAACTGCCCCAGCGGCACCGATAGAATTTATCAAGCGGCAAAAGGTTTAAAATCCGACTACATAATCAATGTGCAAGGCGACGAGCCGTTTGTCCTGCCTAAAACCGTACGAGCCGTAGCCGAGCTTTTGAAAAACGACCCTCACACCGATATTTCCACCGCTTGCATACCCACCACGGATTGGGAACAAGTCGATAATCCAAACCACGTAAAGGCGGTATTAGCCGAAGACGGAAGGGCTTTATATTTTTCCCGCTCCGTTATTCCCTACAAAAGAGAACCCCTTCCCCAAAACGAGGAGGACGCGCCCTACTATATACACTGCGGGATATACGGATATAAAAGAACGGCGCTGGAACAATTTGTTAAACTGCCCCCCAGCCCGCTTGAACGGCTGGAAAAGCTGGAACAGCTGCGCGCGCTTGAAGCCGGCATGACGATAAAAGCCGTCTTGACCGCAAAAACGGGCCCGGCGATAGATACCCCCGCCGATTTGGAGCGGGCAAAAATTTTTGCGAAAAATAATAAAGGAGCCATCTGAATGTCTAAGTTCATATTTGTTACAGGCGGAGTAGTAAGTTCTTTGGGTAAAGGAATAACGGGCGCGAGCTTGGCCAAACTTTTGCAGCTGCGCGGCTTTAAGGTAAACATGATAAAATGCGACCCTTACATAAATATAGACCCGGGCACCCTAAGCCCTTACCAGCATGGCGAAGTCTTTGTTACCGCCGACGGAGCGGAGGCCGATTTGGACCTCGGTACCTATGAAAGGTTTTTGGACGTACCGATGACGAAAGCCAATACCAATACAGCCGGCGCGATATATCAAACCGTTATTGACAATGAACGCCGCGGCGATTATAACGGGGTAACCGTACAAGTAATCCCCCATATAACAAACGAAATAAAAAGACGCTTCGCCGCCTTTGATAAAACTTTTGACATCACCATAATAGAAATCGGCGGAACCGTAGGCGATATTGAAGGCTTGCCCTTCTTGGAGGCGGCGCGGCAGTTCAGAATTGAACGCGGCCGCGATAATGTGATGACCTTGCACGCCACTTTAATACCTTATATATCATCGGCGGGAGAACTCAAAACCAAGCCGACCCAGCATTCGGTAAACAAACTGCGAGAAATCGGCATAGAGCCCGATGTCTTGGCTTGCCGTACGGAATATCATATATCAGACTCAATGAAGAAAAAATTATCCCTCTTCTGCAGCGTGGAGCCGGACGCCGTAATAGAAGTTATGGACGCCCCTTCCATATATCTGGTGCCCGAGGAGCTGGAAAAACAAGGCCTTACGGATTTGGTAATTAAAAGATTGAATTTAAAACCAAAAAAGAAAAATGACGGAAAATGGTTTAATTTCATTCGCAAAGCGACCGCTCCCAAAAAGCAAATTGCCATCGGCATAGCCGGGAAATACGCCGAACTCAAAGACGCCTATAAATCGGTGGCGGAATCTTTATATTTGGCGGGAATGTCAAACAATGTTTCTGTAAAAATAAAGTATATAAACACCCAGAAAGACCCTATCCCCGCCTCCCTAAAAGGGCTGGACGGCATTATAGTGCCTGGCGGCTTCGGCAAACGCGGAATCCCGGGCAAAATAGAAGCCATAAAATACGCCAGGGAAAATGAAATCCCTTTCCTCGGCATATGCCTGGGAATGCAATGCACCGTCATAGAAGCCGCGCGCAATTTGGCCGGTTTGAAAGGGGCGGACTCAACAGAAATCAACCCTAAAACCAAATATCCTGTAGTAGCAATGATGCAAGACCAAAGAAAGATTAAAAAACTCGGCGGCACTATGCGCCTTGGCAATTACGGCGCGAAAATACAAAAGGGCAGTTTGGCTCATAAACTCTACAAAAAAGACACTATTGAGGAAAGACACCGCCATCGCTACGAATACAACCCAAACTTCGTGGAAACCTTGGAGCGCTGCGGCCTTAAAGTAAGCGCCTGGCATAAAGAAATTCTGCCCGAGATAGTGGAATATCCAAAGCATCCGTTCTTTATAGCGGCGCAATTCCATCCGGAATTCGCCAGCCGCCCCTTAAAACCGCACCCGCTGTTTGACGGCCTTGTTAAGGCGGCTCTGAAAAATAAGAAAAAATAATCATTCCTTAAAAACCCGGTTCCCCGAATCGGGTTTTTTTAGGGCTTGCAAAGTTTAACCGTAAAATATATAAAGGAATTTGAGGACTGACTTCATTTTATCCAATCCCAAATATAAAAGGAGCGCAAGATGAAAATAGGATGCCCAAAAGAAGTAAAAAACAATGAGTTCAGAGTAGGTCTTACCCCCAATGCCGCCCATGCTTACATACAAGCGGGGCACACCGTCTTTATAGAAAGCGGAGCGGGCTTGGGTTCCGCCCTGCCTGACAGCGAATACGAAGCCGCCGGATGCACCATTCTAAAAACCGCGAAAGAAGTATGGGACGCGGCCGATATGATAGTCAAAGTGAAAGAACCCCTTAAACAGGAATATGACTTAATGAAAGACGGCCAATTGATTTTTACCTATTTCCATTTCGCCGCCGACAGGGAACTCTTGGACATCTGCCTTAAGAAAAAAATTACAAGCGAAGCTTACGAGACGGTAGAAGTCAATCACGCGCTGCCCCTCCTAAAACCCATGAGCGAAGTGGCTGGGCGCATGTCCGCCTTAATGGGCAGTTACTATTTAAGCAAACATTACGGCGGGCGCGGCATTTTGCCTTGCGGGGTTACCGGCGTGGCGCCGGCCGAAATACTGATATTGGGCGGCGGAACGGTAGGCGCAAATGCCGCTAAAACCGCCGCCGGCCTGGGCGCAAATGTAACGGTGTGCGATTTAAACTTGGCCAGATTGGAATTTTTAAGCGAAATACTGCCTTCCAATGTCACCTGTCTATACAGCGACCCTCTGACGATTAAAAACGCTCTTAAAAAGGCCGATATCGTAATAGGGGCGGTGCTTATACCGGGAGCCAAAGCCCCCAAGCTGGTGACTAAAGAAGACCTGAAAACTATGCAGAGCGGCGCGGTTATGGTTGATGTAGCCATAGACCAAGGCGGCTGTTTTGAAACCTCCCACCCGACTACCCACTCCGATCCCGTTTATACCGTGGATAATATTATCCACTATTGCGTGGCCAATATGCCGGGCGCTTACGCCAGAACCTCCACCTTCGCGCTTAATAACGCCACCTTGCCCTATGGCCTGCAGCTGGCCGCGAAAGGAATTAAAAAAGCCTGCGAGCAAAGCCAGCCCCTCTTAACGGGCCTTAACACCTATAAGGGTTTCATAACATATAAACCCGTCGCGGACGCTTTCGCTCTGCAAAGCGTTTACAAGCCGGCTTCGGACGCTTTGAAGCTGTAAAAACAAAAATTGAAATTAATATAAAAGCGAGCATTAAAAAATCTCCTCTTATTTTAAGAGGAGATTTTTTAACTTTAGCAATTTATCGCTCTGTTTATTCTTTATACTCTTTAATGGCTTTGCCCAAGCGTTTCATCCCTTCCTCTATCTGATCAAAAGAGGCATAAGAGAAATTCAAACGCATAGTGTTTTTGCCGCTTTTATCCGGGTAAAAAGCCGAGCCTATCACATAGGCCACATTATTCTTTATGGCGGTTGCGAACATCTTTTCGGTATCAATATTTTCAGGCAGCACTACCCAGAGGAACAGCCCCCCTTCGGGTTTTGTCCAAGTTACGCCCTTAGGCATATATTTATCCAAAGCTTTGAGCATCGCGTCGCGTTTATCGCTGTACACTTTTACCAGTTTCCTCACATGCTTTTCAAGCCGCCCCTGCCTTAAATATTCCGCCGTTATGGCTTGGCATACCGGCGAACTGCATAAGTCCATCGCCTGTTTAAGTATAGCGAATTTCCTTATTATATCCTTATCTGCTATTATATAGCCCAGCCTAAAGCCCGGAACGAAAGTTTTGGAGAAAGTAAACATAGTTATAACATTGCCCTCGCCTTTATCCAAGGCGTAGAAAGTCTTCTGATGCTCGCCTTCAAAACGAATTTTCCTATAAGGGGAATCTTCCAAAACAAGCGTCCCGTATTTCTTGGCGAGCTCCAATATTTTTACGCGTCTTTCCGTAGGAATTGTCGTCCCGGTAGGGTTCTGGAAATCGGGAACTATATATATAAATTTGCACACGCGGCCGGCCTTCTTCAGGCCTTCCAGCTTCTCGGCCAAGGACTCGGCCGTTATACCGTAATCATCGCTTTCTACTCCCACCATATCGGCGCCGTACGTTTCAAAAGCCTGCAAGGCCCCCAAATACGTCGGTTTGCCTACTATTATAGCGTCTCCGGGATCTATGAAAGCTTTGCTTACTATATCCAAAGCCTGCTGCGATGCGGAGGTTACTATAAGCTCTTCCGGAGTAACGTCAATACCCTCATCGGCTTTGAGCAGTTTGATAAGTTCCGCCTTAAAACCCGTTTCCCCTTCCGTGCGTCCGTATTGCAAAGCCACATTGGGTTCTTTGACTATTACATCTTTTACTATCTCGCTTATTTCCTGTGCGGGAAACAAATCCGGCGCGGGCATACCGCCGGCGAAAGAAATCATATCCGGTACGCTTGTCATTTTCAGCAGTTCTCTTATAACAGAAGCGGTAGCTCTTCCGTTCACCTTAGCCAACAAGTGAGAAAAATTTTTCATTTTTCAGCTCCTTATTTCTTGATCTCAGATACAAGCATGCTTATATCTTTCGCGGGAACGGAATGCGTAAGCGCGCCCATTGATATTACATCCACTCCCGTTTTACAATACTGCTCCAAGTTGTTTCTGTTTACTCCGCCCGACACTTCTATAATCGCTTTGCCGTTTATCAAAGCTTTGGCTTTCAATATATCCGATATAGACATATTATCCAGCATAATTATATCGGCGCCGGCCTTTAATGCTTCTTTAACTTCCTTTAAATTCTTCGTTTCCACCTCTATCTTGGGGGTATGGCCGATCTTGCTTTTTATCAGTTTAACGGCTTTTTCTATCCCGCCGCAGGCCGCTATATGGTTATCCTTTATCATTACGCTGTCGGCCAGGGACATCCTATGATTTTTTGCCCCGCCTGTTCTGACGGCGTATTTATCCAATTTGCGCATACCCGGCAAGGATTTTCTGGTGTCAACCAACATAACTTTATGTTTCTTGGCTATTTTGTTAAGCTCAAAAGCCATTGTCGCTATGCCGCTCATACGCTGCATAAAGTTAAGAGCGGGGCGCTCCCCTTTAAGAACGCCTAAAGCCGGGCCGCTTACTTCAGCCAGCTTTTCACCCTTCTTTATGCACTCGCCTTCTTTTTTCAACATCTTAAATTTGATTGATGGATCTACGTAGCAGAATACCGCCTTTGCCACTTCTCCTCCGCATACCACCATATCGTCTTTAGCTATAAAAGAGGCTTTTATAAGGTCTGTAGGGGCGAAAATATTATCTGTGGTTATATCGCCCAGGCCGAAATCTTCCTCCACCGCCAATTCTATTATTTTGTCTATCATTTTTTACCCGCCATTTTAAACATATTGTCTATGCAAAGTTTAGCTTTCAGCGCCGTAGCCTCAGGAACTTGGATTTGCGGCGCTTTATCAATGTCTTTCAAGACGGCCAATATATTGTCAAGAGTATTGCGTTTCATCTGCCCGCAGGGCCTGCTTACACTATAAAATGTTTTGGAAGGATTTTCAAATTCAAGAGAATTGACTATACCATCCTCGCTGAGGACGGCAAATTCCTTGTCGGCGGACTTCCTTACGTACTCCAGCATGCCGGAAGTGCTGCCGCAGTAATCACTGGCTTGGCATACCGCCAAGGCGCATTCCGGGTGGCTTATTATTTTCACTAAAGGATGGCCCGCCCGTAGTTTCTCTATGTCCCGCACCGTATATTTATCGTGTACGCAGCAGGTGGCGCCGAAAGACAAAATTTCTTTCTTTACGCCGCGTCTTTTAAGTTCGGCGCGGATATTGTCGGCCATAAACAAATCGGGGATAAAAACTATTCTCTCGTTTGGCAGCGCCGCGGCTATGTCGTATACGTTTGAAGACGTAACGCATACGTCGCACAAGGCTTTAACCTCGGCAGTGCTGTTTATATAGCATACAAACGCCGCGTCGGGATATCTTTCTTTAAGTTTTGAAACCGTTTCCGCATCGATACCGTCGGCCAGGGAACACCCCGCCGCCGCAGGCGGAAGATATACTCTTTTTCCGGGATTTACTATTTTGGCCGTCTGCGCCATAAAATAAACTCCGCAGAATATTATATTTCTGCCGGAAAACTCCGCGGCTGCCTTTGCCAAAGCGTAAGAATCGCCTTTAAAATCGGCGACGCCGTAAACTATTTCCGGCGCGCAATAATAATGCGCCAGAATTACGGCGTCGTTTTCTTTCTTGAGATTGTTTATCGCTAAAGCATACGGCGCTATGGCCCTGCAATATTCAAGAGTATGCTTCCCGCCTGTTTTAAAGTCGGTAACATTGCCCAATAGGCCGTATAGCCTTTGTGCTTGCGTTTCTATTTCCCAAGCAGTCAATTCCCGCATTTTGCCGTTTGCTTTACCGCTGCTGGCTTCTTCGCGCTTTTTGCTTGTTTCTTAACGGGTTGGTTCTTTATCTGCTCGGCGTAAGGCACTTCGGTTTCATAATCATATTCCGGAGCGACGAGCAAATCAAACTCTTCGTCAACGATAAAACTCCCCTGAGCCGCTTCCTCCGCGGAAACTTTATTGGAGTATTTTGCGTCTTCTTCGCCTTTGGCCGAGCCGGAGGCGCATCCGCCCATCACAGCTAAAGATACCGCAATCATTAACAAATATTTCATTATTTCCTCCTTAAAACAAAATCCGGTCCTCTAATATATGTATATATTATATTATAATTTACGAAAAGTCTTTAATAAAATGCTATTATGAATTATCTTATAGTTTATTTAAAAATAGGATATAATCAAAGTATGAGAAAATTTTTACCTACCATCTTATTGATGCCGCTGTTTCTCTGCGGCTGCGTGGGAATGAGTACCACGGACGGCAGTTCCACCAAACAATGGATTTCCATTGTTTCTTCCAAATCGGATCTGGACGGTTCCACCGCTGACGTTTGCTATAAATTAAATCTGCGTTTTAATCCCGCGGAGGCCGAATACCGCATAGATACCGACAGGGCTTGCATTACCCGTTGCTGCTGGTACAGCGAAAATAAATCCGTACAAATTAATTTCAACGAGGGTTTTGCCGAAGATTTGGTCAAAAACGGCACGGCAAAAAAATATACCCCCGAAACCCTTACAATCAGCGTGAGATATTCCCCGTTCCTAAAAACCATACACGCCAAAGCGGAACAGAAAGGCGTAATCAAATCCGACGGACTCGTCCAACTGGAATATGACCAGGTAACCAAACCGGAACAGTTCCTTGATTTGGATTTCGGCACGCAGACCGCTAAATTATATAAAGAGTCAGACACTAAGCAAGGCACCTATCTTTTCGCCTCGGAAAAGCCGAAAAGCGAACCCGAAGTCCAATCCGAAAGCAAATCCGAAGAGGAAGAAATAACGGACTATAACGATTTGTCCGATTCGGAAAGGCAGGCTCTTTTGCAAAAGAAACTGTCATATGAAAGACGTCAAGCCGTCCTCCTGCTTAAGAGGTTCTATAACAAGGAAATAGACGCCTATATCCTCGCTATAGACAAAGCCAAACGCGCGCAGGGACTTGTCCTTATGTCCAACGATAGAGATTGGACGACAGTTAAAATCGGCACACCCATCTATAAAGTAACCTGTAAAGTGAACGGCAAATTGGGCAAAACTCCTTCCACGATGAAGGACTTCCCGATATCTTGCGGCGCCTATGAGGTTAATTTGGACGAAAAAACGGTGACCCCCATCGATACCGCAGCCCTTAGCATAGTAAACGGCGAATATATGAATTAAATATGGCTTTGACAAAAAAAACCCCCGACTGTTTTAAAGTCGGGGTTTTTTGTTCAAAATGACAAGCCCACCGGCAAATCGGCGCCCTAGCCGTAAGGATAAAAGAAAAACTCGCCCTAAATAAACAATGCCTCTTTGTCGGCGGAAATATCTAATTTCGGCAATCGTTTGAGCGTGAAATTTTACCTGCCGCCATCTAGAGCCTGGCGCCATAAAATAAGCTTCTCTTCAAAAGATTTGGAAGCGTTCGCTGGGCTGGTAGAGGGCATTAAAACATATTCCCGTCCGTCGGAAATATTATTGTATCTCAAAAAATAATCGCGCGCCGCAAGACCGTTGAAAACCACCCTTCTTATCTTGGGTCTAAGTTTAAATAAAATTTTAAAATTATTTGGGCTTTCGCGCCGAATGTCTTTATCCAGGCTCCCCCGCCTGTCGCAATATTTAAGACTGTCCCAAAGTCCTATTTTATGAGACAAAAGAAGCGCTATCTTATCTTCATAGGAGGTTAAAGCTTCGCCGCCGTTGAACAACGCAAATATTATCGGCCAAAAATGATTGCGCTTATGCGCGTAATATTCGCCCGCCGCCAAACTGGCCGCACCCGGCATCGTCCCAACCGCCAAGATTTCGGTATTGTCGTCGGTAACGGCGGCGAAACTCTTTAACATTTTACAAAGCGGCTTCAAGTTTCTTGTACAGTTTATAATCGGCACCGTTATGGCAGACGAAATAAACCGTAAATTCAGTCTTATCCTTAAGGAATTCTTTAGCGGCGCTAAAAGCTATTTGCGCCGCCTTCTCCACGGGAAAATGATATGCCCCCGTTGATATGCACGGGAAAGCTATGCTCTTTAATCCGTTTTCCTCGGCCAGTTTTAAGCTGTTCTCGTAACATTTTTTCAAAGTTTCTTCTTCGCCGCTGCCGCCTCCGTGCCACATCGGCCCGACGGTATGGATAATAAACGCGGCGGGCAAATCGTAACCTCTGGTAATCTTGGCTTCCCCCGCTTTGCAGCCGCCCAAGGTTTTGCATTTTTCCAACAGCCTAGGCCCCGCGGCTTTATGTATAGCCCCGTCTACCCCGCCGCCGCCAAGCAAGCTGCTATTAGCGGCGTTTACTATCGCGTCTACCTTCAAAAGCGTTATATCCCCTTCCAATACCTTTATATTCATAAATAACCCTCTTTATAATATTATAAATCCGTACAAATATATATTAGCCTAAAACCAACAGAAAAACAGGCTAGAAGAATTGTATCAAATAAAAAAGCCCTTTTTAAGCGATATCATAACCCCATATCGCCCTATGAACCCGTCTAATATGCTCCCCGCCTCAAAATAAATCCCACCTCGTTTTTCCGATACCGCCCCGTTGCTTTTACCGCTAATCCATATTAACGGTATTTTAAGGCCGCCACATACAATGGGCACCCAAACGGAAGGAAAATTATCCCGGGATATTGACATCTTCACCTTTTTACGAAAGGCCCGTATAGCCAAGCAATATCTAATTAGGGTATATTTTATCCCAAAGAAAGATTCCCCCAGCCCCGGTTTGTAAGAGTTTCATAGGCCTTTAAAACATTTTTTAATCAAAAAAAAGAGTACTCCGTTAAACTTCCAGGCATTAGGTTATTTTCCTTCAAATAATTATATTCCGTCATATGCCCTCTCTTTTAAACTATTTAAAAGACTGTTTTTCCCTGCACGCCGCCCTCTAAATATGAAGAAAAAGCATAAAACTATCAAAACATAACCATGCGAAAAGTTAGCGATAAAGATAAAAACCTGAAACACCCGCTAAATATATATACAAATAAACTAATAGTTGCGAAATAAAAAATAACTTAAAATACATAATTTTAGAATTTATTTAATTCTATAAAAATAAATTCAAAAAAATTTCAGATAATTAGAATATTATAGCACCTTTATATATCAAAATATTATTATAATTATAGAATTAAAATAAATCTACAATTATAAAAATATATATAAATTGTTTTTAATTGTCTATTTAATAGTTTTAGTTATTTTTAAATTCTATAATTATAAATAAATTTAAATTTTTATAATTTTAATTTCAATTTATAGAATTAAATAAGTTCTATAATTAACATTATACCAGCATATATTATTATTCACAAATTATGGAATTATTTATATTCTAAAATTAATATTTTTGTCTTAATATTTTGTCTTAGGGACAATGGATAGTTTCTTCCATTTAAGGGGATACATCTATACGGTCTATGCAATAAAAATACGCTATATTGATTTGAGAAATTTAGCAATATAGATAATTCTCTGCCAATCTTTTGGAAACTTTTCCGGGATTTCACAAAAAAACCTGAAAAATCATACCTTTTTAAAGACTTTTAGGGTATATTGTGTCCCAAAGAATACAAAACCGCTTATAGCCCATTTTTAGCGAAAATAGGCGTTTTCAACAAAAAGCATGGCGGATTGACTGCCCCTACTATTGAGTTTTATTCGCTTTTTGTATTTTTTAGCGGAATTCCATATCCGCCTTGCCGCATAAATATTATCGGGACGATTTAAATTTCCGCCATAGTGACGGAAATTTTTATTTTTCAAATAATTTATTTAATATGACGATTATAGTTTGCCTTTCTCCAGATATTAGGAAAGGGAGAGATATATGGCGGAATGTTTGTTTTAAAATTTTAGGCTGTCTGAAGACATTTTTATCATTGAAAAGATTAAAGCGCATCAACTTTTGAACCGTGCGAGACTTTTACAAAAAAAATACGGAAATAAACATAAGTGGTTTCAATATAGGGGCCCTTTACTTGAGGGCAAAGCTCGACTACTTAAAAAAATCTTTGTCATTTTATTTATCCATATAAGAAAGCGGATTGGGATTTGGCCGTCAAAGAAAATCTATTGGGATTTTAGTGGCAAGCCAAACTATTTTGGATTTTTCAATTAAAAACCGCCGATTGGAGAGGCCATAGCAAAATACTTTTGAAATTTTACAGTCAAAAAAATGTTTGAAATTTTGCGGTTAAACTTGGAGATAGTATCGAGCAAAAGCGTTGAGAATTTTGTAATACAAAAAACCCCGCCGTTTAGGCGGCGGGGCGGTTAGTTTAAGAGGCGGCGTTTGTGTCAGCGCCTCAGAGAAAACTTCTTAAATCAACTTCCTTCTCAAATAATTATCGCTCCTTATAATTTACCTCAAAGCTGCCAGGCTTTATTATATTTGGGTCCCGCCTCCGCTCGTACCGCCGCTACCACCCGTTCCGCCGCCGCTCGTGCCCTGCTTGCAAGTAACGACATTTACGGTAAAGCTACCTGCGGCCAAGGGCTCGGTGTTGGTTCTCCATATGTATACTTGGGGATGGTTATGTACTTTTGGGGCAGTGCCTCCTTGACTGCTCCCGCCCCCGGTGCCGCCACCAGCAGTGGATTCACAAACGGCATTGGCTATGGATACTGACGTATCAGGCAAATCTTTTGTTTCTATACAGCATCCCCGACCATCGTTAGCGCCGTATGGACATTGAATGTATGAACCTATGGGGCCCGCATAATTCCATCCGAGCAATTCTTCTGCCGTGGGAGAATAGCTCTCATAACACTTATAACCGACAGACTTGCCGTCACAAATATTAGTTTCCGGACACTTCGGATAGGGAACTGATATCCTAGCCGGAATCGTATTCCAGCACTCTACATTTCCTTTCGCACCAGAATAACCGCTGCAAGTAAGCGTTAGACTTTCCGTACTACGCTCGGCTACCAATTGGACTGCGCCGGGGCAAGGCTCGTCCCAACCGCTCCAATACTTATTTGAACAGCATGTCCTTGTCTGCGTACTATATCCGCAATTGCTATCAGCCGTATATTTCTCCTGCGTTTCCCCAACGGTGGTGCAATTTGCCGTACCCGAACTCCCCGTACTCCCGCTCCCGGAAGTCCCATCCGCGGCGTTCAATCCCATAATAAGGACAAAACAACACAAACAGCCCAAAAAAACCTTCACGGCTATTTTATTATTCGCCATACTTTTCTCCTGTTTTTAACTTTAAACAACCCGCTTAAACTAACCTGGACGAAAAACAAAGAGCTCTCTTGCCAGCGGGCTGATTTTATGAAGCTAATTTATCAAAAAAAAAAAACAAGTCAAGTTGTTTCCGCCTCTCGGTTTTGCCTCGGCGTACCGCTCCGATTAAGGATAATCCCGCGCGCCCCGTTCCACAAAAAACCTTCGGAAGCTAAAGCGGATTATCTGTTTTCAGGTTAATAAATATTCCCCCGCCATATAAAAAACCCCGCGGTTTGGGATTGGATAGCCAAA
>CALUXE010000009.1 GCA_944324675.1 uncultured Elusimicrobiales bacterium | reverse complement strand
CGGATTATCTGTTTTCAGGTTAATAAATATTCCCCCGCCATATAAAAAACCCCGCGGTTTGGGATTGGATAGCCAAACAAATAAACATCCCCCAGCCTAGCTGGGGGTTTTCACAACATACAAAAACCCCGCCGTTTTGGACGGGGGGTTTTGAAGCGATAGCCGCAACGATTTTACTTTTGCACTATATGCACGGCAAAACCGCCTATTTCCTCCCTAAAGTAAATAACCCTTAATGAGCCGTCGGGATTATAGCCCGCGCTTTCCTCTATAAACGCCACGCCTTCCCTTCTAAACCTGTAAACTGCGCGATCCATATTGTTTACGCCGATGGCGATATGTCCGTTACGTCCGTAAAAGGGTTTCTTCATCACTTCGACAAAGGTATCGTTAAAGTAAGCGCCGCCGAAATCTTGCTTTTTAAAGCCGAAAAGTCTTTCGAAGGCGTCGGCCGTGGCGTTAGATTCCTTTTCGTCCGCGCTGTTTATCCCGACATGCTTTAAAAAGAAGCCCAGCATTTTTGACACGCTTTCCCGCGCCCGAGCTTCCATCTGGGCCAAATCCCCCTCTTTAACCGCTTTAGCGGGCATAAGCCAAGGCGCGCAAAAACCTATAACTTTTTTATAATCGGCATATTTGACAAAATCTTCTTCCGATACTCCCCCCAAGAGGAATTTTACTTCGGGATAAGCCTCGCCCAAAGTCTTTAGAGAGGACAATCCGCCCGCTTGCTCCGCGGGAAAGAATTTTACCGTCGTCAGGCCGTCCTGCAAGGCGGCCTCGATTTCGCCCGCCGTAGAGCACGAGGGAATAAACGGGATATTATTTTTAAGGCAATAATGTCCAAGTTCACCTTTCCCGTCAAAACCGGTAAAAAATTTTGCGCCGACCGATACCGCCCGTTTTAAGGCCTCGACATCTTTTACCCCCCTTACGCCTATAATAAAATCAGGCAGTTTGGAAGTTATCGCTTTTATATGAGGCTCCGCATCGGGCGAAAACCCAATTTCAGCACACGGCAGAGAAGCGCGCCTCAAAGCTTCAGCCAAAGAAACAGCGTCAGAATTTTTATCCAAAGTGAACTGCGGCAAAAGGCCGATTTTATTTATCTCTGCGAAAATATCGTTTTTCATTAGGCAAATCTCCTTATTAAACGAGTATATCAAACAGCAAAAATTTTTAAAATCACAGAAGTATTTTACAACTTTTATTTATCTTCTTAAATGGTATAATTTAACTGAAATCAAACCTTTGGGGGTCCTTTTATATGAGCCAGAACTGCAATCACGATTGTTCCTCCTGTTCGCAAAATTGCGCAGAACGCACGGAACTGGAAAAGTTTAAACCGCACGCCAAGAGCAACATAAAACACGTCATAGGTGTACTCAGCGGCAAGGGCGGTGTCGGCAAGAGCTTGGTAAGCGGGCTTATGGCCTGCGCTTTGGCTAAAAAAGGGTTTAAATGCGGCGTTTTGGACGCCGATATTACGGGCCCTTCCATACCGAAGATTTTCGGTATAAAAGAGAAGGCGCAAGCCTCGCCCGAAGGCGACGGGATTATGCCCGTATCGGCTAAAAACGGAGTAAAAGTAATGTCGCTTAACCTGCTTTTGGAAAAGGAAAATGACCCGGTAATATGGCGCGGCGCTTTAATAACTTCGGCGGTGCGGCAGTTCTGGACGGACGTCATCTGGGGCGATATAGACTATCTGTTTATCGATATGCCGCCAGGTACCGGCGATGTTACGATGACGGTGTTTCAGTCTTTGCCGATAGAAGGCATAATTATAGTTACTTCTCCGCAGGAGCTTGTCGGAATGATAGTCGACAAAGCGGTAAAAATGGCGGAAAAGATGGACGTAAAAGTACTCGGCTTGGCGGAAAATATGAGTTACCTAAAATGCCCGGACTGCGGCAAAGAGATAAATATCTTCGGCGAGAGCCGCCTGTACAAAACGGCGGGCGAATTTAATATAAGCCCCGCGGTAAAACTACCGATGGACCCGGCCATCGCAAAAGCTTGCGACGAAGGCAAAGTGGCCGATATAGAGCAGCCCGCTCTTGAACCTCTTATAAATAAAATCGCCAAATGATTATGACAGAAAAAACTTTGGTTTTAATGAGGCATTCAATAGCTTCTGATATTTACGAAAGCGGAGCGAAAAATGATTTTGAACGTCCGCTCTCGCAAGAAGGCATAACAAAAGCCAAAGAACAAGCCAAAACGCTCAAAGAAACTTTGGGCGAAGTGGATATAATAGCGGCAAGCCCGCTTTTAAGGGCAATGCAGACGGCGGAAATAGTCGCCGCGGAATTTAAATCTTCGGTCAAAATAAAGACCGCGCCCGAACTTGCCGACAGTATGGACGTAAACGGATACGGGGAAATAATCAAAAATCTAAGCGCGCGATATTCCAAAGTAATACTGATAGGACATAATCCCGCCATAAGCGCCCTGGCCAGGGAGTTATGCGGCGACTATGTATCTTTAAGCGCTGGCGATTATAAAATTATAGAATCTTAAAACCAAAACAATAAATCCAAACAATGAAAAATGCCTTCGGTCCGCGAAGGCATTTTTAAAATATTATCCGAAAAGAAGGCCTTTAATTCAGTTTAGACTTAAACTTTTTGTAAGCGGCCGCCGCGGCAATCAAACACATTATAGCCAATACGGCCGAATATTGCCAAAACATAATAAGATCGCCGCCTTTCAGCATTATGCTTCTGAAGTTTACTATGGAATACATCATCGGGTTAAGATAACACAGCCAGCGAAAGGCAAGCGGTATGTTCACTACGGGGAAGAATACGCCCGAAAGCAATATCGCCGGCATAAGAAACAAAATACTTCCCATCATTGCCTGCTGCTGCGTTTTGGCGACGGCGGACACTAAAGTCGCTATAGCTAAAGCCGATATTATCAGCAGAGAGCCCGTCGTCAATATTTGCCAAAACCCGCCCCTGAACGGAACCCCGAAAAAGATTACCCCTATAAAAAATATCGCGCATATTATCACTATACCTATTATAAAATAGGGCAAAGTCTTGCCCAAAAGAATATCCGCCGCGCCGGCGGGAGAGGCTATCAATTTTTCCATAGTGCCCGTTTCCTTCTCTTTAGTTATAGCCATGCTGCAAACAACCAACATCACCAAAAATGTAGACATTACCATTAAAGCCGGCACCATAAAATCGGTTGTGTCCATATAGTGGTTGAACATTACTTTGGCGTCAAGTTCAATAAATCCCGAAGCGCTGTCATAACCATTCGCTGCGGCGCTGCGCGCTATCACTTGATTTACATATCCGTCAACCTGCTGCGCGCGCTGCGCGTTTATCGCGTTTATAAGCAGCTGTATAGGCTTTCCGTGTTCAAGAGCGTATTCAAAACCTTCTTTCGGAGCGACCAATACCGCCTCGGCCCTATTATCCAAAAGCAGTGAAGACGGGTCTTCCGCCTGTGCGCCGTTGACGTCTTTAACTTCTTTGAACCACCCGCTGGCCAAAGCGCGGCGGGTTATTTCCCGCGCTATCGGGCTTGGCTTGGAAACGACCAAAAACTCTATATTTTTAACTTCGCTTGTAAGCGCCAGGCCGAACATAATCGTCTGCACTACGGGTATAAAGAATATAGCCACCAGCATTTTGGGGTCGCGCGATATTTGTATAAATTCCTTTTTTATAAACCCGATTAAAGTTCTTATCCTTATCATTTTACGGCTCCAAATCCGTTTTGAATTTATTTACGGACAGCAGTATCATACAAACGGCGAATATCGCTATCGCCGAAAGCGCGAAGCTAAGGGAACTTATACCCGCGTCGCTCAAAAATAGATTTCTGCTTATCAGCAGGAACCACCTCTGGGGAAAAAGACCGGTAAAATATCTGAAAAACTCCGGCATATTTTCTATCGGGAAAATAAAACCCGAAAATATGAACGACGGCAGCAGCCCCACCGCGAAAGCGAATTGTATCGCGCTTTGCTGAGATCTCGTCACCACCGAGATAAACACCCCTAAAGCCAAAGCGCCCGTTATATATACCGCGCAAGCCAGCATATACAACATAAAACTGCCGACAAACGGTATCTTGAACACCAATATCGCCAAAACGAATACTATCAATATGTCAAAAAAAGTCAGCAGGAAGTAGGGCGCAAGTTTCCCAAATATTATCTCAAAAGGACGCACTGGCGTAGAAAGCAGCAGCTCCATTGAACCGTTTTCCCACTCCTTTGCCACCGTAAGCGCCGTAAGCACTATCGCCAAAAAACCTATTATTATGGTGTTTAAAGCCGGCACTATAAACCAGCGGCTGTTAAGCTCCGGATTGAACAAAAATCTGCTGCGCACCGCCCCCGCCAAGGCTGAAGCGCCCTGCGCCCGGGGCGCGGCGTCGGTGTTTTCTTCGGAGTATCGCTCGTTTTGCTTTTGCGCTATGCCCGTCATATAATTTAACATTATCGCCGCGCGGGCATTATCGCTGCCGTCTATCAGAAGCTGCGCCTTGCCTGGGCGGGAACTATCGCCCCGCATAATATTTCGGCCAAAACCCTTATCTATTATCAAAATACCAGCAAAGTCATTGGCGTTTAACGCGGCTTCCGCTTGGCTTTGGCCGTGAAGTCCTTTCAAATCGAAATAGCCCGAAGAAGTTACCTCCTGCAAGAACCGCCTTGAAACGGGGCTTTGGTCATTGTCGCGCACCTTAAGCGGCATATGCTTATAATCCAAGTCTATTATAAACCCGAAAAGCCCCACAAATACCATAGGCAATATAAGCGCGACAGCCAGCGTAAAGGGATCGCGCATTATATGCTTGTATTCTTTTACCGCTATGGAATATATACGCCTGAAATTCATTTCGCGCCCCCGCTCTTTAAGGCTTTTAAAAAGACGTCGTCCAAAGAAGGCTCTATCTCTTTATAGGTAAACTTGTATTTATTTTTCTCGGCGAAGTTTTTAAAGGCGTCGTAATCGTTGGGAAATACTCTTAAATTCGCGCCGAACACCGCGCTTAGCCCCAAACCCAAAGAGTCAAATTCCGCCTTGACTCCGTTTAGATAATCAGGCTTGCTCATATAAAGCTCAAGCGGATTTTGCTTAAAAAACTCTTTCTTCAATCCCTCCGGGCTGGCGCAGGATATTATACGCCCCCTGTCCATAAGGACTATTCTGTCGCAGTATTCGGCCTCGTCCATATAATGCGTGGTGACAAATATCGTTTTGCCGTTTTCCGAAAGTCTTTTGATAAGCCGCCAAAAATCGCGCCTGGTCTTGGGCGAGGTGCCGGCGGTAGGCTCGTCCAAAAACACCAGTTGCGGATCGGGCAGCAAAGCGGCGCAGAGCGCTATCATCTGCTTTACCCCGCCCGAAAGATTTTTTACTATCCCGCCTATATGTTTTTCTTCCAGACCGATAAAATCAAAAACCGTCCGCGCGCGTTTGGCGATGTCCTCGCGTTTCATATCGTAAAGACTGCCGGCGAAATAAATATTCTCCCGCACCGTCAAATCCGGATAGAGCGTAAACTTCTGGGACATATATCCTATTTTCGATTTTAAAACCGCCGTTGAGGTGGAAACGTCATGGCCGTCCACCAGCACTTGACCGGAAGTCGGATTCAATATCCCGCAAATGGTGCGGATAGTAGTGGTCTTGCCGGCGCCGTTGGCGCCGAGAAAGCCGAAAATCTCCCCCTTCTTTACGGAAAACGAAATCCCGTCCACCGCTTTGAAGTTTCCGAAACGCACCGTCAAATTTTTTACTTCTATTATGTTATTTGTCATCTTGCAAAAATATATCCGCGAAGTTCTTTAGCTTGAACTTTTCCGTAAGTTCACTCGGCCCGCCCGCCGCCAAAAGCCTGCCGCTTTGCAAAATATGCACTTTATAACAGCGCTGAGCCTCGTCCATATAGGAAGTGTTCACTATCACCGTCATATCGGCGCCCGCGTATTTATAAACCAAATCCCAAAGCTGCTGGCGGCTGACGGGGTCTACTCCGATGGTAGGCTCGTCCAACAAAAGCAATCTGGGCCTGTTTAGAAGCACGCACATAAGACCGAGTTTCTTATACATTCCGCCCGAAAGTTTCCCCGCCGGTCTATCCTTAAAATCAGCCATGCCGGTGGCTTTGAAAAGCTCTTCGCTCCTGGTTTGGAATTCTTTCTGTTCTATGGCGTACAGATCCCTAAAGAACTCCATATGCTCCATACAGCTTAGATCGGGATAGAGGCTGGGTTCCTGCGGGAAATAACCCAAATATTTTTTTGCCTCTTTTACGGATATATCTTTACCTTCTTCTTTATATTTTAAATACCCCTCGTCGGGCGTCAAAAGGCCAGCGGTAAGACGCATAAGAGTGGTCTTGCCCGCGCCGTTGGGGCCGATAACTCCGTGTACCCTGCCCGCCTCAAAAAGAGTGCTTACCCCGCTTAAAGCTTGGGTGCGACCCATCTTTTTGCCGATATTTTCGGTCCGCAATTCCATAGCTTTCATAACGCCGCCTTAAAAAGAAACTTCCAAGGTCATACCGGGTTTTAAAGTAAGAGCTTCATCATTCTTGAAGCGGGTTTTTACCCCGTAGACCAAACGCTCGCGCTCTTTTCTGGTCTGCACGTTTTTGGGGGTGAATTCCGCCTCGTCGTTTATCGTCAAAATTACGCCTTCAAAAGTTTTGTCCGCCTCCGGCAGATAACCGCTAACTTTCATTCCCACCCTTAAAGACGCAAGCTTATTGTGCTCCACATAAACCCAAGCGTCTATCTTAGAAAGATCCGCCACGGTAAAAACCTTGCGCCCCGCCGCGACAAATTCCCCCGGCTCGTAATATTTATAAAGCACTTTGCCGTCTATAGGGGATTTTATCTCGCACCAGCTTTTATACAAAGCGGCGTGGTCGTAATTGCTCTTTTTCAAATCGTAATTTTCCTGCGAGCCCGCCGTAGTTTTTAACAGGCGTGCGGCGCGTTCGTATTCTTTGCGGGCGATATCCTCTTTTATGCCGATTTCCCCGCAGTCAAAGGCCGCCAGGAGCTGCTCCTTAACGACTTTATCCCCCTCTTCGGCGTAGACTTCCTTAAGGGTATCGCTTATACGGGCAGGCAAATCTATCTCCACCGCTTCCATTACTCCGCTGTAATGGAACGCCCCTTTTCGCAAGAAGAGCAAACTTACTATCACCAATACCAATATAACTAAAACCGAGCTTAATATTATTCTTTTCATTTTTTACCTCTGCCTAAATTATCCATTACCGCCAAACGGTTTAACCGTTCGGTATAAATATCCGTCAAAGCTATCCTGCTTTCAAGCAAAGCTAAATTGGCGTTGTCCACTTCCAAAAAAGTCACGCTGCCGGCCTTATAGGCCTGATAAGTCAAATCCGCCGTTTTGGCGCTGTCGTCTATCATGGTTTTGGTCAGCTTCTCCTGCAGGGAAAGAGGATAGAGCAAACTCTTGGAAGAATAAAACAATTGGCTTAATTCCTCAAAAAGACTGTCTTTATCGTATTTCGCCGCTTGAGCTTGCTTTAAGTTCGCTTCCGCCGCCTTTCTGCTTTTGCCCCCCTCAAACAAAGGCAGTTTAAACGCTACCCCCGCGCGGCCGTTAAATACGCTCTCATGTATCGGGCCGTTGGGATATTCCATATAGGCGCCCGCACTCAAAGAAAGAGAGGGATACAAAGACGAACGCAAAGAATTTGCCAAATTCTCATAATAACCCGCCATATCGCCAAGGGCCGCCAAAGCAGGCAATTCCTCGTCAAAATCATACTCCCCTGCTGAGGATAAGGCTTTTAAACTAACTTCCAAATCCTCCGCTTTCACTATTGAGCTTGGCGCGTTCTCCCCCTTTTCCGCCTTTATCCGCCAATCAAGAGGATAACTCGGGTCTATGCCGTAGCTGTCGCCCGTAAGACTGAAAAGCGCCCGCAAATGCGCCCCCAAAGCCCCTCTGGCCGAAGCTATATTTATCTCCGCTCTGAGTTTCTGTTTGCGCGCCATATAAACGTCAATATTGCTTTTCGCGCCCGCTTTATAGGCGGACTCTATGTCGGCAAGCTGTTTGCGCGCCACTTTTAATTGCTCGTTCATAAAATACATTCTCTGCAAATCCTGCTGGACGGTAAAATAGGCGCGGCGCACATCCAAAAGCACATTCCGTTTGGCAAGTTCGTATTCCTTTTCCTTGGCTTGATAAGCGCTGTATGCGCTCTTGGAATAATCCTTCCGCCCGCCGTTGTCAAACAAAACATAGCCCAGCGAAGGCCCCGCCGCATAGCCCCAATTGTCGCCGTATTCCATCTTTACGGGGCCAAGTTCCAGTTGCGGCACTTGCGATACCCAGCTGCCCTTCGCATCCAAAGACAATGACGGATATAATGACGAGCGGCTGCTTTCATAATTTAAATAAGCCGCTTCCTTGGCCGAAGCCTTGCTCTTTAGTTCGGGCGAAAACGCCAATGCCGATTGCTCGCATCGGCTTAAACTTAGCTCCTTTACCTCGCCCGCGTTTAAAAGCGTAAAACAAAAAAAGAAAAAGATTAATAATGTATATTTCTTCATTTTTCTTCCCCAAATATAGCATCAATCATCATATCTATACGCCTTAGCGCGCCGCGGTCTACCGCCAGACCCAAACCCGACGACTTTATTTTGAATGAGAAATCCACCTTCAACCTAAAAAAAAGGCCAAGCAATATCTGCGGCAATACTATCGACGGCATTAAAAACAAAATCGCGTCGGAAGCGCTCGCCCCTTTAAGCTCGCCCCTGTCTTGCGCCCGTTTAAGTTCGCCGTACAGTATTTCCACATGCTTGGTAAAATTGTCCGCTATAAATTTTAAAGTCTTTCTGTTGCCGGAAAGAACGTCCCCGCCAAGCGACGACAGCAGCACCCTGTTCTCTTTTACAAACTCCAGTATCTTTACCAGTACGCCCCTAACATTCTCCCTTGGCGCGCCGCTAGGAGATATGCTTATGTTTATCCTTTCCATCATAACGGAATAAATCTTTTTTAATACCGCCCTGTCGAAATTGTCTTTGCTGCCGAAATAATAGTGGAACATTCCCAAATTAACCTTGCTGCGAGCGCATACCTCCCTGACCGTGTATCCGCTCAATCCGCGCGCCTTGGCCAAAGCGACGCCCGCTTTTAACATTTTATCGTCATTGCCGGAGGGAACTCTGCCCATAAAGCCTCCTTTTTTATACGCTTGTATAATAATTATACGGACGTATAATTATTTTGTCAACGATTATTCGGACTCCTCTTTATCAGATAGGCAAAAATATACCCCCGCTTTTAGCGGGGGCCTATTGAGATTTGCCCGTTTAAAACGGAGTTTAAGCGCAATTTGTATTAAACGGAATAAACGCCGATCATTTTATAAGCGGCTCGGCCACGCGTTTATAACCTTTGGCGGAAACTATCCTGGCTTTGAATATTTCGCCCGCCTCCACGGGTGCGGCAAATTCCGCCGTGCCGTCTATATCGGGTGCGTCTTTATAGGTGCGGCCGAAAGTAGCGGAGTCGCTTATCACCTCTATTTCCGCACCGACGAGTTTTTTGTTTATCTCGTCAATGACTCTGCTTTGAACGCTCTCCAAAGCGGCGGCGCGCTCTTTTTTGACGCGGGCCGGGATTTGCCCTTTCATCTCGTAAGCGGGAGTGCCGGGCTCCCTGAAAAATTCAAATACACCCACATTGTCGAATTTGAAATCCGAAACGAAATCTTTAAGTTCTTCAAAATCCTTTTCAGTTTCGCCGGGAAAACCGACTATAAAATTAGTCCGTATCGCTATATCGGGCACCGTTTCCCTGAGCATAGAAAGAACTTCTTTCGTCTGGGCCGCGCCGCAGTGGCGCCGCATAGCTTTAAGCATATTGTCGGAAATGTGCTGGAGCGGTATATCTATATAAGGATAGATTTTGTCTTCCCCTGCCATAATCTCCGCCAGTTCCTTCGTTACCCTGTGCGGGTAGGCGTACATTATTCTTATGCGCTCAAGATTTTTTATTTTTATCAATCTCTTAAGCAATCTTTCAAGCTGAGGCTTGCCGTACAAGTCCTGCCCGTAAGAGGTGGTGTCCTGCGCTATTACGGAAAATTCCTTTACCCCCCCGTGCGCCATAAGCCGCGCTTCCGCCACAATGTCCTCCACGGTTTTGGAGCGGTATTTCCCCCTTATATAAGGTATCGCGCAATAAGCGCAGCGGTTATTGCAGCCGTCGGCTATCTTTAAATAAGCGCTGTGCGGCGCTGTAAGCGTCATTTTGTAAGGCGAGGGTATTATCTTATCTTGGATGGGTTTTATGTACTCACCTTTTCTATTGATAAGTTTATCTATTTTGGGTTGCTCGGATATGGATAAAACCAAGTCGATGTCGGGGAACTCCGTTTTGACTTCGCCCTTAAGCCTATCCACCATACAGCCGGTAACTATCAGTTTTTTTATTTGGCCTTTCTTTTTAAGTTTTAAAGCCGCTTTGATATTGTCTTTGGCTTCTTTTACCGAAGAAGCCAAAAATCCGCAGGTATTTATGATTATCCCCTCAGCCTCTTGCAAATCAAACACGAGTTTATGGCCGTGCGCCATAAGATTGGCGCAGAAGTCCTCGCTGTCGGTTAGATTTTTGGGGCAGCCCAAACTGATTAAAAAAAAGTTCATTTTTTATCCTCCGCTATATAGGCCTTGCTTATGCCGGGCCCTTCGTCTATGAAACGGCCGATGGCTTTAAGTTTCTTTTCCAATTCCGCCCTATATTCTTTTACTTCGCCCGCTTTCGCTTTGCCGGGGTATAGACGATAATACTCGCTCATATCGCCGCCGACGTTCGGCATTATTACATTAGCGCCGCTCTTTAACGCCGTAAAACGGCCGTCGGGCCTTAAAGTTTCCATAGCGGTAGTGGCGGGTATGTTGATATTAGGCATCAAAAGCCTTATTACGGCCATCGCCTTTAAAGACAAATCGAAATTATCTTTGCCGCAGTTTGCCAGCGGAGTATCGGGGTTGGCGATAAAAGGCCCTATCCCCGCCATATGCGCGGGAAGGGCTTTCAAAAATAAGATATCGTCGGCAATACTATCAACGCTTTGGCCGGGAAGCCCGACCATAAAGCCCGAGCCGACTTCATAGCCCAAGCGCCCCAAATCCTTAAGACAGCGAAGGCGGTTTTCAAAACTCATGCCCGGATCCAGTTTTTCGTATAGGGTTTTGTCGGTAGTTTCTATTCTTAACAAATATCTGTCGGCGCCAGCTTGGCGGTAGAGGGAATATTCCTCAAAACTCTTTTCGCCCAAACTTAAGGTAACGGCCAAGCCCAAACGCTTTATTCCCTTTATGACGCCCGCCATCTTATCCGCGCCGAAACCGTCTTCCTCCCCGCCTTGCAAGACTATCGTCATATATCCCGCCTTGGCGGCGGCTTGCGCGTGGTTTATTATTTCCTTTGGTGTCATACGGCTGCGAAATATCTTTTTATTATCGCGCCGAAGCCCGCAATAAAGACAGTTCTGCTTACAGACGGTGGAAATCTCTATAAGCCCCCTTAAATGCACGCCGTCGCCGACGCTTTCACGCCGAACGCGGTCGGCCGCTTCATATAATAAAGAAGCGTCTTGTATGTTTAAAAGGGTTATTATCTCACCCTTTGTCAAAGCGTGCGTTTTTATGGCCTTTTCAATTGGTTTCATTTTATATATTTTACCATTTATCCGCCTATAGCTTCCGCCTAAAAATATCTCTTGTTTCCCGATTTATAATTAGCAACCTCTTGTTTTATTTGCTAAAATTGGATATAATAATATTGCGGCTTTAGACAGAATTAAGCCCGCATATACAGATTTGCAAGTTTTACGGGGTAAAACCGAAATATGAACATAATAGACGACATAAAAAACGAAACATCTTCCTATCCGGCTAATTTGCCCGCGATAGCGATAAGAGACGTGGTAATGTTTCCCGGAATGTCGCTGCCGATATCGGTGGACAGACAAAAATCCGTAATGGCCATAGAATTGGCCTTGGGTACCAGCGGGAAATATATCATAGCCGTATCACAAAAAGCGGCAGAAATAGACGAGCCGACCGCCGACGATATTTACAAATTCGGCGTATTGGCGGAGATTACGCAGTCGCTTAAAATGCCCGACGGCAGCATGAAAGTGTTTCTGCAAGGCATAGCGCGCGCAAAAATTAACGACTTGCAGTTTAATCCCGTCGCAAAATGCTGGTACGCCAATGTAGAGTATCCCGTCGATAATACCCAGCCCGACGCCGAGCTTAAAGCCCTTATGCGCCAAACGCTCGACCAATTTGAAGAATACGCAATGGTTACAAGACGCATCGCAATTGAGGGCGTATCCTTTTTAAGACAAATTGAGGAACCTTCAAAACTGGCCGATACCATCGCCTCCAACATTATAGTCAAAACTCAGGACAGGCAAGACATCTTGGAAACCGTAGCCGTAAAACCCAGACTGGAAAAATTGTTGAAACTGCTCGCCAGCGAGGTGGAAATCATCACTTTGGAAGAAAAAATACATTCCAAAGTAAGAAGCCAAATAGAAAAATCCCAAAAGGAATATTATCTTAACGAGCAGATGAAAGCTATCCAAAAGGAGCTTCGCCAAAAAGACGACTTCCAAAAGGATATTGATGACCTTAAAGCCAAAATAAAGAAGAACAATCTGCCAAAATACGCGGCCGAAGTGGCGGAAAAGGAAATTGAGCGACTTTCAAAAATGGCGCCGTTCTCGCCTGAATCGACCGTATCGAGAACTTTTTTGGACTGGCTGGTAAATATGCCCTGGGCTATATCGACCGAGGATATTTTAGACATAAACAAAGCCAAAGAACTCTTGGATAAAGACCATTACGGGCTTGAAAAAGTCAAAGAGAGAATTTTGGAATATTTAGCCGTAAGACAGCTGACCAAAAGCCTCAAGGGCCCCGTACTCTGCTTTGTAGGGCCTCCGGGAACGGGCAAGACTTCCATCGCCAAATCCATAGCACAGGCCATAGGGCGGAAATTTGTAAGAATGTCTTTAGGCGGCGTGCGCGACGAAAGCGAAATCCGCGGACACAGACGCACCTATATCGGCTCCATGCCGGGCAGAATAATACAGGGTATAAGCAAAGTAAAAAGCAATAACCCCGTATTTTTGCTAGACGAAATAGACAAAATGGGTTCCGATTGGCGCGGCGATCCCGCGGCGGCCCTGCTGGAACTTTTGGACCCGGAACAGAACAAAGACTTTGTGGACCATTATCTTGATGTTCCCTTTGACGTATCCAAAGTAATGTTCATAACTACCGCAAACTCTTTAAGCTCCATACCGGTAACCTTAAGAGACCGCTTGGAAATTATAGAATTCTCCGGCTATACCCATTACGAAAAACGGGAAATAGCGCAAAGGTACCTCCTGCCCAGGCAGATGAAAGAGCACGGTCTGCCGGAAGGGAGCCTTAAAATAGAAGTGCCCGCGCTTGATCTTATTATGCGCGAGTATGTCCGCGAAGGCGGCGTACGCAATTTTGAGCGTGAAATCGGCACGATATGCCGCAAAGCCGCAAAGCAATATCTGGAGAATAAAAAGCCGATAAAAGTCACCTCCAAGAATCTGCACAAGTTCTTGGGTATCCCAAGATATTCCAATACTTTCGCGGAGGAAAACGGCATCGGCATAGCCACGGGCTTGGCTTGGACTTCCGTCGGGGGCGAAACTTTGGCAATAGAGGCCACTTCCTTTCACGGCAAAGGCCAGCTGATACTTACGGGCAAACTCGGCGACGTGATGAAAGAAAGCGTCCGCGCGGCTTTAAGCTTCATAAGAAGCAAAGGCTACGGCAAGAAGTTTAACTTCGACAAGACGGACTTTCACCTGCACTTCCCCGAAGGCGCCGTCCCCAAAGACGGGCCCTCGGCCGGCACCGCGATATGCACCGCCCTGCTCAGCGTAATTACCGATAAACCGGTAAAGAAAGGCATAGCGATGACGGGCGAAATCACGATAACGGGGCGCGTATTGCCGGTAGGCGGGATAAAGGAAAAATTCCTCGCCGCTTACAGAGAGAATATCAAAACCATTCTCTATCCCAAGGAAAACGAGAAGGATGTTTCCGAAATACCGGAGCAAATAAGAAAAGAACTTAAACTTATCCCCGTTACCAGAATGGAAGAAGTGATAAAAGTGGTATTCGGCAAATTATAATTGCTAAAATATAGGCAACAAAAAAAACACCCCTTTTCAAAGGGGTGTTTTAATTAAAGGAGGATAAATATGACGGCATATATAAAAAGTATTTTTACAGACTTCAAAAATTTCGCCGTAAAAGGGAATATGGTGGATATGGCGGTAGGTGTTATTTTGGGCGCCGCGTTTAACGGGGTGGTAAACTCGATAGTAAAGGATTTGATAATGCCGCCCATAAGTCTGCTGCTAAGCAAAATAAATTTCAGCGGACTGTTTTTCACGCTCAAAAACGGGGCGGATACGGCAGGGCCTTACCCTTCGGTGGAAGCGGCTCAAAACGCGGGGGCGGTAATTTTAAATTTAGGCTCTTTTATAAACAATACCATCAGCTTTTTAATAACCGCTTGGGCGGTATTTATGCTTGTTAAAATAATTAGCAAATTAAGAAGCGCGCCCGCGCCAGCCGCGCCAAACACAAAAGAATGCCCCTTCTGCAAATCCACAATCAATATTAATGCCGTAAGGTGCCCGAACTGCACTTCGGAAATTAAATAACATTAAAGTCCGCCCTTTATTAGGCGGGTTTTATTTAGCCGTCGTAAAACGCGGATTTTTAAACTTATAAATATTTGAAACATAGGAGAAATAAATGTACAAAAAATTGTTTATCGCGCTGGCTCTATCGGCAATGGCCGCTCTTAATTCTTACGCCCAGCAAGACAAGAAAACCGGTTGGCAGGTGGAACTTAAATCCTTGGCTTTGGATTTAAGCTCAACAGAAGTTAAACACGCGCAGGAATATGAAGATTTCCCAAACGCCAAATTAAATTCGGACTCGCAAAGGCTCATTCAAGGACGCCTGCATTTAGCGGGCGATTATTTCGGCAAAAATTATCTGTGGTCAAACGCCTTGTTTATGGAATACGGCAAGAACACGATTAAGCCTGTACAAGGAGAAAAACTTACCACCGAAAACGCAGACAGAATTTTGCTTTCCTCCGATTACACTTTAAGGCTTTGGAACGTAAAAAATTTCTTGGGCGGGGTTGAGGCCGGACCTTTCGTTTCGCTCGCTTACGATACCGAGTTTAACTCCAGCGCGGATTCCCCCCTCAAAAAAGTGTTAAGAGGCAGCGCCGGCGCGAAATTGTTTGAAGGGAAATATCTTAAAACTCTATTCGCCTCCGGCTTTATGGAATACGATTTTACTTATCCCCAAGAATCTACAAAATACGGTTATGAAGCCGGCATCGGGCTTGAATACGACATCAGGGAAGGGGTAAAAGCTAAATTCAGCGGGACCTTCAGGGACTATTGCCACGAAAGCGAAAAACAGACTACCGACTTGGACTATTCCTTGGAATTGGACGCAAGACTTGATGTTTTGGTGCTAAAAAATCTTTCGGTTGCGCCCTTTATCAATTATTATACGGCCCAAGGCAAATACGTTGGCCCGCGTGGCGAAAATTTATATGTAGGAGTAAGTTTTTCCTTCAGCCATATGTTCCTGGCCGCAAAGTAAAAACGGATCTTATTAAAAAACCCGCCTTAACAGGCGGGTTTTTATCGTAGGGCAATAAGAAGCAGGCTTAATATATCCTAACCGCTTTAAAGTTGTACAATATAAGTATGATAAAAGAAAATGAAATTTTTGACAATTTATCTAAAACCCAAAAAGCTGACAAGCAACAGATTTTAGACATTCTTACACAGGCGCGCGAACTTAAAGGCATTTCCTTCGAGCAAGCCGCGGCCCTGCTTAACCTTACCGACAAAGATTTGCTGGAAGAATTATACAAAACCGCAAAGTATATCAAAACGGAAATTTACGGAAACAGATTGGTCCTTTTCGCCCCTTTATATATTTCAAACGTCTGCTTTAACGAGTGCCTCTACTGCGCGTTTAGGGCCTCCAACAAAGAACTGCACAGGAAGGCTTTAAACCAAGACGAAGTTAAACACGAAACTTCGGCGCTGCTCAAACAAGGCCACAAAAGGATACTTATGGTCGCAGGCGAATCTTATACCGGCGCAGGCCTTAAATACGTATTCGATTCCATAGATTCCATTTACTCTGTAAGAGAAGGCAAAAACAACATAAGGCGCGTAAACGTCAATATTGCGCCCTTGACCTTGGAAGAATTTAAGGAACTAAAAAAACATAATATAGGCACCTTCCAGCTATTCCAGGAAACCTATCATAAAGACACTTACCGCAAAATGCACATAGCCGGCAAAAAAGCCGATTACGAGTTCCGCCTTATGGGCATGCACAGAGCTTTGCAAGCCGGCTTAAACGACGTCGGTATAGGCGCATTACTCGGCCTTTACGACTATAAATTTGAAGTATTGGCCATGCTCCAACACATCAAAGATTTGGAAAACAAATTCGGCATCGGGCCTCATACCATTTCGGTACCCAGGATAGAACCCGCCTGCGGCTCTCCGTTAAGCGAAAATCCGCCTTACGCCGTAAGCGACGAAGACTTTAAAAAGATTATCGCCGTCCTGAGAATAGCCGTACCATATACAGGCATAATACTCAGCACGCGCGAAACCGCGCAAATGCGCCGCGCCGCTTTTGAACTGGGGATATCCCAAATATCTGGCGGCAGCAAAACCAACCCTGGCGGCTACGAGGACGATAATGCCGACGAGCAATTTACACGCGGCGACCATAGACCTTTGGAAGCCGTAATATCCGATATCGTCGACCACGGCTATATCCCCTCTTTCTGTACGGGCTGTTATAGGCTGGGGCGCGTCGGCAAAGACTTTATGGACCTGGCCAAACCGGGGTTGATAAAAGCTCACTGTCTGCCCAACGCTATGTTTACCTTCGCCGAATATCTATACGATTTCGCCTCGCCCGATTTAAAGGCTAAGGGCTTGGCGCTGATAGATAAAATGATGAAGGACCTCCCCCCTTCCAGAGCGGCCCAAACCAAAGCCAATCTTGAAAAAGTGGCGCGGGGAGAAAGAGATATTTACTTCTAAAATATCAAACGTATCAACATAAAAACCCGCTTGCTAAAGCGGGTTTTTAATTTGGAAATTGCACAAATTTTTCCAGCAAATAAAAATATTCCTCTATAAGAGGAATTGGGAACTTATTGTTTAAAAAGCTTTTAGCCTTTAATAACAAAGGCCTCGAATAAAATTTCCCAAGGCCTTTATTAAGCTAAAACCGAGGCTTAAATGACGTTGCACACTCTGTAGTACATTGTAGAAGTGTCTTCCACGTCTTGGCAAACATAACCGATTATGTTAACGGTTGCGTCTATACAATAAGAGGCGGCGCCGCTAAAATGATAAGACTGAGAGCAAGCCGAATACGCCATAGAAGAATCGGAGGAAGAATAACTCAAACATCCTTTTCTGGAAGGATTTTCCCGACACCAGTACATCGGTTCGTCTTTATTGGAAAAAGAACAATACTCAACTGGGGTATAAGATCCGTCTATTATCATAGTCTTAGGGCCATCATGCTGACGGCAAATGGAACTTACGCTTTGCTCCGTGCATTTTGCGCTGTTGTCATAGCAATATTGGCTTAAACTTTGCCCCATACCGCAGTTAAACGTCGTGGGTACTTGGGTAAAAACCGCTTCTCTTATTTTGGAGCACGGTCTGTCGGAGGCGCCGCAGCGGGAAATCTGTATGCAGCCTTGTTTCGGCGAATTGCCGCAAGTATCAGACTTATCGTTACTATCCATAATTATCCACGGCCCGAACTCACACTGAGATAAATCCGGCGCTTCTTCGCAGCCGCTGTTGCCGCTGCCGCCGCAGGTCAAATAATATTTGCATTCCTCGCTGCCTTTAAGCCGCAGGGCTTTCCAAGAAGGTTCTCCATCGCCGCAATCAAGCAATTTGGACAAGGTATTATCGTCATATATCACGGAAGAATTAACATTTGCCGTATCTGCCGCATAGACGTCCTTTATCGCTTCGTCGAAATTATTTAAGGAAATATCCGTCCCCGTCATATACGCCTCGCCATAAGTCGTAGCGGTATCTATATTGCCCGATCGAATGGCGGAGTTTATGGAAAGCTGGGTTCCGCTTTGCACATTCAATAAAACGCTGCCTTCCAATAACGGCGACGACGGGACCGAAAGGGTACCGGCTATAACGCTTTCCCCACCGTCCCGTCCGCTTATTACAGCGGTATCCGTCACGTTAAGATTCTGATGGCTCCCGTAGGGTACGGGATAAAACGTCACATACTTTACCATATGCTGCGCGTTTAAAGGCGCAAAAAATAAAACAAATAAAAACGATACTAAAAATCTGTACATAAAATATCCGTTTTCCCTTTTCGCGAACTGCGTTTCCCCTTTATATTAAATATAACAATAATTTATATTTTGGGCAATAGCGTTTTTCACGAATGGTCTTAATTCCTTAAAATTCGCTCAAGAATCGCAGAATTGAACAAAAAACAAAGGAATTATATTTTCCAGGGAAGCGCTCGCCGCGGTTAGCCATATAAAAATAAAATTTAATTCTCCGAGGAAAAGAAAACCAACGCGAAAAACAAAAACAAAACAAGCCATAGCGCTAAAATAATTTTTAATATCAGCATAACATAAAGCCGTAAAAAAGCGGCATAATTTCCATGAGCTTCAACCCACATGAAAAAATATGCCGCCGAAACGATTCCCTCCTAAAGACGGAACGCTTCTATAACTGGCGACAATTTTTTGGGGTTGAAGCTTATCAAAGTTTTATCTTTGATATGGCCGGGCGTTAACCGGCGCCAAAAAATCAGTCTTAAATTATAAATTTACTGCTTTTTAGTCGTTTTTATTTACTTCGGGAAATTTATTTATTCTCTTCCTCCATATGCGTTATCGCTATGCCAAGTTCGTCCAACTGCTTCTGGTCGACTATATTAGGCGATTCCGTAAGCGGACAGGCGGCAGCCGTCGTCTTGGGGAAAGCTATAACTTCCTTAATGGAATCTTCCCCGCATATTAAAGCCGTAAGCCTGTCAAACCCGAGCCCCATTCCGCCATGCGGAGGAGTGCCGCGTTCCAAAGCGTTCAAAAGCATACCAAATCTTCTGGCCGCTTCCTCTTTGGAGTGCTTCATCAAAGCCAAAATCTTCTCTTGAATCTCGCGCCTGTGGTTCCTTATAGAACCGGAAGCCAATTCCATTCCGTTTAGCACCATATCAAACTGATAGGACCTTACTTTCAATGGATCGCTGTCCAAAAGCGGTATATCTTCCGTCACGGGCGCGGTAAACGGATTATGCGCCGCGTCATAGCGGTCTTCTTCGGGAATATATTCCAACAGCGGGAAGTTTACCACCCATAAAGGCGCCCATTTCACTTTGGGCTTAAGTTCCAAAATCTTGATAAGCTCCTTTCTTAAAGCGCCCATAAACAAAGCGCATGTATCGGCTTTGGCGTCGCTTCCGATAAAGACCGTATCGCCTTGCTCAGGCTTAAAATGCTCAGCCAGAGCTTTAAGTTCGTCTTCCTTAAAGAATTTGGCGGAAGGCCCTTCAAATTTGCCGTCCTTAAATTTGAGCCATACAAGCCCTTTCCCGCCGTTCTTCTTGACCAGTTCGGTAAGTTTGTCAATGACGCCGCGGCTAAGTTTATCCGCGCTCAAATCGGCCTTTAAAGCCCTTATCGCCCCGCCTTCTTTTATTACGCCTTCAAAAACCTTGAATGCGGTCGCTTTGAATATTTCAGTTATATCCGATATTTCCATATCAAAGCGCATATCGGGCTTATCGCTGCCAAAACGCAAAAGAGCCTCTTTATAAGGCAGTCGGATAAACGGGGCTTTTATTTCCTCGCCCACCGCTTTAAACGCCGTTTGCATCATACCTTCCGCTATTTCGAAAATATCGTCAAGTTCCACGAAAGACATCTCTATATCCACTTGGGTGTGTTCGGGCTGCCTGTCGGCGCGCAGATCCTCGTCGCGAAACGCTCTGGCGAGCTGGAAATATCTGTCTATGCCGCTGGCCATCAAAGTCTGCTTGAACATCTGCGGGCTTTGCGGCAAAGCGTAAAACTTGCCGTTATGCACTCTGGAAGGCACCAAATAATCGCGCGCGCCCTCGGGCGTGGAACGCGTTAATATAGGGGTTTCCACTTCCAAAAAGCCGTGCTCGTCAAAATAATGCCTTATTACCTGCGCCAAGCGGTGGCGGGTTGTCAAATTGCGCACCATTCTGGCGTTCCTCAAATCCAAATAGCGATATTTAAGGCGAATGTCTTCAGATATATTCTTGTCGGTATCGATATCAAAAGGCAAAGGCACGCAGGTGTTTAAAGTTTCTATTTTATCTACTATTATCTCCACTTCGCCGGTGGGAATATTTTTGTTTACGTAGCCCTCTTTGCGCCGCGCCACCACGCCCTGCGCGCGGACGACGTATTCGTTCCTTAAAGAAGAGGCCGTTTCAAAAGCCTCTTTATTCTCGGGCCCCACAACCAACTGCACAAAGCCCGTCCTGTCCCTTAAATCTATAAATAATACGCCGCCGTGGTTGCGGTATCCGTGCACCCAGCCGCAGAGCGTTTGCTTTGTTCCTTCAAGCGCGGCGGTTATCTCGCCGCAGTAATTTGTTCTTTTCATAATCCACCAAGTCTATTTTATGTTTTTAATCGCGGCGGCGAGCTCGCTTATCAAATATTCCTTCTGCTCGCCGCTTGTCAAATCTTTAAGTTCGGCCGTACCTCGTTCCTTTTCCGTACCGCCGACTATCACCGCCAAAGACGCTTTAGTCCTGTCGGCCTGCTTCATCTGTCCTTTGATGTTCTTATCGAAAAGGCCGCCTTCCGTTATGATGCCCGCATCTCTCAAAGTCTGCATTATGTTAAAAGCATATTCGTTACAGTCCTTTTCCAAACTGACTACATATACTTTCTTTTCTCCGCAATCGGGCAGAGCGCCCAAAGCCGCGCAAGTGCGTTCCGCGCCCATAGCCCAGCCTACCGCCGGTATATCCGCCCCGCCCATTGATTTTATAAGCGTGTCATACCTGCCGCCCGCCGCTATCGCGTTTTGGGAGTTTTCCCCCGCCTGGAACTCAAATACCGTCCTGGTATAATAATCCAAACCCCGCACAAGACAAGGATCTACTATGTAGTCTATCTTGCCGTCCAAAAGTTTCTTTACCTGAGAAAAATGTTCCTCACATTCGGGGCACAAAGCCATTTTCGGCGCGCTTTCCTTAAATTTGGGGCCGTCGATTTTGCAGTCCAATACTCTAAGGGGATTGCGCTCCAAACGGTCTTTGCACAAGTCGCAAAGATCGTCTTTGGAAGAGGATAAATATTCTATAAGCGCCTGACGGTATAAAGGACGGCATTTTTCGCAGCCTAAGGAATTTATCTTTACGCTGTAACGCTTTATGCCAAAGTCCTTCATAATGTCTTTTAACAGCAATATTGCCTGAGCGTCGGCCGCAGGGGCCGGATTTCCCAAAAATTCCGCGCCGATTTGCTCAAACTCGCGGTAACGCCCCGCCTGAGGACGCTCCGCCCTGAACATATTGCCTATATAAAAAAACTGCTGGACGGGCGAGCCCTGCGCGAAGTTATTCTCTATATACGCGCGCGCCACGCCGGGTGTTCCCTCCGGTCTAAGCGCCAAAAGGCGGCGCCCCGCGTCCTCAAAACTGTACATTTCCTTTTGAACTATGTCGGTAGTGGTGCCCGTCGCCTTTACGAATAGCTCCTTCTGCTCTACGGTAGGTATGCGAAGTTCGCTGACGCCGTAAAGTTTAAATACCTTGCGCGCCGAAGACTCCAGCGCGGTCAATGCGGCCGCCTCGGGGCCGAAAATATCTCTAAATCCTCTTACCAATTTTGCCATATATTATATTTTATCATTTTAAATTATAAATATTTACCGCTTGCGGACTTGTTATTATCAAAGACCTTAACGATAAAAAACCCGGCGCGAGGCCGGGTTCAAATCCATGGCTATAACCTTGATTACGGTTTAAGCCTGTCCATAAGCCTCGGGAACGGTATCGTTTCCCTAACGTGCGGAAGGCCGCATATCCACGCTACCGCCCTCTCTATGCCCATACCGAAGCCGCTATGCGGTACGCTGCCGTATTTGCGCAAATCAAGATACCAGTCAAACGCGCTTTCGTCAAGGCCTTGTTCGTGTATGCGCTTGACCAATACGTCGTAGTCTTCCTCCCTTTGGCTGCCGCCGATAATCTCGCCGTAGCCTTCGGGCCCGATTACGTCAACTGCCAAGGCGAGTTTTTCGTCCTTGGGGTCGCGCTTCATATAAAAAGCTTTTATGGCGGCGGGATAGCGGTGTATCATTACGGGCCTGTCGAAACTTTTGGATATTATAGTCTCCTCGTCGCCGCCGATGTCGCCGCCCCATTGCGTCGGATTGCCGTTCTTGTTTAATATCTCTATAGCTTCCGTATAGGATATGCGCGGGAACGGCTTTTTGATATTCTCAAGTTTGCTGATGTCGCGGCCCAATACTTCAAGCTCGGCGCGGCAATTCTTTAAAACTTTCTCGACAATGTAGCAGATAAAATCTTCCGCCAAGTCCATATTATCGTCCAAGTCGTTAAAGGCGACTTCCGGCTCCACCATCCAAAATTCGGTAAGGTGGCGGCGCGTCTTGGATTTTTCCGCCCTGAATGTCGGGCCGAAGCAATATATCTTGCCCAAAGCCATAGCCGAAGCCTCGCCGTAAAGCTGCCCGCTTTGCGAAAGCAATGCCTTTTGGCCGAAATAATCCGTTTCAAACAAAGTGCTGGTGCCCTCGCAAGCCGCGGGCGTCAATATCGGAGAATCCACCAAAACAAAGCCGTTGTTCTTAAAATATTCCCTTATCGAGAATATTATCTCGTCCCTAATTTTAAGTATCGCCACCTGCCTGCTGGACCTAAGCCATAAATGGCGGTTGTCCATCAAAAAGGCCGTGCCGTGTTCCTTGGGCGAAATCGGATAATCCTTCGCCATCTGGATAACCTTTATGTCCTTTACGCCAAGCTCAAAACCCAAAGGCGAACGCTTATCCTCGCGCACAGTGCCGGTAACCTCTATGGAAGATTCCTGCGTTATTTTATCGGCAAGCTCGAAAACCTCCGGCGTTACGTCGCCCTTGAAAACTACGCATTGGATTATCCCGCTGCCGTCCCTTAATTGTAAAAAATGTAATTTCCCGCTTGAACGCTTATTGTACAGCCACCCCTTTAAAGTAATCTCTTCTCCTACGTGGCCGCCCACGTCCTTAACGCGAATTTTGTTTAACATAATGTTTACCTCTGTCAACCGCCTGTTTTTATATATTTTATCAAAATATCCTTTGGCGGGTTTGCCTTATATCCCATATAACAAAAAAACCGATTAGCTGGTAACCGGTTTATCAAATCGTATGGTGGACGTGATGGGAGTCGAACCCACGACCTCCTCGTTGCGAACGAGGCGCTCTCCCAACTGAGCTACACGCCCTTGAACTTTTATTTATTATATCATTTTCGCAAAACTATTCAAAGAGTATTTGCGCTTTGCCCGATTTTTTTTTGCACTCTAAAAGTTTTATACCGTAAAATCGGGCTGTTTCTTAAAAATCAGCATTGCCGCCATTATCAGCAGCAGGAACCCCGCATAATGGTTCCACCGTAAATTCTCCTTAAGATACACTATGCTGAACACCGCAAAAACAGCCAAAGTTATTACCTCCTGCATTCCCTTTAGCTGAGCGGCGGAAAAAAATTCGTGCCCGATTCTGTTCGCTGGGACCTGAAAACAATACTCCACAAAAGCTATCAGCCAGCTTACCAATATTACCAGCCACAAGGCTTTGTCCTTAAAGCGAAGGTGCCCGTACCACGCGAAAGTCATAAATATGTTCGATATCACAAGCAGTATTATAGGTTTATACATATATTATATTTTACCTCTTTTAAAAGATATTCGGCAATTTCCTTTGCGAAAAGTTACCATAAAAAGGTGACTTTGTTTAAAAGCTTTACATTAAATGATATAATTGCATTAACCGCGGCAGCATAAAATAAATTTCGCAATCGTCAACTTAGTGAAAGGAGGTTTGAAATGTCGATAATTTTATCAAAGGCCGGCGCGGCCGAGTTTGACGTTATTTATGAAGATATGAAAAAGCAATTTCCTTATGTGGAAATAAAAGCAAAAAATACCTTCCTGGAAATAGCAAAAACTTCTTCTTACGATATATGGCTGGCGCAAAGCCATATTAAAGGCAAAACCCATGATATAGGATATATGCTTGTATGGCAGGATAAAGAAATGAACTTTATCTGGCTGGAATACATTGCCGTATCGCAAAAATATCACGGGAAAGGATACGGAAGCAAAATGTTAAAAGCGCTTAAGGCAAAATATCTTGGCGCAAGGGGTTGCTTTTTAGAAGTTGAAAAGCCCTCCCCCCTAAACAAAAACAGCGAAAGGCGAATAAGATTCTATACGCAAAAAGGCGCTTATAACTTGGATTTCCGTTACTACTTCCCGATGGCGACAAAAGATTTGGAGTTGGATTTGTACTTCTTGCCGTTCAAACGGGATATAAAGCAAATTCCGAATGCCGACATCTTAAAATCAATAATAAATATCTATGCGGTTATACACCGGGATTTGCCTTCGGCCCTAAAGACTTTAAGCAAAATAAGGCCACTGAACTTTAACAGATATTGAAAGTCCCCCCGTTTTTAACGGGGGTTTTTCATATCCGCTTGCAAAATCCGCCAATAACCTTATAATAAAATCAGGGGTAAAACCCGCTTGTCTAAGCGGAGGTAAATTATGAAATATACTGCCGCGGCGGCTTTGGGGGCCTTGATTGCCGCCTTATTGATTTTTGGCTTCAAAATACACGATAGAAAAGAGAGTTCACGTTATATGCAGAAAAATGAAACAAAAATAAACAAAAATTTAAAGACAATATACCTTGCAGGCGGCTGTTTTTGGGGTATGCAAAAACTTATGGACAGCCTAAACGGTGTAGTCAACACGACGGTAGGATATGCAAACGGCAATAAAGACATTATCCCAGATTACAAATTGGTATGCGCCGGAAATACCGGTTATAAAGAAACGGTAAAAGTGGAGTATGATCCGCAGGTAATCTCCTTGGAAAATATATTAAAAGCCTACTTCTACGTTATAGACCCTTCCGTAGAGAATAAACAAGGCAACGACAGCGGCACCCAATATCAGACGGGCGTATTTTACACAGATGAAGCCGAGCTGCCCGCAATTAACGCCGCGGCGGACGAGGTTAAACTATCCCAGCCCGTTTTTAAAGTGCTGATAGAACCCCTTACCGTCTTTTACCCCGCGGAAGAATACCATCAAAAATACTTACAGAAAAACCCCGGCGGATACTGCCATATCTCCGGCGGAGAAATATCGATATGCGCCGCCAAATTCGGCGGCGACGGCAAAAGCGACGCACAATATTCAAAACCCTCCCAGGAACATCTTAAAAAGAAACTTACAAAACAACAATACGAGGTTACCCAAAACGCCGCTACGGAGCCGCCTTTCAAAAATGAATATTGGAATTTAGACAAAAAAGGAATTTATGTAGATATTGTTACGGGAGAACCTTTGTTTTCGTCGGAACAGAAATATAAAAGTTCTTCGGGCTGGCCCAGCTTCGGCGCGCCAATAAGCAACTCTTCCTTGGTGTTTAAGGCTGATAACTCGCACGGTATGCAAAGAACAGAAGTGCGCAGCAAAGCGGGCGATTCCCATCTGGGCCACATATTCGAGGGAGATCCCTCCTCCCCCACGGGCACAAGATACTGCATAAACAGCGCCGCCTTGCGCTTTATACCCTATGAGGATTTGGAAAAAGAAGGTTACGGCGAACTGAAAAAAGAATTTAAAAATTAAGTTTATACCGTAATATTATCACCGTAAAGCGGGGCTTATCCGTATTGGACAAGCCCCGCTCCGCTAAATAACAAAACAGCATTTAGGCTTTAATGCCCCTAAGCACCTTTACGCGCTCCGCTATCGGAGGATGGGTAGAAAACAAACCCGCCAAAGACATCTCGGAAGATACGTCCGCCTTTTCTATGCATGAGGCCGACACCAAAGAATTGTTCTTTAGGCTTTCCACCACGCTGTTACCGCTTATCTTCTCCAAGGCGCGGGCGAGCGCTTCGGGGTTTCTGGTAAGATACGCCGATGTCGCGTCAGCCTGGAACTCCCTGCGCCTTGAAAGCGCAAACATTATTACAGGCGCCAAAAAGCTGCCGTATATCAATAAAATTATACCGACGATATTCAAAACCAAGGCGCCCTGCCCGTTCTTGCCGCGCCCGCGCACCCTGATAAGAATTTGCCCCAAAAGCGTCAATACCCCTATACCCGTGCTTACCAGCATCATAAGGCGTATGTCCCTGTTGAGAATATGCCCCATTTCATGCGCTATTACTCCCTCAAGTTCGGGCCGATCGAGTTTTTCTATTATCCCTATCGTCAAAGCTATAGCCGCGTGTTCGGGATCGCGCCCAGTCGCAAAAGCGTTTAAAGCCTTAGTGTTCATTATAAACACCCTCGGTACCGGCAAGCCCGCCGTTGCCGCGACATTCTGTACAAGGCTGTAAATCTCCGGCGCCGATTCGCGGTTTATTTCCCTAGCGCCGGCTGCGCGCATCATCATATCGCCGCCGGTATAATAACTTATTACCATCCACAATATTGATAATACGCTTATTATGGGCAATATCATACCCGCCCAATAATGGACCTCTGCGTATAAAGGCCTGGGCGATTGCGGCGTATGGCCAAAAGACAAAACAAGCCATAAAGAAGCGTAAATCAAAGCGCCAAGAACAAGCGGGAACAAGAGTATTATCAAAACGCTTTTTATTTTATTGGCTTTTATCTCTTCGTGGATATTCATTTAAAATCTACCTCGGCGGGGTTCTGCGCCGCGGCCGATTCTTCGTGCGGAAGCTCAAAAAAACCAGCTTGCTTGAATTTGAAGTATTTCGCTATAAGATTGCAGGGAAACTGCTCCATCCTGGTATTGAACGCCATTACTTTCGTATTGTAAAAACGGCGGGAGGCTTTTATCCTGTCTTCAATGTCGGTAAGCTCAAATTGTAGCTTTAAAAAGTTCTCGCTCGCCTTCAATTCGGGGTACTTTTCCGATACGGCTATAAGCGTCCTTAAAGATTTCGTTAAATTCTTCTCCGCAGATGAGTGATTTTCCGCCCCGCCCTTGGCTTCCATCGCAGCGCTGCGCGCTTTCATCACGTCTTCTAAAACTGAAGACTCGTGAGAAGCGTACCCCTTCACCGTCTGCACCAAGTTGGGAACCAAATCATAACGCCTCTTTATCTGGGTCTCGACGTCGCTCCACGCCGCGTTTACCATATTCTTTGAACTTATAAGCATATTGTAAGATACCGCTACGTAAACCAATATTATTGCTATTACCAGCCCTAAAGCCAATAAAATGCTCATATATCCTCCCGTCAACTGTTGTATATTTCGTATTTTTCCATGCCGGCTCTGCCGCAATAGTCCTGCAAGTCCTCTTCTTTTGAACCTATAATAAGCAGCTTGTCGCCGACTTCCAATCCGGTATTGCCGTTGGGTATGAAAAATTTCCCCCCGCGCTTTATCATCATTATCATTACGCCTTCGCCGACGCCCATATCACCTACGGTATTATGGTTTTCTTTAAACTTTCCGTCCACTTTGAACTCCGCGGTTACGGCTATGTCCTCCGGCACTTCCACGGAAAAATCTTTGGTAAATTCCGGCTCGCTCAGCAACCCCAGCAATTTCGCGCTGTAGGGCACCGTCGTACCTTGCACCACTAAAGATATTATAGTTATAAAAAACACTATATTAAATATCTCCCGAGAATGCGGAACGCCCTGCACAAAGGGATACGTCGCGAATATTATCGGAACCGCACCCCTAAGTCCGACCCACGATACAAACCATTTGGCCTTGCGCGTCATCTTCTTAAAAGGCCACAAACATATAAATACGCTTATCGGCCTGGCCGCTATTATCATAAATATTCCTATCGCTACCGCCGGCGCCCATACAAACAAAAGCTCGCTCGGGTTTACCAATAATCCCAATATCAAAAACATTATTATCTGGAACAGCCATGTTAGTCCGTCAAAAAACGTTATCACGCTTTTTTTGTATATCATCTTGTTGTTGCCCACCACCAAACCTGCTATATACACCGCCAAATAGCCGTTGCCGCCCAATAAGTCCGTAAACGAAAATATGAAGAATACAAACGACAGCAGCAATATCGCGTATAGCGCCGAATAGTTTAAGTTGATGACGTTCATTACAAATACCGCCAATCGGCCAAGAAGATAACCGAACACTATCCCCAATACAAATTGTATAACCAAAGTCCACAGCATGACGTCTATGCTTGCGCTGGTTGAAAGAACAACCTGTATAAATATTATCGTAAGCATGTACGCCATGGGATCGTTGGAACCGCTTTCAAGCTCCAGCAACGGACGCATATTCTGCGCCAAATATAAATTCTTGGATCGTAAAATGGAAAATACGGAGGCCGAATCCGTTGACGACATCACCGAAGCCAACAACATACACCCCCCGAAACTGAGCGATAAATACTTCGGGAATAATCCCACCATGGCGTAGATGAACAGACCGGTTATTACCGCCGTCAAAAGCACGCCCGCCGTAGATAAAACTATCCCCTCCGCCGCGACGGGTTTAATGTCTGAGGCTTTCGTTTCCATACCGCCCGAAAACAATATGACGCTCAACGCCGCCATACCCACAAACTGCGCTTGTTTAAAGCTGGAAAACTGAAGCCCGAAACCCTCGCTACCAAATACCATCCCCACTACCAAAAACAATAGCAGCGCAGGTACGCCGAAACGATAGCCCGTCTTCCCAGCTATTATGCTTACAAACAGCAGGATTGACGCTATCAACAAAAAATTTTCGGCGCTTATTATCATCCTTTCCCCAATTCGCTCCCCTACAAAAACGCTATGCCGAAGAGCTATTTGTTATGATATGTTATATATTTGGCGGCTTCGTAAAGGCCTTGCGCCAAGTTCTTCATTCTCTCGCACTTTTGCGGATATTGACCGCAATAGTCCTTTTCCCCGTCGTCGGAACGATATTTGAACATTCCTTGTTTGGAGGGCCATATCGTGTAGTAGAAATCATCCTCCACAAAACCTATCCGCAATGGCGCGCCAGACGACGCCAATACGAAAGCCCCGCGTTTTATATTCTCGTCAAACAGATTGCGGCCCAAAGCCGTTTCCCTGTAGGGCTTGCCCAACAGGCCAGACATCGTCGCCGTTATATCAACCTGGCTTGCGGGCTTATCGTCTAGCGAAGGTGCTATGCCGGGCCCCACCACTATCAACGGAGTATTATTCGTGGTAAGCTCCAAATCTATTATCCCTTTGGGAGTATTGCGCGATTGCCGCGTGGTAAGGCTGTGATCTCCATATATCAAAAAGTAAGTGTCTTTATAGAATGGCTCGTTTTCTATCAGCCTGAAAAATTCGCCCATAGCATAATCCTGAAACCGCATTGAGTTGTATTCCGCATTCCCGCTGAAACCGTATTCTTTAAGCAAATCTTCATCTTGGTTTATCACTTCAAAATCGCCCCTGTCTTCGGGTATCGTATACGGACGGTGAAAACCCGACGTCTGTATCATCGCGAAGAAAGGCTCCTTAGTTTCCGAAAGAGTTTTCGCCGCGTAACGGAACATATCCAAATCCGAAAGCCCCCAAACGTCATTGCGCTCCACATCTTCATAAGTGCCTTCTTCGTAAATCTTGAGGCCTTCAATATTGTACTGCAATAGCCCGCGGATATTGCCCCAGCTCGTGCTGCCGCCTATAAAGTAAAATTTGTTGTAGCCCTTAAGATCGTTTATCAAAGTGTGCTGGCTTACTATCATCGGATTGCGAGAGGAAGTCTTAACGGTTGATGTATCGGGCAAACCGGTTATTGATGTAAACACCCCTCGAGCAGTACCCGCTGTGGGGGTAAAAAAGCTTGTAAATAAGCGCCCTTTGCGCGCCAAAGCCGCCATTTCGGGCGTAGTCTGAAGTTCGGGATTGTTAAACGAGGATTTATCAAATGAGAAAGATTCCGTAAGTATCAATACCACATTGTAGTCCTTATCCTTAGGAGCGGGCGTTACGATACGCTCAAAATTAAGTTTATCGGAATCCTTTTCTTTCACGCCCAGATAATCGGCCACGATGTCATAATATTCCCTTGTCTTATTTTCGTCAAAGCTGACTCCGCCCTTGGCGAATTTGTACGTGTCAAACAAATTCTGCAGCGGATTTAAAGCCAAAGCCGATATAAAGGCGTTTTGGCTGAAATAGGCATTGCTCCACCTTAGCGGATACTGCGAAAACCGACCGTGAACAAAGCCCGCCGCTATCAAAAGCGCGAGCAGCGCGAACCAATAATCCCTCTTGCGGGGCTGCGCTCCGCCGTAAGCGAATTTAAGCAAGGCCCTGAATAAAAACCAAAAAGCCGTCATTAAGAGCAAAAGCGCAAAAGCCAAAGTTACCACGGGGTAGCTCTGCCAGACCATCTCCGCCGAAGTTACGGTATTGGCCGCCAATTCAAAAATATAAGCGTTTAACCTTTCGGTCAAATAAGCGAAGTATCCGAAATCCACAAAATACACCAACATTATCGCGCCAAACGCCAAAGTGTAAAGAGTTAGAAGCGTATGTTTCAACCATTTTCTATACGGAAATAAAAAGGCTATGCCCAAAGGCAAAGCGAAAAGAAACGCTATTCTCAAATCAAATCTGGAGCCTATAAAAAAAGCGCGTTCAAGCAAGGAGGACGCAAAAGCCTCCTGCGGTTTGTTGGCAAAATAAAACACTACTCTAAGCAAGCCGAAAAAAACGGCATTACAAAAAGCGAATATCAAAAAAGCGCTGAAACGGCGCGGTATTCTAAAATTCCTCATACTTATATTTTACATTATCCCATTTATGTTTACCATAATGACTATCCACGGGCGCTTAATGTGGGAAGCTATACCATCCAACTTCAAAATACCTCGATATTTTATCCTCAAAATAAATAGGGCAGACTTTTAGACAATAAAAAGCGGATTTCGTTTAATCGGCAAAACCGCCTCTTGGCAATCGCCCCGAACGAAATCCGCTTCGTATTTTACTTTATCAAATTAACGAAACTTATCGCCTCTATCGCGGCTTTAGCGCCGCTGCCCGCGGCTACTATGGCCTGCTTGTAGAATTCGTCGGCGCAGTCGCCCGCCGCGAAAATCCCTTTGACGGTGGTAGACATCTTCTCGTCCGTTTTTACGTATCCGCCGTCGCTAAGGTTTACCCCGCTATCTTTCAAAAATCCAGTCTGAGGGATAGAACCCACCGCAATAAATACGCCGTTTACTTTTATCTCTTTTAAGGATCCGTCCTTAACATTCTTAAACACGGCGGAAGTTACGCTGCCGTTTTCGCCTTTTATTTCCTCCGCGACATAGGGGATAAGCATTTCTATTTTCGGATTGTTTTTCGCTTTCTCTATGGTTAGCTTATCGGCCCTAAAACCGTCGCGTCTGTGCACCAAATACACCTTGGAGCAGAAATTGGTCAAAAATAAAGCATCCTCAAAGGCGGTATTCCCCCCGCCGATTACGGCCACTTCCTTGCCTTTAAAGAAAAATCCATCGCAAGTCGCGCAAGCCGATACGCCCTTGCCTTTATACTCGCCTTCGCCTTTGACGCCCAACCAGCGCGCCGCCGCGCCAGTGGCTATTATCACGCTTAAGGCCTCGTAGCGCTCTCCGCTTTCCGCCGATACTCTAAAAGGACTTTGCGCCCCTTCTATTTTTATTACCGTTTCCCCCAATATCTCAGCCCCCAAACGTTTGCACTGTTTGTGCATTTTGTCCATTATCTCAAAACCGGATATCGGGTCTATAAAGCCTGGATAATTTTCTATGTCGTTGGTCTGCAAAAGCTGTCCGCCCAAATTCGCGCCGCCGAGCATTATCGTCTTTAAACCAGCCCGTAAAGTATATACCGCCGCCGCGCATGCCGCCGGGCCGGCGCCTATAATCAAAACATCTGTCTTAATCATTTTCAAACTCCTTTATCATCTCCAGAAAAAGCTCCGAAGGAAACCCCACCACATTATCCGAAGACCCTTTAAATTTTTCTATAAACATATCGTCTTTATCCTGCATGGCGTAGGCGCCCGCCTTATCCAAATGCTTGCCCGCAAGGCTTTTTAAAACGTCCTCGCCGAGTTTGCGCGCTTTGCATCTGGTAACGTCGTAGCCTCTAAGTATCTTTTTCTTTTCTTTGCAGACTATCGCCAAACCGCTGTATACACTCTGCCAGCTGCCGTTTTCTTTACGCAATAATCTCATAGCGTCCTTTTCGCCCTTCGGCTTGCCCAGCACCTCGCCTTTGCAATATACTATCGTATCCCCGCCTATCACTACCGCCGCGGGATACAACGCCGCTACGCTAAAAGCCTTTTTTAATGCTATGTCCATAACGCGGGCATGGGGCAGTTTTTTGTCCGTACTTTCCTCAATGTCGGAGGATATTACGTCAAATTTATACCCCAGTCTTTTAAGTATTTCCCTGCGCCTGGGCGAAGATGACGCTAATATTAGACGCATTTTATTTCTTCATCAAATAGCTTACTATCAGATAAGACAGTATCAAGCCTATTATCCCGCATACGTTGAAGTTAAACGACAGGGCATGAACCCCAATGTCAAATACCCTCACCAAACTCCCTACAGCGTCGGACGGCAGTATCGCTACCACAACCTTCTCCAAACCGTATCCGATAAGCCCCGCCAATATGAAAAATATCACTACAAATATTACGCTTCTGATGCCTTTCATAGTTACCTCAACTTTTTATATTTTTAAAATTATCCATGCGAAACGGCTAGCCGTTGTGTATGTTCAACATTTCCCTAGCGGTATCAAAAACTTCGTCTACCGTTATGTCTTTCATACATTTAAAATGGCCAAGCGGACATTTCTTCCCGCCGTGCAAAGCGCACGGGCGGCAGGGCAAGCCTTTAACTTCCACCACTCTGTTGCCCTCGCCGTACGGGAAAAAGCCAAGTTCCTTCGTCGTCGGGCCAAAAATAGCCAATGTCGGCACGCCAAAAGCCGTAGCTATATGCATAGGCCCGGAATCGTTCGTAACGAACAATCTGAAATGTTTCATAAGCGCCATCAGCTCCGTCAAGGTGGTCTTGGTGGCGAAATTTACGGGGTGCGCGTCAGACAGTCGGCATACCTGCTCGCTCAAATCCAAATCCGCCTTGCCGCCTACTATTACCGAAGTTACGCCAAGTTCCTTTTCCATTCTGGTTATAAGTTTGGCGTAATTCTCAAGCGGCCAGCATTTCGTCGGCCAGACGGAACCGGGGTGCACTCCCACCAATGTTTTGCCTTCCAAGCCAGCCTCTTTTATCATCTCTCTGACGCTGTCCTCCGCATTGGCGCCCGCACCCTGCATATTCAAGTTGGCGGATTTGAAGTTCTCGTTTACTATACCCTGCAAAAGATACAAATTGCGCTCCGCGTCGTGTATCATCCAGGTAAATGGAACAGTTTTCGTAAACAAGAAGCGTCCTTCGCTGTTGGTAAAACCGATGCGTACTTTTACGCCGCTTAATTTGGCTATCAAAGCGCTCCTAAAACTTCTGTGCGGGACTAAAATGACGTCTATATTGCACTTCTTGATATTTTTGGCGGTTTTAAATACGCCGAATATCTTGCCCCAGCCTCTTTTATCGTCGATAATTACTTGGTGGACTTCTTTTAAATGCTGGAAAATCTCCACGTTTGCCGGGCGCGTTACTACAAAAATCTTGGCCTGCGGGAACATCTTCGCCGTCTTTTGGATAAGCGGCGTAGTTAATACGGAATCGCCCAAAAACGAAGTCTGGAATATACAGATGTTCTGTACTTCCTTCTTGGACAAATCTACCGTCTGGAACTTCCAATCGTTCAAATCGGGCGTTTTATATTTTATCGGTATATCCCAGGGTTTGAGCGCTTCAAGATATTTTTCAAGAGTATGTTTTTCCAACGCGGGGCTGGGCATCTTAAACTTTACATACAATCTCCTAGCCAAAGAATTTTTGTTGTAGCGCTGTTTGTTCGGTATGCCGGAAAATAAAGAAAGCAGCATCGTCCTTAACGTTGAGTGCAAATCAAGCAGGTGGGTAAAATGCGCGGCTCTTATCTCTCTCAAAGTGGGTATGAAACCTTTAAAGACCATTATCTCATCAATATCCGGATGTCCCGCCAAAGCCTGAGCAAATTGCTCTTTTACCAGTAACGTTATCTTGCTCTCGGGCCATTTGGCCTTTATATTCTTAAACACCGGCGAGAGCAATACTATATCGCCCAAAGAAGATAATCTTAAAACCAACACTTTATTGTTTTTATTTTCCATATTTTTCAACCACCTTTAAAATTTTATTGGTAGCTCCTTTAAAAGATAAAGAACATTCTCCGGCCGCGGCGCCGCTTGCGGCGAGCAAAGCCTTGTCATCAAACAAATTTTTAAGTTCCGAGGCGAAATTTTCCGCCCCCACCAATATTCCTCCCCCGCTCTTAAGCAGAGCCCCCGCCACATCAGGCGTATTATAATAGTATTGCCCGAATATCACGGGCTTGGCGAATACCGCCGCTTCCAAAAAATTGTGCCCCCCGCATTTGCTTATGCTGCCCCCTACAAAGCATACGGTGCCCTTCTTATAAAAAGCGCCAAGCCAGCCCATGGCGTCGGCCAGCAGTATCTGACACTCTTTCAAATCCATTTCCCGCTTATAAGAACTAAGCGAAGTATATTTAAGGCCGCTCTCCTTTAAAGCATGCAAGATCTGCTTCCTGCGCTCTAGATGGCGCGGCGCTACAACAAATTTTATCTCTTTTAATTCCTTGGCGGCAGATATTATTATCCGTTCTTCTTCCTCGTGAGTGCTGCCGCATACCGTTACAAAAGCGTTTTCCCAGCCAAGGGCGCGGAAGACATCTTCCACTTCTTCAACTTTAGAAGGACTGTCATTAAGCAAATCGTACTTTATGTTGCCGCAAGAATACACTTTATCACCCGCCGCGCCGGAAGATACATACCTTTGCGCTATTTCCTGCGTCTGGGCGCAAATAAACGACATCTTTTTAAACAGCATTTTTACCAAAGGCGAAATAAGTTTATATCTCTTCGCGCTACGTTTAGACAATCTGCCGTTTACTACGGCAACCTTTATCCCGTTATTGGCGCAGGCCGCTATCATATTGGGCCACAAATCCGATTCCACTATAAACAAATATTTGGGATTATAAAACTTGATAAATCTTTTTATAAGAGGATAACAATCCACCGGCATAAGCAAGGCTTTGTCGAACAAGGATTCCTTCAATGCCGTATTCTGCCCCGCCGCCGTAGAGGTCGTTATTATAAGCTCGCAGCCGTAATAATCCTTTAAAAGTTTCGCCAACTTTATCACGGAACGCACTTCCCCCACACTGGCGGCGTGTATCCACAAACTTTTCTTGATTTTTTGGCCTTGCCGTTTGAGAACAAAACGCTGGCTCAGTTCATAGCGCAAATTCCTTAAAAGTTTGCGGCGAGGCGAAATCAGGAAAAATATTACCACTCCCAAAGCGGCAAACGGGGCGCATAAATTGAGAATAAACAAAATCACATAACCCATTAAGATACCGCCTTTACCGCCTCGGCGGTAGCTTCGTTTAGATACTCGGTGAGTTTTATTCGGCACTCTTCTATACTGTCGTCCTCGCCCACCCAAAGCGGATGGCCGTAAATTATCGCGCATTTGCCAAACGGCAAAGGTATTTGGAACTTATCCCAAGAGTTGACCGAAAATTTATTGCTGCTCGCCACGCCCGCCGGTATTATCGGCAGCTGCGTTTTCTGCGCCAAATATATAATGCCCGAATGCGCCTTGTATATCGGCCCCCTGGGCCCGTCCGGCGTTATTGCGGGGTTATAGCCCGCCTGCGATATGTCCATAAGCCCCCTAAGGGCGGAATAGCCGCCGCGCGTGGTAGAGCCGCGCATGGCCTTCATCTTAAATTTGGGCAAGGCTCTGGCTATATATTCACCGTCTTTGCTCATGCTGACAAGTACGCATATCTTGCCTTGCTTCCGGTATGGATATAAAAGAAATGTTTGCTGATTATGCCAAAAGGCGTATATGACGCGCTGGCGCTTATCTATTTCTATGGCGTTTTTATCGCCTCCGCGTATGTATTTGGTAAAAAATCCGCACAGACGGACATAAAATGAAATCAAATTCGCCACAATCGCGTACTTAAGTTTGCTGCTCTTGCTTCTGATAATCTTAGGCATCTATTTTTTACCTTTCTTCTTATACCACGGCATTATAAAAACTATCGTCGCCTTGGGTTTTACTTGTCCGTCTTCAATCGTTACGTTTATTTTGGAGGCGTTTAATCTTTCAAAAACCGCCGGCAGGGCCGCCTTGGCCTTTTCCGGCTCCACCTTGGAGGCTTCCCTCAAAAACTTCGGCAAAGGCCCGTAGGAAAACGCCGGCGCATACAACAGTTCATAGCCCTGCGTTACGCACTCTTCCTTTTCGGCGTCTTCTTTTATCAGATCCGCTATAAAGCCGACTGCCGTGCGCAGAAAATCGTATATGACTATATTTGCCGTCGCCGCGGCCTGCATATTGTCAATGGCGGCCGCTTTCTCTATCTCGCCGCCCAATGTTATTACGCATAAAGAAAAACGCTCCTCCTGCTTGATCCCCGCGGAAGAGAGCTCCAAACACTGTCCTTCTACAAATTCATAAACAACGCCCGGCCGCAAAGCCTCGTGCAAAGAAGCTATAAATACGGCCAGATCGCTTTCAAGGGGAAACCCCGCCGCGGCCATATCTATATTGGCCAATTTTACGCGGCGGAGTATCTCCTTTAAATGTATCGCTACTTTAAACTTCTTAATTTTCCTCATCGGCTTTTATTTACCGGCTTTGGATTTCCTTTTATAAGAAGATTTCTTTTTTACTTCGCTTTTCTTAGGTTCGGCGGCGGGCGCTTTCTCGTCGGAAGGCGCACCTACGCTGTAATTGCCCTCTTTCGTCCACTGATACACCAACCCCGGCACCAACACCATCGTGGAATACGTACCGGAAATCAATCCGATAAGTATCGCGAAAGAGAAGTTGTTAAGCACTTCGCCGCCCATAAAATATAGTATGGCCGCGGCCGCTATTACCGTAAGCGAAGTGATTACCGTCCTGGAAAGAGTATCGTTTACACTGACGTTCAGCAACTCTTTTATGCTCCATTTGGGGTGAAGGCCGATATTTTCCCTCACTCTGTCAAAGATTACTATGGTATCGTTGACGGAGAAACCCGCAATGGTCAGCAAAGCTGCCACAATTACCAAGTCAACCTCCAACTGAAGTATGGAAAATACGCCCACTGTTAAAAGCACATCGTGGAACAAGGCCACCACCGCCATGGCGCCCCATATGATATTCTGAAAGCGGAAACCTATGTATATCACCATAGCCGCCATCGCCAGAATGAAAGCCATTATCGCTTTCTTGGCCAAGTGATTGCCCACCGTCGGCCCGACGAAATCCTTCTGTTCAACCACGAAAGGAGTATTAAGCGTGTTCAAAGCCGCCTCTATGTTGTTTGATACGGCGTTGACGTCTTCCTGACTGCCTTTTACTTTAATGGAGAAGGCGTTTCTGTCGACGAAAGTTTGGATGTCGGCTTTGATGCCTTTTTCGGTTAAGGCCGCGCGCAGATCTTTAATGTCCACGCTCTTTTCAAATCCCACCTGCATAACCGTTCCGCCGGTGAAGTCTATACCATAGTTAAGGCCTTTAAATATTACCGAAAGCAGACACGCCGCCATCAGCAAACCCGAAATTACGAAGAATATCTTCCTTATTCCGACGAAGTCTATATTTGTTTTTGGAAGCATTTTAAAATATTTCATATACTAATCTCCTTCGGGTTGGCCGTAAGCAGCAACTCGTAGATGGCCCTCGTTACGAATACCGAGGTAAACACACCGACGAATAAACCCAAGGTCAGCGTTAAAGCGAAACCTTTTACCGGGCCGGTGCCGAATTGGAACAACAATATAGACGCGATCCAGGTGGTGAGGTTGGAGTCGAAAATAGCGCTCCAAGCCTTCTCGTAACCTTCCTTAATGATAATCGGCAAAGGTTCGCCTTTGTCTTTTTCTTCTCTCATACGTTCAAGAATAAGAACGTTCGCGTCTACGGCCATAGCCAGCGAGAGTATGATACCCGCTATGCCGGGCAACGTCAAAGTGGCGGAGAAATACGACATCAGCGCCAACAAGAATACCAAGTTCAAGAACAAAGCCACGCTGGAAATGATACCCGAGAACCTGTAGTAAATGCTCATGAACAATACGATAAATATGAAACCCACCAAAGACGCTTTGATACCGCTCTTAATGGAATCTTCGCCCAAGCTGGGGCCGATGGTGCGTTTTTCTATAATGTTCACCGGCGCGGGAAGCGCGCCCGCTCTAAGTACGATGGCCAGCTGTCTGGCTTCTTCCATGGTGAATTGGCCCGTTATCTGTCCGTCCCTGGTAATTCTCGCCTTGATTGACGGCGCGGATTGCACCGTATTATCCAAGATTATGGCCAAATTTTTATTTAAATTCGCGCCCGTAAGATTGCCGAACTTCTTCGCGCCTTCCCCATTAAACTGGAAGCTTACCGCGGGATAACCGTATTCGCCGGTGGTTACTCTGGCGTCTTCAAGATCGGCGCCGGTAACCGCGGCGGTATCGGTCAAGGCTACCAAAAAGCCCTGCTTGTCGCGCATTACCGTAATGCCTTCGGGAACGAGCTTCGCGGCTTCTTCCGTAAGAGTGCCGTCGGGATTGAAAGGCTCGTCAAGCTCGTTTAACTTGTTTATCGCCTCCTGCGCGGCGGCGTCGTCTTTGACTATCCTAAACTCCAACATCGCCGTCTTGCCTATTAAAGCCTCGGCCTGTTCGGGGTTGGCTATACCGGGCAGCTGGACGGAAATCCATTTCTCGCCTTGGCGGGTTATTGGTATTTCCCCTACGCCGTACTGGTCAATCCTGTTGCGTACAATTTCTATGGCGCGCTGCATCGCTTCGTTTAGACTTTCTTTGCCGCTTAATTTCGATACGTCAAGCTCCAACAGAAGCGAGGATCCGCCCCTCAAATCAAGACCAAGGTTAAGTATTCTCTTTGGTCTGTCGCCGCTGGCTTCAAGCTTTTCCCTTTCCTGAGGAGTTTTTGAATACCACTCATAGCTGGGCCAAAGCAAAGCGACGGCGCCGAATAATGCTGCTAATATTATTGTCCATTTAATGGCAAGCTTGTTCATTTAGATTTGGCTCCGTTGTCAAGAGGTTGGTCCTTAAAAACAGAAACTATACCGCTTGGTAATACGGAAAACTTAACATTTTCCGCTACTTTTACTTCTATAATTTGGTCGTTAAAGCCGGCTACCGTACCGACGATACCGCCCATCAAAATCACTTTATCGCCCTTTTCCAGGCTGCTGATAGCCTTTTTCTGTTCCTCTTCACGTTTCTTTTGGCTTCTGCTAGTCAAAAACATGAACACGACGAAAAACACTATTATTATCAAGAACATCCCATTAAAGCCCATGCCCTGCCCCGCTGCTGCGGTTGTGGCTGCGGCCGCTGTAGTTGTTTCCATTGTTCCTCCATAATGTTATATATATATTGATTTTAGCATATTATGAAAGCGTTTTATATCGCTATCCCTGTCGGGCAGGGATATCCCGGCATTAAGAGGGCGAGGCCGGCAATAAAAAACCTATCCCTCAAGCGGGATAGGTTCCATTTTCCAGATGAACGAAAAACTCCGCCGTCTCTCGGATAATTACAAGACGAGGTTATTACACAAGTCAAACCTCCCGCAAAACCTGCCCTGCGCCGCTTATTTTATTGCTTAATACGCTCTTTTAAGCGGAATTTTTTAAGGAAGAATATAAATGGTTCCGTTATTCTCGTTTTCAGTCTCATAGACGCCGCCCAAACTTAAACAAAGCTTCTTTCCTCTTTCCCCTCTGTCTACTGAACGGCACTGCCTTACTCCGGCATAAGTAGGACGTCTGTCCAAATAAACTATATAAGACACTTTAGCCGGATAATAAGAGGCACTGACAATTCCCCCGGAAACAAAATTATTTACGCTACCAATTCGTACTTCCCATTTACCAGGCTTTCGGATAGAAGAACCTGTTACATCTACATACCACGGTATGGTAATATCCAAATTATTAAAGTTGGTGGTGTATTCTCCTTTAGCCATATAATATCTTTCCTGAGCCTCTTTCACAGCCGTAACCAACGTAACAATCTGCATATAATTGGCTTTGTCCACGGCTATCTGATACTTAGGAAACGCTATTGCCGCCAAGACGGCTATTATCAATACCACGACCAACATTTCTATAAGAGTAAAACCTTTCTTCTTTGACATAAAAAATACCCCTGCTCCTCGGAGGATTACAGGAGTACTTTATCAAAAAAAAAAAACAAGTCAATCGCTCGGGCGATTTAACTAATTTAAGCCTTACTACTCAATATTAAACAACTAAAACACACAATACCATAAAACACTCAAAAAATAAAAGGAAATTACATTTCATACCATTCGCTATTTCCATTGCCGGGGAAAGCATATCTCGCCCCGAAACTTTCGCATACTTTCTTACCCATATCGGTATTAGAAAAACAATATCGTTTCGCCCCCCATTTGGGCGCGGCGGAAAAACCAATTGTCGCAGGTCTAAGCTTACAATAAAGCATTCCCAAAGTTTCAGCATATTGATAGCCGTCATACACCGTACAAGAAAAATGAGGGCAAGTTATACTACTTCCGTTAGCGCTAAGAGTGCAATTATTGGGAACGGTGACATCAAGGTCGTTTATTTTTATAGTATATTTCCCGTTAGCCAAATAATAAGCGTCATGGGCTTTGCGGAGAGCGTCAGCCATTACCATTAATTGGGTGTAGCGTGTTTTTAATACCGCAATTTGATACTGCGGCAAAGCTATAGCCGCAATTATCCCGATTATAAGTACCACGACCAACATCTCTATGAGAGTAAAACCTTTCTTTTTTGACATAAAAATACCCCTGCTTCTCGGAGGATTATAGGAGTACTTTATCAAAAAAAAAAAAACAAGTCAATCGCTCGGGCGGGTTGGGAAAACGACAAAACCCGCAATAAAAAATACAATTATAACTGATAATACCAAAGGCCGTTTGCTGAGCCTACAAAGGCAAATCTTCCGCCAAAACTTTCACACACTTTTTTACCCAAATCACTATCAGGACTTACCGTACAATAGCGCTTAGTATTACGACGCAATGGGTAAATCATATAATAAATCGTTCCTTTTGGCGTATTGCAATAGGCAATACCGTTAATATCTGCATTGACCCATCCGTCATTCACCACGCACCTAAATTTTGAACAAGTGATAGTGCCGCCTTTATTGGAAAGGGTACAATCGCCCGGAATTGTAATATCAAGGTCGTTTATTTTTAAAGAATATTTACCGTGGGCCAAATAATAAGCATCTTGCGCACGGTGTATAGCGTCGCCCATTACCATTAATTGGGTATATCGGCTTTTTAGTACCGCAATTTGATACTTCGGCAAGGCGATAGCCGCAATTATCCCGATTATAAGTACCACGACCAACATCTCTATGAGAGTAAATCCTTTCCTCTTTGACATAAAAATACCCCTGTTCCTCAGTGGATTACAGGAGTACTTTATCAAAAAAAAAAACAAGTCAATCGCTCGGGCGGGTTGGGAAAACGACAAAACCTACAACAAAAAAATAAATACC
>CALUXE010000008.1 GCA_944324675.1 uncultured Elusimicrobiales bacterium | reverse complement strand
GCGGTTGTTTTTTCTTTCTCTATAGATTCTTCTTGAATTGTTTTTTTTTTTTGATAAAGTACTCCTGTAATCCTCCGAGGGGCAGGGGTATTTTTTATGTCAAAAAAGAAAGGATTTACTCTTATAGAGATGTTGGTAGTGGTATTAATAATCGGGATAATTGCGGCTATCGCTTTGCCGCAATATGAGCGGGCGGTCAACAGGGCGAAGTTGACGGAAGCTTTTCTTCAGGGAAGATTCTTTCGCGACGCGCAGAGAATGTATTTTCTTAGAATGGGGAAATATGCCGACACATATGAGGAGTTGGGAATAGATATTCCTCCCGACGGAGTATTAGTCAGCCCAAATATAATGCGGGTAAAAGATTTTTCATACTCAATACTGGGAAGTGGAGGGGACACTAAGGACAAAATTACGGTGGATGGTGGTTTGCCCGGCAGGGTGGCTTTGCTTTTTATGTATAACGGGCGAAATTTGTGCTGTTCTTATGCTTCTTCCGATTGGAAAGGGACGGCTTTATGCCGCATTTTGGGGGCGAAGGGAGAAGGTAGTAATGGCTGCGGCGATGGTAGTTGTCTGTGCTGGACCTTGAAATAAAAGAGTTTTACAATTTCTTCCGTTTAATTCAAAACGCCGCCGCGCCCAAAATTCAATATTGTAGTGTTATAGCCTAGGTGCGCCCCCGCCTCATCAATGAATAAAACAAAAAGACAATAATTGGAATAAACGGTATTCCGACGGGTTGGGTAAGAGAGAGGCGCCGCGGGCGCTTAAATAACTTTATGGAGATAAAGATTCTGAACAGAAGCGAACAGAAATACCAAACGGGCGGTGGCGGGGCTAAAGAATAAAATTGACGCTTTGTCGGTTTCGCTACAGGATGGTATCGCGCGGGAAGATTTGTTTCGGGAATAACAAGAAAGCCGCCTGTTATAAGGCGGCTTTTAAATTTTACCAAATAGAAGATACATTACTCCCTAAATATATTACAGCTTCTATTGAAGCGGCATCTGTTATACAAGCTCTTAGAAAGCATTCCAAAATGACTAAACAACCTTTAATAACTATACAAAAATCCCTCTGTATGAAAGAATAAAATATTCTTCTAAAATAAATATAGTCAAAACACAGAAAATTTTTTATAATAAGATATATTTATTGCGAGGATTCTCTCTTAATCAAAAAGCCTTAAATGTGGCTTATATACAATTTGAATCTGTTTTTGGAACCGTATGAAGAATACGGTGCGCTGTTGGAAATACCAATGGCACATTCAGACTCCAAAAACAGTCGTTTTTAGGCACAGTATACCTGAGCTGATCCCTTGGGTGTACTGTGCCGAGTGTTTCCTGCCCATCGGGGCAGGAAACCACGGCTGTTTATATTTGGGTTAGTCTGAATGGCTCAAATATAACAGCCGTTTTTATTTGCCCGATTTTGCTTCTTGTTATACTTTGAGCCCGAAAAAATAAATCAAAAATAATAAGGAGAAATAATATGGCGTTGATTAAATGTAAAGAATGCGGGAAAGAATATTCTGATTTGGCGGAAACTTGTCCAAATTGCGGTTATAGCGAGAAAAAAGCAAAGGAAAAAGAAACTCTTTGCGTAAGTTCATCCAGAAAAAATAAATATGCGGCGGGTGTTTTTACATGGTTCTTTTGGTTTGTCGGCGGGCAATATATCTACCTAGGTTTAGAAGGAAGAGCAACTTGGTATGCGGCTGCTGCACAAAATTTAATTTTTATAAGTGTATTTTTGCCCGTATTTTGGATATTTCTGTTGGTGCCTATCATACAAGCTATTTTATTTTGCGCTATGCCGCAAGAAAAATTTGACGCTAAATACAACAGCAAAGATTCCCCAAGAATTTCTGCCGGCAGATTGCCTTTAGTATTTTTAGGAATCGTTATTAGAAGTTCTATTATTATGGCTATACTTTTCTTTATATTAAGCGTAATTATGAGATAACTATTAAAAAAGGATAAAAACAAAAATGAAACATAAATTTTTACCAAGGAAATTAAATCCGGATACGGAAATTTTAGTTATCGGTACATTTAACCCCGATATTCCTTCTAATTCCGCCGCCTTCTTTTACAGCAGAGGGCACACGGCTTTTTGGGAGCTAATGTCCGCCATTTTTGGAGAAAAATGTTTAAGATACAGCTCTGTTGAAGACAAAGAAGCCTTCATCAAACGGCACAAAATAGACTTTACCGACCTGATAGAAACAATAGATATGCCGGAAGAAGACGCCGCAAATTACCGTGACGTAAATCTAGATAAATATTTAAATAAAGCCAACCGTACAGATGTTAAAGCGGAAATTGCGCGTTTAAAACACTTAAAAAAGGTTTGTTTCACCAGAAAAACTTTTAGCGGTCTTCCGCATATTCAAGCCAAAACAGAAGAAGTTAAGCAGTTTTGTGAGGAAAGAAAAATCACTTTTGAATACTTGCCCAGTCCAGCCAATTATGGGCAAATTGACCCGGATAAACGTTTTAAAACGTGGAAAAAATTTTTTAAACCTGAGGAAAAAATAAAATGAAAAAAATAATACTATGTTTACTTGTACTGACGTTCGGTATCGCCTGTAATAATCACGGAACAATATCGGAAGCAAAACTTAAAAAAGCTTTAGATATTGCATATCAAGAACTTTCCGAGATGTCTTAAGATTAAGGTCCTCATGGAACTTTGAGATAGTCAAAAGCTATCTTGCGGATAAGAACTATTTAAAGGGAATTCAATGTACAATACTAGAGAAATCAGATGTAGATGGAACTATATATAACAGAGCTTGTTTGTTAAAAAATGTAAATAAACAGAAGGAAGAAAGTTCTAGATCTCCAGATGTTTTAGTCATTGGTTTTGGAATCTCGGAAAATACAAACATAATAGGACTTCTGTTTTTGCGAGATGCAAAAAGAATAAAAACGGGAGGATACTCATATAGTCCTCGGTTATCATTCAAAATAAAAGTAAATCTTGAAACGCATAAAATAGGCGAATGGTAATGAAACATCCTAGGTTTGTACTTGAGTCTTCTTGAATATTATGCCTTCTAAAATAGAAGCCTATTACAACAAAAAAACCGCTTTTTAGCGGTTTTTTTGTATTTTAAATCTTACCGAGAGAGGGACTCGAACCCTCACGTCCTTGCGGACAATGGTTTTTGAGACCATCCTGTCTACCAATTCCAGCATCCCGGCGAAAATCCGATTGAAATTACAATCTTCTTGCCAATATATTATAATTCTAGCAAATTTAAAGCGTTTTCCAAAATAATTTTATTTTTACGCCGAAATTAATTCATTGGCGCGTTGGTTAGGGAACTTCTATTCTTTATATTCCAAGTAGGATTAACAAAGTTTACCACGCCTTCCGATATGGCCGTCCCCAAAATGTCTATAAAACGTTCTTGTTTCAAGAGCTCCTCTTGATAGGGGATCATCATATAGACGTTTTCTATCAGTATGGAAGGGACTTGAGGGGAACTCCTCGTAACGGAAAAATCCGCCTGCAAAATACCTTCGGTCGGCAGGCCGACATTCTTGATAAAGCTGCTTTGCATCGCTTGCGCAAAAGGCAGGCTGTGCGGATAATAATAAAAGACCGAAGAACCCCTCTCTCTGGCGAAAGGATCTATATAATCCGGCAGCGCGTTATTGTGTATGCTGACGAAAAGATGAGCGTTGTTCTCTTCCAGTTTTTCGGTTCTTCTGTATAGCGGCATATTCTCTTTTTCCGTTTTAGATAAGAAAACTTCCGCGCCCAAATCCTCCAAATGTTTTTTTGCCGCGAGGGCTATATCGTAATTGGCTTCGTATTCCAACAGGCCGCTTGGCCCGACCGCCCCGTCGTAAGGTATGGTCCTTTTTGGGGAATGGCCGGGGTCAAGCACTATTTTGAGGCCGTTTAAGGGCTTTTCTTCGGTAAAATTGAATTTGGGCTGGTGGTAAAGTTCAAAAACCAAGTTGTTGTCCTGATACTTGTAAGTGTAACCCCAGAGGCGGGCGCCGTCTTTGTAGCGGGCTTTTATTTTCTTGGCGCCGTCGGAAATAATTTCGTAGTCCAAACCCGAGAGCAATTCGTCCTCGGAGTCGCTCATTATGGTGTTAAGGGCTTGGGTGTAATATAAGGTAATGTCGAAGGAATCGTAATTTTCCTCTATTTTGAAACTTACTTTTTCCGTATTCTTTATGGTGAGGATGGTTTTGTTTTCTTGCGGCGAGGCGGATATTTCCCAAGCGATATTTCTAGTTTTTTTCAGGCCGCTGTCCAAGGAAAGGAAGCGCCTTTCAATCCAGCCGACGGCGTTTTCGTCCAATTTGACGCGGTATAAATTGTTTATTCGGCCCGTGACCTCCACATTCCCGTAGAGTTTCGTATCAAGAATGTGTCCGCTGGGCTGAGGAGTGGGCCTAAGCCGGGAGTCTTCTCTTATTACTTTTGCCATTCTTGAAGCCTGGTCTTGGGGAAGTATTTTTATTCTCCCTAAAGTGGAGGCTTTCGCCTTAAGTTTGCCGTTGTCGTCGTACATGTAGTAGGTTGCTTTTGTCGATTTGCCGCTCGGCTTGATGTCCCCGAAGTTGACGGTTTTCTTATATATCCCCGGTTCGCGCCGGGAAGCTATCATCAATTCATCTTGGAAGTAATCGCCCGCGCTCATCTTTACCACCATATCGGGCGTTCCCGCCACGGTGAAATCCAGTATATCGTTTTCGGATAGTTCCACGTCGCTCGCGGGGAACAGGCTGGAAGTGTCAAACCTCGGTTTTTTAAGGTAATCTTTATAATTAAAGCCTCTTACGAATACGCTTCTTTTATATTTATGGGTTTTTTCGGAATCGGTAAACTCTATGATAAAATCCATATTTCCCGGAGTTACGGGCAGGTAAGTCAGCCAAGTGCCCGTGCGGTATATGGGGATGTCTACTCCGTTTATGGTAAGAAGTCCACCCCCCGCGTGTACTTTCCCGAACAGAAATATTCCTTTGGCGCCCTCGGCTATTCTGGTGTTCTGATGGGGATATTCCACGGTAACGGGTAATATTTTTTGGGGGTTTTTGTCCCGCGTCATCAGGTTGGGAGCCTCGGGAATGCTCTCCTGCGGCAATGCGGCCGTGGCTAAAAACATAAGGAAAGTGAAGATTGCCGTTTTTTTCATACTAATAAAATGATAACATAAAAATATGATACAGCGCGACATAATCCTAAAAGACTTAAACAAACTTCTTAACGTGGCTCTCACTCCTGAACATAACGGTTTGCAGGTGGAGGGAAAACGCGAGATAAAGAAAATAGTTTTCGGAGTTTCTGCCACTATGGAGCTTTTCAAATGCGCCAAGGCGGCGGGCGCCGATATGGTGATGACCCACCACGGCCTTATCTGGAACAATGCCGAAACCATTACGGGCGTATTTGGCGGAAGGGTTGCTTTTCTTATCAAAAACGATATAAATTTGGTATCCTATCATTTGCCGTTGGACAGACACCCTAAGCTTGGCAACAACGCGCGCTTGGCGGCGAAGATGGGCCTTAAGAATCTCAAACCGTTCGGTACCTATCACGGCATAGACATCGGTTTCGTGGGGGAGGTAAAGCCCGCGCGCGACATCGAGAAATTTTGCGCTCTTTTAAACGGCGAATGCGTGGTATGCGGCCCCAAGAAGGTTAAGAAGGTCGCGGTGGTCAGCGGCGGCGCGCATGATATGCTAGGCCAAGCGATAGAAGCGGGGGCGGATTTATTCGTTACCGGCAGCCGCGACGAATATGTCTTGGAACAATGTCGGGAGGCCGGCATAAATTTTATAGCCATGGGCCATTACAATTCCGAGGTATATGGAATAAAAGCGCTGATGGAGTACATAAAGAAGCATTATAAAGTGGACGTGCAATTCATTGATGTCCCCAATCCCTTTTAAGGAGAAACAGTTGTATGGATAAAATATTCAAAACTATAGACGGACTTAGAGATTACATTCTTGAACTTCAGACCAATATGACCGCTCTTCCCGCGGTATCGCCCGAGCAAGGCGGCAAAGGCGAGCTGGCCAAATCCAAATATTTGGAGGCCGAACTCAAAAAAATGAAATTTGACGAAATCTTCCATATAGATGCCCCCGACGCCACGGCCGAAGGCGGCATAAGGCCCAACATCATAGCCAGATATTACGGCAAAAATAGAGACGTAACCCTGTGGCTCCTTACGCATATGGACGTGGTGCCGGAAGGCGATAGAACCCTGTGGAAAACCGATCCTTTTAAACTTACCTTGGACGCCGACGGCGATACCATATACGGCCGCGGCGTGGAGGACAATCAGCAAGCGGTATCGGCGGCTTTGGCCGCGGCTAAAGCGGTAATGGAAAGCGGCGCCGAAATACCCGTAAACTTGGGCATTATGCTTTTGGCGGACGAAGAAACGGGCAGTAAATACGGTATGGATTACGTAGCGGCGCAGCGCCCGGATTTGTTTGGCAAGAACGACAGTTTCCTGGTGCAGGATTCGGGCGATCCGCAAGGCCGCGAAGTGGAAATTGCGGAAAAGAATGCCTTTTGGATAAAATTTACCACGGAAGGCAAACAGTGCCACGGTTCAATGCCGGCCAGCGGGAACAACGCTTTTTATGCCGGTTCCAAGTTGCTGATAAGGCTTAGAGAAGGGCTCTATGCCAAGTTTGACAGGCGCGACCCAATTTTCTCTCCGGATACCAGCACCTTTGAGCCTACCAAAAAAGACGCCAATGTCCCCAACGTAAACACTATTCCGGGTACGGACGTGTTTTATATGGACTGCCGAGTCCTGCCTTCTTATACCCCGCAGGCTTTCAAGGATGAGGTCGCCTCAATAATAAAGGGCGTGGAAAAAGATTTTAAAGTCAAAGTGACTTGGGAAATTGTTTATAGCGCGGTATCAAAGGCCACTTCTCCCGAGGCGCAGATAGTAAAACTTTATTGCGAAGCGGTGAGAGCGGTAAACAAGGTTGAACCCAAAGTGTTGGGCGTCGGCGGCGGCACTTTCGCCGCTCTGGTAAGGAATTTGGATTTGCCCGCGGTAGTAGGTTCCAAGATATACAGCGATCCGCATATCCCAAACGAGAAGTCGAGCCTGAAATTCACTTTAGACGACGCGAAAGTAATAACCTATGTTCTTATGCATATGAAATGAGATGAAAAGCAATATATTTACCTGCGAAATAATACTGATAGTTATAGCGATAGCGGTTTTCGGCTGGCTTTCCGCCCGGAAGATAGAAGTGATACGGACGGAAGCCGCGGCCGCCGCTTCCAAAGAGAGTTTAACTAAACTGAGAGATGCGGTTAATGTCTACAGGTGGGAGCACGAAAACCGCTGTCCGGAGAACTTGGATTTGCTTGTGCCTGAATATATGGAAAAGATACCGTCCGCGTACAAAACGCTTTCAAACTCCTCCTCAAGCGTGAAGTACGGGCCGTACAATCAAACGTTTGACGGCAGCGGCGGCTGGGTTTACGTCAATGACGAGCAGGCAGAAGATTATTGCGAAGTGTTTTTGAATATTTAGGAGATTTCTTAATGCCGGATATTTTTATTCTCTGCGTTTCTTTTATTTTCGGTTTGGTGATAGGGAGTTTCCTAAACGTATGCGTCTACAGAATACCGGCCAAAATGTCTATAGTATGGCCGCCTTCTTCCTGCCCCAAATGCAAAAGCAGAATAAAATGGTACGACAATATCCCTATATTAAGCTATTTGATTTTAGGCGGAAAATGCCGCTCTTGCAAAGAGAAAATATCCTTGGAATATCCGATAGTGGAATTTCTTACCGCGTGCCTTACCCTGTTATTTGTGTGGAAGATAGGGCTGACTTTATGGCTGCCTTTCGCGCTTATAATACTTTACAGCCTTATAGTTCTTTCCGTAATCGATATTAAACTTATGATAATACCGGACAGGTTTTCCATAGGGCTGATAGTATTTGGTTTGGCCTGCGCTTTTGCCAATCCCGCGTTTAGCGGCGGGGTTTGGGCTAGGCTGATATCGTCCTTAATCGGGGGGGCGGTAGGATTCTTCGGGCTATGGTTTACGGCGATTGTCGGGCAGCTTATTTTTAAGAAAGAGGCCATGGGCGGCGGCGACATAAAACTTATGGGCGCCATCGGCGCGATAAGCGGATGGATAGGCGTGGTAAACGCTTTGATAGTGTCTTCTTTCGCGGGCGTATTCTACTTTGGCGTTTTAATGCTGCTAAAGAAACCCGCCGAAAACAACGCCATACCTTTCGGCCCCTTTCTGAGCGTAGGGCTTATGGTAAATATGCTATTGCCCAATTTTACGCTGTATTAAACAGGCGTTTATTTTGCTGAAAGGGGCCGCGCTTAAAGCGCGGCTCTTTTCTTTTGGGCGAGATAGAAATATGAGGATTATTTTTATACTGAGGAAGCCTCAGAAATAAGTTTTGCCCGTTGAGTTTCTGTTAAATCTTAGCGGTATCGCCTTGCAAAGGGGCATTATTTTACTTTAACGCCGTTTTTGGGGCAGTAGGACGCCAAGGGGCATTGGGCGCATTTGGGCGCGCGGGCGTGGCATATTCCGCGCCCGTGCCAAATTAGGGCGTGGCTTATCCAATGCCAATATTTTTTATCAAGCAGTTTCATCAAATTCCGCTCAATTTTAAGGGGGTCGGTATTTCTGGTTAGCCCCATCCTGTAAGAGAGCCTTTTGACATGCGTATCCACCACAACGCCCTCGGCTATGCCGTAAAAATCCTGCAAGACGACATTTGCCGTTTTCCTGGCGACGCCGCGCAGTTTAAGCAGTTTTTGCATATCGGAGGGCACCTCCCCGCCGTATTGTTCGGACAGAGCTTTTGAAGTTTCCGAAAGAGATTTGGCTTTCGCGTGGTAAAAACCGGTTGATTTGATTATCGTTTCTATATCTTCCAGGGAAGCTTGGCTCATGGTTTTGGCGTCCGGGTATTTTTCAAAGAGTTTCGGCGTTACCATATTGACTCTCGTGTCGGTACATTGTGCGGAAAGTATCACAGCGCACAAAAGCTGGAAAGCCGAGCCGTAATTTAAGGCCGTTTTGGTTTTTGGATAAAGTTTTTTTAAATCCTTGATAAGTACAGGCAATTCATCTTTTGTTAAAAGCATATTTCCTCAGAGATACGGCAGTAAGCAAAATTATTATATCTGCGGCTATTATCATAGCGCCGCTTGGCATATTGAGCATAAAAGCGGAGTATATCCCCAAAATAACGCCCGCGACCGAAAAGGAGGCGGATAAAATCAGCGCTTTTTTAAAAGTCTTGGCCAGCTGCAAAGCGGCCGTAGGGGGTATTATTATCATAGCCGATACCAACATTATGCCGACAACCTTCAAAGCTATCACCACCGCCGCCGCGGATATTAAAACGAGAATGATGTTCATTCTCTCGGTATTGACGCCGGCGGTCTTTGCGAAGTTTTGGTCAAAGGTAATGGCGATTAAGTCATTGTAAAATATATAAACCAGGCACAGTATTATTGCGGCCAAAACAAAAGCCAAAATAAGCTCGCCGGTGCTTACCGTCAAAATGCTTCCGAAGAGGAAAGAGAGCAAATCAACATTGAATCCGCCCGCCAAGGCGGCCAAAATAAGCCCAAGCGATATCCCCGCGGCGGCTATTATGCCCAAAGCGCTGTCGGAATGGACCTTAGCGCTTGCGCTTATTTTGTATATTCCCAGAGAACTTAGCATTACTACCGGTATCGCCATAAAGATGGGGCTGGTATTGGTGATTAAGCCCAAGGCTATGCCGCTTAAGGCGACATGGCTTAAACTGTCGCCGATTAAAGACAATCTTTTAAGCACCAAAAACACGCCAAGCACCGAGGTGATTACCGCTATCAGCGCGCCGGCGATCAGAGCCTTTTGCACAAAGGCGTAAGATAGAAACTCAAAGATGTTCATGGTTCTCCTTAAACGGGCAGCTGTCTTCGCTGTGCAGATGGTCCATAAGATGGGGAGTATAGGGCCCGAAATAATCGGTAACTCTTTTTGAACGGCAGAACTCGCGTTTATCTCCGCAGAAGATTATCTCTTTGTCCAAAATTATAAAATTGTTCACATATTTGCCTATGTCGGCTATGTCGTGCGTAATAACCAAAACGGAGGTTTCGGCGTTTTTATTGATTTGGGAAATCATTTCAAAAAAGTTTTCCCTGGAGGAGCTGTCCAAAGCGGTGGAAGGTTCGTCAAGTATTATCAGGGAGGGTTTATTGATCAGCGTTCTGGCTAAGAGCACGCGCTGCTGCTGTCCGCCGGAAAGTTCGCTGAACAGTTTGTCTTTATATTCCAAGCATTTGGTTAAGGCCATAATTTCTTCGGTAAGGCGGCTGTCGCGCGCGTTGAAAATGCGCGGCATTTTCTTTGTGCTTAACAGACCCAGCCTCGCCACATCAAAAGCGGTAAGGGGCATAAGTTTGGGCGGGGTGGCTTTTTGTTCCAAATATCCTATTTTGCGCCAGTCTTTAAAGCGGTTTAAATCTTGCCCGAATAGTTTTACGCCGCCCTTTTCGGTTTTAAGCAGCCCCAAAACCAGTTTTATAAGAGTCGTCTTCCCGCTGCCGTTTGGGCCCAGCAGGCCGGTAAAATCGCCGCGCTTTACGCTGAAAGAAATATTTTTCAATACTTCTTCCCCGTTATAAGCGAAAGACAAATCCTTAACTTCTATTATGTTCATATTCCGTTATCACGCTTTACAGTTAAGTCCTTTTGCCAGGCTGTCCAGATTTTTAAGCATAAGCTGCCTATAAGTCATATTCTGCTCAAATTCCTGTTTTGTTACGTGTTCTATCGTATGAAGATAAAGTATTTGCGCCCCCGTTTCCCGCGCGATGGCCTGAGAAATGGCCGGGTTTAAAGTTTCCTCGGTAAAGATATATTTAACCTTGTTCTCCTTAATGCTTTTTATCATTTCCGCCATATCTTTGGGAGTCGGTTCGGCATCGGCTTTAGCGCCGGTAAGCGGCTTGAAGTTCAAGCCGTATCTGTCGGCGATATAGCCGAAAGCTAAATGCCCGATATGATAGATGTCTTTATGCTCGCAGTTTGAAAGCATTTGCCCGTAAATCCTTTTGAGCATATCAACTTCGTTATGAAAATTAAGAATATTTTTAAGGAGCTGTTTTTCCGTGTCGGGGTATTGCGAAGATATATAATAGGCCATATTTTCGGCCATTACTTGTATATTGTCAAAATCCATCCAGACATGCGGATCGGCCGGGTTGATTTCCGGGAGGTTTCTTTCTAAAGGGAAAGCTTTATCCCCGCCGAGTTTCTTAGCCCAAGGTTCCAGCCTGTCGTTTATATAAAACAAAAACTGCGTTTTTTCTATTTCCGCTATGTCTTTGGGGAGCGGTTCAAAACCATGCGGCTGGGAGCCGGGGGGGATAATCATTTTGATTTCAGCTATATCCTTAAGCACCTGCTTTGCCAAAGAATAGGCGACATAATCGGCCTCGGCTGTTTTTATGGCATAGGAGGCGCCGCCGCTTTCCCCTTGGTTTTGAGGCTCTTTCGCGCAGCCCGCCGCTAAGATAAGCGTCAGGGCCGCGAGGACCCCGACGCTTAACGATTTTTTCAACTTGCCGTACATTAAATTATCCCTAAGTCCTTGCCGCATTTTTTGAAAGCGGCGGCGGCTTTTTCCAGCTGGGCAAACTCGTGCCCCGCCGTTACTATAGTTCTAAGCCGCTCCTTGCCTTTGGCTACCGTAGGGAATCCGATCGCCAAAGCGAATACGCCTTCGTCAAAAAGCATTTTGCTTAAAGCGTGCGCTTTCTGCGTGTCTCCCACCATTACGGGCGTTATCGGCGTTTGGGACGCGCCGGTGTCAAAGCCGGCTTTTTTAAGTTCTTCTTTAAAGAATTTGGTGTTATCCCAAAGCTTTTGCAGGCGCTCGGGCTCATTGTAAATTACGTCAAGGCCCGCCAAACAGGTGGCCACTACGGCCGGCGGATGCGAGCTGGAGAATAAAAACGGCCTCGCGACCGACTGCATATACTGCTTTAAATTATGGCTGCCCGCCACATAACCGCCTATTGTAGCAAACGCTTTTGAAAGGGTGCCTATCTGGATATCCACCTTTCCTTTAAGCCCGTAATGCGCGACGGTGCCGCGGCCCTGCGGCCCTATTACGCCGCTGGCGTGCGCGTCGTCAACCATGGTGATGACATCGTGTTTGTTGCAGAGTTCGACTATTTCCGGCAGGTTTGCGATGTCGCCGTCCATGCTGAATACTCCGTCGGTAACAAGTAGTTTTCTCCTGGCGGAGCGAACTTCCGGCGTTTCCAAAATTTCTTTTAAATGGGCCATATCGTTATGGCGGTAAATTTTCTTTTTGGCTTTGGCCAGCCTGCCGCCGTCGATTATAGAGGCGTGGTTGAGCTCGTCGGATATAAGAACATCGTCGGGGCTGGTCATCAGGCTTTGGCAGGTTGCCGTGTTGGAAGTGAAACCCGATTGTATTACAATGGAATCTTCCGTCCCTTTAAATTCCGCCAGGCGTTTTTCCAGCTCCTCGTGCAGGGAAGTGGTGCCGATTATAGTGCGTACGGCGGCGGTGCCTATGCCGTATTTTTCCGTGGCGGCTACAGCGGCCGCGACCACTTTGGGATGCGTGGTAAGACAAAGATAATTGTTTGAAGTCAGGTTTATGACTTCTTTGCCGTCTATTACGGATATCGGCCCCTGCGCGCTTTGCAGGACATTGGGCTGGATAAAGCGATTTTCAGCTTTAAGCTGGGCTATTTCATCTTCTAAAAATTTCATTTTTTCCATTTATTTTATCCTCCGATTACGGTATAAGCAGAATTTTGCCGCATTCTTTTTTGGGGTCCATTGCGATTTCAAACGCTTTGGCGAAGTCTTTCATCTTAAAGCTGTGCGTGATTACGGGGCGCGGGTCTATGGCCTTGCTTTTTAACAGGCTTTCCATTTTGTACCAGCTGCGGAACACTTCTCTGCCCGCTATGCCTTGCAGGCGCACCGCTTTGAATACGATTTTATTGGCGTAGTCTATACTGATATTGTCTTTAGGCAGGCCGAAGCATACCATTCTGCCCGCGGGCTTTACCATTTCCAAGGCCAAGTTAATCGCCGAGGGGTTGCCGGACATTTCTATAACTATATCTATGCCGGATTTATCGCCGCCCGCCTCTATAATTTTTTTAAGAATATCTGGATCCATCGGGTTTAGGACGACGTCGGCGCCCATTTTTTCGGCCAGTTTTTGCCTGAAGGCGGAAGTCTCCAAGGAAATTACTTTGGCCGCTCCGCAGGCTTTGGCTATCTGCGTGGCGAAAAGCCCCTGCGGCCCGCAGCCCGATATTACTACCGATTTGCCTACTATGTCTTCAGAAAGTGTAGCGAATACGGCATTGCCCAAAGGTTCCATTATCGAGCCGATGTCTTTGCAGGAATTGTCACTGTGTTTCCACGCGCAGCGCGCGGGTATGGCGGCGTATTCGGCGAAACCGCCTTGAACGTCTATGCCCAAAATCTTCAAATTAGAGCATACGTGCCTCTGATCGTTTCGGCATTGATAGCACAACCCGCAGAAAATATGCGATTCCACCGATACGAAATCGCCCTTGTTAAAGCCTTTGGCTTTATCGCCTATCTCCACCACTTCGCCGCAAAGCTCATGGCCGAATATGAAAGGGATCGGCATTCTTTTTGCCGACCAGGAGCTGTAAGCGTATATCGGCAAGTCGCTTCCGCAGATGGAAGCGGCGTGAATCTTTATTAGAAGTTCGTCACTTTTAATTTGCGGTACTTCGGCGTCGATATATTCCGCGCCGGGCGCCGGTTTTGTTTTGCATATGGCTTTCATATTATCTCCTTGTCTGCTTGAAACTTGCATAACTGCGGGCAGGCTTGCCGCATTGTATCGTCAATTTCGTCTTTCTTCAATTGTTATATCGCCGTAAAAAGTTTTTAAGTCCAGTTTGCTGGCTTCCTTATAATTTTTCTCCGCCTTGGGCAGCGACAGTTTTATGTCTCCGGAAAATGAGTGCGCCGATACGTTCAGAGCGTTCTCGGGCAGACTTTCCCACTTGGCGTTTAATCCGCCTTGCGAGGAATAAAACATCAAAGTTTCGGCAAAGCCGGTCAATTTGCTGTCCCCGCTGGTATTAAGCAGAGATATATTCTTCGCTTTACCCGTAACCGTGATATTCCCGCTTACGGTTTTAAGCGATAAATCCTTGCCGTCAAATTCCCGTATGTTTATTTTGTCCGTTAAGGTTTCCGCGGAGAAGTTCCCGCCGGTATTTAGTGTTTCCACAACGCCTTGCCCGCTGTAGGCCCGGGCTGTTTTGGAAGTCAAATAGAAAAACCTAATATCCCCGCTTTGCGAGGAGGCATAAATATTTTTATTCTCTCCGGCTTTAAGCTGAACGGAACATCTTGAATGGGGAATCATAAGCATCTTTTGAAAAAACGCGTTTTGCTTTCTGGGTTCTATGGTTATTTCCACCACGTCTTTGCTGGGGCGGCGGAAAGTCATAACGCAGAGTTTAGGGTTCCAAACTATCCCGCTGCCTTGCGCGTCGGCCGGTATCACGGTTATGTCGGCCTTTTGCGAGGATATGAAAATATCGGTATAAGAATCGGTGTCAAAAAGCTTTACGCTTTCGGCCGCCTTGCTATAATTCGCCGCGCATAAAAGGCTAAAGAGTAGGAATAGAAATTTTTTTATCATATAATTACCTTATATAGGCGTATACAGAAAGTATATATATTTAAATATCATTTGTAAAAGCCGAAAAATAAGGAGAACCGCTTATGAATGTTTTTTATTTTTTTCTGTTAGCTTTTTTTTGGGGGACGGCTTTTGTCGGGGTTAAATATACCGTAGATGTTTTTGACCCTTATTTTTCCGCTTTTTTAAGAGTTTTTATAGGTTTCATTTTCTTTACGGTTTGGTTTTTGCTGACGAAACAGTCTTTTTATCTTCCCAGAAAAGAAGCTTGGCGCCCTTGGCTCGCCGGCATGCTGATTATGGGCATACCCTTTATCTTTTTGTATTGGGGGCAGCAATTTCTGCCGCCGGGTACGGGCGGAATATTCAACGGAACGGTTCCGTTGTGGGTATTTATTATAGCGGCGTTTACTCTTAAGGGGGAAGATTCTTTCACCTGGCGCAAAGCCGTAGGAGTGGTGGTAGGTTTTATAGGCCTGATGTTTATCTTTCAGCCGGCGGTGGAGGCTTATACCTCGGCTTCTATGAATAAGGCCGCGCTTTACGGAAGCGTTTCTCTTTTGCTTATGGCCATATGCTACGCCTGCGGGAATGTGCTTATAAAGTATATTATGATAAATAAAATCACTTGGCAGCAGAGCGTATTTCATCAATATCTGTTCAGCATGGTGTTTTTATTTATAGTATCGTTGTTGGCGGGGATAAAAATCCCGTCGTTTGAGCAGGTGCTGTCCCCGAAGGTTATAATATCTGTGCTTTATGTGGCTTTAGGCTCTTCCGCGGCGGCTTTGCTTTTGCTTATGAAACTGCTTAAAGAATGGGGCGCTTTAAGAGCCAGCATCGCAACTTATTTAGTCCCTTTTATAGCTTTAGGCAGCGATTTTTTGCTTAATGGCCGAATCCCCAATAAGTATGAGATAATAGGAATGTTTATAATAGTGGTCAGCCTGGTGCTTATACAATTTGACAAAACTTCTTTAAAGAGATCCTCACTCGAAAAACATTAGTTGTTTTGATAGAAAAAGCGCTCTTTTTAAAGAGCGCTTTTTTATCGCTTAAAGAAATACTTTTTGCCGTCGTCGGTAATTTTTAGCTTATAACAGATTGTTTTCTTTTAGTATATCCTTTAGTATCCGCGCAGATTTGTATAATTTTTCGACTTCCTCCTTGTTAAGCGATATCGGCACATGCGTTTCAAAGCCGTTTTTGCCGACTATGGAGGGCATACTAAGCACAATGTCTTTTATCCCGTATTCTCCGTGCATCATAGCCGATATCGGCAGAATGGATTTTTCGTCGCGGACTATGGCCTCGCATATCCTTTTTACGGACATGGCTATACCATAATTGGTGGCTTTCTTTCTTGATATAATCTCATAGGCGCTGTTTCGCACGTCGGCGGCGATTTTTTCCGTCGCCCTTTTGTGGTCGAAGTGACCCCTCATTTCGCAGAAGTCGTTTAAAGGTATGCCCGAAATATTGGCGCTGCTCCAGGCGGCTATTTCGCTGTCGCCGTGTTCGCCGACTATATAGGCGTGTACGCTTCTGCTGTCGACGTTAAGATGATCGCCTATTTCGCATTTTAGGCGCGCGGTGTCAAGAACCGTACCCGAACCTATTACCCTGTTTTCAGGCAGGCCGCTCAATTTTATCGCTGCGTATGTAAGTATATCAACGGGATTGGCCACTATCAATAATATCCCCTTGAAGTTGCGTTTGGCGATTTCCGGTATTATTTTTTGGAATATGGCTATATTTTTCTTTACCAAGTCGAGGCGAGTTTCCCCCGGCTGCTGGTTGGCGCCCGCGGTTATTATTATTATGCCGGCGTCGGAAATGTCGTCATAATCGCCGGCGTATATCTTCATAGGTCTGGAAAAAGGAATACCGTGGCTGATGTCCAGGGCTTCGCCTTCAGCTCTTTCTTTATTGGCGTCTATTAGAACGAGCTCCCTAAATATGGCGCTCTGCATAAGGCTGAACGCCGAGGCCGACCCTACAAAACCGCATCCTATAATAGCCGCTTTGCCAAAATTGATACAGTTAGGACATTCTTCATTTCTTTCCATATTTCCTGCTACCCCCCTTTCAATCTTTTGAAATGATTTCCCGGGATTTATTTCATTTTTAAATGCCGGGTTTTTTTCCGCTATAAAAATATTGCGATAGCCGAATTTCAGTCTGTCGCAAATTATATAATTGTCGTATGGAGCATAAGACAAATGTCATGCGTATTTTAAACGCCGCTAAAATAAGTTACAAAAGTTATTGCTATGATGTCAAAGAGGCTTTAAGCGGGGTTGAGGTCGCCCGCGCCTTAAATCAGAACGAGGCGCAAGTGTTTAAGACTCTTGTCACCGTCGGTAAAAGCGGAGCGCATTACGTTTTTGTGGTGCCAGTCGCCGAGGAATTGGACCTTAAAAAAGCCGCCAAGGCCTGCGGCGAAAAATCGGTCGAGATGGTTAAAAACAAAGAGCTTCTGCCCCTTACCGGCTATATACACGGCGGCTGCTCGCCTTTGGGTATGAAGAAGTTTTTTGTCACTTTTATAGATTCTTCCGCGCAAAACTTTGAAACTATTATATTCAGCGGGGGAAAAATCGGCTTTCAAGTGGAGGTTTCTTTGCGGGACTTGGGCAAGCTGATATCCTTCTCTTTGGCGGATCTTACCTTAAAAAACTAAAAGCCTTTCTCTTGGGAGAAAGGCTTTCTTCTTTAAAAACCGGTATGTTATATCGCGGTTAGGCAGATATTGTATTTGTCAGCTAAAGCGATGACTTCCTCTATATCCAAAATTATCGTTTTTTGCGCCTCTACGGCCAAAACTTGCGCTTTGGCTTCTTTCATCGCTCTTATCGTGCCCTTGCCTATAACGGGCAAATCGTAGCGGTCGTCTTGCTTGGGGCGAGCCACTTTTACCACCACTATACTTCCACCTTTGCTTATGGGGGCGGAATTATAAATTTCTCCCGCTCGTTTGATGCAGTTGTCCGTCCCTTCCATCGCCTCAAGGGCGAGTACGGCCCTGTCGCACAGAACGCAGGTCAGCCCCACATCCAGCCCCGCCATCGTTTTGGATATTTTTAGTCCCAGTTCTATACTGCTCATTTCTTCAGGCGAGGGCGCGCGTTTGGTCAAAACGCCTTTTTGGGCCAAGCATTTTTCCATAAAGGAGGAGGAGGATATAAACTCTATACCCTCTTTCTTAAATTCATTCACCGCGGCGCCCAATATCGTGTCCGCGCGCATATCCTTTATTTTTGCCAGTATTTTGGCGGTGCGCAAATCGGGCATGACGCTGAATATGTTTACATGCTGCACCCGGCCCGCCATTACCGCTTTGCTTACGCCGTTTTCTTTAAAGAATTTTATGGCTCCGCTCATTTGGCCTAACTTCATTGTCGCTATTTTTTGGGCGTAGGGAAGGAAATCTTTTTCAAAAGCGTTGTTCTTTGCGCAGATGACATATACCTCCACGCCTTTTGAGCTGGCTTCTTTGGCGATATTGACGGGGAATTTACCCTCGCCCGCTATTATCCCGAGTTTTTCTTTATTCGTCATCCTGTCCGCCGCTGTGATGGAATTTCATTCTGGCGGGAGTTATGCCGCGTTTCGTATTTTCGCAGAAGGTTATAAGCTCCATAACCTCGGGCGTGGGATTGGAGTTTTTCAATAATTCCATAGATTCTTTCAAAGTTCTGTTTGAAAGGAACAATTCCTTATAAGCGTTTTTTATAGCTCGTATCGCTTCCTTGCTGAAGCCGTTTCTTACCAAACCCACTGTGTTTAGACCTACTAGCTTTGCCCTGCCGCCCGTAGCCCTGCAGAAAGGAGGCATATCCAAAGGCAGGCCGCTCAAACCCGATACCATCGCGTATTTCCCAACCCTTACAAACTGGTGGGCGGCCACCATCCCGGAAAGTATCGCTCCGTCGTCTATCTGTACATGCCCCGCTATGCCCACGCTGTTGACAAGTATTATATTATTGCCTAAAGTGCAGTCGTGCGCCACATGCGAATTGGCCATTAAAAGGCAATTGTTGCCGATTTTGGTTGGATGGTCCAGGGAAGTGGAACGGTGTATAGTCACGCATTCGCGTATCTTGTTGCCGTCGCCCATTATTACCATGCTGTCTATCCCGTTATAGGAAAGATCTTGAGGCTTAACTCCTATAAACGCGCTGGCTATAATATCGTTGTTCTTGCCCATTACGGTATTTTCTATTACGCAGAAAGGCCCTATTTTGGTATTATCGCCTATGGTGACATTCTTCCCTATTATCGTATAGGGGCCTACTTCAACATTCTTGCCGAGTTTAGCCTCCGCGTCTATGATGGCCGTCGGATGTATTTTAGCGGGTTGCATATTATTCATTCTCTCCTAGGATAAAGTTTAACTGGGCTTCGGAACACAGGCCCTTGTCGGTATAAGCTTCAGCATACAACTTGGTGACCTTGCCTAACCTTAATACTTCTATAGCAATTCTAACTTTGTCGCCGGGTTCCACCTGCCCGCGGAATTTGGCGTAATCTATGCTCATAAGGAAACCTACTTTCCCTTTAAAACGCTCATTCTGCATTATGGCGGTGGCGCCGATTTGCGACATTATTTCAAGTATCAACACTCCCGGAACTACCGGGTGGGTGGGGAAATGCCCCTTAAAAAAATCTTCCTCTCCGGTAAATACTCTAGAGCCGGATATATATCTCCCGTCTTCTAGAATATAAGTTTCGTCCAAAAGTAAAAAAGGATCGCGATGAGGCAAATATTGCTCCGCTTCCTTTTTGCTTATTACCCTTATTGCGGGCATTTTTAAAACAAATTCCAACTTTCCTGCCATTATTCCTCACACTGCTTTAGTAACATCTTAGCAAATTCGACGTTAGTTTTATGGCCTCCGCAATGACATACGAGGCTCATAGGGCCCAAGATTTTGCCGGTCAATTTCAGATCGCCCAATAAATCTAAAATTTTATGACGCACCATTTCGTCTCTAAATCTCAAAGGAACGGAAAAGCCGTCTTTTTTGATGACTACGCAATTATCTATGCGTCCGCCTTTAGCTAAACCGTTTGCCTGCAAAAAGGCTATTTCCTCTTCAAAGCCGAAAGTTCTGGCCGGGGCTATTTCCTTTAGGTAGCCTTCCTCGCTGTATTCAAAAGTATATTCCTGTCTGTTTACCAAAGGATGATTTCTTAAATACAGGAAGGTTATAGACAGTTTGTCCGCTGGTTTGGCCGTGTAGGATATATCGCCCTCTTTATATTCTATATCTTTATTAAGCTTAAGGACAGAAGCCTCTTGTTGCAATTCAAAAAAGCCCGCTTCCGCCAGGGCTTGGGCGTAAGGCAGGGAAGAGCCGTCCATTATCGGGGGTTCCGGCCCGTCCATTTCAACAAGGAGATCTGTTATGCCAAGCCCGTTCGCCGCGCTTAGCACATGCTCTACAGTATGGACTTGCTCTTTGCCGTTGGTAAGATTGGTGCCTCTCATTGTGGAGGATACATTCTTGGCTAGAGCGAATATCGGCTCGGCCTCTTTAATGTCTGTCCTTAAAAACTTTATCCCGCCTTCCTTAGAGGGTTTGAAGGTCATGGAGCATGGCTCGCCGGTATGCAGGCCTATGCCTTTTATAGTTATCGGTTTGATTATGGTTTTTCTTTTCATCGTATTCCCTTAGAAGAGTTTAAATTTCTTCTTTAAGTTTGTTATCTCTTTATACAAGTCGGGCAGTTTCTTGAAAATCACATTAAGGCGCATAAAATCGCCGTAAGGCATAGAGGGCGATCCCATTATTTTTTCGCCCGCTTTTATATTGGTTATAATCCCCGTCTGCGGGCCTACTACTACGCCGTCGCCCAATTTCAGATGACCCGATACCCCCGCTTGGCCGGCCAAAATTACGCCGTTGCCAAGCTCTGTAGAGCCCGCTATCCCTACTTGCGATACTATAATGCAGCTCATACCCGTTTTTACATTGTGGCCGATTTGCACCAAATTGTCTATTTTGGTGTTGGCCCCTATTACGGTATGGTTTATCTTCGCGCGGTCTATGGTGCTGTTGGCGCCGATTTCAACATCATCTTCCAAAATTACATTGCCAAGCTGCGGTATCTTTTCGTGCTTGCCGTTGAATACATAGCCGAATCCGTCGGATCCTATAACGCAGCCGGGCTGTAAAATTACCTTGTTCTTTAGAACGCATTCTTCCCGTATTACCACATGGGGATAGATGACGCACCCTTGGCCGATTTCAACTCTCTTGCCGATATAGACATTGGGATAAACTATAGTGCCGTCTCCTATAACGGCGTCGTTTTCCACCACCGTATTGGCCCCGATAAAAACATTCTGACCTATCTTGGCGGAGGGCGATACGACAGCCCTTTCGTGAATGCCCGGTTTAATGCCTTTATTGAGGGTGGAGACCTCCCTCATTACCAAGGTGAAAGCCCATTCGGGATTATCGGCGTATATTATATTGCCGTTAAACGGGATTTCCTTATCTTTAGCCGTTTTGGGCAAAATCAAGGCGCCTAATTTTAAATCTTTAAAAGTTTCCGGCTTGTCTATATTATTACTGTAAGAAAGGGCGCCCTCACGAATATTATCTAAGCCGCAGATGCCCGTCGGGATGAAATCGCCGTCGCCTTTAAGTTCGCTTTTGCTCAATTCGGCTATTTGTTTTAAGGTAAGGTTCATAATATATCTCCGTTCTCTTTCGTATATTTTTTATTATAAGTTTTCATCCATTTTATAAACTCCGGCGTTATGTCCAAAGGTTTGCCGAAGATTAAATCTTTTTTGTCCACCACTATTCCGATATTTCTTACGTTGGCGTATTCTTGTATCCCGCTGTATATTTGTTTGAGTATTTGCTGGACTATATAATCTTGCCTTGACAGTATTTCCTCTTTGGAAAGTTCCCTGTAATTCAGCAGGAAAGCTTCCTTTTCTATTATTGCTTTTTTCGTATCTTTAATAGCGCTTTTTAATTGTTTTATTTTAAGCGGAATATTTAGGGGGCTGTCCACTTGGTTCGCCGAGGAACAGAATAGCAGATTTTTGCATATTTCCTCTATTTTGTCCGTCTTGACCGATGGGTATGTCTTATCGCCCAGCGCCGGGATATACTGAATATTTTGATAATACGGGGTATAATAGAGCAGCTCTTTTCTTAAATTAGCCAGTTTGTTTTTTAGTTCCTGCAGCTGGCTTTGCATTTGCACATATTCAAGCTGTTTGGTTTCCAGGTCTATTTTGATATTGCGCCGGGCTTTTATCGTCCAAGGGTTGTTGTTAAAGGCTTCTTCTATGTCTATATATACGGCCAAGGTGCCGGGCGGGATATCGGTTTCTTCCGCATGGTCGCCGTCAAGTTTCAAGCCGAAGTGTCGTTCGTCCCAAGCTTTGGCGGGAGTGGCGTTTTGGGTTAAGGAGGCGCTTTGTTCCTGCGCCTGTTCCAGCGCTTCTTGAGCGGCGGGTATGCCCAAGGCATTATCCACCGGGTTTTGCAAGGCGGCCGCCTGAGGATCCTGTACGGGCGCGAGCGTTTGCGGCGTTTGATCGCCGGAAGAAGTGCCCTGCGGCATTTGGGAATTTCCGCCGAAATCGCCCGCCGGTTTGCTTGTGCTTGGCGACATTACCGGTATTTGCACTATCGCAGTGGTATCGTATTTTTCCAAAGGAATGGAGCTTGAACCCGGCAGCTGTTCAAGAGCCTGGGCTGTTTCCTGCGAAACTTCCTCATCCTGCGGCACGACGCCGTTTTGCTGCGCGGCAAGACTTATCGCCAGCAATGGGAATACAGCCGAAAATATCAAATATTTTTTTATCATCTCTTAAATTTAGTTAAGCAGATTTCATTCATCCGGGCAATACCCTAAAACAAATTGGCCATGGAGAAGTAAATGTACCCTCTCTTTTCGCCCGGCCTGTGATTTAATCCGTAACCCCAGTCTATCCTTATCGGCAAGGACGGCGTTACCAGTCTTAAGCCCAAGCCTACGCCCATCTTGAATTGGTCCTCGGCCGTACCGGTCTGGAATTTTATATCGTCAAAGTTCATCCAAGAGTTGCCGATATCAAAGAAAGCGGCTATTTGCGCTATGGTGCGGCGCCCCTCTCTTGCCAGCGGGAATTTAAGTTCCACATTGCCTATATAATACAGCTCTCCGCCCGTGGCCGGCCCGATTTGCCCGGTGGTGTCATATCCCCTTACGGTATCGGCGCCGCCCAAAAACACTCTTTCGTAGGCGGGCACCTCGTCCGTTCTGCCGTAGGGCTTTACCAGGCCCGCGCGGTTGCCTATCATAAGCACTATCGGGTAGTCTTTGCCGATATTTATCAAAGTCTTGTTGTACGAGGATTTGAGCGTAAGCCTGTATATGTCCAAATCGCCGAACATCGGCCCGCCGGAAAGATCTACCGCTAGGGAGTTCCTCGCGCCGCTTGTCGCGTCCCAGATATTGTCGCGCGTATCTATGGCGAAGCTCGCCCCCAGAGTGGAAACATTTGTCGTACCCTGTTCCAGTTCGTTTTTGTATTGTTCCTCTATGTCGTAGATATTGATGTTTTCAAAGGTATAGGAGAAGTTCAGTTGATAAATATCGTCGTTGAATCTCGGCCCGAGATTGAGCCTCCCGCCTTTGCGCTTTTCCGTATAGGCGGAACTTGTGCTTCTGTAAGAGCGGTAGCGCCTGGTGTTGAAGGCGTCCACGCCGAAACTTATCGGTTTTTCGCCTATCCACGGGGTAGACCAGCTGACCGTATAATCCAATATTCTGCTTCCGAACAAGGCCCTTAATGAGAGCCGCTGCGCCTTGCCGAACAAGTTAAGGTGGTTAAGGGATACATCGCCGTAAAGGCCGTCTAAAGAAGACATCGCTATACCCGCCGTAAACATTCCCGGCCGCCCCTCAACGACATTGTACGCCACATCAACTTTGCTGATATCGTTGGTGGGAGTAATGTCTATTTGCGCGTCGTTTAAAAAGCCGAGGTTCATAAGTTTGTTTTGGCTTCTTCTTACTTTATCGTAATTGAAAATCTCGCCTTCTTTTATCGTCAACTCCCTGGCAAAGACATAGGTCTTTGTCTGTTCGTTGCCCGTAATATCGATATGATCTATATATACGCGGTTGTTTTCCAATATGTCAAAATTGATATTTAGTTCGCCTGTTTCCTCGTCTAAGTTCTTTTGGGGGGTAATATTGGCGCGCAAATAACCTTTATTGGCGTATTTTTCCTGCAAGTCGCGTACGGTTATGTCAAATTTCTGCTGATTGAATTTTTGGCCTTTTTTATAGAACACCACTTCTTCCAATTCGGGCGAGGTATATATCGTATTGCCTTCAAAAGTGGTGTCCCCGAATACGACATCATGCCCCTCGGTCACTTTGTAAATTAGGGTGACTTCGCTTTTGTCGTCGTTAAATTTCGTGGAAAAATCATCTATTTTAAAATCAAAGTATCCTAAATTTCTGGCGTAGGTTATCGCTTTGTATTGGTCCTGCGCCAAGTTTTGCCCTTTAAATACTTTCTTGGGGCGGTTGGACATTTGTTTGATAAATTTTTTGGCGGGAATATCTTTTAAGCCCTCTACTATAACCTCTTTAACTCTTGTTCTGGAACCTTCGTTAAGATTAATAGTTACCGTTACGGTATTTGTTTTCTCGTTTTGGGAAACGGAAAAATCCGCTTTCGCGTTCGTATAACCTTTTGCGGCGTAGGCGGCTTCTATCTTGGCCATATCCGATTCCAATTTTGACTCGCTGTAAGGGTCTTTTACTTTAAGCGCCGTGGCGTTTTGTATTGCCGTTTTCGAGAGGGCTTTCCTGCCGACATAATTTATTTTATCTACGATAGGTTTTTCCGTTACTATAACGGTCAAAGTGTGGCAGGGATACATTTGTTTGTCTTCTTTGTTTTTTTTCTGCCCCTCTGTTTGTTCTATGGCGATTTCCATATTGTCAAAGTTGCCCAAAGCCATTAAGGCGGCCACGTCGTCTTGGATTGACCCTTTGTAATATAACTGTCCTTCTTTGGCCGATATATTCTTGGTAATGGTCTTTTTGTTTATGTTTACAATGCCGTCGGCGGCTATTTTGCATATCATCCAAGGGCCGTCAGGGTCTGTTTGGGAAGTCATCCCACTGTTTTCTTGAAGCGCGCCAAAAGGTGTTTCCTCGTAGGCGGGGGAAGTTTCTTCGTTGTATTCTTCCGGGCTGACATAATTATCCTTGGTAAAATTGAAAGGACTTCTTTTTATTGTTGGGTCTATGCCAAGCCCCTGCGCCGAAGCGCCGGCAGGTAATGCCGCCAGCAAAGCAAAAAAAGTCAGAAACCTTAAATGTTTAAACATATAAATATTATATCATTCTTGCCCCTTTCGTTTAAACCCGGCGGCTGTAAAAGAGAATGATAATTTTTCGGGGAGGTTCTTAGGCGCGGCCCTTAAAAAGGATGCAGCCCGGGTAAAGGCTGCATCTTTTGTAGGCCGTTTTTGTATCGCCGTCTTATAGGAAACGGCGAAGATCGTTTGTTTTGTAGCTGTATGTCACACGATTTTATTTTTTGGCCGGTTCCTCTTTTACGGGCTTTTCGTCTGCCAGTGGGGGAGGAGGAAGCATTTCCCCGTCAGGAGCCGGTCCGCCTTTGGGTCCTTTTAAGCAAGGGCAGTCTCTTCTGTCCATGTGATGGCGTCTGTCTTTGCGGTCAAACTTCTTGGCCTTTTCCATATCGGGCGGACCGAAGAGGGTCGGTTTTTCTCCAGAAAGGATCTTCTTCGTTACTTCGTCTATATGTTTGCTTTTTTCTTTGGGGTCATTGGCTTTATTCAGCTTCTCTTTTGTTTTGGCGAGCCTTTCCTCTGAATCGGCGACCAATTTTTCCAGGAATTTTATATGCCTGTCATAATTGGCCGAAACCTTTTCCTTAACTTGTTCCTCAATGGCGGCTTTCTTCTTTTTGTTCTTCTCGTTCTTATAATTTTCCACCAGTTGGTTCATTTCCTTGAACTCTTTTCTGCGCTCTTCCCTATCCTGCATGGGCTGGGCCGCTAATATTCCTACCCCGAACACCAATACCAACGCGGTTGTAAATATTTTTTTCATTATACTCTCCTTTTATAAGCTGTCAATGTAGTCAGCCAGATCATAGACTTCATCTTCAAGCGTATAGACGCTGTCGTACATATCGTCTATATATCGCAGCGACGCTTGGCTGCGGCGCTGGGAATATATATTGGCCGTTTCGTAAACGCCCAAAGCCATTACCAGCATAACGGCCGCGGCTCCGAGCGGGGCCAGAAGTCTGAATCTGAAGTTAAAGCCCAAGAAAGAAAATAAAGAACTCTTCTTTCGCTTAAAGGCGCCTAAATCCGGCACGGGCAGATTTTCCGGCGCTTTAAGCTGCGGCAAAGCCGCGTTTATCAGCGAAGAAGTTTGAACAATACGCTGGCATTCTTTACAGTCCTTAAGGTGTTCAAGGAATATTCCTTCCCGTTCCTGCGGCAGTTCGCCGTAGGCGTAAAGGAGCGCGTCTTCCAGCATTTTTTCGTTGTGTTTATACGGCATATTCCTCTCCCATAAATTCCTGCAATTTTTTTATAGCTCTGTTCATTCTGGCGAGCACCGTTCCAAGCGGGCAAGACAAAGTTTGCGCTATCTCTTTGAAGCTCAGGTACTGCCTTAACAGTATTACTTCCTTTTGGGCTTGCGGCAATTTGTCTATGAAGGACGAGATCTCCTCCAGCGAGATATTTGAAAGCGCCTTGGCTTCCGTATTGTCCGAAGAGTCCGCTCTTTCTCCGTTTTCTTCGTCTTCCAGACTTACGGTTTTTGACGCCTTGCGGAAATAATCCGTAATTTTATTTCTCGCTATGGTAAAGAGCCACGCCTTAAACTTGCCTTTCTCTTTATATTTGTTTATTTCCGTCAGCGCTTTGAGCATCGTATCCTGAAAGATATCCCCCGCCGCGCCTTCGTCTTTTACGCTGTAAAAGATATAGGAATATAAAGAGTCCTTATACTTCTCTATGATAAGTCCGAAGTCTTCCGTATTTCCGTTCTTAACATTGTAAATAACTATATCTTCGTGTATCATAGGCCCTCACTAATAAAACGCAAAGCCGGGCAGAATTATTGCATATTCCTTTTTATTGGCAAGAAACCCCCATTATCTGGAAGTTTATTTGTGATGAAACGTTTTCCCGGCATAAGGGTTTTTACGGCAACAAAAAACCCCGCCGTTAAGCGGGGTTTTAAAAATCAGCCGTATTATATAGACGGTTTTATTACTTTGCCCGACTTCATACATTTGGAACAGACATAAGCGGTTTGCGTCTTGCCGTTTAAAACAATTTTTTGCTTATGGAGATTCGGTTTAAAAGTTCTTTTTGTATTCAAGTGGGAATGGCTGTAAGAACCGCCGCTTACAGACTGTTTTCCGCAGATTTCGCATTTATATGACATATTTTCTTCTTCCTGGCTTATAAATTTGTTTACTATATTGTACTAAAAAAGCGTTTTAATGTAAATCCGTTTTAGAATATCGCCGCCAATTTGCTTTTGAGTATCCGCCAAGATTTGGCGCAATGTTCTTTCAGTCTGCCCCAGACGGTATTATCCGGGATTTTTTTTGCCGGCATAGGTATAAGATATCCGTTTTTGCGCATCATCTGCATCAAGTAGTTTGAGGGTATGGCGAAGTTGATGTTTTGTATATCGTTTCCTTTCAGGCTTGAAAGGGCCATAGCTATTACCCTTCCGTCTTTGTCAAATACCGGCGAACCTGAGGACGAAGGGGAAATAGGCGCGCTGATCTGCAGCCAAATTACGCCTTTGCTGACTCTTCTTATTTGAGATATAAGGCCGTCGGTGACGGTATTTTGCAGCCTTCTGGGATTGCCTATTACTATAATCGGGTCTCCCGCTTTTACATAGTCCGCGTTTTTAAACTCTACGTAAGGCAGATTGTGGTTGTTTATCTTTAGCAGGGCTAAATCCACCTCTTTATTTGGGCTTTTGTCTATTATGGCCGCTTCTTCGGAGACGACGCCGTTTTTAAACGTGAGGTTTACGAACGCCGCGTCTTCCACGACATGCCCCGCGGTAGCGACAAGCCCGTCGGAATTGGCGATAAAGCCCGTTCCGCTGTATGTCGAGCCGTCTTCCTTAAGCACGTTTACCGATACTATGGCATTGCCGTATTGGGCCGCTATTTCGGCCGGTGTTTTTTGTGCGTTTGTGACGGCGCCCGACAATAAAAATAATAAGACGATGTATTTCCTCATAGAAAGTACCGCGCAAACCGCGTTTGTGCAAAGAAAGCCGAGGATGGGACTCGAACCCACAACCTACGGTTTACAAAACCGTTGCTCAACCATTGAGCTACCTCGGCGCCAACTGACTAGTTAAAATTATAACAATTTTTATTTTCTATGCCAAGGAAAGGCAGGGCTTTTTCCTTGCTTTTTTTCGCTTGGCAAAACAAAACTTTTTTACGCAAAACAGTTTTAAAAACGGCAGGATTTGGTGTAAATTTCAAACCGTTTTTCTATATCCTGCGGGCTTACCCTCGCCAATTTTTTTATACTGAAGCTTTCTATCGCGAAAGAGGCCAAAACGGTGCCGTAAGCCAAGGCTTTCTTTATATGCTTTATGTTATTCCAATTTTTTACCGAGGCCAAATAGCCTACAAATCCGCCGCCGAAGCTGTCGCCCGCGCCGGTGGTGTCCACCGGTTCTTCGATAAGAAAAGGCGGCACCTGGAACATGGCGTCTTTTGTCAGCAGCAAAGCGCCGTTGGGGCCCAGCTTGATTACCACCACTTTCGGGCCCATTTTAAGTATCGCTTTGCCCGCCTTTATAAGATTGTATATGCCGGTAAGCTGGCGCGATTCGGCCTCGTTTACGAAAACGATGTCTATCGATTTGAGCAGTTTAAGCAGCTGCGCTTTATTGTTTTTTATCCACAAGTTCATTGTGTCGCAGGCGATAAGGCGCGGCTTTTTGACTTGTTTTAACACGTCAAGCTGCAGTTTTGGCGATATATTGGCAAGGAACAAGGCGTCGGGTTGGGTATCCGCCGGTTTTAAAGCGGGGGCGAAATCGGCAAAGACGTTTAAAGCCGTACAGATAGTAGTCGCGTTCTTGAAATCTTTATCGTATTGTGCCGCCCAAGTAAAGGTTTTCCCGTCACGAACTTCTATGCCGGAAGTGTCAACCCCTCGATCGCGGAAAGGCTTAATGTGGTTTTTGGTAAAGTCGCTTCCAACCACCGCTATTACCTTCGGCTTGGCAAAGAAACTTGCCGCTATCGACGAATAACTGGCCGAGCCGCCCAAAACGTTTTTAACCGACGATTTGTACGTTTTTATATTGTCGAAAGCCATCGAGCCGACTATTATTACCTTGCTTTTGTTCTTTTCCATTTTAGTCCTTATAGAACAACTTTATTTTATTTTCGCTGTTGATTTTATCGGAATAAGCTTTCAGCAGATCCTGCGCTTTTACCTGAATCGCAGCCAGCTGCAAGGCCGCTTGCGCGGTATCGGCGTCGGAACTTAATTTTTTCGCGGCTTCTTTGTCCGAGGCGAAGACCTTGTCCGTTTCCTCTTTCAAAAGTTTTTCCTCCTGCGGGGTTACCTTCGCCGAGAGGATTAAGGTGTTTTGGAATTTGGAGGCTAACTTCTCTTTTTTAAGCTGCGCCTCATATTCGGCGGGGTTTAAATGGAATTGGTTCCTTACCACCCAAATATAAGCGTTTTTGTTAAAGCCGTTGCCGTCGTTGAACGCGGGGGAGTTTTTTATTTCGTAGCCTATTTCCAAGTCGGAGATGCCAAGCCCGAACTTTTCCGCCGCCTGAGCCATAGTTTCCTGGGTTATCATAGCCTGCAGAACCTGTTGGCGAATGGCCTTTTCGGTATCTTCGGTATAGTCTTCCTGATTTCTGGCTTCCTGCGATACCAACTCGACATTTCTCAAAAAGTCTTTATACTTTATAGGCTCTCCATCGACTTTTGCCACAGCCGCGTTCGGGCCGTATTCTTCCATAAATACGCCCGCGCCGACGAATCCCAAGCTGCCGACAAAGAACAAAATGGTTATAATCAATATGGGGTTTTTGTACTTGTTGAGAATGGAAATCATTTATTTATCTCCTTTTTTATAGTCTTTCTTTTCGAGTTTTTCTTGCTTTTCCGCTTTAGCGGTTTTGTTTTGCGGTTCGTCGGCGGCTATTTCTTCCTCGTCAAGAGAGGCTTCTTCCTCCCCTACGACGTGAATAGTCGCGCTGACTTTTGCTCCGCCTTCTATCAAAATGCTTTTTGAGCGGATATTGCCTGTAATTCTTGCGTCGGACAAAATTTCCACGCTGTCGGCTACAATGTCGCCCGTCATTTGTCCTATCACCACTACGCCCTTCGCGGTAATGTCGCCTTTTACGGTGCCGCTTTTGCTTACGGTTACGTATTTCGCGTTATCGACATTGCCTTCCAAAGCGCCGTCTATTCTTAAAGATCCCTGCAAATCCAATGTCCCTTGGAATTGGCATTGCTCGCTTATTACGGAAACGTACTCTCCCGTTTTAACGTCTTTGCTTAAGAAACCCATAACTCCTCCGAAATAAATTAAAAATATGATCTGGGATTGACGGGTGTTCCGTCTTTCCAAACTTCATAATGCAAATGCACGCCCGTAGAGCGGCCGGTCGTACCCATATTGGCTATAAACTGTCCTCTTTTTACCACGTCGCCCGCTTTTACTTTGATGTCTGCCAAGTGGCCGTAAAGCGTCGAATAGCCGAACCCGTGGTCCACAAGCACCGCTTGGCCGTAACCCTGCGCCCAACCCGCGTGTCTTACTACGCCGTCTGCGGTTACTCTTATTCTGGAATTGGGCTTGCCCGCAAAGTCCAAACCCTTGTGAAATGACGCTATAAAAGAGCCAAACGGCGAAAGCCTGTAGCCAAAGCCTGAGGTTATAGCCGCGTCGGTCGCCGGTTTGATTGACGGCGTGGAATCGCTTATATTTTTTTGGTTCGCGTAGAACCAGGCTATTTCTTGAAAACTCGCCAAACGCGCCTGCGCCAGCTCGGTGGTGTCCTTGAGATATTGGTTTATTTGTTCTTCGTCAATATCCTTGGCTTCTTTTGCAAGCATTTCTTTAAAGTTTATTTCTTCGCTTCCTTCAAAAGGGCGGTTTACGTATTTGCCGTCTTTCATTCCGAGCATTTGACGCATTTGCTCATCGGTTTTTTGCGACATTTCTATATATTTTCTGTTTCTTGAAAGTTCTTCCGCTATCATGGCGAATTTCGTCTTCATCACCCTGTTGTCGGCTTTGACTATTTCGCAGTCGATGTTTTTTGAAACTATAAAAACGGCATAGACAGTAATGGCCAGCCAAATCAGTATAAGCAATAAAGCAAAAATAGGATATAGGGAAATTTTTATGCCGGAACCGAACCTCGGCATAAGGACTATTTCCATACGCTCAAACAACAGCCTTGAGATTGAAGATTGACTTTTTCTCACAAATTTAATTCTATCATTTTTAGCCCGTTTTATAACTTAAATAATAAACATAGTGCAAAGGAATTAAATAAAAACTATAATAGAGTTATGAAAAAACTGTTAATATTAACCTTTGCCGTATTAGCTTTCGCGGCTTGCGCCAAAGAAAGTTCCCAACAGCAGCCGGTCCAGGCTGAGGATACGCTCGCTCAGCTTCAAGCTCCTGCTGCCTATACTTTGCCCGCCGTTTTCGGCGGAGAGGATTTCGTCTTGGAAAAAGAGAATCCTTCCAAACCGATATTGGTCGCTTCGATGGCGGGTTTTTGCGGCTATTGCAAAAAAATGCTGCCTTTGATTGACGAAATGGCCGGCAAATATAAAGACAAAAACGTCGATATCGTTATAGCTTTCGTGGATCCCGCCAATGACAAACTTAAAGAAATAGACGTTGTGAAAAACGCCAAAAACGTAAAGATCCACTATAATGCCGCGCATTTCGGGCAAGATATGGGCGTAACAGGTTTCCCGACGATGTTCTTTATCGGTACAAACGGCGAAACCAAGAAATGGATCGGCGCCGATCCGGCCTATATAGAGTTGATGTCGGCGACCATAGACGAATCTTTAAAATAAGGAATTGAGCTTAACAAAAAAGGCCTTCGCAAAAGCGGAGGCCTTTTTGTATGTCGTAAAAACCTCCAGCCAGGCTGGGAGTTCGGTAAAGGTTTTACCGTTGCCCAAAGTAGAAAGACTCCTTTTGTTATAAAATAAAAATCCTGGCCGGGCGGGGGGAGTTTTCAAATCTGGTCGCAAGTTCCGCGGGGAATTTATATTTGCAAATCGGGCTCTTCCATACAGAGATAGACATAAGTTTCCGGAAAGGCTTTTTTTAATGCCGGCGCCAAAGTTTCGTAAACCTGTTTGCGCAGGGCTTTGGGATAGCGCATTTTCCCGTCGAAATCCAACAGAAATTCACCGTCCAGTATGGTGTTGTTTTTAAATCTGCTTTCTATGCATTTTTTAAGTTCCCTGCTAAAGCGCAAGGTGCCGATGCTTATCCAGGCGATGGTTTCGGCGGGTACGGCGTTTTTTATCTTTTCTATTACCGAGAGATAATTTTCCCGCCAGCCTTCGTGGATAATGACGGGATCGAAGTGAAAGGCGGTTTTGCAGCCGTGCGCGGCTATTTTTGCGGCGGCGGCCAGTCGCGCGTCCAGAGGGATTGTCAGCGTTTCGGCGTCGTCTATTATGTTTTGCGGATTTACGCTCCAGCCCACCACGATATTTTTGGCGGCGGGTATTTTTAAAAGATTGCCGATATTTGCGCTTTTTGTTTTAAACTCAAAATATTCTTCCCGCCCTCTGAAAAAATCAACTATGTCAAAAGAATAGTTTGTTATGTGGTCAAACAGCAGGGAATCGGTAAATTCCCCGCTGCCTATGCGGATATGGGGGAAAGGGCCTTTTCTTAAAGGGGTCTTTTCTATTTTATCCAAAAAATCTTGGATATTCGCCGGCAGTACTATGGCGTGCAGGTTTTGGTATTGCTGGAGAAAACAATAACTGCATTCGTAGGCGCAGCCAAAACCTAAATTAACCAAATTGTATCCGCAGCAAAAGCAGTTTTTGGTGCAGGGGCAGGGTTTGACGAAATCAAAATTTTCCTTTATTATTACCAAGTTCTCTTTGCGCTTGGAATAGTTTTCGCTCCCGCAGAAAGTTTTCTTTTCCAATATTTCGGTTTTAGCTTTGGGGAAAAGTTTTAAAGCTCTTTGCGCCAAGGGTGAATTGAGGACTTCCTTCTCTATAAATATATTTTTGGGGTAAAATTCTTCCCTTTTGATTTCGGCGTCGGGCAGGGCTTGCAGGTCCAGTTTCGGAAGATAGAAGTTTTCCCGTTTCGCCGTTTTAAAGGAAAGGGGGTATCTTAGGGCCAGCAGTTCTTTTTTTGCCTGCTCAAAATTCTTGGCGTTTATACGCGCGGAAATATCGGCGGGGGCGGTATCGTCGCGTTTGCATATTTCAAAGATCAGGCGCGATATTTCGCGCTGTTTGTTAAGGCCGGCTTTGGGCAGAAGCGCTTGCGCGGCGGCGCGGGCGGTTTCTTGCAGGTTAAGCATATCTTTCATTAAAAAACTCCAGTTCTTCGGGGGTAAAACTCCAATCTGCGGCGCGGGCGTTTTGCAGGGCTTGGCGCGGATTTCTCGCGCCGAACAGGGCAATATCTACGCCCTTTTGCGCCAGAGCGTAATTCAGCGCCGCCTGCGCGGGCGCCCCGTTGTGTTTTTGCGCCGCTTGCGATAAAAGTTCGGCGGCTTGCTGCGCTTTTTCAAAAGCCGCGCCTTTGTAAAATTTGTAGAAAAACGATTTTACGCTGCATCTAGGCAGGCAGAGTTCCTTTTTGTATTTCCCGCTTAATATCCCGCCGCCCAGCACGCCGTAGGCCATAAAGGTTTTATTGTTTTGTCCGCAGAAGGCGATTATCTCTTTGGCCTGTTCGTTCTTTAGGAGCGAAAACTCGTTTTGAACAAAATCGATGTCGGCTGTTTCGCAAGCCTCTTTAAGCTGGGGGGGAGTAAAGTTGCAAACTCCGCAAAAGCGGATTTTCCCTTCCCGTTTGATTTTTTCAAATTCGGCCAAAGTATCGGCAAGGGGCGTATTTCTGTCGGGCCAGTGGATAAGGTAAATATCGATATAATCGGTATCAAGTCTTTTTAGGGAGGCTTCTATTTCCATACGTACGGCTTTTGGGGAAAGATCAAAACGCGCCGCCCTTTGCCCGGGCTGAAGGCCGCATTTCGTCGCCAGAACAACTTTGTCTCTTTTGCCTTTAATAGCTTCGCCTACTATAAGTTCAGCGCGGAAGTTGCCGTATATCGGCGCGGTATCAATCAAGTTTACTCCCGCGTCCAAGGCGGCGTGTATCGTATCGACGCAATCGTTTTTATCGGCGGGGCCCCAGTCCTTCCCCGCGCCCATGGCCCAAGTACCCAGCCCCAGCCTTGATATTTTTAGACCTGATTTTTGGGTGTATAACATCTACCAAATACCTTTTTGGACCATAAAGCAGGCATTATGTACGCTTATGCCCGCCTCTTTTGCCATTTCTGCGGATTTTTCATTATAAGTTCCGGGCTGGAACCATAATTCCTTGACGCCGTTTTCCGCGGCGTAAGCCGCTATCTCGGCGGTGAGTTCGGGACGGAGCACTATTATGATCGTTTGTGGTTTTTGCGGGAGGCCGGCCCAATCTTTGTATATGCGTTGCTGCGGGTCGGCTTCGGCTTTAGGGTTGACGCAGAAAACGTCAAATCCCGCGGCTTTTAAATCCGCAAAGATTTTATACCAATATTTACTTTTGTCCGAGGATGCCCCCGCGACCGCTATTATCCCTTCCCGCATAATCTCCTTACAGCCCCAAGTTCGCCAAGCCGCCCATGGCCTGCGCGGCCATAGCTTGGGAATCTTTTACCGCTTTGTTAAAAAGCTCGGTCAAATCCTTTTCTATATCTTCTTTTGAAACTTCTTTTAAATCCTTGAGGACTTTAAGTTCCCGCACCTGCTGGGAGCCCGATATCGTCATCTCAAAATTTTTGGCCGGGCTTTCCACCTTGATTACCATTTCGTCCAAGCGTTTTTTTACCTCGGTCATTGTTTTTTTAAGTTCCATAAGTTTCTTTAAGTTGTCAAACATTTAATCTTCTCCTAAAGGGCAAATTTGTTTACTCCGCAAAAACACCAGCGCTCCAGTTACTTTTTTGCCGCCGAATATAATGCGTGCGGCGTTTAGGTATGCCTCAAGCTGGGGCGCGTATTTTTCCGCGGTTTCTTTCTGCCGCTTTTTATTTATCTTATCAGATTTAAACTCCGCTATAAATACGCCGCCGAATTTGTCTTCAAAGATGGCGTCTATTATTCCGCCGCCGTAAACTTCCGCCGAGTCTTCTTTTAATGAAAAGGGCAATTCGCAGGCGAGCGTTTTCATAGAGGTTAATTTTTTAAAAGCCTCGCTTTGTTTAAAATCTTCGATAATGCCTTGCGCCTCGTTGATAGCCTCAGCGTCGGCTTTAGGGTCCGCGCCTTCTATCACTGCGGCATTGTTTAAGGATATTTCCCGCCCCAGCAGAATTTGGCAAAGCAGTCTGTGGCATATTCGGCCTATGAGCATGGCTTTAGTTCTTTCTTTGCTTTCATATCCGCTTTGGGCGGCGGCGCTGGGCCGCGGAGTGTTTTGAAGGGCTGCTTGTCGGTAGGCTTCGCTTCTTTTAAGCCATATTTCTTTCCATTGCGCAAGGAAAGCGGAATCGCTTTGCCCCGGTTGCGCGCCGAAGCCGGGTGCGTCCGCGCCGCCTTCGCTATAGGGGATATAGGAAACTTCGCAAACGCCTTCTTGCAGCGTCGGAGGCATATCTTCGCCAGGATAACAGCCCGCCTCCAAAAGCGGTTCGGCCAAGGTCTTTTCCGCTTTTGCCGAGCCTAAAATTATAAGCCTTTCTTTAGCCCTGGTAAGGGCAACGTATAAAATGCGCCGCTCTTCCGCTTTGGAGTGTTTTTTGTTGCTCTGTTCCAAGAGGGCATAGGTCAAATCCTTTATTTTGCCCAAGCGCGGCGCGCCTGCGCCCGAGAGCCAATCGCTTAGATAATAGCTTTCTTCCTTATTGCCTTTTTTGTCCTCTTTGGCTATGTCGTAAATTAGTACTACGGGGAACTGGAGCCCTTTGGATTTGTGTATGCTCATCAGTTTGACGCTGTCCAAAGAGTCTTCGGCCAAAGGCGATTCCCCTTCTTTTTCCTTTTCTTTGAAGTAAACTTCTATATGGCCTATAAGCTGGGGCAAGGCCAGCATTCCGTTTGAGGCGAAACCCCTGGCTATATCCATAAATTTTGAAATGTTTGCGCTTGTCTGTTCGCCCGCGCCGCATAAAAGCTGCATTTGCTTAAAGCGTGTTTGGTAAATAATATAGTTTATAAAATCTTCCAGCGGCGAAATTTGCGCGCGGCGGCAAATTTCTTTCAGCATATCAAAGCAGGCTTTTATGTGGGGGGAGGAAACTTCCGCGTATATGTTTAAACGGCCGCTTTCGGCCAAAGCTAGGATTTCGTCGTCGCCGATAAGGCACAGGGGGCTTCTAAGTACGCCGATAAGAGCCGTTTTGTCCATCGGGTTTTGAGCCAGCTTTAACAAGTTTAAAATATCCTTTATTTCCTGGGTCTGATAGAAGTTTTTGTTTTCCTCTACGCTGTAAGGTATGGAAGATTGCTTTAAGGCGTCTATCAAAAGAGAAAGACCTGTCGCGCTGCGGTATAAAACGGCGATGTCTTTATAAGTCATGGCGCGGCCATCGGAAAGCTTGGCTTTGAAGGCGTTTTCGTTTATCCATTTTACGATAATATCGGCCTGAAAGCGGCGCAGGCGTTCCGAATGGATTTTTTTGTCGTTGTCCGTAATGGCCAATAGCCGTACCGGTTCGGGCTTGTAATTTTTAGTATGCTCTATGGCGACATACTTTGGCTGTATGCCGTGTTCCTCCCTTATCGCTTTCTGGCCGAACTTGTTGGCGTAGGCGACTATTTCGCGCGAACTCCTGAAATTGCTTTGCAGAAAATACTTCGCCGCGCCTTGTTTTAGAAGGGTGTCGATAAAAACGTCATAGGCGGCTATGTCCGCGCCGCGGAAGCGATAGATGGACTGCTTGGGATCGCCTACTATAAAAAGTTTCCCGCGCTCCAAAAGCACGTCGCGCCAGTCTTTGGCTTGGCTGTCTCGCGTTTCGCTGAGGTAGAGAAATATTTCGCCCTGTTCGGGATCGGTGTCTTGGAACTCGTCAAGCAGAATGCTCTGATATTCCTCTTTCAAAGTCTGCCTTACGTGAAGATGGTTTTTTACCAAATCCCTTGTCTTGAGTATCATATCGTCGAAATCTATCAGATTGGATTTATCCAAAGCTTCGCGCGCCAAAGGCAGAAAGTCGCTTAAGACAAGGCGAGCCTTTTTAAGAAGTTCTATGTTCTTTACCGAGGCATTATTGGCCAAAGCTATTATTTCGCCCGCTTCCACAAAATCTTCTTCCGAGGTCCAGCCGCTGGGGCGGCGGGAAACTTTTTTGCTTTGATCCATATCGACTTCGCCGTATTCGCCGCCCTCGTGATATGCCGCGCTATTGTTTAGGACGGCTATCGCCTGCTCCAAATTTCGGTCGAAAGCGTTCCCTTTTTTACTGGTGTTTTTATATTCTTTTAAAAAGTTTTCGGCGCGCTGCGCTTTTTCGCGCAGGATTTTGGCCTTTTCCCTGCTTTTTAAATCAGGACGGTAATTTGCCAGAGGAGGTTTTAAAAGAGTAAAGGCGAAATCTTTTATCTCCTGCAAAGTGCAGGCGGAGAGTATATCTTCCCATAAGGCGGCGCGCGGGGAATCGTAATTAAGCTGTTGGTCCAAAAATGCCGTCCATACTTTATCTAGTATCGCCTCCGACGAGTTTTGCGCGTCCGCCGTAAGATCGGGCGCGGTCCCGGCTTCGGCGGGGAATCTCTTTAAAATCTTAAAGCAGAAGCCGTGTATGGTGCTTATTATTGCGCGCTCGGCCAATTCCAAATTCTTTTCTATATTCTCTTTAAGGGTATTTTGGTCGCCGCCGATTTTGTTTCTCAGTTCCAAAGTTTGTTTGCGCTTTTCTTCTTCGCTCGGGTTGGCGGGCTCCCCTTTTATCAATAGGAGGATATCGTTCATTTTGTCAAGCAGGCGCGATTTGATTTCCGCGGCGGCTTTCTCGGTAAAAGTGAGCGCGATTATTTTATCTATGGCTATGCCCTTTCCCAAGATAAGATAGCAGAGCCTGTCTATTAAAAGAGTGGTCTTGCCCGTACCTGCGCCCGCTTCCACTATTACGTTGTTGGACGTTTCCGTTACGGCGGCGTCGCGCGCTTTTTGGTCCGCGACGATAAAAATATCTTTATTTAGGGGCATTGAAACTCCTCAGTTTAACGGCTTGCGCCGATAAGCCCGCGCGTCTTAAACTCGGGCCGTGGTCTTTGCGGCAAATGTCGGCAAAGGCGCAGTATTTGCAGGCGTCCTCGCAGGGCGTTATGATAAAAAGCCCCTCATGCGCCAATTCCAAACGATATTTAACCGCCTGCTCAAAAAAGGTTTTTACGGCTTCGTATTCCGAAAGGGAAAAGCTCTTTTCCGGGTTGCCATCTTCCTCCACCGCCAAAAGCGACGCCGATTGGGCTTTGCAGCCTTGCAGATTTTTGTCTTCGCTTTCGTTTATCATTAGCATATAAAGCGGCGGCTGCAAAACGCCTTTTTCAAAAATGGCTTTTAGCATGGAGGCGTTTTCCTTGCCGCTCTTATAGTCCACCACGCGGCAGAAAAGGGTTTCTTTGTTGATGTCTATGCGGTCGGTTTCGCCGTGCAGTTTAAGTTTGACGCCGTCGAAATCGGCTTCGGCCTCCAAGTGATATTCAAAAAAAGAGGGCGTTAAATTATTTTGCTGGAGGACGGGCAAATCGGCTTCTATCAAGTGCCTTATGTTCTTTTTGATGTCTTTGCAAAGGTCTTTCCAGACGAGCGGATAAAGGCCGTATTCTTTATAGCGTTCGGCGGTAAGTATGGAGTTTGAAAACTCCTCAAAAATATCGCCCGCCGTACCGGCAAACAATTTGTCCAGCAGTTTGTTCTTCGTTATGTAAATATAGAACTTTTGCAAAATCTCGTGGTGCAGGGTGCCTTTGGCGTTTGCGGGTATTTTGGCGCGGTCGTATTCCGGCGGCTCGTTTGAGCGTATAATGTTCTTGAACATATAGCTTGCCGGGCATAGCCATAAAGCGCGCAGATTGCTGGGCGAAAGCCCTTTGATGTTTATTTTTTCCGCCAAGGCGTTGGAGCGCCCTATAACGCCGTCATAGGCGTTTAGGCTGGGCGATTTAAAGGCCAGAAAGGGCGCCTTTTCAAGTTGGCTTTCCAGCAGAGTGTCGGGCCTCGCTTCGGGATTAAAGGCCGTATAAAGCGCTTGTTTGGCACTTGGGAATTTTAAAGCCGCTAGGGCGGAAACCTCGTCCTGGTTTAAAAGCTCAAAGGGCCATTGTGCCAGTTTTTCGCTTTCCCTGCGGCTTAAAGAAAGGTCCGGCCGCTTTACGTTCTTGCCAGCGTTTTGCGCCAGGCGGCTTAGATACAGAGAGGGTATTTTTGTCTTTCCGTCGTCGCCGCTTCTCTCAAAGATAAAAGAGCATTTTTCTTCCACGCTTGAAAGAGCCAGCGAGAATAACAGTTTTTCCTCAAAATATCTTTCGCTTTGATTGTGTATCAAAAATCCTATTTTCTGAAGCAGAACCCGGTATTCCTCTTTTAATATCGGGTCCGGCGCAGGGGTGGCCGGCAAAAGGCCTTCGTTCATGCCAAGAAATACCGCCGCTTTAAAGCGCTGCCCTCTTAAGGCCATTATGTCCGCGGCTTGTACGCCGTCGGAGTATTGGGCGGTTTTATTGAAAGTTTCTTCTTTAATAGCCCAAAGCAATTCGTCCAAAAATTCTCCCTTTTGCGCCCTGCGCCGAACTTGCGAGAATGATGCGGTTTGCGAGATGATTTTCCTTATTTTCTCAAGAATATCCCGCTCGTAATCCTCAATATCTTCCCGGGTGAAAGCGTCTATAAAAGAGTTTGCCCTTCCCGCCAACAGTTCAAAATCGCCCGCCTCTTCCAACGCGGGATAGAATTTTGCCAAGGCTTGTATCGTTTGGGTTATTTGCGCGGCGTTATCCCTATAAAGGCGTTTGTCTTCCTCGTTTTTGCTGTTGATGTATAGATCCGCCAACCCCGACCATTGCGCGAGCCCGCCCGTTATGCCGCTGTTTCTTATTAAGTCCCGCCACTCGCGCCTGCCCGCTTTAAAATACGGCGAAGCCAAAACCGCGGCCGCGTCCGCGCTGTAAAAATTATTCCTGCCCAAATTCAGAAGATTGTATATATAGGCCGCGAAAGGGTGGCTTAAAAGAGGAATTTCGAACGAGTAATTTACCGGTATGTTGTTGCGCGCGAATATGGAAGGAATATCGTACTTGTAAGGATCCATGCTCCTGGCGAAAAGGGCAATCTCGCCAAAGGCGATGTGGTGCTTTTCCTTTAGCGTCAGAATTTCTTTGGCCGCGGCGTTTACCTCGTCGCGTACGCCCGAAACGCCTATAATCCTTATATCCGGATTTTGCGCTTCGTTATCGGAGGGAAGGAAGATATCGCAAGCCGCTTGACGGAAGGGGGAATTGTCCGGGGGCAGAGCCTCCTTATATTGCGCCAAAGGAAGGATAGAGCCTTCGTAAAAATTCTTGACGAATGAATAAGCGGGCGTATCTAAATATGGGAAATATACCGATACCTCAAAATCGGCCGCTATCTCTTTAAATACATTGTATTGCAGGGCGGTCAAATCGTAAAAGCCGTAAAAGATTATATATTTGAATTTTTTTAAATAGGCATTGTTTTTTACCGTGCCCGCCGCTTTTTTGAAAAAGTCTCCGTAAGAATCAAAGCCGTCTTTTCGTATTTGGCGGAGGTATTGATCGTAGCAGACTATAAATTCGGAAAGTTGTTTTTTTTGTTCCTGTGAGGGAATTTCGTCCGACTCCATTAAAAGCAGCAGGTCTTTGACGGTTATTTCTGCGGCGATAAGGTCCCTAAATGCGGATTTAAACAGAGTTCTGTATCCGCGGGAAACGGGCAGGGAACTGTATTTGTTAAGTATGTCTTTAATTATAAAATCCTGCAAAGCGTTTGCCGGCAGCAGCGCATTGGCTTTATCGGGCGAATAAGCGTTAAGCGAGGCGGCCAAATTCTCAAAATCGGCGAAATCCACCGCGCTGATAAACCCGCTTTTGCGCGCCAATGCCTTGGAAAGCGAATTTTGCAGCCTTACGGAAGGCAAAACGACGAGCGCTCTATCCAAAGGATTTTGCTTTTCCTTTGAGATAAAGTTTATAAAATGCTCCTCAAGAGCGCGGAAACTTCCCGTAAACAGACGCATATATAAATAATATATAATTTATGTAATGTTTTGATATTTTGGATAAAGGCGGTTACTTTTATGACGCTCGGCGAAGCGGTTTTTTTGGGTATATTGCAGGCTCTGGGAGAGTTCCTGCCGATTTCAAGTTCGGCGCATTTGGCGCTTTTTCCATTTTTTTCGGGCGGGGTTTATCAAGGTTTGACTTATGACGTCGCCCTGCATTTGGCTACTTTGATAGCCGTATGTGCCTACTTTTGGAAGGATTTGCTTAAACTTACCATTAACGGGTTGAGCAGGCCAAAAAGCGAGGAAGGCCGCCAATTTTGGTATATCGGTCTGGCTACTGTACCTGCGGCTTTGGCGGGCTATTTTTTGCAGGACGCGGCGGAAAATGTTTTCCGCTCCCCTCTTATGATAGCCGTTATGCTTATGCTTTTTGCGCTGTTTCTGTTCTTGGCCGATAGATACAACGCCAAACTTAAAAGCCATAAGACTTCTTTCCCGCTGGCGGCAATGATGCTTATAGGCTGCGCGCAGGCTTTGGCGATAATGCCCGGCGTATCGCGCTCCGGCGCAACTATTACCGCCGCTTTGCTGCTCGGCTTCAGCCGCGCCGCGGGGGCTAGAATTTCCTTTCTCCTGTCTATACCCATAATAGCGGGCGCGGCCGTACTTAAACTGAAGGATATTTCCTTTTCGGAAATAGACGCCCCGTTTTTGGCGGGTTTCTTCGCGGCGATGATTTGCGGTTGGCTGGTAATAAAATTCTTGATGAAATATATCCAAAGCCACAGCTTTGACGTCTTCGTTTATTATAGGTGGATTTTGGGCATAGTGATAATAGCTCTTTATTTCCTAAAATAAGAAAAACGTCTTTTGGGCGTTTGAGTTTTGCCCTTTAATATTTCTTTAAAATAGAAACTCCCGCTTATGAACGGGAGTTTTTTTATAACAAATTATTGTGCCGAACGGCGGCGGAGAGTTGGTTTGAGAGTTTACCAGTTTCTGTGTTTCCAATATATCGCCGTCAGCCAGACCGACATTATCGCCAATCCCATCACCATCCAGAAAGCTTGCGGGTGCTCCTGAAGCGGTATCATTACGTTCATTGAGAACGCGCTCACCACGAAGGTCGGCACCATAATCCAAATGGTGATAACGTTTAGGCGTTTCATCAGCAGGTTTAAATTGTTGTTTACGATGGAGGCTCTGGCGTCCATAAGGCCCGCCAAAATGCTGGAATAAATTTCCGCCTGCTTTTGCGATTGAGTGTTTTCAATTATAATATCGTCGAGCATTTCGCGGCAGCGTTCGTCAAAGCCGATACGGCCGGAAAAGTTTCTCAACTTTTCAAATACGAATCCGTTTGATGTTATCGCGCTCAGATAATACACCAAGCTCTTTTCCAAACTAAAGAGATTTATCAGATATTTATTGTCGACCGAGCCCGTCATCTTGTCCTCGATTTCTTCCGTTATCATATTGATGACGCGCAAATGTTCCAAATAGTGCGCTATGGCGTTGTAGATTATTTTCAGGAAAGCGTCGTGCAGCGAAAGCACCTGGTTAAATCTTTTGCCTATGAACAGCGGAATGTCTTCCGTCATTACTATTACCAATTTATCTTTGAACAGGAACATCCCCATCGAGGCCACCTTAAACACCAGCTGCTCTTTGCCCGAATAATTGCGCGGACGATTTAAAATCAAGGCGGTATGATCGGGCTCCGTTTCAAGACGGGGCAGTTCTTCCGGGTCCATGGAAGATGCCAAGGTATGTTCGTCTATTTTAAGATGGTCGATCAAGTAACGCTGTTCGCTTGAAGTGGGGTCTACGAACAATAGTATATCGCAACTGGAGGCGGACGCCGATTCGTCTTCAGTAATTTTTCCGTTTCTGATAAGATAAGTTCTTTGCATTTTTTCGCCTCCTTTTTTAATTATATATTATCTATTTCCGATTTTAGATAAAGATTTGTTTTTTCGTTCTTCTTTTTCCAAGCATTAAAGAGCATAATAAGTATTGGGGCGGTTATCGTAAGCTACCGCGCCCCGCTTTAAAGGCGAACGGGCTTTCCCCTGGTAATTTTTATCGCTTTAAATATATGCTTTTGTATAAATTTAAGTTTGAAAGTAAGATATAAATGGGGCTATGAGCAATAATGCCGTCGGATAAGTCCAAATAAATTGTTTAAAACGGCTTATTGCCTTTTCCGCTCCCCGCATAGGCCGATTCCGTTTGCCTATATTTTATATAATCTTATTGTCTTGAATATTTTATCATTATTGGAAGGTTTACGGTGTCGATGCGAGATAAAGACGTTAAAAAGGATAGCCCTCTTTTTTCCGCCGCCGATTTTTTGGCCGCCAAAAAGATCTATTTTCCCTTGCCCAAAACCGTTATTATGGCGCCGTGCGTCAATTTGGGATCGGCGGTTTCAGTTTTGAGCGTGAAGCGCTACAATCTTATGTCCGACATCGATATAATCAACGAGGATTTGGCGCTTATCCACAATTTCGCTTTGGGTGCGCCTTTATGTGTTGTTTTGGCGGAAATGTCCGCCGCGTTGGGCGCGGAGAATTTTATTTTGATTGGCAGCGCTGGCGCTTTAAAAGAAGGTTTGGATTTCGGCGACAGAATTTTGTGCCGCGGCGCCTTTGGAGATGAAGGAACCGGACGACATTATTTTGACGGGGAATATATCCCGGCCGATAAAATATCCGCGCTTTGCGGGCTGCCCGTTAAGGCCGAAGGCGATACTTGGACTACCGATGCTCTTTTCAGGGAAACTTCCTCTGCCATAAATTATTATGCCGACAAAGGCTGCCTTACCGTTGATATGGAAGCCTCTGCTTTGTTCGCCTTTGCCAAAGCGCGCGGCTTTAAGGCTTCGGCGGTGTTCGTGATAAGCGATTTGCTTTTCGGAGGGCGCTGGCGCCCGACAAACAAAAATGCGCAAACCGCGAAGGCTTTGCGCGCTTTAACCGAAGAAGTTGTGAAAAAATTCCTCTAAGAATTTACCGCCTGAGCGTTTTTAAGTATATCCCAGAATTGTTCCACCGTCTGTATGCGTTTTGAGGGATCCTCGTCTAAAGAGCGGATTATAAGCTCGTCTATTTCCTTGGGGATATAAGGCGCTATTTGAGAAGGGGGCACTATCTTTTTAGTGGTTAAGTCGAACCCTTTTACGCTCCACGGCACCTGCCCGACCAAAGCCTCATAGAGGCATACCGCCAAGGAATATATGTCGGACTGTTTTGAAGTAATGCCCTTTTGTTGTTCTGGCGACATATAAGCGGGCGTACCCGCTACCGGGTGGGATTTATCCTCCGTGTCGTCGGTAATTTTTTGCGCCACGCCGAAGTCCATCACTTTTGCCACGCCGCTGTCGGCTATCATTATATTGCCGGGTTTTAAATCGCAGTGTACGATGTTTTGGGCGTGTGCGTAACTTAAACCTTTGCAGACGGATTCAAAGATATTCTTTACTTCTTCAAAATCTATATAGCTGTCGATGTCGAGGCGGGTTTCCAAAGTCTGTCCGTCTACGTATTCAAACACCAAATATAAACTGTTTACCGTTTCTATAACGGTATAGATTTCAACTATGCACGGGTGGTGAAGCATGGCGACCATTCTCGCCTCGGACAAAAACTGCTCGCGCACGTAATCGCTTCTTAACAATTCCGGCTTAATGCGTTTTACCGCTACCTTGCGTTTAAGGGCATTGTCGTAAGCCTCATATACCTTTCCCATGCCGCCTTCGCCTATCGGCCTTATAAAATGGTATTGCTCTTTTATGTTGACTTCTTTGAGTTTTCTGCCTTTCACGTCCACCGGCCCGCCGAATACGTTATAATACCTCATTACCACGTAGAAGGCTATAACCAGCACTACACAGACGAAATAAACGAAGAACCACGGCGGCAAACGGTAGTCAGATAGAGATTTCCGCTTTTTTTTGGCAGGTTTTTGCGCTTCGGTTATCATATTTTGGACTTCTTTCGCTCTTGAGGCGCGGGGATTGAGTTTTAAAGCGGTGTCAATATCCTCTGTTGCGCGCATGATGTCTTTTCGCTCCAGGTAGCTGTGGGCGCGGGTGGTGTAAGCCTCCACGTTGGAGGGGCTTTTGGCTATCGCTTGAGAAGCGAAATAATAGGCATTGTCGAAATCTTCCGAATTTTCATAGGCGCGCGCCATTAAAGTGTAAATGCGGGGGTCGTCGTAGTTATTGTCTAGTAGGCTTTGGCAGGCGTTGAGTACGGTGGTATAGTCGCCCGCTTCGAGTTTGCGCTCGATTTCGTTTAAAGCGTTTTCCAAAGCGGCGGCTTTTTTGCTGTTCGCGCCGTCTTCTATATTTTGAAATCCGGCCGAATAACGCCCTTCCACTATTATGGGGGCGGCTTGAGCCGCAAACCCGAAAAGCGGAATAAACATAAAGAAAACGGCCATCAGCAGTTTTGCCATATAAGATATATTAAATAAAAATGACGATAAATACAATGGTTTTCGCTTTAGAAGGCTATTTTGTTGCGCTTGAGGCCCTTAAATTTCTATCATATAAAATATGGAAGGGGTAATAATATCACTGGCGATATTGATTTTTTTGTCGCATTTGTTTTCGGCCATGTTCGTCAAAACGCGTATGCCCGAAGTGCTGCCGCTTTTGATTTTGGGCATTATAATAGGGCCGATATTTAAAATAGTATCGCCAAGCGATTTCGGCATGGTTGACCAAGTGTTCAGCAGAGTGCTGCTGATAGTGATTTTGTTTGAAAGCGGACTTGGGCTGCGCATTTCCCAGATAAGAAGCACGTGGGAGCAGAGCTCCAGACTTACCGTGATCAGCTTTATAATAATAATGTGCGTTGTGGCGCTTTTGGCAAAAATAGCGCTTGGCCTGCATTGGGCTTACGCGATAATATTGGGCTCCATTCTGGCCGACAATTCCTTTGCCATAATAATACCGCTGATATCAAAACTGAACATATCCAACAATATCAAGACGGTTCTTTTGACGGAATCGACGATGGGCGGCGTAATATCCATCGTAGTTGCGATAACGCTGCTTAATATGGCCAAGATACAGTCTTTCGATCCCAGCCTAATAATAGCCAAAATAATATATACCTTTTTGGTGTCCTGCGTAGTCGGAAGCGCGGCGGCGATATTTTGGACGACCGTCCTTAATAAGGTAAGAAAACTGGAAAACGGCATTTTCTTGACTTTGGCGTTCGTCTTGGTGGTTTACTCAGTGTGCGAAACTTTGGGCTCGGACGGTTCTATAGGCGCCTTCGTGTTCGGGATAGTCGCGGGCAATATAAGGACGATAAGGAAACTCAACGGCTTTAAGTTTATAGAGCGTTTTACCATGAACGTAAAAAGCAAAGCCTTTAACGACGTGGAGAAAAGTTTCTTCAGCGAAGTGGTGTTTATATTGAGGACTTTCTTTTTCGTCTATATCGGCATATCAATGCAGATTGCGAGCATGTATTCTATGCTTTGCGGACTGCTGTTTACCCTTGTCATTTTCATGGCCAGAATACCCATAGTAAATTATGTTTTGGACAGATCGGTCAGCCGCATAGACAGCGCGGTAACTTCGGTAATGGTTCCAAAAGGGTTGGTTACGGCGGTATTGGCGGCTTTGATTATGCAGTCCGGAGTGCCGGGCGGTGCCGTATTGCAAAATACAATTTATTCGGTAATACTGTTCAGCATTATTTTGGCGACTTTGTTCTCGTTCTTCATAGAAAAGGGCTGGTGTATGCCGGCGATAAACTTTCTATTCAAAAGGCACCGCGACGCCTGTCCGGAAAACGCCGCTTGGTGTTCGCCGGTAAAAAAGACTGAAATTATGCACCAGCAAAAGCATCTTATCGCTAAGGACAGATAATCCCGCTCGGATTTTGTTGGCGCTATATTTACCTATAATTTGTAAGCGAAAGAGATAAGCACATCTTTAGTGTGGTCCCTGCGGTAGGAGAAAAATATCTCTTTGTTGCAGCAGGTGCATTGGCAGGAGCAGGGCGATTTTATGTCTTCCATTTTTACTCCGCATTCCTTAAGCTGGCGTACTATATCGGCTGTCAAATCCACGAACAGCTTGCCGTCCCTTTTAATTATGGAGGAAGGATCAAACTGCCCCGCCACATCCTCTTGAACCTCAAAACAACAGGCGTTTATGTGGGGGCCGATATAAGCGCAAATCTCGCAGTTTTGGCCGGCCTGGTCTTTAATGAGTTTTGCCGCTTTTTTGGGCATTTGCGCGGCTACTCCGCGCCAGCCGCAATGGCACAGACTTATAAATTTGCCTTGTTTATCCCACAGATACAGCGGTACGCAGTCGGCAGTTAAAATCATTACTCCAAATCCTTTTAAACCCAAGAGCCAGCCGTCGGCCTCATGAACTTCGGACGCGCGGTATGCGGAAAGATCCCGCTCTGTTAAAAGGGGGATTATTTTATCGCCGTGCACTTGTTTCAGCCCCAATATCTTATCTGCGGGAATATTGAGGGAAGAGAAAAATTTATCGGTGTTTTGCTTTTCTCTGCCGCTGCCGCTGTCTTTGGAGGCGGTGCCGCTGATAATACCCAAATTTATAAGTCTTTCGTCGGAAAATATTTTCATATGTAAAATCTGCTCTCTTTAACTTTTAGTCTTTTGCCGCCGATTATGTTAATCGCCAAGCGGGAAAATCTTTCCGGCAGGTCGCTTGCGTATATCTGCGTCTTGCCTTTGCCTTTAGTTTTTAAAATACGTTTCCTTTCAAGCAAATCTTTGGCGCGTTTTGCAATTTCTTCGGCGGAATCGACAAGCATTATTTTCTTGCCTAGAAATTCCGCTATCTCGTTTTTGATTACCGGATAATGCGTGCAGCCTAAAATTACGGTATCGGCTTTGCCGCCTTTAAGAGGAGTAAGATATTTTTTTATGGCCAAGCGGGAAATATCGCTTAAGGCCAAGCCTTCCTCTATTATAGGTACGAAAAGCGGGCAGGCGTATTGCGTAACGGATATGGATTTATCCGCCTTTTTGATGTTTTTTATATACGCTTTGCTTTTTACCGTCGCCTCGGTGCCGAGAACGGCTATATTTTTGTTCTTTGTCGTATTAACGGCGCAGGCCGCCCCCGGGGTTATCACACCGAGTACGGGTACTTTTATGTGCCGTTTTAAAGTGGGAAGAGCAAGCGCTGAGGCGGTATTGCACGCGACTAAAATCAACTTGACTTTCTTGCTCTCTAAAAATTTGGCTACGTTTAGAGAATATTCCGTAACCGTTTCTTTGGATTTTGAACCGTAAGGCACGTGGGCCGTATCGCCGAAATAGATAATATCTTCTTTCGGCATTAGCTTTCTTACGGCTTTTAAAATGGTAAGGCCGCCCAGGCCGGAATCAAAGATGCCGATGGCTTTTTCGTCTGATTTCATATAATAGAATATTATACACTATTCTAATTTTTTCGTAAAAATGCTAAAATATCAATATAAAGAAAAAAGATTTTTCCGGGATGGTGTAATGGTAGCACAAGCGCCTCTGGAGCGTTTAGCCTAGGTTCGAGTCCTAGTCCCGGAGTGGTTTTTATTGCGGCCTCCGATAGATCGGGGGTTTTTTGTTGGCTATATAGTTGGTACAGAAATCCAAGGCGCAGGCTAAATAATTGTTTAAAATGTTTTCTGCGTCCGCAAATTGCTTTTCACCGCTTGTTCGGATAGATGTGGCGGGAGCTTTTGGCGGGATTGTATTTCAAACGGATTGTTTTTAACGGCGTACCGAGCGTAGGCGGCCAGCCTCAAAACGGTACGACATAATTTTGTATAATTCTATATATTCGGGGCATGGCTCAATGGTAGAGCGCCCGCTTTGGGAGCGGGAGGTTCCCGGTTCGAGCCCGGGTGCCCCGATTCTTGACAGGAGGCCGAGCCGATGCAACCGCTTAGCAAAAAACAAATCGCCCTATTGCCCGTATACAACAATATTTTCCCCAAAGAGAAACTGACTCCAAACGCCAAATTTAAAGGTTTTTACGTAATAGCCTCAAAGCCGATTAAAGGCCCGTTTGATTTTGACGCGATTACTTTATCTTTAAGCGCGCGCTTTGACGAGGGCTCGGCCGCTTTGGCGGAGGCGGCGGTAAAAACGGAAGATGGTTGGAGCGGCCTGTACAAATTATTTTATGTAAGTCCTAATTACAAAAAAACTTTCAAAGAGCAGAGCGACGCTTTCGCCAAAGTTGATGGCGATACTTTAATCCCCAAAAAGCCCGCTTTGGCTTTTAAATATCAGATAACCGTGCTGGGCCGCGCGAAGATAGACTTCCTTGCCGCGGCGTTTACGCGCGCCAAAGCCGCCTATGATGCCTCTTTGGCTTTGGAGACTTTGGATCTTAGGGATTTTGAAATACCTTTAAAGCCTGTCAGCCAAATGCTTTACGCGGATAAGAAACTGCGCCGCCGCATTTGTTCACCGGCTTGTCTTAAAATGGTTTTGGCCCATTACGGCAAAGATTTGCCGCTTGAGGAAATATTAAAAGGCGTATATGACGAAGGCGCCGAAATTTATGGCAGTTGGCCGCTTAATACCGCCTTTGCCGCTCAGCTTGGCCTTGCGGCGGCGGTTGTAAGGTGCAGTTCCCTGGCGCAGGCGGAAGGTGAGCTTTATAAAGGGCGCCCTTTGATAGCGTCCATAGCTTATAAAGATGGCGCCTTAAAAAATGCGGCTGTTAAAAAGAGCGAAGGGCACTTGGTGGTGATTTGCGGTTTTGACGCGGATGGGAACGTAATCGTTATGGATCCCGCCGCTTCCAAAGAGCAAGGCGTGCGGCGGATATACGACAGGAAACAATTCGCGGCGGCTTGGCTCAAAAACAAAAAAGGAATAGCTTACGCGATAGGTGAATAAATGAAAAAAAACAATATAATTTTTACGGCAGCGCTTTGCCTTGCGGCCATATTTGGCTGCTCGCCCAAGCAGGAAACAAATAATCTTACGGTGGCGGTAGTGGGGGAGGCGGAATCTTTCGATCCCGTCTTTTCTTACGACGGCTTTACGCACGGTGTTTTGCTTAATATTTACGATACTTTAATAAAATTTAAAGGTTCTTCCCTTACGGAGTTTGAGCCTCTGATAGCGCAAGAAGTGCCTTCCGTTGAGAACGGCCTTATATCCCAAGACGGCAGAACTTATACCTTTAATATAAGAAAAGACATAAAATTCCACGACGGCACCCCGCTTACGGCGCAGGACGTGGAATATTCCTTAAAACGGTTTTTGATATCAGATGCCGTCAGCGGCCCCTCAACCCTGCTTTTGGAGCCTATTTTGGGCATAACTTCCACCCGCGACAATAAAGGAAATATAATACTCGATTACCAAGACGTGGAGAACGCTATAAAAAGCGACGGCGATAAAGTAATAATAACTTTAAAAAGGCCGTTCGCGCCGCTGCTTTCCATACTTGCCCGCTGGTCTTATATAATAAGCAAGGACTGGGCGGTAAGCCACGGCGAATGGGACGGCACGGCGGAAACTTGGCGGCAATACAATAACCGCGGCAAGAACGAGTCTTATCTTTTCGATAAAGCCAACGGCAGCGGTCCTTTTATGCTTGAGCGCTGGGACAATGCCGCCAAGAGGATATATCTTAGGGCGAACAAGGACTATGTTTTGGGCGCGCCGAAGCTCGATTCCGTCCAGCTTATCACCGTGCCCGAACAAAGCACCATGCGCCTTATGCTGGAATCGGGCGACGTGGACATAGCGGAAATCGCGCCGACTTTTACCGATCAGATAGCCTCCAACCCCGATTTGGTGGTACAGGACAGGCTTCCGCGCCTAAAAACCGATCCCGTCATCTTCTTTACTTTTGACATCAATACGGAAGCCAACCCCGATATAGGCAGCGGCAAGCTGGACGGTGCGGGGATACCATCGGATTTTTTTAAGGATATAAATATAAGGAAAGCGTTTTCCTACGCTTTTGATTATGACGCTTTCGTAGAAGAATCTATGGGCGGCAAAGCGCCGCGCGCGTGCGGGCCGGTGCCGCCGGGGTTGGCCTCTTACGATAAAGACGCCCCTTGCTATGAGTTCGACTTAAAAAAAGCGGAAGAATATTTTAAAAAAGCTTATGACGGGCAAGTGTGGGAGAAAGGCTTTTCCTTCACTCTTACCTACAATACAGGCTCTCAAATGAGGCAGACCGCCGCAGAAATATTAAAGCGCAATATAGAAAAATTAAATCCTAAATTTAATATAGAACTGCGCGGCGTGCCCTGGGCTTCTTTCTTGGAGAAGACTCAAGCCTCCAAAATGCCCTTGTGGGTGCGCGGCTGGATAGCGGATTATCCCGACGAACATAATTTTGTATTTCCGTTCCTTCATTCCAAAGGGCGTTACGCGGTGGCGCAGTCCTTCGGCAATCCCGATTTGGACGCTATGATAGATAAAGCCGTACGTTCGACCGATCCGGCCGAAAGGATAAAACTTTACCGCCAAATCCAGCGGGTAAGCTATGACACCGCGGCGCAGATTTATACTATCCATTCGCCCGGCGTGTGGGTATACAGAAAGGACGTAAAAGGTTTTCTGGACAACCCCGTGTTTATGGGTATATATTTCTATCCGATTTATAAAGAGAAGGACGGTATTTAAATAGAAATTGCGGCCGAAATATCGACGCTAAAACGAAAATAACGCCAAAAATTTTACAAGCCTCGATATTTTTGTTATAATATTTCTGTCGCGCCCTTAGCTCAGTTGGTTAGAGCAATCCGCTCATAACGGATGGGTCGCAGGTTCAAGTCCTGCAGGGCGCATTTGAATTTGTTTAATAAACCCCGTTTTTCGGGGTTTTTTTATAGAGGCAGATATGGAAAATAAAGAGCGGGAAGTAAATCAGGAACAAAAAACAACGGGTTTGGACGATATTATAAAGAATAAATATCGAGAAGCGGGCGAATTGAAAGCAAGCGGTATAAATCCCTATCCCGCGCATGTTGAAGTAAAAAATACCTGCCTGCAGGCAAAAGAAGCTGCGGAAGGAACGGAAGTGGTGACCGCCGGACGTTTGGTGCAGCTTAGGCTTATGGGCAAAGCGGCTTTTGCGCATATTAGGGACGTAAGCGCGAAAGTGCAGATATATGTTCAGCGCGATTTGCTGGGCGACGAGGCTTACGCCTTCTTTAAAAAACATATAGCTGTTGGCGACTTTGTTTTGGTAAAAGGCCATATGTTCATTACCAAAACGGGCGAGAAAACGATAAAAGCCGATAAAGTGGATTTAATATCTAAAGCCATTAGGCCCATGCCGGAAAAATTCCACGGCATACAGGATACGGAAGTGCGCTTCCGCAACCGCCATCTGGACCTTATCGCAAACGAGGAAGTCAAAGATATTTTTATAAAACGCGCCAAGATAATATCCTCTATCCGCAAGACTTTGGACGAAAAGGGGTATCTGGAAGTCGAAACCCCTACCTTGACGCCCAGTGCCGGCGGCGCGATAGCCAAACCGTTTGAGACTTACCACAATGCTTTAAAAATGCCGCTTTTTATGAGGATAGCTTTGGAACTTTACCATAAACGTCTTATAATCGGCGGGCTTGATAAAATTTATGAAATCGGCAAAATGTTCCGCAACGAGGGTATAGACACCACTCATAACCCGGAATTTACCATGATGGAACTTTATCAGGCTTACGGCGACGTAAACACCATGGCCGATTTGTTTGAGGAAATCATCGGCAATGCCGCCAAAGCGATAGGTGCGGAAAAGGTGACCTACCGCGGCAAGGAAATCAATTTGAAGCCGCCGTTCAAGAGGGTTTATATCCCGCAGGCGTGGCAGGAAACTTTCGGCGAAGATATCCACGAGATTTTAAACGGCCGCGAATTTAACCGCGAAAAACTTATCGCCTTAGCCAAAAAGAGCGGAGTATCCTTTAAGGAGGACGAACCTTCCGACAAGATTTATGATGTACTGTTTGAGGAGAAAATCGTCAGCAAATATAACGACCCTGTATTTATGATGGATTATCCTACGGCGGTGAGCCCGTTCTCCAAGAATAAACCGGGCGACCCCGAGATAGTGGAACGTTTTGAGGCTTTCGTCGCGGGCGGGCAGGAAATCGCCAATGCTTACAGCGAGATTAACGACCCTGCCGATCAGTATCAGCGTCTTAAAGACCAAGCCGAGGCAAAGGCCAAAGATAAACAAAACGAGGACGCCGACATTGTGGATATAGACTATATAAAGGCTATGGAATCGGGTATGCCCCCGACCGGCGGAATGGGTATTGGTATTGACCGCATAACGATGATGCTTACGGGGCAGGATTCGATAAGGGAGATAATATTGTTCCCGACCTTAAAGGCTGTGGAGAAATAAACTTTCCGTTTGATTAAGAGTAATATTTAAGTATGAAAAACCCGCTAAAAAGCGGGTTTTTTATTTTATGTGTTAATTATTTTGATATAGTTATATTACTCGGTTTTAAAAATAAGGGGGATTTTATATGGGTAAAGTTTTTTCTTTCGATTTGGGCAGCGGCAGTATAGGCGAGTGTGTAAGGGAAAAGGAAAATGTTTTGCATTTGCAAAGCCTTTTGATAGACAGCAAGTTCGCCTCTCTTGAAGAAATAAGAAAACAGCGCAGGGCTTATAGGACGCGTCTTTCGCACAAAGCGCGGGAATCTTGGTGGATAAAAATAGCAATAGAGGCGGGCTTGGATATCCCCGGCGGCAATATCCGCAAAGACAAATACGGCAATTATGTATTTGACTGCGGCCCTAATATGCTTAGGGAGTTCCCTCAAAAAGGCGATGAAACTATCTACAATTCCGCTTTGCTCAGGATTATGCTTTTGCAAGGCCAAAAACTTGCCGGGTGGCAGATTTTTAAGGCGGTATGGTCATCGTTCCAGCACCGTGGTTACGACGCTAATGTAGAGTGGGGCAAAGGGGATAAGGATGAAGAAGATATAAAAGCCTCCAAACTCTATATCGAGGATATTACAAAAAGCCTTCCGCAGGAATATTGCCTGCCTTGTTATTACGAAGCCTTCAAAATGGGCTTATGGGATTATAAAGACAATAAATTTAATTTAAGGCTTTCTTCCTGCCCCGCTAATGCCCGCAATAAAGCGGGGCGCGGACAAATCGTTGCCCCTAGGGAAATGGTTGAAAAGGAACTCCGCCTGATTTTGGAAAATGCGAAGAAATTCTATCCCCAACTGCCGGATACGGATTATATTTTATACGGTTCTAACGCTAAGCCTTATGCCGCAGTCAAAGATCCTTCAAAAAGGAAATATGAAACCGAGGGTATCCTCGGCCAAAAAACGCCCCGCTTTGACAATAGAATTATATCCAAATGCTGTTTAATACCGAGGCTTAATGTTTGCAAATCGGAAACACCGTTGAGCAAAGAAGTCAGGTTTTTAATGGCTTTAAAGAATTTTAGATTTATCAAAGGCGACGAAATAGGCGCTTTTGATTTTGAGGAAGTAAAAGAGCTTTTTGACGAGCATAAAAGCAAATTGTTTGACGGCTCTTCTCACGCCAATTTCGTAGATAAAGGCGCAATAAAAAAATATCTTAATGCCAAAGGCTATTTAATGCTTGAGGGGCACGAAAAGATACCCGCTCCACAAGATAACGGGCGCAGCCGCTTTTGCCGCCCCGCTTTAAGAATATTGAAAGAGCTGATATTTTCCGGCAAGAATCCGCACGATTTTTATTTGGAACTTACGGAGAACATCAGCAACAGCGATATAAACAAAGGCCTTGTGAAGGAGGATTATGATTTCCTGCTTAAAATGCCCAACGATTGGTATAAAATCCATATACCCGACGAAAGAGAAGAGAATAAAAATTTAACCAAAGAACAGCGTATGGAAAAGATAGACGATATTTTATCTTCCATAACCAATGCTATTGTTCGCAGTCGTTTAACTCTTTTGCTGGGGCGGCTTAAAACTTTGAGCGAAAGATACGGAGCCCCGGATTATTGCGTACTTGAAATCGGCCGGGACGAGTTTATCAGCGATGAAGAAAAACGCCTTTTGGAAGAAGCAAACAAAGAGAACTTTAAAAATAATCTTGAGGCTTATGACGAGTGTATAAAATATGGTTTAAGCGTTTCGCGCGAAAACGGCAATTTGGAAAAAATGAAACTTTTCAGATTACAAAAAGGGATTGATATATACAATGTCTTTAACGAAAACAGAACCATAATCCCGCAGGAGCTTGACGCCTATGACGTGGACCATATCGTCCCTATATCGCGCGGCGGGGCCGACAGTTTTGTAAACAAGGTGCTTACTTCCAGGGAGTTAAACCAGAACAAGAAAGGCAACAAAACGCCATACGAGTGGCTTTTTGCCGACCGCGCTTTATGGGCGGAATATCAGGAGAATTTAAAAAAGGCGGGAATTACTTCTTCCCTTAAATTGGATTTGCTGACCTCCGATAAAGCGGTGGATTTGGAAAAGAAAAGAAATGACCTCCAAGCCACTAGATATATAGAAAAGCTGGCGCAAAAAATAATAAGCCTCTACTTCGGCTGGGGGGAGCAAACGGCAGGCGACTTAAGAAAAATGTATGTCTGTACGGGCGGACTCACTGCCAAAATACGCGCTCAGCGTAATCTTAACCGTTTGCTGCACCAGGATTTGAGTAAAGAGGAATATCAAAAACTATATTTAAGCGGCAAACTTGACGAAAAGAACCGCGCCAATAAACGCCACCACGCCTTAGACGCCTTGGTAATATCCTTCGCGCGGGAAGTTAAATATAATGAAAAAGGCAAAATAGTATTGCCGGATTTTGTCCAAAAACCGCCCTTTTATTCCGAAGTATTGGATAAAGTCTTTCCGATAGAGCTAAAGAGTAAGCCTCCTCGCCTTAGGGAAACTGTGTATGCCTTGCGGGCCCGCCAAGAGGGGAAGGAATTTAAATATTATATGGTAACTCGTTTTAATACTTCGCTGGCGGACCAATTTAAGAAACTTGCCGACGCTAAAAAGAACGTTAAAAATATTTTTGATTTGTCGGTAAGAAAATCGTTTGAAGAAAAGCTCAATTCTTCTCCGTCGCAGGAAGAGTGGGAATCTTTCCTGCGCGATTTTAGAGTAGCGGGTAATACTCCGGTATATAAAATATCTATGACAGCTTCCAGAGCCTTTAAAAAGTCGGAAGTGTTAAATGAGGACGGCACCTACAAAAAAGCCATAGGCGAATATAGGGCTATGGGCAAGATGCCGGGTCAGTATTTTATGCCTAAAGAGGGTAATTTGGGGCAGATAATCTACAATAACGGCAAGAAATGGATTGTGGAACAGGTCTATCCCTTTGATAGTTTAAGCGCCAAACTTAAGGAAGCTAAGGAAAAATACGGCAAAGTAATATTTTGGAGTACCGGTATTACATTATGCCTTCCCAATGGAACCGAAGACGCCAGAAAAGTAATTAAAACGGAAGATAAAAAGTCAAAAAGAATACCTTGCGCTATAAAACCCGGTAAATATAAGCTTAATACTATTTCCGGAGATGTCACTATAACGGCACTTTCTTCCGGGGTAAAATATGCAGTTTCATTAAAACATCTGTTGGAGGATTGTAAAGCCTACAAAGAAAGGGGGTAAATATTACAACTCATATTGTGCATATATTAAACCACGGCAGCTTTATAGGTATAGACAGGGGCTGCCTGGTATGTACTTTGCCGGATAAAACGGAAAAGAGGCTTCCCCTATGCGATATTCTGGCCGTAATAATAGCGGCGAGGGGCGTGTCCTTTTCCGGGGAGAGTTTCTCTCGCCTGATAGAAAATAATGCCGTTATAATGCATTGTGATTCTTCCTATAAACCGATAGGATACAGTATCGGTTTACACAGAATAGTCCATAATGAAATATTTGAAACTCAAATGAATATGCCGCCCTATTTCAGGGCCGCTCTGTGGAATATCATTCTTAGGGCTAAAAGCGAAAACCAGGCCTGCCTTCTTGACGCCTTGTGCAAAGAACATAAAATATGGCGCTATCTGGAGAAATCGGACTTGGCGGAAGGCAATATCGCCCGCCATTATTGGAAGATATTTTTTAAATCTTTCGGCAAAAACGCCCCCAAGAAAAGGGAATATCAAAATGCGCAAAGCCCGATAAACGGTATGCTTAATTATTGTTATGCCGTGATGTCGGCCTTAGTGCACCGAAGCATTTTGATACACGGCCTAAGCCCCGTATTGGGGATATATCACCGCTATCGGTTTAGAAGCGCGCCGCTGGTTTACGATTTGATAGAGCCGCTGCGCCCGTTCTGCGATTATATATTGCTGCGCTATCATAAAAACAATCCTCGTATGAAGATAGAAACCTTCGTCAAGCATTGCGCCAAAGATCTGCTTAAAGCAAGGATAGATATATCTTCCGCCAGAAAGTTAAGCCTTCCCGCCGCGGTGGATTTTTATGTAAGTTCCATAAGCAAGGCCTATAAATACGGGGATACCAAATATATAAAACTGCCGTCTTTGAAAGGAGTTTCTTTTGAGGAGTAATTGCCCAAGGAGCAAATATTATATGGGTTGGCTGATAGTCCTATTTGATTTACCCACCGATACCAAAGAAGAACGCCGTGAGGCCGCCCGCTTCCGCCATGCTCTTTTGGACAGCGGCTTTTTAATGCTGCAGTATTCCGTCTACGCCAAGAATGCCATAAGTACGGAAAAGAAAGATTCCGCCATCCATAACCTAAAAATAATCAGCCCGACGACAGGCAATATCCAATGCTTTTTTATAACGGATGCCCAATGGAAGACCAGCATTACAATAAGCGCCGTTGAAGCTAAAAAAAGGCGCCAAATCAATAAAGAGGATAATTTAGGCGAGCAGCTGCAATTTTGGTAAAGACAAAATATCTTTCATATTAAAAGGTTGAAAGGTTAACCTTACGTATAAGATTATTCTTACAGAGGTACGATTTCCTTTCCTATGTTAAGACATAACTGAAAATAAAACGGATAAAGCATAAAATACAGTTGTTATCTATACAATGCTATTGAAACAAATCTGTTTTTTCAGTCCTGTCAAAACAGGTGTTTATGAATTGTTTATATCCTGTTAATTGAAACAAATCTGTTTTTTCAGTCCTGTCAAAACAATACGCACCGCAGTTTAATACGAAAGAGATTGAAACAAATCTGTTTTTTCAGTCCTGTCAAAACACGCATTATGCGCCATGACGGGTACAAACAATTGAAACAAATCTGTTTTTTCAGTCCTGTCAAAACAACGGGGCTACAAGATACCTAAAGTAATCCATTGAAACAAATCTGTTTTTTCAGTCCTGTCAAAACTTGCCCTATTATAGGGAAAGAAAAAGTTTTATTGAAACAAATCTGTTTTTTCAGTCCTGTCAAAACGCTTAAGGGCGGAAGAAGCAGCGGTAAAAGATTGAAACAAATCTGTTTTTTCAGTCCTGTCAAAACATTCTCGCAATGCTTCCAACCGCTCCGCTTATTGAAACAAATCTGTTTTTTCAGTCCTGTCAAAACGACAGCCGGAAAACTTTCCAAAAGCTCTTTATTGAAACAAATCTGTTTTTTCAGTCCTGTCAAAACGTGTTGATTCAGAGTCTGTTCTTAATCAAGATTGAAACAAATCTGTTTTTTCAGTCCTGTCAAAGTGATATGTTTCAAAATTTGTTATGACAGTATGAAAGATAAATTGTCAAATAGCTATACCAATATTATTATTTTATATTAGTATTTGTCAACTTGGCAAAAGGGGATTAAAACAAAAAGGGCGCTTTTAGTAAGCGCCTTTAAAACTGGTGCGCCCAGCGGGAATCGAACCTGCACCAACGGCTTCGGAGGCCGCTATTCTATCCATTGAACTATGGGCGCTTATATCTTAATTTTACCATTTTATGCAAATCTCGGAAAACATCCTCCTCAACGGGCGTTATAACGGCATTCAAGATTTTATTTCTTTAGAGAAGCCTCTATTTTCTCTTTTAAAGCCGCTTTGCTCATCTCTCCGCTGAAGCGCTCGTAAGAGTTTTCGTCTTTAAAAAGCAAAAATGTCGGTATCGCCCGCACGGCGTAGGCCGCGGCGGCTTGCGGCGTTTTATCTATGTCAACGGCGCATATTTTTACTTTACCGAAATATTCCGCGCTTAGCTCATTTAATATCGGCTCCATATTTTTGCAATGCCCGCACCACGAGGCGAAAAATTCCGCCAATACCGGCATTTCGCCTTTTAGCACTTCCTGATAGAAGTTTCCTTCCGTTACGTTTGTCACTTTGCTCATATTTACCCCCAAGCGGATTTGTCCGCCGTTTATTAGTATAATCCTTTTGTTTTAAAATACAAGCCGTCCGCTTTCGTCTTTATTTTTTATGATATAATCTCTTTATCGTATGACGGAGGAAATATGAAGGGCATTATCCTTGCCGGCGGAACGGGCAGCCGTCTGTTCCCGGCGACTTTCGCGGTGTCAAAACAGCTTATTCCCGTTTATGACAAGCCGATGGTTTATTATCCGCTTTCGGTATTGATGCTTGCGGGCATAAGGGATATCGCGCTTATTTCCACCCCGAGAGATTTGCCCGCTTTCAAAGCGCTTTTTGGCGACGGGCGGGAATTGGGCCTCAATTTTACCTATATAGAACAGCCACAGCCCAAAGGTATAGCGCAGGCTTTTATTTTGGCGCAGGATTTTATCGCAGGCGATAATGTCGCTTTGATACTGGGCGATAATATCTTTTACGGTTCTGGCTTGGAAGAAATGCTTTTGCGGGCGGCCGCGCTTAAAGAGGGGGCGGAGATTTTCGCTTCCTGGGTGGTTAATCCCGCGGCTTACGGCGTCATAGGTTTTGACGATAAAGGCAAGCCGACGAAGATAACGGAGAAGCCTTCAAAGCCGGCCTCGCCGTGGGCGGTAACGGGTTTGTACTTTTACGATAGCCAAGTATCGCAAATAGCGCGCGGGCTTAAATTTTCGGCGCGCGGCGAGCTTGAAATAACGGACATCAATAACGCCTATCTGGAAAAAGGCCTTATGCGTGTTAATTTTATGGAGCGCGGCATAGCCTGGCTTGATACCGGTACGCACGAGGATTTGATAAAGGCCTCCACTTTTATAGAGAGCATAGAAACCCGCCAAGGCATAAAGACGGCCTGCCTTGAGGCTATCGCCTTTGAAAAGGGCTGGATAGACCGCGCCGCTCTGCTCAAGCGCGCCGAGGGAATGAAGGGCACCCCTTACGGCGATTATCTTTTAAATTGCGACGCCGAGGGCTTATGGAAATAATAGGGGAATTTTTAAACGGCGCGAAACTGCTTAAGCCGCGTATTTTTAAAGACGCGCGCGGTTGTTTCTTTGAGAGTTATAATCAAAAAGCTTTTTCCGAACTCGGAATAAACGCGCGGTTTGTGCAGGAAAATGAATCTTATTCCTCGCGCGGCGTTTTGAGGGGGTTGCACTTTCAAAAAGGCGAGTACTGCCAAGCGAAATTACTTAGAGTGCTTGAGGGATTGATAGAAGATGTGATAGTGGATTTGCGCTTGGGCAGCCCGAGTTTCGGGCGGTTTAAAAAAATAACTTTAAACGGGGAAGAGGGCCTGACACTTTTTGTGCCGCGGGGATTTGCGCACGGCTTTTTGGTTTTAAGCGACGGCGCGAAGGTTTTTTATAAATGCGATAATTTTTATAATCAGTTATCTGAGGGAGGGATAAGATTTGACGATCCCGCCCTTAACATCGATTGGGATTTGCGAGGGATTAGCCCAATGCTCAGCGATAAGGATTTGGCGCTGAGCTCTTTTGACGAGTACAATAAAAACCCCGTATTTAAATATGAAAAATGAATTTGAAAGGAATATTCTTGTTACCGGCGGGGCGGGCTTTATCGGGGCCAACCTAGTTTGTCTGCTGGCGAAGAAATACAAGAACTACCGCATAATAAATTTGGATAAACTCACCTACGCGGCGGATTTGGACAATTTGAAGGAAGTTTCGTCTTTGGACAATTACGTCTTTATCAAGGGCGATATTTGCGACGAGGTTTTGGTAAAAGATATTTTTAGGCGATACGGCGTCGACGGGGTATTCCATTTGGCGGCGTGTTCGCACGTGGATAATTCCATAAAGAGCCCGCGGGAATTTATCAAGACCAATATAGAAGGCAGTTTCAATCTTCTTTCTATTGCTTACGAGGCGTGGCATAATGGGCCTTTTGAAGTTAAAGAGCGGTACCGCCATGCGCGGTTTCATTTGGTGTCTACCGACGAGGTTTACGGCTCCTGCGACAGCGGCCTTTTTACGGAAAGCTCCCGCTTTGAGCCAAATTCTCCTTACAGCGCCAGCAAAGCCTCGGCCGATTTGATAGCCCGTTCTTACATTAAAACTTTCGGGCTTAACGTTACGATAAGCAACTGCTCCAACAATTTTGGGCCGTGTCAACATGGCGAGAAATTTATTCCCACCGTCATACGCTGCGCCTTAATCGGGGAAAATATACCCGTCTACGGCGACGGCGGCAATATCAGGGATTGGCTTTACGTGCGGGACCACTGCCAAGCATTGGATTTGATTTTCCATAAAGCGCGCCCCGGCGAAACTTACAATATCGGCGCGGGCAACGAAATTGACAACCTTACTTTGGTAAAACGCATTTGCGATTTGCTTTACAAGTTTAAGCCAAACGGGGGGGATTATTCCAGACAGATAAAATTCGTCGCCGACAGGCCTGGCCACGACAGACGTTACGGTATAGACTATTCCAAAATAAAAAAAGATTTGGGCTGGAGACCGAGCACCCCTTTTAACGAGGCGCTGGAGCATACCGTAAGATGGTATATTGATAAAATTTAAAACTCTTGCCCTGTCTTTCGCCCCATCGCCGAAAGAGAAAAATTATTGGTTTTGGCCTGTGTTTTACGAGCAATGGAAAGCCGTTTTTTAACTTTTACAATAACCTTAAATATGTAGTATGATATACATATGGAAGAAAAAGGCGTGGACTCTACAAACGAATATTTTAAGAATATAAGTTCTCTGGTCAAAAAAATCGACAGAGAGCAGGAAGGCGCGCTTTGGAAAAGGGCCAAAGCGGGGGACAGGGACGCGCGGGAGAAACTCGTCCAAATGCATCTTAGGCTGGTTATCCCGACCGCCAAACGCTTCGCAAGAAGCGGCATGGATTTGATGGATTTGGTAGAGGAGGGCAACCTCGGCCTTTTGCAGGCTATAGACAAATTTGATCCGTCCAAAGGCTTTCGCTTTTCCACATACGCCATACACTGGATAGAGCAATATATCCGCCGCGCGGTGGAGGAGCAAAGCGGTATGATAAAAATACCGTCGCACGCCTGGGACAATCTGCGCCTTTGGGGTAAGACTTGGGATAAACTTAAAGAGAAACTCGGCCGAGAGCCCAGCCTGAAGGAAGTGGCTTCCGAGATGAATATTTCCGCCAGGCAGGTGCGTTCCATTTTGGATACTTTAAGCGCGGCCTACAGCGTGGATTCTCTTTCTTCCGCTTTGAGCGAAGAAGAAGATATGACGCTTGAAGATACAATAACCGATTACGGCAAGGGCAATCCCGACAATTTGGTTACGGATGCCGCTTCCAATAAAGCGCTTTTGGCGATATTGGAAGAGATAAATCCGCGCGATAAAGAAATTTTAATTATGCGCTACGGCATAGCTTCCGAGGAGCCGCTGACTTTGGCGGAAGTATCCGAAAAGATGGGTATTTCCAGGGAGCGCGTCAGACAGATAGAGGAGCGCGCCGTCAGGACGGTGCGCAAAAAAGCCGAACAGATGGGCCTTTTTGAATTCGCGGAAATGAACCATAGCACAAGAAAAGTCCATACGGGCCTGGATATAAAAGAAAAGACCAATATCTTAGGCGACGCCATATCGGTATATAGCCCTAAGGCGACGAAACTGATGAAAATAAAGGCCGCCGCGAAGAAAGCGGCGGAACGGAACACTTTTAAACCGCGGCCAAAGAAGACAAAGACGCTCAAAGACAATCGCGGCAAAGAATATAAACCCAAGAACGGGAAGACGCCGATTTCAAAAAGTCCGCTCGGCAAAAATATTAAGAAGATAAAGAAAGGTAAGAAAAATGAAAGACAACGGTAATTTGTTAAAAGCTTTGCGCGACGTTAAAGATTTCCCCAAGCCGGGCATTATATTTAAAGACATAACGCCGCTTTTGGCGGATGGGTCGTTATTTAAGCAGGTTATAGACTCCTTTGCCGAGGAATGTTCGGGCAAGGGCATAACAAAAATTGTGGGAATAGAATCAAGGGGTTTCATTTTCGGCTCGGCTTTGGCCTACGCTTTGGGGGTCGGATTTGTGCCCGTCCGCAAGAAAGGCAAATTGCCTTATAAAACTATATCGGCCTCATTCGCTTTGGAATACGGCACCGACATAATAGAAATGCACGAGGATGCTTTGACATCTTCCGACAAAGTGGTAATAGTTGACGACCTTCTTGCGACAGGCGGTACGGCTAACGCGGCTATAGATTTGGTTAGCCGTTTGGGCGCGGAAGTGGCTTTTTGCGCTTTTGTGTGCGAGCTCGGCTTCTTAAACGGAGGAGCCAAATTGAAAAGGCCGTATAAAGCTTTGCTTCCGTTATAGAAATTTAAAGGTTTTTGCGCGGCGCGGGGCTTGTCGCCCCGCGCTTTTTCTCCCGATTTTATCCGCATTCGCTTTTAGTTAAAATTAAAACTTTTGTGCAGGTTTAATTGTTGTATAAGGCGGCGCTAAAACGAGGATAGAAAAGCTTTATTCGCCGTGAGAGACGCTATTGCTGGCAATTCTCGATAATATTTGCAAGTCTAACAATTCTCTTTAATATAGCGCCTAATTAAAACCCCCGGGTTTTGGCCCGGGGGATTTTAGAACGGTTGGTCGGAATAGTCTCTAAGCATTCTCGTTCTGCTAGGGTGGCGCAGCTTTCTGATGGCTTTAGCCTCTATCTGTCTGACGCGTTCCCTTGTTACATTGAACATTTTTCCGACTTCTTCTAAAGTTCTCGGGTAGCCCGATTCTATGCCGAAGCGAAGTTTGATGATTTTCGCTTCTCTTTCCGACAAGGTCGCCAAGACTTCCGCCACTTCCTGCTTGCGCAGGAAATCCGTCGCGGAAGAGGAAGGATTTGGCCCGTTTTTGTCTTCTATAAAATCTTCCAAATTGGAATCCTCGTCCTCGCCTATCGGGGTGGAAAGGGAAATGGGATCCTGCATAATCTTCAGTATTCCTTTAACTTTTTCCACCGATAATCTTAAAGATTTTACATAATCGTCCAAATCCGGTTCTCTGCCGTGTTCTTGGCGGAATTTATTGGTAACCTTCGTCAATTTGGAAACGAGCTCTTTCATATGCACCGGTATGCGTATGGTATTGGCCTGGTCGGCTATGGCTCGGTTGATGGACTGCCTTATCCACCAAGTGGCGTAAGTGGAGAATTTGAAACCTCTTTTGTATTCAAATTTCTCTACGGCTTTCATTAAGCCCAGTCCGCCTTCCTGTATAAGGTCGGAAAGTTCCAGATTGGAATTGACATGCTTTTTGGCGATGGAAACCACCAGCCTCAAATTGGCGCGGATAAGTTTTAGTTTATCCTGCAAAATCATTTTTTCAAAGAAGTCTATCCTTTCGTTTAAAGAGAGGAATTCTTGCTCGGACATAGGCAGGGTGGATAGAAGCTTCTCATATCTGGATTTGACGGTATTTATATTTTTGATGGCTCTTTCCAATTCCTCGGGGCTTTTTGTTTTTGTTTTTTTGGCCAAAACGCTTGGCGACAATTTCCCTTGCTGATACTGTTTAAACAATTTTAGCACATCTTCGTATTTGCCGAAGTACTCGTCAAAGCGGGCTATATCGTTTTTATATTCGTTTAGTTTATCCGCCAAGCCCTTTATTCTGTTGGTAAGGCGCTTAATTTTATTTTGGTTAAGATTAAGCTTTATTATTCTTTCTACGACTTCTTTCTGTTTTTCTTCCAGTTTGCTGGTGTATTTGCTTATAAGTTTATCGCTTAAATTGGGGTTGCGCAATTCTTTCATCAGGGCGGATATATCCTTTTCTCTTTTTGCGATGAAAGCGGCGGCCTCTTTAAGCTTTTTTCGCATATTGTTAAGTTCGCGCGTAGTCCTTTTCCCTCTGGGCATAAGTTCTTTGGTGGTCATTTCCTCTTGGTCTACTAGTTCTTCCCACGAGCAAATTTCCCGCATGGTTATAGGGGATTCAAGCACTATTTTGCGCAGTTCCTTTTCGCGTTCGCGTATATTTCTGGCGAGGGTTACTTCTTCGTCTCTGGTGAGGAGCGGCACTTTCCCCATTTCAGACAGGTACATTCTTATGGAGTTTGATATATCCATATTTGAAGCCCATTCCTCGGTATAGGCTTCTTTTTCCGCCATGGCGACGGCTTTGTATTTTTTACGGTCAACGACTTGTATTCCCAAATCTTCCAAGGTGCCCATAAGGCCGTCTATATCGTCTGCGTTCATGGCGGCCGAAGTAAGAGATTTGTTAATTTCGTCCAAAGTAAGGTAGCCGTGTTCTTTACCTATTTCTACAAGTTCTTTAAATGCCTTGTTGTCCTGTGCCATATAATTAAGATTTCCTCGCTCTTTATGATTTTAATTTCTTTTGTATTTCAATTTGTTCTTTAAGCAAATCCAAAGGGGCCGCGCCCGGCTCATACCCGGCAAGCAGCTGTTGGATATGGCGGTATCTTTTGTTTAAGGCGGTTCTCTTTAAAGTGTTTACGCAGGCCTCCGTTTCCTTCTGAGGGCGTATGCCCTCCGGCAGCGGATGCATCGCGTACTTTAGAGCTTTCTTTGCCAAAGCCTCGTTTCTCAAAGCTATCTGCGGGAGCGGTTCTTCAATATCGGGCCTTTCCCCGCGCAGATTTTCTATCTCTTTAAGTATAAGCCAAATGTCTTTATTTTCAAAGTGTTCTTCCTTTAAATCGGAGCATAGCTCAACATAGCGGGGGAATTTTAAGAGCAGCTTTATCAAATCGGCCTCGCTTTGCGGCGTGGCGTTCCGCTCAGCGTAAAGAGGGGCGGGCTTTTTTTCCGCGGGCCCGGTTTGTTTTATTTGCTGGGCTATGATTTCCGGGTGTATGCCTAAGCGGTTGGCCGCTATCAATATCCATTCGTTTCTTATTATTTTATCGGGTTGTTTTTGTATTATTTCAGTTAATTCCGCGGTGATATCGGTTCTGTCTTTTGGAGATATGTTTTTGGCCCCTTTTAAAACGCAGTCCAAGCGGAAGTTGATTATGTCTTTGGCGTTTTCCAAAACTTCTTTAAAACTGTCAAGCCCGTATTTATTTATATATTCGTCAGGGTCCAGCTCCTCGCTTAGGGAGGCCACTTTAACATATATTCCGTTTTCCACCAATATAAGGGAGGTTCTAAGCGATGCCTTTGTACCGGCCTGGTCGGGATCAAACAAGACTACGGCGGTATCGGTGTATCTTTTTAACAGTTTGGCGTGTTCCGGGGTGAAGGATGTGCCCAGCGGCGCCACGCAGTTTTCCGCCCCGGCTTGATGGCAGGCTATTACATCCATATAGCCTTCCAGGAGGACGGCTTTCCCTTCTTTTCTTATGGCCGGCCCCGCGAAGTTTAAGGCGTAAAGCACCTTGCTTTTGGAAAACAAAGGCGTTTCGGGCGAATTAAGATATTTCGGCTGGCCCTCGCCCAAAATCCTTCCGCCGAAAGCAACGCATTCGCTCCTGTGGTTGAATATGGGGAACATTAATCTATTTTTAAAATAATCCGTGGCGGCCGAGTGGGCGCATAGGCCTAGCTTTTTTAAATCCTGTAAGGAATAGCCGTTTTTTGTGGCGGCTCTTGTTAATCCGTCGTATAAGCTTAATCCCAATTGGAATTTTTCTATAGTTTCCGGTTTAATGCCGCGCTGTTCTAGGTAATTTCTGGCGCTTAGGCCGCTTTCGCCCAGCAATTGGCGGTGGTAGAAATCTTTGGCGGAGTTCATAAGTTTATAGTCCGCTATGCGGCTTTTTTCCTGCTCGGACAGGGAATCTTCCTCCTGCCAAGGTATACCCGCCCTTTGGGCTAAGCGTCTTGCGGCCTCGTTGAAAGAGAGGTTTTCAATCTTCATCAGGAAGTCAAACACATCCCCCCCGGTTTGGCAGCCGAAACAATAGAAAAGCCCCTTTTCCGAACTTATGGACAAGGAGGGCGTTTTCTCCTGATGAAAGGGACAGCAGGCTTTATAAGTACGCCCCGTACGCTTAACGGCGGGGACATATTCTTTTATAAGCTCCAATATATCAATACTGTCTTTAATCTTTTCAATCAGGGCATTATTCATATTTACACATATAGGCACAATAGCCCGCCGTTTAGCGGACTATTGTGCTGATTATTTTACTAAGGAACTAAAAGCGTTTTCTTTTAGTGCGTCTCATTCTGCGCTGCGCTTCCTGAGATTTGAGTTTTCTTCTCACGCTTGGCGGAGTATAGGTTTCCCTTCTTTTTATTTCTTTAAGGATACCGTTCTTCTCGCATTCTCTTTTAAAGCGTTTCAAAGCTTCCTCAAGATGTTCGGCGTCGCGTACTTTTACGAATACCATTTGCTTTTCACCACCTTATCTTGCAAAGACCTTAAAATAAAAAACTTAAAATTAACCCGCCGGCCACAGGAAACGCCTTCCGCCCATCAAATGATAGTGCAGGTGGAACACGCTCTGTCCCGCGCCCTTGCCGTTATTGGCGACGAGTCTGAAATCTTTCAAGCCGAGCTCTTTCGCTATTTTAGCCGCGGCCAGCTGAATTTTGCCCAGCAGCAAAGCGTCCTGCTCTTGCGCGGCGGCCAAATTTTCAATATGCCTAAAGGGTATGATAAGTATATGGGATGGGGCCTGCGGGTTCAAATCCTTAAACGCGATGAGGTCCTCATCCTGATATAATATCTGCGCCTGTATTTCGCCTTTGGCTATTTTGCAAAAGATGCAATCGCTCATACCTGTACAATTATATCAAAAAAGAGCGCGCTTTTGTAAATAAATATATAATAAGGTACGCGCGGGCGCTGTCCAAGGGCTTGGCGGGGGGCTTTAAGTTGATAAGAATCTCATAATTTAATATCATTAATATATATGAGAAAATCTACAAAGCCCACAAGCTTTAAGGTTGTATCTTCCTATTTAAAATCCCAAAAAATTTTATCAGGAGTCATTTAGCTATGTCTAAAAACAATTTGGAACCCATAGCGGTTATAGGTATTGGCGCGATAATGCCGGGCGCGCTGAGCAAGGACGAATTTTGGAAAAATATCATAGAAGGCAGAAATTCCATCATAGAAGTTCCTCAAGACAGGTGGGACTACCGCCTGTTCTACAGCGAGGACAGGAGCGTACCCGATAAGACCTACAGCAAAATCGGCGGTTTTATAACGGGTTTTAAATTCAATTCTTTAAAGTACAGGATACCGCCCTCTGTGGCCAAGCAGATGGATTCTATCCAGCATCTTGCTTTGGAAACGGCGAGTATGGCTTTGGAAGACGCCGGCTATGACAAGAAAGATTTTGACCGTTCCCGCACCGCGGTAATAATAGCCAACGCGGTAGGCGGCATTAAAAATGAATACAGCAATGTACGGATATACAAAGCCTTTTATTACGATATGTTAAAACACGCGGGGCATTTCGCTTCTCTGCCGCCTTCGCAGCAGGAGGCTATAATAGAGGAAGTGGAAGCCGCCGTTAATGAGAGATTCCTCCCTATAACCGAAGACAGCATGCCCGGCGAATTGCCCAATGTGATAGCGGGCAGGGTGGCCAATGTTTTTAACCTTAACGGCACCAGCTTTTCCATAGACGCGGCCTGCGCCAGCTCTTTGGCGGCTTTGGACCAAGCGGTAAACGGTTTAAGGGTAGGCAATTACGATATGGCTTTATGCGGGGGTGTGGACCAGATGATGTCGCCCGCGGCCTATATTAAATTTTGCAAGATAGGGGCTTTGTCTGCCGACGGTTCTTTTGCCTTTGACGCGCGCGCTAACGGTTTTGTAATGGCGGAAGGCGCGGGTATAGTTTTATTAAAACGCTTAAGCGACGCCGAGCGCGACGGCGATAAAATTTACGGCGTAATAAGGGCCATCGGCGCGTCAAGCGACGGCAAGGGGAAGGGCATAACGGCGCCCAATCCCAAAGGTCAGAAACTGGCGATAGAAAATACTTTCAGGCAGTTGGATTATACCCCCGGCGACATCGGCCTTATGGAAGCGCACGGTACGGCTACTAAAGTGGGCGACGCGGCGGAGCTTTCGGCCTTAGACGAAGTTTTTAAACCCTACGCGCCGGCGGGCTCTATAGGATTGGGCTCGGTTAAATCGCAGATAGGGCACGCCAAAGCGGCGGCGGGGATAGCCTCGGTAATAAAGACGATGCTGGCTTTGCATAATAAAGTATTGCCGCCTTCAATCAATTTTGTAACCCCCAACCCGATAGTGGATTGGGTGTCCACTCCGTTTAAAGTGATAACGGAAGCGCGCGAATGGAAGAGCGATAAAATAAGAAGGGCGAATGTATCGTCCTTCGGGTTCGGCGGGACGAACTTCCACTTGGCGGCGGAGGAATATAATCCCTCGCTCAGAGTAAAGAAAGCCGCGGCGTCCGGCGCGGATACCCCTGTCGTATCTGATGTCAAGATTTCAAATAATGAGGAGAAAGAAACAATGTCACAAACCCAAAACACGGCCGGTAAATATGAGCTTTTGGTGCCTATGGAGAAACTTCAGGGCGATATGCTGGTATTCTCCGGGGACAGCAAACAGGATTTGTTTAACGAGCTAAACTCGGCCGTACAAAGCATACAGGGCGATCCTTTATATTTGGTAAAAGCGGCGTATAAAAACCATACCGCGCATTATAAACAGTACGCGGTGAGCATAAACGCCGAATCGCCCGATAAGCTGAAAGAGAAAATACAATTTTTTATTAAGACGGCCAGCTCCACCGATGTTTGGAGCGAGCCTTCTTTATATTTAAAGATGAAAGGCATATATCCTTTCTATAACCACAGCGAGAAACCCAAAGTTTGCTTTATGTTCCCGGGCCAGGGGTCTCAATATGTGGATATGATGAAAGATTTGGCCAGCAAGTATAAGGTTGTTCGGGATACCTTTGCAGAAGCGGACGCTATTTTGGAAAAGCTGGCCGGCACCACTTTGACGGATGTAATATGGAGCAAGGAAGGCGAAAGCAAAGAGGAGTATAAACAGCGGGAAGAGGGCATTAAGCAGACCCAGATAACCCAGCCGGCGATACTTACGGCCAATGTCGCCATGATGAGGCTGCTTTATCAATTCGGCATTAAACCCGATGTGGCGATGGGGCACAGCTTGGGCGAATACGGCGCGGCGGTGGCGGCGGGGGTGCTCAGTTTCCCCGACGCTATTAAGGCGGTAACAACGCGCGGTACGGCTATGGCTAATATACAAGTGCCGGATTGCGGCAAAATGGCCGCTATAGCCGCCCCCGTGGAAAAGATAGAGCCGGAACTTAAGAAGATATCCGGTTATGTGGCGGTAGCCAACAAGAACTGTCCTACGCAGACGGTGATAGCCGGGGAAAGCAAATCCGTGGAAGACGCTGTGGCGATGTTTACGGCCATGGGGATACAATCGGTATTGGTGCCGGTGTCGCACGCTTTCCATTCGGCGATAGTAAGGCCGGCCTCGGCGGTGTACAGGGAATTTTTGAACGGCCTTGAGATCCACGCGCCCCAACTGCCGATAACCTCCAATGTCTCGGCGGATTTTTACCCTTCCGATCCTTCAAAAATAAGGGATATGATGGTGGAGCAGATAATGAGCTCCGTGGAATGGATAAAGCAGGTTGAACTGGCCTATGCGCGCGGCGTAAGGCTGTTTATTGAGGTTGGCCCGAAGAGAGTGCTCAGCGCTTTTGTGACCAGCACCTTGGCGGACAAGAAGGATATAAGGGTCTTGGCCTCCAACCACCCCAAACGCGGCGGCATAACGGAATTTAACGATTTAATGGCGAACCTCGCAGCGGCGGGCATATGGATAGACTGGAGCAAAACGGACATGAACAAAGAAGAGACTATATTTAACCCGGCTTTTGTAGCTGCGGCCGGCGGCAAAGCCGCGCAGGACAAGAGCGAGCCGGCAAGCCTCGCGGCTTGCGGCGGCTCCGCCGATAATTGCGGGGATATACAAGTGGCGATAAGCGGTATAGCGGCGGGTACGCCCGGCAGCTGGGAAAAGGTATTCCGCGAGGGCAACTTGGACGAAATTTTACAGGGCAAGAACTTTATTGAAAATATTTCCGTCAGCGATCAGGAAAAGCAGATAGAGAAGAATATAGAGTATGTGGTCAAGTCTCGGGTAGGCAATCACCGGGTGGAGAGGCTGACGGATGTTTCCCAATCGGTTAAATTGGCCGCCAAGAAGGGCGAGTTTGACTTGGAAAAGGAATTTGGCGTACCGGCAAAATGGGTAAAATCCATGGACCCGAGTTTCACTTTAGCCGTAGCGGCCGGGATTTTGGCTTTAAAAGACGCCGGTATACCTTTGGTGCTTTACTATAAACCTACTACGGCCGGCACTTATCTGCCCGACCGTTGGGGCTTGCCGCAGAGCATGATAGACGATACGGGCGTAATATTCACTTCGGCTTTCCCTACGGTAAACAGCTGGGCTTTTGAGGTTTCTACCAAAATGGCGGATGTCCTTATGGGCAAGACGAAAAAAGAAGTCAGGGCTTTCTACGAACAGATAATAAACAGCATAAACGACGAAACTTTAAAAGCTCAGATAAAAGCTTGGTTTGAGGAACGCTTCGCGGAATATGAAAATCATCATCCGAGGGTATTCTCCCAAGATTTTCTGCTCAAGGCTATACCTATAGCGCACAGCCAATTCTGCCAATGGATAAGGGCCAGAGGCCCCGCGACGCATTTAAGCGGAGCGTGTTCTTCTACCGCCCAAGCCATAAGCGTGGCGGAAGACTGGATAAAACTCGGCCGAGCCAAGAGGGTGGTAATAATAGCCGCCGACGATGTGACCAACAATGTCATACAGGAATGGATATTGGCGGGCTTTTTGGCTTCCGGCGCGGTAAGCCGCGAGGGCGATGTAACCAAGGCCGCCTTGCCTTTTGACAAGAGAAGGAACGGCATGATAGTCGGTATGGGCGCGGCGGGCCTCGTTGTTGAGGCCGAGTCCGAAATACGCAAGCGCGGCATGACGCCTCTTACCAGGATTTTAGCCACCGAGATAACAAACAGCGCTTTCCACCCGACGAGATTGGATGTCAACCATGTCGCGGAAGTTATGGACAGAATGATAGGCAAGGTGGAAAAGAAATATCATCTTAATCGTTCCGATATGTCAAAAGAGATGATATTTATCTCCCACGAGACTTATACTCCCGCCCGCGGCGGCAGCGCCAGCGCGGAGGTGTTTGCTTTAAAGAATACTTTTAAAGACGATGTCCGCAATGTAATAGTAAGCAATGTGAAAGGATTCACGGGGCACTCCATGGGCGCCGGCCTTGAAGATGTTATCGCCGTACATTCTTTAAATACCGGCAATGTCCCGCCGATAGCCAACTATAAGGAACCCGATCCGGAACTGGCGGGCATCAATTTGAGCAAAGGGGGCCATTACAACTTTAAATACGCTTTAAGACTTGCGGCGGGATTCGGTTCCCAGCTTTCCATGACTTTACAGGAGAAGACTTGGAGCGTCGGCCAGCCTAGAATAGTGGATCAAGCCAAATATACCCAGTGGCTTAAAGAGGCTTCCAACCAGGAGAACCCCGTCCTTGAAGTCGTAAACAATACTTTAAGAATAAAGGATAACTATCAAGCGGGCAAACGCCCCGCCTTGGTGATGGAAGCTTCGCAGGCTTTTGTTGATAAGGCCGACGCGGGCCATTTGCATGCGGCGTCCGCACCTGCGCAAGCGGCTTCAGCCGTACAGCCTGCGGCGGCGCCTGTACAAGCGGCGCCTGTAACTGTGGCAACACCCGCGTCTGCCGCTCAGCCCATAACTCCGACGCCCGTTGCCCAACCCACGCCAGCCCCTGTTGCGGCGCCCGCCAAGAAACTTGACGAGGCCTCGGTAACGGAAGAGATAGTAAATTTAATAGCCGAGAAGACGGGATATCCGAAAGATATGCTTGAGCTCGACCTCGATATGGAGGCGGATTTGGGCATAGATACGGTAAAACAGGCGGAACTGTTCGCCGCTATGAGGGAGATGTATAATCTGCCTCAAGCCGAAGGCGTACAGCTTAAGGATTACCCGACTATAAGGCATTGTATTAACTATGCTTTAAGCGCTTCGGCGGCGTCCGCCCCTGCGCAAGCGGCTCCCGTACAGACACAGCCCGCGGCGGCGCCTGTACAAGCGGCGCCTGTAACTGTGGCAACACCCGCGTCTGCCGCTCAGCCCATAACTCCGACGCCCGTTGCCCAACCCACGCCAGCCCCTGTTGCGGCGCCCGCCAAGAAACTTGACGAGGCCTCGGTAACGGAAGAGATAGTAAATTTAATAGCCGAGAAGACGGGATA
>CALUXE010000007.1 GCA_944324675.1 uncultured Elusimicrobiales bacterium | reverse complement strand
AAACAAGTCAACCGCTCGGGCGGATTGAGAAAATTAAGTTTTACGACAAGAAACACGATTAAAGTTTATAATAGTCAATGTTATTATAGCTGCGATAGTATCGCCCGCCCAAGTTCTCACATACTTTTTTCCCTAATTCGTCATTATGGGATACCCCGCAGGATCGCCAAGTATTCCGATTCAGCCTATAGATGCGATACCGCAAAGGTTTTCCATCCCTATACATATAGCAATATACATCCCCCAAAGTATCTGCGTTAATCCATCTGTCATTTACTACACAAGTAAATTTGGGGCAAGATATTTGACCGCCGTTATTACTAAGGGTACAGTTGCCGGGAACGGTAATATCAAGATCGTTTATTTTTAAAGAATATTTCCCCGCAGCCAAATAATAAGCGTCCTGCGCTTTACGAAGGGCGTCGCCCATTATCATTAATTGGGTATAGCGGCTTTTTAATACCGCCAGTTGATACTGCGGGAAGGCGATTGCCGCCAATATGCCGATTATTAATACCACTACCAACATTTCTATAAGAGTAAAACCTTTCTTTTTTAACATAAAAAATACCCCTGCTCCTCGGAGGATTACAGGAGTACTTTATCAAAAAAAAAACAAGTCAACCGCTCGGGCGGGTTAGGAAAAACAAAAGAGTAAAGCTTCAAATAATTAAAAGAATATAAATATACAACTAAAATATCCCCGCGCTAGAGCTTAGCTTGCCTTGAAATAGAAAAAAGCCCCGGGCTCTTATAAGCCCGGGGCGATTTATGAAAACCTTCCCTTTTATCGTTTTATGCCTTCATTGGAGCTTTGGCATCTTACGCAATACCTGGCAAACGGCAAGGCCAAAATCCTCTTTTTGGGGATTTGGCAGCGGCAATACTCGCAAGTGCCGTAAATGCCTTTATTTATTCTTCTCAAAGCGGACTCAATTTGGTCCAAAAGGGCTTGGGCGTTGCCGTTCAGCTCAAAAAGCACTTCTTTATCCAAGCTTTGGGAGGCGATATCCGCCTCGTCGCCGACTTCCGTTTCCGGCATTTCGTGCTCTTTTTTGGCTTTTATCCTATTTTGGACTTCTTCCCTCATTTCAAGCAAATGCTTTTCTATTTCCTTTATTTCCTGCGGAGTCAATTTGTCCGAATTGGTATCTTTAGCAGTAGTCTTGGGCAAGGCCGTTTTTTTAACCGCGCCCGCTTTTTTGTGGATCTCTTTAGCCGCCTTATTGACGCTTTTGACAATTTTCTTAACGGTCTTTTTGGCCGCCTTGCTCTGGGCCTTTTTAGCGGCCTTAACCTTCTTGGAAAGCGCTTTGGCGGTTTTCCTCTCAATCTTTTTTACGGTTTTAGCCTTCTTGGAAAGCGCTTTGACAATTTTCTTCTCAACTCTTTTAACGGCTTTGATTTTTTTCGCCGCCGCTTTAACGATTTTCTTTTCCGCCGTCTTTACGGCTTTGATTTTCTTTTTTACTGCTTTATTGGTTTTCATAAATCCCTTCCGTAACTTAATATATAAAGAAAGAAACGGTCTGGCCGTTTCTCTCCATCGCTTTAATCTAGCATATTTTATCTTTTACTTCAATATGGCGCGGAAATTTATTTTCCTAAGCTTTCCTTGACGAGGTATCCAATATATCCCTAAAGGCGTCGCCCAGCAAATTCCACGCCAGGACAAACAACAGCAAAGCGCCGCCCGGCGCCGCTATCGTGTACCAGTAGGCGAAAGGATTGCCGTGCCCGCCAAGTATCCAATTGCGCGATAAAGCCACCAGCTGCCCCCAATCCGCCGTCCCTACAGGAGAACCCAACCCCAAGAAACTTAAAGAAGCCGCCGTCAGCACTATATAACCGATATCAAGGCTGGCCATAATCACTACGGGATAAATGGCGTTTGGCATTATATGCTTTAAAAATATTCTTAAAGGGCTTGCCCCCAAAGCGCGCGCGGCCAAAACAAATTCCCGCTCTTTAACGCTCAGCACTCCGCCGCGCACCAAACGCGCGTAAGACGGCCAAGATACCACCGTCAAGGCTATCATCATATTATCCAAATCCCGCCCCAGCATAGCCGCTATCACCATAGCCAGCACCATACTTGGCACGGCAAAGATAATATCGGTCAGACGCATAAGTATTTCGTCCGTCCAACCGCCCGCAAAGCCCGCCGCTCCGCCTATTATTATCCCTATAAGCAACGCAAAAAAGACCACCGTTATGCCCACTTTAAAAGCCATACGGCTGCCCCATACTATGCCGTAATACAAATCGTATTGATTTTCCGTCGTGCCCAAATAATGTTGGGCGCTTGGCGCTTGAGGTTCTATGCTGTATCCGCCCTGCGGCATTTGATAAGGATCGCGCCCGCTTGAGGGCGCCAATATCGGCGCGAACAATGCCACCAAAGCGAATAAAACAATTATTATCAAGCCCGCCGCCGCGTTTTTGCTGACCAATGCTTTGGATATTATGTCTTTTATGCTCATTTTAGTCTTATCCTGGGGTCTATCGCCGTATACAATATGTCCGCCGCCAAATTGCCCAACACAAACAGTACGGCCACCATAAGCGAAAACCCCATAACCCCCGCTATATCAAGCTGTTGGGCGCATTCCACGCCCCAGCGCCCTATCCCGGGGTAATCAAACACCGTTTCCACTATAACCGTACCGCCCAAAAGACGGATAAACTGTATGCTGGCAAGGGTAACTACCGGTATCATAGCGTTAAGCCCCGCATGCTCGTAAATCACTTTAAACTCGCTTAGCCCGCGCGCACGAGCGCTGCGTACATAATCTTTATTGAGCTCCTCCAACATTGAAGAACGCATAACCCTCACCATCAGCGCGAAAGACCCTATACACAAAGTTACCGCCGGCAATATCAAATGTTTCAAAACATCAAAAAATACATAAAAATTAAGATTAAGCAAACTGTCTATTAAAGAAAAACCTGTATAATTTTTAAAATTCGGCCCGTGTATTATCATATCGGCGGTAAAGGAATATTCCCCAGGCGCGAACCAGCCCAGCTTGCCGTAAAATATCATCAGCAGAATAAGCCCCAGCACGAAAATCGGCAGGGAAAACCCCGCCAGCACAAAAAACCTTATTACATTATCGCTTATGCCGTCTTTGTATTTGGCCGATATTATCCCCAGCCACACCCCAAACAATACCACCAATATTATCGTCGCCGCAGCCAGCTGGATAGTAGCGGGCAAATAGGCCTTTATCGCGGAAGTTACCGGCATATTGGCGCTTTCGCTGTAACCCAAATCGCCCTTCACCGCGCCTTTAAGCCAGCGGAAATATTGTACGGGCATAGGGTCGTTAAGGCCGTATTTTTCTATCACTTCTTCCAAAGAGTCCATCTGCCGCGGATCCTGTATATATAAAGAAGCGCGCATTTCCGGCGATAATCTCTGCGTCAGAAAGAACAGGAAAAACGTTACCCCCAGCATAACCAGCGGCAGCATTAAAAGTCTTCTTAATATATACCTGAACATTTTCGCGTCGTCCTATATCAGTTAAGCGGCAAAACCGCCTCCAAAAGCGTTTGGGCGGCCTCGCTTTTTGGTTCTAGCAATATTTCTTCCGCTTTGCCCAGTTCCGCTATTTCGCCTTTATGCATTACGGCCGCTTTGGAACATAAAAACTTACACAGCGCCAAATCGTGGGATATGAACACCAAACTCAGGCCGTATTCTTCCTTAATATCCGCCAATAAATTTAATATCTGCGCCTGAACGGACACATCAAGCGAAGACAGCGGCTCATCGGCGATAATCAGCTTCGGCTTAAGGGCCAAGGCGCGCGCTATCGCTATGCGCTGGCGCTGCCCGCCGGAAAACTCGCTCGGATATTTCCTTAGAGAATTTTCCCCAAGCCCGACTTGGCTTAAAAGTTTCTTCAAATCGCTTTGGCGGTATTTTTCGCCGTGTACGATAAAAGGCTCGGCCAAAATATCGGATACCGTCATTCTCGGGTTAAGGGAGCTGTACGGATCTTGGAATACGGGCTGAACTTTCCTTCTAAGCGCTTTAAGGTCCTTGGCTTTTAGGGAAAAGATGTCCTGCCCCTCTATAAAAATCTTGCCGCTGTCGGGCCTTTCCAAAGCAAGCATAAGGCGCGCCAATGTGCTTTTGCCGCAGCCCGAAGGCCCCAACAGCGCGAAACTTTCCCCTTCGTCAAAGGAAAAATTTATGTTTTTTAATACGGCGATTTTCTCGCCTCCGCCGAAGGCGCCGCCCGAAACATAACTCTTTGCGATATTTTCCGCCCTCAATAACTCAGCCATTTGAACAGTCCTCGTAACGCCAGCATTTTACCAGCCGCCCGCCCGCCAAGTTGAATATCGGCGGTCTTTCATTTTTGCACCTCTCTTGAGCGTATGGGCAGCGTTTGGCGAATTTGCAGCCCTTAAACTCCCTGCCCGCGGCGGGCGGCGCGCCCTCTATCGTTTTAAGCCGCGCCCTGTTTTGCGACAGACGCACTACGGAGTTTAACAATCCTTCGCTATACGGGTGCAAAGGTTTTTTAAATAAATCCTCTTTGGAACATTCCTCCACCTTTTCGCCCGCGTAAAGCACCAAAACTCTATCGGCTATATTATTGACTATCGCCAAATTGTGCGTAATAAAAATGACGGAGGCGGAAAACTCTTTTTGCAATTTTTTTATAAGCTCCAAAATCTGCCTTTGTACGGTTACGTCCAAAGCGGTGGTGGGCTCGTCGGCGATAAGAATATCGGGATTAAGGCACAAAGCCAGCGCCGTCATAACCCGCTGGCGCATTCCGCCCGAAAGCTGATGAGGATAAGAATTTAAAAATTTTTCGTCTATGCCGACTTTCTTTAACAAGGAAGCCGCCTTTTCCAATGCTTCTTTTTTGCTTATCTTAGAGTGCGCGCGCAAAGTTTCCGTCAAATGGAAAGCCACTTTAAAAACGGGGTTTAAAGACATCATCGGGTCTTGAAATATCATACCTATCCCCGCGCCGCGCACCTCACGCAATTGGGGCTCGTTCATTTTGACGATATCCTTATCCTTATAAATAATCGAGCCGGAAGTTATTTTCGCGCCGGGCGGCAAAAGGCGGGTAAGCGCCAAACTGTGTATCGTCTTTCCGCAGCCCGATTCCCCTACAATGGCCAAGACCTCGCCCTTTTCCAGATGGTAGCTGAGGTTATCAAGGACTTTTATCCGCCCTTGCGGCGTATCGAAACAGACGGAAAGATTATTTATGTTAAGCACAATAAATTATATCAAATGATAAAAATCTCTTAAATTGCTAAAATTATACTAATGAAAAAATATATATTTCTCTTTGCCGCTCTGTTAGCTTTCTGCGCCTGCGGGCCGAAAACTACGGACATTACTCTGCCCGACGGCTTCACCGTTAAAGCCGAATTGGCGATAACGCCCGAGGAAACGGAAAAGGGACTGATGTACCGCACCGAATTGCCGGAAGGAAGCGGAATGCTTTTTGTTTTTGAAAACAATGAACAGCGCTACTTCTGGATGAAAAACACCCTTATAGATTTGGATATAATTTTTATCACTTCCGATTTAAAAGTATTTTCTTACGAGGAAAATGTTCCTCATTCCTACCTTTACACGCCCGACAGCCAAGTGGCTACGGCGGCGGGGTTCGGGCAATATGTATTGGAACTGCCCGCAGGCAGCGTAAAGAGGCATAAAATAGAGGAAGGATCGTTCCTGGAGTTTGACCCGCTATGAAGACGAAACTGCTCCTGCCGCTTTTGGCAATGATAACTTTAAGCTGCCCGCTAAAAGCCCAGCAGCTGGATTTCGACGCGTTAAACCAAACCGCCAAAGACCACCTTATAAATCTGATAAAAATAGACACCTCCCAGCCCGAACCGGAAGAAACAAAAGCCATACGCTATATCTACAAAGTATTGAACAAACACAAAATAGATTGGGATATTTACAGGATAGAAAAACCGCGCGGCAATCTAATAGCGGTATTAAAAGCGGATAAAGAATTGGCCGATCCGCAAAACAAACCGCTTTTGCTCATAGCCCATTTGGACACTGCCGCCATACAGGAAGGTTGGACTTTGCCCCCCGCCAAAGCAACTTTAAAGGACGATAGAATATACGGGCTGGGCTCCACCGACGCCAAAAATTACGCCGCCATAAACCTTACCATTCTGACAAGGCTGGCCCAAGGCGATATAAAACTAAACCGGGATATAATTTTCCTTTTTACGGCCGATGAGGAAAGCGGCAGTGAAAAAGGGATAAAATATCTATACGACCAACACCCCGATAAACTGCGGGCGGGCTATGCCCTAAATGAAGGCGGCGGAATAATGAAAGGCGGCTCCAAAACGCCGAGCGAAATTCTCTTTATAGAAGCGGGCAGCAAAATGTACATGGATATACTCCTGACCGCTAAAGGCGACGGCGGACATGCCTCTTCCGTAGGGCAGAACAACGCCATATATAAGCTTTCGCAGGCGCTTTCAATAATAGAAACCTATCAGCCGCTGTATAAGTTTTCGCCGCTGACTAAAATTTTCTTTGAAAGAATTTTCCCCTTCCAGGACGCCGACGCCCAAACCACTTTAAAGTTATTGGAATCCGACGACCCCGCCCAATTCCATCAAGCCGCCAAGATAATAAGCGAGGACGAGTTTTTCAAAACGCAGATAACAGATACCATAACCCCAACTGTTTTAACTTCCGGTACGGAAGCAAATACAGTCCAAAACGAGGCTTCGGCAAATTTAAACTGCAGGCTTATGCCGCAAAGCGACCCCATGTTTTTTGTAGATGAACTTAACGCCCTGTTCGCCAACGACGAGAATGTTACCCTCACGGTTATAGAAAGGCCTGAAACCCCCTTCCCCCAGCCGCCGGCGAATTTGGAGGACCCGCTTTTTAAAGCGATAGAAAAAGCGGCCGAACAAACTTTCCCCGGCATATTGGTATTGCCCGGGCTTACGCCCGCTTCAAGCGAAAGCGAATTTTTAAGAAGGCACGAAGTAATAACCTACGGCATCGGCCCTCTTATCCAAAAGAACGGCAACGGCCCCCACGAACCCGACGAGAGCATAACGGAAAAGGACTTCTTCGACCAATTGAAACTCACTTTTAATATCGTTATGAATTTGGTAACCGACACCCCCGATCTCCCCGAAGAAGAACCCGCCGCGGCGCAAGAGGGCGAAACTCAATCTCAAGAGGGTCAAACCCCGCAAGACGAGTTCCTGCCCGTAATTGAGCGGGAAGACATTACCCAAACGGCAAAATAACCCTTTTCGAGCTATTGATTTTTGTCCCTTGCTAAGCTATAACTTATTATAGAGAAAGGAGGACCCAATGGACTTTTTTCAAGCCGTACGGAAAAGACGCAGCATCTATACTTTAACCGCTAAATCTACTTTGGAAGAAAAAGAAGTAACCGACTTTTTGGAATTGGCGCTCGCTAATTCGCCCTCGGCTTTCAACAGCCAAAGCGCAAGGCTCTTGGCCGCATTCGGCGAAAGCCATAAAAAAATATGGGATATAACGAGGCAGGCTTTAAAAAACATAATCCCATCGGAAAAATTTCCCCCTACAGAAGCTAAAATAAAATCTTTCGCAAAAGGGTTCGGCACAATTCTTTTCTTTGAGGAGACTAAAACCATAAGCGAAATGCAGACCCGTTTCCCCGCTTATAGAGAAAATTTCCCCCTATGGGCCCAGCAAGCCAATGGCATGCTCCAATATATCGTATGGACGGGCTTTGCCGCTTTGGGCATGGCGGCCAATCTTCAGCATTACAACCCGCTTATAGACGAGGAAATCGCCAAAACTTTTAAAATACCGCCCTCTTGGAAACTTGTGGCGCAAATGCCATTTGGAATATCGCCCGAGCAGGCGCCCGCCAAAGAAATTATCCCGCCCGCGCAGAGATTAAAAGTTTTTCGCTGAGGCCTTGCCTCTTTATCAAAAAACCGGGTTTACGCCCGGTTTTTGTATATTATGGAAATCCCGCCCAAAGCGAAGGATATTTGCCGCTAAAGATATTTCCCCAAAAGTTATTCAAGGGGGCTTCTAGCTTAAAATCGGGCAGGATATTTTAAGTTAAGAATTCATTATACTTTCCAATTCTTCCGAAAGCTGTTCCCATTCCTTTTCCGCGTCGGAAATTTCCTTATTTACAAAAGCCAGCTCTATACTTACGGAGGAATCATAGCCGCGTATCAAGCGGTTTTCCAAATTCTCTTTTTGGGAAGACAAAACCTCCAGCTTGCGTTCTATGGCTTTAATCTTGTTCCTTAAAGGAGCGGTCTGCGCGCGCAGTTTGGCGGCGTTTTTGCGTTTTTCCTTGCGGTTATCCTCCCCCTCCCGATCGCCTTCCTCGGCGGAAGAACGCGAAGAGTGAAGAACATAATTTTTGTAATCTTCCAAATCGCCGTCGTAAGATTTAACCGTTCCGCCTTCCACCAAAAGCAGGCGGTCGCAGACCGATTCCAATATGTGGAAATCGTGCGTCACCAATATTACCGCGCCGTCATATTCGTTTAAAGCCTCTATCAAAGCGCGGCGGCTGGTTATGTCCAGGTGGTTTGTCGGCTCGTCCAAAATCAAGATGTTGGGCTTTTCTATCGTAATTAAAGAGAGCAAAAGGCGGCTCTTTTCCCCGCCCGAAAGTTTCCCTATCTGCGTATCGGCTTTGTTCTTTTCCAAACCGAAACACGCCAAATGGGTGTATACTTCCGTTTCTTTGGCTTCGGGCATGGCGGCTTTGGCCGTTTCGTAAGGGGTGGATTCCAGGTCAAATTCTTCCGTCTGGTGCTGGGCGAAATAGCCCACCTTCAGCTTGCGCGCGTATGTCAGTTTGCCGCTCATCGAGTGTATTCTGCCCGCCAAAAGTTTGGCTAAAGTCGATTTGCCGTTGCCGTTCGCGCCCAAAAGCGCTATTTTGTCGTCTTGAGTTACAGTCAAATTCAAATCTTTAAGCACCACTTTCTCGTCATAGCCGCAGCTGACGTTCTCCAAAGTATACAAATAGGCGTCCAAATGCTGAGGCTGCGGGAAAGTAAACTTTATGCTCTTTTCCAAAGGTATTTTAGGGGCGTCGCCCATACGCTCTATCATCTTTAAGCGGCTTTGCGCCTGCTTGGCCTTGGAGGCTTTGTAGCGGAACCTGTCTACGAAAGACTGCAAATGCTTTTTGGTTTCCTCATAGCGTTTGGCGTCTTTGATAAGCTGCTCGGTTTGAAGGTGGCGGGTACGCTCGTAAGTATCGTAGTCGCCCGTATAGGTTTTAAGTTTACACTCGTCTACTAGTATTATTTTGTCGCAGACTTTGTTTAAAATATTCCTGTCGTGGCTGACTATCAAAAGGGTTTTATCCAACTTGGCAAGGCAATTTTCAAGCCAGATTACCGTTTCCAAATCCAGGTGGTTGGTAGGTTCGTCCAGCAAAAGGCAGTCGCTCGGCGCAAACAATGCCGCGCCCAAGGCCGCCCGAACACGCCAGCCGCCCGAAAATTCCTTTAAGGGTCGGCTTAGTTCCTCATTGCTAAACCCAAGCCCCCCAAGTATCGCGCCGGCCCTGGCCGCCGCGCTGTGAGCGCCCAAACTATCCAATTTATCGTATATCTCCGCAAGACGAACGCCCGATGGATTCGTTTCCAGCTCATCATAGAGTTTCTTAAGACGTTTATCGGAATACAAAACGTGGTTTAATACGCTTTGGTTTATATCGCTTATTTCCTGCTCTACCGTAGCCAAAACCGTCCCGTTTGATACGCTTATCCTGCCGCCGTCGGGATAGAGTTTGCCCAATATCAGCTTGAATAAGGTCGTCTTGCCGCAGCCGTTAAGCCCGACAAGCCCCACCTTCTGCCCCTTCCCTATGAAAGCGGAAGCGTCCTCGAAAATGGTTCTCTTGCCGATATGGTAGCTTAACTCCGATATTTCTATCATATTCTATCTTGGCGGCCAAAAAACTGTTTATTCCTCGCCTTCCCCCTCTTCCTTGCGGTTGGCGCGTCTACGCTCGTGGATATTAAGTATTTTCTTCCTTAAACGTATGGAAGTAGGCGTAATTTCCACAAGTTCATCGGGTGCGATGTATTCTATGGCCTGCTCAAGGCTCATTATCCTGGGCGGCGTCAAAAGCAGAGCGTCGTCGGCCGCTTTCGAGCGCATATTGGAAAGGCGTTTTGTCTTGTTCGGGTTGACCACCAAGTCATTGTCGCGCGAGTTCTGCCCGACTATCATACCCTCGTATACCTTTACGCCGGGGCCGACAAATAATTGTCCGCCGTCCTGCAAACTGTTAATGGCGTAGGCCGTCGTTTCGCCCGCTTCCTTGGCGATAAATACGCCGTTGCTCCTTAAAGGCGGCACGTCCACCTTGGGATAATAGCCGTAAAAGCTGTGGTGCATAATGCCTTTTCCGCGGGTGGAAGTTAAAAACTCGTTCTTAAAGCCTATCAAAGCGCGCGACGGAATTACATATTCAAGTCTTAACCTGTTTTCGCCCTCGCTTACCATATTCTCCAGCTTGGCGCCGCGCGTGCCGACAAGTTCAAAAACCGCGCCCTGCATATCGGAGGTAATATCCAAAATAAGATATTCCATAGGCTCGAGTATTTTGCCGTTTTCCTCTTTGTAAATAACCTCGGGCGAAGATACCGCAAGTTCAAAACCTTCGCGGCGCATATTTTCGATTAAAATCGTCAGGTGCAGCTCGCCCCTGCCCGATACTTTAAAACGGCCCTCGCCTTCCAGCTGCTCCACCTTGAGGCCGACATTCGTCTGAGCTTCTTTCTCAAGGCGCGCCTTTAGGTGGCGGCTGGTAAGGAATTTACCCTCGCGCCCCGCAAAAGGCGAATCGTTGACGAAAAAGTCCATAGATATCGTCGGCTCGTCGATAGAAAGCGGCGGCAAAGGAACCTGATTATCGGGGTGGCATACCGTATCGCCGACGTCTACCCCCTCAAGCCCGCTTATCGCCACTATATCGCCCGCTTTCGCACTTTCCGTTTCAGTCTTGCCAAGGCCCAAAAATTTCTCTATCTTTACCGCTTTGGCGGGCACGCTGCCGCCGTTATTTTTTAACAATACCACACTGTCGCCTTTGCTGACGCTGCCGTTAAGTATGCGCCCTATGCCGATATGCCCCAAAAAGTTATTGTAATCGAGCATAGTCACCTGCATTTGAAGCGGCTTCGTTTCGTCCGCTTCCGGTTCGGGCACGTATTTTATTATGGCGTCGAAAAGCGGTTTTATATCCTTGCCGCGCTCTTCCATTTTGTCGCTGGCCCAACCCTCGCGGCCGGAAGCGTAAAGTATAGGAAAATCCAATTGTTTGTCGTCCGCGCCAAGTTCCATAAACAGTTCAAAGACTTCGTCGACTACGGCCGAAGGGCGCGCGTTTTCCCTGTCCATCTTGTTTACCACCACTATCGGGCGCAGCCCCAAAGCCAAGGCCTTTCTAAGTACGAAACGAGTCTGCGGCATAGGGCCTTCCACCGCGTCCACCATCAGTATGGCACCGTCTACCATCTTTAGCACGCGTTCTACCTCGCTGCCAAAGTCCGCGTGGCCCGGGGTGTCTACTATGTTTACCGTATAGTCTTTATATTTTACCGAAGTGCATTTGGCCAAAATAGTTATACCGCGTTCCCTTTCGATAGGGTCGCTGTCCAAGACCGCCTCCTGCGCTTCGTCCTGCTTTACTTTAAATTGACCCGCGTATTTAAGCAATGCGTCAACCACCGTAGTCTTGCCGTGGTCTACGTGCGCTATTATCGCTACGTTCCTGATGTCCTTTCTCGTGTTCATATTTTCCTTCCGTGTATATTTGTAAAATTCTCCAAAAAACACTGCCCGCAGGCTTAGCCGCGGGCAGCATCTCTTCTACGCCTTTAATTATATTATATCTTATATATAAACCGCAGAAAAGCCTCTTTCCCCTCGGCGTCGTGCTTGAATACCCCGCAGGATCCCAAAACCTTAACGAAGGTGCGGCCGATTTCCTCAAGCAGAATATCTGGCACGTCTTCAGCCTTAAAGCCTTTATAATCGCCGATAAAACTCATCACCCAATTATAATGCTGCGCCAAAGAGGATAAATCCTTTATCTTCTCCATTTTGCCGGCCCCTATCAAAGCGGCTATTTGCGTCATCTCATTTTTTAGTCTGCCCGGCAGTATCGCCATACCTAGAGCCTCTATAAGACCGATATTCTCCCGCTTGATATTGTGATATTCCGGCCGAGAGTGAAATATCCCCCAAGGATATTCTTTGCTCGTTCTGTTATTGCGCAGAACCAAATCCATCTCGTAGGCGCCGTCTTTATAACGGGCTATCGGCGTTATAGTGTTGTGCGGAGTCTTGCCCGTGGCGTGGATTATGCCGACTTTCTTATCGTCATACTTGCGCCATACCTCCAATACCCGCGCCGAGGCTTTCGCCACCTGCGCCTTGGGGCCTCTTAGCCTCAAAACAGAAAGAGGCCAGCATACTATATCAAAAGTAACTTTCGGAAACTTCTTTATCTTAAAACGCTTCACCGACTGCGCACGCTCCATCGGGAACACATACCGCCCCGCCTGATAATGGTCGTGCGTCAATATAGAGCCGCCCACTATCGGCAAATCCGCGTTGGAGCCTATAAAATAGTGAGGGAACTGCTCCACGAAATCAAGCAAATTCTTGAAGGTATCGGCGCTTATGCGCATAGGCCTGTGGTCTTCCGCAAAAACTATGCTGTGCTCGTTATAATACACATACGGCGAATATTGAAAATACCACCTCTTCCCGTTGAGCTTCAAAGGTATTACGCGCAAGTTCTGCCGAGCCGGGTGGTTCAAACGCCCCGCATACCCCTCGTTTTCCCTGCAAAGCAGACATTTGGGATAGGCGTTCGGATTAACTTTTATCTTGCCCTGCAAGGCTATTTCCTTGGGGTCCTTTTCCGGCTTGGACAGATTTATCGTCATATCTATCTTGCCGTATTCCGTATCGGCTTTCCAAGTAATATTCTTGGCGACCCTGTCCGTCTTGATATAATAAATCTTGCGGCAATATTTATAAAATTCCGAAGTGGCTTTTTTTATTCCCTTCTCGTGCCAAGTATCGTAGAATATTTTTGATACTTCGCTCGGACGCTTGGTAAATACCGCCATTACGGAAGTTTCGAATATCTCGCGGTATGTAGAAGTAGCCGCCTCCAAAAGCCCGTTTTCCGCCGCGTAAAAAGATATGTCGGAAAGTATTTCGCCCGGATTATCCGGCAAAGGGCCTTTATACGGGGCGGCATTATTGTTATCCGGCAAATTGAGCAAAGCCAATATGCTGTTGCGCGCCCAAATCTCGTCTTCCTTCTCAATAAGTTTGTTTTTTAACCCGTAAGCTATAAGTTCTTCAACGTTGGAGTATATCATCTTAAATCCTCGGCTCAGTATCTCCGCTTCTGCTCCCAGCGCCAAGCGGTCTTTATGATTTTATCTAAATTATACAAAGTTTCCCAACCCAATACCCGTCGGGCTTTAGCGCTGTCGGCAACCAATACAGCCGGGTCGCCCGCGCGCCTTTCCGCCGTTTCCACCTTGAAGTCGCGCCCCGTTACTCTCTTGGCGCTTTCTATCACCTCTTTCACCGTGAAACCTTCCCCGCTGCCCAAATTAAAATCGTCGCTTTCGCCGATACGCTCCATCTTCTCAAGCGCCAAAATATGCGCGCTCGACAAATCATTAACGTGCACAAAGTCCCTTACGCAGCTGCCGTCTTTAGTCGGATAGTCCGTACCGAATATCTTTATGCTCTCTCGCTTGCCCGCAGCGGCCTGCAATATTATCGGCAAAAGATGCGTTTCCGGCGTATGAGATTCCCCTATCTTCCCGCTGTCGTCCGCGCCCGCCGCGTTGAAATATCTTAATACGCTGCTCTTAAGGCCGTAGGCTTTATCGTAATCTTTTAAAACCTTTTCCACCATAAGTTTACTTTGCCCGTAAGGATTTATCGGGTTTTGGGGGTGAGCCTCAGATATTTTCGGTTCTACGGGTTCGCCGAATGTCGCCGCAGTAGAGGAAAAAACGAAATATTTTATTTTGTTTTCGACCATGGCGTCCAAAAGCGATATTACCTTGACTATATTGTTGTTGTAGTATCTTGCCGGCTCTTTTACGCTTTCGCCCACCTCTATAAATGCGGCAAAATGCATTACCCCTTCTATATCGTGCTTCTTAAATACGCGGGCGAGTTTCTTTTTGTCGCCCAAGTCGCCTTTCTCAAACTTGACGCCCCGCACCGCCGCTCTGTGCCCCTTTGAGAGATTATCGTAAACTATGGGATTATATCCCCTTTCTTTAAGCATTTTTACGCAGTGGCTGCCGATATAGCCCGCCCCGCCGACAACTAAAATATTCTTCATTTTTTCCTCGTTTTCAGCCGTTAAATTTCTATATTTTCTTCGCGCCCGATCCTATCTGCGCGACATAAAAGGAAGGTTTTATCCCCATTTCCGCTTCGTATTCCGCACCCGCTTTGTTTTGAACTTCTTCCAAAAACTCGTTCTTGACCAAAGCTATACAGCAGCCGCCGAATCCGCCGCCCATCATTCGCGCGCCGATTACGCCTTCGCATTTATGCAGGGCGTCGGCCATGGTATCCAAAGCCTTGCCGGTTACCTCGTAATTGTTCTTTAAAGACTCGTGCGAAGCGTCCATCAGTTTGCCGAAGGCCGCTATATCCCCCTTTTTAAGCAGAGCGACGGCCTCCAGCGTGCGGGCGTTTTCCTCTACGGCGTGGCGCGCGCGGCGGTAAAGAACTTCGTCCGATATAAGCTCTTTGCCTTTTTCCAAGTCCGCAGGCTTCAGCTCGCATAAATAGTTTACCTTATACTTGCTTTGAAGGAGTTTTAAAGCCGCCTCGCATTGGCTGCGCCTGGTATTGTATTCGCTGCCCGTAAGTTTATGATTGTTATTGGTGTTGGCTATCAATATGGATATGCCTTGCAGCGCTATCGGGCAATATGAATATTCCAAGGTGTTGCAGTCGAGCAATATCGCATTATCTTTCTTGCCCATCGCCGAAGCGAATTGATCCATTATCCCGCAATTCATTCCGACAAAGCCGTTCTCCGCACGCTGAGATATTTTGGCAAGCTCTATAAGATTGTAACCTAAATTATAAAAATCGTTTATCATGGCGGCGGTAACCACTTCTATCGAGGCCGAAGAGGATAACCCCGCGCCGTTGGGTACGTCGCCGTAATATAAAGCGTCAAACCCGCAGTTTAGAATGTGGCCGTCCTCTTTAAACATCGCCGCCACGCCCTTGGGATAATCGGCCCAGTTGCCGCCTTTTTTTATGTCGTTTATATCGGCAGATATTATGCCGTCGTCTTCAAAATTTAAGGAGTAAAAATTTATCTTGCCGTCTTGCCGCTTTGACGCCGCCAAATACGTCCCAAAAGTCAAAGCGCACGGAAATACGTGCCCGCCGTTATAGTCCGTATGCTCCCCTATTAAATTCGCTCTGCCCGGCGAAAAGAAAACCGCCGCGCATTCACGACCAAATACTTTTTTGAATTTCGCCTTCAATTCGTTTATTTCCATATTCCTACCCCTTTAAAAAAGGGGCCCCGCCATAAGCAAGGCCCCAATAAGCTGTTTATTACGCCGCTATTCCAAGTTTGGAAAATAATATATACAGCCCTACCACACAGCACACTATAGCTATGCTGACGGGTACGGCCTTCTTCCAAGGCGTTGTATCCACCACGTGTTTATCGAGACTGTCTTCATATTCGTGCTTCGAAGGATAATAATGCCCCATTATTACCATAAACAGCGAGCATATCACAAACAGTATCGCCAAAATGTGCAAGTAGTGTATGCTTGAAAACTCAAACAGAGGCTTTACAAACCACATCGGCATAGCGTTGTATATGGCGCCCGCCACTCCTTTGAGTATCGTCGGATCCGCCATACCGCCCGCCATAAAAGCCTTAAAACCGCCCGACATAGCCGTAAGCTGCGTGGTGCCGTATACCAATATGAATATCGCCAAAGTTATCTTGGCCGATATCGCGGGAGCCTTCTTGTTAAGCATACCGATAAGCATTAAGGTAAGTATCGGTACATTGTAAAAACCGTTTACCGTCTGCAGATAGTCAAAAAGGCCGTTTGGCGCATTGGCTATCATCGGCGCCACTATCATAGAAAATATCGCCAATATCGCCGCCGCTATCTTCCCCTTGCGGACCAGCTCCTTCTCGCTGGCTTTGGGGTTGACGTACTCCTTATAAATGTTAAGCGTAAATAATGTGGAAGTCGAGTTTAATCCCGCATTAAAAGAGCTTAATATCGCCCCGAACAGAACCGCCGCGAAAAAACCCACCAGGAACCACGGCAATACCGCCTTGACCAACATAGGATAGGCAAAGTCGCTCATTTCCAAGCCCGGCCCGAATATCTTAAACGCTATTATCCCGGGCAAGACCAAAAATATCGGCCCGAATAATTTAAGTATCGCCGCGAATAATATGCCTTTTTGGCCTTCTTTTAAATCCTTCGCCGCCAAAGCGCGCTGTATTATCGTTTGGTTTGTACCCCAATAAAACAAGTTCACCAAAAACATTCCGGTAAACATCGTCGCAAACGGTACGGGATCACTGCTGCTGCCTATGGAGTTAAATTTTTCAGGCACCGATGTTACCAATACATTTAACCCTTCAATCGGGTTGCCCCCGCCGATATACATCAAGCCGAAAAGCGGTATCATAAACCCGCCTATCAACAAGCCTATGCCGTTTATAGTATCGGCTATAGCCATAATCCTCAAGCCGCCGCTTAATGTGTAAATTATACCCAGTATGCCGATAGACCATACCACGATATAAATACCCTGCATCTTGGTTATCCCGAACGTGCCTTCCAAATCAAAAATGCCGCTTAATCCTATCGCCCCCGAATACAAAACTATCGGCACGAATATCAGTACGTATCCGAAAAGGAAAAACCAGTTTACCACCTGCTTGGTGACATTGTCGTATCTTTCCCCGATAAAATCCGGTATAGTGGCATACCCCTTTTTCAAATATCTCGGCAAAAAGAAAAACGCCACTATTATCAAAGCCAGCGACGCCCCCACTTCCCAGCCCATTACCGACATATTGTCCGTATAGCCTTGCCCGTTTAAACCTACCATTTGCTCCGTAGATAAATTGGTAAGCATCAACGACGCCGCTATTACCCAGCCCGTCAAGCCCCTGCCCGCCAAAAAATAGCCCGTTTCGGTATGGGTGTTCACATTTCTGGTTTTGTAATAAGAAATGCCGTAGACCAACAATGTAAATGCCAAAAAAGACAAGACCGTAAGCAACATCAAGACCTCCGTCTAAAAATGAAATGACTACCCCTACATCTCAAATGTAACATTTATGTCTTACCTTGTAAAGTTAATTTTTCCCTCTGGAAAACATACAAAAACGGCGGGCTTTTTATCCTAGCCCGCCGCTTTTATGATAAATTCCTTGCCGCTTAGTTGGGAAGCGGATTGTTCAAATCCGTGCTGGGAGGCTCTCCCCCTTTGTCCTTATTCCCCTTTATCTTGTCCTTGTATAATCCCACCACATAGTCCGAAGCCTCTTTAAACTCCTGCTTGATAAATTTGTATAAAGTGGAATTATCCAGCATCTTACTTGTTACTATCATACTTGCCGCCAACATAGCCAGCGACGCCATCACCCTCGCGTAAGGAACATTTAACCAATCGTTCAAATACGTTATCGGCATGGATAACCCGACCGCTATAGGCATCGTAAAGTTTAAAGCTTGAGATATTTGGCTCTGCAGCTCGGGATGTTTCCTTATGATATAAGCGAACATTTGTGAATAAAAGTTACCCATGCCGATGCTCGCTATCACGCCGCTCGATACTATCAGAGAGGGAATATCGGCCATTATGCCTATCAATATCCCTACCGTACCCAAACCGGAAAGCGAAGAATAGGCCAAATATGATGTAGCCGTAGACATCCTAGTTGTAGTTATATATCCCAGTAATCTGCCGAATATTAAAGCGCCGTATAATACCCCTATTACCATTAACGTCGCCATATCGCCGTCGGGTATTATCTGGTAAAGAGCAGAGGAAAACGCGCTGGACACGGAAAGTTGGTGCGCAGTCGCCAAAGACATTCCGACCACTATGCTCATAACCCCCTCTTTATGGAACATAATGTCAAACACTTCTTTTATGTCTTTCAAATAACTCTTTTGGCGTTTCTGATTAGCACTTTCCATGGCTATCGCCGCGAGTTCCGTTTCATCCGTTGCGGGCGCCATTTGATATACCTCACTCTTGATGTGATCTATTATTTTTTTGTCCCTCAAATTCGTACGGTGAACCTTATAACCCGCGTAAGCGCTGTAGGCCGCGTACAAAGGCAAAGATACGTCCCAACCGAAATTAAAGTCCATACCAAGAGCCCGCCCCGCATAGTTTAACGCCGAAGGCGCCACCAAAAACGTCATCGTGCCGATATTTTTGTTGATAAAACTGCGGTTGTAGAATAAAATATCTCCCATGGAAAAGTTGCTGCTGCTTGAAAACAGCTTCTTGAATTTTTCCATTAAAATATCGCTCGTAATTTTAAGCGCTTCGGCAAAGTTTTGCTCTCCATTTTTCTTATCTTTTGATATCGGCGCCGTCCCTCTGTTCATATTCATCAGGGAGTTGCCCACTACACCTCTTATGTTTATAGAGAAAGCCAAAGCAAATAACGACAAGATAAGCGATATGGTCCTAAGCGAGGTCGGTTCCATTTCGTAAGAATATCCGTAAAAACCGAAGAACGACGGTATAAGCGCCGCCAGCATGGATATTACAATAGACACTTTAAACATCGCCACTTCGCCGTATTTCTTTACCAAAGGATTTAGCATCGGCGAAAGCAAACCCGGCAAATAATTTACCACATACATCAAGTTGGTCGCGAAAGCCTCGCTGACGCCCAAAGATTCCGGCAAGACCGGCCCCATAGTCTTGCCCAAGCTGAGATTTATGTAAAACCCCTCATTGACTATAACATCGGCTTTATTGTAGCTCCGCATGACTTCTATGGGCAACACGTCTTTGGTCTGCGCCAGAACTCTTAATAAAGTGTCGCACTGATTTTTGGGGATTCTTATCAACACGGAAGGACCCAAAGGCGTCGGCATCGCCGATCTGTCCGAAAGCAACCCGATTTTGCCCGAAGGCATTAAAACCAATTTCCCGCCTTGCTTGAAGAAATTGGCGTCCGTTATCACTTTTATGGGCAGTTCTTCCCGCCCGAGGGCATTATAAAGAGGAACGGTAACCAGCTTGGAGGGTTCTATTCCGTGCTGCCATAATTTTATCGTAATATTCTCTTTTGCGTCTTTAAGAGCTTTTACAAATTTTACAAGGCTCTTATTTTCCGTCTTAAGCCTCAAATAGAAGTTGGACATCGTCCTGGGTCTCTTGCCAAATTCCCTAAGCTCGGCGGTATGATTGTTTATAACGATATTCGTATATCCGTTTGTATCAAAATCTTCATTGAAGGAAAGCGCCACCGGCAAAATGAGCTCGTCGCCCTTGTTGTTTATAACGCTTACGGTATAATTTCTATTCTCAAAGGAAGGATCAAAAGGGCGCTGGCCGGACGCCGCCACAAGCCCGTCTTCTTCTAAAGAAACTATATTGTTGCCATACGAGAAATTAAAACCTTGATTTAAGGAAAGATACTCTTTTAGCCCCGATTCTAACTTCTCGGAAAAATAAACGTCGTTATCGTCTATTTTGCGGTAGGACATAGACGCTAAGGAATATTCGTCACTATCCCCCAAAGCGTTAAATACCGCCACCAATTTCTGTCCGTCGCCGACTTTTATGCGGTAGGTAAGCTTCTTGGGGAAACCGTCGACCTGCGATACCGGAGCGTATTCCCGCAATATGGAAGACAGACGGATAAAATCCGCTTTGCTTATATATTTTTCATCGCTATGGTTGCTGGAGTCTTTTATTCTGTTCTCGGAATTTTTATATATTATCTTGGCAAGCCCGAAGTCGGAAAAGAACCCCCTGATTATTTTGGTCTTCGCAGGGCCGCCCTCATTATTCGTAGCGATGTGCCCGCGCAAGACTTTAAAGGTTATTGCGCCAACTTTCATCTCGGCCATTACTTGCGAGGGCTCCCCCTCAAGATTGGCAGACACCTCGTCCCAGGCGGCGGAAAGGGCTTTCTCTTCGCTTATTTTCTGCCGCGCGGCGGCCGCCCGTATTTCCTGATCCGCGGCATAATAAGGACGCGTCCTATATGAAGATGACGAGGAGGCCAAATGCGGCACGGCGGGTATCTCGTATGCGTATTTATTCGCTTTTTCCACTCCGAAAGAGCGGGCTATAGCGCCATATCCGCTCGGCCAGGCGAAACCCCAAGAGGCAAGACCGGCTGTTTGCCCGTTCAATTCTCCGGCCAAATGACTCTCTCCGTAAACCTTAAACTCGCCAGCGTTCAGATTGTCAAAAAGCTTGCCTCCCAAATATTGCCCCGGGGTTGTGGCGGTGTTCAGCAATTTCCCGTCAAAATGGGCGTATAAATCTTTAGTAAACATAAGCCCCATTCCGGCCGTGCCGGCCACTGCGTAACCCGCCTTGAAAAACCCGCCCAACAAGCCTCTTAGGCTGAAATTGTTTATAAAATTCCCGCCCGGCAGGGGAACCCCGCCGTAAGATTTAAATATCTTGGGATCTATTAGGTTTACCGGTTGAATTTTCGGCAGGGATGGCATAAGAGGCATACTAGTCGCCCTGGCGCCCAAGCTAATAGTCTTTCCTAAATTTAAGCCTTTCTCCGCATTCAGCACCAATTCCGTCGCGGTAGTTAAATTTTTGCTCAAAGCCCCGACTTGCGGCACGGTCGTCGCTATATTGTAATTAAACATAAGCGCCATGCCAAATACCGTCGCCCTGTTGTTAACAAACTTAAAGAAATCCGCCACGGGCTTCATTTTGTGCGCGGTAAGAAAAGCGTAAAACTTGTTTACGGGAGTTTTATCCGAAGCGCCGCCAAAAAGCTTAAAGCTTTTGGTATAGTCTATATTATACGGACGTTTTATACCCAAAGCCTCGGATATGGTTACGCCTTTCCCGGTTTCAAGTTTCCACAGCCCCAAACTGCCGTCGCCCGAAGAAGCGCTAAATTTCTGCCACGGCCTGGCTATATTTCTATTCCACCACCCGGCGGCTTTATAATCGGCTTTGGCAATTTGCAATTTACCCAATCTTGAAGAAAACAGCTTGCCCGCCTTTAAGTATTCCATTTCGCCGGCAGTATACAAAGGCGCAGAGGGCGCCCTTTCCAAGCCGGAAGCCATAGTCTTTATTTCCTTGCCCAAAAGCTCCATTTCCGTAAATGAAGCGCCATCGGCTTTGAGCGCGCCTAGCTTGGACATTTTTGAATTATACAGACTTACGGCCGAATTATAGTCCTTGACTTTCTGCAAATAAGAAGCGTTTTTGGCTTCCACCGATGAACCGTATAATCTGGCTTTTTTAAGCAAACTTATCTGCGCCTGCTTTGCCTTATATTCGGCTGTGGCCAATTTTGCTTTAGCCGCTTGCCTTTGAGTGGGATTGCTGGTGTTTCTGACCGCCATTACCGCTTTCTTGCGGGCTTCATATAAAGAGGCCAGCTGTTTTTTATTAAAATAATTCGCCAGTTTTATCGCCTGGCGGCTATCATTTGCCCCCAAGACGGCATTTACCCCTTTAAAGCGCAAAAACGATCTTTTTATTCTTCCGCCAAAAAGCAGCATATTGTTGCGCGCGGATATATATTTGTCCAACTTAGCGTAATTGGCTCTGATATAAGCTATTTTCTTGGCTTTATCGGCTATGTGCCCCGCCTTTACCGCCGTATAAGTGGACTCGCTTAAAGCCAAAGCCTTGCCCCCCAGTTTGGCAAGCCCCGCCACACCCCATATAAGAAGCAATATATCGCCAGCGAAAGCGGCATTGTCCAAAAAGTCAAAACGCTTGTTGCGCGCCCTTCTTGCCTCAAGCTGCTCCCGCGTTATCACCGCGCCGGAATCAAGTTTTTCCTTTATGTCGGGATATCTCGACAATAAATCCCTGTCTATATCGTATTCCTGCAAAGCGGTTATGTCGCCCAAAGTCAAATTGGCCAAATCAGCCGCCATATTCCTGGCGCCATCTTCAGACAAACCCGATTTTCCGCTTATCAAAGCGCCCGCCAAAAACGGTTTTATGGAACCGTCCAAACCCTTATCCGCGCCGTATTCCTTAAGTATCGCCAAGGCCTCATTCCCGCCGTCTTCGGCCAATAAAAGAGCCATGTCGGTAAAGGCATTGCCGTAAAAATAATTGCCGCTGTATTGCGTCAGGGAAGAAGCCTTGCCCAAAAATCTGCCGCCGGCCGTACGGGCTTTGGAAGAATATAAAGTCAAACTTAAATATTCGCCGAAACGAGCTTTTTGCTTATCCATTGAACTGTAGCGGGAGAGAATTTCTCTTAAGGAAAAATAATCCCCCACAGCCAACAGGGCGGAAAATCCGTTGCTCAGTATTTGCCCGAAGCCTACCCCTTTCTCGGACGCATATACTAAGCGTTTAACGGCCTCGGAGTAACGTCCGTCGTCTTCAGCGGAAAAATAAGATCCGATTATTATCGTATCTATAATATCGACCAATAGGAGGGCGGCGACTTGCTTCTCTGTTTTTCCACTGGTTATGTCAAGCTCCAAGGATTTCAGATTTTGTTTTTCCAAACGCGACACCGCGTAATTATATATGTTTTCCCTTTCCTCGGCGGTTATAAGCGCTTTGCCGCCGATTTCAAGATTTATAAGGTACTGCAAAACGGTTGAGGATAAATTCTCCGCCCCCGCGGCTTCGATATAACCGCGCAGAACTTTATAGGCGGCGTCATCTACTTTGGTTTTATTTGCCGCGCGCCAGGCTATTTCTTCTTCAGCCTCTTTTTGGTATGCGGCGTAGCATTCTTTAAGAGGATAATACTTCTTTAGTTTAGCGAGCGCGGCTTCTAAAGGGTTGGCATAGGGGACGGAGCTTTGGGATGGATTGTGTTTCACATATTCATTGGCGTTTTCCAATATAATGGAGTTGTAAAACTCCTCATATTCCTTTAAAGATATTACCCTAGGCGTTAGAAAATAAGCCGCCAAATACGACATCAAATCTTCTTCCAAGGATTTTATATCCTTTGCAGCCACCCTCTTTACGTACATCGGCGCCATATCGCCGTATTTCGCTTCCCCTTCTTTTTTTAACGAGGCGATTCGTGCCCGTCTTTTATCGTCTTGCAAAGTTTTTAGAATTAAAGCCGTTTCCCTGTTAAGATAAGCTTCATAGACGTTTCCTTCTTCCCCTTTTAAGAACAAATCCTCCAATTTGGCGTCAAATTCCGATAAATCGGCCGCGTTAAAACTGTCATAAGAGAAAACAACCTCCCCTTTTGAGAAATCAATTCCCGCGAAAGCCGCCGTATTACATTCAAAAAGAATAGTAAAAGAGAGAACTATCGAAACGATTTTTACGCCTAGAGAAGAAAGAATCTTTTTCATTGTATTATTTACCGTTTAATTATCGTTGGCCTCAAAAATCTTTTACCTTTGCCTTTGTTTTTTTCAAGACCAAAAAAAAGGTGCCTAAAATTTTTAGACACCTTTTCCGAAAATACACTTTGTTCTTATGCGGCAATATTCCTCCCCATTGCCGCCGACGGCACTTCCGCTGGGGAAATGCGCGTGGAATACCAAACGCTTAAAGCGGGCCCTGCTTTCGCAAGCCCGGGCGCCTCCTTCGCTTCCGTTTATTAAATATTTCATAAACATCTTGGCATTCCTTTATTGCTAAAATGTACAAATTACCGCTTCTGCCAACTTCTTATATTTAAATTTTATTTTTTTCCAAGTGGCCCTTCAAGCGGATTTTAGGCCCATTCTTAACTGGGTCTTAAGGCCCAATAAAAGTTTTCACGGTTGATGTTTCACCTATAGAAAGGCGTTTTATTAATTTTGCGATATTTTAGATTTTTGTCAAAAATGCAAAAAGATTAAAACAGGGTCTCGCAAAAATATAGCTCATTAAAAAGCCCCGGTTACCCGGGGCTTTAAATTTGCTTCTTTATTTTGAGGCTTCTTCTATCGCTACCGCTACCGCGACGCTTGCGCCTACCATCGGGTTGTTGCCCATACCGATGAGGCCCATCATTTCCACATGGGCGGGAACCGAAGAAGAACCCGCGAACTGCGCGTCGCCGTGCATGCGGCCCATGGTATCGGTCATACCGTAGGAAGCGGGGCCGGCGGCCATATTGTCGGGGTGCAACGTTCTGCCGGTACCGCCGCCGGAAGCCACGGAGAAATATTTCTTGCCGTGTTCGGTCGCCCATTTCTTATAGGTGCCGGCTACCGGGTGCTGGAAGCGTGTCGGGTTGGTGGAGTTGCCGGTAATGGAAACGTCCACGTCCTCGTGCCTCATTATGGCGACGCCTTCGTTTACGTCGTCGGCGCCATAGCATTTGACTTTGGCTTTATCTCCGTCGGAAAACGCCTTCTCGCTTACTATATTGAGTTTGCCGGTATAGTAATCGTAAGCGGTCTCAACATAGGTAAAACCGTTGATGCGGGATATAATATAAGCCGCGTCTTTGCCAAGCCCGTTCAAAATAACTTTAAGAGGTTCTTTTCTTACTTTATTGGCCGTTCTGGCAATACCGATTGCGCCTTCCGCCGCAGCGAAAGATTCATGCCCCGCCAAGAAGCAGAAGCATTTCGTGTTTTCGCGCAACAGCATGGCTGCCAAATTGCCGTGGCCAAGGCCTACTTCGCGCTGATCGGCTACGGAGCCGGGTACGCAGAAGCTCTGCAATCCTACGCCGATTTTTTCGGCCGCTTCAGCCGCGGTTTTTACCCCGCTCTTTATCGCTATCGCCGCGCCTACCGTATAGGCCCAGACGGCGTTTTCAAAAGCGATGGGCTGTATGCCTTTTACTATCTTTTCTACGTCTATGCCTTTATCGTCGCAGATCTTTTTTGCGTCTTCCAAGGAGGCAATGCCGTTCTCTTTCAAGGCGGCGTTTATTTTGTCTATTCTTCTTTCATAACCTTCAAATGTAATCATAGTGTTATATTCCTCCCCGGTTACTCTTTGCGCGGATCTATCTTCTTGACGGCTTCGTTGAAGCGCCCGTAAGAATTGATGTTTTTCTCATAGGCGGTTTTCGGATCTTCGCCTTTCTTTATGGCGTCCATCATTTTGCCCAAATTGACGAATTTGTATCCGATGACTTCATTATTTTTGTCAAGGCCGATCTCAAGGACATAGCCTTCCGCCATTTCCAGGTAGCGGGGGCCTTTGGCTTCGGTGCTGTACATCGTGCCAACTTGTGAGCGCAAACCTTTGCCCAAATCCTCCATACCGGCGCCTATCGGCAAACCGTCTTCGGAGAACGCGCTCTGCGTCCTGCCGTATACTATCTGGAGGAATAATTCTCTCATCGCCGTGTTGATGGCGTCGCAGACCAAATCGGAATTTAAAGCTTCAAGAATGGTTTTGCCCGGCAAAATTTCCGCAGCCATCGCCGCAGAGTGCGTCATACCGGAGCAGCCCAAAGTTTCCACCAAGGCTTCCTTTATTATGCCGTTCTTTACGTTTAACGTAAGTTTGCACGCGCCCTGCTGGGGTGCGCACCAACCCACACCGTGCGTAAGACCGCTGATATCTGTAATTTGCTTGGAATTGACCCATTTTCCTTCTTCAGGGATAGGGGCCGGATTATGTTTAGCGCCTTTGCATACGCTGCACATATTTTCAACGTGAGGGGTGCATTTTTCGCAGCTCATTGTTATCTCCGTATAAAAAATTTCTATTACCTATATATTTTACAATAATTGAACTCGCTTTATCTATTTTGAAACTAATTTATCTCTTTAAGCTGCCGCAAAAATTAAAAACTAAATTTTAACGGTAAATCCTTCTATTTTTTCTCTGACTGCCTTTAGTTCTTCCATATTTATATCCTCCTTTTGCGCCAGTTTAATAGATATTTCTAAATTTTTTATCATATATTCTTTCAACTTTTCTATATTGGGGGCTTTAGGATTAAAATTTACCTTTTTCCCTTTGAAATCAGCATAGTTATAAATCTTTAAAATACCTTTTAGAAAATCAAATCTGGTATTTTGGTGTTCATCATTAATTAGTACAACAGGTATGCCCATAGCGGTACAAGGGCTGGCGCAATGTAAAGCCGTAGTTATAATCAATTTAGATTCTTTCTTATATTTATTTAGCAATTTTTCCGTTTGGGAAAGATAAAAATCCCTATTATAGCAATCAAGTCTATTATTTATGGGGATATATCGTTGATTAACAAAAACGGCCTTCTTTAAAATATCCTTAGGAATATACTTTAAATACTTTTTAGGAACATTAACGATAAAAACCTTTGTTTGTGTTTCTTGCTTTTCACGCAGAGGAAAGGTTAAAGTTAAACAGCGGCTTAAATAGGCTTTCACCCCTATTTTGCTTAAGAAATCCTTAGTGAAAGTATCTCGGCAGCCGATTTCTTGATTAGAAAAATAATCAGGATTAAATTTCAAAAATCTTAAAATATCCTCTTGACTGCTTTTAGCAAAATGTGTACCGACCCATATGGGATATATTCTATTATTAGGCAAAAATGTTGCCCCATGAGCAAAAAATCCTTGCATAATACAAAAAGCTGACTGACCGCTATAATTTGAAAGATTATCCCGGTCCGTAAAAGAATAAGCCTTTTGAGGCAGAATTTGCTTTAATACCCTTTGGGTTGCCAAAGTTTGGACATAATCGCCAAGATTTATATTTAAATCTTTTTTAGTCAGATCCAGATATTTATAATCAAACAACAGATATTCTTCAAAATATTCTTTTAGTTCTGATGGCTTGGCTATGCCCATATTAAAAAGAGCAAATAAGACATCATTTTGTCTGTCAATAAATTTTAAGTAAACCCTATCTCTTAAAAAATAGATTTTTTTGCCTAACAGCGTAATTATTTTAAAGTTTTCTTCATTTTTAATATTAAAGATTTTCTTCATAAGTCCTCCCATATTATCTATTGCTGGCGGAATTCCTTAATATGGAATATATCCCAACACCCATATAAGGAGCATAATTGGCATCGGCAGAAAAACATATTTCAATCAAACTCATAATATTACCATCCTTTTTTAATACGGATAATTTTACCGTTTTATATCCGCCAGGACATCTTTTAAAGAAGCCCTAGGATTACGCTTTATATATTCCAAACACCGCCCGGAAAAATCAATATCCCGCCGCCGCTTCAAATTTATGAACTCAAAATCTTTATCCGTACCGCTCCGAAAACCTCGCCAATAAAGAGTAGCGTCCTCGGGCAAATAATCCTCAAGCAAAATATAAGTCATATCCGAAGGCGAAATAAAGGGCGCGCCGCGCAAAAGCTCGTAGGCCATCACCTCCCCCACATTTATGCGGCTAATATTTAATATCCCCTTTGAAAGGATAATCTTTTTCTCTATAGCAAGCGGCATAAAATAGGACAATAAATATATTTTACGAGCCCGCCCTTCTCTTTCAAGCGTCAAGCACTTTTCAAAAACGGAAACAAAACTCTCCGAATTTACTTCAAAAGCGATATTCGTTATTTCCATATTCCACCTACCTGTTGCTTATAAGAGGCAAAAAACCCATGCTTTTCACCCGACGCCAAAACTTCTTCTTAAAAAAGAAAAAATTATGCACCTTAAAATAATTCCAAAGGCAGAGCATATACAGCTTTATCCCGCTGTCGTCTTGGGGGATAAGATCTTTCCAGGGGCTTTCCGCCATAAGCAGGCGATATTCTTCCTTATTGGGGCCGAAATAGTTTTTCTTGAAAGGTTTGCAATGCCTAATTTTGGGGGCCAAAGCGGCGCGGATAATATCTTCCCGCGAAGAGCCCCTCTCTATCAAATCCGGGTAATAAAAAGTATCCATAACATTCCACTCATAAGGAAGTATGTGTTTGCGCCCCGCGCAAACATAGTTTATGGCATCTTGATCATTATATTTCAGACGGGAGGAATTATCTCCGGAATAGTCAAAAAGCCATTCCCTTATGGAATATTTCCGCCATAAATCATTGTTTATCAGCAGGACGCCCGCGTTAAGATAATGATTCACCCTTTCCCCCAAATGCTTTTTGTAATATTTGGGGCCGATATTTATATCTATAACCCCGCCGACCAGTTTGTCGCCCAAATCGGTATTGAATAATGGGGAAAGAGAGGCGCGCGCCAAAATATCGCAGTCCAAATACAAAACCTTTGAACAGGGGATTGTATCGGATATCAGAAAACGGGCATAGGTGGTAAGGGTAAGTCCCCTCTGGGTAACCTTGCATTGTTTAAAATCGGAAGGATTTAAAGGAATCCAAAAGATATCAAATTCCCTAAACTTTTTAAGGCTTTCTATTTCGGCTTTGCGCTTAGCGCTGATTTGATTTTCCAAAATATAAAAAGCGAGTTTATCCTCTTTGGAAGCGCTTTTTAGGACAGATAGTATGGTAATTCCCATACAAACCGCATAGTTATCATCCGCGGCCAAAGCTATGTTTATGGTATTTTCCGACATTTGCTCTCCTTTGGAGGGCACGGAAAACCTAAGGTCGTTAAACGCGGCTTAAACTAAAAAAGGCGAACAGTTAGTTTGAGCCACGCTAATAACCCATATAACCGTCGCCCCCCTGTTTTAATTAAAAAACAGGGAAAAGCAAACGATTATTTTCTGGTTTAGCGTGTGCCGAATCTTACTTCGGCTCAGCATACCCGTTTGGTATGCTCCCATAAAATAATCTTAAATTGTACTTCTTAAAATATTATATGTTATTATCTTTTCCCGCGCAAAAGCAAGAGTGGGGAGGAGGATCCCCGCAGGCCAAAATATTTTTTGTTAATAGAATGGCAAAAGCCTCCCCCTCTTTAGCGGAACAATGCTCTTGCATGGTTTGGGGCAAAATTTTATAGAATATAAAAAAGGTTAAATTATAAAGGAGCAAAAAATATGAAAAAGACAACACCGTTCCTGTTTATACTCACGCTGTCGGCGGTAATTTGCGCTTTCGCATTTGCCGGTTGTGCCGCCTCGCAAACGACTGCGGCCAAAACAAATACTATGACTTTGGACGAGGCCTTACAAAAATCGGCTGAAACAAGACAGAAAATCAGTGACATTAAAGAGGCTTACAATACCGCCAAAGAAGCCGATAAAGCGACAAACGCATCATCTTCCACTTTAGACGCCGCCAAAGCGGCCGCACAGGAGAAAATAGACTCCGTAAAACAACAGATTGAAGACGAAAAGAAAGCTTGGAAGGAAACCCTCTCCAATTAACTCTTTTTAGCGCAATGAGAACGGCTCTCCTCTGAGAGCCGTTTTTTATTCTCCATATAGCCGCAATTATTTACCAAACAGCTTAATAATCATCCGCCGGCAAACTCCTATTGATGAAACGACTCTGCAAAAATCAATGCTCCGATGCAAATTCCTTGCTTTAACTTCGCGCTCTGCCCATATGCCCATAAGTATAAAAAACGTTTCAAAAAATATCCCCCAATCCCTTTTAAACCTAAAAGGTGTTCTGCAAAAAAAGCCCCGCATTTTAACGCGGGGCTTAAATACTTTAACGCTCTTTGTCTATTTAAGATGTTTGCCTACCAAACCGGCCATCTCGAACATGCTGATCTGCGTTTTGCCGCCGAATATCGGCTTCAATACGTCATCGGCATTTATCATTCTCTTGTTGGCCTTATCCTGAAGGTTATTCTTCTTAATATAGTCCCAAAGTTTCTTGACTACTTCGGTCCTGGGAAGCGGAGCCGCTCCTGTTACCTTAGCAAGATCTGCGCTCGGGGTTAAAGGCGCCATAAATTTAGCGTTTGCTTTTGCCATTGTTATTTCTCCTATATTATTTTACAAGCTCTTCCACTTTGGGAGCCGCGTTTAAAATTTCTTCGCTGCATCCGTCTTTGAACTTTTCAAAGTTCTTGACGAAAGCCGCGGCGAGTTCTCTGTACTTCTTATAGTACTCGTTCTTATCTGACCAAGCGGCCGAAGGCTGCAATATCTCAGAAGGTACGCCTTCGCACTCGGTCGGAATTTCAAAGCCGAATACGTCGTCTTTTACGAATTTGACGTCATTAAGTTTGCCGTCCAAAGCCGCGTTAAGCAAAGCTCTGGTATGCTTGATGCTGATTCTGCTGCCGACGCCGTAAGGCCCGCCGACCAAACCGGTGTTTACCAACCAGCATTTGGCATTGTGTTTTTCCATCTTCTCTTTCAAGAGTTCGGCATATTTGGAAGGATGCAAAGCCATAAACGGCCCGCCGAAGCAGGTGCTGAACGTCGGCTGAGGTTCCTTTACGCCTTTTTCGGTTCCCGCGACTTTGGCGGTGTAGCCGCTCATAAACTGATACATCGCCTGTTCCTTGGAAAGCCTTGAAATCGGCGGCAATACACCGAAAGCATCATAGGTAAGGAAGATGATGTTCTTCGGGTGGGGTCCGCGTTCGCTGGGTACGGCATTGTCAATGAAGGTTAAAGGATAGGAAGCGCGGGTGTTTTCCGTTATTTCGGCGCTGTCCAAATCCAGTTTTCTGGTATTGTCGTCAAATACGACATTCTCCAAAATCGTGCCGAAGCGATGCGTCGTGGAGAATATCTGAGGTTCGGCTTCTTTGGAGAGTTTTATTACCTTCGCATAGCAGCCGCCTTCAAAGTTGAATACGCCGTCATTGTCCCAGCCGTGCTCGTCATCGCCGATAAGCCCGCGTTTAGGATCGGCCGAAAGCGTCGTTTTTCCGGTGCCGGAAAGGCCGAAGAACAAAGCGCTGTCGCCGTTGGCGCCGACATTGGCCGAACAGTGCATAGTCATAATGTTCTTTAAAGGAAGCATATAGTTCATTACCGTAAATACGGATTTCTTTGACTCGCCGGCATAGGCCGAACCCGCTATCAACACCACTCTCTTTTTGAAGTTGATGAGTATCGCCGTCTCGGAAGCCGTACCGTCAGTGGCGGGATCGGCTTTAAGGCCGGGCAGAAAGACTACCGTAAACTGCGGTATTATCTTCGTCCTTTCTTCCGCTTTAGGCTCTATGAACATATTCTTGGCGAAAATATTGTGCCAAGCGCATTCGTTGATTACCCTGATAGGCATTCTGGAGGCTTCCGCGCTGCCTACATAAGCGTCGCGTACGAACAAATCTATGCCTTCCATATATTTCAACGCTTTGTTGAAAAGGCTTTCAAAATGTTCTTCGCTTATGCCTTTATTGCCTTTATGCCACCAAAGCGTATTTTTAACATCTTCCGTTTCCACGAAGAATCTGTCGTTGGGGGCGCGGCCGGTAAGTTTACCCGTGGTCACCGTCAAGGCGCCGCCTTCGGTTATGTTTCCTTCTCCCTTTTCAAGAGCCTTTTCATATAGCTCTTCCACTGTGAGGTTCCAATATACGGTTTTATTTGTCTTTATTCCCAATTTATCAAGACCGTATTCACTCTGATAAGCTGTAGGGTTTATTTTTTTCATTTTACCAATCCTTTCTTACGATTTTATCTCCGATTTTTATCTCGGCGGGCGCGTTTTTGTCCAAAGCCCACCTTATCCTTCTTAAACCTTCTATAATATTCTCCCTGGCCGCGCAGTAGCTTATTCTCAAATATCCGTCCAGCCCGAACGACACCCCGGGCACCGTCGCTACCATCACCTTATCCAGCAAAAACGCCGATAAAGCCAAAGAGTCTTTATTATAGCGGCTGAAATCAGCAAAGCAATAAAATGTGCCTTTGGGCGAATGTACTTTCACCCCTTCTATCTTTGACAACTCGCTTAACAATACATTCCTGTTGCTCTCCAAAATATGACGCAGATCCGCTATCACCTCTTGCGGGCCCTCCAAAGCGCCCAGGGCGCCCGCCTCCGACAGCGCGCTGTTGCAAGAAGTCGTCTGAGCCTGCATGCGCCCCATCGCCGCGATAACTTCCTTATTTGTGGATACAGCCCATCCTATTCTAAGGCCGGTAAGCCCGTAAACTTTGGAAACACCGTTTACCGCCACTATATTATCGGTATTATCCGCATAGGCGAAAGGGCTGGGCGCTTTCGCGCCGTCAAACACCAACTGATGATATATATCGTCCGTCATCAGCCAAATGTTTTTGCGGCGGCACAACTCCACCGTCTTTTTGATGAAATCTTCCCCGAACAACACGCCCGCGGGATTGCTGGGGCTGTTGAGCATTATCGCTTTGGTCTTATCCGTGACGGCGTTTTCAAGCTCCTCAAAAGATATTTCTATCCCCTCTTTGGGCTTTACCGCAACGGGAACGCCGCCGACAAGCTTGATCATATCGGGGTAGCTGACCCAATAAGGAACGGGAAAGACGACCTCGTCGCCTTTGTTTACAACGCTTAAGAGAAAATTATATATCGCCTGTTTCGCGCCTGAGGAAATAATAATATTCTTATTATCCACCTCTATACCGTAATGTTCTTTGGTATAGCGGGCGACGGCGGCTTTTAACTCCGGGCTGCCGGTGGTCGGCGAATACTTTATCTTACGGCTTTGGGCTTTTGTGATTATTGCCTCAACCGCGCTTAAAGGCGCGGGGATTTCCGGCTCGCCGCCCCCCAAATGGACAACGGGGAGCCCTTCCTTTTTTAAAGCGGCCGTTTTCGCGTTTAATTTTAAAGTAGGCGAATCGCCTATCACTGAAGATAAATTGCTAAGTTTCATATATTCCTCTCTTATTACATTATACCTTTATTGCCGGCCCTTTTTAACACAAAAGCCCTAAAACGGCAAAAATATCCGTTTTGTCGGGTAAAATCTCTTTTTTCCGCAGGATTACCCCCTTTATCCCGACAAATATATATAATTGTTTTATGAAATGGAATCCCTGGCACGGCTGCCGCAAATATTCCGAAGGCTGCCTTAACTGCTATGTCTACCGCATTGACTCCAAACACGGTAAAGACAGTTCTTTAATCGTCAAAAACAGGGACTTTGATTTGCCTCTCAAAAAGAACCGCGCCGGCTCATTCAAAATACCTTCGGGCGAAACCGTTTATACCTGCTTCAGCTCGGACTTCTTTCTCCAAGAGGCCGACCCATGGCGCCCCGACGCCTGGCGTATGATTAAATTAAGACCGGACCTGCACTTCTTTATGACCACAAAAAGAATTCTGCGCCTGCCGGATATGTTCCCCCCGGATTGGCAAGACGGCTATCCCAATGTCACCATAGCCTGCACCGTGGAAAATCAAAAACGGGCCGACGAACGCCTGCCCGTTTACCTAAAATTACCGATAAAAAATAAAATTCTTATTTGCGAACCGCTCCTTACGGAACTTGATTTGGCGCCCTACCTAACACCGCAGATACTTGAAGTCGTCGCAGGCGGTGAATCCGGCCCCCGCGCCCGCCCCGCCCGCTTTGAGTGGTTCCTTAATTTAAGCGCCCAATGCAAAAAAGCGAAAGTGCCCTTCAAATTCAAGCAGACGGGCGCTAACTTCATCAAGGACGGCAAACTCTATAAAATCCCCCGCCGCCTTCAGCATATACAAGCGCAAAAAGCAAATATAGATTTTTATTGATCCAAAAATTCCGTTTTATCGGCCGATGCTATGTAGGAATCGGCCTCCCGAAGCTGTTTGATTTTATAACAAAGCGGTATCACCGCAAATGAGATAAGGCTCATCACGCTGACAAGCAGGAAAAATTCCTTATACCCCAAAGCCACCTGCAATTTCCCGCTTATCATATTGGGTATCATCATTCCAAAAGCCATTATGCCCGTAGAGATGGCGTAAAAAGATGTCTTATATTTTCCCCTAGATACAAACATCACAAATACCGTAAAGGCCATCATCGCAAGGCCGTTGCCGAAGTTTTCCAAGAGAAGCAAGGTCCCTATAACCCACAGACCCGGCCGAAAATACGCCATATAAGCGTAGAAGAAATTGGGCAGGACGAGTATCAACGCGAAGTACCATATGCACCGCCTAAATCCGAATTTTGATAATATGTACCCGCCCAATATATTGCCCGCTATCACCGCCAAAAGACCCAAGGTGCCTTTGATGTAACCGAAAGCCTCGGTGCTCAAGGCCAAAGCCCCTTCCGCCTCAGGCTTTAGAAGAAACGGCACCACCACCTTTTCCAGACACGCGTCGCCGAAACGATATAACAGTATGAAAAGAAGAATATATACTATGTTTTCCTGCTTGAAATAACTTTTAAACACATCAGCAAACAGATATCCTTTCTCCGATACCGCCGCCTTATCGCCCTGCGGGCGAGGCAATATAAATTTATGATAAGTCGTCATCAAAAAAGTAAACGCGGCCAAGGCGCATAAGACCATACTCCACGCCGCGGCCTCACTGTCGCCCAAGGCCCGTGCCTTGCCCGCCAATACCACCAAAGGCCCGCTGATAAATATCATCGCGAACCTGTAAAACACCGTTCGCCAGCCTACGAAAGCACTCTGTTTTTTATCGTCAAGCGCTATCATATAGTAGCCGTCAAGCGCGATGTCGTGCGTCGCCGATATCGCCGCGCCCGCAAAAAAACCGATTATCGAAAAAGTAAAGAAATTATCCCACTTCAAACACAGCGCCAAAAACAAAAACACCAAGGCCAAAGCGTACTGCGTGGCAAGTATCCAAAAACGCTTCGTCGCGTTGCCCTCAACCAAAGGCGACCAGAACATCTTTAAAGCCCATGGCAGGTACAGCCAGCTAGTCCAAAAGATAAATACGTCGTTGGGAACACCCAGCTTGGAATATATAACCGCGGAAAGTATGTTTATTACGGCATAGGGAACACCCTCCATAAAATAGGCCGTCGGTATATACACCCAAGGGGAAATATTCTTAAAATTCATAAACGCTCCAAAATACCGTCATTTATTTGTTTAAGTATACAAAAAATGTATTTTATATGTATAATCTCTACTGAAGAAATTTTATTTATAGGATTAACAATGAAATCAAAACTTATAAAAAAAACAAGTGACGATTTAATAATTTTCTTAAGCGGCTGGGGCTGCGACGATAACCAATTCAAAAATATGCACAGCGAAAAAAATGTTTTTCTCTGCTGGGACTATTCCGACATCAGCTTTGATTTTGACGCTTCCAGCTACAAGAATGTTCATCTGCTGGCTTATTCGGCGGGGGTCTTCGCCGCAGGGCTCATAAAAGACAAACTGCCCCGGCTGAAACAAAAAATAGCCGTCAACGGCAACCCGCTGATGTTTGACGATTATTACGGCATACCCAAAGACGTTATAAAAGTTTTCAAAGGGCTTAATCTTTCAAATTATATGGCCTTCAGACGCGATTATCTTGTGGCGAGCGAGGAGGAATTGGAAGATTTCAACAAAAACTCTTCTATGAGGACTTTCGAAAGCTGTTTTGAGGAACTCGACAATCTGCAAAAACTTGCCGCAAATAATTATCCCGTAATGGAATTTGACAAAGCAATTATCGCCGAGAAGGATAAAATATTCTCCCCCGACAGGCAAAAAGAATATTTCCGCGGAAAGTATAAAACTTTAAACGATTGCGCGCATAATGTGTTTTATCGCTTTAAGAATTTTGACGAAATATTAAGCTTCTGACGGGAAAGACAAATATTTCCTTCTTAACAGCGCGCTAATTTTATATAATATATCGGAACTGGAGAGGTGTGTGAGTGGTTGAAACAGCAGGTCTCGAAAACCTGTGTACCGCAAGGTATCGAGGGTTCGAATCCCTCCCTCTCCGTTTTTTATTGCCTTTTTGCCTTTAGATTCAAATACAAATAAAATTTATCCGCTATAGCGGAAGGGAAGCGGCAAAACGCCAAAGTCATTTATCCACCTTCTACGAGGATTTCTCTTTTATGCGCCGCTTTATGAAGCTATGTAATGCGTCTATATTGACATCCGTCCCCGACAATGGATAAGACAAAGTGTTCCCTTTCTGCAAGGAAGACAAAATCTTTTGAAACATATTATATCCCCCTCTTACAGCGTTGGCGCGATCCTCTTTCAATTCCAGCCTTAAAAATACCTTTCCCTTAATCTTATCCAAATAAATATTTTTAATATCCAGCCATTCAACAAAGCCTTCGGGGATAATTACGCCATCTTTATTTACCGTCAGTATTAAAGGATTTTTGAAAAATTTTAAAAAAGCCAAAGAACCGAGCAGCGTAAAAAAGCACAGGGAAACCCAACCCAAAATTTTATACAAAAGCGGATTATTATAATGGTATAGGCCCGGATTGGGATCCGAGGCTAAAATCTCCGCGTTAAAAATAAAAAACAGACCAGCACAAGTAAAAAAAAGAATGCCAAAAAAGATAAGAATTAAAGTCTTTTTCGTATAGTGTATTTTAAATTCTTTAACCGCTCCGATTTTATCCATTTCCCGTATCCCTATATTTATGGCTCCCGTTGATATTATATCGCCATACGCCATCTGGCTAAAGCGGGTAAATATCCGCGCGGGCGCTTCCTTATATTTTATTGTAAACGAAATCGGGCAATATCTTTAAAATCCACGCTATCAGCCGCCAACGCTTTGTTATATAGGCGACGGGTTTGCCTTTCTCTATGGCGCGGGCTATTTGCCGCGCCGCCTTGTCCGTAGGGGCGACCCAAAACAACCCCTCCTTGCCGCCGACGCCTTTGGCCATGGCCGTATCGACAAAACCCGGTATTATTGTGCAGACTTTCAAATTAAGTTTGTTCTTAAGGGCTTTCTTCCTAAGCCCCTCAAGATAGTTACTTACATAAGCCTTGCTGGCATAATAAGATGGTGCCAAATCCGACCCCCTGAAAGAGGCGATGCTGGATATCCCGACAAGCGCGCCTTGCCCGCCGCGCTGGGGCAAATTCTTTTCAAAATAATTGTACGCCACGACGGCGGCGTCGGTAAAACCCAAAACATTAGTTTTTACGGTATCAAGTTCGGGGGCAGGTTGTAAAGACGAGTTTATCTCGCCTATTCCGCTGCAAATTATTATTATGTCTATTTTGCCCATATCTTCGTGCGCGCGGTTTATAGTATCGGCGCAGGAAAGAGCGGTTATATCGGCGGCGTAAGTAAAAACCCTTTGAGGATTTCCCCGTTTAAGCTCGTCTAAAAGAGCTTGACGCCGCCCGCTTACCCCGACAACACAACCCAAAGTCAAATAACATTCCGCCAAGGCTCTGCCGATGCCGGAAGTCCCGCCTATTATAAGAATATTTTTCCCGCTCATAGCATTTATTATAATTTATTTTTCCGAACACGACTTTAAAAAAACGGCATTATTGTTATAATTTAATACAGGAGAACTTTATGAAATATAACGATAACGCAAAAAACGATCTTACCGCCTTGACAAAAGGCGCTTTTTTAGTGTCGCAAGACGCGGGGCAGACAAATATTATGACCATCGGCTGGGGCGCTATAGGCAATATTTGGGGCAAACCCGTGTTTATAGCTCTAGTGAGAAAAACCCGCTTTACCAGAGAACTTATAAACAATTCCAACGAGTTTACCGTAACTATCCCGCACGAGGATATGGCCGACGCTTTGGCGCTGTGCGGCACCAAGTCGGGGCGGGAAATGGACAAAATAGAAACTTTGGGCTTAAAAATGAGGCCAAGCTTGAAAATCAACACCCCCACGCTGGAGTGCAAAGGCACGCATTATGAGTGTATGGTGCTTTATAAAACCGATATGAAGCCTTCGGAGTTGGACGAACTTACAAAAGAGCGCTGGTACGGCGACAATGACTTCCATACCGTATACTTCGCGGAAATAGTCAATTCCAGCGAAAAATAAATATGAAAGAACGGCAGGCCCTCTAAAAGAGGGCCTGTTCTTTTCGCTTTTAAAGGAAACCCGCCCTCAGAATTATCCCCTTTTTGAAGAGTATTTCCCCCTCCGCGAAAGCGGGGCCGGCAGCGAACAGTTTGCTGAATACCCTTTAGGAAAATGTTAAAATATATATATATGTTGAAAACGATATTTTTCGGCACGCCGGACGTCGCCGTACCTTTTTTGGAATTATTAAACGAAAAGACGGAGGTCGTCTTGGTCGTAACTCAGCCCGACAGGCCTTTTGGCAGAGGATTAAAATTAAAACCTTGCCCTGTAAAAGAAAAGGCTCTCTCTTTGGGGCTTAATGTCATATCGCCGGAGAAGCTCAAAGATAATGTAGAGTATATAAAGTCTATGGGGGCCGATATAGGCATAGTGGTCGCCTACGGCAAAATATTCCGAAAACCGACCTTGGAATCTACAAAGCTTGGCTTGCTGAACATACACTTTTCGCTTTTGCCGGCCTACCGCGGAGCCGCGCCCGTGCAATATGCCTTATTCAACGGGGAAAAGAAAACGGGCGTAAGCGCCTTTTGGATAGAAGAAGGCTTGGACAGCGGTCCTTTAGCCGCGGCTTTGCCTTGCGAAATACTGCCGACAGACGACGCAAAAACCCTGTTTCCCAAGCTTATAGAGCTTGGCGAAACGGCTTTGGCGCAAGTCATAGCGGATATAGAAAAAGGCGAGATCAAGAAAATTCCCCAGCAAGGTGATATTTCTTTGGCTCCGTCCATAGATAAAAGCAAAACCGTCGTTTCCTTTAAAGATATGACGGCCGAGGAAATACATAATATCGTCCGCGGTTTGGCCTCGGCTGTGCCGGCCTACGCAAAAGCGGTAAGCAAAGACGGACAAATTATCCAACTGATAGAAACCGAACTTTCCGATCAAAAATCCGCCATGGCCTGCGGGCAGATAACTTTAATTGAAAGGAACAAAGGCTTTTTTGTAAAATGTAGAGAGGGCGTTATAATGATAAAAACGCTGCGCCCGGCCGGCAAGAACATTATGGCGGCAGGGGCTTATATAAACGGCAGAAAGATGGCTGCCGGGGATTTCTTTTGAGTAAACTTATGAAAAAAGACAATGAATTAAGAGATGATTTTTTAGACGATAAACCTATAGTGTTCGCTTCCGTTTTCAAGGCTTTGGCGGTGCTGTGCATAATAGGCGTATTTTTGGCGGTGGTGGGGTTTTTCTCGTTTGACTGGGCTTTTTCAGCGATAGTGCACAGCAGGGAAGAAACCACCGTTCCCGATTTATCAAAAAAACCAGTAGATACGGCCATAGACATTTTAGCCAACGCGAATTTGGCGATATTTAAAGCCGGGGAAGAATTCCAGCCTGAAATACCCTCAGGCTCCGTAATAAGGCAGCTCCCCCCCGCCGGAACGATAGTGCGGGAAGGCAAAGTGGTAAGAGTATGGCTCAGCCAAGGCAGCGAAAATATAGAAGTGCCGGATGTCGCGGGCGTCTTACAGAGAAACGCCGAACTTATGTTAAGGCAAAGCCATCTTGCCGTAGGGCTTAAACAGACGGCATCTTCCTTGACGGTAGAGAAAGGCTATGTGGTAAGCCAAACGCCTTTAGCGGGCGAATTGGTAAGCAAGGGCCAGCCGATAGACTTGGTAATATCAAGCGGAAAGCCGCTGTCCTCACAGATTTTAATGCCCGATTTCAGACAGAAGAAACTGCAGGAAGCCAATCGCTGGGCCTCGGAAAACAATATAGAGATTATACTTACCGAGGACAAGAACTCCATGTTCCCCAACAGCACGATAATCAAGCAGACCCCCGCCCCCGATACGGAAATAGCGCCCAAATCGTCAATAGAAATAACGGTAAGCACGCGCCCCGTATCCGACGACGAAAAGACGCACCGCATCTATTATGAATTGCCGCAGGGCAAAAATCAGAACAGGGTAAAGATAGTTTTGATAGACTCCATCGGCGAGCGGGAAGTATTAAACGAATATAAACAGCCCGGCTCCAAGATAGACTTGACGGTGCCTTACGGCGGCGACGCGAAATTTAGAATTTATGTTGACGGGGTTCTCGTAAGAGAAAAGGAAATGAAATGATAAATCTGCCCGCATGCGCCGCTTGGCCTAAAGATAAAACCGTTATCGCGCCTTCAATATTGTCGGCCGATCAGCTTGTTTTGGGCGAACAAATAAAGCAGGCGCAGCAGGGCGGAGCCGATTGGCTCCACATAGACATAATGGACGGGCATTTCGTGCCGAATTTGAGTTTCGGCCCCGCTACGGTGAAAGCTATAGACGGTTTTACGGCTCTGGCGCAGGATGTCCACCTAATGGTAGAAAAGCCGGCGGATTTTATAGCCCCGTTCATAAAAGCGGGCGCGAGTTCTTTGACTTTGCATATAGAAAGCAAAGGCGACATAAAGCAATTGCTTAAAGGGATAAAAGCCCAAGGATTATCCTGCGGCATTTCAATAAAACCCGATACCAAGCCTTGCGATATAGCACCTTATATCGATCTGATAGATTTGATACTGGTAATGAGCGTATATCCCGGCTTTGGCGGGCAGGCTTTTTTGCCCTCAAGCCTGAAACAAATATCCGATATACGGGATATGATAAAAGCCGGCGGGCGCGCCATTTGGCTGGAAGTTGACGGCGGAATAAACAAAGATACCGCCGCTAAAGCGGTAGAAGCGGGCGCGGACGCCTTGGTGGCGGGCAACGCGGTATTCGGGCAAAGCGATATAAAAGAGGCCATCGCGCAAATACGCCAAGCGGCGGAAATTAAATAAAGATTTTAAACAAAACCACATTTGCCTTGCCCATAACGGCAAAGGCAAATAAAAGGAGAAGAAAATGGCAGTAGTAATCAGACTCCAGAGAACCGGCAAACGCACTCAGCCGCAATACAGAATTGTAGCCGCGGAAAAAAGAAGCGCGGTGGGTTCTCAGGCTAAAGAAGTACTCGGGACTTATAATCCCTGCGTAAAAGAAACAGAGCAGATTAAGCTTGACCTTGAAAGAGTAAACCATTGGGTAAAAGTCGGAGCGATACCGTCTAAGACTGTGGCCTCTTTAATCAAAAAAGCAAGCAAATAATTGCCTGCCTTTAAAAAGGTGTTCTTATGAAAGAAATGGCAATATTCCTGCTGACTTCACTGGCGACGAAGAAAGACAGCGTCGTAGTGGAAGCCAAAGAAGAACAAAATAGTGTTTATCTTACGGCGAAAGTTGACCCTTGCGACAAGGGCAAAGTGATAGGGAAAGACGGCTGTATAATCAAAGCGGTGAGGACGGTGCTCAGCGCCGCGGCGGCCAAAGCCAATAAGAAAGTATCCCTAAAACTGGAAGACTGATGAAGATTGATATTATAACCTTGTTCCCCGAAGTTATGGAACCGTATCTGACAAGCAGTATAATGGGCAGAACAAGGGGCAAGGGCATAATTGAAATAGGGTATTTAAACCCGAGAGTCTTCACAAAAGATAAACATAAAACTGTTGATGACAGGCCGTACGGCGGCGGGGCCGGAATGTTAATGAAAGCCGAACCGCTCTATCAGGCCGTAAAACAATTAAAGAAGCAATCCCCTTTGAAAGGGAAAAAGCCTTTAGTTGTTATGACAAGCCCGCGCGGTAAAGTGTTTAATCAGAAGCTGGCCAAAAAACTGGCGAAAGAGAAGCACCTGATATTCTTATGCGGGCATTACGAAGGCGTAGACGCGAGGATCTACCCCGAGATAGACTTGGAAATCTCTTTGGGCGATTTTATCCTTACCGGCGGCGAATTGGCCGCTTGCGCGATGATAGACGCCATAGCCAGGCTTCAGCCGGGCACCTTCGCTAAAAAAGATGTAACCGCGAAGGAAAGTTTTGAGGATAACCTCCTTGAAGCGCCGCAGTACACCAGGCCGGAAGTATGGCGAAGAAGAAAGGTGCCCGCCGTATTGTTAAGCGGGAACCATAAAGAGATTGAAGAATGGAAGTTAAACGAGGCTTTAAAAATCACGAAGAAATTAAGGCCCGACTTGCTTGATAATAGACCTCTCAAAACAAGCGAAGAAAAGAAAAAAAGACTCAAGAGGAGAAAATAGAAGTATGAACATGAATGAAATTGCTGCAGCGCAATTAAAAAAAGACCTGCCTTCCTTCAAAGCGGGCGATACGGTAAGAGTATCGGTAAAAGTAGTAGAAGGCGATAACGAAAGAATTCAGCTTTTTGACGGCGTAGTAATAGCCAGAAGAGGCAAAGGGATAAGCGAAAGCTTCACGGTAAGGAAAGTATCCTTCGGCGTAGGGGTGGAGCGCATTTTCCCCTTGCATTCCCCGAGAATTGAAAAGATAGAAGTATTGAAAGTCGGCAAAGTAAGAAGAGCGAAACTCAATTACTTAAAGAAACTTTCCGGCAAAGCGGCCAGACTGCAGGAAAAAGCCAAAGCGGTGCCCGGCTCCCAAACGGTGCAAGAAACCGTAACGGAAGAAAATGTGGCCCCGGCTCAGACCGAAGAAACGGCCCCCGAAACGAAGTAAAATATTTAAAAAACAAAATCCCCCGCTCCTTTTAAAGAGCGGGGGATTTTTATTTGCGCCCCAACGCTTTGCGACGGCTTTCTCACCGCCAAAAGCGGAGCTAAAGGAAGAACTCCTATCCACGGGCGGCGGGCTTATAGCGAAGAACTTATCATTACGAGCTTTCGGCAAAGATAATTGTAAAACAAGAAAAATAAAAAAAGCCCCTCAGCTTTACGCCTAAAGTTTATTCTAAAAATCCTTCAACAAAAAAAGGCGCGCCCTTTTAGAGCGCGCCTTTCAAAACCGTTAAAAAGTTATTTCTTGGAAGCCTTTTTAACCGTCTTTTTTGCGCATTTCTTAACGGCGGTTTTTTTCGCCGCCGCTTTCTTTACGGCAACTTTTTTGGCTGCCGGCTTCTTGGCGCAAGCTTTCTTGCCGCAGCAAGCTTTCTTGGCGCAAGCTTTCTTAGCCGGTTTCTTTACAGCGGCTTTCTTTACGGCTACTTTCTTAGCCGGTTTTTTGGCTGCTACTTTTTTCTTTACAGGCATTTTTATTTCTCCTGAATATAAGGATATAACTTCAATGAAATAATACTACAAAAGAAAAACTTTTTCAACTTTTTTATAAAAATTAGATAAAAATTTTTAAAAAAATCAAGTGGCTTTTTGCCTATACAAATCTGTTGTTCTCCGTCTGAAAAAGCAGCTTTTTAAAGAATATTTTCCATATTCCCAAAGAATTTAAATTAATTTTAAAAATTTAATTTTCCGCTTTCGTTTTTTGATATTTATAAATTGTTTTTTTCGCTTAAAGATATAAAACAAAATAGTATCAGCCTTATCTTATAGGGCAAAAATAATACCCGCTTTCAATAATCTGCGGAGTAGCGTTGTTTGAAAGCGACTCGCAAAGCTTAACCGGCATAGAGAAAGATGGATATGAGATATAAGTCGTGCAGCCTACTTCTATAGTTTTGTTTTCTCTTAAATAAGAGGCTACCCAAACCCATTTATTTTCTATTTTTCTCCCTATTTGGACATGTAATATTGGGCTGGTATGAATGATCAACTCCCCAAACCCGTTAAAACTTTCTTGAGGAAAAGTTACATCCAAATCGTCCAAAGTCGTCGTATAAGAACCGGTAGCCAAATAATACACCTTTTCCGCTTCAACTATGGCTTTAACGATAGTTATGGCCTGCACAAAACGGGCTTTTTCCGCCGCTAAATTATATCTAGGAAAAGCTATGGCCGCCAGTATTACTATAATTAGACCGCTACCAGCAATTCTATAAGAGTAAAACCTTTGTTTTTTAGCATATTATCCCCTCTGCGAGATCTTGAACGCAAAAGAATTTTATCAAAAAAACAGGCAAGCGCTTATTGTTTTTAACCGCGCCGCAGAATATAATCCCCGCGCGCTTGCCCAACAGCAAAGAAAAAACAAAAAATAATGAATATTTTCCAGGGCTGCTTTCCTCTGAGGGAAGAATAAAAATGAAAATCCCCCGGCCTAGCCGCCCTTTTCTAAAGACAGAAAAATCCGCGTATAAAAAATATACGCGGATTTGAAATATTATTATACGGCTTTTACTTGACTACCAATATGGAACGGCCGTCTTCCTGTTCGGCGTTAGGATCGGGTATTTCTTTGCCGTCAACGATATACAGATATCTGTATTCGCCGGGGTATATTACCAATGTCGTCGACCATATCCCGCCGCTCTTTTTAAGAGCTATAGGTTTACGCATAGTGAACCCGGATACTATGGAAACCTTATCGGCGTCGCCGTAATATTTAAAAGTCACTTTTCTTGTTTTCCCGCTGCCGGATATAAATACGCTTTGCCGTTTAGGCTCGGCTTGAATAGCGGAAGAAGACTCTTGCGCCGGAGATATTTCTTCCTTAACGCTAGGCGCCTCTTTCGGGGTTTGTTCCGCTTCGGAGGGAAGGGGTTCTTCTTCCGGGATATTTATATCTTCTACGGAGATATCCTCCGCAAGAGTTTCTTCTGAAAGTATTTCCTCTTCCTGGGAGGAACTTTGCGGCATTAAGGAAGCGAAGTCAAAACCGTTAAAAAAAGCTCTGTATACGAAAAAGCCGAAAACGCATAAAGCCACTATATCTACAAATATTAAAAACAACCAAATTTCTTTTGAAGTTTTTTTGCTGTTCTCTTGAATTTCTTCGGGCATATGGACCTCTTAAAAGCGGGCGAAGGGAATCGAACCCTCGTCTAAAGCTTGGGAAGCTTCCGTTCTACCATTGAACCACGCCCGCACAAACTCAACACTTTTATTTTACTAAAATAAAATGCCTTTCGGCAACTTTATTGTACCGCTATCCGAGAAGCTTGCTCTTATTTTCAAGAATAAATCGCAGAGCCTCTTCCCTAGTCTTTATTTTGCCTTCAACCTGCTCCAATATCACCTGTTCCAAAATCTCGCCGACTTTCGGACCGGGGGGTATGCCTAATACACGCATGATATCACGCCCGTCTATGATTTTGGCAGGAGCGGTGTAGCGTTTCCCCTTGTTAAAATATTTGCCGAAAAGGAAATTGAGCATCTGCATATGCCGCAAAGTTTTGCCGACATTTTCCGTTTTCTTAGCTTCCTCCATAGTCATTACGGGAAGAATGGATTTCCTCATTAAGGAAGAAAGCTGGCGCGGCTTTACATAACTTGTATAATCCGCCCAGCATAATAAAAGCATCGGCACGCCGGCGGGGCCCAATTCCTTAAAAAATTTATATATCCCTTTATCCGTTACTATTTCGTTGCTGGCGAGATTGCTCGGCCGCAAATGATAATATATCATCTTGCATATAAGCCTTTGGGAGTCGGAAGAAAACTTCAATTTCTTAAGAAATTTTCCCGCCATTTCGCTGCCCCGCTCTTCGTGATGAAAAAATCTCAGCCTGCCGTTAATCTCCTTGGCGGTCGCGGGCTTGGCTATATCGTGAAGCAAAGCCGCCATTTTATAGATAGAAATATCCGCTGTATAGGGCTTTAATTTAGCGTGGTATTTAGGGAAAGCCCTTTTTAAATTGTTAAGCAGGAACTCAATGCGCTCCACCACCTTCATCGTATGGGTAAAAACTCCCCCCTCTCCGTAATAGCACAGAGCGCAATTCTTTTGCTTCGCAAGCTCGGCTATCAAAGAGCATAATACTCCGCTTTTATCCATTTCGCGTAGAACCGATGCTGTATTCGCGGCCAGAAATATGCGGCGCAGTTCTTCCTGTATCCGCTCGCCGGCGGGTTTAAACGCCAAAGAGCAATTTTTCTTTATCAGGGAAAAAGTTTTGTCTTCTATTTTAAAATTTAACTCGCAAGCCGTTCTGAAAGCTCTTAATAATCTTAGAGGATCCTCTTGAAATATCTTCGGCCCGTTGGTCCGAATAATTTTATTCTTGATATCTGCAATGCCGCCGTTTAAATCTATAATATCGTCTTTCTTCAGGGAACAAAGTTTTAGGAAAATCTTTTTCCCTTCCTTCTTTTCGGTTATCTTTACCGGAGAGCTTACCGGATAAGCCAGCGCGTTTACGGTAAAATCGCGGCGTTTTAAATCCGTTTTAATGTCTTTGCCGACAAACGCGCATAAATCTATCTGAAGGCCGCTTTTGCCGCTTACGCGCCAAACGCCAAACTCCTTGTCCATTTCAAAAGCGGCGGCTTTTAATTTGGAAGCCAGTTTCAAAGCGCAGGATTTTACTTCTTCCCTGGGCATAGCCAAATCTATGTCCCCGGAATATCGGCGCATTAAAGCGTCACGAAGAACGCCCCCGACATAATAACCGTCGGGGACGCTTTCCCTTATAATTTTGCCTAAATTACTCATTCTATGCCCGCGGACGAACGAGCGGCCTCTTCCTGTTGTTTTAACTTCTCAACGGCCATACGGCGGAGGTCTTTCTTCAATATCTTTCTAAGCGAGTTCTTGGGCAGTTCGTCCATAAATTCAACGTCTCTTGGGCGTTTATAGTTATCCAAGCTGTTTCTTAGGAATTTCCTAAAATCAGCCTCGTTAAAGTCCACACCCGTCTTTTTAACCGCGTACAGTTTGATAAATTCCCCGCCGTGTCCGTCAGGTACGCCGACAACCGCGCATTCCTCTATGCCGGGATATTCGTTTATCACGTGTTCAACCTGCGCGGAAAACACCTTCAGCCCTTTGATAATTATCATGTCTTTCTTTCTATCGCGTATAAACAAGAATCCTTCATTGTCTATCACGCCGATATCGCCCGTCTTAAACCAGCCGTCTTTATCAAAAGCGTCGGCCGATGCTTGCGGATTGTTGTAATATCCGTGGAAAACATTATCGCCCTTTACGCATATCTCGCCTTCTGTATTTCTGGGCAATTCGTTGCCGTCGTCATCGGTTATTCTAATCTTTACGTAAGGCAGATTGATTCCGACGGAGCCCGCCTTTCTGTTCTGTTCGGTGTTTACGCTGACTATAGGGCTGGTTTCCGTCAAGCCGTAGCCTTCCAGTATCGGCAGGTCGAGCTGCTTTTCGAAATGGGCCTGAGTCTCTTTGTTAAGAGGCGCCGCCCCCGATATGCAAAAGCGTACTTTTCTAAAGGCCCAATATTGCAAATAGAGCTTTTTCAAGCCCTTGGCCTCCTTGGCCAAAACGCTGTAAAGCTGCGGAACGGCTATCATTAAAGTCACGCGTTCTTTGCCCATAAGATGCAGCCACGCGGAAGCGGGCGTAATATTGGCCATCACCACCACCTTGAGCCCCAAAGTAATAGGCAGGACTATATTCGCCGTCCAAGCCAAAGTATGGAAAAGGGGCAAAATACATAAGAAAACATCGTCTTCCGTTATTTTAAACGAGAGTACCGTAGAATACACGTCCGACATTATATTCTTATGCGTAAGCATAACGCCTTTGGGCAGGCCCGTCGTGCCCGATGTATATAAAATCATCGCCAAATCTTCATAAAACGGACGCACGTTTAATGTTTGGGGATTAAACTGGCTGCTTTCCACCGCCGGCCAAAAAAGTTTTATGTCTTTATCTTCAAGTTTGGCTACGCTTGACTGAATCTCATCAACAGAAAATATATATTTAAGTTCGGGGATATCCTTCTTTATCGGGGCATAATGCCGCAGAAATTCCGCCTGCGTAACCACCGCCTTTGCACGCGAGTCCGACAAGATAAACTTCAACTCTTCCGCCTTGGAAACCATAAAGTTTATCGGTACGCTTACCGCGCCTATTTTGAAAAGCGCGTAATTGGTAATTACCACTTCCACCGAGTTGCGCATCGCTACGGCTACTTTATCGTTCTTTCTTATGCCGTGTTCCCAAAACATATCGGCAGTACGGTCTACCTTCATGAGGAGCTCGTGGTAAGACCAATGCTTGCCGTTATATACTATAGCGGTAGCCTCAGGCCTTTTGTACGCGCTTGAAGTAAGCGCGGTATACAGATCTGTTGAATTGATTTGCATATATATATTTTACTATTTACGAGCGTTTCTTACAAATTTGCCCAGACCTTAATTTTAACGACGGCAAGTAAAAACCTTGTCTTGAAATAATAAAAATATTATCATTTATGTAATTATGAGCAAGTATAGCGTTTATCTTGTGCTTTTTATAGCGGTTTTCATCGTCGGCTTGTATCTGACCCAAGAATACACTAATATTAAACCGACAGGCTCTGCCCCAGCCCGCCTGTCGGATTTCTTCGCCGAGCTGAAACTTGAGAGGTATGCCCCAAATTTAAAGCAGCTTACCCAAATCGCCACCAAACAAATATCGCCCCAAGAGGAAGAAAAACTCAAAATAAAACAGGAGCAAGAACGCCTCGCCCAAGAACAAGCCCGCGCTAAGGCGGAACAAATCAGACTGGAACAAGAGAAAAGAGACAAAATTTTTAAGGAAAAAGGCCTTGTAAATGTGGAATCTTTGCCGGTAAAACTCTTTTTGGATATCCGTTACGCTACGGAAAACAACTTCGCCGGCAAAAAATTGTATACATCTGACAAATGCTATCTCCAAAAAGACACCGCAGACGCTTTAACCAAAGCCGCTCAATACGCCACGCAGGAAGAAACTCCTTTCTACCTCTGCTTATATGATTGTTACAGACCGCTTTCGGCCCAGCAGGCTCTGTGGGATATTCACCCAGTACCCGGGCAAGTCGCCAATCCCAAAACCGGATCTAACCATAACAGGGGTACCGCCGTAGACTTGGGCCCTTGCGATCAACAGGGCTACCCCTTGCCAACCCCCACCCCTTTTGACGACTTCTCCGAAAACGCCTACGCCTACGCTAAAGAGGGGATATCCCCAGAGGCTATAAGAAACCGTTCCGCCCTGCAAAAAGTAATGAGAAAAGCCGGCTTTACCACCATACGCAAAGAATGGTGGCACTTTAATTACAAAAACGCCAAGAATTATCCGATAGTAGACTTGGAATTTTAACAAAACAAATTTTTTCGACCGCTCAGCTGAAGATTTCAAATTAAAGAAGCGGGCGCCTTTTCCGCGCCCGCCTCTTTGCTTAAATTTCTCGCCCCTCATTTCCAGTATAGTGAATCGCTTAGAGAATTGGATAGATCATACTTGCTTTTCCAATTATTCTTAAACCATTGAGCATCTAACTTCAAATCTTGTTTTAACAAGTCTTCTTTTCGCTTTTCCCCACCTTCTTGCGTGGCTTTCAAAAGATAATAGGTGAATTCCTTGTTCTCTTTAGATAACGCAAATTCCACCTGGGATTTAAGCAAGTCGTATAATTCTTCGTCTTCCGATATTATAGAACAAACAAGTCTCCTATTAGGAATTAAATAAGCCGACAAAGCGAAAGCTTCCGGATGTTCGCGCGCGGTAGTTATCAAAATACGTTTTATTTCAACCCTATCGGACGACAGGGGCAATAATTCGCATGTGTTTTTATCTTGAGACGTTAGAAGGTATTCCACCCCTATCACTGCTGCTATAAGCAATAAGATGACCGCTCCCCTTTTAGCGCAACGTAGCCCTATTATTTTATCAGCAAAAGCAAGTCTTGTTTCTTTCGGCTGGCTTCTATAGATTATATACTTCCTAATATCTGAAAAATGGGTGTTGAGGAAATGATACCATTCTTCATCGGACATTTTGTGTGTCATCCATTTTATGATATCGTCCTCTTTCTTGAGCATTTGCTTCTCACATATATAGCCGTCCGCTACCAAGTACAAATATCCGCCTATAAGCAAACCCGCGGCCGTGATTCCAATAGGCGAGTCTTTTTCAGTTTGCAAATTGTCAGGCAGCTGGGCAAATAACATATCCACGTCAACTTCGCTAATTGTCCGTTCTTGAGCAAACAACTCCGCCGAAAACGATACCCAAATTATATTTAGCACAATAAATAATGACACTACCCTCTTCAACATGGCAACTCCTCTGTGCTTTCGCCAATCTTTTATCCTACGGAAGAAAACCCTTCAAACCAAAGAGCCATCCCCCATAAGTCTTTGCATCCACGCCATATACTCCAATTAAAGCAACTCGGATTTAATCCTTATAGCGAAAATCCTTCTGGAAAATATCAACAAATATACCCTTCCCAACTAGGAGGCGGGCTTTTTAAAGCCCGCCTCTTTGCTTAAATTATTTAAATACTTCCTTTCCTACTCGCCGAAACTCCAGGCGGGCGCGAAGTTTTCTTCGCTTTGGCGCAAGCTGTCAATCAACTCGTTCTTCTTCTGCAGCAGATCTTCCTCTTTCTCCGAGTCTTCTGAAATCTCATAAACTTTTTTGGCAAGCTCTATATTATCCTCTGATAAAGCCGCCTCTACCTGCTGCTTTATAATTTCAAAAATTTCGGGCTGGCCGGCCAAAATGCTGTAAGCCACTTTCCTTTCTTCCCGAGGCAAACCGTACACGTATAGGGCCAGTACATCTTTATTCTTTTTAATCATTTCCTTAATTTCGTGCTCCCAAAAAACACGATTGTTGTTTATCTCTATTGCTTTTTTGCTCCGATAATGGTCCTTCAGTATAGACGTCCACTTCAGCAACATCATTATTTCTTTTCTCAGATCCCCTAACATCTTAGCCCCCGTTTTTCTTTCTTCGGGATTCATAAACAACTCAAGGTAAACTCTGCCCAATCCCGGATTGGCTAGCATTTTTTTTACAGAAAGGTCTAAAGCGAGCAAAACCGCCAAAGTGCCGCCAATAGCAAACTCCTTCGGCAAGGCTTTTTCTCTATTCTCTGCACTATTTATATATTCTTCCACTTCCTCAACAGTCAAATCTTCTTGCGGATGGTGCTGCGCGTACGCCAAACCCGAAAAGCAGATATTCAGTGAAATTATCGCGACTATCAATTTTTTAAACATTGTTTCCTCCGTTGCGGCTAAACTTCCTTATATAAATTCTAAGAAAGTATCCTTTTACCCGCAAGAGTCTTTGGCCCCACCCTATCATAGGGCCTTAGACCCATGCACTCATTTAAACCGAAAGCAACTAAAGATAAAAGTAATCCCTTCCATACAAAAAACCTCCTACAACCAACTGATGCTCATCCCACGTCCATCTCTTTACAATAAAGAGGCGGGCGCCTTTTCCGCGCCCGCCTCTTTGCTTAAATTATTTTAATATTCCCTTTCCTACTCGCCGAAACTCCAGGCGGGCGCGAAGTTTTCTTCGCTTTGGCGCAAGCTGTCAATCAACTCGTTCTTCTTCTGCAGCAAGTCCTCTTCTTTATCATAGTCTTCCGAAATCTCATAAAGTTTTTTGGCAAGCTCTATATTAGCCTTCGACAAAGCCTCGTCTACCTGCTGTTTTACAATTTCGAAAATTTCAGGGTTGTCGAGGGCCAAAACGCTGTAAGCCACTCTTTTTTGTTCTTCGGTCAAACTATACACGTAAAGGGCAAGGCTGTCTATATCCTTTTCCATCAACTCTTTGATTTTCCTCTCCAAGGGCGCGCGATTATTGATTATCGCGGCTTCTTCTTTATTATTGTCATGGAAATACGAATAAATAAAAACCCCCACTATAGTCAGTATTGCCAATTTGCCGCGGGCTTTCTTTACTCTTGAGACTAATTTGTTGGTATTGCTCGTAACCGGTTCCGCCAAAAGACTTTCGGCCCTTTTCATTTGAGAAACAGCTTCCTTGACGCTGCTAGATCCGTCAAATACTCTTGATATAACAGCTTTCCAATAATTTGCTCTTCTAATGGCTTTTATCCTTCCGCTATGACGCATCGCCGCTTTCCATCTGGCCATGGCTTGAGCCTCTTTGGCGGCGGCCTCTCTTATTGCCGCTTTTTGCGACTCGGTAGCGGCTTTCTTTTCCGCCGCTTCCATAATAGTCTGATAAGCCTTATACGTCCTTTCAGGGTTTTGGGGGTCAAACGAAACGATAGAAGCAAAAAAACGCTGGGATAACTCCGGATTGGCTGCTATTTTCTTAACAGAATATCTTAAAGCAAGCAAAACCCCTACGCCGCCTCCTATAGCGACCCATTCCGGCAAGCCTTCCTCTCTCTTTTCTATAGTCTTCATATAGATTTCCGCTGCTTCTTCGGTCAATCCTTCTTGTGGCTGATACTGCGCGTACGCCAAACCCGAAAAGCAGATATTCATTGAAATTATTGCGACTAAAAGCTTTTTCAACATTGTTTCCTCCGTAAAATTTAACTTCCTTATATAAATTTTAAAAAACTATCCGTTTACCTGCAAGAGACTTTGGCCCCAAACGACAATGGGTCTTTAGTCCTATAGTAAAAAGCCCCGTCTTAAGACGGGGCTTAAAGCTTATTTGGTTTGAGCCGTATCGGCTGGTGCCGCAGGGGCGCTTGCCGGTATCTGTACGCTGTCCACGACCGAACTCATACCGCGTTTGGATACATTAACCGTCAGAAATATCGAAGTAATCATTATCACCAACGCAACCGCGGCGGTAAGTTTTGTTATAAAGGTCGTAGCCGTAGGGCCCGCAAATACGCTGTCGCTGTTTGAGCTGCCGAATATCCCGGCCGCGGAACCCTTCCCGCTTTGCATCAATATCAGCATTATAAGCAATATGCACGCTACCCACTGCAATACTAAAGCTATTGTGTACATGTTATCTCTTCTCTCCTAATTATTTTTTAAGCAATGCCGTAAGGCCGGGCAATTCCTTGCCTTCCACAAATTCCATACTCGCGCCGCCGCCCGTAGACGCGTGCGATACTTTGGAAGAAGATATCTTGGCCTTCTTTAATACGTTCAAGCTGTCTCCGCCGCCGATTATCGTGATCGCGCCTTTCTCCGTCAATTTTACCAGAGTTTCCGCTATCGCAAAGCTGCCTTTGGCGTATGTCGGCATTTCAAATACGCCGACGGGGCCGTTCCAGAATATCGTTTTGCATTCGCTTAAAGCGTCTTCAAAAAGTTTAATGGTCTTGGGGCCGATGTCCAAACCCATAAAACCCTCGGGGATATTCGGGCTGTCGGTTACTACCGTTTCTACACCCTCGGCAAATTCCTTGGCGGCGATATTATCGATGGGCAGCAAAAGTTTCACTCCCTTTTCTTTCGCTTTGGCCATAATGCTCTTGGCTTCTTCTATTTTATCGGCCTCAAGCAAGGAATTGGATACTTTATACCCTAAAGCGGTATTGAAAGTATAAGCCATACCTCCGCCCACTATCAAGACATCAACTTTATCCAGCAAATTGTTGAGCACCATTATCTTATCGGAAACTTTCGCCCCGCCGATTATCGCGGCGAACGGGCGGGCGGGATTTTCCAAGGCGCCGCCTAAAAATTCAACTTCTTTCTGTATCAGAAAACCGGCCGCGCTGGGCAGAAACTCGGTTATGGCGCTGGTGGAGGCATGCGCGCGGTGTACGGTGCCGAAAGCCTCTTGCACGAAGTAATCGCCGAGTTTAGCTAACTTCTTGGCGAATTCCTTATCGTTCTTTTCCTCTTCGGGGTGGAAGCGGAGGTTTTCAAGCAGTACGATCTCGCCGTTCTTGGCGTTCTTTACCGCTTCTTCGGCTACTTCGCCGACGCAGTCGGAGGCGAAATGCACTTTCACGCCCATAATTTTTTCAACTTCCGGGGCTACCGGCGCCAAAGAAAACTCGGGCGCCACCTTTCCCTTCGGCCTGCCCAAGTGGGCTATCAATACCAGTTTGCAGCCTTTCCCTAAAAGATATTTTATCGTTTTTTCCGTAGCCGTAATGCGTTTGGGATTATCTACTTTCCCGTCTTTTAAAGGGACATTGTAATCCACTCTGACGACAACGGTTTTATTATCTAAATTTACGTCCTGTATTTTTACGATATCATTAAGGTTCATTTTCGTTTCCCCGGATTTATTTAAATATTATTCAAATCTGACGGGCGGAACCGCTGCTATGCGGCCCCGCCCTTTTTTACAAACTTATTTGTTTACGGAAGCCATATAGGCAACCAAGTCCAACACTTTGTGGGAATAACCGATTTCGTTGTCGTACCAAGAAATTACTTTAACGAAAGTATCGGTCAGCGCGATGCCGGCTTTAGCGTCGAAGATAGACGTAAGCGGGCAGCCCAGGAAGTCGGAGGACACAACGGCGTCTTCGGTGTAACCCAATACGCCTTTAAGTTCGCCTTCGGAGGCTTCTTTCATCGCTTTGCAGATTTCCGCATAGCTGGCCGGCTTGGCCAAGTTTACCGTAAGGTCTACCACGGATACGTCCAAGGTCGGGACCCTCATTGACATACCGGTCAATTTGCCGTTCAACGCGGGGATTACCTTGCCCACGGCTTTCGCAGCGCCGGTGGAGGACGGTATGATGTTGCCGGAAGCGGCTCTGCCGCCTCTCCAGTCCTTCATCGAAGGACCGTCAACCGTTTTCTGGGTGGCGGTGGTGGAGTGTACAGTGGTCATTAAACCGTCGGTGATACCCCATTTGTCATGCAATACTTTGGCGATAGGGGCCAAGCAGTTGGTCGTGCAGGAAGCGTTGGATACGAACTTCGTGCCCGGGACATAAGTCTTTTCGTTTACGCCGACTACGAACATCGGGGTAGCGTCCTTGGAAGGGGCGGACATTACTACATATTTGGCGCCGGCTTTAATGTGGGCGGAGGCTTTCTCTTCCGTCAAGAAAAGGCCCGTAGATTCTACGATATATTCCGCGCCGACTTCATTCCATTTAAGATTGGCGGGGTCTTTCTCCGCGGTTACGCGGATTTTCTTCCCGTTTACGATCAAAGTGCTGTTTTCTACGTCAGCTTCAATCGTTCCGTCAAATCTGCCGTGCATAGTGTCGTATTTGAGCATATAAGCCAAATAGTCGACGGGAGCAAGGTCGTTAATAGCTACGATTTCAATATCATTGCGTTTTACGGCTGCTCTAAAAACAAAGCGGCCGATGCGGCCAAAGCCGTTTATACCAACTTTTATTGACATATTATAACTTTCCTCCAATTGGATTTTTTATTTCATATATATGATACTATTTTTTTACACCTTTTGAAATATCGCTCCGCCTCGCTCAAAGCCTATTTTTTGCCCATATTTCTCCTTGCCGTTGGTTTTAATAATTAATTTGTTTATCTGGAAGCTTCAATTTTCCGACAATCTTTCTTATCCAAAAGAAAACCCCGGCCTATTTCGCCGGGGTTTTGGATATGTTTGCAAATTATAAAGAAGTATTGCCGTTTAAGTCTTTGGTCAGCTTGACGCCGCCTTTCTTTATTTTTTCTTTTACCGTATCGGTAAATTCCGAAGAAAATAAAGAGTATTTGCCGCTATATGTAGCTTTCCTGCACAACGAGTCGGAAGTCTTTATGCCGACCAGTATATTTTTATCCCAGGAAACGCGGTGGAATAAAGGTTCCCCCAAATAGCTCTTATCTTCCTCTCCGTCCACGGTTATATATCCGTCCTTAACGGATTTTATCGTTTTTTTGCCGGAAACAGGAGAGAAAAACGATCTCCTTAGGAAAGATTCTTCCACATCGTCCTGAGGATCCATATTGGATAAAATCATCGTATTGTATTTGTCCTCTATTTTGAAAAAGACATCTTCGGAACCTACCGCCCACTCCCACAATCTTACGCAAACGTTGCTGGCTTTAGTGGGCTTTTCCTGCAAACACAAATCGCTTATTTTTATCAAAGCGATTCCGCTTTTATTGTCGAAGAAAACCGTATTTAGCTTTCTGGGGTTAAAAATCAACTCCCTTCCGTCCTTTCTTATCGCCACGGAAATGGGGGTAAAGTCCCCAGATACACCCTCCAACTTTCCACTCTTATATTCCTGCGTAGGCACGTACAAGCATCTGGTATGGGTAAGGATATAATCCTGATTTATAAGCGTGGCATAGCAATAGAATTCAAAAATACCCATTCCTTCATCGGAAAGGCCTTGTTGCAAATAGTTCATCTTTATCTTAAAGGGACGTCCGTCTACGTCATAATCCTCCACGAACAGATCTCTCTCGAAAGTAGTAACCATTGTAAAAACTATCGGATCATAATTATATCTGTAAGTTTTCCCCTCTAAGAGGTTTTCTATTTTAGTTTGCAGCAAGTCTTTTGCTTCCTCACTATCCTTAAATGAGGAGAAATCGGCGCTATAAGCCGCGCTGCCGATTCCGAATAAAAATATAAATACCAGTAATTTCTTTGTTGACATTATATATCTCCTTGCCAGTATATATAGATTATAGTTATTCTTCCCCCGGATTACAAGAGAAAAAGGGCCCTTCCGCAATTAGGCCCTTAGACCCATGCGTTCGTTTAAAGTAAAGCCAACTAAAAATAGAAGTAATCCCTTTCACAGAAAAAAGCGACGCCAATAAATAGATATTCGTCCTTTTACAAAAGAGGCGGGCTTTTTAGATCCCGCCTCTTTGCTTAAATTATTTAAATATTCCCTTTCCTACTCGCCGAAACTCCAAGCGGGCGTGAAATTTTCTTCGCTTTGACGCAAGCTGTCAATCAACTCGTTCTTCTTCTGCAGCAGCTCTTCCTCTTGCTCCGACTCCAAAGCGTTATAAACTTCTTCGGCGGCCTTTATATTTCCCTCCGAAAAAGCCTCCTCTACCTGCTGTTTTATAATTTCAAAAATTTCGGGGTTGTCGGCTAAAATGCTGTAAGCCACCTTTTTTTGTTCGTCAGACAAACTATACACGTAGAGAGCAAGGCTGTCTATATCATTTTCCATCAGCTCTTTGATTTTCCTATCCAAGAGCGCGCGATTGTTGAATATCGCGGTTTCTTCTCTATTATTCTCATCAAAATAGGAATAAACTAAAATCGCAGCTATCGTCAGTATTGCCAATTTACCGCGGTTTTTCTTTGCTTTTAACAATAATTTCTTAATATTGATCTTGGCCTTTCTCAAAAACTTTCCGTCTTTTGCCATTCTCGCTTTCCACTCGACCGCGGCTATCTTTTCTGACCTGTTCAGAGTATTGGCATATCTTAAAGCAAGCAAAACCCCTGCGCTGGTGACTACGGGCAATACGGTAACCCAGCTCGGTATCTCTTTTCCTTTATTTTCTATACCCTTCATATACTCTTCCACTTCTTCGGCGGTCAACTCTCCCTGCGGCTGATACTGCGCGTACGCCAAACCCGAAAAGCAGATATTCATTGAAATTATCGCGACTAAAAGCTTTTTCAACATTGTGCCCTCCGTTAAATTTTAACTTCTTTGTATCAATCCTAACAAACCATTATCCTATCTACAAGAGACTTTGGCCCCACCCTATCATAGGCCCTTAGGCCTATCCTTACCGCTCTAATAACATCAGAGTATGCTCCGAAAAAATAGCCAAAAAAAGAGCCGCGCCCAAAACGGCGCGGCTCTTATCGGCAATTAAAGTATTAATACCTGCCGGCGGAACCTAAGACATGCTCGTTCTTTTCCTTATACATAGCGATGAGGTCGGTTCTGGCGGGGCCGAGGTATTTGCGCGGATCAAATTCCGCGGGCTTTTCGGCAAAGACTTTCCTGATAGCGGCCGTCATTACCAATCTGCCGTCGGAATCGACGTTGATTTTGCAAACCGCGCTCTTGGCCGCCTTTCTAAGCTGCTCTTCCGGTACGCCTACGGCGTTTTCCAGTTTGCCGCCGTATTTGTTTATCGTGGCGACAGCTTTTTGGTCTACGCTGGAAGCGCCGTGCAACACTATCGGGAAGCCGGGCAGGCGTTTTTCCACTTCCGCCAAGATATCAAATCTCAAAGGAGGTACGCTCTCGCCGGGTTTCACTTTAAATTTATAAGCGCCGTGGCTCGTGCCGATTGATATAGCCAAGGAATCAACACCCGTTCTCTTTACGAAGTCCTCTACCTGGGCGGGATCGGTGTAAGTGTGTTTTTCGGCGGAAACTTCATCTTCTATACCGGCCAATACGCCAAGTTCGCCTTCCACCGTCACATCAAACTGATGGGCGTAATCCACCACTTTCTTGGTTAAGGCGATATTTTCCTCGTAAGGGAGGTGGGATCCGTCTATCATAACGGACGAGAAACCGGAATCAATGCAGTCTTTGCACAGCTCAAAGGTGTCGCCGTGGTCCAAATGGAGGGCTACAGGCACCGGCTTGCCCATCTTCTTCATCATTTCAATAGCGCCGCGTCCCATCCAGCGCAGCAAAGTGGCGTCGGCATAGCTTCTGGCGCCTTTGGATACCTGTAAAATTACCGGCGAGCGCGATTCCGTGCAGGCCGTGATTATCGCCTGAAGCTGCTCCATATTGTTAAAGTTGTAAGCGGGTACGGCATAACCTTCTTTCATGGCTTTAGCGAACATTTCTTTCGTGTTCACGAAGCCCAGTTCTTTATAAGAAACCGTCATAAAAATTGCCTCCATAAGTTTTATTTCAATTCCATTGTACTAATTTTGTTAAAATAAAGTAAACACGGCGCTATATGCCGCGAATTTACTGCCGATAATACAGAGGTTTTATGACTTTGGACGAAATAATACAAAACAGAAGAAGCATACGGAAATTTAAAGACTCCCCAGTTCCCAGAGAACTTTTGCAGCAATGCGCACAAGCCGCCCGCCTGGCCCCCAGCGCTTGCAACAGCCAACCGTGCAAATACATCGTCATCGACGATAAAAAAATTAAAGAAGATTTTTGCAATTCCGTATTTACCGGGGTATATGCCACTTGCCGAGATATGGCCCTTAAAGCACCCGCCATCGTCGCCGTATGTGCAAAAGCTGGCGGAAGCATAACAACCAGAATGGGGCAAATGGTAAGCGGCACGAAATATTATCTGGTAGACCAAGGCATAGCGGCGGAACATTTCGTTTTAAAAGCGCAGGATTTGGGCCTCGGTTCCTGCTGGGTGGGTTGGTTTAATCCAAAAAAGGCAAAAAAATTTCTTAAACTGCCCTTCGACGTCAAATGCGAAATACTCCTCCTAATCGGCTACCCCGACGAATCCCCCGCCCCCAGGCCGAGAAAGCCGCTGGAAGATATTTTGTCCTATAATAAATATTGATTTCTTCAGAGCGTTAAAAAACTGCCGCCCTGTTTTGAGGGCGGCCGTTAAATTTAAGCGAATTTCAGTTCTATTTGTTTTCAAGTTTAGCCAGCATTTTATTGAAACATTTATAAATAAAGTCCGGCTTGTAATCAATGATTTTTTTATTATGCCTAGAATAATCGGCGTCGCCGGCCATTATCATTTTATTCTTCGGCAGTTTCTTATATATGTAATCGGTCACCACCGTTATATTGGGATACCATAAATTATGGACTTTTTTATCTATCCAATGCTGCAAGCCCAAATTGGGGATATCCAAACCCGCCGAAGCCGCCCAAAATACTGAGTTAAGCGCTATTATATACATCTTATATTCCTTGGAGAGCAGGGAAAGCAAATGGCAGGACTCGTTGAAGGAAAACTTTTTAATGTCAATTATCTTAAAATACTCGTCCACCACGGCCGATTTAGTTACGGAAAGCACCAAATACTCGTCCCTGAGCAGGCGGCGGATGAGATCGTCTTGATACGGATAGCTATAAGCCGAGCCGCGCGAATCAAGCTGAAGGAAAACTATGGCCTTTCTTTTCTTGGCCAGTTTAGAAATTTCCTCAAAAGATTTTTTAACTTCTTCGGAAGGCTCCTCGGGGAAATAAAATACCGGCCGCGGCGTTTCTTTTTTGGAAGGCATAGGAAGCTGAAAAGTTTTAAACAAGCTGTTTACCCTATGCGGCACTTTTACCCCGTACTCGTAATAAACGGGCAAGACCAAGAAATCTTCGGGGATATCTTTAAAAGCGTCGTCGTAATTATAGTTTTTCCAAATAAAAGGATTGCGGTAGCCGTCAAAATAAAACACTTTGTCAAAAGAGGGATTGGTCTGCAAAAGCGTGCCCACTATCGGGGAATTGTTTCTGTCAAAATGTTTGGATACATATCCGTAAAACTTCAGCTGCGGATATTTTTCTTTCAAAGCCGCCAGCATGGGAGTGGTATACAAATAATCGCCTATGCCCATAAAAAATATCAAAGCGAGCCCCTTTATGTTTTTATTAACGGCCAAAGCATTGTCTATATTGTAAAAGACATGCTCGTGCAGGTATAAAGGGCGGGGCAGTCTATGCCAATCTTTATTGACGGGCAAATATTCCTTTTTGCAAGCCGGGCAAGGCTTATCAAACCTATACCATACGGCGTAAGGGCTGTGCATAAAAGTTCCCAATGTTTTATGCCAGCAATATCTAAACATTTCTTGAACCGCGCAAACGGGGCGGAATTTCCAAAGCTCACGGTTGATAGTCATAAATATATTTTAGTAAAAATTTTTCCAAGAGGAAAGGGAAAGAGTCTCCGCGGATGAAACGAATCCATTCTTTGTTGCCCTGGCCTCAATAAAGTTATACAATGTAAGAGTCAGCGCGGATATGCGCAGGCATACGCGCGTTTACTTAACCTAGGAGAGTATAAATGTCAAAGAAATTAACGGCGATGGACGGCAATACAGCGGTATCGCATGTCGCCCACGCGACTAATGAAGTAATAGCAATTTATCCTATTACGCCTTCTTCCACTATGGGCGAGATTTGCGACGCCAAATCCGCAAAAGGCGAAACAAATATTTGGGGCAATGTACCCGTAGTAAGCGAAATGCAGTCCGAAGGCGGCGCCTCTGGCGCGGTGCACGGCGCTTTGGCGGCCGGCGCTCTTACGACGACTTTCACCGCTTCGCAGGGGCTCTTGCTTATGATCCCCAATATGTTCAAAATAGCGGGCGAACTTACCCCTACGGTATTCCATGTTTCCGCCAGAGCTTTGGCTACCCACGCCTTATCCATTTTCGGCGACCACAGCGATGTCATGGCCGTACGCCAGACCGGCTGGGCTATGCTCGCCAGCGCCAACGCGCAGGAAGCGATGGACTTCGCTTTAATATCCCAGGCGGCTACTTTGGAAGCCAGAGTGCCGTTCCTGCATTTCTTTGACGGGTTTAGAACTTCTCACGAGCTTAATATGGTGGATGTCCTTTCCAAAGAGACGATGAAGGAAATGATTGACGATAACCTCGTGGCGAAACACCGCGCCAACGCCATGAACCCCGAATCCCCCACCGTCCGCGGCACCGCCCAGAACCCTGATGTTTACTTCCAGGGCAGGGAGGCCGTAAACAAATTCTATTTGAACACCCCCGCCATAGTAAAGAAGTATATGGACAAATTCGCCAAGCTTACCGGCAGAAAATACGACCTTTTTGAATATATCGGCGCTGAAGACGCGGAGAAAGTAGTCGTTATTATGGCCTCGGGCGCGGATGTGGCGCAAACCGCCGTAGAACGCATGAAAGGCGAAAAAGTGGGCGTACTTAAAGTAAAACTCTTTAGGCCTTTCAGCGCGGCGGACTTCATCAACGCGTTCCCCAAGACCGTAAAGAAAATCGCGGTGTTTGACAGAACGAAAGAACCCGGTTCCCTCGGCGAGCCTTTGTTCCAGGACGTTTGCTCCGCTTTCTTAACCAACGAAGCGAAAGCCAAATTCCCCAGCACCCCCCTCATCATCGGCGGGAGATACGGTATCGGCTCCAAAGAGTTTACCCCCGCCATGGTAAAGGCCACCTTTGACAACCTGGACGCGAAAGAACCTATAACCGGTTTTATCGTCGGCATAGAAGACGATTTGGGCGGGAAATCCCTCAAGACCCCGGTTTTGAAGGGCGACGATTCCGAAAGCGCGACCTTCAACGCTTTGTTCTACGGGTTGGGCTCCGACGGTACCGTGGGCGCGAACAAAAACACGATGAAAATCATCAGCGAAAAGACCGATAACTTCGCGCAGGGTTACTTCGTCTACGACTCCAAGAAATCTGGCTCTATGACGACTTCCCATATCCGCTTCGGCAAGAAATACATCCGCGCGCCTTACCTTATTGAGCACGCGGATTTTATCGCCTGCCATATGTTCTCTTTCTTGGAAAGATACGACATTTTGGGCAAAGCCAAAGAAGGCGCGACCTTCCTCTTGAACGCCCCGTACTCCAAAGAAGAAGTTTGGGATAAACTCCCCAAAGAAGTGCAGAAGCAGATAATAGACAAGAAACTTAAATTCTATTCTATTGACGCTTCCCACATCGCTTTAAAGACGGGCATGGGCTCCAGAACCAACACGATAATGCAGACGGCGTTCTTCGGCATAGCGGGCGTAATAGAAAAAGACTCCGCCATTGACGCCATCAAACAGGCCATCAAGAAGACCTACTCCAAGAAAGGCGAGGAAGTAGTCAACAAGAACTACGCCGCGGTGGACGCCGCCCTTGACGGTTTGCACGAAATTAAATACCCCGATCATGTCACCTCTAAAATAAGCATGAAGCCGCCGGTACCGGCCGACGCCCCGGAATTCGTAAAAGATGTCTTGGGCAAGATGATTTCTTACAACGGCGACGAATTGCCGACCTCAAAAATGCCGGTAGGCGGAGTATTCCCTACAGGCACTACCCAGTACGAGAAACGCAATATCGCCATTATGTGCCCCGCGTGGGACCCGGATACCTGCATACAGTGCGGTATCTGCTCCTTGGTCTGCCCGCACGCCGCTATCCGCATAAAGGCCTATAAAGCCGAGGATATGAAAGACGCACCCGCGACCTTTAAATCCGCCGACGGCAAAGCCGATTTGGCCGGCCTTAAATTCACCGTACAGGTGGCCGTGGAAGACTGCACCGGCTGCGGAGCCTGCGTTGTAAACTGCCCCGCCAAGAATAAGACCGACGCCAACAAGAAAGCCATCAATATGGTTGAGCAGCTTCCTTTAAGAACGGCGGAAAGCGAAAACTTCAAATACTTCCTCGCTTTGAAACAAGCCGACGTCAAGACGAAGAAAGAAAGCGTAAAAGGTTCCCAAATGCAGAAACCTTTGTTTGAGTTCTCCGGCGCGTGCGCGGGCTGCGGCGAAACGCCTTATGTCAAATTGCTGACCCAGCTCCACGGCGATCACTTGGCGATAGCCAACGCTACGGGCTGCTCCTCAATTTACGGCGGCAACTTGCCGACTACCCCGTATTGCAAACGCGACGACGGCAAAGGCCCCGCTTGGGCAAACTCCCTCTTTGAGGACAACGCCGAATTCGGTATGGGTATCCGCTTGGCTTATGACCAGCTTTACAGCGACGCGGCCGCCCAGCTTACGGCTTTAAAACCGACCTTGGGCAATGACGCTTTGGTTGACGAAATATTAAACGCCAAGCAAAACACTACAGCCGAAATTGACGCGCAGAGAGAAAGAGTAGCCAAACTCAAAACCCTCACCAAAGACGAGAGAATGCTCGCCTTGGCCGATTACCTCGTAAAGAAATCGGTATGGATATTGGGCGGCGACGGCTGGGCTTACGATATCGGCTACGGCGGCTTAGACCATGTATTGGCCAGCGGTAAGAACGTAAAGATATTGGTAATGGATACCGAAGTGTATTCCAATACCGGCGGACAGATGTCAAAAGCTACGCCTATGGGCGCGGTAGCCTTATTCGCCGCGGCGGGCAAATCTATGCCGAAGAAAGACCTCGGTATGATAGCCATGACCTACGGCAATATCTATGTGGCGCAAATCAACCTGGGCGCGAATATGAACCAGGCGGTGCAAGCCCTTGCCGAAGCCGAGGCTTACGACGGCCCCGCTTTGGTAATAGCTTACGCCCACTGTATAGCGCACGGTATCGATATGAGCAAAGGCCTCTTGGAAGCCAAAAAAGCCGTACAGAGCGGAAGATGGATACTCTACCGCTATAACCCGGCTTTGAAAGAACAAGGCCTCAACCCGCTCAAAATCGACAGCGGCGAACCCACAATCGCGCTTAAAGACTTTATGTCCGGCGAAAATAGGTTCAAAACGCTGATGAAGAACAACCCCGAAAGGGCTGAGCGCTTGCTCAAGATAGCCGAGCAAGAATACGCCTACAGGCGCAAACTCTATAAAGAGCTTGCCGCCCTGCCCGGCGATGGCGAAGAAGCCAAGAAATAAAAGCTTATTTAAGCAAAAAAACCCGCGCTTTAAAGCGCGGGTTTTTTGTATATTGCCCCCCGGCCGGCCGGGGGTTTTTATTTGGCTTTTCAAACAGAAACAGAATTTAAGCGGACGGGAAATCTTTTTCACCGCCTGACTTTTATGATGAGGTTAGGATATATAAAACGGAATTAAGCCGGGTATAAAACGCCTTTAAGCGCCAGCCCCCTCCGACAGGGCCTTTTTCCCCCGCCCGCCGATAATTTCCCCGCGAAAAAATAAGCCCCGTATCTTTATTTGAAAGATACGGGGCTGTGATATGTCAAATTTATATTCCGATTATTTTGCCGTCCGCTATTTTATAGCATTCGTCGGCGTAGTCCGCCGCTTTTATGTCGTGCGTTACCATCAGCACGGTAAGCCCTTCGGATGCCGCAAGCGCGAAATCCTTAAAAATCTGTTCCTTGCGCTCGCCGTCCAAATTGCCCGTAGGCTCGTCGGCCAAAAGTATTTTGGGGCTGTTTATCAAAGCGCGCGCTATCGCCACTCTTTGCTTTTCCCCTCCGCTTATTGACGGCGGCATCTTTTCGGCTAAAGCCTCTATCCCGAACTTGGCCAGCAGCTTCCTCGCGTAAGCGAAATTGTTTTTACCCTTTATCAAGGCCGGCAAATTGACATTTTCCAACACCGTAAAATCCGGCATAAGACTGTCAAATTGGAATACAAAACCAAATTTGCTTAAACGCAGCTTGGCTCTTTTTTCTTCTTTAAGCTTCAAAATATCCCTGCCTTCAAAAAATATGGAGCCGGCCGTAGCTTTGTCCAAAAGGCCGATAAGATTTAAAAAGGTGCTTTTGCCGCTGCCGCTGGGCCCGATAAACACCATAAACTTGCCCCGCTCTATATCCAAAGAAATATCGTCCAGCACTTTTATTTGGCCGCCGGCGTCGTTGTATATTTTGGTTAAATTTTTTATTTCCAGTATTTTATCCATATCTTATCGCGTCCACGGGATTAACCTTGGAGGCCCTGTACGCGGGATATATCGCCGAAAGGAAGCACAAAAAGTAACTGCCTGCCACTACGCTTAATATATCCCACAACTGCAGGCTTACGGGTACTTTTGTAAGATAATATATATCGCCAGGCAGTTCCACTATATCAAAAGTCGTTATAGCCCAGCAAAGTATCAGCGCCAATATTATCCCCGATATCACCCCCGCGCTGCCTATATACAAACCTTCCAAAATAAATATACGCCTTATCCGCGCGGGGCTCGCGCCCATAGCCCTCATAAGACCTATGTCCTTAAGTTTCTCGGTGCCGAATAAAATCAAATTTGAAGTTATATTCAAAGAGGCGACCAATATTATCAAAGACAGTATTATGAACATCATCACCTTTTCCAATTTTAATGCGGCGTATAAGGTGCTGTTTAGCTGCATAAAAGTTCGTATTGCGTATTGGCCGTCCGTAGCCTCGGCTATAAGCGCGGCGGCTTCATCGGCGTTGTCCAGTTTGTCCAACTTAACAGACAGCCCCGTCACCCCGCCCTTAAGCCCCAAAAAATCCGAGGCGGATTTTATATCCGTATAAACTATGGTATTGTCAAACTCGTAATAACCCGTCTTTAAAATACCGGTAACCTTAAAACGCTTCATCTTCGGCAGGCCGCCCGCCAAAGATCTAGGCGATACTAAAACGACATCATCATCTATATCCAAAGCCATATTATTGGCGAGTTCCGCCCCCAAAACCAAAGGCGCCTCCACCCCTTCCCGCTCAAAGGAGCCTTCTATCAAAGAGGAAGGCAAATCGCTGGTATTCTTTTCCTGTTCGGCGTCAAGCCCGCGGATTACCACACCCTGCGAATAATTGGAATAATTTAGTATAGCCTGGCCAAAGATATTGGGCGCCGTAGCCCTTACATGTTTAACGGAAGATATGGTTTCCTGCACTTTCTCGTATCTGCCCTGCGGCATTGAGCCCAGCACCATTATATGCGCCTGCGCGCCTATTACCTTATTTCTGATGTCGTTTTGAAACCCGCTCATTACCGCCAGCGTAGTTACCAGCGCGGCCACCCCGACGCATACCCCCAAAATGCCGATAATCGTGGTGATAACGGTAAACACTCCCTTGCTGCGGGAAAGCAGATATCTTATGGCGATGAAAGTTTCAAACCTCATATTAACAATTATATTAAATATTGCTTAAAGATAGAATTTTAAACGCCATCAAAAAAAACAAGCCGTCCAATATCCCGCCGCGGCGCTTTATCAGCCATGCCGCTCGGCGGCCTGGTTTCGCCATTCGCCTGGTCAGGCGACACCGCTTTGGCGCTCCGCCGGCGGCGCGGGATATTGGACGGCAACTTTTAAAAAATAAAAAAGCCGGGCTGAAAACCCGGCCTAAATCGTTTTTGCGCCACCTTTGAGCAGAATTTTTTAAATTTACCACATTTTTTACTACATTATCGTCTAAAACTCTTGCGCAGGGGGGGACTCGAACCCCCAAGCCGTAAGGCATGCGCCCCTCAAACGCACGCGTATACCAATTCCGCCACCTGCGCGACCGCTCAAATTGTTGACATATAAATTATAGCATATATCGGCTATATTGCAAAACTGTTTAGATAATCCTTTATGGGAGATTCTTTCAACATGAAAGGAATCTTTACCTCAGAATTACCATTTTGCGACTTCAAGGCATCCGAAATTAGGCCCCTTATTTCTCCCTTGGCTTTTGCCTCATAAGCGGCCTCTTTGACCAATTTATGCTGTTCCAGGAAAAGCTTGTAATAATCCCTATCCTTTCCGATATTTTCGTACAAAAGCGAGGCCGTCATTTTCCTATTCTCATAGCTCAAAGCCAATACGTCCAAGATGAAAAAACCCTCGTCATTTTTGTAGGCATCGTCCAAATATCGCTTATATTCTGCGCGTTTGTTAGCCAGGGGCGCGCTGCTTAGTTCCTCTGATTTATTATAAACATAGAGCGTCGTTATAACGGCGGCGGCCAAAAGGCCAAGCAGCCCGGCTTTCTTGCCAATATTCTTGAGAGATTTTAAGTTTTTGCCTAAATCCTTCTCCATCTTAACAGTCTTTTCTTCCGCTCCGCGCACATAAAATCCTATCTTTGGGGAAGAGCCCTGGCCAGATGCTCCCCCGCTCATGCGTTGATATACTTCTTTAAGATCATCTATCATGTCGCCATGGTAATTTAACAGGTCTATAAGTTCATTCATTTTTATGGCCAATTGCTCTAAATATTCCCTATTTGTTTTTCCCAGTTTGGAGGCTTCTGCGGCTTTAGCGTTGATTGTAACAGAGGTTTTTATTATCTCATCTATTGTTTTTTCCATTTTTGGCAGTTTGTTAAGCCATAGTGAATTTCTGCTATCTAACGATGCAAGTTGTTTATCCAAACCCGCAATCTCGTCTTGAAGCCCAGCGATCTCTCCCAGAAACCGCGCGATCTGATTCTGAAAACCCGTGATACGTTTATGGGTATAATATGCAAATATCCCGCCGCCCATGACAACGGCGCCGGTAATAGCCGCGGCGGAGGTGCGTATGGACAATTTCGTGTTAAATTCTTTTTCCTGGCTTGCGAGGAGCCGCTCAATATCCTCCACGGTTACACTTTTTTGATTGCCTCCTTCCGACTGGGCAAATAGAGGCGCGGATATGCCCTGTATCATCATAAATACAGTCAAAATTGCGGATATAATTTTTTTAGGCATGGTTTTTCTCCTTATATACACTCCATTTGTGAAAACGATTACCTTTTTGAGGTCCGATAAATAAATCCTAGAAGATAATTATTATTAGCACAAGAGTATTTAGGCCTATTTTCCCCGTAGGACTTTTTGACCCCGATAGGGCGCCGCCTATATATCTAGACAAATAGAAAATCTAAAATTAAATTGCCGTCAAACTCCTTCGCCGCCGCAATAAAAAAAGGGCTCCTCGATATCGAGGAGCCCTTCTCTTTTCGGTATTCCTAATTATAGAGATTAGCCAAACTTCTGCTATCGTTTTCTTCTTTAAGTTTGGAAATAAAGTCTTCCAATTTGACGTTTTCCACGTTCTTTCCGCTTCTTAAACGTACGGTTACAGTCCTATCCTGCACCTCTTTGGCGCCGATTATTACGGTGTAGGGAACTTTCTCCAAGTGCGCTTGGCGGATTTTCGCGCCGAGTTTCTCCCCCCTGTCGTCAAGTTCGGGCCTCAATCCCGCCGCCGTAAGCTTTTCGCATACTTCTTTAGCGTAAGGAGCCTGAGCGTCTGTCAAGGTTAGCACTTTCGCCTGCACCGGGGCAAGCCACAGCGGGAATACGCCCGCGTAATGCTCTATCAATATTCCTATAAAACGCTCCACCGAACCCAACATCGCCCGGTGAACCATCAGCGGGCGTTTGCGCCCTTCCGCCGCGACATAGTTTATATCAAAACGCTCGGGCAAATTGAAGTCGAACTGTATAGTGGAAAGCTGCCACGGCCTGCCGATCGCGTCTATCAATTTGATGTCTATCTTCGGCCCATAAAAAGCAGCTTCGCCCGCGTGCGCCGTATAGGGAATATTGTTGCTCTTTAACACGTCTTCCAAAGCGGCCTGCGCCCTATGCCAATCCTCGGCTTTGCCGGTATAGTTTTCGGGATGTTTTTCATCCCAGGTGGAAAGTTCCACTTTGAATTTCTCAAAGCCGAAAGTCTTCATTATATGCATGGCGAAGTTAAAACAATCCTCCACCTCTTTTTCTATCTGTTCGGGCGCGCAGAAAATATGCCCGTCGTCTTGGGTAAATCCCCTCACCCTCAAAAGCCCGTGCATTACCCCAGACCTTTCGTAGCGGTATACGGTGCCGAGTTCAAAAAGGCGCAAAGGCAAATCGCGGTAGCTTCTTAAAGCGGTATTGTATATCGCTATGTGGAACGGGCAGTTCATCGGCTTAAGCTGATATTTCTGCTCGTCAACCTCTATCGGCTTGAACATACTGTCGGTATAAAAGTTAGCGTGGCCCGATTTCTCCCACAAATGCAGGCGCGCGATATGCGGCGTAGTAACAAGGCCGTAACCCCTTTTAAGGTTTTCCTCTTTAATCCAATCTTCCAAAACCTTCCTGAGCATACCGCCTTTAGGCATCCAAAGCACGAGGCCGGGGCCGACATCGTCATTGATATTGAAAAGCTGCAGTTCAGCACCCAATTTGCGGTGGTCGCGTTTGGCGGCTTCTTCCTGCTGTTTGATATACTCTTTAAGTTCTTCCTTCGTTTCAAAGGCTATGCCGTATATGCGCTGCATTTGCGGGCGTTTTTCGTCGCCGCGCCAATAGGCCCCCGCGGTATGGGTAAGTTTAAAATTATTGAGCATACCCGTATGCTCCACGTGCGGCCCGCGGCACAAATCCACAAAAGAACCGTTGGTATATATACTGATTTCGCCGTCGGGAAGCTCGGAGATAAGTTCTACCTTAAAGTCCTCGCCTTTGCTCTTAAATAAAGCTTCGGCCTCGCTTTTGCTTATTTCTTTGCGGACGAAAGGCTCTTTGCTTTTGACAATTTGTTTCATCTTATCTTCGATAGTTTTCAAATCTTCGGGCGTGAATTTATGATCCGACAAAAAATCGTAATAAAATCCGTTTTCTATCGCCGGCCCTATTCCCAGTTTTGTGCCGGGGAAAAGTTCCTGCACCGCCGCCGCCAATACGTGCGAACAGGAATGGCGTTTCATCTCAATATTATCCATGTACTATACCTCCGCGGGAATGGTCCCCCGCTTTCATATCACTGCGGTTAAAATGTATAATTATTTTATCATTTTTTTATATTATGGATTATTTATGATTTCTTTTATCAAAAAATATCTTTCCCTTTTAAAACAGGATTTTTTTCTATATGCTTTACTCTCACTACCGGGCCTTATATTCTATTTTGTCGGACTATATCAGCTCGACGCCATGACATTGACGGCCTGCACTTTGGGGGCTTTAAACAAATTCGCCGCAGAGTTCCTTACCATATCGCTTATAGTGAGCCTTCTGCACGTTATGGGCTTTACGAGGGCGAGTTTCTTCGCTTTTATATTTTTTCTGTACTATGTAACAATTTCGGCCGATATCGTGCTTTTGGTGTATTTTAAGGAACGCTTCGGCGTAAAATACCTTATGACCTTGGGCGGAGCGCAATATCAGTTTATGCTGGATATTCGTATGCTTTTATATTTGGCATTCCTTTACCTTTTCCCATTCTTTGCGATAAAAAATATGTGGCACAAACCCGGCCGCCACGCAAGCGCGAAGAAAATAGCGCTCTCGGCTGTGCTTTTGGTAGTATTGGCGCTGTTTACTCCTCTTAATTTTATGAAAGGATACGACGTATTCTTCTCCCAGCATCTTATGGATACCACCGTCGCGGGAATAATAAAAGAATTGCTGACGCAGAAACCGCAGTATAAGCAAATGGATATTCTCCCAGAAGATCTGCAAAAAGAGGCCGATAAATACAACCTCTTTAAACCCACTAATTTTACCAATAAAAACACCTACGACAGAATAATACTTTTGACTACGGAAGCATTTTCCAATAAATTCATCAAAACGTTTAACCCGAAAATCCCCTCGGATGCTAGCGATACCTTCGATTTGCTGATAAAAGATTATCCCTTCGCCTCTTTAAAATCGGTAACGCTCTCTACGCTGTATGGGCTAAGCGTAATATTTTCCGGGCACCCAAACGCGGAACTTAGTTTTAACAATGATTATCCGCTATCAGTGGCAAAGATATTAAAAGAACAAGGTTTCAGAACTGTATTTTTGCGCGGCGCGAATGAAGAGTATATGGACGAACATATAATCTTAAAATCCGCGGGTTTTGATGAGATTTACGGCGCTAAATATTTTGAAACCATTCCCGAATACGCCCCCTATGTCGCCTGGTGGGGGCTGACGGACAGACAGCTTTTTGATTATGCCGTAAAGTATTTAAAAGAACATAAGGACGAAAAACTCTTTATGGACATTCTTACGGTAGACACCCACGTCCCTACCGGCAGGAACGACTACTTGGGGCAGGAATACCCCCCCTTAACCACGCCTCAAGACAGCGAGGATTTGCGGGAGCTGTATCAGCGCCCCAATATGCCGCGCGCCTTCGGCAATTACAATTACGATTTAAGCCTTTTTATAGTGGCCTTGGAAGACGCGGGCCTCTTTGACGATAGAACAATCTTAATCATCACCGCCGACCATCCTTTCTTCGCCAATTTAGATACGGGCGGCCTGTTTAAAGATTATCGCCCCGTCTTTGACGAGGTGCCGATGATATTTGTATCCAAAAAGCCCATTTTGGAAGACATCTCGCCCGATCCTTTCAAATCCCAGCAGGATATCGCGCCGACAATACTCGCTCTCGCGGGCATCCCCGCTCCGCGAGGGATGTTCGGGCGAAGCATCTTTGAGGATATCTCCCGTACGGTGTTTAATATCAAGGACAATTATATAGCGGTGCATAACGCCTCGGGCACAAAATTTGTGCCTTTAAACTCAAACGATAAAGAAGACAAAGCGCTTGTACGCTTATTATACAGCGTGCTGAAAAAAGAAGACCCCCAAACTCCCCATAATTAATAAAATCCCGTATATTTTGCCCCAAGCGAGAGAGCCGATTTACGCGCCGCAGAGCGTTTTAAAGGGATCTCTTGGGCGCGCCGCTCATCGGAGGAAAAACAAAGTTTTTATGAGGGAGGCATCTATTATCCGGGGAATATCTTTTCCTAAAGAAAATAAATTTTCTTAATGTTTCCATAAATAAAAATCCCCCGAGTAATTTAAACGAGGGATTTTTATTATCTTAAAAAACGGCGCTTTAATTTAACTGCCCAGGAAGCAATTTAACGGGGCGTATCCTCCAGCCAGCCGCCGCCCAAAGCCTGCGCTATCGCCACCAAAGCGCTAAGCTGATTGCGCCGCGCCGCCGCGAGGCTCGTTTCCGCGCTTAACAAATTCCTTTCCACGTCCAGCAAATCCAAGATGTCTATAAGGCCGGCGTCTTGCTGTTTCTGAGCCAAATCCAAGCTGCGCGCCAAAGCTTTTACCTGCGCCGTATTTGCCACGACTATTTTGCGGTAAAATTGATTGTTCGTCAAAGCGTCGTAAGTATCCCGGTAGGCGTTTTGCGCCGCTTTCTCGTATGAGGCCAACATCTGCTTGTATACCGCCTCGGCCTGCTTATTTTGGCTTTTTATCTTGCCGCCTTGGAAGATAGGAAGTATCAAACCGGCGCCCGCGTTCCAAAAAGAAGTTTTAGGAGCGACAAGCGTCCCCAACTGGTCGCTGGCGTATCCGCCAGAAGCCGTCAATACTATATTGGGGAAGTAAGCCGCACGCGCCGCGCCTATATTTGCGTTGGCCGCTATCAGCAAGCCCTCCGCCGCTCTTACGTCAGGACGCCGCCTTAACAAATCGGCAGGTATCCCGGAAGGCACTTCCGGCATAACTTTAACTTCCTGCAAAGCGGTGCCTTGCAATTTGCCTTCTATTATTTCCTTGGGGCTGCGCCCTAAAAGCATTGACAATGCCGTCTGTGATAAAGCAAACTGCCTTTCAAATTCCGCCAAAGAGGCCTCCACCGAGGCCATTTCGGCTTCAACCCTTTTTAGGTCCAGCTCGGTCGAGTAACCGTTTTTGTATCTGACCAAATATATCCTTACGCTCTCTTTCCTGGAGTCTAAAGTGCGTTTGGATATTTCCACCTGCTCCTTTAAAGTGATATAGGAAAAATAATAGTTGGCCACATCAGCCGTTAAAGTCAGCCTTACGGTGTCCTTTTGCGATTCCGTACTTAACAGCTCCGCACGCGCCGCCTCGCTCAGCCTTCTGTATCTGCCCCAGAAGTCAAACTGATAAGCCGCCGTCAAGCCGATATTGTACTGCGCCCACGGATGGCCCGTCGAAAAACCCGTCCTTTGGGCATAGCCGGTAGCGTCTAAAGTCGGCAGCTGATCGGCGTAAGCCAAGCCCAACTTCGCTCTGGCTTCCTCCACTTTGGCCATAGCGACGGTCAAATCTTTATTGTTGGCAAGGGCTTCTTCCTCCAAGGCGTTGAGAGCGGGATCGCTAAACATCTCCCACCACTTATCGCTGACAAATACGCCCAAATCCTCTTCCTGCCCCGCAGGCAAAGAAAGCTCCGGCCTTTTGTAGTTCGGCCCCATAAGGCAGCCGCTAAACAATAAAGAAAATACCGTTAAAACCGTCAATTCTTTACGCATTTTCGCCCCCTTCCTTTTTATCCTCAACGGTTTTCGGGCTCTTTTCCTTGCCCGAAGTCAATACGAAAAAGTACGGCACGAATAAAGGCGCCAATAATGTCGCACCCAACATTCCCGCCACTACCGCCGTACCTATCGAATGGCGGCTGGCCGCGCCCGCGCCGCCCGCCAAAGCCAAAGGCATACAACCCAAAATGAAAGCCAAAGAGGTCATCACTATCGGCCTGAATCTCAGTTTAGCCGCTTCTATGGCGGCCTGCGCCGCGCTCTTGCCCTCTTGCTTTATCATTACCGCAAATTCCACTATCAATATGGCGTTCTTGGCCGCCAACCCCACCAGCGTCACCAAGGCTATCTGAAAGTAAATATCGTTGTTAAGCGTCGATATAAAAGCGCCCGAAGATATATACGAAATTTTCTGCGCCAAATCGCTCGGCAGGAAGTGCAGGCCCCTTATATAGACGCCGGCCAAGGCTCCGAATATGGCGAACGGAACCGCCATCATTACCGCTATCGGCAAAGACCATTTTTCGTACTGCGCCGAAAGTATCAAAAATACAACCAACAAGCCCAGCAGCAAAGCCATTGTGGAGGCACTGCCCGTCAATTTCTCCTGATAGGCCGAACCCGTCCAAGCCAAGCTGTAATCCGTGCCCAATACTTCCTTGGCCGTTCTTTCCATCGCCGCCATAGCCTGGCCCGTGGAATATCCGCTGGCGGGCGTTACCAATACCTTCGCCGCCTTGAACAGGTTGAAGCGTTCCACGGTGTCCGCGCCTTTGATATCGGTGAAATACACCAAAGCCGACAAAGGAACCATATCGCCGCTGTCCGATTTGACATATATGCCGTTAATCTGTTCCTTATGGGCCCTGTAATCGCCGCGCGCCTGCATCATTACCTTAAAGCTGCGGCCGAATTTGGTAAAGTCGTTTATATAATAAGTGCCGAATGTCGCCTGCAGCGTAGCGAAAAGGCTGTTAAGCGACACCCCCATTGATTTGGCCTTTATCGTATCCACCATCAACTTCAGCTGAGGCACGCTCGCGCTGAACGTGGTGGTAACCGATTGTACGGAAGGGTCTTTCTGGGCCGCGCTTATAAATTTGCTTACGCTTTGCTCCAAATCCACGCTGGTGGCATTGCTGCCCCTGCTCTGGATATACCCTTCCAGCCCGCCAGTCGTGCTCATACCCGATATCGGCGGCATATTAAACGGCAGTATCAAAGCGTTGGGTATATCCCTCATACCCGCTATGTATATAGCCCTTATAAGCGCGCTGACCGATAAATCTTGGCTTTCGCGCTCCTTCCAATCTTTAAGAGTGATAAAAAACGCGCCGTAATTGTTCTTCATGGAGCTGGATATCAAATCAAATCCGCTGAAGGCCAAGATGTTTTCCACCTGCGGTTCCTGCTGGATTATCTGCCCCATCTTGGAAACGACGCTTTCCGTCTTATCCAAAGAGGAACCCGGGTCCAACATAACAGAAGTCATCATTATACCTTGGTCCTCGTCGGGCACCAAAGAGGTGGGCGTAATTTTAAACAGCCCCGCCGCCAGCAGCAGCACAACTGCAAAAGCGCATAAAGCCACCGTACCGTGCTGGACAAAAAACTTAGCCCCGGTTACATATTTATCGGTAAGAGCTTCAAATTTCCTGTCAAACCAAGCAAAGAACCCGCTGTCTTTATGCTCCGGCTTTCTGAATATCAATACCGTTAAAGCGGGCGTCAAAGTCAAAGCAACAAGGCCCGATATAACCACCGATACCGCTATCGTTATGGCAAACTGCTGATACATCGCCCCCGTCATTCCGCCCATAAACGACACCGGCACAAACACCGCAGACAGCACCAATACTATCGCCACCAGCGGGCCGGAAACTTCGTTCATAGCCTCTATAGTGGCGTCTTTTACGCTAAGGCCACGCTCGTGCATTAAGCGTTCCACGTTCTCTATTACTATAATGGCGTCGTCAACCACTATGCCTATCGCCAGCACCAAGCCGAACAATGTCAAAGTATTTATCGAAAAACCGAAAAGCAGCATACCCGCGAACGCGCCCACTATCGATACGGGCACCGCCAAACACGGTATTAAAGTGGCGCGCCAGTCTTTAAGGAATAAAAACACCACCGCGAATACCAATATCATTGCCTCAATAAGGGTATGGATTACTTCCTCTATGGACACTTTTACGAATATCGTCGTATCGTAAGGGACATTATATTGCATATCGGGCGGGAAATTTGCCGCTATTTCCGCCATTTTCGCGTCTACCGCCTCGGCCGTGGCCACAGCGTTCGCGCCAGGCGACAAATACACCCCTATCGGCACAGCCGGCTTCCCGTTTTGGGTAGCCACGAATTCATAAGTCTGAGAGCCTAACTCTATATCCGCTATATCCTTGAGCCTTAAAGAGGTACCGTCCGGATTAGCCCTTAGTATTATGTTTCCAAATTCCTGCGGGGTTTTTAAACGCCCTTCAACCTCTATGGAATAGACCCTGTCCACCTTGATATCCAAAGGCGGCTGCCCGATTTTGCCCGCCGCTCTCTGGGCGTTCTGCTCCTGTATCGCGGCGGCTACCTCGCTCGTGGATATGCCAAGCTTGGCCATTACATCGGGTTTGAGCCAAATCCTCATCGAATAATCGTTGGCAGTCATTACCTGCGCGTCGCCCACGCCCGAAATACGCTTTAAGTCGTCTACGATGTTTACCAAAGCGTAATTGCCCATATAGGTGGTGTCATAGGTGGAATTGGGCGAAGTTATCGATATTATCTGTAAAATGGAGCTGGATTTTTTGTCTACGGTAACGCCGTATTTCCTTACGTCTTCCGGCAAGGACGACTGCGCCGACTGAACCCTGTTGTTTACGTTTATCATCGCCTGGTCGGCGTCCGTGCCGATATTGAAGTAAACGGTCAAGTTCATATCCCCGTTTGAGGACGATACGGAGTTCATATAAATCATATTGTCCACGCCGTTTATCTTCTGCTCCAGCGGCGCGGCGACGGATTCGGCGATAACCTCTGCCGAGGCGCCGGGATACTGCGCCTTTACCGCTATTGAAGGCGGGGTAAGCTCGGGATACTGCGCTATAGGCAAATTGGTTATCGACACTATACCCGCAAGCAATATAAACAGCGATATTACCGTAGCGAAAATAGGACGCTCTATAAAAAATTTGGAAAACATTTTTTACCCCTTACTCTTCGCTCAATATATTATTGGGAATGAGATTGACTCTTACCTTTTGCCCCGGTTTTATTTTTACCAAACCTTCGGTAATGATAACCTCGCCGGGTTTCAAGCCCTCGTTTATGAAAGCTCTGGAACCCGATACCGACGCTTTTACGGGGACAGATTCCGCCACGCCGTTTCTTACCACATAAGCGGAATAGCCGTTATCGCCCTGCACCAAAGCCGAAACAGGCACCAGTATGGCGTTTTTGTAAGAAATATTCGTAAGGCGAACTTTTACGAATTTGCCCGGCATTAAAACAGCGGACCTGTCCGGATTGGGGATTTGCGCCCTTATGGCTACGGAAGAAGTTTTTGTGTTTTCAGAGCTGTCCACAAAGAATATACGGCCAAGCTCGGGATAGACGCTGCCGTCGTTCAATATAACCTCAACGCCGACATCCTCCATGGCTAAATTTATGTCCCCGGCTTTCCGTATTTTGGGGGCATTGTCCCATTCCCTGCTGGGTACCGAAAAATTAATGTAAAGAGGATTGGTTTGCACCATAGTCGTCAAAAGGCTTGAGGACGGCGAAGAAGGCGATATCAAACTGCCCACAGACTGTGCTTCCTTACCCGTTATACCAGATATCGGCGCTTTTACGGTGGTGTAGCCCAAATTGATTTCGGCTTCTTCCAAACCCGCTTTCGCCACCTGTTCGTTTGCCTGCGCCCTTTCATAGGCGGATAGAGCGTCGTCGTGTTCTTTAGCGCTTACGGCGTTCTCTTTTATAAGTTTCGCCATTCTTTCGTAGTCGCGTTTGGTGCGCTTTACCTCGCTTTGGGCCTGCGCCAAAGAACCTTTCGCCTTCTCCAAAGCTACCTGATAAGGCTGGGGATCTATGATAAAAAGAGGAGTGTCTTTCTCCACATAGGAACCTTCCGTATACAAACGCTCCTTCAATATCCCGCCGACCTGCCCCCTTACATCTATATTAAGGGAGCCGTCTATCTGCGCCGGATATTCTATATTTAAAGGGGCGTCTTGCTGCGTAACGGTTATACCGTTGACAAGAATCTCTTGCTCGGAACTTGAGGCCGCCTCCCCGCAGCCGCAAAGCCATAAACCTAAAAATATCAAAGAAAAAACACTTGCCTTAATTTTTCTTTCCATTAAACATTCCTCTTTTTTAAATTAAAAATTACAGTTTCCGCAAAGCCGATGCCGGATAAGATAATTATACCATTATCTTATCAAAAACAGTTATAATTGTATTATGATGAAAAACCTTTACTTTAGCAAAATAACGGAACTTTTGGCTTTAATAGACAAAACGCAGGATAAAGCCATCTCTAAAGCCGCGGATATACTCGCGGCGGCTATTAAAAACGACGGTATTATTTATACCTTCGGCGCGGGACACAGCCACAGCGTCTCGGTGGAGAATTTCCACAGAAGCGGCTGCCCCGCCTGCGTAAGCGCCATACTTGATCCTTCGCTCGCCTTTATGCCTTCCGCGCACGCCGCAACCGATATGGAAAGACTGGAAGGCCTTTCCCCCATTATGCTTAAAAGACATAATCTAAGGAAAAAGGACTGCATCATCATAATTTCAAATTCCGGCAGAAACCCCGCCGGCATTGACGCCGCCTTGTTCGCCAAGGAAAAAGGCCTTAAAGTCATAGTTATAACCGCCGTACAAGCGCACAAAAATACAAAATCCAGGCACTCAAGCGGAAAAATGCTGCGCGACTTGGCCGACGCTTTAATAGACAACTGCTGCACCAAACAAGAAACCGCCTTGAAACTAAACGGCAAAGACATCGCCCCCGTATCAACCATAGCGGGCGCGGCGATAATAAACGCCGTAATGTATCAAGCGGCGAGAAAGCTTGCCAAAAAAGGCTTTAAAATACCGCTTTACCTAAGCAGCAACGACGGCGGCGATAAAGTTAATACAAAGCTCGCCGAAAAATACAAAAACAGAATACTGCATCTTAATTGAAAATATCCCCCCGATCCAAACGCAATCTGACCGTCAGACAAAAAGAGCGGATCTATCCCCCCGCTCTTTTTTAACAGCCCGATAAAATGTTAAAATATTCCCGCGGGAACTGATTTTATTACGGTTGCCCGCGATATTAAACAAACACTATAGCTAAGCCGCCTTAACAGGGGCTAAAGCAAGGAGAAGTATGATTCTTACGATAGACATCGGCAATACCCAAATATTCGCGGGCGTATTTGACGGAGACGACATTAAAGCCCGCTTCCGCAAAACTTCGATAGGATCCATAACCTCGGACGAACTGGGCATATTCCTTACCGCCATACTCAGAGAACACGAAATAAACCCCAAGGAAATAAAAGATATCGCCATTTCCTCGGTAGTGCCCTCTCTTTTAAGAACCGTCACGAACTGCTGCGTCAAGTACTTCGGCATAAAGCCCTTTATAGTCGAAATTGGAATAAAAACGGGAATAAAAATACCCGCCTCCTACGACAAGCTGGGCGCCGACAGAGTCGCCGACTGTATGGCCGCGGTTAAGCGTTTTCCAGGAAGGAATTTAATCGTCGTGGATTTCGGCACGGCAAACACTTTTGACGCCATTTCCAAAAATAAAGAATATAAAGGCGGCGCCATTACCGTAGGCGTGGGCACTTCTTTAAACGCCCTTACAAGCAATACCGCCCTGCTCTCAAACGTGGAAATCATTAAACCCAGAAAAGCCGCCGGCTGCTCTACGGAAACCCAACTCCAGTCCGGCCTATACTACGGCCATTTGGGTATGATTAAAGAATATATATTCCGCTTTAAAAAAGAATGTTTCAACGGGGAAGAAACCCTTGTCGTCGCTACGGGCGGATTTGCCAGAATGTTCGAGAAAAGCGGAGTTTTCGACTGTTATGCCCCTGATCTGCTGCTTGAAGGCATAAAATACGCGCTGGAAGTCAACCGCGCGCAAGAAAAGAAAAAGAAAAGAGGCTCAAAATGAAAGATAAAAAAATCCTCTTTGCGTTAAGCGGCTCCATAGCCTGCTTCAAAGCCTGCTCGCTGATCTCGGCTTTAGTCAAAAACGGAGCGCAGGTGCAGCCCTGCGCCACAAAAAACGCCCTCAATTTCATAGGCCAAGCCACCCTTGAAGGGCTGACCCACAAAAAACTTTTTTTCGATATGTTCAACAGCGATACTTATCTTAAACATATCGAGCTTAACAAATGGGCTGACATTACCCTTCTCTGCCCCGCAAGCGCCAATATCATAAACAAAACGGCCGCTGGAATAGCGGACGATTTCGTTTCCACTTTGCTGGCCGCGCACGATTATAAAAAACCGTTCTTTATCGCCCCTGCGATGAATGTTAATTTATACCGCAACCCCGCCACTTTAAAAAGCATTCAAACGCTTAAAGAAAGAGGCGTAATTTTTATAGGCCCCCAAAAAGGACCCTTGGCTTGCGGCGACTGCGACGAAGGCAGAATGGAAGAGCCCGAAAATATACTGCACTTCCTTCAAGAACGATTATGAAAATACTGCTAACGCTGGGCGCTACGGCCGAAGCTATCGACGGCGTAAGATTTATTACCAATTTTTCATCGGGCGCGACGGGCTCTTTCCTGGCCGATTCTTTTGGGAAACAGGACCATAAAGTCCGCGCGCTCTGCGCTCAAACGGCAAAATATCTGCCGGCTTTATGCAAAAGAGATTTCTT
>CALUXE010000006.1 GCA_944324675.1 uncultured Elusimicrobiales bacterium | reverse complement strand
TACTTCGGGAAAGCTATCGCCGCCAATATGGCTATAATCAATATAACTATTAAAACTTCAATTAAAGTAAAACCTTTCTTTTTTGACATAAAAAACACTCCTGCCCCTCGGCGGATTACAGGAGTACTTAAAAAAAAAAAAAAAACAGGTCAAGGAGTTTAAAAAATGGGCAGACAAAGCGTAAAACATACCCCAAAAGGGCCATCTTCAATTATGGCAAAACGAAACGCCAGAAGCCTTCTCTGTATTCCGTTGGATTTATCCCTCCCATACTGCGGCAAACTTGCATCGTATCTTTACCAGCAAAGCAATATTTTACTTTGGATGGCAACCCTTTATCCATACTCACCGTATACCCCATATAAGGAGTACGCCAACAACTTGCAAAATAATTAGGGAAAACGCCTATGCGCACACTGCAATGGATATCCTCTGCTATTTTATACCCCATATTTTCCGTATAATCTGTTATAGGATATGTAATATCCAGCAACTCCAGCCTCTCCGTGTAATCGCCGTTGGCTATCAGATAAATTTCTTCCGCGTTTTTCAGATTATGAACTATTGTCATTAACTCACTGTAGCGGGCTTTCATAACTGCAGCTTCATACTTCGGGAAAGCTATCGCCGCCAATATGGCTATAATCAATATAACTATTAAAACTTCAATTAAAGTAAATCCTTTCTTTTTTGACATAAAAAACACCCCTGTTCCTCTGCGGATTACAGGAGTACTTTATCAAAAAAAAAAAACAGGTCAACCGCTCGGGCTTTTTAAGCAGCCTTCCCGACCAATAAACGGCCGCGGCGAACGGCGCGATAAACAAAACCGAAATCCCGGGATTTCTTGGCCGCGGCAATAAAAGAATAGACGCCTTGGATATATACTTTTAGTTTGCTATAATATTTAAACGAGGCCGGTTCTATCCGTTAAGATTTAAGCCCAGTTGGCGCAGCGGTAGCGCGTTCCCTTGACATGGGAAAGGCCACAGGTTCGATCCCTGTACTGGGCACCATTTAACCCCCCGTCAAAAGACGGGGATTTTGCTTTTTATACGGCTTTCTTTCCGTTTAGGCTGACGCCCCCAAAACCCATTAACCCCCCTAGATTTTGCCTTTATAAATACCGGGAAAAGAGCTAAAAGTTCTTTTCCCGGTATTTTTTATACATACGGCCCAAGAAGGCAAAAACATAAAATGAATATAATTAATAGATATTATTAAAATAATCTTGGTTTATATAAAAATTACTCTAGTATATTTGTAAAATAAAACCTATAATAAAGAATCATATATAGGAGATTATATAATGAAAAAACATTATTTATTAATCAGCCTTTTCTCCTGTCTGGCGCTGCCCGCCTGGGCATTGCCGGATGACGACAGCAATCAAACGCTTACTTACGCCGGGGAAACCGTCAGCGGTTCTACCGAAATTGTTGCCGGGCACGGCCAGCAAAACGCCAACGGCAACCAGGTAATCATTACCAACAGCACCATTGAAGACAACAACAGCCCGTTGCACAACGCACAGGTAGTAGGCGGTTGGGCAGTATACAACAGCGCAAATGAAAACACGGTAAATATTTCCAATTCTACGGTAAACCGCAATATTGTGGCGGGACAATCCACCTTTGGGCTTCAGGCCAATAATAACCAGGTTTCCATTACCGGTTCCCAAGTAAACAAAGACGCTCCGCTGGAGGCTATTACCACGCTGACAGGTTACCAGGCGGAACACCGTTATGATGACCAGGACGGCGATGTTTATGTGCTTTCCAGCATGGCGACGGACCGGGTACAAGCCGCCGGCGATTTGGCGCCGGAAGCATCCCTCTACACAATTTACGGAGGAACTATATCCAACGGGGAAGCCTCCGGAAACCAAATCATTATAACAGACTCTCAGAACGGCATAGGGAACAACTTGGTTTCGGCTTATTCCTTATATTTAGCGGGCAGCCATTTAGAGGGCAATTCAATACAAGTATCCAATTCCGCAGTCAGCGGGCTGATTGTAGGCGCTACCAGTTATGCCGCTAACTGGGAGACCAGCATTACGGACCCGCTCACCAATAACAACAACTCCGTTTCTGTTTCTTCTTCCCAAGTAAATGACGTTATCGGCGCGTTTGGCGGTTTAACCACCAACGGAAACAGTATTTTATTGACAGGTTCCACCGCAGACAATTTATACGGTGTTTCCTTTGGGCAAAATATTTTCTATGCCGGCGGACAGCCGCAAACCATAGAAAACACGGCAGATAACAACAGCATTCGCCTTTACAACGCTTCCACCGTTACGGGTAATATTTACGGGGCGCAAAGCCACAGTGTGCAAGCGCGCGGAAATTTAGTGGAAATTGCCGACGGTTCCTCCGCCCAAGGCAATGTATACGGAACGCATATCTCTAACGCCCGTGTACAGGTAAACGATACCACCGTTTCTTGGAACACGGTGCAAACCGCCGCCGAAAACAACACCCTTACCATAACCGGGGCAACTGCCGGTAACAGCACGGCGGAAATCGCAGGCGCCAAAAACTTAAGCGGTTGGGCCAACAGCAACAGCATCACGCTGACGGATGCCACCGCCTCCGCCGCCACCTTGGCCGGAGGCTGGGCCGTGCATGAGCGGCAAACGCTTACGGCGCAAGGCCAACAAGACCTCGCCATCGGCTATCAAGCCGACACCAACACCCTTTCCGCCACAGAAAGCCAAATCAACGCCAATGTATACGGCGGTTTAGTGTCCCAACAAGATGACGTCAATCCCAACGGAGTAACAGACACCACCCTTTCCACCGCTTGGGCCAACTTGATGCATTTGGATTCTTCCACCCTAACCGGCAACGCATACGGCGGGGCCGCCCTGGGGGATTATACCTCCGCCAATTACAACCGTTTATGGCTGACGGACTCCCACGTAAACGGCAGTGTTTACGGCGGCTTGGCGGAAGGAACAAACTCCACCGCCGGCTGGAACCAAGTCATCATCAACAACTCCTCCGTCACCGGGGACGTGTACGCCGCGTCCGCCGCGCAAGGCGGCAATAACACCGTTACCCTGGCCGGACAAAGCGACATCTCCGGCACCGTCTATGGGGGCGAAGGCGGAAACAACCAGCTGACGCTGCTTAACTTTCAAAGCACGCAAGAACTAAATGTAAGCGGGTTTGACCGGCCGTACATTATTTCCGGGGCGGACACGTCGGTTACGTTTGCGCAAGACGTAGCGCAAGCCGATGTATACGTGCAAGGCATTAATGACGTAAACGGACATATTATGATACGTACGCCGGATGAAAATTCTTCTTTCTTGCTGCACTCGGTAGACTCCGGCGTATACACCTACGCCTTAACCCCGGAACAACAAGCGGACGGCTGGACCGCCTGGCTGCTTTCCGGCGGGTTTTCTTCCCAGCGGGCGGAAACCTACGCACAAACCGCCATGGCCGCCTTGGCGTTAGCCAACGCCGGGGACGGACTGCTTAGCGAAGCCTTAAACAACGCCGTACAAAGCGGACAAGAAACCGGCACCTTCCTGCAAAGCAGTTACGAAAACGCCACCCATGAAACCGGAAGCGGCATCCGCCTGCACGCCACCACCGTTTTAGCCGGCTTGTATACCCAAACGGCCGACTGGCTGGGCGGGCTGTATGCCCGTTACGCCTATGGGGATTACAATACTTATCCCGTTCATTCAGCCAGTTACGCCGCCTCTTGGGCCGGCGGATTATTTGGCGCCTGGAACGGAACGGAAAATTTACGCCTGCTGGCGGACGCGCGCGTAGGCTGGCAAACCACCAGCTACGGCGGCTCTTACCAAACGGGCGCCAGCTTTGATTATGAAAGCGTGTTTACCTCTCTGCAAACCGCTGCCCAATACAAGTTTATCCCCTCTTTATGGGCGGACGCCCGCCTGCGTTGGACGCATATCCAAGGAAAAAATTTAACGGACAATCTGGGGGAAAATATCTATCTTTCCGGCAGTGACAGCCTGCTGGGCACCCTGGGGGTAAACTTCCAGCCGGAATTTCTGGCTTTTGGTTATTTTGCCCCGCAAATCAAGGCGGAACTGTTGCATGAATTTAACGGCCAAGGCCTGGCGGAAGTGGAAAACCACCGGTTAGACGGCGTTTCCTTAAGAGGCACCACCGGGCGCGCCACTTTAGCAATCAACTACAATAATGAAGCTAAAGGCCTTTTGGCAAACCTTTCCGGTTTTGTAGAAGGGGGGCAAATGGAAGGCTGGGGCGTTAAAGCGCAGGGAGTCTTGCGTTTTTAAACCAATCCCCGCTCAAACGGCCCGCGCTTTAAGCGGGCCGTTTTTATTTAACCCTTTGCCGCGTATACATTCCATAAAGAGGTATAATATATATAGGACAGGAGCTTGTTAATTTCAAAGTTTTACCAAACAGGAAAAGTATGATTCGATTTAATTGCGATTACAATGAGGGCACTCACCCGGCTATTTTAGAGCGTTTATCTAAAACCAATATGGAACAAATCCCCGGTTATGGGGAAGACCATTACTGCCGCCAAGCGGCAGACCTTATCCGCGCCAAATGCCAAGCCCCGCAGGCAGCCGTCCATTTTTTAGTAGGCGGGACGCAGACCAACTTAACCGTTATCGCATCCGCTTTAAAACCTTATCAATGCGTACTGTCGGCCGATTCCGGACACATCAATGTGCATGAAACCGGCGCGATAGAAGCCACCGGCCACCGGATTATCCCCCTGCCCGCAATTGACGGCAAAATTTCCGCCGCGCGTTTAAACCCGTTGCAGGTAATGCCAATGTGAATAATTTCTTTAAACAAATGCAGACGTGGAATGGAGCTATGACCACAGAGCAAAATGTACTGCAAATCATTTCAGAAAAAATAGAAGAATGGGCGCCATTTCGCCTTCCGTCAACGATTGGAGAGAACAAAAGTGGATTCTAATTAAAGGAAAACAACTATATTACAGTAATGAACAAGCGTACAGCCAATCCAAAAGAGGACAAGTAAAGAACTTGCCTGATCCCCTGCGGATTAGAGACTGTCATCTGAAAGCAAAAGATACCATCATTGCCAAATCAAGAAATAGCCTTTTGAACGCTCTATAGTTCCGTTTCTTTTTTAATCATTTTCACCACCCTCCCTATGGTGGGCAGAGAGAGCGGTTGATAGCCATATTTTGATAAATGACGCCGTATTTGGGCATACGGTGCGTTGGGATGCTCCATATAGTACGTCTTAATTAATCCCCTCATATCTTCTGTTACTTTTTGTCTTCCACAATGTTTCGGTTTTCTAGATTTAGCAAGCAAGCCAGCGTCCCCGCCATTTTTTGCCAACTGCTTCCAATAAAAAATACTACGCCTGCTTACGCCAAACTGTGATATTGTCTTCGCCTCTCCAAACTGACTATAGAAAGCCAATATGGTTTTTTTCTCATCTAAAGAATACTGTTTCTTCCTCATCTTTAGACCTTATCATTTATTTTATAATCAGTGCAATATGTGATTTTAAATTATTTATTTATTTTGCCCCTTCTTTAAGCTTTTGGCTAGTTTAAATTTAAAACAACCATTCAGATACCTTGTCATAGCATGGCAGATGGGGATAAAAGGAAACGCTGTCTGGGTTGTTTAAAAATCAAAAATAAGGAAACCAAAGAATGAATAACGAACCTATTAAACCAGAGAAAGCAGGTCTGGACTCCAAAAAGCCCTATTTTATTGTCCAGTCCGGTCATAACAATCAAGTGGATTTAAAAAGAAAGATTTATGTTTTGTCCAGTAATTATAAATCCAGGCAGAAAAAAATATTTAAAGTGGATAATTAACCAGGAAATCATTATGGCTATAACCGAAGCACGCCTTCTTTCTGTCAAACAATTGGCTGTTTATCTAGACATGCAGGAAGCTACTATTTACTCCAAAAAATGCAGAGGCGAATTCCCGGCAAAATGTATTGTAAAACTAGACGGAAAACTCCGTTTTGACAGAGTGGAAATTGACCGTTGGATTGATACGCACAAAGGCTAGTTGTGTTCTTCCAATAATTTTTTTAAAGCCAACCGGATGACAGAAGATAGATTGCGGTCTTCCCTTTTGGCATAGGCTTTTACCTGCGCCAGAAGTTCCGGATCTATCAAAAAACTGACTGTTGTATCTTTTTTATCTTTGAAATCCATAAGATAATAATAGCAAATTTTATTAAATATGATAATTTACTATTTAAAAATATAAAATAATATGATAATATAATATTACATAATATAAAATATTATTATTTAATATGAAGACTTATAAAACGAAAAAAGGATTATATGGCATAGATTATAGGGACGAGCTGGGTAAACGGCACAGAACAATTGTCGGGACTACTGCTTCGGCTGCCAATGCCCAACTGGCCAAAAAGAAAAATGCCTACTATACCGCAAAGGCCAACCCGCAAATCGCCCAAGAAAATCAGTTATTTGGGGATTTGGCTCCGTTATTTATTAAAAATCATATTGCATTACGGCCTTCCAAACAAACATATAGCTACATGTTTAACAAGATCTTGGCCCACTTTGCCACATACCGCTTAAAAGATGTTACTTCCCTGGAAGTTCAAAATTATTATCATCAAGTGGCGGCTAATACGTCTTATGCCAACGCCAACAGACATTTGGGCATTATCAGCAAGTTTTTCTCTTGTATGTATGACTGGGAAAAATATATGGGCGCAAATCCCTGTGCAAAAGTAACAAAACATCCGGATGAACCTTTCTTACCTAATCCATTAAATGAACAAGAAATCCAAAAACTGCTGGTTTGTTTGGCGGAATACATCCGTCCCTGCATTATCTTCGGTTTTTATACGGGATTACGCAGGCAGGAACTATTGGGACTACGTTGGGAAAATATAGATTTTGCCAAACGAACCATTTTCATCCCTAAAACTAAGACAGAAAAAGAGCGTACACTGGGCCTTACGCCGGATTTAATTCGGTTATTGGAAACGCTGGCCCCGCAAAACGAAGGACTTGTGTTTGAAAAGATTACGGAAGACCAACTAAAATACCAATTAACCCATGCTGCCCGCAAAGCGGGGTTAAAGCATGTCCGTCCGCACGATATGCGCCATTCTTTTGCGGTGAATTTCTTAAATAGGGGCGGGAAATTGGAACATTTGCAGCGTCTAATGGGCCACAGCAGTATCAAAACCACACAACGCTATATGCAATTTAAAAAAGGAGAAATAGCCAGCCAAATGATAGTTATGGATGGGTTGATTCCGCTGAATGTCCTCTAGTTTTGATAAACTTAATATATGCCAATAGCACAAGCCGATAAATTAAAACCCTTATATCAAAAACTTCTGGAAGCAACGACCTCTCAAGCAAAAGACTTATGCACTTTTTTCCCGCAAGCAGGGAAAAACTACCTACAAGCTCCTTGTCGGATTTTGGTAGTGGGTAAAGCGGTAAATGGTTGGTGTAAAGGTTCCACTGATTCCGACATAGAAATTTTATTTTCTCCCGAAGGGATTGTAAATAGACCAGACGAGATGATATGGATTAATAAACTTTGGCAAAGCACTCAATCCGACAAATATAATACCCGAAAATCAGCCTTTTGGCGGGTCATTAAAGGAGTTAGTACTCAAGTTTGCCAAAAAGAAGATTGGTGGAATTGGATAGCATGGAATAACCTATATAAACGCGCTCCCAGCAAAGGAGGAAACCCTTCTGCTAAATTGAGAAGGAGCCAACTAAACCTTTGTAAAGAGATATTAGAGAAAGAAATAAAGTTCTTAAACCCTAATATTATTATTTTCTTTACATCCGGTTGGGAAAATCCGTTTTTGGCTATAGAAACCTCTAGCAAAGAAATTATTTGGGGCAAATACAGACTAAAAAAGTTTCAATATCAAAACCGAATCTATATACAAACCGTACATCCACAAGGCAAAAACGAAAAAGAACACATAGAACATATTTTATCATTGATAACCCAAAGCAGAAAAGATTAATTTATCAGAAAAAATAGTCAACCAAATGACGATAACAGATCGTTTGATATCGATTCAATTAATATAGATGCCCACCATTATTCTCACATTCAAACATAAGGTATTATAAATAGTAGCCAAATTTACAAAAACTTATATAAATCGCTCAATTTCATATAAATATTTTTAAAATTTATATAAAATATGCTTTTGTTTTCAATTTGTTGTAAATTTTTCAAAAATTTATATATACTATTAATATGAAAATACCAGAACCTGCTCCCAATATAAAAGATATTCTTATTCAACTTGGGGAAAAAGCTTTTACCATTCTAAATAATATTCCTGCCGATGCCGCTAAAAAATGGCAGGAGGATTATGATTATTGGAGTGAATTCAAATATAAAAATTTTCCGGAAGGTATTACTCCTGAAATTGCTTGGTTAAAACGGTCTTTTGATACCTACCCCCAAAGAATACAGGCCCCAGTTTTTGATAAAAACCATAATTTTTTCTCTTTTTGGGTTTCCCCTCTTGCACAAAAAATTATGTATACCGTTGATCGGAGTATAGGTTCCGTACAGCCGTTGCAAGATTTAAGAGATGAGGCCGAAAACGGCAGGTATCTTATGGCTTCTCTTATTGAAGAAGCCTCTAATTCCAGTATTATTGAAGGGGCGGCAACAACAAGAAGACAAGCCAAAGAATTAATTGCTTCCAATAGAAAACCCTCCAATAAATCCGAATGGATGGTCATAAATAATTTTGAAGCCATTAAATACATCAAAACAGTCACCCGACAACCGTTAACATTGGACTTAATTCGCAAGATTCACTCTATCATCACCGAACACACCCTTGCTAAACCGGAAGAAATCGGTTGCTTCCGAACAAGCCCCAAAGATGATGATATTGTTATTGAGGACGGAGAACAAAACGTACTCTACCGTACCCCACCCGGAAAAGAAGTAATTCCGCGATTAGAAGAGCTGATACGTTTTATTAACCAAGAGGATGGGCAGACCTTTATCCATCCTATTATTAAAGCAATCATCTTGCATTTTACCATCTCTTATATTCACCCATTTACCGATGGAAATGGGCGTACGGCCCGCGCTTTGTTTTATTGGTATATGCTTAAAAACGACTACTGGCTCTTTGAGTATATATCCATTTCTAGATTAGTGCTTAAAATGCATGGACAGTATAACAGGGCTTTCTTGTATTCTGAATATTCCGATAATGATTTAACGTATTTCATTAACTTTCATTTAGAAGTCATTGATAAAGCATTAAAGGAGTTTCAAGAATATCTCCACCGGAAAAAAGTTGACTTTCAAAATGCTGAACCCTTATTCAAAAAATGGCCTACTTTAAACAAACGGCAAAAAGACCTTTTGATTAATGCTTTGAAAAATCCACAAAGAGAATACACTATTGCACGCCATAGTGTTCTTCATAATATCACATGGCCTACAGGAAGAGCGGATTTTTTAAATTTAGTCCGATTAGGTTTATTCAGCAAACAAAAACAAGGCAAGGGATATGTTTTCCTGTCTGTAGATAACCTAAAAGAAGTCTTAATCACGCGGAAATAACTCGTTTTGGCATTATTTTGGCAATACCCCAAACAGTGGCAAAATAACGGGATTTCCACGACGAGAAAAGATAGCGTTCCCCGGCAGACAGCCCTTGACATGGGAAAGGCCACAGGTTCGATCCCTGTACTGGGCACCATTTAACCCCCCGTCAAAAGACGGGGGTTATCCTTTAGCCGTCAGGCAATATATACGTATAATTACCAAAACCTTATCCGCCAAATCTATTGCTGTTGCCATAGCCCTGCAGAACCCGGCTTAATAAGCGCCAAATAAAGATGTAGAATATAAGTAAGGAATTATTATATGAGTATTTTTGAAGCTTTAATGATGCTCGGCTTCGGCATAGCTTGGCCCTTTAACATTTACCGCTCCGTTAAAACAAAAACGGCCGCGGGCAAGAGTTTCCTATTTATGATTACCATAGAACTTGCCTATATCTGCGGTATGATACACAAAGTGCTTTACAGTTTTGATTTGGTCTTTTGGCTTTATGTTCTCAACTTCCTGATGGTGCTTGTTGACATTATACTTATGATACGCAATTCCCGCATAGACGTATTCCGCAAACACAGAAGAGAAATACTGGAAAAGAAAGCCGCCGCGGCTCATAAATAGAATTATTCCGTTCAGCCGCCAACGCAGGCCTTGCAATTTAAACCCCGCTTAGGCCAAGCCGAAAGCGGGGTTTTATTTCTGCCAATCAAATTAAAAGCTGTTTACGGCTAAGCCTTGGTAACCAAAAACTCCATTACCTTTTTGCGCCGGAATTTTCGCGGTTCGGCATAAAGGCCGTCGCCTAATATCTTGCCATTGCCTTTTATGGTCGTTCCCGTTTTAAGTTCGGCCCATTTTTCCATCGTCATATCAGCCTGCAAATCCTGGGGCACGCTCAAAGACAAAGCCTTAAAAACATCTGTCATCTTTGAAGTCGAACTTACGACAAGCCCGTTGCCGAAAGTCCTGATATACATCGGGAAGAAATCGTATTCGTCTTCTATCTCGCCGACGAGCTCCTCAAAAATATCTTCCAAGGTTACTATCCCGGTAATTTTCCCGCCCGCGCAGACCAGACATATATGCTGGCGGCCTTTCATTATCTTTTCCAAGGCCTGCGATATCGTCATATCGGCCTCAAGGCGCATTATGGGGCGCAGTATCGAACGTGCGGTTGCTTTGCTTTCGGGCGAAGTTTTAGTCGCCATAAAAATATCTTTGAAATTAAGATATCCTATTATGCTTTGCGGATCTTCTTTCTTTTCGTATACGGGGAAGCGAGTGTGCATATCCAAATGAGCCTTTATGAAAGTTTCGCCGATGCTGTCCTCGGCAAAAAGCATATAGACGTGATCGAGCGGGATTTGTATTTCCCCTATTTTGCGGCTGCAGAACATAGCGCTGGCAAGAACTATCTTCTCCTCCGTCTTGCCGAACAATCTTGAAGACGACGCCACCGAAGCCGCCGCGCGCAAATCTTCCAAAGCCGCCGTTCTGGATGCGTTCGGATCGTCGCCGCTTTTAACCGATTTTCTGGTAAGGAAACACACTATAGCCTCCATAACGGAGACGACTGGCGATAATATCGTGTAGAGCACTCTTATTATCGGGGAAAAAGTCAAAACGACAAATTCGTTATTTTTTATCGCGAAAGTTTTAGGCGTAAGCTCCGCAAATACTATCGTTATGAAACTTAGCGGCAAAACCACAAGAATCACCGAAAGCGCGTCGGCCACTCTTTTGGATATAGGCAATATGTTTTGCAGAATCGGAGACATTTTCTCGTCCGCACCAGCGCCGCCCGCGGCCGCGGCAACGGCGCCCACAAGCGTTATTACTATTTGAACTACCGCCAAGGAACCTTCTATGTGTTCCTTCATAAAAAGGGCGGATTTGGCCCCCTTTTTCTTATCGGCGGCGAGTACGGAAAGCTTTGTCTTTGAGACTGAAGCCAGCGCCATTTCATAAGCGGCAAACAGCGCGTTTAAGACCAACATTATAGCGATTATCAATAGAACCATATAGTATATTATTGTAAATTTACGTCGTATTGACAAGGGCGAGCGAGCCAAGCGTTCGGCCTTAAAAAGCCCTTCTTTGATAAAGACGATGTTTTTTTGCTTTCTTTAAGCTATACTTTATTCAGCAGGATATACGGGGGTATAGATAATGGACATATTTTCTTTAAGCGAGGCGGGTATTTTATATCTGCTGCTTCAATTAAGCGTAACCATACACATTCTGCTTTTTAAAGACGACGTTAAAAGCTCCATAGGCTGGATAGGCCTCGTCTGGCTGACGCCGCTGTTGGGCAGCATAATTTACATAACCTTCGGCATAAACAGAATAAAACGCAAAGCCATAAAACTCAAGAACCCGCGCCAAGACATTCTCAAAATAACCGGCAAAAGCCCCGACGAAATTCAAAAAGAGATACCGCCCGCCATGCTGCAAATGTTAAGGCTCGGGCACAGCATCCACCCGCAGCTTTTCGCTTTGGGCAACAAAGCAACGCCTTTAATCAACGGCGACGAAGCCTATCCCCAAATGTGCGCCGCCATAGAAAAAGCGGAAAAAGAAGTCCTGATAGAAAGCTATATATTTAACAATGACCAAGCGGGCCGGGCGATTTTAAAGGCCGCCGCCAAGGCCGCGCAAAACGGCGCGGCCGTCAAAATAATAATAGACGGCGTCGGCCTAAATTACAGCCGCCCCAATATAACGGAAGAAATAAAGAAAGTCAAAGGTGCGGATTTCGCCGTATTCCTCCCGTCAAGAAAACCCTCCGCCCTGCCTTTTGTCAATTTAAGAAGCCACAGAAAAATAATGGTGATAGACGGCCATACCGCTTTCTTCGGCGGAATGAACATCGCCAAAGAGAATTTGCTGAAAACACACCCCAAAGAGCCCGTGCAGGATACCACCTTTAAGATAGAAGGCCCTGTGATATCGCAAATAGTGCGGATATTTATGGAAGATTGGATATTTTCGCGCAAACAACCTTTCAAACCCGTTCTGTTAAAAGACGAACATTATCTTCCGGGCAAATGCCTATGCCGCGCCATACCCGACGGGCCCGACGGCGATTACGGCAAAGTGGAACTTATGGCGCTTGGCGCGATAAACTGCGCGACAAAAAACATCAAAATAGTCACGCCCTATTTCCTGCCGGAAGACAATATTCTTACCGCTCTGGAACTTGCCGCCATGCGCGGCATAGATACGGAAATAATACTCCCGCAAAAGAGCAATATCTTCGGTATGGATTGGGCTATGCAGGCCAATTTCAACCGTCTGATCAAAAAAGGCGTCAAAATATATCGGCAAGAGCCGCCTTTTGACCACAGTAAAATTATGACCGTGGACGATGTTTGGGCTTTTATAGGTTCCTCCAACTGGGACGTGAGAAGTTTCAAGCTGAACTTCGAGGCTAATATGGAAATAATAGATAAAGAATTTGTAGAAAAACTAAACGAAATAATTAAATCAAAGAAAAGCAAATCCGTTTTGGCGCGCGAGAAAAAATACCCCTTCGGCCCGCTTCTTATCAGAAATGTATTTAAACTGCTTACGCCATACTATTAAGTTATTTGTGACAACAAAAAGCCCCGTCCTTATCGGACGGGGTTTTTATGGTTTAGCCAAATCGACAACTTTTCCGCAGGCCTTAAATCTAAGCGCCGAAAACGGCGTTCTTTAGTTTTTTAAGCGGCCTTTTCAAAAAAGATAACGCGGGCATATTTACCACCAGCCTGACGAAATACATCGGGTTGACGCGCCAGCGCGAATTAAGACGTCTCTTAAAACTCTTGGAATAGGGATATTTACACAGCCAGGTACAAAATTCCGGCCAGTCTTTGCGTTCGTTTTTGTTAAGCGCGAACAAAGGCGGTATCGAAGATGGCGCCATATACCTCTTAACCGCGCCCAAAAACGCGTTTTTTACCTTAGGCTGATTTCTAAACAGTTCTTCCGCTATGATATACAGCCCCTTAAGCTCGGCCGTAAGCCTGAAAATCAAAGAGCGCTCCCTGATTAAAGTATCGTTCTGCGTCCTCAAATTCACCAGCGGCCTTTTAAGCACCTTGAATTTGGCGTTGAAATTCTTAAAAGACCACATAAGATACACGTGTATCCAGTTAAGTCCGCTCACCCGCTGGCTTCCTTTAACCTTCAAAGCCAAAGACCTGCTAAAAATACAGCTGCCTATATACCCGAACAAACCTCCGTTGCTCACTACCGCCTTGAGATAGCGTATAAGTTCGGCGTCGCTGCCCATATGTACTATTTTGCCGTCCTTTACTCCGCGCGTCAAAGCCCAATAATCCAAAAACCTCATTTTCTTGTCGCACAGATTAAGACCGCAGGTATAAAAATCGTATCCGCTTTTTATATGATGTTTTACAAACCCGATAGAGCCGGGCAATAAGGCGTCGTCGTCGCCGAGTATCCAGCAGTATTTGCCTTTGGCTCGGCTTATGCAGTTTAAGACGTTCCTGTCAAAGCCGACGTTAATGTCGTTCTTGTAATAAAACAAATTCTTATACAAAGCCTGATATTCTTTCACCACGCGTGCGGTGTCGTCGTAAGAGTTATTGTCGCTTACGATTACTTCCACCCCGTCGAATACGGCTTGTTTGAAAATACTGTCCAACATTACCGGCAGATATTCCGCACGGTTGCAAGTGGGTATGCAAATAGAAAGTTCCGTCATACTACATTACTGTTTCCAAAAGGTTGAAATCTCTATCTATTATATTAAAATATGCGCGCTTGCCGCTTTGCAATATGCCAAAATCCAGTTTATGCAGACGGGCGGGGTTTTCCGCGGCGGCCATAGCCGCCCCGCCAACACCCATTCCCCATTTGCTTAAATTCTCCGCGCCCTTGAGCATCGTCAACGCGGATCCCGCCACCACGCCGTCGCTTACGCGGCGGAAAACCCCGCCTTCAAGCGAAACTTCCTCATTATTGGCCAGCCCACCTTGCGTACCGGCGGGCCTTAAAGCGTCGGTAACCAAAATGACTTTGCTCTTGTCTTTTAGGCTAAGCGCCATTTTGACTATTTCCGGGCAAACGTGTACGCCGTCGGCTATAATCTCAAAGCTGAAGTTTCCCTCAAGCAGCGCCGCGCCCGCCGCGCCGGGATCCCGGCGCCCTATCCCGCGCATCGCGTTAAATAGATGCGTGGCGTGGCTTAATTTGCCAGAGGCTAAAACTTCCTTATAACTCGCGTCGGTATGGCCGACCTGCGGGATAATGCCGCGCTCAAGGCAGAAATCTATTATTTTTTCTATACCGTCAAGTTCGGGCGCCAAAGTCATCGCGCATATTTTGCCGCGCGCCGCTTCGTATACAGCTTTCATTAAATCCAAATCGGGTTTGGCCGCGGCCTCGGGCTTCATTACGCCGAGCTTCTTGGGCGAAATAAAGGGCCCCTCTATATGAAGCCCTATAATCTTGGCGCCCTTTTCCCGCCCGATATATTCCGCCATCGCCTCTATATTTTTTATCATCGCTTTTGGCTCATTGGGATATATCGTCGGGGCGAAGGCTCCAACGCCGCTCTTTGCCAAGAGCTCAGACATTTTTAAAAGTTCACGCCCGTCCAAGCAGTCGGTGCCGTATCCGCCAAAGCCGTGTATATGCGTATCTATAAAGACGGGCATTATATAATTGCCTTTAACGTCCTTAACTTCGCCGCTAGGCAAAACGACGCCGGCGGGTATTATCTCCGCGACGAAACCTTCTTTCACCGCCAAAGAGCCCTCAATAATCTTCCCGCCCTGGCAAATTAAAGCGTTGGAATATATTTTCATAACTACTTACAGCCGCCTTGGCAATCCCCGAAGGAACATACCGAAAACCGCTTCTTGCCTGCAGTACTGACTTGGCTTAAAGCCTTGGGATCGGCCACTATATAGCTGTTATTATGCAGCCTTAGAGCGCTTATCGGCCATTGCGGGGAAACGGGGCCTTCAACAGCGCGGTAAAGGGCTTCGGATTTTTTCTCGCCGCTGGCCAGTATTATTATTTCCCTAGATTTCAATATAGTGCCCATACCCATCGTAAAAGCGTATTTGGGTACGGCGTTAATATCGTTATTGAAAAAGCGGGAATTGGCTTTGCGGGTGCTTTCACTAAGTTCCACTTTATGAGTCGGCGCGTCAAAAGGCGTGCCCGCTTCGTTAAATGCTATATGCCCGTTGCGCCCGACTCCGCCCAAAAAAATGTCTATACCGCCGTAACTCTCTATTTTTTTGTCGTACTCTAGCCCCGCTTTTTCCAAATCCTCGGCGTAAACATCGGGGAAGTGTATATTGGCTGGCTCTATATCCACCATATCGAACAGACGGCTGTTCATATAGCTGCGGTAGCTTTCTTTATCGCCGCGCGGCAGGCCGATATATTCGTCTAAATTGAAAGTAACGACCTCTTTAAAACTCAGCTCGCCCTTAGCGCAAAACTCCACCAGGTGTTTGTAAAAACTCTCCATAGTGCCCCCGGTGGGCAAACCGAGAACTATCCTCCCGCCCGCTTCGTTGATGCGTTTCTTTACGTAAGCGGCGGTAATAAAGCCTATATCGTTTTCGCTTTCTATAATCCTCATACCCTCACCTTAAAGTCTTTATTTGATTAAAGCCTTTATCTCGTCGGATATAATATCCGCCTCGGGCCCTATTATAACCTGCACGTGCCCGCTCATCTTATTTAGCACTCCGCGCGCACCCGCCTGTTTAAGGATATCTTCTTTTACGAGCGAATTGTCGTTTATGTCCACCCTAAGCCTAGTAGCGCAGGCGCCCAAAACTTTTATGTTGCCGGACCCGCCCAATCCTTCCAAATAAAGGCGGGCTCTTTGCGTACCTTCGCTTGGGGCGGGCTCGGCTTTCGCCTCTTCCTTAACGGCGGCGGGGGCGGTTTCTACTTTGGAAAGCTCCCCTTCCTTTTTATCTTCTCTGCCGGGCGTGGCCAAATTCCATTTCCTTATAACGAAACGGAACAGGAAGAAGTATACCACGCTGTAAGCCAAGCCTACGGGGATAAGTATAAGCGGATTGGTGCTTATGCCGTAATTTAAAAGATAGTCTATTAAACCGGCCGAGAAAGTAAAACCCAGCTTAACGTCAAGCACATTCATTATCACCATGCTTAAACCCGTAAGCAGGGCGTGAAGAACATAAAGCGGGAAGGCCAGGAACATAAAAGCGAATTCTATCGGCTCGGTAATACCCGTCAGGAAAGAAGTCAAAGCCAAGGAAAGCAAAATGCCGCTTGCCGCTTTCCTGTTGGCTTTATAAGCTTCCACTATCATAGCCGCGGCGGCCGCGGGCAGACCGAACATCATTATCGGGAAGAACCCCGCCATAAAGGCGCCCGCAGTCGGATCGCCTGCAAAAAACCTCGTCAAATCGCCGTGCTTGATTACCTGCAATCCGCCCTCTATTATCTGATAGTCGCCGAATTGGAACCATACCAAAGTATTAAGAATGTGATGCAGGCCCAGCGGGATAAGCATTCTGTTTGCCGTGCCGTAAGCAAACAAGCCTATATTATCAGAACCTATTATCCAGTTTCCGAAGCCTTTTATCACGCCTTGTATCGGCGGCCATATAAAGCTGAATACTACCGCCAAAAGCAAAGCGGAAAAGCCGGTAACTATCGGCACGAAACGCCGCCCGCCGAAAAACGCCAAATAAGACGGCAATTTTATGTCTTTATACTTATTATAGAGCCCGCCGGCCAATACGCCGATTATGATGCCGCCGAACACGCCCATATCTATATTTTCGTCAAATTCCTTTAAAGTGGCGGTAAGAACGATATAGCCCACAAAAGCCGAAATCGCCGCCGCGCCGTGCGACTCTTTGGCAAAACCGACCGCCACGCCCAAGGCAAAAATTATGGACAAATTGTTAAACACCGCCTGCCCCGCAGCCGACATAAAAGCTATATTAAGCAAATCCGGCTGGCCTAGCCTAAGCAAAAGACCCGCTATCGGCAAAACGGCTATCGGCAGCATTAAAGACTTGCCGAGTTTAACAAAAAACGAACCTATCTCCACACACACCCGTTTAAACATACACTCTCCTTAGAAGTTAAACTTTTCCTTCAGCATGGCGCGCACCTGCTGCGCGCTTTGCATATTCAAAGCTCTTAAAGCGATGTCCCTGCAAACGTTTATATCCAAATCCCTGATAAAATATTTTATTTCCGCTATCAACCCGCCGGGTACGCTTAATTCCCTTACGCCAAGCCCCAATAATACGCTTAGGGCCTGCACATCGCTGGCAACCGCACCGCAGACGCCTATGGGGATATTCGCCGCCCTACACGCTTCGGCCGTCATATATATAAGCTTTAAAACGGCGGGGTTTAAAGGATCGGCCTTGGCGCTTAAAAAGGCATTGCCTCTGTCTATGGCAAGTACGTATTGCGTCAAATCGTTCGTACCCAAAGACATAAAATCCACATAGCCCGCAAAGACATTGGCCATTACCGCGGCGGAAGGCACTTCCGCCATTATCCCTATTTTTACGTCCTTTATGCCCAGAGAGGTTTGCTCCCCCCTTATAATGGATTTATACTTTTCCACTTCGTCTATAAAAGTTACCATCGGCAGCATTATCTTCGCCGAACCGTAAGGCTTAACCCTCATTATCGCGCGGACTTGGCTCCTGAAAAGATCCGGCGCCAAATCGTAATTCCTTAGGCCTCTTAAGCCTACTATAGGGTTATCCTCTTTGGGCAAAGCAAGAAAGGGCAGTGGCTTATCGCCGCCGATGTCAAAGGTGCGGATAATGACGTCTTTGCCTTTTTGGCTGTCGGCTATCTGCTGATAGATTTGATACTGTTCTTCCTCTGTGGGGGCAGCGAGCCAGGAAGAAAACAAAAACTCGCTCCTGACCAACCCCAACCCGTCGGAACCCGCCTCGCCCGCTTTTACGGCTTCCTCCACATTGCCGACATTGCCCTTAACTTTAACCAAAACGCCGTCTTTGCTTATCGCCGGCTGATCCGAACACGCCGCCGCTTTCGCTTTAAAGGCGGCTTCTTCCCGTTGTTTTTGCTTTACGGCCTCTATGTTGACGGGGTTTACGGTTAGCGCTCCTTTAAGCGAGTCCAGAATAACCGTGCAGCCTTCCGGTATCGCCATAGCCGCTGGCCCCGCCGCTATAACAGAAGGCAAACTGATGTTTTTAAGCATAATAGCTATATGCGAAGTCTGAGAGCCTCCCGCCATTATTAAACCTTTTATGCTATCGTTCAATTTGCCCAGCTCGCCCGAAAGCAATTCGTCGGTTATCAATATCGTATCGGGCGGGAAAGAAAAAGCTTCTTCCTTATGGCCAAGCAGTTCGCAAACGACTCTTTTTTCTATGTCTTTATAATCGGCCTTGCGCTCCTTTAGCAAAGCGCTTTGGGAATCCTCCAAAACCGATACGCTTTCGGCTACCGCTTTTTGCCAGGCATAAGCGGCGCTTGAACCTTGCGTAATATGATTTTCGGAAACGGTAAAAAGAAAAGGATCTTCCAGCATCATAAGATGCGCCTGCAGGATTTCTTTTCTGTTTGGGTTGGCCGAGCAAGCTGATATTTCCGCCTTTATCGTCTCTTTTACCCGCCCTACCGCCTTAAAGAGTTTATCGCTTTCGCTCTTTGCGTCCGCAGCCGTATGCGGAATTTCAAGTTCCGTCCTCTTTAGATGACGGGCGGTACCTATCACAAGGCCAGGATATAGGCCTTGCGCGTTCAATTTAACTTCGCCCTTAAAATCAGGCAAAACGCCGCAGCCTATGTTTAAGCTCCGTGCGGCGGGCTCCCCTTCCAAACCCGCGCCGCAGGCGGGCATTACGGCCTCTAAAGCAAGCCTGGCTTTGCCGCCCCTAGCCAAAAACTCAATTTTATCGCCGAAGTTTATGCCAAGCCCCAAAATTTCCACCATACTCTTGGCATTGGCCTGCTTTTCGCCTTTCCTTATGTATATATGGGTATCTCCAAATACATTAGCCGCTTTTGCTATGGCCGCGGCGGGCCGCGCGTGAAGGCCGTTTTTGGCGGTTATGGCGATTTCTTTTACTATGAAATCTTCTTCTCCGCCCTCGCTTTGAGAGAAATCCTCTTGGCGGGAAGGCTGCACTTCTCCGTCAATGTCGACTGAAAATAAAGCCTCCCCGGCTTTTACGAGGCGCTCCTCACTCAAATCTATTCGCGCGTCTTGAGGCGAAGCCACAAGCACTATCACCAAAGAACTTGGCGCATGCTTATCGATATATTCTTTGTCAAACTCTATCAAAGCATCGCCCTTTTTGACTTCGTCTCCCTGCGAGCATAAAGCCTTAAAACCCTTTCCGTTTAAAGAGACCGTTTCCACCCCGATATGTATAAGTATTTCAACGCCGCCGCTTTCCAGCACTACCGCGTGAAGCGCCTTGTGCAAAGTTTTCACCTTGCCGTCAAACGGCGCTCTAACTGTATTGGAAATTGAATTTAAAGCCGCGCCCGGCCCCAAAAAACCTTGGGAAAACGCCTCGTCGGGCACGGAGGAAAGATTTTCTATCTTGCCGTCTATAGGGCTGCTTACGATAAAACGATGTTTATCCTGCATTTGTTTCTCCTCTGATGGGCCTAAGAGTATTAAACATTATTACTCAGAGGTTGTAAAGTATATGGAAAGCTCTTGTGTTTGACCCTTTTATTTGTATAATTTAATTTATATAATTTAGACTGCTGAAATATTTAGACCGTCCGCGCGTATAGTTTTATCCAAAGTAATAAGGAGAATGCTAATGACAGACAGCGAAGTTAAACATAATCTTACCAAACATGGTCAACCGAAAGCCTTATATATGCTCTTTATGGTTGAGATGTGGGAAAGATTCAACTACTACGGTATGAGAGCCTTGCTTTCCTTGTTCATGATCAGCACCGTAATAGGATACACCAAGGAAACATCCAGTAAAATATACGGGATGTTTACGGCTATGGTATACCTAACGCCGGTACTCGGCGGTTATCTGGCGGACAGATATATAGGTAAAAGACACTCCATTACCATCGGCGCCATTTTGATGGCTTTGGGACAATTTACTTTAGCCTCTTACGAAATTATCAACCCGCATTTGGCGCTCGCCACCGGTTTGGTGCTTATTATTTTAGGCAATGGTTTCTTTAAACCGAATATCTCAACAATAGTCGGCGAACTCTATGAGCCCGGCGACCCCAGGAGAGACAGCGGCTTTACCATTTTCTATATGGGCATCAACTTGGGCGCTTTCTTCGCGCCGTTCATCTGCGGCTTCTTGGGGGAACCGCACGACCCCATGAGCGCGCTTGAGGCCTATAAATGGAAATACGGCTTCATGGCGGCTGGTACCGGTATGGTTATCGGTTTGGTATGGTATCTTCTTTCCCAGAATAAATATTTGGGGCATATCGGCCTTTACCCGGCCGGCAAAAATAAAGAGGAATCGGCCGAAAAGAACGCTGCCGTCAACAAACCTCTTACGCAGGAAGAAAAAGACAAAATTAAAGCGATTTTCACTTTCGTATTTTTCGCGGTGTTTTTCTTCGCTTTCTTTGAGCAGGCTGGCACGTCTCTTAATTTCTTCGCCAAGGAGTCTATTAACCTCAACCCGGTGCTGCCTTTTATAGGAGAAGTACCTTTGAAAGCTTCTTATTTCCAAGCGGTCAATCCTATATTTGTGGTGCTCTTTGCGCCTTTATTCGCGAAATTATGGATCAAAATGGGCGATAAAGATCCCTCCATACCAAGCAAGTTCGGCTGGGGCTTGTTCCTGCAAGGTATAGGTTTTACCATAGTCGCCATCGGCAGCACCTTCATTGCGAACGGGCCGGTAAGCGCTTTGTGGCTGATATTCACTTATATGTTTTGTACAATGGGTGAATTATGCCTCTCCCCAGTGGGGCTTTCCATGGTAACGAAACTTGCCCCGCTCAAATTCATGTCCCTGTTTATGGGTATTTGGCTTATGGCCAGTTTCTTCGGGAACTTGCTGGCCGGCTGGCTGGCGAGCTTCTACGAGTCTTGGAGCCTTACCACGCTGTTCTCCATACCCGCAGGCCTTTCCATACTATTCGGTATAATCATGTGGATTATGACGAAAAAAGTGTTGTATTGGATGCACGGCGTAAAATAAAGCTAGGACAGACTTTAAAAAGCCCGCTTTTAAAAGCGGGCTTTTTTAGAGCCGGTAAAATTTTTAATCCGTTTGCCTAGTCGGACATAGCCCGAAACGGCGGGGTTTTCCCCGTTTGCAAAAAGGGATAGCAGAGCGAAGAAAAAATTAGTTCCATCATTTAAACTGCAAAACCCGGGGCAACTTCCTTTATGGCGGCGCGCTACAAATCAAATCGGCAAATTGCTTTTGGTTATATCCGACTATCATCCGCTACATCAGCAAAAAGCACCTCTTGGCTGGGCTTCAAAAAAATCAACGAACGAAATTCTGCACGGGGTTAATCTTCCTCTTCCTCCGTTTCAGGTTCTCTCTCCCGAACCACTTCCCCGAGATTTTTTTGGCTTTGTACAGCCAAGGCATATTCCCGCTCTATGATATCCAGAAGCCTCAAATCGCTGGGGTATTCCACCATCTCCTTGGCTTTGCTTATCGATACCCAATTTATGGCAAGTATTTCCGAAGGGTCATGCTTGCCTATACGCCCCAGCTTCTTCATAAGATACCACTGAACCACTTTCTTTACGTACTTCCCTTTAAGCGTAAAAGCGTAGCGCACTTTTAACATCGGCTTTAAAATACTGGCTTTATATCCTGTTTCTTCCAACACTTCGCGCAAAGCGGCTTGGCGCGGAGTTTCACCCGGCTCTATATGGCCTTTGGGAAATGTCCATATCTTGCGGCCTTTCATACTCTTTACCTGGACAAGCAAAACCTTGCTCCCCTCAAGCATTACTCCACCGCAGGAAAACTCCGGTACCACCATAGTTATTTCTCCAATAGCGCGGCCAAAGCGTATAATTTGGCCTCGTCAAAATAATTGCCGTAAAGCTGAAGACCTACGGGCAAACCTTTTTCGTCTTTTCCGTAAGGGAAACTTAAAGCCGGCAGACCAGCTATATTGGCGGGCGCGGTATATAAATCTGAAAGATACAAAGAAATCAAATCTTCCGTCTTTTCACCCAATTTAAAAGCCGTATTGGGCGTAGCGGGCATAAGTATCGCGTCCACTTGTTTAAAAGCCTCAACAAAATCATTGGCGATAAGAGCCCGCACTTTCTGCGCTTTAAGATAATAATCTTCCGCGTGGGCGCTGCCCAAAGAGAATGTCCCAAGCATTATTCTGCGTTTGACTTCCGGGCCGAATTTGGCGCGGTCTTTAAGATAAGAGTCTTCCAAATCACCGGCGCTTTCGTCTTTATATCCATATCTCAGCCCGTCGAAACGAGCCAAATTGCTGCTGGCTTCGCTGCTGGTCAAAATATAATAGCAGGGCGAGGCATACTTGGCATAAGGCAGAGAAATATCCTTAAAATTAACACCTTTGCCCGATAAAACTTCTTTTGCCTTATCAAGGAAGGTGCGGATTCCCGGATTAAGGTTTTCAAGAAAATCGGAAGGTACGCCCACGGTAAGGGCTTTTGTTTCCAATTCCGCCATTTTAAAAGCGGGCCTTTGGCTACTTGTCGAATCCTTCGGGTCATGCCCTGAAAGCACTTCCAGCAATAAGGCGTTATCCCGCAAATCTGCGGTCAAGGGGCCGATTTGATCGGCGCTTGAAGCAAAAGCCACAAGCCCGTATCTGGAAACGGAACCGTAAGTCGGCTTCATACCGTAAATTCCGCAAAAAGCCGCCGGCTGGCGTATGGAGCCGCCAGTATCGCTGCCCAATGCCATGCTCACCATACCCGCAGCCACGGCCGCGGCGCTGCCGCCGCTGCTGCCGCCGGGCACCCTTTCCAAATCCAAAGGATTTTTTACCGGTCCGAAAGCTGAATTTTCGTTGGAAGACCCCATAGCGAATTCGTCCATATTCGTGCGGCCGATTATTATGGCGTCTTCGGCAAGGAGCCTTTCCACCACAAAAGCGTTATAGGGCGCCTTGTAATTTTCCAGCATTTTAGAAGCGCAGGAAGCCGTATGGCCTTTGTAAAGGATATTGTCCTTTATGGCTACGCACACGCCCGCAAGTTTTCCCCTTTGTGAGGGATCCTTAGCGTCTGCGGCGCGGGCTTGCTTTAGGGCAGACTGCTCGAAAATCTCCAGGAAAGCGTTTATTTTGGCATTGCCTTCCTTTATTCTGTTAATACAATCTTTTGTTAAGTCTTCCGCCTTAAGTTCGCCGAGGCGTACTTTGGCGGCCGTTTGGCTGGCATTCATAATTATAAAACCTTTTTAACTTTCAAATTGTCGCCGTCTTTATCGTTAAAAGCGGCCCTTATCTCACGCGCGCAGGCCTCGTCGCAATGTGGATTGTCCTCCCTAAGCGGGGCGCTGCCCGCTAGGCGCACGCCGCCGAGCGAAACATTGGTTTCCACCTTTTGCAGCTGCGCGACCCAGTCCAATACGGCCGACAGCTGCTTGGTATATACTTCGGCTTCATCGGACGTAATGTTAAATTTGGCCAATTTGGCAGTCTTTTTTATATCTTCCAAACTTATTTCCATATATCTATTTTACAAATTTTATAATATAAAATATATTTACACACTTGGACGTATGCGAGAGGACATAGTAAATGAATACAATATTTTCAATAATAGCTTTAATTTTGGCCATAGCGGCGCTTTCAAAAGCATCTTCCGTCGATTTGCGTATGCAAAGGCTGGAAGACAAATTAAAACAGGTCCCCAACCCTGAAACGAAAAGGGCCGCTTCGCCAGAAACCGCCGCCGAACAGACAAACTCTCAAGAGCTTACCCCCGCGGAAAACAAAACCGCGCAAAGCCAAGCGCAAAGTCAGCCTGCTCAACAACAACTTTCGCGGCAATCCGCCCACCCGCTTGAGGCCGCGCTATCGGACCAAGCCGTACAACAACCTTTATCCGCTCCCTCGGCCGGACAAGAACAAACCTCTCAAAACAGACTTAATATAGCCAAACTGTTTGCCTGGATAGCTGGAGTATTGATGGTACTGGGCGCTTTGTTTACCTTCTCTTATATGGCGCAAAAAGGCTTGATAACCATATCGATGATTTTATCCTTGGCTGCGGCTTTGGGTGCTTTGATGTGCGCGGCGGGCTTGGCTATTAAAGACAAAGACCTGCAAATCGCGGCGTCTTCTTTATGCGCGGCGGGCATAAGCATATGTTTCATATCGGCCTATTCCGCTTATGCCTTCTTTGATATTTTGGATATTACCTCGGCTTTCGCTTTTATGGCGGCGACGGCTTTAATTTCTTTTGCCGTATCTTATGTAAAGGACAAACAGTTTATAGCTTTCCTTGCTGTGGCGGCGGCGTTTTTAACACCTATATTATTGTCTTCCGGCCAAGATAAATACCTGTTTTTCTTTTCTTATCTGCTGATAGTCAATATCCCCGCCGCGGCGATAGCTTTTAAAAAAGGATGGAAGGCTCTTGCTTGGTCCTCTCTGGCATTGACCATATTGTGCCAAATATCTTATTTTATACACGGCGTCAACGCCCCTCATCTGCATATCGTTTTTATCTGTTACGCTTTATTTGCCTTGGCGACGGGCCTGCTGCCTAAAGACAAAATAGACCGCGGGCTCTTTACGCCGTTTGGCATATTCGCCGTACTGCAAATATTCACACTGGCCATTTGCTTAAACGGGGAAACTAAAGTTATTATCTTTTCGGCCGCCGTGCTGATAACTCTTTTATCGTTCATATACGATATGGCTTGCGGAACAAACAAAAATTCTTTCTTCGCTTTAGGCTCTTGGATAGTTTTCTATACCGCGTACGCCGTAATATTCCACGAGGAAGTCGCGCCGGGCTTTGGCGCTTTGGGCGTATTCGCGCTGTATTATGCCTTTCCTTTTGTGTTGAAAGCAAAGACAAAGGATTGCTCTGCCCAATGGATTGCGGCGGTATCCGCGGGCGTAATCGCTTTTATGCCGCTGTATCAAAATATCGGCAAAGAGTATTTTAAAGATATTTTGGGCATCGTTCCGTTGTTTTTGGCTTTGTGTTATCTTTTTCCGGCTTTATACTTGCTAAATAAGGAAGGTTTTAAAAAGACGAAGGCCCTATTTATAGCCGCTACGATATTTTTTACAACTCTTATTCTGCCCGTTCAATTCACCGAAAAATGGCTTACGATATTTTTGGCGGCATATGCGGCGGCTTTGTGTTGGCTTAACGGTAAAATAAACAATAAAATCATTATGCCTTTGGCGGGGGTAATTTTCTCGGTCGTATTTATAAGGCTGGTATTGAACCCGGCTCTTGCCCAATACTGCGCGAGCGAAGTGAAAATATTCAACTGGTATATGTTGGTATTTGGCGTTTGCGCGGCGGCTATGTTCGCGGGGGCCTTTTTCTGTAAAGAAAAATACGATAAATTTAAAGTCATGCTCAAGACGGGCGGAGCGTTTTTGCTGTTCGCTCTGCTCAATATTGAGATAGCCGATTATTTCTCCCAAGGCGGAGCGTTGCGCTTTGATTTCTCGGGCAATCTCGCCGAGGCGGTAACTTATACCCTGGCTTGGGCCGCTTACGGAGCGGGCGCATATCTCTTTTCCTTGTTCTTTAACAGAAGCAAGATACTGGCCAAATGCGGAATAATGATTATCTGCGCAGCTGTAGTAAAACTAGCCTTGGTGGATTTATGGAAGCTTGATACGCTTTACAGAATTTTCGGCGTATTCGGTATGGCCGCCGTATTGATAGCCGTCGCTTTCCTATTCCAGAAGTTCAACAGAAACGTGGAGCAATAAGCCGAAAGTTTGCCTGCGGGCTTAGACCCCATAAAGATGCCGCCTTTGGCCAAAAAATTGAATATTCAAAAAAGCCCCGTCATAAAACGGGGCTTTTTTATCGGCTGTCAAAATATATTTGTCAAAAAATTAAAAATGGGAAACCCGCCCGCACGTGAGCGTTTCTTCTCCCCCGAACAAAAAAACGGGCGGTTTAAAACCGCCCGCCAAATATATAGGTTTAAAGTATTTCCAAAGGCGCGAAGCGCAATATGAATACGCGCTTTGTACCGTTGGCGAATATTACCGTTATTTTGGTATTGTCGCCCGATCCGCTTATCGCGCTTACCCGCCCTTTGCCGAACACTCCGTGTTTTACCATACTGCCGACCCGCACCGAAGATCCGCTTTTAGCGCCTTCTTCGGCAGAAGCTTCTGCCTGCTGCGCGGCGGGCTCGGGCTTGGCGAAAGCGGGCGCGAATTGTTTAAAAGTATCTTGGTAATTGTCGGAATTATCGTAAGAGGTGCTATTGCTTAAATTCCACCTGTTATAGCCGCCGTTTAAATAGCGGGCGCGCGGATTGATTTCCGTGCGCTCCATAGGCCCGCTGTAAGAGGCGGGCTCCAGCAGTTCGCTGTCAAAGAGAAATCTGGAGGCCAAATTCTGATAAGTCTTGCCGAATAATCTTCTTGTGGAGGCGTAAGTCATATACAAATATTTCTTAGCTCTAGTCATAGCGACGTAACACAGGCGGCGTTCCTCTTCCATATCGTCGTCGTCCTTGCCGCTAAGCGGGAATAAGCCCTCTTCCAAACCCGTAACGAATACGACGGGGAACTCCAGCCCTTTGGCGAGGTGCACCGTCATTAAGGTTACCGCTCCGTTTAAAGAACCGCTTACTTCCTCCGCCCCGCTTATTAAAGAAACTTCCTGCAAATATCCCGAAAGCGAAGGCTCATTGCCCTCTTTGACGCAGCGCTCCTCATAATCTTTAATGGCGCCGCCAAGCTCGCCGATATTGCGCAGGCGGCTTTCCGCTTCGGGATCTTTTTCCAGCTCCGCCTGAAGCGCTTGCTCATAGCCGGAGCCTTCCAGCAATTTGGCGAATATAGCGCTGGGCGCATTAAAAGTCATTTCCAAGGCCAAGCTTTCAAACAGATCCATAAATTCCTTGGCCGCGCGGCGAGCGGTAGGTTTTAAAGTATCGGTAAATTCCCTCTCCTTTAAAGCCGAGTAAAGCGATATATTCCTCGCGCCCGCATAAGCCGTCAAGGCGTCCTGCGCGCTCTGCCCAAATCCGCGCTTTGGCGTGTTTATCACGCGAAGCAGGCTTACGGTATCGTTAGGATTGACCAAAAGCCGCGCGTAGGAAAGAACATCTTTAATTTCCTTTCTGTCGTAGAATTTTACCGCGCCGATAAGTTTATAAGGCATTTGGTAGCGGCGGAAAGTATCTTCAAAACTTCTAGACTGCGCGTTCGTCCTGTAAAATACTGCCACATCGTTTAAATTTATCCCGTCGTCTTCCACCATCGCCTGTATGCGGTTGCAGATCCAGCGGGCTTCCTCGCCTTCGCTGGCCAGCTCCCGTACGCAGATAGGCTCCCCGCTTTGCACTTCGCTGAACAAATTCTTTTCGCGCCTGTTCATATTCTTGCGGATAAGTTTATTTGAGGCGTCCAAAATAACCTGAGTGGAGCGGTAATTTTGCTCCAGCGTGATTACTTTGGCGTCCTTAAAATCGCGCTCAAATTCCATAATGTTGCGGATATTTGCGCCTCGCCAAGAATATATCGATTGGTCCGGATCGCCCACAACGCATAAATTGCGGTGCTTGCTGGCCAATGCTTTAGTCAAAATATATTGGGTGTGGTTTGTATCCTGATACTCGTCCACAAGAATATAGCGGAAATAATCCTGATAATAAGCCAGCGTTTGAGGGCTGTCCTTAAAAAGGGCTACCACCTTCATCAGCAAATCGCCAAAATCCAAAGCGCCCGCCGCTTCCAGCTTGCGTTGATACCTCCTGTATACTTCCGCCGTTTGCATACGCCTGGGATTATTTGAAGCGTGCGCGTGGATAAGGAAGGAATCGGGGTCGAGCATATCGTCTTTGGCTCTTGATATGGCAGAAACATAATAACCCGTTTCTTTTTTGCCTTCCTTTACGCCCATCTCCTCCAACACCAAGGTTATCATCTTTTTTTGTTCGCTTTCATCGTAAATTACAAAATCTTTATTTAATTTGGCCGCGGCCGCGTTCTGCCTAAGCACCCTTACCGCGAAGGAGTGGAAAGTGTGTATCCACACGCGCGAGGAATTGCCCGGCACAAGGCCTTCTATCCTTTCCCTCATTTCCTGCGCCGCTTTATTGGTGAAGGTTACGGCCAAAATTCTGGAAGGCGAAACGCCGTCGTGTATCAATTTGGCTACTTTGCAGGTAAGAGTCTTAGTCTTGCCGGTACCCGCGCCCGCTATAATAAGGCAAGGCCCGCCGTTATAGTTTACCGCTTCAAGCTGGCGGGGATTTAAAGTGGATAAAATTTCGTCTATATTGTTCATTTCAGTTCAAGTTCCGCTAAAGTTTCTATATGTTCGCTGTGCGGGAAAAAGTCAAAACACTCGACGTGGGTTACTTTATACTTCGCGCTGAGCGTTTTTAGATTTTCCGCCAAAGTTACTGGGTTGCAGGATATATAAAATATTTTTGGCGCGCCGCTGTTTAATATCTTGGCGCAGGCCGCGGGGTGTACGCCGCTTCTGGGCGGGTCGAGCACTATCACGGAATTGTGAGAGCCTATTTTATTCTTGGCCAAAAAATCTTCCGTAGTGGCGCAGAAAAAATTGACATTGTCTATTTTATTTATTTTCGCGTTTCTTACGCCGTCGTTTACCGCGCTGGGCACGCTTTCCACGCACAGGCTCTTGCCGACATAAGGCGCGCAGCATAGGCTGAAACTGCCCGCCCCGCCGTAAAAATCGTACATAACGGCGGGTTTTAACTCCGCCATTTTTGAGGCCACCCTTTCATAAATCAAATTGGCGGCTTTCGTGTTCGTCTGGAAAAACGATTGCGGCGATATTTCAAAGATTACTTCCCGTCCGCTTTCAAAGAGCTTTTCCCTTATAAAGCCTTTGCCTTTTATTACCTTTATATCCTTTAAGCCCGAAGCGTCGGAAACGCCGTCGTTTACCGCCGTAAGGATATGATAAGAGGGATAAAAGGATTCCGTCAGTTTGGCGAAGTCCTCGGCGTATTTAAAAGGCGAAGCGGTTATCAGTACGGCCATACCTTCCCCCGTATTGACGCCGCGCCTTAAAATCAAATTCCTCAGCAGGCCCTCGTGCGTGCGCTGGTCGTAGAAAGAAAGTTTCTTTTCCTCCGCCCACAGGCGCAAGGCTTTTGCGTAATCGGAGAGATTTGGCTCATACAAAAGGCAGTCTTCTATATTGACGCAACGGTCCCAGCGGCCTTTTAGGCGGAAGCCGAAAGTATTTTCAAATTCCAGGGGTTTGGTTTTGTCGCGGACGACCTTTTTCTTTTTGCCGTAAGGCTCGCTCCAGACGACCTGGCGGCAGAAGCTAAGTTCAATTTTATTTCGGAAATACTCGGTATCGGGGGAAGACGTTACCGCTATTTCCCCACCGTAAAAAGGTTCCAGCAGGGCTTTTACTTTGCCCTGTTTCAATTTGATTTGGGCGGGGTAGTCGTCCTGTTTTAAAGAACAGCCCCCGCAAACGCCGAAACTTTTGCAAACCATTATACGTTAAACCTGAATACGCAGACGTCGCCGTCTTTTATTATATAGTCGCGCCCTTCCTGGCGGATAAGGCCCTTTTCCTTTAAAGCCTTTTCCGATTTATGTTCAAGTATATCATCTACGCCGTACACTTCCGCGCAGATAAAGCCGCGTTCTATGTCGGAATGAATTTTGCCCGCCGCTTTGGGCGCGGGGCAGCCTACGGGTATCAGCCAGGAGCGCACCTCAACTTCAGGCCCGGCCGTAAAGAAAGTGCACATATTCAAAAGTTTCATTCCTTCCCTTACTATCTTTTCCAGACCCGTATACTCCGAGCCGACTTCCGCCAGGAAAAGACGTTTCTCTTCCTCATCGAGTTCCGCTATTTCGGCCTCGAATTTTATGCAGAGTTCCACAAAGCCGGCGCCCGTCTTTTGGGCGTGCTCGCGCAATTTACGGGAGTTTTCTTCGTTAGGCTTTTCGGAATTATTGCCAACATACAACATCGGCTTAAGCGTAAGAAGCTGAAGATCCTTTTTTTCCTCTTCTTCCAGTTCCACGCTTGAGGCGGGTTTACCCTCGCTTAAAGCCTTCTGGAGTTTAAGCAGGGTTTCCAATCTGGCTTTGGCTTCCTTATTGCCGCTTTTAGCGTTGCTTTGTGCCTTGGGAAGCATCTTTTCCACGCTTTCCAAATCGGCCAGCATAAGTTCGGTTTCTATAATTTCTATATCTCTTAAAGGGTCCACGCTGCCCGACACGTGCGTGATGTTTTCGTCCTCGAACAGACGGACTACGTGTATTATGGCGTCGACTTCGCGTATATTGGCCAGGAACTTATTGCCCAAGCCTTCGCCCTTGCTCGCGCCTTCAACAATGCCCGCTATATCGACAAATCTGATAAAAGCGGCCGTTTTCTTTGGCGGTTTGAACAAATCAAATAAAGCGTCAAGCCTCTTATCGGGTATGGGTACTACGCCGACATTAGGCTCTATGGTGGTAAAAGGATAATTGGAAGCCTGCGCGCCGGCATTGGTAAGCGCATTAAAAAGGGACGATTTCCCTACATTGGGCAAACCCACTATTCCTATATCCATAAAAAAAGCTCCTTAAAATAAAAATATCCGCGCTGCGGCGGAGTATAAATCGTACGGGGAAATACGTCTCGTACGGGATTCGAACCCGTGATCTCCGCCTTGAGAGGGCGGCGTCCTAAACCGCTAGACGAACGAGACATAAACCTCTTATATATTGATATTTTACAATATTTTTCGCGCTTTCGCATTTTCAGGACGGGACTGCGCCGCTTGCGGGGCGGCGAAAAAGAACAAGAAGCGTTCCGCCTATTAAGAATAAGCCCCCTCCTTCGTCCCGCAAAGAGAGCAAAAAAGGACGAAAATATTTCTTATTTTTGTTGCCTTGCCCCTTTTTCAATTTATATACTAATATAAAGATTATCAAAAGAAAGGGAGTAATAAGAGATGAAAATTCATTCTTTCAAAGTAACACCCAATTTGCCGGACAATATGAAATTTCTCGAGGAACTTTCCAACAATATGTGGTTTGCCTGGAACTGGCCGGCGATAATGCTCTTTTTAAGAATAGACGAACAGCTTTGGGAAAAATCCCAAAGAATGCCGAAATGGCTTATGGCGACGGTATCTCAGAAAAGGCTGGAAGAACTGAGCAAAGACGAGGATTTTATAGCGCACCTCAACTTCGTGGAAAAACTCTACAGAAACTATCAGAACAATAAAGATACTTGGTACAACAAGGTAAAAGGGGAAGGGAAAGAAAATTTCCTTACGGCGTATTTCTCCATGGAGTACGGCATAGGCGAAGGCTTGCCGATATATTCGGGCGGCCTCGGCATGCTGGCGGGCGACCATATCAAAAGCACGAGCGACTTGGGCCTGCCTTTGATAGGCGTGGGGCTGTTCTATCAAAAAGGATACGTAAAGCAAGTGCTCAACAAGGACGGCTGGCAAGGCGAGGAATACCCGGAAAACGACTGGGCGCATATGTCGGTGGAAGCGGTGCGCAACAATAAAGGCAATAACCTTACGATAGATATTCCGCTTGGCAGAGAAATCGTCAAAGCTATGATATGGCGCGTGCCTGTGGGCAGAACTTCTCTCTACCTTTTGGATACAAATCTTCCGGAAAACCCGCCCGCGCACAGAACGATAACCGAACAGCTCTACGGCGGCGACAGGGAAAACAGAATAAAACAGGAAATAATCTTGGGCGTCGGCGGAGTAAAGGCTTTAAAAGCTATGGGTATGAACCCGACGGTATACCACATAAACGAGGGGCATTCGGCCTTCCTGCTGTGCGAACGCATAATAGAGATTATGCAGGACAAGAAAATCTCCTTCAACGAGGCCAAAGAACTCGTTTGGGCGACTTCGGTATTTACCACGCATACGCCGGTAATCGCGGGCAATGAATATTTCGATTTCAATCTCGTCAAAAAATTTATGGAGCCTTATGTTTCCCAACTGGGCATAGGGTGGGAGGCCTTCCTCGATTTGGGCAAAGAAACCCCCCAATCGCCGATGTTCTGCATGACGGTATTCGCGCTGAAGCTTTCGGCCTATCTCAACGGCGTAGCGAAACTGCATGGCGTGGTATCCAGGGAAATGTGGAAGAATATTTGGAACGGCCTTAACACTTCCGAAGTGCCGATAACCAGCATAACCAACGGCATACACCCCGCCAGCTGGGTAAGCCACGAATACAGCGAGCTGTACCGCAAATATCTCTTTGACGGCGACGACAGCTTAAACAACTTCAACCAATCGGTGTGGAACAAGGTAGAAAATATCCCCTCCGAAGAACTTTGGAAGACTCACGAACTGCGGAAAAACAAACTCATAAAATACATTCGCAACAAGATGGCCTTGCAGGCCAATAGGCTATCGGGCAATGTAATGCTGGCCAATCAGGCGTCAAAGGTTTTAAAGGACAAAATACTTACCATCGGCTTCGCGAGGCGCTTCGCCACCTATAAGAGGGCTACTTTGCTCTTTAAAGATTTGGACAGACTCTCCGCGATAGTCAACAATGCCCAAAGGCCGGTGCAATTCGTCTTCGCGGGCAAAGCCCACCCGGCGGACACCGCGGGCAAAGAGTTTATTAAGCAGATATACAATATTATGCTGGACCCGAGATTCAGAGGCAAAATCGTCTTCGCGGAAGATTATAATATGAACTTGGCGCGCTATATGGTGCAGGGCGTGGATGTATGGCTCAACAATCCGGTAAGGCCGATGGAAGCCTCCGGCACCAGCGGCATGAAAGCCGCGCTTAACGGCGCTTTGGCCCTATCCATATTAGACGGCTGGTGGGACGAAGTGGGGCCGTGCGATTTCAGCTGGTCGATAATCGGGGCGCAGTCTTATCAAAGCGACGAGCAGCGCGACGAAGTCGAATCCCAGGCGCTTTATAATTTGATCGAGAACGAAATCGCGCCAGTATTCTACGATAGGGATCAGGACAATATCCCCCAACAGTGGGTATCCAAGATGAAGACGTCAATCAAAACGATAGTGCCGTTCTTCAACACCAACAGAATGGTGCAGGAATATTACGACAGATTCTACACCAAAGCCCACTATTACGGCAATATTTTAAAAAGCGAAGGGCAGACGGCGGCCTTGGCGGCTTGGCGCGGCAGAATAGCGGCGAACTGGCCCAGAGTGTCGATAGTTGACGTTACGGGCAATATATCGCGCACGGTGCTGGTGGGCGAAACTTTGAAATTCAAAGCCAAAGTAACTTTGGGCGATTTGAAGCCGGAAGACGTAGTAGTGCAAACCCAGCTCGGCCTGCGCGGCTTGGGCGGCGGTTTTGAAAGCGTGAAGGACTTTACTATGAATATGGTCGGCAGGGAAGGCGACGCTTATTTATACGAGGTGGAAATCCACCCCGAAACCAGCGGACGGCAAGATTACGCCATGCGAATTCTGCCGTTTAACAGCGCGATACCGCACCCGTTTACGCCGATATATGTAAGATGGGAAATGTAAATTGAAAAGGCCCGCGCTTTTGCCTTAGGCGGGGAATATTTATTCAACGTGAAACAACCTTGGAAACAATCCGATTGTTTTACGTTGATTTTTAATAAGAAGTTTTTATTTTAACAAAGTTTTAAAGCAAACAATAAAACCGAACTATATTCAAAGGATAAGATATGAGCGCCGAAATAAGCGTAATAATACCCGTATACAATTCAGAGAAGTTCTTGCAAAAAGCCCTGCAATCGGCCGCGGAGCAAACTTTTAAAAATATTGAGGTCCTGTGCGTGGATAATGCCTCAAAAGACGGCTCGCCCGAAATAATAAAGGAATTTGCTGGCAAATATCCCAACTTCCATTATCTTTACAAAGAAGGCGGCATGGCGGGCGGCGCCAGGAACGAGGGCCTCAAGCACGCCAAGGGCAAATATGTTTTATTCTTTGACAGCGACGATATCCTCCGAAGCGACGCCTGTGAAATCCTTTACAAAAAAGCGGAAGAGGAAAAATCCGATATAGCAACCTGCTCCTGTGATAGGATCGACGAATCGGACAAAAAATTCTTAAAGTGTAATTTAAAAGGACTCCCCGCCGCACTTGTAAGGCCGCCTGCTACGCGCGCGAATTTCTTATTTATCGGCGCAGGCATAATAGGCAGACCTTGGGGCAGCCTTATCAAAAGGAGTCTTATAGAAAGCAACCATCTCCGTTTCCCCGAAGGGCGCGGTACGGAAGACGTCCCTTTTATGGGCGCTTTATTTGCCTTGGCCAATAAATTTATTTTTATTGACGAACCTCTAATAGACTTTAGAGACACCACTAATTCTTTGGGGAAAAGAAGTTCAAACAATTCCGCTAATATTAACTTTGAGAATTTTTCTTATATACGTAATTATTTAAACGGATTGAACATATACCCGGAAATAAAAGAAGAATTTGAATATATCCTTTTAAAACAAATAATAGGCGGAGAATGTATAGGCAACGGCGCATTAAAACAATCGGACAAAACGCAAACAAAAGAGTTTTTTGAAAAGAGCAAAAATTTTTATCTTAACTTGCCGAGCGATCTGTTTAAAGAAAGGAATTTTATTTTTAAAGTGAAATTCGCTTTATTCAAATTCGCCTTGAGGCACAATCTCTACTTTATGCCGCGTTTGGCGCGCGTTATAACGAACCCGCTCATCTTCTTTTACGGGATATTTTTCCCCTTAAACGAAACTTCCCTCAGCGGTTTGCCCGAAGAATAAAAGTTTCATAAAATTATTTTATGATGAACATAGTTTTAATCAACCCCGAAATCCCCTTCAATACGGGCAATATCGGCAGGACTTGCGTCGCTGCGAACGCGCACTTGCATTTAGTGGGCAAACTCGGCTTTAAAATAGAGGACAAAGAAATCAGACGCAGCGGCTTGGACTATTGGCCCAAACTGAAATACACCAGATACGATACTTTCGCCGATTTCAAAAATTCCCTGCCCGAGGGCGCGAGAATTTTCTTTTTCTCCACGAAAGGCGAAAAATCACTCTGGGACATTAAATTCCAAAAGAATGATTATCTGGCCTTCGGCAGCGAATCTTGCGGCCTGCCCAAAGCATTGTATAAGGAATATAAAGACTCTCTCTACCAAATCCCGATGCCGGGTGAGGTAAGGTCCTTAAATTTATCTACTTCCGCGGCGATATGCCTCTATGAGGCGCTGCGCCAAACAAAGGATTTTTAATGAACGCAAAAACGGTATTTGTGTTGCTATTCTCACTTAATCTGTTAAATTACATAGACAGGCAGATACTGTTTTCCGTCTTTCCGCTGATAAAGGAGGACCTGCTTTTATCCGACGCTAAGCTGGGGATATTGGCCTCGGCCTTTATGTTCGTGTATATGTTCGCCGCGCCCGTTATAGGATACATCGCCGACCGAACGCCCCGCCAATACACTATGGCGGTTTGCGCTTTTTTATGGAGCGGGGCGACTATGCTTTCAGGCGCGGCGAAAAATTATTTTCATTTATTTGCGGCGCGCAGTTTTATAGGGATAGGCGAGGCGGGCTTTACCAGCGTATCACCCTCCTTCCTTGCGGAAAAATTCCCAGCCGAAAAGCGCGCCCGCATTTTGGCGCTGTTCGGGTTGGCCTTGCCCGCGGGCAGCGCCTTGGGGTATTTGCTGGGCGGATTTCTGGGGTTTCACATCGGGTGGAGGAGCGCTTTCTTTTTAGTCGGGCTCCCAGGCGCTTTGATAGCGGCTTTTATATTGTTTAAACTTAAAGACGCCAGAACAAAAACCCTGAAAACCGAAAAACCGAAAATCAAAAATTATCTTACCCTGCTGAAGAACAAACCGTTTCTGTTCGTGTGTTTGGCGCAGGCTATGGGCACTTTTACTTTGGGCGGGCTTGCGGCGTGGATGCCCACTTTTATGCACAGATATTATGATTTTTCCGTAGCGCAGGCGGGGACGGTCTTCGGCGCCTTAACGATACTGGCGGGCGCGGCGGGCACTTTTTTGGGCGGTTTCTTGGCCGACAAGGTGTTAAAGAAAACAAAGAAGGCGTATTATTTGGTTTCCGCCGTAAGTTTTGCCGCGGCGCTCCCTTTCGCGGCGGCGGCGCTCTCGTTTGACAATTACTTTTTAGCGCTGAGTCTCCTCGCCATAGCGATAATGTTCGCTTTCTTGCAGACGGGCCCGCTGAACGCGGCTATAGTAAATCTGACGGACATCAAAATAAGGTCTATGGCTTTCGCGGTAAACATATTTATTATACACGCGCTGGGCGACGCGATTTCGCCCGCTTTTGTCGGGGCGGTGTCCGATTCGTTTAGCTTGAGGGCGGCGGTACTTTCCACAATGCTGTTTGTAATTCCGGCGGCGCTGTTCTGTTTGGCCGCGGCCAAAGCCGATAAAACCGCGCAAAGCAAAGCGTAAGGGCAGAAGTCTATTTAATAACATTGAAATATAACGCCTAATTTGATATTATAATAGGGTAGCAAAAAACAGATTTATTGATTTGGCGGCCTATAAAAACCGTCAAGCCAAATGCCGAGGTAGCTCAGTGGTAGAGCACCGGTCTGAAAAACCGGGTGTCGACAGTTCGATCCTGTCCCTCGGCATATTTCTTTTAAAGACATACGGAAGCGGCCTTTAGGGCCGCTTCCGTTTTGTTAATCAACTAAAACCGCCGCAGGCGCGCGTTAAGATATCGGCCAAACTTTCAAACAGCTCCCGCTCTTGCGGGCCGAATCGGTCCTCTTTAGGCGAATCTATATCCATAACCCCGTAAATTGTTCCGTCGGTCTTAAACAGAGGTATTACTATTTCGCTTTTGCTGGCCTCGTCGCAGGCGATATGCCCGGGGAATTTATGCACGTCAGGCGCTATTACGGTCTTTGCGCTTTTAGCGCACAGCCCGCAAACGCCTTTGCCGATTTCTATCTCTACGCAGGCGGGCTTGCCCTGAAACGGCCCCAACACCAATTTACCCGCCTTAAAAACATAAAAACCCGCCCAGTTTATCTCATGCACATTGTGATAAATCAAAGCGGAGAGATTGGCCATATCGGCCGTAAAGTCTTTAGTAGCGCCCAGCAAAGCGCGCGCCTGTTCGGCAAGATTTGAGTTGACCTTATTCATATAATATACCCGCCTCTTGATAATTATAATTTTACAAAAAACCCGCTCTGCAAAGCGCGGGGCGATTAAGCATTGCGCTAAAGCTTTAAAAAAGTTTATACTAAGTATGTGAGGAACCTTAAAGGAGGTATTATGCCTAAAATAGAAGTCAACGACATGCGTTGCAAAGGCTGCAAGCTGTGCACGAAAGCGTGCCCTAAACAATGCATTGAGATGTCTGACACTTTCAGCAAGACGGGATATTACCCCGCCAAACTTGCTAAACCCGAATCCTGCATAGGCTGCGGCATGTGCTATATGGTATGCCCGGATTTAGCTATAACCGTATATAGATAAGAGGTAAAAAATGGCAGAAAAAGTTTTAATGAAAGGCAATGAGGCTCTGGCCGAAGGCGCGATAAGAGCCGGATGCAGATTTTTCGCGGGCTATCCGATAACCCCGCAAAACGAAGTGCCGGAATATATGTCTTGGCGGCAGGAAGAAGTCGGCGGAGCTTTCGTGCAGGCCGAAAGCGAAGTGGCGGCCATCAATATGATTTACGGCGCCGCCGCTACCGGGACGAGAGCGATGACATCCTCTTCCAGCCCGGGCGTAAGTTTAAAACAGGAAGGCATTTCCTATATGGCGGGCGCGGATCTGCCCTGCCTGATAGTCAATGTAATGAGGGGCGGGCCGGGCCTGGGCAATATAGCCGGGGCGCAGGGCGACTATATCCAAGCCACGCGCGGCGGCGGAAACGGCGATTACAGGCTTATAGTACTGGCGCCCAACAGCGTAGAGGAATTGGGCAATTTCCCCAAATTGGCTTTTGAACTGGCCGAAAAATACCGCATGCCCGCGATGATACTCGCCGACGGCATACTCGGCCAAATGATGGAAGGCATGAGCTATAACTTTGACCCTATTGACCCCAAAACGCTGCCCGCGAAACCTTGGGCTCTGGGCATAAACGACGGAAGCAGGGGAAAGAATATGATTTCCTCCTACGGGCTGGGTGAAGGCGAATTGGAAAAGATGGTCCTAAAGAGGGCTGAACGTTACGCCCTTATTGAAAGGGACGAAGTCCGCTACGAGGAACGCTTCACCGAAGACGCAGATGTAATAATCGTCGCCTACGGCATAAGCTCGCGCGCCGCCATGGCCGCGGTAAACGCCTTAAGAAGCGAAGGCGTAAAAGCTGGGCTGTTCAGGCCGATAACCCTCTGGCCGTTCCCAAGCAAGAGGCTTGCCGAACTCGCCAAAAGCTGCAAAGCGATGCTCTGCGCCGAAATGAGTTTGGGCCAAATGATTGTAGATGTCAAATTGGCGACTGCCGGCAAAATACCGGTGCACCTTTACGCCAAGCCGGGCGCTTTCTTCCCGGTGGCCGAAGAAATCGCCGAAGCGGTAAAATCAATATTAAACGGCAAGAAGGACTTTCTTTTCAATTTGGCCGATTTGGCCGATAAGGCGGATAATACCTGCCATAAACCTGAAAACAAAATCTGCAAGGAGGGAACTTTATTATGAAACCCGTAACCAAAAGGCCCGAATCTTTGGTGGATATTCCCACCCATTACTGCCCCGGCTGCGGACACAGCGTCGTACACCGCCTTGTAGCCGAGGTTATGGACGAGCTTGATATCCGCAAACGCACCATATGCATAGCGCCTGTGGGGTGCGCGGTCTTCGCCGATAAATATTTTAACTGCGACGCCATTCAAGGCCCGCACGGAAGAGGCCCGGCGATAGCCACCGGCATTAAACGCTCTAAGCCCGATACCATCGTATTTTCCTATCAGGGCGACGGCGACTTGGCCTCTATCGGTATGGCGGAAATCGTACACGCCGCCGCCAGAGGCGAAAATATTACCGTAATATTTATCAATAACACGATATACGGTATGACGGGCGGCCAAATGGCGCCGACTACCTTGATCGGCCAAGTGGCCACCACCGCCCCCAAAGGCAGAAACGAAAAACTGCAGGGCAACCCGATAAATGTATCGGAAATGCTAAGCCAGCTTAAAAGCCCGAAATACATTGAAAGGGTTTCCGTTGACACTCCCCAAAATGTAATGAACGCCAAGAAAGCCATTAAAAAGGCTTTCCAAAACCAAATTGACGGGGTGGGTTTCTCTTTCGTTGAGGTGCTTTCCATCTGCCCGACGAACTGGGGCGTAGAACCCATTAAGGCGCTGGAATTCCTAAGGGAAAAGATGATGCCTCAATACCCGTTGGGCGTATTTAAAGACGAAGGCAAAAAACAGGAGGGCAAATAATATGTATCAAGGTGTAAGAATAGCCGGATTCGGCGGACAGGGCGTAGTTTCCGCCGGGGTATTATTGGCCCAAGCCGGGCTTGTGGAGGGTAAAGCGGTAAGCTGGTTCCCCTCTTACGGCCCCGAAATGAGGGGCGGTACGGCAAACTGCTCGGTGGTAATTTCCGATACCGAAGTGGCGACGCCTGTAGTATGCGCGCCCGATACCGCCATCGTGATGAACGAGCCTTCCCTGCCCAAGTTTGAACCTATGCTCAAAAGCGGCGGGCTGCTCATCATCAACAGTTCGCTTATCAAAAGCAGGCCTACAAGAAAAGACATCAAGGTAATCCTGGTGCCCTGCAATGAAATTGCGGAAGAAGTCGGCTCGGCCAGAACATCCACTATGGTCGCGCTGGGCGCTTTCGCCGGGGCTACGGGGGCCGTCAGCTTAGACGCTATTGAAAACGCCATGAAGAAAGTTTTCAAACGCGCCAAGCCGGAAATGATCGCCCTTAACAGAAAAGCTCTTGAAGCCGGCGCTAAACTTAAAGCGGAATAAAACAATCTTTCAAAGATTGCATTTAAAACGTCCCGTTTCCATACGGGACGTTTTATTTATTCCTTCCCCCGATTAAATCTTAGCCTCTCTAGACAATACTTGAATGATTATCGCCCGAAATCCCTCTCCCCCTATCGCCGATATTCTAAAATCGAGATTTTTCCCGATAAATATCAAATGTCCCGCATTATGTCTTTTAAGCGACAATAAAAATCCCCCGCTGAGGCAAAAGCGGGGGATCGGAATAAAATTACTTCTTTTTATTTGCCGCTTTTATCTGCGGAGGACTTTTTTTGGAGTTTGCCCAACAGCTCTTTAGCCTTTTCATTGCCTTGCGCGGTATAAGTGCCCAACCATTCAAGTATTTCCTCTTTGTCCATTTCTCCCGTTTTCTCGCCTTTTAAATAAAGCTCGGCAAGTTTTATCCGAGCGGACGTAAAGCCCTTTAACGCCGAAGACCGTAAATACTTATATGCCGTTTCCGCGTTTTGCGCAACGTGTATTCCTTTGTCGTACATTTCATAAAGGAAATAATCGGCCTCGCCGGAACCGTTTTCCGACGCTTTCTTAAACCAGTTAAAAGCCGCTTCGTTATTGCGCCCTACGGTACCGGTATAAAAAAGCACTCCCAAATAAGCTTGCGCGTTCATATCGCCTGAAGACGCTTTGTCAAAAACCTCCTGTATGGCCGGCCTCTCTTCCGCGTCAACCCCGCTCAAGAAATCGCCGTCGCTCTGACAGCAACCCGCCGCGATAACGACAAAGAACACCGCGAAAAACTTAAAAAACACTTTCATATCCCCTCCAAATTATCCCGATATATCATAATATTACCAAATTTGCTTATATCAAAATCAAGTCCGTTTTTATCTGACCTGCAATAAAGCGAAATGCAGATATTCCGTTTCCGGCATACCCAAAAGCACCGGGTGGTCTTTAGCTTGCCCGCGAAGCGCTATCATCGTTACTCGCTTGCCCGCTTTGGCCGCCGCTTGTTTTAATATATCGACAAATATCTCCCTGCTGATATGGTGCGAACATGTCGACGTCGCCAACATACCGCCGCTTTCCAATCCTTCAAGCGCCATTTTGTTGAGTTTTACATACAGATTAACCGCCTGCGCCAGAGCCTTCCTGTTCTTTACAAAGGCGGGCGGATCCAAAAGGACTATATCCGGTTTCTCCGGCAGTTCGCCTTTCTTCATAGCCGACAAAAGCCTCTCGGCGTCGTCTTTGCGGTATTGGCAGATATCGGCCACGCCGTTAAGTTCCGCGTTTCTGTTGGCGTATTCCACCGCAGGGGCCGAAGAATCCGTACCCCATACCGCCGCGGCCCCGTTTAAAGCCGCCGTTATCCCGAAAGAACCCGTATAAGAATATAAATCCATTACTATTTTATCTTTGAAATAGGGCTTCATAAATTCGCGGTTGTCGCGCTGGTCAAAATAAAAACCGGTTTTTTGCCCCCCGTGCAAAGCCACTAAATATTTTACCCCGTTTTCCTCTATTTGCGTTTCCGTCGGCACTTCCCCCTCAATTTCAGGCTCCGCGCTTAAGCCTTCCAAAGCGCGGAAAGAAGAATCGTTCTTAAATAGCATTCCCTTGGGTTTGAATATTTTGTTCGCGGCCTCTTTAATCTCGTTTTTTAAAGCTTCCATACCCGCCGTCAGTATGTCTATAACAAGATAATCGCCGTAGCGGTCCATCACCAAACCGGGCAGGCCGTCGGCTTCGCCGTAGACCATTCTGCCAAAACGCCTTACGCCGAACTGCTTTCTATAGGAGTAGGCATTGTCCATACGTTCAAAAATAAAATCCTTGCCCAAAGAGCCTTCGCCCCTTTCTATTATTCTGGCCGATATCAAGCTGTGCGGATTAAAAAAAGCGGTGCCTATTTTTTGACCTTTGCTGTCGAGCACTCTGACGATGCTTCCGGGCGCTATTGCAGTATCTACCTTTTCGAGCTCGTTTGAAAATATCCAGCAATGGCCCTTATTTATTCTATGCTCTTCTTTGGCTTTTATTTTTATCTCTTTCATTTATTGGCACCTTTCTTCGTTAAATTAACTCCCGCTTTGCACATCGGGCAATCTTCGGGCTTATAGCTGTCCAACGGATAACTTAAAAGCGATCTGAGCGCTATATTGCCCACAGCGCCTGTGGTAGACCTGTCTACAATTACCGCCGCGCCCACGACATTGGCTTTAAGCATTTTTATCAAGGAGGCGGCCTCTCTCACCTTGCGGCAGGTCATAGTGACATTATCGACTATGAGGATATTTTCGCCCGGATTTATTTTCATGGAGCCTTTAAGCTGCATTGCCCCGCCCGCGTCCGTGGCGTAAACGGCCCTAGCGTTTTTTACGCGAGCGACTTCCTGCGCCAAGATAGAGTTTTCCGCAGTGGGCGAAAAGACGGCATCCACCGGGCCTTCAAACAAATCGGCCAACGCGGAGCCTATCTTCGCCGCCAAATTGGGATATTGCATTACCGCCGCCGTATCTACATAGTTCTGTATGTGAAGGCCGCCGGGCAACTCAAAATGGCCGTCTATAAAAGCCTCGTTCTCTTCCAAAACGCTGATTATGTCTATCTTAGGTTTCCTGAGCATCTATTTCTCCTTTATAAATTTCTGTCCCGCGCTGAAATCCGTACGCAGGCCTTTGTCGCGCGCCGCCTTTATTGTGGCGCTTGTCTTTTTGGGGCTTTTCATTTGGACGGCGGGCTTTGTCATTTCGCCGTATACCCTAAAGGCCAAGGCCGGCTCCCCGCTTTCGTCCGTCAAATTCTCGGAAAGGGCCCCGCGTTTGGAAGTGTTCTTAAACATCGTCACTATGTCCAAATCCAAATTCTCTTTTACCCAATCGACGTCCCCTCCAACAGTCGCGGCTATCACTTCTCCGTCTACGTAAAAATTATTAATATCCATTTTACCATTATTGAAGTCTACCGAAGCCGTCATTACCTCAAAGGGCGTGTCTTTTAATATCTTGCCCATTTTAAAGGAACCGGCCCGTTCCATTTTGCTCATTATCACAAAAGGCTGGAACGCTATACCCAAAGCCTTTTGTCTGTCCGCGGCTTCCTGTAGTTTATATATTACGCCCTGCTGGAGTTTGGCGTCCATACTGCCGCTTAATTTGTCCATACCGGGAAGCATATTCTTCAAATTAAATTCCGCGTTGAAGTCATAGCCCGCTATTATCGGCGTCTCAAATTTCTCGGCGTAAACAAATCCGTTGAAGTTGGGCATAAACTTGGGTATCGCCGTGCGGAAATTCCTAAGCCACACAAGACTGCTTTCGTCTTTCACCCTACCGGAAGATTTGTGTTTGGACAGGGCCTGAACAAAATCTTCCGTAGTTTCAAAAATTTCAATCGGCTTAAGCAAATTGAGATAGATATTGGCTTTTATCACTCTGTCCGCGCGGCGCACTTTGGATATCGCTACGCTCATGGTCACGGTATTATCGTTGAACCTGGTATCTTGTATCTTGGCGTAAAAATTCTGTTTTTTATGCTCGTAGGCGGCGGTGCCTTTTATCTTGGATATCGTTTGGCGCCCCACTTTAAATACGCCGTCTTTAACGTCGGCGCTCATATCGTTAAAATTATTCTCGGCTTTATAAGCGCCCTTTACCCCTTCTATGGTAAAGCTGCTGATAAAAGCCGATACTCCGTTTAAATCCGCAACCACTTGCGGACTGCCGAATTTGCCGTCTTTATATATCAATTTGCCCCGCGCCTTTAAAGCCCCTTTAACCTGATAGGGCTTAAGCAAGTTAAAATAGTCCACGTTTTCCGCCATAAATTCCGCCGAGGAAAATTCAGCCTCAGCAGCTATCGGCTTGGCCGACAAATCGGCCGCGCCTTTAATATTTAAGGAGATATCCTTATTCTTCAAAGCTAAGGAAGCGACATTTAATTTGGCGAATTTATCCGTGAAAGATATTTCCGCGTTTATAGAAGTCGACGGAAGCGAAAAATCAAACGGCTTTGATACGTACAAAGAAACGTCCTCATAACCTAAATCGGGCAATACGGAAGAAAAACTTATCGAGGGATTAAGAAAATCTTTCGCGTTAAGCGTTAGTTTAAGCGGCTGGCGCGCTCCGCGGATTTCGAGCGAGGTGTCTTTTAAAGTCATTTCGTTTAACTTGAAATCCGCCAAATCCACGCTGCCTTCCGCGACGATCTCGTTTTCCATAATTTTGTCTTTGATTTTATTTCTCAGCACGAAGTTAAGCGCAAAATCCGTAAAACCGTGGAATTTTAAATTGTAAAAACGTATAAATATCCCGTTAAGGGAATGGCTTGTCCTGGCGGCGATGTCTCTGTAAGCGAAAACCCCGTTTCTTATTACCCAGTCTTCCACAAGCACCTGCCAATGGCGGCCCTCTCCTGAGGTTATGTTAAACTGCTGTCCCAATGCGCTTTGCGTGTTTGATACGCTGGCCTTGGGGATATTTGTTCTGCCCGTTTCGTCTTTGATTATCGTTACGACGGGATTATAAAGCATAACTTCTTTTATGTCTATAATATTATCCTTAAGCGGAAGTAGATCAAATTTTATCACCACCTTCTCCACCGACAAAAATTCGTTATATTCGTCCAGTTCCGTATCTACTATCCTGAAATTGTTTATCGTTATGCTGTTTAAGGAGGTAAGTTCAAAATCGCCGATTATTACGGGGCGGTTGAGCGCGCTCTGCAAAGCCGAGGCGAATTCCCTTCCGATATGCTCCGCATTGACGTATTTAAGAGCGGTAAACCATACCGCGCACCCCAATAACAGCAACAGCGTCACAATAAGAAACATTGCCCGCACCAAACTTTTTAGGGTGAGTTTCATCGTGTTAAAAAATAAATTCGCTATCTTCTTTTTCATGCTTCGCCCGTTCCCGCTAAAAACTTCACGCTGAACGAATATAAATTATCAAAAAACCATTTCCAAAATTGTATCGTGCGCTTTATTATCCCGCCGCTTAAAGAGCCTAGCGGGATAATGCCCGGGAAATATATCTCCGCCAAAGCTAAAATCACCGCCATATTTATTAAGATTATCAGCGAAAAGGAAAATATTCCGCCGCCGGCTCTGCTTATATCGCTCTGCTCGGTTTCAGTCAAAGCCTTGTATGTGTGCATTAAATGCAGAGCCGTACAAAACCCGAACAGCGCTGAAAATATACTGCCGTATCTTTCCGCTCCATCGACAAATAAAACAAGAAGCAGATAAACAAGCGTAACAATCAAACTGTATAGCGGCACGCAATAGGGAGCCAACAAAACGAAAGTGTTTATGTCGCTCACTTTTACCTCGCCGCTGTCGCTCTTTACGCTCAACCCGCTGACTTTATACCCGCAAAGCCATGCGGCGACGGCGTGGCTGAACTCGTGCGCCATTACGTAAAACCTGGAAAAATTATAAAAGAACAAGTGCGCCAAAACGTACAACACGGCACCCAATATAAAATATAGCGTCACTTTATAGCCTTTAATTATGTACCACAAAACCTCAAATACCGAAAGCAATATGCTAAAGGCTAAAGGCAGCAATATCAGGCCAATAAAAATTTTACCTATACGCTTCATTTCCCTAAAATTTGCCTATCCAACTTTGCGTGCGGTATCTTTCCAAAACCAAACGCTCCGCCCCTTTTATAACTGTAGGCGGAAGTTCCAAGCCATTCAAATCGGACCCGCCCAAAAAATCCGCAAAAGCGCATGCTATTATACTCTCAAACTCGCCGCTGCCCCGCGCCCCTTTATACTGCAAACTGCCCTGATACAGTATCCTTCCGCCGTAGCGCCGCATCGCCCCGCCTAAAATCTTGCGCCCGCCCGCCATTAAATCACCGCCTACAGGATTATTAAAACAGCTGGAACTCACCCCGCCAGGCGAAGGACGATAATCGCTTTGCGCGCCATATGAATCAAATTTTATTCCGCTTCGCTCAAAGCCTTCTCTGATAAGGCCGTGCAGCTTATCATATATCTGCCGAACGTTTAAAACTCCGCCGTAATTAAATATCAGGCTGAAAGTTAAATCGTCCTTATGAAGAACTATCCCCCCGCCCGTAGGCCGCCTGGTATATTCCCTTATGCCCAAAGCCTCAAGCTGAGTCTTGCACGATTGGTAAAATTGGGCGTACCCAAAAGTCGCGCTAGGGCCTGAGCTCCAGTTAAAAAAACGGCATAAATTTTCCGACTTGAAACTTTCTTCCCCGACTAATACCTCGTCGAGCGCCATTTGCCCGTAAACGTCAAGCCGCGGGGAAGAAAGAATCTTTACCATCTTAAATTAGGCTCTCTCGCGGCGCTGACTTCGTCTATCCTTTTTACCGGGCAGTTTTTGGGCGCTTCGTGCAGAGCCTCGGGATTTGTGCCCGCCTCCAAAAAGATGCTCGTCATCGCGCTTATAAATTTATCCAAGGTCTGCTTGTTTTCCGTTTCCGTAGGCTCTACCATAATGGCTTCCGGCACTATCAGCGGGAAGTATATCGTCGGCGCGTGGAAGCCCATATCAAGCAGCATCTTGGCCACGTCTATCGTCTTGGCGTTGGGCAAGACGCCCTTGTCTATCGTCAAAACGCACTCGTGCATACAGACTTCGTCAAAATAAGCGGGGAAATATTTAGCCAATTTAACTCTTACGTAATTGGCGTTTAGAACCGCGCCCCGAGCGACTTCTTTAAGAGTCGCCCCGTCAAACTGCCTTAAATAACAATACGCCCTTATAAGGACCGACATATTGCCGTAAAAACTTTTTACCTTGCCGATACTCTTTTTGGATTTGGTTTCCAGTTTATATTTCTTGCCGTTATAAATCACCCTCGGTACGGGCAGGAAATCGGCCAGCCTGCCGCAGACGCCCACCGCGCCCGCGCCCGGCCCGCCGCCGCCGTGCGGAGTGGCTATAGTCTTATGCAAATTGATGTGCATAATGTCTACACCCATATCCGCGGGCTTTACCAGGCCTATCAAAGCGTTTAAATTCGCGCCGTCCATATAAAGAAGCGCGCCCGCCTCATGCGTGAGGCGCGCGATTTCCTTTATATCCTTCTCAAACAAGCCGACGGTGTTGGGTATGGTAAGCATAACAAGCGCGGTTTTGGGATTTAGAACTTTCTTTAATTCTTCCAAATCTACTCTGCCGTCAGGGCCCGACTTGATGTTTACAACCTTGCACCCTGCCATAGCCGCCGTAGCGGGGTTGGTGCCGTGGGCGGTATCGGGTATAACAATCTCGCTGCGGCCGAAATCTTTGCGGTCTTTATGATAAGCCCGCGCTATCAATGCGCCCGTAAACTCGCCGTGCGCGCCAGCCGCCGGCTGAAGAGTAAAAGCCGCCAGCCCCGTTATCTGTTTTAATTGTTCCTCCAAGCCGTATATAAGGCTTAAAGTGCCTTGCGCGCAATCCTCGGGGCAATACGGGTGCAAAGAGGTAAACCCGTCCAAGCCGCTTAAAACGTCATAGGCTTTGGGGTTATACTTCATCGTACAGGAGCCCAACGGGTAAAAATGCGTATCCAAACAAAAATTCAATCTTGAGAGATTGGTAAAATGGCGTACGGTATCGAACTCGCTCAAGGAAGGCAGCAAAGGCGGCTTGGAACGCAAAAATTTGCCGTCCAAATATTCGCCCGCGCGTTTGCCCGCTTTTCTTATTTGCACGCCGCGCCTTAAAGCGGAAGATTTTTCTATCGAAAGCAGATTATGCGGATAATTGTTCATATTTATATCCCCCTCATAAAGGAAGCGAAATCTTCCAACTCTTTGCGGGTCTTGGTTTCCGTCGCGCAAATTAAAAGGCAATTTTTCAAGTTCTTATCAACGCGCCCCAAATCATAACCCGCCAAAAAGCCTTTCTTGGCGGCCGCTTTAATTATCTTGGCGGCCGGTATCGGACATTCCAAAACAAATTCGTTAAAGAACGGTCCGGCAAATTTAAGTTTGTACTTACCGTCCGAGCAGAGCATATCTTTAAGGATATGGGCGTTTTCTATATTCGCTTCGGCCACCTCGCGCATACCCAAAGGCCCCATCAGCGTAAGATATACAGCCGCGTTAAGCGCGCATAAAGCCTGATTGGAGCATATATTTGAAGAAGCCCGCTCCCGCCTTATGTGCTGTTCCCTGGCCTGCAAAGTAAGCACGAAAGCCCTTTTGCCAGCCGCGTCTTTGGCCATGCCGCAAATGCGCCCCGGCACATATCTCACGTATTCTTTTTTACAAGTGAAAATACCCAAAGTCGGCCCGCCGAAGTTCATCGCATTGCCCAAGCACTGCCCCTCGGCTACGGCGAAATCCGCGCCGTAAGAGCCGGGCGTCTGCAAAACGCCCAAGCTGATCGGGTTTACCTGCGCTATTAAAAGAGCGCCGGCGCTGTGCACAATATCGGATATTGCTTGCGCTTCTTCCAGACAGCCGTAAAAATTCGGATTTGAAAGCACGAAAGCGGCGTACTCCCCGCTTGCCAAGAGTTCTTTTAACGCCGCTTGGTCAATGACGCCCTCTTTTAGAGGAGCTTTTTCAAACTTAAGTGCTTCACCCGCCTTAAAATAAGTATCCAATACTTGTTTGTATTCTGGATTAAGGGCGGAAGAAAGTAAAATTTTATTCTTGTTTTTTATTCTCGCCGCCGCGCCGCAGGCTTCGGCCAAAGCAGTGGCGCCGTCGTAGTGCGACGCGTTTGATACGTCCATATCAAACAAAGCGCAAATGCAGCTTTGATATTCGTAAATGGCCTGCAAAGTCCCTTGGCTCGCTTCCGCCTGATAGGGCGTATAGGCGGTAAGAAATTCGCCCCTCGAGCTTATCGCGTTTACCGCCGCGGGTATGAAATGCTCGTATATCCCCGCGCCCGCGAAATTGATCAGCCCTTTATTTAAGGCCGCTTTCTTTTTTATTTCGGCGGCAAGCTCGCCTTCCGTTAGAGCGGCGGGCAAATTTATATTCTCCGCCAAAAGGCTTTTATCGATGTCCTTAAACAAATCCTCTATCGATTTGACGCCTATCGCTTCCAGCATTTCCTGCTTTTCTTTTTCGGTATTGGATATAAACATTTCTTCCCCTCAAAATCGCTGTCCCTTGCGCCCTGTAAAAGGCGCAAGGGCAAACTAAAAAAGACAAATTACAAAGTGGCTTTATAATCTTCGAAAGTCAAAAGGGCGTCTGCCTCTTTGGCGTCGCTCATTTTTACTTTGAACAGCCAGCCCGCGCCGTGCGGCTCGCGGTTAACCAAAGAGGGATCCGCCGTTACCGCCTCATTAACTTCAGTAACTTCACCGCTGACCGGGCTGAAAATATCCGAGGCCGATTTAACAGACTCTATCACGCAGCACCTTTCGCCCGCCTTTACCTGCGCCCCTTTCTGCGGAAGCTCCACAAAGACGATATCGCTTATCTCGTGCTGGGCGTGGTCGCTTATGCCGACCGTCGCCGTATCGCCTTCAACGAAGGCCCATTCATGCGTCTTGGCGAATTTGCATTTCTCTTGTTCGTACATTTTAATCTCTCCTAAATGTTTTTGTAAAAAGGCATCTTTACGGCTTGGGCCGCTACCAGCCTGCCGCGTATTTCTATCTCGACTTCATCTCCGTCTTGTATCCCGCTTGGTACATAACCCGCCCCTATCGCCTTAAAAAGCGGGGAATAGGTCGCGCTGGTCAAATAGCCTATCTTCTTGCCGTCTTTATATACCGCGCAGCCTTCGCGCGCTATGCCCGCGCCCTTAACTTTAAAACCCATAAGTTTTTGCTGTACGCCTTCGGCCTTTACGCGCGCCATTATATCTTTGGCGGTAAAATCCTGCTCTTTGTTCAGCTTGACCACCCACCCGCAGGAAGCTTCATAAGGGTTCTTGCTTTCGTCCATATCGCTGCCCGAAAGCAAATAGCCCGCCTCCAATCTTAGCACGTCGCGCGCGCCAAGCCCGCAAGGCTTAAAACCGTTGGCTAGACACCAGTTAAAAAGTTCTTTTATCCTCTCGTGCGGGCCCATTATCTCCACGCCGTCCTCCCCGGTATAGCCCGTACGGGTAATATAGCAATCCGCGCCGAAAAGCGAAATCTTCTTTATCCAAAAGCGCTTTAACTGCTTTATTGAAGGATCCAATTTCTCCAGATAGTCCAAAGCCTTGGGGCCCTGCAAAGCCAGCATTGAAAATTCGTCCGAAGCGTCTCTCACCGTTACGTCAAAACCTTCGGCCTTTTTCTTGAACCAGGCATAATCTTTCTCGCGCGCGGCGGAGTTTACCACCACCAAAAATTCCTCCCCGTTAAGGCAGAAGGCGATAATGTCGTCTATAATGCCGCCTTGCTCGTTAAGGATATGCGCGTAAGCGCCGCGGCCCGATTCAAGTTTATAATCGTTGGTCGCCACGCTTTGCAAAAATTTATAGGCGTCTTTGCCGGTAAAATATATCTGCCCCATATGCGAGACATCAAACATTCCCGCCGCTTCGCGTACGGCTTTATGCTCGGCTATTATTCCCTCATACTGCACGGGCAAAAGCCACCCGTGGAAATCCACCATCTTGCCGCCCGCCGCCAGGCAGACGTCGTATAAAGCTGTTTTTTTAAGTTCTTTTTCCATATAGTCCTCGGTCAAAATCATTATATAATATTACCGCCAGCCTTCCGCATTGGCGTAGGATATTATGCCGTCGCGGATGCTTTCCGCCATTCTCTGCTTTACGCTTTTGGTGTTAAGGCGCTTTCTGTCGTTTGCGTTGCTCAAATAGCCCATTTCCACCAAAACCGCGGGCGCGTGTACGCCTCTAAGTACGTAAAAATTGGCCTGCCTTATCGCATTATCCTGGCGGACTTTTATCCCCAAAGAGGAGCTTTTCTTGCTGACGCTGTTGCGGATATGCCCCGCCAGCTTGGAACTTTGATTGATATTCTCGTTATTGGCAAGCGATTTGAGCAATAAATCGGCAAATGTCACATTGCCGCCTTCTTTGCCCTCATATTGCAAAGCCTCGTTTTCCAAAGCGGCCGTTTCCGCCGCCTCCGCGTCGGACGCTTTATCCGACCTGAAATAAACCTCAAACCCGTTGGCCGAGGCCCGCTTGGCCGCATTGGCGTGTATCGATACGAATACGTCCGCCTTAAAATCATTGCCCATCTTCGCGCGGTTGCCCAAAGTGATAAAAACGTCTTTATCCCTGGTTATTTTTACTTCGAAACCGCGCTCTTTCTTCAAAAGGTTATACAAATTCTTGGCTACTTCCAAATTGATGTCTTTCTCTTTGGAGCTGCCCCTCTTTACCGCGCCGGGGTCCTTGCCGCCGTGCCCAGGATCGATAAGTATCCTGAACTTCCGCTCGCCGGCCGAGGTATTTTTGCGTTCCTCATATTCCCTGGCAGTAACAAGTTTATTGACTACCGTTACTTTCGTCGCGGAAGGTTTGGACGAGGATCCCGCGGAAGAGGAGGACGCAAAAAACTCATCGCCAAGTTCCGTAATATCGTCTTTCGGGGATAGGGCAATATCACCCTCGTCCAAAACGGAAGGCTTGCTTAGAACGCCCGCACCGTTTGACTCTGCGCTTGATTGGGAAGAACTATCCGTATTTGAAGCGTACAAACCCAACGGAGAGGCAGGCTCCCCCTCCCCGCAGGAAAGCGCTATATAATCGCCCCGCTGAAAAACTTCCCAATTGTTTCCCCGCCCTTTAAGCTGAACCGTCAAGGAGGTACCCTCATCGGTTTGGCGGATTTTTATTCTGTCTATAAATTCGTTTTTCGGACGGATGGTGTCTTCCCTCTTAACCACCGCCTTGGGGAAAAACACTTCCGCAAAATATTTGCCCCGATTGTCTTTATTGAAAGATACGGACCCTTTTGTCTTGAAGATTATGTCCGCTTTATTGTCGTCGTTTTTAACTTCCAAAAGTTCTATATTGTAGAGCTTCTCTATAACTATCTTGCCGCCGGAAAGCTCCGTCTGATACGTGGAATAATATCTTATCTTGTCGGAATTAAAAAAACTTAAAGGGACGTACAGCGTCCCGTCCTCTATAAAAGCGGGGGCTTGGAGAGAAGATTTCTCCCCCTTTATCAAAGCGTATGGATCGCCGTCTCTCAACACGCAGAAAAAGCCCGCCCCGCCCTTCAAATTCAGCTGTCCCGAACGGCCGAACCAAGAAGTTTGGAACTGCAATATCTTAGATAACCGCAAAGCCTCCACAAAGTCCACGCCGTCTTTGTTGATTATTTTTACCTCGCCTTTATTCTTGCCGAGCATCTCCACTGGAACTTCCGTAGCCGCTTGGCAAAAGGAAAAGCAGAAAAGCAAAAACAAAGGCAAAAACAGTTTCTTAAACATCGGATTGTCCTTCCTCTCTTACGGGTTCGTATTTGATGTCCAAAGGCGCCATAACGGCATATCTGTTAGCGTTCAGCCATTTGCGCTGTTCTTTGTAGGAAGGTATATATTTCTCCACTTCCGCCCAAAATTCCGCGCCGTGGTTAAAATGAAGCAAATGCGCCAACTCGTGCACGATAAGATAGTCCTGTACTATCAAAGGCGTTTTTAGAATGCGGTAAGAAAAATTTAAATTGTTCTTGGAAGAACAGCTCGCCCACATCGTCTTTTGGTCTTTAATCACTATATTGTTGTAGCTTACGCCCATCTTCTCTGCGGCGGCTTTTACCTTCGCCGGCAATATCTTTTTTGCCTGCTCTCTTATCCAATTTTCCGCCAGCTCGGGCAGGGAAACGCTTTCGTCGTTTATCGTTATTTTGAGCTCTTCGCCTTCGTGGCTTACAAGCGGCTCTTTAAGGCCTCTGTCCAAAGATACTTGGCAGTTAAGCAATTTCCCTTCATACAACACCTTCCCGCAGACGGGCGCGACGGTTTCGTCCGCCGCGCGGCCTTCCGCTTCGGGCGCGGGCGTATCGTTTTTAAAAACTTCCGGCAAATCGCTTTTCAGTTTTTCTATAAAAAGTTTAACGTCGCTTATTGTCGTTTCTATGTCAAAATCAGCCATAAATACATTTTATAAAAATATGTTTATATTTATATGTATTATCCGCAAAGACCTCTATAGGGCTGTTTCTACACGAGCCCCATAGAGAAATCGCAGCGAACTTCTTTTAACGGCGGTACGTAGAATATTTGGAAAGACAATAAATATCCCCCGCTTTAGCCGGGGGCTCAAAAGAGAAGAACCCCGGCCTAAGCCGGGGTTCTCGCTACTCTAGAACTATTTTATAGTCTTCCCACGCTATTTGCGGGTCCGACTGCACCTTAAGACTGCGGTGTATATTTTGCTCTATCGCGCTCTGCTTTTGCTTGATGTAATCGGCCAAAAGCGGGTGCAAAACAAGCCTTAAATTCCCGCCGGGACGCCCCTGCGTAAGATCGTATATCTCGCGCTGAACTTTTATCCTCATACTCTCGGCCGAAAGCACGCGCCCGCTGCCGTGGCACTGGGGGCATTCTTCCGTTATCAGGCTGCCTGTGCTTTCCTTCTTGCGCTCGCGCGTCATTTCCACCAGGCCCAGCCTCGTTATCGGCAGTATCCTTATCTTTGCTCTGTCGCGTTTTACTGCGTCGTTTAAGGCGTCCACCACTTTGTGGCGGTTGGAGGCTTTCTTCATATCGATAAAGTCTATAACTATAATGCCGCCGATATTCCTAAGCCTAAGCTGATGCGCTATGGCGTAGGCCGCCTCTATATTGGTTTGGGTTACGGTTTCCTCCTGCGATTTGCTGCCCGTAAATTTGCCCGTATTGACGTCTATCGCGCAAAGCGATTCAGCTTCCTGTATAATAATACTGCCGCCGTTTTCCAAGGGCAGTTTTATGCGGCGCAGCTTCTCTATTTCAGGCTCTATGTTGAAAGCCTCAAATATCGGCGTCTTGCCTTTATACAGTTTTATTCTGTCTTTTAGTTCGGGCGATATTTTCGAAACGAAATCGACCACCTTCTCATAGTCTTTTTTATTGTCCAGCATATATACTTTCACATCTTCGGATAGTATATCCCTGGATACCTGCAATACGCCGTCCATATCCTCGTGCAATATAGACGGGGAAGGAGCACGCTCAAATTTGGTTATTATCGTCTTCCACTGGCGGTAGAGGTATTTTATTTCCTTCTCCAATTCTTCCTCGCTTGCTTCCTCGGCTTCGGTGCGCACTATGCAGCCCATGCCGTCCAAATATTTTTCGGCGAGTTTTTCCACCATAGAATTAAGCCGCTCGCGCTGGGCTTCGTCCTCGATATTCTTTGACACGCCCACAAAACGTTGGTTGGGCGTAAGCACCAAATATCTGCCGGGCAAAGTTACATCCATCGTCACTTTCATACCTTTTGTGCCGATTGCGTCTTTGACTACCTGAACCATTATCTCCTGGCCTTTATAGAGGATCTTGTCTATCGGGCGTTTGTCACCTTCTATCACGTCGGAAATATACAAATAGGCGTTCTTTTCATATCCGATATTTAAAAACGCGCTTGATATACCCGGCAATACATTTTCCACCACCGCCTTATAGATATTGCCCACTATATTTAAAGAGCCACGCCTCTCCCACATCAGTTCCGAAAGGACGCCGTCTTCAAGTATCGCTATTCTGGTCTCCTCGAAAGAGGTGTTCACCAGCACTTCTATTTTTGGATTATCCGAAAGTTTTTTCATCTTCTAATTTTTCTCCTGCCGCAGCGGTTCCAAAGAACCTTGCGCGTTTAACCAATACAGTTCGCGCCGCAGCTTCTTTAGCCCGCTCACGCCGCCTTCCAGGCCGAGCAACGCCGTTAAAATCCGCTCTAAGCCAAAACTTCTTAGCGTGGCAAGCTTTATTATTATTTCAACTTCATCACGGCCAAGCTCTCTCATATCGTAAATCAAACGCCTGACCGATTTAATTTCCCTTATGCCGTTCTCGTGCGGGATTTCTATTTCCGCCTTGGACCTGTCCATGGCTTTAAACTTGGCCCCGTCTATCGGGCTGATTATGTACCCCGCATACTCGCATAAAGATTCCAGCGAGCATAATCCGTAAGGGATTTCGTTTATTTCTTCTATACCAAAACCGCCGCTTACATGAGGCGACAATTTTAATCTTAACTCTTCAACGTCTATACTCTCTTTAAGACAAATGTCGGCATATTCGCTTATGCTCGCTTCGTCTTCCCCGCTGCTTGGCCCTAAAGCTATTTTGGGCCCGCTCTTGCCAGGCGCGTATTGTACTCCGCTTTGCTTTATCGCTTCGCCTAGCATAGCCCTGACTTGCGAGCGGGGCAGAGATTCACTGCTCTTGCTCATTCTTATTCTATATTTGAAATTCTGCTCTGTCTCTATCATACCATTTTTAGATTATCGATAATCTGCGTCTGTATACCGATTCCACTATCCCGAACGCCCACATGCTCGCCATCAGATTAGACCCACCGTATGAAATAAACGGCAAAGGTATCCCCGCCACCGGCACCAACCCTATCAGCATGCCGAAGTTGAATATCATATATACAAAAAATATTCCGAATATCCCGCAGCATACCAAATAGCCGTATCTGTCGCTTGAAAGCGTCGCTATATACGCCGTGCGCCATAAAAGTATAATATACAAACTTAAAACGAACAATGTACCCATAAGGCCCGTTTCCTCGCCAAGCACCGCCAAAATAAAATCGGTATGCCGCTCCGGTACGAAACCCAGCCTCGACTGCGTCCCGGAAAAGAAACCTTTCCCCAATACTCCGCCCGAGCCCATCGCTATCTGCGCCTGCAATACATTGTAGCCCGCTCCTTTGGGATCGGATTGCGGCGCCAAAAACGCCTCCACCCTTTTGCGCTGATAATTCTTCATCTGCTTATTCACAAATAAGCCCGAGAAGAAACCCGCTATTATCACTCCCGCCATTATCAAAACAAAAATGGGCGCTATATACACCCTAAACTGCCTTAAGATATACATCACCGCAAAACCCGCCGCTATTACCGCCCCGCAGAAACCCGCTATGTAGGCCCAGTTCGAAGACATTTGGCCTATCGTATAAAATACTACGCTGTCTTGGGTTATCTCCGGGTGCAAGGTGATAAATGTCCATACTATCGGAAACAACGCCGCCGACACCCCAAAAGCCACTAGCACAACAAAATAAAAAGTATTTACGCCAGCCGCGTAAAGCAAAATCAACAATGCCGGCGCCGTTACCACTATCGAAGAAAAATCCGGCTGTTTCATTATAAGAGCAAAAATCGGCAATATCAATAAGGCAAGCCATATCAAGGTCTTGGCCTCTTTTATGCTCTGATAGTTCCTGCTAAGAAAGGCCGCCGCTATAAGTATCGTCGCTATACGGCACAACTCCGCCGGCTGCAATGATATAAAACCCAGCCTAAACCAAGAGTTTGAACCTCTCGACACCACCCCGAATATAAGCACCCCTATCAACATCGCTATAATAAGAGCGTAAAGTGTTTTGTACTGCTCGTTATATATTTGATAATTGAACAGCCAGCCAAACAAAAACGCGCCCGCGGCTACCGGCAACGCTATCAGATGCGTCCTTATCACGCTGGCGCCATACGATAATCCGCTTACGGCCGAAAGCACTATCAAAAACCCTATGGCCGTAAGCAAAGATACGCAGGCCAATATTATATAATCCAATTTTCGTCTTTTGATGGATTGGTCAGAAGTATACAATTTACTTAACATTTCCCCGCCCTATACCATAATACGCTTTTATAATCTCGCGCGCTATCGGGGCGGCCGCAGCCGCCCCGCCTTTGCCAAACTCCACAAAAACCGCTACCGCCAAATCCGGCTCTTCACCGGGGCGGTTGGCAAAAGCCATAAACCAGCCGTGATCGTCGCCATGCGGGTTCTGCGCGGTGCCCGTTTTGCCGTGCACCTCTATCCCTTCCACCTTTGCCGCGCGGCCAGTGGCATTATCGACCACTCCTTTTAAAGCCTTGGAAATAATATCGAATACGCCAGGCTTTAACTCAACGCGGCTTAACAAGTCCGGCTCCGCCTTAAAAAGAACTTCCCCCTCCGCGCTTACCACCTTATCTACATAATACGGACGCCATATCTTGCCTTTATTGGCCAAAGTTGAGGCAAACACCGCCATTTGTATCGGCGTCAAAAGCAGTTCGCCCTGCCCTATAGACAAATTTAAAGTATCTCCGCCAAACCAATAAGTCTTGTTGCGCGCGCGTTTACTGGGCCCGTAGATATTGCCCGATTTCTCGCCCGGCAAATCTATGCCCGTCTGCCGACCAAACCTAAATAATCTCTGTATACGCTCTATATGCGATGCCCCTACCTTGCTGCCAAGTTCATAAAAGTATACGTCGCAGGATTGCGCCATTGCTTCCCAAAAATCAATATGCGGGCCATGCTTCTTCCAACACTTAAATTCCCGCCCGTTCATATAAACTCTGCCGTCGCAAGTAGTTTCTTCCTCCACCTTAAGACGGCCCGTTTCCAATCCCGCTATCGCCGTAATGGATTTAAACGTGGAAGCGGGCGGGTACAATCCTTGTATCGCCAAATTGTATTCGGGAATAGAACGCCTAAGGAGCTTGCTATCCTCATCGGAAAACGGCACGAATATGTTGGGATCAAAATCCGGCGCCGAAACCATCGCCAATACCGCCCCGTTTCTCGGGTCCAAAGCCACCACCGCGCCGCGCCCCGTTATTGAACTCTTTATCCCTTCTTCCGCCGCCTTTTGCACGTCATAGTTTATAGTGGTATAAACGTCGGCGCCGGCGCGGCCGTAATTATCCTTTATTTTCTTCTTGACGCGCCCCATATAATCCACTTCCAGCAATAGCCCGCCGTCCCGGCCTTTCAGTTCGCTTTCATAGCGTTTTTCTATCCCGCTTTTGCCTATCTTAGAGTTTAGACGATAGTCCAAACTGTCGTCGCGCAAAGACCAAAACTTGTCGTCCATCGTACCCATATACCCCAAAAGATGCGCCAAAAACGCGCCCGACGGATAATAACGCTTGCTCTCCTCCAGCAAGTATAGACCGGAATAATAACTTTGCAGCTCCGCGAAGGAAAAAGCCGTCTTGGGCGATATGTTCTGCGCCAACGCTATCGCCTTGCCGCTCTTATCGGCTTTCTTTAGAAGGGCAAAAAGTTTCGCCTTATCCTCGCCTAAATAGTTGGATATGTCGGAACTTAAGTTCTCCAAATAATCTTGGCTGTTTTGTTCAAACGCGGGCAAATAATACAAGCTGAAAGCTGGTTGATTCCCGGCTAAAAGCTCCCCGCCGCAAGCCAAAATGCGCCCGCGCGGAGCAGTCTGATATAAAATCTGCGTACGGTTTTGTTCCGCCGCCTGCGTGTATCGCCCGTGCGAGATAAATTGTATGTCTATCAGCCTTATAGCTATTACCGCCGCCGCCAAATACGCAAAAAACAACAAACGCTTAAGCCTGGATAAACTAAAAAAGGGTTTTGTTCTCATTATTTTCTTTAAAAACTTTAAAAAGCAAATACTTCGTTACAAATACGTATAGGAACGGCATAAAAAGACCGGTCAAGAGAGAGCCTATAATAAAGCTCTTAAGGCCCTGCCACAAAAAACCGCCGGTAAAGATTACCCCGCTTATTCCATACAAAACCACGCATAACAAATTAAGCGCGGCTGTTATAACTATCTGCGGGCCCATATCCCTAAAATCTATTTTATCGTCTATCCGATAGAAAATAAACATTATCAGCGTAAAAACCAAGGCGTAGCCGCCAAACAAAGTAGCGCTGAAAAAATCTAAAAACAAACCGCTCATAAACGCGAAACAATATCCGCCGCCCTCGCTCAATACCCCCGCCATTATAATCGAAAAAATAAGCATTATCCCGATATTTATATCCAGCGGCGCAAACAATTCTATCGCCGTCCAGTTTAGTATCGTAGCCACCATGAAAATAAGGAAAACGTTTAAAAATTTAAGCATCTTTGCCCTCTCTTCCACGCTTTAAAGCGGGCATGACAAACACCTCTTTAACGCTTCCGACATCGATAATCGGCCTTATTTCGGAAGTAAGCGAAGTGTCGTAACTCCTCTTGCTTTCGTATCCCGTTTCCCGTATTTCTCCTATCAGTATTCCATCCGGAAACAACGCCCCGGAAGAAGACGTATACACTTTGTCGCCCTTTTCCACAGCGCTTTCCAATGGCAAATATTTCAAATTAACCCCGTTGTTTCCGTCCCCCGATATTAACCCTTCCACCGCTTTGCTTTCCACTCTGGCCGCGGCGGAAAAATCCTCATCGTTCAGCAGCAGAACTTTTGCCGTTTTGGGCGTTACCTCAACTACATTGCCCGCCAAGCCCGCCGACCCGTTTTGTATAGCTATAACCGGCGAACGAAGTTCCACCCCGTCGTCCGTACCTTTGTCTATTATCACGCTGCCGCGCCTTGAAGGCTCCCTGTAAGCTACTTTAGCCCATACTCCGCGCCAATTTTCCCGTTTGCTTAGGGCTAAAGCCGAAGTCAATCTCTCGTTCTCTTTTTCCAAACTCTCCATTTTCGAAGTTTGTATCTTCAAAAAAGCTATCTCCTCTTTAAGTATCGCGTTTTCTTCCGCTACTTTAAGCAAATTGCCTACCGTTTCGTTCACTCCGTCCAGATACTGCGTCACCCCGTGTGATGCCCTTAACTGCGGTATAAATATATACGAAAGTACCATTCTAACGGAATTTACCGTCGTCTGTAAAGGCAAAAGTATTATCAGCAAAGATATTATCACAAACACGCAAGGCAATATCTTTGAGTATCCCCTTTCATACGCGGTTAAATTCTTCTTTTTCTTTTCCATATCCCCTTAAAACAAGCCTCTTTGACTGTAATTAATCCATCTAAACCCGCAAACCGTTGCCGCCATTTATCATAATCAAACGCCCAAAGCGGATAAAACCTTTTTGAATACGTAGAAAATATATCTCTCTAAATCTTATAAAGCGAAAGCGGGAACCCCCTCAAATTAAGGCGGCTCCCGCTTTATAGTACTAAAAACAATTACAGGAACTTTTTAAATTTCCCTTCTGCAAGAAATTCCAAATATTTGCCCGTTCCCAAAGCTACGCAGCTTAACGGATCCGCCGCTCTGTGGACTAGGATATCGGTCTCTTTGCGGATAAGCTCGGTTATTCCCCTCAAAAGAGAGCCGCCGCCCGCCACCACAATCCCGCGGTCAACCAAGTCCGCAGCCAGTTCGGGGGGAGTCTCCTCCAAGGTGCTTTTTACCAGTTCCACTATCGCGCGGACCGGCTCAAGCAAGGCCTGTCTTATCTCTTCGGACGTTACCGTCATCGTTCTGGGCAAACCCTGAGTCTGGTCCCTTCCCTTTACTTCCATAGTCTTTTCCTCCTCAAGAGGATAGACCGAACCGATATTTATCTTTACGTCCTCGGCGGTTGTCTCGCCGATGATAAGATTATACTTCTTCTTAAAATATTGGATAATGCAGTCGGTAATTTCGTCGCCCGCTATATCAATGGATTTGGCCACTACCATACCGCCCAAAGATATTACCGCTATTTCCGTCGTGCCGCCGCCGATATCAACTATCATGCTGGCATGCGGCTCCGTTATAGGCAGATCGGCGCCCATCGCCGAAGCCATAGGCTCTTCTATAAGATAAACCTCTCTGGCTCCCGCTTGTTTCGCGGCGTCTTCCACCGCTCGGCGCTCCACCCCGGTTATATCCGATGGTATCCCTATAACTATTCTCGGCCTAAGCAGGCTCTTCCTGGTATGTACGCTCCTGATGAAGTATCTTATCATCTCCTGTGTCACTTCAAAATCGGCGATGACGCCGTTCTTCATCGGGCGTACTGCGACTATATTGGCAGGCGTCCTGCCAAGCATTTGCTTGGCTTTGCTGCCTACAGCCTTCACTTCGCCGCTGTCTCTGTCTAACGCTACTACGGAAGGCTCCCTAAGCACTATTCCCTTGTCTTTTACGTATATCAGACAGTTGGCCGTGCCAAGGTCCATTCCCATATCGTTAGAAAGCAGTCCGCCTAAATAGTCTATCAGCATATTAGTCCACCAATTTGATTATCGCTACTTCGGCGTTGTCACCCTTTCTGATTCCGGCTCTGTATATGCGGGTGTAGCCGCCGTCTCTCTTGGCGTATCTTTCGGAAAGCACTTCCACCAATTTCTTATAAGCCAATTTGTCGTTTACCGCGTTCTTCAACGCAAGTTTTTCGCCGTTTTTGGCTAAGGTTATAAGCCCTTCAACTTCGCGCCTTACTTCTTTGGCTTTCGGCAATGTCGTTTTGACTTCCTCGTGCAGTACTATGCTTACCGCCATATTGCTGAGCATCGCTTTCCTGTGGGAGGTCGTCTTGCCCAATTTACGGTATCCCGTATTCTTTATCATACTTAAATTACTCCTTAATATCCTTAAAACTTCATCCCTAGATGAAGGTTCATCTCGGCAAGTTTTGCCTTCACTTCGTCAAGCGATCTCGCGCCGAAGTTCTTTACCATTTTCAGCTGTCCCTCAGTCTTGGCCACCAAATCGCGCACCGTTTTGATGTCTTCCGATTTAAGGCAATTTAATGATCTGGAAGAAAGCTCTATCAAATCTACCGGCTGGTCCAACACTTCGTCAAGCTTGTCATTTCCAACAGTCGGCGCCGCCGCTTCCGCCTCTACACTCTCTTGCACCGCGGGAATTTCTTCACCCTCAATAGTGAAGATGTGCAAAGACTGCGATAAGCGCACCGCCGCTTTATGCAATGCTTTTCTAGGTTCCAAAGTGCCGTCGGTCGTTATTTCCAAGATAAGCCTGTCGTAGTCCGTCTTCTGCCCGACGCGTGCGGGCTCTACGTCATAGTGTACTTTCAAAATAGGAGAAAAGATCGAATCTATCGGCATAAAACCGGCCGGCCTAGTTGCTTTAGTGTCTTCCTCGCCGTAACCCTTGCCTCTGGATATTTCTATCTCCATCTTGATTGCGCCGCCGGCTTCCAAGGTAACTATCGGCAAGTCTTTGTTTACAATCTCTACGCCGCTGATTTCCTTGATGGCAGCCGCCGTCACTACGCCGGGCTTATCGGCCTCAAGCGTCAAGTATTCTCTTTGAGAATTTTCCATCTTTACTCTTAACTTCTTCAAGTTTAAAAGTATCTGTATAACATCTTCCCTTACATTGGGGATAGTGCTGTACTCATGGGTGGTGCCTTCCACTTTCACGGCGGTTACCGCCGCGCCTTCCAAGCCGGAAAGCAAAATCCTCCTCAAAGAATTACCTACGGTATGCCCCAAGCCAGATTCATAGGGTTCCGCTATGAATTTGCCGTATGTGGCGCTTTCCTGTTCTACTTTTATTTCCTTAGGTAATACTAAATTATCAAAAGCCATTGTTCCTCCAAATTATTTGGAATAGTGTTCTACTATCAGCTGATCGTTTACCGGATAGCTGCTTTCGCTTCTGTCCGGAAATCTCAGCAATGTGGCTGTATTCTTGCTCGCGTCAAACTCAATAAAGCTCGGTCTTAAAGCGCGTTTTTCGGCGTCTTCCAAGCCTTGCTTTACCATTACGTTCGCGGCTAATTTGGCGTCTAAGGTTATCTTGTCGCCCACTTTTACCTGATAAGAAGGAACATTGATTACTTTGTCGTTCACTTTGATGTGTCCGTGCAATACTATCTGCCTGGCGCTCCTTAAGGAAGATGCAAAACCCGCTCTCTTTACGACGTTGTCGAGTCTCGTCTCCAAATATTTAAGGAACTGCTCGCCTGTCTGCCCGGCCGATTTCGTCGCCTTCTCAAATAAATTGGCAAACGGAACTTCCGTCATGCCGGAAATAAATCTGGCTTTTTGTTTCTCGTGCAAACGAACCGCGTATTCGGATAACTTGGCCCTTCTCTGCATACCTTTGCCTTTCTTCGCGCCGGCCAATTTGTCCATTACGCAGTTGCTGTAACACTTCGTTCCTTTCAAAAATAATTTACAACCCAACTTTCTGCATTTCTTGCAGCTCGGTCCTGTATATCTTGACATATTACTATACTCTCCTGGCTTTCGGTGGTCTGCAACCATTGTGCGGTATCGGCGTTACGTCCTTAATGGAAGTAACGATAAGCCCTGCCTGCTGCAAAGCTCTTACTGCGGTTTCCCTGCCCTGGCCGGGGCCGCATACCTTTACGGCGACTTCTCTCATGCCCAACGCTACCGCTTTCTCGCCTACTTTGTTGCAGGTTACCTGTGCGGCAAACGGTGTGCCTTTCTTGGTGCCTTTAAAACCGTGCGAGCCGGAGGTGGACCATACTATCGTCCCGCCTTTGTCGTCGGTTACGGTTACAATCGTGTTGTTAAATGAGCAGCTTATGTGCACTACTCCGTGCGCAGGCGCTTTAGCTGCTTTCTTCTTGCCTTTACCGGCCGCTGCCGGTACGGTCGTGCTGTTTGTTTCTTTCTTTATTTCTTCTGCCATGTTTTTACCTGACTTTTAAAAATTTTTTATGCTGCCTTTACTTTTGCGCCCACCGTCTTTCTGCGGCCGCGTCTGGTCCTGCTGTTGGTCTTGGTTCTCTGCCCGCGCGCGGGGAGGTTCCTTCTGTGTCTGTTGCCTCTGTAAGAACCGGTCTCAATCAGCCTGTGGATATTCTGCGCCACTTCGCGCCTAAGTTCGCCTTCCACTTTGTATTCCTTCTGCAAAATGGTGTTAAGCAAACCGGCCTGCTGCTCGGTTAAATCCTTAACTCTGGTGGAGGCTTCTATCTGCCCTTCTACTTTCCCTAAAATCTCTTTAGCGATTTTCGGGCCGATCCCATAGACATATTGCAAAGCAATGTCTATCCTCTTGTTCTTTGGTAAATCTATACCTGCGATTCTTGCCATATTGTTTTAAGACTCCTGTTTATTAACCTTGGCGCTGTTTATGCTTCGCTATGGGGCATACTACGCGCACTACACCGTTTCTTTTAACGATTTTGCATTTCTGACATATCTTCTTTACGCTTGCTCTGACTTTCATTTATTTCTCCCGGTAGATTATTCTGCCTTTGGTTAAGTCGTAGGGGGAAAGCTCCAGCTTTACCTTGTCCCCGGGCAATATTCTGATATGGAACATCCTCATCTTTCCTGATATATGCCCCAATATCACTTTACCGCCCGCTATCTCTACCTTAAACATAGCGTTCGGCAAAGCTTCCAGTATCTTTCCTTCAACTTCTATCTTGTCGCTCATACTTGCCCGTGGGCTTTAGTCCTCCCTTTGTATCCTTTGGCATAGGGCCTTATTTGCCGGCATTAGGCCGTCAGTATAAGATGCCCGTTTTCCGTTACCGCTACCGTATGCTCAAAATGGGCAGATAAACTGCCGTCTTTCGTTACTACGGTCCAGTCATTGTCTAAAACTTCCACTTCATCTCCACCTAGATTAAGCATGGGCTCTATCGCGAGCACCATTCCGGCCTTTAATATCGGCCCCGTTCCCTTTCTTCCGAAGTTGAGAACGCATGGATCCTCGTGTAATCTACGGCCTACTCCATGGCCGCAGTAGTCCCTGACTATACCCAGCTTACCTTCCGCAGCATAAGTTTCCACCGCGTGTGATACATCGCCAAGATGTATACCCGGCTTTATTAGCTCTATTGCTTTATGCAATGCTTTCCTGGTTGTACCAAGAAGCCGCTTAGCCTCGCCTGAAACTTTCCCTACGGGTACGGTGAGAGCCGCGTCAGCGTGAAACCCGTTTAAATAGGCGCCTACATCTATTCCGACTATATCGCCTTCTTTAAGTATTCTCCGCTTAGAAGGTATCCCGTGTACCACCTCTTCATTTACTGAAGCGCAGATACTGCCCGGGAACCCGCCGTAGCCGAGAAATGACGGCACCGCTCCGGCAGACCTTATTATTTCCTCCGCAATCTGGTCCAGCCGCCAAGTTGATACCCCGGCGACCGCTTCCTCTTGCATTGCTTTTAGAACTTTGGAAACAATTTTGCCTGACGCAAGCATCTTTTCTATTTCTTCGCTGCTCTTTAATTCTATCATTTTTCTTCGCCTTTTGACAGTCCCAACGCTGTTTCTATCTCTTTAAAGACGCTATCTATGCTTCCGCTTCCGTCAACGCCCTTGCATTTGCTGCCTCTTTCGTAATATTCTATAAGAGGCTGTGTTTCCTTATGGAATACCTCAAGCCTGTGCCGCGCGCTTCGCTCGTCGTCGTCGGGCCTTATATACAAGGCGCCGCCGCATTTGCCGCATTTGCCGCTGTAGCCTTCGGCGTTGGTATTATAGACCGCTCCGCATTCTTGGCATACTCTGCGCGAAGTTATCCTCTTTAATACTTCCGCCTCGCTCAATTTTATCAGCACCGCCGCGTCCACCTGAGCGCCGCGCCGCGCTAAATAAGCGTCCAGCATCTCCGCCTGAGCTATCGTTCTAGGAAAGCCGTCGAATATTACGCCGCGTTTCTCGTCCTTAATAGCCTTGACAAGGATGCTGATTATCATATCATCGGACGCCAAATTGCCGCTTTCTATCGTGGCTTCCACTTCTTTGCCTAAAGGCGTGCCTTGGGCTATTTCCTGACGGATAAGGTCCCCCGTGGAAATATGCCTAAAATCATATTTTTCTACCAGTTTTTCCGCTTGCGTGCCTTTGCCCGCGCCCGGAAATCCAAGCAAAACAATATTCATTTTCACACCTTGGCCCTGCTTTCTTTACCGCTTTATCGCTCGGCCTCCCTTTAATGGAAGGCCGAGCCTTACTCCAAATCTTTTAACGCCTGCTTTATTCGCCTACGTTAAACCAGCGCCCTTTTATACCGCGCCCTTTCATCAAAGGCTGATAATTGTGCGCCAGCAAATGGGCCTGCACCTGCCCGACCGTATCTAACGCTACGCCTACCACGATCAACAGGGCCGTACCGCCGAAATAGAAAGGGACATTGAACTTCGCCCTCAAAAAGTCCGGCAACACCGCTATCAAGGATACAAACACCGCCCCTGACAACGTTATCCTGTTCATTACCCATTCTATGTATTTCTGCGTCGGCTCGCCCGGGCGTATACCCGGTATAAAACCGCCCCATTTCTTCATATTCTCCGCCATATCCTTAGGATTAAATGTCATGGAATTATAGAAATAGCAGAAGAATATAATTAAAGCTACATATACAGCCATATAGGTTATATGGCCGCGGCCCATCCAGTCCATTACCACTTGAGCCCAGCGCGATTCCGGCATAAACTGAGCTATTGTCAACGGCATAGAAAGTATCGACATCGCGAAGATTACCGCAATTACGCCGGACTGATCTATCTTCAAAGGAAGATAGCTCGTTTTCCCGCCGTACATCTTGTTGCCCACCATTCTCTTGGCGTACTGTACAGGGATCTGCCTTTGGGCGGTTTCCACCCAAACGACCAACCCCATTATCACTACCACCAAGGCTATTATGATAAGCGCCGTTATAAGCTGCATTTCCTCGCTTCTGACCAATTCCACCAAAGTGTAAATGGCGGAAGGCAAACGCTCAACTATGCCGGCAAAGATGATTAACGATATACCGTTGCCGATGCCCTTCTCCGTCATCTGCTCGCCCAGCCACATAAGGAACATCGTCCCCGCGGCTAAAGTAAGAGTAGTCGTCCAAATAAAAGTCCATGACGGATCTATGACTATCGCCAATCCGCCCGGAGCGGACATCTTCGTTATCGCGACCGTAAGACCAAAACCCTGCAGTAATGCCAAAACCAAACCGAACACTCTGGTGATTTGGTTTTCCTTTCTGCGGCCGTATTCCCCTTCCTTGCTAAGCTTGTCCAAAGCAGGGAAGATATGCGCGCCTTTTACCAAGCCCATAATGATGGACGCGTTGATATAAGGCATAATACCCAAAGCCAATATGGAAAATCTTCCCAAAGCGCCGCCGGAGAATATGTTGAGAAACCCCAACATGCCGCCTTCGTGCTGCTTAAAGAAGCTGGCTATGGCATCTGCGTTGATGCCGGGTATCGGAACTACAGCGGCCACCCGAAACACCGCCAGAGCTATTATTACAAATAATATCCTCTTCCTGAGTTCGGGTGACTGCAGAATATTCGCTAAAGGGTTGTTATCCATTATTTAGCCTTTTTTTCTATGACCGTTACGCTGCCGCCGGCCTTTTCTATCGCCGCTTTCGCAGACGCGGAAAAAGCGTGCGCGCTGATCTTCAGAGCCGTCTTTATCTCGCCGTTGCCCAAAACTTTTACCTTGCCAAGTTTCTTGACAAGATTTTTCTTCTTCAAAATTTCGGGGGTTACTTCTTCGCCGGCTTTAAATACTTTGTCAAAAGAACCGATATTGACTAATTCATATCTGTTCTCAAACATAGCGTTGGAAAAACCGCTTTTGGGGATTCTCCTTACCAAAGGCATCTGGCCGCCTTCTTTGGACTCCTTTCTGGTATTGCCGGAACGGGAAGTCTGGCCTTTCATACCCTTTGTTGAGGAGCGCCCCATGCCCGAGCCTACGCCCAAGCCGATTCTTCTCTTCGGTTTCCTGGAACCGTGTTTCGGAAAAAGTGTGCTAAGATCTACCATTTTGTTCTCTCCTATGCCTTAAGCCGCGGCTTGCGTCTTTTCTTCCGCCGCAACTTCCGGCGCGGCGGCGGGGGCCGGAGCCTCTACTGTCTTGCCGCGCTGAGCCAAAACGGCTTCTCTGCTTTTAAGCTGCTCAAGAGCGTTCATCGTGGCATAAGCCAAGTTGCAAGCGTTCGTGCTGCCCAAGCTCTTGGCCAAGATGTTCTTTATGCCGGCCGCTTCCAATACGAGCCTTACACCCGCACCGGCGATTACACCGGTACCGGGCGCCGCCGGTTTCATCCAAACCGACGCCGAACCGAATTTTCCTATCACTTCATGAGGGATAGTATCGTTTACGATCGGGAACTGTATCGTATGCCTCTTGGCGTGAAATTCCGCCTTAGATACGGCGAACTGTACTTGGTTCGCCTTACCTATCGATACGCCTACCTTGCCGTTGCCGTCGCCGACTACGACCAAAGCTCTAAATCCAAAGCGTTTACCGCCTTTTACCACTTTGGCCGTTCTCGCTACTTGGATTACGGTGGTTACACCTTCCGCTTTCGGGCGCATCTGAAACTCGGTCCTCTGACCTTTCGCTTCTTTTCTGTTTTCGCTCTTTGGCGTTTCTTTATTTAACATTTATTCACCTTTGTTAAAATTTCAATCCGGCTTTGCGCGCCGCTTCCGCCAACGCTTTTATCCTGCCGTGATATATTCTGGCGCCTCTGTCAAAGCAGACTTCTTTGACGCCTTTCTCCATAGCTTTCTTGGCTATATATTCGCCAAGAACGCCGGCCGCTTCTATGCTCTTGCCAGACGCTTTAAACTTCCCTTCCAAATCTTTGCTGGAAGTAGCCGCGCTTACCACGACTTTGCCATTCGCGTCATCTATTACCGAAGCATATAAATAGTTAAGGCTTCTGTATACCGACAATCTGGGCCTTTTCAATCCGGCCGCAGCCAATTTCTTTTTGGTTCTCTCTTTCCTGTAAGTATATCTTTCCTGTTTAGTAGCCATAATTATTTACCTCCAGCAGCTTTACCAGCTTTTCTGGTGATGTGCTCACCTTGGTATTTGATACCGCTGCCTTTATAGGGTTCTGGCGGTCTTATCTTGCGGATCTTGGCCGCGAAATCGCCTACCAATACTTTGTCGCTGCCTTTAATCTCCACGATAGGGTTTTTGGCGTCCGCGGTTACCGTAAGGCCCTGCGGAATATCCAACAATACCGGATGCGAAAAACCTAATTCAAGATTAAGTTTATTGCCCTGTACCGTCGCTTTGTATCCCAAGCCGTTTACTTCCAACACCTTGGTAAAAGCGGTTTCTACGCCGTTGACTATATTGGCTACTCTGGCTCTGGTGGTGCCGTATAAAGCGTTAAGCTCTTCTTCCCTCTTGGGATCTACGCTGAAAGTCAGTACCGCGCCTTCAATTTTGGCGTTGATGCCTTCGGGAATATTGTAGGACAATGTTCCCAACGGGCCGGTAGCTTTCAAAGCGCTGCCGTTGATCTCTACCTTTACTTTAGCCGGTATTTGTATCGGTTTCTTTCCTATTCTGCTCATTTTTATCTCCTTTACAATTACCAGATCTGGCAAAGCACTTCGCCGCCGACTTTCTCTTCCCTGGCTTTGGCGTCAGTCATTATGCCTTTGGAAGTCGAGAGTATAGAGGTCCCAAACGCGCCGCGAACCGTAGGTATATCGGTGTAAGAACTGTATACCCTTCTGCCCGGGCGGGAAACCCTCTTCAAACCTTGGATAACGCTCAGGTTATCGTCGGTATATTTCAAAAATACTCTTACAAAACCGCCTTTCGTCTCGTTATGAATGGCTTTATAGTTTGATATATAGCCTTCCTCTTTAAGAACACGGGCGATCTCGGTTTTGATTTTGGAAAAAGGAATGTCAACCCTTTCCTTCTTCTTCATATTTGCGTTTCTTATTCTAGTTAAGAAATCTGCTATTGGATCCATATTCTAGTTTAGCTAAAACGAATTTACTTTCCGCCTATAATGTCATCGGGCAGGGCCCGGCGCGGAGTTAAACCCGTTTAAAGCTTCCTCCTGTTACCAGCTTGATTTTTTTACACCAGGAATTAATCCCTGATGGGCCATTTTCCTGAAACAGATACGACAAAGACCGAAATCCCTGTAGTATCCTCTCGCTCTTCCGCAGATTTGGCAGCGGTTGTGATACCTTACTGCAAATTTTTGCGGTTTCGCCATTTTCGCAACCCATGCTTTTGTAGCCATAGTTTAGTCGCGCTCCTTTATTATTTTGTGCCTTTCTCTTTTCTGAAAGGAAAACCCATGAATTCCATCAATTTTTCGCCGTCGCCGTCTTTCTTGGCGGTCGTTACGAATGAGATGTTCATTCCATGCGCTTTGGGAGATTTCTCTACATCTATCTCCGGAAATACATAATGCTCGCGAATGCCGATGTTGAGATTGCCTCTCCCGTCAAAGCATTTGCCAAAACCCTGAAAGTCCCTTATGCGCGGGGCTACGATGTTGACGAATCTGTCAAAAAACTCATACATCTTGTCGCCGCGTAAAGTTACTCTCACGCCGATAGGCATCCCTTCTCTGAGTTTGAAGTTAGAGATGGATTTCTTCGCTCTTCTGACTTGCGCCAGCTGGCCCGCTATGCTGGAAAGATCTTCCCTAGCGATATCCAAAAACTTGATATCTTCTTTCGCGTCCGCTACGCCGATATTGATTACTATCTTCTCAAGTTTCGGGGCGGCCATGGGGCTCTTTACGCCCATTTCCTTAAGAAGGGCCGGAAGAACTTTCTCTTTATAATATGTTTTCAGTCTAGGCTGATAACTTTCAGCTTTTGCTGTTTTTTTGGTTTCTTTTTTCTCAGTCATTTCTCTTCCTGCCTTATATAGCTTCATTGCATTTGCGGCAAATCCTGGTTATCGTGCCGCTCTGCTCTACTTTATTCTTGGGCGTCATATGCTTCTTGCATTTGGAGCATACTACCGCTACATTGGAGGCGTCTATCGGCGCTTCCATCTTCTGTATGCCGCCCTTGTTGTTTTGGTTGGGCTTTACATGTTTGGAAATCATATTTATCCCGGTCACCACGACTTTATTCTTAGACGGCATTACTTCCCTTATTTCGCCAGTCTTGCCTTTGTCCTTGCCGGCTAAAATGATTACCTTGTCGTTCTTCTTAAGATTCATAATTATATTACCTCCGGGGCCAAGGATATAATCTTAAGAAAATTCTTTTCCCTAAGTTCTCTCGCTACAGGCCCGAACACACGCGTCCCTTTCGGCTCGCCGTTCTCGTTGATTAGACATACGGCGTTGTCGTCAAAGCGGATATACGATCCGTCTTTTCTGCGTTTTTCTCTGGCGACTCTTACAACTACCGCGCGGACCACATCGCCTTTCTTTACATTGGAGGTCGGTATCGCGTCCCTTACGGAACACATCACAACATCGCCAAGCGAGGCAAAGTCCCTGTGGTGCCCGCCTCTTACTTTGAAGCACTGCACCTTTCTCGCGCCGGAGTTGTCTGCCACATTAAGTATGCTTCTTAACTGAATCATATTCTCTCTTCTCCGTTACTTTTATCCAAGGGCCTTTTCCACTATCTTGGAAATGCGCCATCTTTTAAGTTTGGACAAGGGCCTCGTTGCCATTATCTCTACCTTGTCGCCAATTTTGCTCTCATTACCCTCATCATGGGCGTGATAGCATTTGGAAGTTCTGATTATCTTTCCGTAAAAAGAGTGCTTCTTCGTCGTAGTAACTTCAACGGTGCGGGTCTTGTTCATCTTGTCGGAAGTTACTATTCCCGTCATCACTTTCCTTTTTGCGCGATTTGTAATATTTTCCATTTATCAAATCCTCTTATTTGGACTGCGCCTTCTCTCTTATCAATGTGTTGAGCAAGGCGATTTCGCGTCTGACGACTCTAATTTCCATAGGGTTGGATAGCGGAGTCGTGCTGTGTTTAAAGAGAAGGTTGAACTGTTTCTCTTTTGCTTTAGCCAGCAGATCCTGAAGGTCCGCTAAGCTCTTCTGTTTTAAGGTTTCTTTTTCTTTGGCCTTCATAAATTACCTTCTTACCACAAGTTTCGTCTTTATAGGCAATTTGTCTGACGCAAGGCGAAAAGCTTGTTTCGTTTCTTCTAAAGCTGTACCTTCAATCTCAAACAAAATGCGGCCCGGCTTCACTACGCATACCCAATGGTCCGGCGCGCCTTTTCCCTTTCCCATCCTGGTTTCCGCAGGGTGCTTGGTGATAGCTTTATCAGGGAAAATTCTCGTCCACATCTTTCCTTTCTTCCTTACGAATCTGGAAAGCGTAATACGAGCGGCCTCTATCTGTCTGGCCGTTATCCATTTCGGCTCCAAAGCTTTTAAGCCGTATTCGCCGAAGGATACTTCCGCGCCTCTCTTAGCGTTCCCTTTTATGCGGGGAGCCGAATGAGGTTTGCGATATTTTACTCTTTTAGGCATTAACATATTCTATTCCTCTCCCCCTATTTATCCTGCGCCGCCGCTTTCTTGGCCGGAGCTTTGCTCTCTTCGGCGGGGGTTACCTTCTCCTCTACACCGTGCGTAGCGCTGCCTTCCTGCATTTCTCTGTGCTTTCTAAGTTCGTTCAATATCTCTTTGGGAGTCTTGGCAAAGTGGATCTTCTTGAATATCCATACCTTTATGCCGATTTTCCCGCTGACCGTATTGGCCTCATATGTGCCATAGTCTATATCCGCGCAGAGAGTATGCAAAGGTACCCGGCCTTCTCTCTTCCACTCGGTTCTGGCGATTTCCGCGCCGCCGAGCCTGCCGCCTACCATTATCTTAATACCCAAAGCTTTGCCGGCCAAAGCCTTGTCTATCGCTTTCTTCATAGCGGCGCCGTAATGCGCGCGTTTCTCTATTTGGAAAGCTATCGACTGGGCTACCAGCCTAGCGTCCGTTTCGGGGTTTTTTATCTCTATTACATTGACGAAGGTCTTGCTGCCGGTGAGCTTTTCCAAGTCCTTTCTCAACGCTTCGATATCGGCTCCTTTTTTGCCGATTACCACACCCGGCCTCGCCGTGTGTATGTTTACCCTTAAAAAGGATCCCGCCCTCTCGATTCCGACGGAACTTACCGCCGCGAGCTGGAACCTGGATTCCACTATCTGCCTTATTTGGTAATCTTCCATAATAAGAGCAGGCATATTCTTAGGGGCAAACCATCTTGACTGCCAATCTTGGGTATAACCAAGCCTTAATCCTTTGGGGTGTATCTTATGTCCCATTATTTAAGCCCTCCCTTTGCGGGGCGTGCGCCCTTCTTCTCGTCGCTTACGATTACCGTTAAGTGACATACGCTTTTCTTATAAGGCATAGCTCTGCCTTGCGGGCCGGGCTGTACTCTTTTTAAGTGCTTCATAGGGCCTATGTTAGCATAAGCCTCTTTGATGTATACTTTGGAAAAATCCAACTTCTTGCCGGATTTTACCTGCAGGTTTGAAGCCGCGGAATGAATAGTCTTCTGGACCAACTCGCTGCAGCGAAGGCCGGTAAAAGGTATCATACCTTCCGCCGCCTTTACGCTTTTGCCGCGAACCAAGTCCAACAACAAGCCTACCTTCCTGCTGCCGTACCTTTGAAATTTAGCTTTTGAACAAGCTTCCATATCAAATCCTCGTTATCTCTTATTTCAAGGCCTTGGACTCTTTGGTCATGCCGCCGTGGCCTTTAAACGTCCTGGTGAAAGCAAATTCACCAAGTTTGTGCCCTATCATTCTTTCGCTTACATATACCGGCAAAAACTTCCTGCCGTTATGTACCAAGAACGTATGCCCCACAAACGCGGGAACTATAGTGCACGCTCTGGACCATGTCTTGATCTGCTTCTTATCTGTCGGAGACATAGCCTCTACAGCTTCAAGTAAGTTATGGTCTACATAAGGACCTTTCTTTGTGCTTCTTGACATAATTAGTTAGCTCCCGACGAGTTTTTACGTCTGTCTTTTATGATCATCCAATCCCAGGTCTTCGCGGGTCTGGTCTTCAAACCGCGAGAAATCTGGTTCCAAGGCGATCTGGGTATATTGCCGCCCTTTGAGTGGCCTCTACCGCCGCCCATAGGATGGTCTACCGCGTTCATCGCGTTACCGCGTACCGTCGGTTTAATGCCGCGATGTCTGTTTCTGCCGGCATTACCTATTACTACCGCGTTATGTTCCGTATTGCCTACCTGGCCGATTGTGGCACAGCAGTTCTCCGGAATGAGCCTGATCTCGCCTGAGGGCATCTTGATATGGACATAGCCGCCGTCTTTGGCCATGATTTGAGCCTGTGATCCGGCCGAACGCGCCAACTGCGCGCCCTTGCCTACTTTAAGCTCTATCGCGTGGATAAAAGTACCTTCGGGAATATTTTTTAACGGAAGGCAGTTACCCACTTTAATATCTGCTTTGGGCCCTGACATAACTGTATCGCCGACTTTTAAACCGATGGGATGTATCATATACTGCTTATCGCCATCAGCGTAATTTAAAAGGCAAATGCGGGCAGACCTGTTCGGATCGTATTCTATCGATACGACCTTGGCAGGTACGCCGTATTTGGCTCTCTTAAAATCTATTTTCCTGTAGGATTGTTTATGGCCTCCGCCGATATGGCGTACCATAATCATACCCGTATTGTTTCTGCCGCCGCTCTTCCTTAAACCTTTGGTAAGCCTCTTTTCGGGAGTCTTCTTGGTTATCTCAGAGAAGTCGGCAACCGTGATCGTTCTCCTGGAGGGAGTATACGGTTTGAATGTCTTTATAGGCATATTTGTAACTTTTCTCCTTTTCTCGGTTACTTAGACGCGGCCTCTACCGTGTCTATTTTATCGCCTTTCTTCAATGTGACGAGGGCCTTCTTCAAATCCGGCCTCTTTCCTGCAAAGCGTCCCATTCTTTTTACCTTGCCGCGCAAAGCTATCGTGGCGACGTCTTCAACCGTTACGTTGAATATCTTCTCCACCGCTTCGCGGATCTCGTGCTTATTGGCGGTCTTTTCGACCACAAAACAATAGCAGTTGTTCTTATCTCTTAAGATTAAGCTCTTTTCGGTTAAGAGAGGTTTCTTTATAGTTTCATATATCTTCGTCATTTTCCTTTTCTCCGCTTAAGCAGCCATCTTCTCAAGAGCGTCTTTGGTAAAAATTACTTTGCTGCAGTTTAAAACTACATAAGCGTTCAAATCCGACGGCACCATCTGGATCACGCCCGCTATGTTGCGGCCCGCTCTTTCCAATTTGGCGTCCGCCAAACTTACTATCAACGGCTTCTTGCCGGCATTCAAAGTTTTCAAAACTTCAGCTACCGCTTTGGTCTTGGCTTCTTTGATGTCGAAGTTGTCGAGAACGACCACGCTGTCGGAATTTAACTTCGCCGTAAGAGCCTGCGCCAAAGCCAGTCTTCTCTTAGCGGCGGGCAAATCCTGCCTGAAGGACCTCGGGGTCGGGCCGAAAGCCACGCCGCCGTGCCTCCAGATCGGGGTTCTCATGCTGCCGTGTCTGGCGCGGCCGGTGCCTTTCTGCTTCCAAGGTTTCTTACCCGTGCCGGATACTTCGCCGCGAGTTTTTACATCCGCGGTACCCGATCTCTGATTGGCCAAAAATGCCGTGATTACTTCATGAAGGAATGTAGGATTGGGTTTCTTGCCAAAGAGCGCTTCGGGCAAGGTTACCGTCCCTTGTTCTTTCCCTTGTATGTTTAAAAGTTTAGTTTCCATTGTCAACCTTCCTATTTCTTCTTGGTGTTAGCAGCCTTGGAAGCAGATATCTTCTGTACCTGCGCGGCTACTACGTGTTTCTTAGGTTTGGAGGTTTCCAAAACGGATACGATAGTCCCTTTCGCGCCCGGAACTGAACCCTTTAAGAATATTAAATTGTTAGCCGTATCTACTTTCGCTACTTCTATCTTGGAAACTGTGGTGGTGGTAAAGCCGTAATGGCCCGCCATTCTCTGGCCGGACAATACTTTACCGAGTGATCTTCTTGAAGCTAAACCGCCCGGAGCTCTTTCCCTGTCCGAGGCGCCGTGTGAGGCAGGCTGACCGGCAAAGCCGTGGCGTTTCATCGCACCGGCGAAACCGCGTCCTTTTATTTTGCCCTGTACGTCTACGTAGTCGCCCGGTTTAAATACGCTTCCCAAATCTATTACCTGACCTACTTCAAAACCGGTAACATCCGCCAAGCGGCATTCTTTGATGTGTTTTACAGGAGCCACGCCCAATTTTTTAAAGTTGCCCATATCGGGTTTGTTGAGCTTGCTTTCCTTTACATCGCCAAAACCCAAAGCTACGGCGGTATAACCGTCTTTTTCCTGGGTTCTGACTCTTACAATTTTACAAGGCCCCGCTTTTACTACGGAAACCGCATGTAGATTGCCCTTATCGTCAAACAGCTGCGTCATTCCCAACTTCTCGCCCAATACGAAACGAAGCGTCGCCGGAGCTGTCTTTACTTCCGCTTTGGCTTCCTGCGCCGCCGCGGTCTGTGTGTTTGTTTCTTCTGACATTACTTACTTTTCCTTTTTATCGGCCGCATCATAAGCATTTTTCAATGTTTACTGCGCCACCTCATTTTTTACTAATGCAGAGTTCCTGTGTTTTCTGCACCCGCCTTCCCCTCGCGGGAAAGACGCTCTGTACTTCTTAGTTGCTTTTGATTGCCACATCTACGCCCGCAGGCAAATCAAGCTTCATAAGCTCGTCTACGGTTTTAGGTGTGGGGCTCTTTAAATCGATTAACCTTTTGTGGATACGCATCTCAAACTGTTCTCTGGATTTCTTATCCGTATGAGGTGAGCGAAGTACGGTGTACTTCCTTATCTTTACGGGTAAAAGAACAGGGCCGGCAACGATGGCGCCGGTTTTTCTAGCAGTATCTACAATTCTGGCAACGGAGTTGTCCAGCATTCTGTAATCGTAAGAGCGAAGTTTTATGCGGATCCTTTCCTGTCCGCTTAACTTTGCCGTTTTCTTTTCTGTTTTTTCTGCCATTTTTATTTTCCTAAATACTATCAGCCTTTATCTAAATTTTTTTTACTTCTGCACCTGCTTTTATTCCTTTTTAAGACGGAAAATATTGTTTTCTAAAAGTTTTTAAAAGCTCCTTTTTTCCGCTTTAGCAATAAGCGTAGAAAGAACACCTCCATGGCTGTTGTGTTAACGGTCAACCGCCATAGTAAAGAAGGTATTCTTCCTACCTGCTATACACTTTACTTGAATATTATACAAATTAAGCGGCAGGTTTTGCAACTCTATTTTAGCCGAGAACGCCCCCTGGTCTAGGGGGCGTTCTCTACACCTTAAATATTATACCATTTTAAATCTGCATCGCGTTAAAAATCAATCACAGATAGCCTTTGGCGTTCAATTCGTCGCAAAGTTTTTTTTGCGTTTCGCTTGCGCCGGGATAGTAATGGCAAATAACTCTATTCGGCTTACTCTGCACTATGGATATATAGTAAGTCGGAGTGGGAAGCCTTTGCGCTAGAGCTATACGCCCTTCTGTAAGAATGCCGGCGCCGGGGCCATAGGCGAAATATTTCGTTGCTATAAGATGATTTTCTCTGCCGCCGGCAATATATCTTACTTCCTCTCCCAAAATTTCAATATCCAATTTATCCCAATCATTAATAGTGGCCCAGTTTCCGGTGGCTAAGCGATAACGCTCATTGGCAGAAGCTATCGCGCGGACATTCGCGACGGCCTCCGCCATTCTGGTCTTTTCCACTACTCTCTGATATTGCGGCAAAGCTATGGCCGCCAATATCCCTATTATCAACACCACTACCAATAACTCTATAAGAGTGAACCCTTTGTTTAATATTCTCATACTATTCTCCACAATATATTATTCGGCCATTAAAAAACGGCCGCTTTACTTGAGCCACTAAAATAACCCAAAATAAAACAGCCGTGGCTCCCCTCCGTATAAATACGGCTGAAAGCACTCGGCACGAGAAAAAGAGCTCATGACTTCTCTTAATCTCGCGCCTGATAACGAACTGAATTTGGATTTTTAGTGTGCCTTTATAAATAAAAGCTTGCCTTTCGCAAGGCTTCCAAAAACAGACAAATTGTAAAACGGCCCCCTAGGGGCCGGAAGCATTTTCCCCCTTAGAAAATTTTTATTTCATATACTGATTATATCATATTGCGAAACCCAATAATAACCGCCAGCGGCGAGCCGCCTTATCATAAAATAGGGCCGCCATATGGCGGCCCCCTATTAGGTTTTCGCTTTAAATTACTACTCAAGTATCTTGGTAACTACGCCGGCGCCTACCGTCCTGCCGCCTTCCCTTATGGCGAATCTTACTCCCTCTTCCATCGCCACTGGCGTTATCAACGTTACTTCTATCTCCGCATTGTCGCCGGGCATTATCATGTCGCCCTTAAACTGCAGCTCCCCGGTTACGTCCGTCGTCCTAAAGTAGAACTGAGGTTTATATCCAGGCGTTAACGGCGTATGTCTGCCGCCTTCGTCTTTCTTCAAGATGTACACCTGTCCGATAAACTTCTTGTGCGGCGTTATGCTCTTGGGCGCCGCCAATACCTGGCCTCTCTCTACCTGCTTCTTGTCTATACCTCTAAGTAAGATGCCTACGTTGTCGCCCGCTATACCTTCGTCCAGTAATTTCCTGAACATCTCTATACCCGTCGCTACCGAGGTTAAGGTATCCCTAAACCCGATTATCTCTACCGGATCGCCTACCTTGATGTGTCCTCTCTCTATCCTGCCCGTAGCTACAGTCCCGCGCCCAGTGATCGAAAATACGTCTTCTACAGCCATCAAGAACGGCTTGTCCGTCTCCCTCTTAGGCTCGGGTATCCAAGTGTCCAATGCTTCCAATAACTTCTTGATCGCAGGTACGCCTATCTCGCTCTGATCCCCTTCTATCGCTTTCAACGCGCTTCCGCGGATTATCGGAGTGTTGTCACCGTCAAATTCATATTTGCTCAAAAGCTCGCGGACTTCCATCTCTACCAAGTCCAGCAATTCAGCTTCTTCCACCAAATCTACTTTGTTCAAAAATACTACCAGCTTCGGTACGTTTACCTGTTTGGCCAACAATACGTGTTCCTTCGTCTGAGGCATAGGACCGTCTACCGCCGATACTACCAATATCGCACCGTCCATCTGCGCAGCACCCGTGATCATGTTCTTAATATAGTCAGCGTGCCCCGGGCAGTCTATGTGCGCATAGTGCCTCTTGTCTGATTCGTACTCTACGTGCGATACCGCTACCGTTACAATCTTGCTCGCGTCCCTTACTACGCCGCCCTTCGCTATATCGCTGTACGCCATCTCCTTCGATTTGCCTTCGCTCGCCAATACCTTCGTCAACGCCGCCGTCAACGTCGTCTTGCCGTGGTCTACGTGTCCAATAGTACCTACGTTTACGTGCGGTTTGCTCCTTGAAAACTTCTCCTTTGCCATAATTGTTTCTCCCTAAATTCAGATAAGGCTGCCCCTATAAAGAGGCAGCCTTAAAATATTTTATTTTGCCGCTACGGCCGTTTTCTTTTCGATTATACCTTTAGCGACGTTAGCCGGTACTTCTTCATAGTGGCTGGGTTCCATCGTAAACGACGCCCTGCCCTGAGACAATGAACGTACCGTCGTGGCGTATCCGAACATCTCGGAAAGCGGAACTTGAGCTTTGATGTATTTGGCGTTTCCGCGCTCGCCCATCTCGCCAATCTTGGCGCGACGGGAGCTTAAATCGCCCATAATATCGCCCATGTTCGCTTCCGGCGTTACGACTTCCACCTTCATAATAGGCTCGAGCAATATCGGCGCGGCTTTCTTGGCACCCTCTTTCAAGCCCATTGACGCGGCAATCTTAAACGCCATTTCCGAGGAGTCTACCTCGTGGAATGAACCGTCGTATACCGCCACTTTAACGTCCACCAACGGATAACCCGCCAAAGCGCCGCTTTCCAAGGCTTCTCTGCAGCCCTTTTCAACCGCGGGGATGTACTCGCGCGGTATGCGGCCTTGCGTGATTTCGTTGACGAACTCAAAGCCTTTGCCGGCCGGCTGAGGCTCAAGACGCAAGAATACGTGTCCGTACTGACCTTTACCGCCCGACTGCCTGATGAACTTGCTTTCCTGCTGTACGGTCTTGGTAATGGTTTCCCTGTAAGCTACCTGAGGCGCGCCTACATTGGCCTGTACGTTAAACTCGCGTTTCATACGATCGACGATGATGTCCAAGTGCAATTCGCCCATACCCGAAATAACGGTCTGGCCCGTTTCTTCGTCGGTGCGAACGCGGAAGGTCTGATCTTCCTCCGCAAGCTTGGCCAAAGCCGTCGACATTTTGTCGGAATCGTCTTTGGATTTAGGCTCTACCGCGATGGAGATTACAGGCTCGGGGAAAGTGATGCTCTCGAGCACTATCGGGTGATCGGGCGAGCAGAAAGTCTGCCCGACCGAAGCGTTTTTCAAAGCCACCGTAGCGGCGATGTCGCCCGCCCTTAAAGATTTTACTTCTTCTCTCTTATTGGCGTGCAAGCGCATGATACGGCCGACTCTTTCCTGCGCGTTCTTGGACGGGAAAAGCACCGTATCGCCCGCGTCGAGTTTGCCCGAATAAATCCTGAAGAAGGACAATTTACCTACATAAGGATCGGTCTGTATTTTGAAGAGTAAAGCACAGAACGGATCTTTATCTGAATGGCTTCTGGTCTCTTCCTCGCCGGTGTCTGGATTCGTGCCTTTTACCGGGGGGATATCCATAGGAGACGGCAAATAGTAGCATACGGCGTCAAGCAAAGGCTGTACGCCTTTGTTCTTGTAAGAGGATCCGCATACCACCGGGAAGAATTTGCCCGTCAAAGTGCCGCGCCTTATCGCGCTGTGTATTTCCTGCTCGGAAAAATTCGTCTCGCCGTTTAAGTAGCGCTCCATAATGGAATCGTCGAAATCGGCGATTTTCTCCAGCATATGCGCTCTGGCAGCTTCCGCCTCGTCTTTAAGATCGGCGGGGATATCTTCCTCGTGGAACGGCGCGCCGACTTGGTCGCCTTCCCACACTATCGCCTTCATCTTAATAAGGTCTACCACGCCCTTAAATTCCGATTCCGCCCCTATCGGGATTTGGATCGGGCAGGCGTTGCCGCCCAGCTTCTCTACGATAGACTGCGCAGACTTTTTGAAGTTCGCGCCGATTCTGTCCATCTTATTGATATAAGCGATTCTGGGTACGCCGTATTTATCGGCCTGGCGCCACACCGTTTCGGACTGAGGTTCTACACCCTGCACGCCGTCAAAGCAGCATACCGCGCCGTCGAGAACGCGCAAAGAGCGTTCCACTTCGGCCGTGAAGTCCACGTGTCCCGGAGTGTCGATGATGTTGAACTGGCAATCGCGCCATTTGCAGTACACGGCAGCGGAAGTAATGGTGATACCGCGCTCCCTTTCCTGCTCCATCCAGTCGGTTACCGAGGCGCCGTCATGCGTCTCGCCGATTTTGTGCGTGCGGCCCGTATAATAAAGGATACGCTCCGTCGTGGTGGTCTTACCGGCGTCGATATGAGCGATAATACCGATGTTTCTGATTTTCTCTAAAGGAAATACATTGTTATCTGCCATGTCGCTACCCGATTACCATTTAAAATGAGCGAAAGCTCTGTTCGCTTCGGCCATCTTGTGAGTATCTTCTCTTTTCTTGAAAGCCGAGCCTTCTTTCTTCGCGCCCAAAAGGATTTCCTCGGCCAGTTTCTCGGCCATAGGTCTGCCTTTTCTGGATTGCGCCGCGGCCAAAAGCCATCTCATCGCCACGGAAGTGCTCCTGATCGGTTTTACCTCTACCGGTACTTGATAGGTCGCCCCGCCTACGCGGCGCGCCTTTACTTCCAATAAAGGCCTAACATTCTCTATGCAGGTGTTGAATACCTCAAGAGGATCGGATTTCGTCTTTTCCTTTATGATGTCCATCGCTTTGAATACGATCTTCTCGGCGGTAGATCTCTTGCCCTCAAAATTTATTTTATTGATGAACCTGGACATAAGCACCGAATTGTACTTGTAATCGGCGGGGGGCAACGCCCTTCTGTCTCTGGGTCTTAAACCTTTTCTCGGCATATTAAGTCAATCTCCTATTTTCCGGCTTTCGGGCGTTTTACTCCGTAAAGGGATCTGCCCTGCTTCCTGTTCTCTACACCCGAAGCGTCCAAAGCGCCGCGGATTATGTGGTATCTTACGCCCGGCAAGTCTTTTACACGGCCGCCGCGCACCAGCACGATGCTGTGCTCCTGGAGGTTGTGTCCCACACCGGGAATATATGCTGTAACTTCCGTCTTGGAGGTTAACTTAACACGGGCCACTTTCCTTAAAGCCGAGTTCGGCTTTTTAGGAGTGGTCGTATACACACGGGTGCAAACGCCGCGTCTCTGCGGGCATGCGTTCAAAGCCGGAGCTTTTGTTTTAAACTCGGTTTTGCTTCTGCCGTGTTTTATCAATTGGTTTACTGTCGGCATTATTTAATTCTCTCCTATTTCTTTTTTGCTTTTCTCTTCAAATTCTTCAGTGATTTCTTTCGCTGATATACCGGTGCCCGCAGGGATTAGATGCCCTACTATCACATTCTCTTTCAAACCTTCCAAGCGGTCTACCTGCCCTTTTATCGCGGCGTCCGTCAAGACTTTCGTAGTCTCTTGGAAGCTCGCCGCTGATATGAAAGATTCGCTGGCCAAAGACGCCTTGCTGATACCCAGCAGTATCGTTTCGGCCTGAGCCTCCTTCTTGCCTTGGGCTTTAACGCGCTTGTTCTCTCTGTCAAACACCGATTTGTTGACGATCTCGCCTTTCAAGAAAGTAGTGTCCCCCGTATCTTGGATACGAACATTGCTTAACATCTGCCTGACTATAACCTCAATATGTTTATCATTGATGGTTACGCCCTGCAGCCTGTACACTTCCTGTATAGCGTTAAGCAGGAACTCCTGCACCTCTTTTATACCCTTCACGCGCAGCACATCGTGCGGGTCTATGGCGCCGTCCGTTAAAGCTTCTCCTACAGCCACTTTGTCGCCTTCGTATACGACCAAGTGTTTGCCTTGCGGTATGCTGTAATGCTCCTCTTTATTGATTTCATCGTTCCTAAGGACTACCTCTATTAGCCCTTTCGGCGATGTTTCCAGCCTTATCACACCTGAAAATTCCGCTATTATGGCGGGGTTCTTGGGTCTGCGGGCTTCAAAAAGCTCCGCGATTCTGGGCAGGCCGCCCGTAATATCCTTCGTGCTGCCGGCTTCCCTGGCTATCTTCGCCAAGACATCGCCGGCCTGCACTTCCTCGCCCGATTCCACAAGCAATATCGTATCTATAGGCAGCGGATAAGTATATTTGTCTTTCTTGCCCTCTATAATTACGCGCGGGTTCTTCCTGCCCACTTTGCTAGCGGTTATCTTGCGCTCTATTATACCGGTAACTTTGTTCCTTTCTTCCTGCAACGTCATACCTTCTTGTATATCTACAAGCTTGATTACGCCGTTCGTTTCCGCTATTACCGGCAAGGAGTGCGGATCCCATTCCGCCATTACAGTATCCTTCGCCACCTTGGATTTATCGTCCACATAAATCCTGGCGCCGTACTGTATCTTATATTCATATATTTTACCATTTTCCGCCTCTACAAATATAGAGCCGTTCCTGGATATGCAGATTTTGTTGTCAAATCTGTCGGTAATAATCTTAATGTCTTTAAATACGGCTTTGCCGTTGGCTTCCGCTACAGCCTGAGATCTGCTCAGTACGCGCGAAGCCGCACCGCCGATGTGGAACGTCCTCAAAGTAAGCTGGGTGCCAGGCTCGCCGATCGACTGCGCCGCGATTATGCCTACCGTATCGCCCTTTCTGGCCAAAGCGCCCGTCGCCAAACTGTTGCCGTAGCATTTGGCGCAGATACCGAAGGGCGAAGCACAAGTCAGTACGGAGCGGACCCTTACAGATTCTATGCCGTATTTCTTTATAGCCGCGGCCTGGTCGGGGCTGATTATGTCGCCTTTCTTTATTATGACGCTATCCTTCCCCCCTTCTTTGACAACCACCTCTTCCAAGGCGCAGCGGCCCAAAGCCCTTTCCTCAAGCGGCTCTATAACCTCTTCGCCCGACATTAAAGCCTTAAGCAATACTCCGTCGGAAGTGCCGCAGTCGTCCTGCGTTACCACCAAGTTATGACCGACATCAACCAAACGCCTGGTCAGATAACCGGCGTCGGCCGTTTTCAAAGCCGTATCCGACAAACCTTTACGGCCGCCGTGCGTTGATATAAAGTATTCCAATACCGAAAGGCCTTCCCTAAAGTTGGCCGTAATAGGCGATTCGATAATTTCGCCCTGGCCGCCCGTCAGCTTCTTCTGCGGTTTGGCCATCAAACCTCTCATACCCGCCAGCTGGCGCACCTGCTGCCTTGATCCCCTCGCGCCGGAATTGGCCATTAAATATACGGAGTTGAACTTCTGTCCGCCTTCCGTTACGGGCTGTTTCTCTACGGCGCTCATTTCCTTAAACAGCTCTTCAGCGACTTCGTCGGTTACCTTCGTCCATATATCGATAACCTTATTGTATCTTTCGCCTTCCGTTATAATACCTTGCTCGGCCTGCTTCTGTATCGCTTTTACCTGTTTCTTGGCTTCGGCTACGCGTTTTTCTTTCGCGGCGGGGACTATCATATCCGCTATGGATATGGATAAGCCCGACTTAGTCGCGTATTTATAACCCGTATCCATAATTCTGTCCAAGAGCTGTACGGTCTCGTATTTGCCGTACTTCGGGTTCTTGTAGCATTCGCTTACTATCGCGGCAAGCTCTTTCTTGCCGATGTCGCGGTTCTCAAATTTCCACCCTTTGGGCAGTATCCTGTTGAAAAGTATGCGCCCGACAGAAGTAAATTTCTTCCACTTTGAAGCGTCTTTGCCTTCGTCTTCCACTCCGGTAATATCGGCTACCTTTATTTTGGCGTGCAAGGATATTTTGCCGTACTCATAAGCTATTATGGCGCCTTCTCCGTCGGCAAAAATGGCGCCTTCGCCCTTATCGCCGTCTTTGATCTTGGTCATAAAGTTTATGCCCAATACCATATCGTGCGAAGGCGAAGCTATCGGCCTGCCCGACGCCGGCGAAAGAATATTGTTCGTCGCCAACATCAAGGTGCGCGCCTCTATCTGCGCTTCCAAGGTCAAAGGAACGTGTACGGCCATTTGGTCGCCGTCGAAGTCCGCGTTGAAAGCCGCGCAGGTAAGCGGGTGCAGCTGTATCGCCTTGCCTTCTATCAAGACGGGCTCAAAAGCCTGTATACCCAAGCGGTGCAGCGTCGGAGCGCGGTTTAAAAGCACAGGGTGATTCTTCGTCACCTTCTCCAATATATCCCAAATTTCGGGGCGGACGCGTTCCAACATCTTCTTGGCCGCTTTTAAAGTAACGCCGTCTTTCTTCATCAATTCGCCGATGATAAAAGGTTTGAACAATTCCAAAGCCATCAATTTCGGCAAGCCGCACTGATGGAGCTTTAAGTTCGGGCCCACCACGATTACCGAACGACCGGAATAGTCTACGCGTTTACCCAGCAAGTTCTGGCGGAAACGTCCGTGCTTTCCTTTAATGACGTCCGAAAGCGATTTAAGAGGCCTGCCGCCCGCGCCCAAGAATACCTTGCCGCGCGCGCCGTTCTCTATCAAGGCGTCAACCGCTTCCTGCAATAAGCGCTTTTCATTGTAAATCATTACTTCAGGAGCTCTTAAAGATTCAATGTGTTTCAAGCGGTTGTTCCTGTTGATGATTCTTCTGTATAAATCGTTTAAGTCCGAAGCAGCGAAACGTCCGCCGTCGAGCGGTACCAAGGGCCTCAAATCAGGCGGTATTACCGGCAGCACCGACATTATCATCCACTCCGGTCTGTTTCCGCTCTCTTTGAATTCTTCCATCGTTTTGATGCGGCGGATAAGTTTGCTTCTTTCAAGCTCGCTCTGCGTTTCCTTAAGCTCCAAATGCAAAGCGGGGATTTCCTTATCGAAATCGATACCCGCCAAAAGTTCTTTTATCGCGGGCGCGCCGATGCCGACTTTCAGGCGGGAGCCGTGTTTCTTTCTAGCTTCGCGCACTTGTCCGTCGGTAAGCAAATCGCCTTTCTTAAAATCCGTCCTGCCCGTTACGGAATCGATGGTGTCTTCCAACACCACATAGCTGGCATAGTATACCACTCTTTCCAAATCGGTGGTCTTCATATCCAAAAGAATGCCGATTCTGGAAGGGGTCTTCCTCAAAAACCATACGTGCGCTACCGGTACGGCCAATTCTATATGGCCCATTCTCTCGCGCCTTACTTTCGATTCCGTAATTTCTACGCCGCAGCGGTCGCAGCACATGCCTTTGAATTTTACCCATCTGTATTTGCCGCAGGAACATTCATAATCTTTTGTGGGGCCGAAAATGCGCTCGCAGAATAAGCCGTCCCGCTCCGGTTTTAATGTCCTGTAGTTTATCGTTTCCGGCTTCTTTACCTCGCCGCTGGACCACGACAATATTTGTTCCGGGCTGGCTATGCCTAATTTGATAGCGTCAAAATCAAAAAAGTTGAGTTCGCCTAATTTCTTGGTCTTTTTATTTTTATTATTTGATACGTCAAACATTTTCTCTCTCCACTATTTAGCAGCTGCTTCTTCTGTCTTGGCGCCTTCTTTGCCTTGCTGTTCTTCTTTATGTTCTTTAAGCAATTCCACGCTTACGCCTAATGCCTGAAGTTCTTTTACAAGCACTTTAAACGATTCCGGAACTCCGGGCTGGCTGGGAAGCTCGCCCTTCACTATTGATTCGTACATCTTTGTGCGCCCTACGAAATCGTCGGATTTAACAGTCAAAAATTCCTGCAATGTATATGTCGCGCCGTATCCTTCTATGGCCCATACTTCCATTTCGCCGAACCTCTGTCCGCCGAACTGAGCCTTGCCGCCCAAAGGCTGCCTCGTTATCAAGCTGTAAGGACCAGTAGACCTTGAATGGACTTTGTCTTCCACCAAGTGGATCAGCTTCATTATGTACATATAGCCGATAGTCACTTTCTCCGCGAAAGGCTCGCCCGTTCTGCCGTCGTATAAGGTTATACGGCAGTAATCGTCGGGCAAGTATTTCTCCGGTACGCCTTTGCTCCTAAGCAAATCCTTGGCTTTGCGCACCTGCTCTTTGACTTCTTCCTCGCTCGGGCCGTCAAACACCGGCGTCGCCGTATGTATGTCCAAGTGGTGCGCGGCCCAGCCCAACATCGTTTCAAACAGCTGGCCCACGTTCATTCTCGACGGTATACCCAAAGGCGAAAGCACTACGTCAAGCGGAGTGCCGTCGGGTAAGAACGGCATATCCTCTTCCGGCAGTATCTTGGCTACTACACCCTTGTTTCCGTGGCGGCCCGAAAGTTTGTCGCCGACTTGTACTTTCCTCTTGGAAGCTATAAATACTTTTACCGACTTGTTTACCGTTACCGGCAATTCGTCGCCCTTGGAAGAAAAATCTTTCTCGCGCTCATAGTGCTCAAGCAAGCGCTTTTCAAGAAGTTTATACAGATTCTGCATAGCGGCTTCGGCTTTCTTCAATTCGGAGCCTTTGGCCGTAGCTCTGACATGCTCCACAGCGCGTTTCTTTTGTTCTCTTAGAGTTTCCAAATTGCGCTGCATCTCTGTATCCAAAGCTTTAATTTTAGCCTTTTCCTCCGCTTTGGACAGTTTTTCCTTGCGGACAAACACCCTCGTCCCGATTACCTTGCCGGTAGTCCCGGGCGGTACTCTTAAAGAAGCGTCCACCACATCATCGGCTTTCTTGCCGAAGATTACCTTCAGCAAGCGCTCTTCCGGGGTAAGCTGCTGTTCGCCTTTAGGCGTTACCTTGCCGACCAATATATCCCCAGGTCCCACTACCGTAGAAGGAATTATTATGCCGTCCTCGTCTAAATGGGAAAGCGCTTCCGTACCGATATTGGGAATGTCGCGCGTTATTTCTTCCGCGCCCAGCTTGGTATTGCGAGCGTCGGTCGAAAACTCGTGCAAGTGTATCGAAGTTAAAATGTCTTCCTTTACCAATCTGTTGGATATTAAAATGGCGTCTTCGTAGTTGTAGCCTTCCCAGCTCATAAAGCCGACCAAAAGGTTGCGGCCCAAAGCCAAAATGCCGTCGTCCATAGAAGGCCCGTCTACCAAGACTTGCCCTTTTACCACTTTATCGCCCGCTTTTACCAAAGGCTTGTGGTTGACGCAGGTGTCTTGGTTGGAACGTTTATATTTCGTAAGTTCGTAAATTTCAGTCTTGCCGGTCTTGGCAGATTCAACCGCTATAATATCGGCAGAGGCAAATATCACTTTGCCGTCCTCTTTGGCTACCATAGAGGAGCCGGAATCCCTGGCGACCGCCGCTTCTATGCCCGTACCCACGAGCGGGGCTTCCGCTTTAAGCAAAGGCACGCCCTGGCGCTGCATGTTGCAGCCCATCAAGGCGCGGTTCGCGTCGTCATGCTCCAAGAACGGTATCAAAGCCGCAGATACGCTGATTACCTGCAAAGGCGAAATATCCATATAGTCCACTTCGCTAGGCGCCACCAAAGGATAATCCGATTGTACGCGGCAAGCCACTTGCTCTGCCAATAATTTGCCGTCCGGCCCTAAAGGAGTATTGGACTGGGCCACCATATAATCGTCTTCTATATCCGCGGTAAGATATTCCACTTTGTCGGTAGCCTTGCCGTTCTCTACCTTTCTGAACGGAGACTCAAGCAAACCGTATTTGTTTACCTTGGAATAGCAGGCCAAAGAAGTTATCAAACCGATGTTCGGACCTTCCGGTGTTTCTATCGGGCAGAGCCTGCCGTAATGCGTATGGTGCACGTCGCGGACCTCAAAGCCCGCGCGCTTCCTGTTCAAACCGCCGGGGCCCAAAGCAGATAATCTGCGTTTGTGCGTAAGCTCCGAAAGCGGATTGATTTGGTCCATAAATTGCGAAAGCTGCGAAGTGCCGAAGAACTTTCTAATTATTCCCGCCACCGGCTGCGCGTTCACCAAAGAGCGCGGAGTAGGCTTCTGAGTGGAAGTTTCCTTGTTCATCTTGTCTCTGGCGGTCTTGGCCATCTGCGAAAGACCGACGCGGATCTGGTTCTCCAGCAATTCGCCGATGCCGCGTACGCGCCTGTTGCCCAAGTGGTCGATATCGTCAAGTTTGAAATCTATGCTGTCGCCGTATCTTTCGGCTATATATTCTTCGCCCGCGTTAAGCGCCAATAAGTATTGGAGCGTTACTATTATGTCTTCCGGCGCCAAGGTTCTTCTCTTATCCGAGGGGCGGCTAAATTTCTTGAAAGAAGCCTTCGTAAGCATATCAAAGAAAGGAGCAAACTTCTTGTTGATTTTAAAGCGGCCTACATAGCTTAAATCGTAGCGTTTGTTGTTGTTGAAGATTAAGCTGTCCAAAAATTGCTCGGCCTGCTCTTTTACTATAAAATCCTGCCCTCTTAAGCGTTTGTAAATCTCAAACTGTGCTTCCTGAGCGGTTTTTGCTTCCTCTTTCTTGGCTTCCAAAGTGGCCAAAATACCGGGGTTGTCCTGCCTGGGATTACCGGCAAGAACTTTTATCTTTTTGACTTTCTTTTCAAGCAAAATCTTTACGGTCTTATCGTCAATAGGCGTGGCGGCCTTGTCGTCCAAGTTCCAAATTACTTCGCCCGTCGCGGGATCCACTATATCTTCCGCCGCATAGCGCCCTACGACATTATCTATATCTTGTACTTTTACGTCTATGTCTTCCGTCTGATAAAAAGCCTGTAAAATCTCTCCGTTGGTTTCAAGGCCGCACGCGCGCAGGAAAGTCGTGGCCAAAACCTTTTTCTTTCTGTCTATTCTTACCCAGAGAACGTTCGCTAAATCGAATTGGAATTCCACCCACGCGCCTCTGTAAGGAATAATGCGCGCCACATAGAGCTTTTTACCCAAGGTGGATTGTTTCTTTTCTTCGTCCTCTTCAAAAATAATGCCCGGAGATCTGTGCAGCTGGCTTACTATTACACGTTCGGCACCGTTGAATACAAAGCAGCCCGATTCCGTCATTAAAGGTAACTCGCAGAGGGTGATATCCTCTTCTTTGCCCTCTTTCAAAGCGCCGTTCTTCTGTTTAATGTTAAGGCGCAGCCATACTCTGAGCGGAGCGCTGTACGTGCCGTCTTTTACGGCCGCTTCCGCCGGGGAGGCATATTTCGGGGCTGAAAGTTCATATTTAACAAATTCCAAAGTCATGCTGCCGTCGGGCGCTTCTATCGGGAAAACGTCCGTAAAAGCGGCTTGCAAACCTCTAAAATCGCGCTTTTCGGGGGCAACATCTAACTGTAAAAAATCTTCAAAGGACTGCTTTTGCATGTCCAACAAATTGGGGAGGGGTAATTTTGTCTTAATTTTGCCGAAATTTAATTGTTTCATTTTCTAGCTTCCTGCGCTGCCTTTTCGATGTGCTTTAGGCACATAAGCCCCCGCCCGCCTTAGGCGGGCCGGGGACTGTTTATATCTTTTGGCTATTATTTGAGTTCAACTGTGCCGCCCGCTTCGGTGATTTTCTTCTTCATCTCTTCAGCTTCGGCTTTGGCTACGTTCTCTTTTACGGCCTTGGGAGCGCCTTCGACCAAGTCTTTGGCTTCCTTAAGACCTAAGCCCGTGATTTCGCGTACTACTTTGATTACCGCGATTTTCTTAGCGGCATCTACGGACGCTAATACTACATTGAACTCGTCCTTCTCTTCAGCGGCGGCTGCACCGGCGCCAGCGGCGGGAGCGGCGGCTACCGCTACCGCGGGAGCGGCGGCTTTTACGCCAAATTTTTCTTCTACTGCTTTTACGAGCTCGGAAAGCTCAAGTACCGTCATCTCAGCTATCGCGTTGAGAAGTTCTTCTTTCGTTAATTTTGCCATTGTATTTTTCCTTATTATCTTTGAGTAGCTGCCTTCTGCTTAGGCCTTGCCTAAACCCGTGCATTTATCCCTTACGGGGCTACTACCGCTCTTAGGCGGGTTTGACCTTCCTTATTTCTTGCTGTCTTCGACAGCTTTAAGAACATAAGCAAAGTCTCTGATAGGAGCCTGCAATACCTGCGCGCTTTGGGCAACTGCACTGTAAAGCGCACCCGCCAACTTGCTGAGGTTCTCTTCCCTGCTGCCAATGGTAGCAAGTACCTTCACCTTAGCTTCGTCATACCATACGCCGTCGGTATAGCCCGCTCTTATCTTAAAGGTTTCCATCTTCTTGCCGAAGTCCGACAATCCCTTCGCCGCCATCGCGACGTCGCCGTCTTCTTTTAAAATGGCTATGGCCGTAGGCCCTTTTAACAGGCTCTCGTCCACGCCTTCCACTCCGGCGTTCTTCAAGGCGTGCGACAAGATTGAGTTCCGCTCTATTCTAAATTTGCATTTAGCGTCGGAAAGACTCGCCCTTAATACCGCAAGTTCCGTGAACTTTAAGCCCTGATAACCGGTAAAGAAGATTCCGGCGGATTTCTTTATCTCTTCCGCTAGACTCTGGGACCTTTCTTTTTTCTGTTCTTTTGTTAAGTTCATACTTTTTATTACCATCGGGAAGCCCGTCTTTTCGCCGCCTTCGCCCGCCGTTTTTTAAGCGGAAAAAAGGACGGCTAAAGACCTGCTGCTCAAACTTTATGTTTAGCAGGCCTAAAGCTATTCCCGAAATCTATACTGCAAGATAATTTTATCTTATCAATTCTAACTGCCTTTTACAAGCTCTATGTTTGTAATGTTTATCCGCAGCTATTGTTATTATTGTACGATATTTCCGCGCAAATTTGCAAGCACTTCTCTGAAATCAACCGTATTTTAATGTTACGCCTCTAAATTGCAACTCTAAAGCAAATATAAAATCAAAAACAAAGACCGTATAAAATAAGCCCTCTCTTTGTCAGTTTTTCTTTTGCATAAACTCCTAGCGATTGATTGAAAATAAATATTTTTATAGCTTAAAACATAAAATACCATTCCATTTATACTATTCAATTAAAGAAAAAACTTTCTCGGAGATCCACTGTAAAGCTTTATAACAGAAACTTGGTTTTATAGCAAAACATATTGCCGCCAAAACACTAATGGGCGCATATGCCCCCGAATTTTGGGGCTTTGCCTCTGGAACATACTATTTGAAATCGCACCACATACAAAAATATTGAGCCTAAACCTCAAAGCCAATACGATATTACGACTCTATCTATTGGATACACTTTCTGATATAATTCTCTATACTCTATATTGCTATTTTGAATTTATCTGCAGATTATAATTGCAATATCCGGCTGTTTATATATCCTATTAGAAAAAGCAAGGGCAATAGCGCCTGAAGAGTTAGTAATAAATTGTTAGAACTATTTAGACGAAAAGCCTCTTAAGACTTTCCACCTCATCAACTTTCTTTATGGGGAGAATCTTTCTACGCTAGGCAGGTCTTGCCCTGCGGAAATTTAGCTCAATTTAGTATTCGTTCATTCCTCCCAAATATATAAATCTAGCTCCGCAAAAAATGCGGGGCATTTTTTCATAAAATAATTATCAATTTTCTGGAGGATTTAATCTAATGAAAGAAAAAAGTTCTTTAAGCAAAGAAATCAAAACGAAAGCCAAACATAAAAAAGAAACCGCACATACCGCTATAGACGATATTAAATATCCCCTGGGCAAAATGCCCAAAATACTGAAAACTATCCCTAACAGTGATACGCTTTCAAAAAATATAAGCGGAATAATAATCTTGAGTTTCTTCCTGAATAATTTTTGATAGTATTCTCTCGCTTCCATACGTCTCCCCCCATTCTACCCTTTATTCCTTTTGCAATAACGCTTAAAGAACCTTCACTAAGAAAATTTTTTAAAAACAATTATCTTATGACAATAATGGAATTATAACATATAAAAACCGAGAGTCCATCAGATATAGCAGAGAAAAAGCCCTCAAGGATATACTCGGGGGAAGCGGTCGATAAGAAAATTTAATGATATACAAAAGGAAGAGCTTTTCCTATTAAATCACTATAATAAAATGTAACACAACAGAAACTGTTCTTTTAAGGCCTTAAAGAAATAAAAAACCGCCCGATATTATTCGAGCGGTTAAGTTATATCCCTTTAGTGCAAAAAAAGGGTAGCAATGAGACTGACATCGATCTACTCTGACAGCACCGAATTGGGTGCTACTACCATCGACCCTGATGAGCTTAACTGCCGTGTTCGGAATGGGAACGGGTGTGGCCTCATCGGAATAAACATCAGTCTCATTCCTACCCCTTTATTTCGGGTCTCCCCTCGGACGCTTCCGCGCCCACTTAGGTAAGAATGAAAATAGATTCGCTTTCAATTAGAAAACCAAGGCTTTCAGAACACAAATCAATGCGTCAATTATATTCTGGATTAAAGAATACGGCCAAGCCTCACGACCTATTAGTACAGATTAGCTAAACATATTACTATGCGTACACTTTCTGCCTATCAACCCGGTAGTCTTCCGGGGGTCTTATGGGACATATAGTCCAGGGAAACCTTATCTTGAGGCGGGTTTCGTGCTTATATGCTTTCAGCACTTATCCCTACCGAACACCGCTAATCAGCTATGCCGTTGACACGACAACTGAGATACAGGAGGTTCGTTCATCCAGGCCCTCTCGTACTATGGACAACTCCTCTCAAGTTTCCTACGCACACAACAGATAGAGACCGTACTGTCTCACGACGTACTGAACCCAGCTCACGTACCACTTTAATGGACGAACAGTCCAACCCTTCCCACCTGCTTCAGCGGGAGGATGTGATGAGCCGACATCGAGGTGCCAAACCGAGCCGTCGATGTGAACTCTTGGGCCCGATCAGCCTGTTATCCCCAGGGTAGCTTTTATCCGTTGAGCGATGGCCCTCCCACGAGGGACCACCGGATCACTAAGTCCTGCTTTCGCACCTGTTCGGACCGTCGTCCTCACAGTCAAGCTCCTTTCTACCTTTGCGCTCAATGGCCGATTTCTATACGGCCTGAAGGAACCTTAGAACGCCTCCGTTACTCTTTAGGAGGCGACCGCCCCAGTCAAACTGCCCACCTGCCACTGTCCCCAACCCGGATTCACGGGTAATAGGTTAGAATCACAATCCACAAAAGCTGGTATTTCACCGTTGTCTCCACGCCCCCCTCAAGGAACGCTTCAAAGACTCCCAGCTATCCTACGTAATGTAAACCGTAATCCAATAACAAGCTACAGTAAAGCTCCATAGGGTCTTTTCGTCTTGTTGCATGCATCAAGCGTCTTCACTTGAACCACAATTTCGCCGAGCCCACCGTCGAGACAGCGGCTTCTTTGTTATGCCATTCGTGCAGGTCGGAACTTACCCGACAAGGAATTTCGCTACCTTAGGACGGTTATAGTTACCGCCGCCGTTTACCGGGGCTTAAGTTCGCAGCTTCGCCTTGCGGCTAACCACTCCCCTTGACCTTCCGGCACCGGGCAGGCATCAGGCCCTATACATCATCTTGTGATTTCAGCAGAGCCCTAAGTTTTTGTTAAACAGTCACGAAGCCCAATTCACTGCGACCCTTTCACACCGTATTGCTACGGCATTACCGGGGCACTCCTTCTTCCGAAGTTACGGAGCTAGTTTGCCTAGTTCCTTGACGATGGTTATCTCGCGCGCCTTAGGATTTTCACCCCATCCACCTGTGTCGGTTTACGGTACGGTTATAGTAAGAACTCCCTACGAAGTTTTTCTTGGCAGCGTGATTGGGCCACTTCGCATGCATTGCTGCACACTCGTCTCGGTTTTCGGCTTAGCCCGCAGACGGATTTGCCTATCCGCGGATGCCTACAACCTTTCACCCGGACAACCCTTACCGGGATGGCTTACTCTCCTGCGTCCCTCCTTAGGTAATGACGCGCTTACTATAGTTCAGGAATATTAACCTGATGTCCTTCGCCTACGCCTTTCGGCCTGAGCTTAGGCCCGACTGACCCTGAGCCGACGAACGTTGCTCAAGGAAACCTTAGATTTTCGGCGGGAAGGATTCTCACCTTCCTTGTCGCTACTCATTCCAGCATTCTCACTTATTAGCGCTCCAGCACTCCTTACGGTATACCTTCGCAGCTGCTAATAACGCTCCCCTACCACTGTACAAAGACGAATCAATGTACAATCCGTAATTTCGGTAGTATGCTTAGCCCCGAGTCATCTTCGGCGCAGATTCACTCGACTAGTGAGCTATTACGCACTCTTCAAAGGGTGGCTGCTTCTAAGCCAACCTCCTAGCTGTTTAAGTAAATCCACATCCTTTACCACTTAGCATACATTTTGGGACCTAAATTGACGGTCTGGGCTGTTTCCCTCTCGCACGTGAAGCTTATCCCTCACGAACTGACTGCTGAAATATACGCCGAGGTATTCAGAGTTTGACAGACATCGGAAGGAGGGTCGCTCCCCCTAAATCTACCAGTGCTTTACCCCCTCGGGTTAAATTTCAACGCTAGCCCTAAAGCTATTTCGGGGAGAACCAGCTATCACCAAGTTCGATTGGCCTTTCACCCCTAACCCCACCTCATGTAGAAACTTTTTAACGTTTAACACTCCGGCCCTCCATTCACTGTTACGCGAACTTCAGCCTGGACAGGGTTAGATCACTTGGCTTCGGGTCTAATATGACGAACTAATCGCCCTATTCGGGCTCGCTTTCACTACGGCTTCGGACCTCATCAGCCCTTAACCTTGCTCGGCACACTAACTCGCTGGATCATTCTTCAACAGGCACGCCGTCGCACATTCCCTTGCGGGCATAGTGCTACGACAGCTTGTAGATGTACGGTTTCAGGTTCTATTTCACTCCCCTCTCGGGGTTCTTTTCGCCTTTCCCTCGCGGTACTGGTTCACTATCGGTTGCCAGAGAGTATTTAGCCTTGGAGAGTGGTCTCCCCGGATTCCCACCGGATTGCACGTGACCAGTGGTACTTAGGTACTTGCTAAGAGGCAACTAGGTTTTCGTTTAAGGGACTGTCACCCTCTATGGTCGGACTTTCCAGACCGTTCAACTAACCTGTTGCTTGGTAACTCTTTGTGTCTAACACGAGCAAGCCCTGCAACCCCAACCCACGCACTCTATACACCGCATTGCGATGCATACAGTGCGGGGGCTGGTTTAGGCTATTCCCGTTTCGCTCGCCACTACTCAGGGAATCTCTTTGATTTCTTTTCCTGTAGGTACTGAGATGTTTCACTTCCCTACGTTGTCTTCTATCACCCTACCTCCGAGTCCGAAGACTCGGCCTTTAAGTGATGATCTGCAAGCTCTCACCTGCAGGGGTTCCCCCATTCAGAAATCCGCGGATCACAGGATATTTGCTCCTACCCGCGGCTTATCGCAGCTTATCACGTCTTTCATCGACTTCTGGCACCAAGGCATCCACCATACACCCTTGTAGCTTGACCATATTCTTTAATCCGACTTTCGTCTAAATATGGTTTGAATGCTTGTTTGATAACCATTAACTTTTCAGTTAATTGTCTCAATGCTTAATTGTGTAAGTGTAAGTATTTCTAATGAAATACAAACGCTTGGCTTTTCTAAAATATAATTTCATTTTCCCCGCTCCTGCGGCGTGCTTGTAAAAGCGGTGCCGTTTTGTCGGAGACTCACGGGAAAAGAGTGATTATAAGTTATCTGATTGTCAAAGACCAACAAATTTGACGCAACATGTAAGTTTGGTTTATAAGAAAAGTTGGAGCTGATCGGGTTCGAACCGACGACCCCCTGCTTGCAAAGCAGGTGCTCTCCCAGCTGAGCTACAGCCCCGTAAAAAGGCTGTGGGCCCGGAAGGAATTGAACCTTCGACCTCACGCTTATCAAGCGTGCGCTCTAACCAGCTGAGCTACGAGCC
>CALUXE010000005.1 GCA_944324675.1 uncultured Elusimicrobiales bacterium | reverse complement strand
ATAGTACGCAGACAAGGACATGCTGTTCAAATAAGTATTGGAGCGGTTGGGACGAGCCTTGCCCCGGCGCAGTCCAACTGGTAGTCGTGCGTAGTACGGAAATGATAGAGCTTGATTGTGGCGGGGTTGTAGAAGCTAGATATTCTAAGACTAATACAGCCTTGAATTATGTAACATGTGGGCTCTTCCGACCCATAATAACAGTTCCCTATCCGAAGTGTCCGGAAACTAATATTTGTGATGGCAAATCTGTCGGTTATAAATGTTATGAGAGCTATTCTCCCCAATATAAGGAAAATGACCGTTGGCTCGAGTATAATAAGGGATGCAATTATAAATATGTCTCAACGAGCAATTCATATGCTATGAGTCTTTGCGAAAGCGGCACTGCTAGCGGTGGTGGTAGCGGATTTGATAGAGAGATACCGGGACCAAGTTACGGAATGTGGTTGCCTGGCAACTTTGCTGTAAATATCGTTACTTGTCAGGAGCGGGGTAGTGGTACCGGCGGCGGTACGAGCGGAGGCGGGACCCAAATATAATAAAGCCTGGCAGCTTTGAGGTAAATTATAAGGAGCGATAATTATTTGAGAAGGAAGTCTAGGGGAATTTAAGAAGTTTTCTCTGAGGCGCTGACACAAACGCCGCCTCTTAAACTAACCGCCCCGCCGCCCAAACGGCGGGGTTTTTTGAAGAGGAAAATTCTGGTATGGTTTTAACGGCTGGGGAAAGCTAATCGTTATTTATTTTTCTGATTATTTTACAAGGGTTCCCCACTGCCAAAGAATTTGCGGGGACATCCCTGTTGACTACGGCCCCAGCGCCTATTACGCTGTTTCTGCCTATTCTTACGCCGGGCAATATCGTAACGTTTCCGCCGAGCCAGACATTATCTTCTATCAATATAGGTTTTGCGCTTTCCAGCGCGGAAATCCTGGCTTTGGCTTCTATGGGATGGGTGGCGGTATATATACCGCAGTTAGGGCCTATCATAACATTTGCGCCTATGGTAACTTTTGCGCAGTCCAAAATGACGCAGTTATGGTTTATGTAGGCATTATCGGTAAATTCAATATTGTATCCGTAATCGCAGAAAAAATTGGGCTCTATTATTACGTTCCCGGCTATTTTGCCAAATAGTCGGCGGAGGAGGGCCTCTTTGCTTTTGAAATCCTCCGCGGGCAGGGCATTATATGCCAAACATAAATTTTTGGCCTTTATGCGCTCCGCTTTTAGTTGTTTGTCGCAGGCCAGATAATCCAGCCCCGAAATCATTTTCTCTTTTTCCGTCATGAAGATATTATATTATAAACTTTAAAGAAACTTATCATAAGTATAAAATATCTGATAAATTTTCCCGCGCCGATAAAAAAAGCGCATTTTAAAGGGGGCAATTTCAGCCAGCCTGCCGCCAAGGGAAATGCGTCCCCTATAAACGGAAGGAAAGAAAAAAACAAAATCGGCGTGCCGTATTTTAACAATAGTCGTTCCGTCTTTTCCGGGAAATTCTTCTTAGGTATAAACCACGCCAAAAGAAAAGAAGTCAAGCTCCCCAAAGTATTTGCCGCGCTAAGCAAAAGCAAAGCGAGGGCGGCCGCTTGCGGATAGTTTTTGATAAACAAAATGAAGCCTGCCTCGGAAGTGCCAGGCAGTATCGTAGACGAGAGAAACCCGGAAATAAGCAAAGCCGCTAAAGCGTAACCCATATAATATACATATTACCATTAAAGATTGCTACGGAGAATGATAGCTTTGCATATTGTTTCCCCCTAATCCGTAGAGAGGGCACCTATACCTCCCCCAATAAGGGGTATGTTTTATTTTTTCTTATTTAATAAGCAATATTCCCCCTTATAGCTATATTTCATATAGGAATTTTACTCTCGCCATTATCTAAGATAAAAAGCTTATTCCCGCTTATTGGGGAGAATATCAATATATGACTTAGAGATCTAAAAATAGATACCTCTTAAGAGAGTTTTTTGCTCTTGCTTAAAGATCTTAGGTTTCAAATTTCAAAAATGTTATGGAATGCACTTTTGTAATAAAAATAAATAAAAAAATACTAAGAACTACGAAAATTGGCTATTTTACGTTTTTTAAAGCCTTAGGGTACATAAGTATCCCTAAAAAGCTTAAAACGCAAAAATTTTGATATTTGTAAAATAGTTGTAGAATATTTTTTATTCTATAATAAATAGGTTATAAGTAAAAAATATAAAAGAAATAGGGGAGGAGGAAACTGAATCTGAATAGAAAAGCAAATAAAAATAATGTTCTAAAAATGAAAAAAAGAAGCCTCAAAACAGGCTTTTTAAATTGTAAAAAATAAATATAAAAACACATCAGCCAAACTAAAAAGATATAAGTATTTGAAAAATTTTATATTAAGAAAAATAAAAACCTATAATATTTATTAAATTAAATATAAATATATATAAAAAATGGAATAAATTCAAATTTTATTAATAAATATTATAGGCTCAAAACGGGGCGGGCGTCATACCCATTTATGTTAACATAATAAAAATTATCACAAGTAAGATTGACCTTAAAATACTTGACTTATAAATCCCCCTTTCTATTAAATATCTATGTTTTTTATATATGCTTGTTTTTATATAAAAATATGGTACCCTTCTTCTCTCTTTTCTGTTTTTTGTTTTAATTATAGAATTATTTTTATTCTATAATGTAAATTTATTTCTTTTTAGAGAAAAGGAGAATAAGAGTTTTTTTGTTTGTTTTTTCCTATTTATACTCCTTTAAAGATTACTTGTTACTCCTCGGATTTAAAATTAATAGCATTAAAATCTATCTAAAATATCTTATTTTAATATCTAATATCCCTCTTTTTTTTATTTCAAGCGGCGCTTCCTTTGTTTAAACCATTACCGCTTTTATGCGGATTAAGGATAGAGCCCCCCTCTTCTTTTATTGGGGTAAAAAGAAGTAAAAGTTTGTTATTCCTTGCTTGGGTATAAAAAACTTTCCCGATAAAACACTAAAATACAAATAAAGATATTTTCTTTTTCAGAAGCTCCGCATGCCTGGCTGCTTTTATGTTTTCCGAACTTGGAAATAGAATAAAGTCAAGAGGCCTTTTGCCGTGAAAAGAGATTTTTACTAAGATATAAATCCGAAGGAGGCTTTTCCCCGGTATTTAAAGAGGAAATTATTTGACGCAACGCCGTAAAATATTTTTTATTCAGTTATGCGTAATTCCCTTTTCCAATAGCCTTGGAGTTTAAAACGGCTGATACTAGCAGCGTAAAGCAGCGTTTTTTGTTTTGAGAAGCTCCTTATTGCTTTTTAAGGGACCAAACGGATTTAGGGCAAAATATTTTCACTTATTGATTAGATATTTTGGCGTGCGGGGAGGCTCTATTTGAGATGCGTATATTTAAGTCGGTTTAAATAAGGGAAGATGGGGCGTGCTTTTTAATCATATTCCAATCCATCGTATTCCAAGCTGAATTTTAGAGGGATAGAACTGGCTCGGCAATAAAAAAATCCCCGCTTTACGAGCGGGGATTTTTTTGGGTAAAAACTTTTATATTAAGTCTTTATTGGCCGTTATGTTTAGTTCCACACGGCGGTTTTTGGCTCTGCCCTCGGCGGTAGCATTGCTGGCTACGGGGTTTTGTACGCCATAGCCGACATAACTTATGGCGCTTGTTTTAAGGCCGTTGTTCAAGATAAAATCATAAACGGCTTTTGCGCGCTTTTCCGAGAGGGTTTTGTTATAAGCTACGGTACCGGTGGAATCGGTATATCCTTCCACTACGATGATGTTGGCGGGATATTTTTTGAGAACTTTATTAAGTTCCATTAAGGTATTCCCGGCCTCGTAGGATAAGACGGCGCTGTCGGTATCGAAAAGAATTTCGTTCTTTAAGGTAACGACGATATTGCCGTCTTCCGTGCGGGTGACGTCGGCTATCGCGGCGAGTTCTTTGGCCTGTTTATCCAAATAGTTTCCTATTCCACCGCCTAATGCCGCGCCGGCCAAAGCGCCGTAAATCGCTCCGGTTTCGGCTTTGCCGCCGGTGTTATGGGTGATTACCGCGCCCGCTAAAGCGCCGGCCGCTGCTCCGGCTCCGGCACCGATCGCCGTCCTTTTGCCAGGCGTGGTGCAAGCGCTCAATACCAAAGCGCATAATACAGCTGTAAGTAAACCTTTTTTCATCAGCTTTTACCTTCCTTTGTCTAAAGTTTTACAGATTTTATTATACAAATTTTATCCGTTGAGGAGAATTCTCTCCGCCGAGGTGTATGCTTTGGCGGTTCCGCTTTGCGTTATGATGTAGCCCCTATTTCTTTTGCTGCCCTCGTAAACAATGGTTCCTTCTTTTATTTCGGCCGCCAATACTCTGTCTAGGCGTTCATTTTGCTTTAGGTAGCCTGAGAGCTTTAAAGATTTTGAAAGCTCCAGAGCGCTCATTTTTGAGGCGTTCCTCAGCATTTTTGCCCCGCCTAATATTATAAGCGCGGCTGAAGCGGAGTTTAAATTTTTGTCTTTGCGTCGTATAATGATATATTCCCCCTCGCAATAAGCTATTCTGTCCCAGACGGAGCTTTCCGGACGGGGAATCGGCCGATCCGCTTTTTTGAACACTTTTTTGCGGAGCTCTCCTCTAGGCGAGGGGCCTTTTCCGAAATATTCTGGATTGTATTTGCCGGCGGGGTTCTCTTCTCCGTTTCTGTACGTCTGCGGCATTGGGGTTTTGGGGTATCCCCATATATCCGTCTTGGGGGTATAGATTTTTCTCTTATCTAAAGAAATAGTTTTGTTGGTGAGATAGTCCCCCCTTTCCGCATTATTTTGCCCCATTACTCCAAAGTCTCTTAAATTTGTCGGAATTATTTTTTGTTCATAATAATTTTCCGATGACGACATTTCCCCGTCCTCAATTTGGAACAATTTAAAAAACTCCTCTTTTTGCTTTTCGATGAAGGGAAGGCTTCCTTCCGCTTCAAACTCTGCTCCGTTTTTTAGCCTCAATCTTAATTTAAAACTTTTTTCTTCGTTTTCCGCCATAAAGGAACCTCCGGTACGCTTGTTCAAGGGGCTTATTAACAGCTTTTGACATATATTAGCAATAATTGAATTTTATGTCAATATATGTTTCCCCTATGATTTTATATGACAAAAATTGTTTATAACCATGCTTCTTAGAGGTTGGCTCTCAAGTTTTTTCCTTTAATTATATGACATAAATTCAAAGGTAGTAAAAATGAGTTTTAAATTTGCGAATAAAAATACTTTTTTCCCCTTATTTTTTATTTTAAAAAATTTTACCTGTAATATTGTTGTGGAAGTGTAAAATATCCAAAAAATGTTTTTTTTGTTTTTTATATTGTGGAATCGTAATAATTCCACAAATCTTATTACTGATATAATATCTAATAATATTTTATTTTTGATTTGGCGGTTTCTTAAGATATATTGATGGCAAGATTTTTTGATTTTGCTTTGCTATAATAAATATATGCCAAAGATGTTATTGCTTTCTTGCTGTGCGCCATGCAGCTGTGGCGTAATAAAGAAACTCTCGCAGGAGGGCAGGGATTTTGCCGTACTTTTTTATAATCCCAACATCGCCCCGCAGGAAGAGTACCAAAAGCGCTTGGAAGAAAACAAGCGGGCATGTGATACATATAAAGTTCAATTTTATGATTTGGAGTACGAACCCGATCTTTGGGCGGAAGCGATAAAAGGCTGCGAAAACGACGCCGAACGCGGGGAGCGGTGTTTTAGGTGTTTTTTGATGAGGCTTCGTCGTGCGGCGGCATTTGCCAAGCAGAACGGTTTTGACACTTTCAGTTCCGTTTTGGGCGTTTCCAGACATAAGGATATGGATCAAGTAAATAAAGCGGGGCTTATGGCAGGCGAGCTTGAGGGGATAACTTACGATACTTTCAATTGGCGCAAGGGCGGGCTTGAGGAATTGCGCCGTGCGGTAAATAAAGAGCTGGCTTTATATAATCAGGCTTATTGCGGCTGTCCTTATTCCAAAAGAAACAAAGTTGTTGGGCCAGACAAATCTTCTCTTTAAAAGAACAAGACACACTTTTTTATTTTATGTATTAGATGAATTTTCCCCCATCGTGGGTGTTGGGGCGCTTGGGGAAAGTTTAGCCTTAAAGCCTGAGCTTATTTTCAAAATGATAAGAAACTCCTAGGAAGCGATAGCCGCTTTGCTGGTATTGGCGAAATCCGTTCGATTTTTACGATGGAATTCCTACATTTACCTTGTGTTAAACGGCGATATTTCGGCGATATTTCGGCGATATTGATGAGCTTATACTTTATTGGATTAAAGTAAACTTAACGACATAACGCTTTTTATGGAGAGAAGGATATGCAAGCAAAGAGGCTTACGTCAAAGGCAATTGGCTTAACGTAAAAACTCTTTTATTGGGATAAGGCCCGAAAGAAAGAGTTTTTCATATCTTTGCCGACGGAATTGTTTATTATTTCGTCGGATCGTCAAAACCTACCAGCCACGTAGCAATAAATCCCGCCGTCGCCGCGGTTAATAATCCTATAAAATAGAAGATTGTACTATGCCAATCGCTCATAGCCAATAAGAGCACTACGCCCGATACTCCAAAGGGTATCGCCGCCGTCGCGTGCAGAGCAGATATTACCGCCCCGCCGGCGGATTGGATTATTTTTATGTAAAGCGTCTGTATTTTATCTTGCATATTTTATCCTTTTAGTATTGCCGATATGCGGTATTATTTAAATAGTTTTTCTTTTCGGCGAAGCCCTAACTTTTATTAAAGAAGCCCGCATCTTTTAAGGGACGCGGGCTTCTTTGCGAAAGTATAAATTTATTTTATTTTGTCAGCTTGAAGTTTAGCCAAAGAGGCGCTGTAACTTGAAGGATATTGCTCCGCTATTTCAAGATACATCGCTTTAGCCTCCTGCGGTTTGCCTGATAATTCAGTTGCCAAAGCCCTGTGCGTTTTTACTTGCGCCAAAATAAAGTGATTGGGATATTTCGCCTCAAAGGCGGCGGCTTGTTCTATGGCTTTATCGTACATATTTTGCGCGATATAGGCCGCTATCAAGGAGCTTTCCGCCAAGGGCTGCAGTTCTTTGTTGCCGTTCTTTAAAGCCTGCTTAAAATACAATTCGGCCTTTTCGTAATTCTTATTTTGATAATAAGCGTTGCCCAGCGTCAAAGCGGCATAGGCGCCGGCGGGCTTTTCCTCGTTGGCGGCGGCGTAGATTTCCAGTTCGGAAAAGTCGGCATTTTCATCTTCGGTCTGCAAGGCCAAGGGCAGCTCCGCCAAGAATAAATCCCCCCATTGTTTTTGATAGGCTTGGTTCTTAATATAGGCAGTCAGCGCGCCCGCGGCGATAGCCAGTATTATTATGCCGAGCGTTATTAAAATCTGTTTTTTGTACAGTTTAATTTTCTGCTCCAATACGTCGATAATTCCTTTTTCGTTTATCTTTTGCTGATTGTTGTTTTTCATAATTGTTTTACACCCGTTATCTTTAAATTTTTATAACAAATCTTTTTCCTGCAGATGGATACATTCTATCCCGTTTTTACCCAAGAGGTTTACCCCTTCCAAAGAGCGGTCGTAAAGTTCGGAAAAGTAAACCCTTTTTATGCCGGAGGCTATTATAACCTTAGCGCAGTGTACGCAGGGCGAAAAGGTTATGTACAAGTCTGAATTGTCAGTCGCTATTCCGCTTTTCGCGGCAAACAAGAGCGCGTTTTGTTCGGCGTGAAGTTCATTGTCGTTGGAAAACGCTCCGTGTATCTGATAAAAATCTTGGCTTTTGAAAAACTCCTCCAACGTCTTATATTTATCCGCGAATTCCCGTTCATATATTTTTTTAAAATGGTCCTCGCAGTGTTCCCTGCCTGAAGGTACGCCGTTAAAGCCGATGCTTATCACGCGGTTGTCTTTTACCAAAACCGCCCCCACTTTAAGACGCGCGCAAGTGGATTGCTGGGCGACGAGCTTTGCCATACTTATGAAAAGTTTGTTCTTATTCTTCATTTTTGACCTCTTTCTTTTTCTTGAACTGTGCGTTATATAAGGCTTTATAGGCGCCGCTGCCTTCTTTCATCAGTTGTTCGTGGGTGCCGCTTTCTACTATTCTGCCCTCGTTTATCACTATTATTTTATCGGCGTTTTGTATAGTGCTTAGGCGATGCGCTATTACAAATACCGTGCGGTCCTTCATAAGATTGTCTATCGCTTTTTGCACTATCGCTTCGGATTTGTTGTCCAGCGCGCTGGTAGCTTCGTCCAATATTACTACGGGGGCTTGCTTTAAAAACGCTCGCGCTATCGCTATGCGTTGTTTCTGCCCGCCCGATAACATTACTCCCCGTTCGCCGACATAAGTGTCAAGGCCGTCTTTAAGGGAAGCTATAAAATCTTCCAAATGCGCACTCTTGACCGCTTGTTTTATGTCATCTTCGGTCGCGTTGGGGTTGCCTATCATTATGTTTTCCCTAATGGTGCCGCTGAATAGAAAATTATCCTGAAACACCACCGCAATTTGTTTTCTTAAAGAGTAGAGATCAATATCCTTGACGTCTATGCCGTCTATCTTGACGCTGCCGCTTGTCGTATCGTAAAAGCGCGGGATAAGATTTACAAATGTCGTTTTCCCGCCGCCGCTGTTGCCTACCAGGGCGATAGTTTGACCGACGGGTACTTTTAAAGAAATATTTTTAAGTACGGGCAGCCCTTCTTTATATTCAAAAACGACGTCGTCAAATTCTATATCGTTGTGGATAGTGTCTATCTTTACGGCGTTTTTCGCGCTTTTTATAGACGTCTTGTAATTTAACATTTCGAATACGCGCTCTATCGCCAAGAAAGCCTTTTGTATGTCTATATAATTGTTCCCTATCGATTTAAGCGGAGTATAGAGCATCAACAGCGCTGCTATAAAAGAGGCGAAGTTTCCGCTTGTTATAGTTCCTTTTATTATCAAACTGTTGCCGTACCATATTACGCCCGCCACCCCGAAGGAAATTACCACATGCATTACCGGCGAAAGCCAGTTGGTGTGTTTTACCATCTTCATGGAGAGGTAAAACAGTTTGTCCAAAATACCGTATTGTTTCTTTAACTGATAATTCTGCAGATTGTAAGAGGTTATCGTCTTATAACCCGTGCAGGTCTCGTTATAGGATGTTATTACGTCGGAGCCGGAGGTCACTATTTTGGGCGTAATCTTTTTTATCTTCTTCCTTACGTATTGCATAGGAAGCGCGGCGGCCCCCAATACGACTATAGCTATTATCGTAAGCTGCCAAGAGTTGTATACAAGTACGAATACCAAACCTATCGAAGAAAACAATCTCGTCAAAAATTGCTTTACATTATTGATTAATGCGTTGCTGGCGGTATCGGCGTCGCTGTAAAAACGATAAACGACATCACCCGAATTATGATTATCGAAAAAGCAAGGATCGAAAGTAAGCAGTTTTTGATAAAGTTTTTTCTTTAAATCAGTGGTAATTTTTGTTCCGACCCAGCTGTTTAGATAAGTCGAGGAAAAGTTTAAAACCCCCTGTATTATGGCGAAAAGTATTATCAACAGCGGGATATAGTCTGCCCAGTCCGCGTTTTTCGCCACCACTACGTTATCTACGTAATACTTAAGGAACATCGCCACCGCGCCGTCTAATGCGCCGGCGGGTATGGTTAGAGCTATGCCCAAAAGCGTTCTGAACCAATAGGGCTTTATTAAGGGGCCCATTCTCTTTACGAAATCTTTTAGGGTTGTCGGATTAAGTTCCTTGTTAAAATTATCGTCCATAGTTATTTATAGCTTTCTATGATGTCGTAAGTGTCCATAAAGCCCCTCTGCACGGCGACGGTAGCCGCGTCGAGTTTTTGGCGGTTTTTAAGCCGGGGATTGGCCCCGTTGTCCAATAACAATTTGGCCATTCTCGGATTATCTTTTTCCGCGGCTATGAAGAGGACGCTTTCCCCTTTATTGTTTCTGGCGTTGATGTCGGCGCCTTTGGCTATTAGATTTTTTATCAGCTGTTCGTTCCTTGCTTTTACCGCATAGAACAGCGGGGTTTCGCCTTTTAAATCCGCAGCGTTTACGTTTGCGCCGTTTTCTATCAGGAACAGGGACATATCGTTCATATTGGCGGAATTTCCGCCGGATTGTTCAATAAGCGTCATTAGGGAGGTTTGTCCTTTTGTGTTAAGCTGATCGATATTTGCCCCGGCCAATAATATCATCGTAACGATTTCTTTGTCGCCGCTTAAAGCCGCGTCGGATAGTACGGGATTGCCTTTTGAATCGGTTTGATTGGGATCGGCTTTTGCGGTGTCTATAAGGATGGTAATCATATCCTTATCTTTGTCTTTTATGGCGCTTTCCAACGGCGGAAGATAATCGGAGATGTCTATGTCGTTTTTGGCGGCGTATTCCACTAGAAGTTTTGTTGTTTCGGTATCGTTTGATTCTATGGTTTGCGCCAAGTAGTTTGTTGTGGGAGAGTATAATACCGAAACGTCCGCACCGTTTTGCAAAAGCAACGGAACGGCTTTTTGGTGTCCGTTTTCCAAAGCGGCTTCCAAAGGAAATTTCCCGTTAATGCTCGGCTTGTTGAAATCAACTTCTCTTTCCGCCAAGAATTGTAAAATTGCCAAGCCGTTATTGGTTTCGGCGGCGGCCAAGTAAGCCAAAGTCAAATCGTTTGTCGTTCTCTTTATGTTGTTGTAAAGGAATTTCCCTTTCGGCAGAGTTTCGCGGAAAGCCAACAGGTTATCCATATCCTGCAGGCTTAAGTAGGCTTCCGGGTTAATATGATTTTCGTCTACTTGTTTCTTTATAAAATCCAAGTCGCCCTTTATTGCGGCGCTTATTAAATCCGCCTGCAGTTTTGTGTCGGGCAGTTTATATTCCGGTTTTAGGCACTTGCATTCGGGATAATCAGTCCTAGTTTCCCAAGTTTTGCAGGTATTGGTGCAGACTTGGGGGGCTTCTTCCTGTTTGGGAGTTTCTTTCTTGCCGCATGCTCCCAAGGCCAAAACAAAAAAGCATAATAAGGCTAATATGTGTAAATTTTTCATTTGGTATTCCCCTCTCAACGGAATATAATATACATATACCATTTTAGCAAAAAAAATCTTAACTGTGACGGTTTGACTAAATTTTTTAAATTAGCTACTATAAAAATAAGCGGAGAGCCTTAAAAACCGCCGGTTAATCACGGCTTTTTACGGGTGTTTATGAAAAAACTTTCTCCGCACTTCTCTTTTGAAGAACTTTCCTCCACTTCAGTACAATTTCTTAAAGAAAAAAATGTTTTTTTTGCTTCTTTTTATTTACAAGAGCTTACGGCATTGTGCTATTATCTTCTTGAGCCTATCCGCGCCTTGCTTGATTCTCCGCTCTTGATAACCAGCGCTTACAGATGTCCCCTCCTTAACGATTATGTCAATGGGGTTGTTAATTCTCAGCATTTGTTAGGCGAAGCGGCCGATTTTGTTCCTGTAAGTTGCGCTTTGCCCAAAGCGTTTGAGGAAATTAGGGCGTGTAGATCTATTCATTTTGGACAGTTGATACTGGAGCCGGGGTGGATACACGTCTCTTTGGGCATTCCGTTTCGGCCTTTGGAAAAATGCGGCGAGGTTATAGTAAAATGAAGAATATCCTCATTGTCGTCTTGCTTGTTTGTTGCGCTCTTTTACTTTTGGCTATATCTTTTAAGAACAGGGAAGTTGAAAGCGCCAAATTCCAAAGCGATTATTTGGAAATTGGGTTAAAAAGAACAATAGAATTAAAAGAACGTACTCTTATACACAAAGTGCGTACGCCCGAGCTTGAAGATGCCGCGGAAGAAGGCAAAGGCGGCGCGGGAGTAAAGGCGGAAAAATTTTATATCCCCCCCGAAGGCTCTTTCTCCTATATAGAACAGGAAGACGGAGCTTATAAACTTGACGTCAAAGATTACGGCTTTGTCTTTAAATTATATTTTGGGATAGCTTCAAATTTTGACGGAAAATTTTCCCCTTTGCTTGCCGCGCGTATTTTTTATTACGGGCGCTGGGGGATAGGGTGCGGCTATTCTTTAAACGATGGGGCGGCGCTGCTTTTTGAAAGGCGGATAGACGATTTTATTCCTTTGGACAATACGATATTATTTTTGGGCGCTAATAGAAATACGGCCGTTTTCGGGGCGGCAGTATTTTTGTGAATCAAAATGTATTTTCAGCTCAATAAAATCCTTATGCAAGAAGTGCAATCGTAACTTTTGGCGTAATCCAAAGCGGTGCGTTGGTTATTGTCGGTTATTTCTTCGTTCGCGCCCGATTCTATAAGGAAAGTCATGATACTCCCCTTATGCTCCTGGGCGGTTATCATCAAAGGGGTCGTCCCCTCTTTTTGTGTTCCTTGGTTGATGTCTGCGCCGTATTCCAAAAGCACTTGTATCATGGTATTTGCGGGATAAGGCGCGGAAGACGTATAGTTTTCGCCCGTTACAGCCCGGTGTATGGGGGCATAGCCTTTATCGTCGTAAATATCCATCGAGGCACCTTGCTCTATCAACATTCTAAGCATATCCTCGCTGCCGTTTGATATCGCCATAAAAATAGGCGTAAAAGAGGTGTTCTTTTCAGGAGAATCTACGGGCGCCCCTTTATTTATCAGCGCCATGGCTTTGGGAATATCGTCGAAATATACGGCGTCCATAAGCTCGCTGAACAGCTCGTCTTTAGTCATTTTTTTGTCGCGATATTCATTTTCAAAAGCGATGAATTGTTTCTTTTGAGATTCTTTTAAAAAATATTTTCTTTTATCTTCTTTTTTAGGAGAATTGACGTTGCTTTGCTTCGTGCTTGCGCCCGTTATATCTATGTAGTTATGTTGGGCGCTTCCGTCTATAAAGACCTCATCTATGCTTTCCTCTTTGTCTATCGCGGGCTGATAAGTGAAGTTTGAGTCTTCATCTTCTTGTGTTTCGGATTGATTTTCTTGGGGATTGGGGGCAGTTTCTTCACTCGGGGCCGTAGTTGTGGAATATGCAGTCATGTTTACAAATTTTTCCACTTCAGATAATTGTTGTTTTCCGCTTTTTATTAAAGTATTCCAAAGGCTCCAAATTAGTCCCAGCGCGCAAAGTAATATTATGATTTTAAGTATGGTACGCATTTAAAATTGCCCCCCGAGTCTTTATACTATATTATTTTAAGAATAAAACCGCTTTAAAATCAACAGCTGCGCAGCAAGAGAATTGAAAGGAGAAGTCTTTTTTAGATAAAATATCATATATAAGGTAGCAAAATAAAGGGAGTTAAAATGCATAGAAACAATAATTTGTGCAAGATTGTGGCGACGATAGGGCGCATAGACGGGCGAGAGGATCTTATCGAAAAGCTCTATTTGGCCGGCGCCACCGTATTCAGAATGAATCTTAGCCATGCGTCCGTGGCGGAAAGCGCCAAAAAGATAGAGATAATCCGCGGCATAGAAAAGAAGTATGATTGCGCTTTGGGCGTAATTTTTGACTTACAGGGGCCGAAGCTTAGAGTTGGTATTTTTGAAAACGAGTCCGTAGTTTTAAAGGACGGACAGGAATTTATCTTGGATATGAATCCAAAAGCGGGCGACGAAACACGCGTCAATTTGCCGCACAAGGAAATTTTTGAAGTCATAAAGCCCGGCAACGTGCTGCTGTTTAACGACGGCCTTATAAGGGTAGAAGTTGTATCCGTAACGCCCGAGGAAATAAAAACCAAGGTTATAAACGGCGGAGTATTATCCGATCACAAGGGAGTAAATGTTCCTGATGTTTCTTTGCCCATATCGGCCTTGACGGAAAAGGATATGGAGCAAATAAGGCAGGCGGCGGATTTGGATGTCGATTGGTTTGCGCTTTCTTTCGTACAGAAGCCGCAGGACGTCGTCTTCGCGCGGCAGTTGATAAAGTCGAAAGCGGGCATAATATCCAAGATAGAAAAGCCCTCGGCGATAGAACATTTGGATAAGATTATAGAGTATTCGGACGCGATTATGGTAGCGCGCGGCGATTTGGGCGTGGAACTCAGCCCCGAAAAGGTGCCCGTAATGCAAAGGCGCATAATAACCAAGTGCCGCGAGGCGGGCAAACCTGTTATAGTGGCGACGCAGATGTTGGAGTCTATGGTAAGCAATGTCAATCCCACCAGGGCGGAAGCCTCGGACGTGGCTACGGCCGTGTTTGAAGGCGCCGACGCCGTTATGCTTTCGGCCGAAACAGCCAGCGGCCAGCATCCCGTGGAGGCCGTAACCACGATGTGCCGCATAATAAAGACGGTTGAAGCGGAACCGATGTTTAAAGATAATATGAAAGCCAATACCGCCAGTCTTGGCGACGACAGTTCTTCGGCTGCGGCGATAACCACCGCCGCCGGAGTAGTAGCGAACTTGATAGCCTTAAGCGATTTTATAATTAACTTTACCGATTCCGGTACTACGGCGTTGAGAACGGCGCGACAGCGTCCGTGCTTGCCGATACTTTCGCTTACTCCGCATATGGATGTGGCGAGGAAGATGTCGGTAGTATGCGCAGTTACGGCTATGGTGGTGAACGATTTGACCCGCTTTGAAGACATAGAACGCGAAGCCAGAGCCGCGGCCCAAAAATTGGGCTTTGGCGAGAAAGGCGCTCAAGTGGTAGTAACCGCGGGCATACCTTTCGGCTCCTCGGGCGATACTAATCTGCTGTATGTGATAACTTTATAGAAATAGATGTTTTGAACCGATGCCGCGCCCCGTTCTTACGGGGCGTTTTTATGAACTCTGCCTAAACTAATATGTAAATATGTATATATGAGCGCATATAATATATAATAGTAGATACGTTCCCATAAGTAAGCAAGTGAGAACTAGACAAGTAAGAACAAGAAAATTTTTCATATTTTCTTTTTCCTAAGGGGCGCTCCAAAGTCAAAATCTAATTGAAGTTTGGATTGTAATAGTGCCGTTATTGTTTCGTAATCGGTGGGACTTAAGTCCTATTTGCCATTGGGTCCAAATTCTCTTGTGGCAATACCTGCCTGCTGATATAATAGTACTAAGGAGTAGAAGATTTTTATCTTAGAATGGTGACGAATATTATGAATAAACATATGGGTATTATAGTAAGGAAGTCAATATCATTGATATTATCCGGAGTGTTGCTTTTTGAATGCTACGCCCCGGCATTGGCGTTAGGATATAAGGATGCTCTTTATAATTCGCAGGCGTTTAAACTTGACGAAAGAATAGACAAAGCTTATATAAAAGAAAGCACCTCTGCCAGCCAATATGAGGCCTTAATCTACCAAGAGATAGGCAAACAGAAAGCGATAATAAAACCTTTGGCCGAAAAGATGGAGGAATATAGGGCGAAAGGCAATGCCAAGTATGATGGGGACTTCTTTAAATCTTCGGTTTATGCGGGCGTGAGCGGCATAAACGTGATAGGGGAGTTGGTTTATGAATTAAAGAAATTCCTGCTTACTTTTTACGCGCCGCGCGAAATAATGCCTTTTGAAGAGTTTGAGAAACAATACTCCGAATATATCACCAATGAAGCTAAGCGGTATATGGAAGAAAATGCCGACAATAATTCTGCCGATGTCTCATTAAACGAGATAGTGGAAAATATAAAAAGATACTATCCCGCTAAGACGATGTATAAAGAATATGTAGATATAGCGCAGCAGGAGATTGACTGGTATAAAGCCAACGAGTATAAATTAAACGAGGCGGCTTACCAAATACTGAGGGAGTATGTAAAAGCTTTCGGCGTTAATATGAGTTATGAAGCGGGCCGCTTGCTTTTAAACCTGAAGATTAACGGTAAAGATGTCGTCACCTCCGATGAAAAACTGCAGCTTTACGTTTATATAACCAGCAGAATTGAAAAAGTGGATTTGAAATACGCCTTTAATTTATCCGCTGCACAGTCAAATAAAGAAGATAAACTAAAAGCCGCAGCCCAAACGCTTCAGGACATTGTCGATTCTATGATTTTGGGGATTTTTGTCGCTCCCAAAAACGATTCCGCTTATGCTGACGCGGTGGTATCTTTAATAAAAAGAAGTACCGATACGGTGGCGTTCCCTCATATTCTTAACGTCGGGTTTTCCTCGTTGTTGGCATTAAAGCGCTATGATAAACTGGAGCTTATCTTAGCCGACTATACGGAGATGGAAAATAAAGGTAAATCCTTCGGGGATATGCTCACGTTTCAGTTTCTTGTGGATTCATTTAATGAGCTCCTGGGAGGAGCATATTTGAGAGGGACACCTTCTAAGAATGCTCAATATACCAAGGATTTGGGTTATTATAACGCGTTTGAGGACATTGCCGAATTATTGGCTGAAGAAAATTCCGAAGACGCCTTGGCTCTTTTAAGCAAATACGGCGTCAATAGCAGGAGACCGATACTTCCTTTTGTCGTAGGGGCGTTGCTGGGCAAGAAAGTCGACGTGCAGCTTAGCGATAATCTTAAGGAAGATGCAAAAAAAATGGGGTTGGATCCCAATGCTTATTTAGCCTTTAGAATCGCCAATATTTCAATGAGCGATTTGACTTTGACGCAGGAAAACGATTTGGATGTGGCTTTGCTAACGGCCTATCCTAGTATAGAACAGCATTTGGGCGCAGGCGCCATAGTCTCTCAGAAGAGCAAAGAATTTAAAAAGAATTCACGTGATATATATGATTTTACCAGCAACGCGGCTATGGCCGGCGATGTGGCGTTTATGGTTTGGGCCACCTTTGATTTGGTTAGACTGGCCGGGAAAGCCGTATCTTTAGCTAAAGCGACCTATTTGGCCGGCAATATAGCAAAGCTTGCGGAACCTGCGCTGAGGACACAAGCGGTTTTGAGCAATATGTCTAAAATAAGGCCCTATGTTTCCGTGAGGCTTGCGTTTAGAGGTTTTTCCGCCCGTATAAAAGGAGCGATTAGCGGCGTGGTGGTTGGAGAGAGGGCTTTGTATGTATCCGAAGCTATACCGGCAGTCAGAGGGGCTTCAACCGCCAATACGGCTGTAGCCAAAGCTTTGACCACGGCAAGCTTTGACGTTGCAAAAGGAGGCTTGGTAATAGATAAAGTGGCGGCTTACAAAGCGGCGGCCGATATTCCCAACAGGGTATATGATATAGCGCAGACCGAGAAAACTTTAAAAGTGGCCAATGCCAACACAAATCAGAAATTCTTTTCCGAAGGGCTTTTCGCGAAATATAGAAACTACAGCAAGATCCTTTCCAAAGAAGTAAGGATGGCTTTCCACAATAGCAATTTTAGGCTCCGCAATTTAGAGGCCGGAGCGGAATTCAGCTATAATATGAAGAAGCTGCTCCCCGGGATACAAACTCCCGATAGAGCTTCCGCCATCGCGCATATAAATTGGGCTCCTGTTCCATTATCCACCTCAGCTAATGGTATCGCTGGATTGGAACTTTTTCATAGGGCGTCTGAACTTGACGATCCTATGCCTTTGCCCGTAGAAGTAACTTTTGGAAACAGAAAAATTTCCGGAATCAAAGCAAAGAAAGTTACCAATGTCGTATTGAAGAAGGGTGTTGAGGAAAAGTCCGCTTTCAAATTGGCTTTTGAGACTAATGGCGCCCTCATTAATCCGGATTTCTTCAAAGTTGTTTTGGATAACGATAGCTTTGCCAATTTGGCCAAGCTTACGGTGGGCGGTACGAAGAATATTAAAATAAAATTCTTGCCTGCTCGTACAGGTACTTGGGCGAAATTCAAGAACTGGGGCTCAAACTTATTTAAATCCAAGGAAGAATTGTTATCCGGTACGGGAAGCGTTTTTATAAAAGAAGGCACTTCCTTAACTCGCACGCCGATTAAACTTGCCACGCCTAAAGATTTTGACGGCCTAAAATTGGTAATTAACAAAAACAACAACGGCATAGCTTTGTTCGGTAAGAATAAACTTGGGCAGACTGTCCCTTTAAAAACATCCTATTCCTTATATATACCTAAAAGCGAACTTCCCAGATTCGCGAATTACGCCAAAAAGGGTAATTTTAACAATCCCCTTAAAGTAACGATTAAACGCTCCAGAAACAAGGTAAGCACTTTATATTGGCTGCAATTCCTTTCGCTCAGTACGGCGTCTACGGGTCTTGCCGGTCCTTTAGGCCAGAACTATCCGGAAATGACAAATACTCAGCAAGCTTTGATTACCATGGGTTTGCCTTATCTCACGAGTTTAATGTCGCCTTTCTGGGCCCCTTTCGTAAAGAGGTTCGGCGCGGCTAATATGGTGAAATTGAGCTTGGGTTTGGCGGCGACTTCTTTAGGCTTCTCTACAGTTAGCGGATTTGGAGGTTGGAAAGATGCGACTATATACAATGTAGACAAACCGTCTTTTAAGCCTTTGCTTGTCAGCGCTTCGTTTATTGGTCTGTCATCTTCTATCACCAGAGCTTCTTTTAACACGTTAATGAAGAATGTGGGCGGCGGCGGCAACTTAATGAGGAGCATGATGTTTAAGAATGCCGGCACTCTAGCCATGCTTTTGCCTCCATTGCTTACTTCAATTCCGGATCGTATTTGGCCGCGCTATTACACCGATACCGGCGAAATAGACGGGGAGGTAAGCACATACGAAGGGCCAACCCGCTATGCCGCCGACGGTGCCATACTTATAGAGCAAGGCGCTAAGTTATTGGATAAAAATGGGGTGCCTATAAAACACAATCGTGTAGACTGGTCGTCATTTAACCCTTTCCTTTTTGCTTTTTCAACCTACTTGCTTTATAGGGTCAATACGGCTCATTTCCCAACTATTATAGGTAAAGCTGAAGGATATACCATTGGGCAATCCATATTCTCCTTACCGATACTTAAGAAGTACGAGAAAAATAAGAAATATACGCAGTTTATGAATTTCTTTAACTATAATATATACAGACCTTCGTTGGGGATATGGAAAGAAACCCTGAAATCCACCAAGGTTATGTTTAAGAAAGAAGTATGGCCTCTAACGCTGGCCGGCTTTACATCCTTGGGCGTTGACGCCGCCTTATTGGGCAAGTATAGTCAAATAGAGTCAAATAATTATCTTAGAGGCACGGAGCTTTTTGGCTTACATATCGGGGTTAAGGATCCTCTCCTAATGCCTGTAGCCGCGACACTTTTGGTGGCTATTCCCCAGATGACTGCGAGATATTATTCCAAGCCCTTGCTGAAGAAACTGGGCGGGGATAAGAGCTCGTTAGCTTATATGAAGGTTCTGACCCCTTCATTAGCTCTGTCCGTAGTAGGCACCGGATTATTGGCTACGGAAGATAATTTCGGGACATTCATTGTGGGAATGGCGTTAGTAAACATTGGCTTTGCCAATACGACGCAGGGCTTCATGATACTCGGCAGTAACAAGCTTAATGCCAGAAAGGAATTGAAAGGCTTTGTTACGGATTGGGAAGCTGCTTATCCCGCAGCGCATCTCGGTATGGCTCTATTCCCGTTGGCCCATAATTATTTGGCTGATATAGAAGTGGAAAAGGATCCGGAAAGAACCTCAAAACTTCAGGCTCTGCAAAATACCATGTATATTCCTATTGCGGGCGTAGGCGCTACTATTTGGGGCTACCTTAAAGGTGCGGAAATTATAAAGGCAGGGAAACTCTTTACCCCGATTAAACACGGCGCGGCTATTATGGTTCCCTACTTTATGTTGGACAACTGGAATAACAAACTGTTCAAACCGAGCTTTACTCCTAATATCGTTGAGCCTACCTTGAATTTCAAACCTATGGGAGTACCGGCCTATAATTTGAACAGCATAAACACATCGTCAACTCTTAAAGGAAACAAAAAATAAGTATTCTTTACACGTAAAAAGAGGGCTGCCCGAAGGGCGGCCCTCTTTTTTGTATTTCTTGGGCTCTATTTAGCTCGCGAGGCAAGAAAAGACATTCCTTCGGTGCATTCCTCGGCGGGAGGAATAATCCTCGCGATAAGGGGCGTGATAATTTCCCCCTCTTTTCTTGCGGTTTTAGCGTGATTAATTTAATATAATTTTAAGGGGGTAAATTTTATGTTAAATTTATACAGAAAATTAAAGAAAAGAGCTTACGCTCTGCTTAACGCGGGCTGGTTTGTAAGTTTTATATTGGTATTGATATTCCTCAATATTCCGCTTTCAATTTTTTCGCTTTCCGGCAGTCTTACGCCAGATGATATTATCGCGATAGAATTTTGCGATCTTTTTATATCTATAGTATTTTCGATTGAATATATTTTAAGGCTTTGGACGGCGGATTTATCGCCCTATTACAAAGGCAGCCGCCTGCGCTTTGCCCTGCGGCCGGAAATGATTATAGACTTTTTGGCTATAGTTCCGATGGTATACATCAATATTAAGCCTTTAAGAGCGCTTAGGTTTTTAAGGCTGTTTAGGATATTGAAGCTTGTGGAATATTCCCAACCGCTTAAAATGATGGTGAACGTAATATATCAGAATATAGACTCGCTGGTAACCACTGCTTTTGTCATGGGGTTTCTGCTTACGATAAACTCGTTTTTGATTTATTATTTCGAACATGCGGCCCAGCCCGAAGTGTTTAAAAACATATATGACGCCATTTGGTTTACGGCTATGACGTTTTGTCAGGCGGGCGCGGATATATCGGTTGTAACTCAGGCGGGTAAATTTCTTAAAATACTCACGGCCTTTTCGGGGATAATGCTTTTTGCGGTATATTCCGGTATATTTTCTTCCGGATTTATGAACGCGCGAAAGGCCGCGAAGGAGAAGAAGGAAAATGCCTGATAACGGCGGATTTATAGAAAACTATACAAGGAACAGAACTTTTGCCTTTTTCATAGTGGTTATAGGCAATTTTATAGGCGCGCTGGATTCCAGCGTGGTAAATATAGCTTTGCCGGTGATGTCAAAATATTTTAATGTCGGCCTGATAGAAATACAGTGGATAGTAACGATATATTGTTTGGGGATAGTAAGCATTTTGCCCATAAGCAGCAAGCTGGGCAACAAGTACGGACAGAACAGGGTATACAGTTGGGGCTTTATCCTTTTTGGGATAGGTTCCTTATTGTGCGCTTGTTCGACTTTTCTTTTGGCTTTGATAGTATCTCGTTTTATACAGGCTTTGGGCGCGGCGATGCTGTTTGCTTTGGCGCAGGGCGTGGTGGCCAGTATGTTTACAGGTGTAAAGCGGGGTCAATTTTTGGGCATGATAGGCTCTGTAGTGGCTTTGGGCAACATAACGGGGCCAAGTTTGGGCGGTATGCTTTTGGACGTTTTTGGCTGGCAGTCTCTTTTTTACATAAATTTGCCTTTGGCCGCGTTCGGGGCCTATTTCGCCTACAAGACGCTGCCCAGCGTCAAAAGAAGCAGACTAGGTAAAATCAACTTAAATTCGGCTATTCTGTTCATAGCTTTGAGCATGTGTTTCTTTACCGCGCTTTCTCTGGCGGAAAAAGCGGGCTTTACCAGTCCACATATCATTTTTATGATAGCGGTATCGGCACTATTGGGAATAATACTATACAGACACGAAAAAAGGACAAAAACCCCCCTTTTGAATTTGAGTTTGTATTCAAATAAAGTTTTCGCTTACGGCAATATGGCGATGATGTTGGTATTCATAGCCATAAACGTTAACGGTTTGCTGATACCGTTTTATTTGCAGGACATATACGGTTTAAGTGCTTTTAAGACGGGCACTTTAATTTTGTTTTATTCGGTTCCGTTGATAGTGGTGGCCCCGATAAGCGGTTGGCTTTCGGGTAAAATAGGTTCTAGAAAGCTTACGGTATGCTCGATGATAGTAGTTATCTGCGGATTATTGTGGTATATGGGGCTTGGCGCCGAGTTTAAGGAATATCAGATTATTTTGGGGCAAATGATACTGGGTATAGGCAACGGAATGTTTAACTCCCCCAATAACAACAGTATAATGAGTGCGATAGAACGCAAGTATTATAATGACGCCAGCGGGTTGAATTCTTTGGCGAGGAATACGGGCATAGTAGTAGGCGTAGCGCTTACGGTAAACATTTTTGACGCTTTGCTTAACTTCTATCAGACGGGCGGGATGGAACATGTTTCGGCTTTTATATCGGCTTATCATTTAACTTTGCTTTTAGCGATAGTTACGGCTGCGGCTGCGGGTATATTATCGTATTTGGGCAAGGAGCCCGATAAAAAACTGCTTTGATTTTTTACCCAAATAAAGCCGCCTGCCTTGAAAAGCAGGAGGCTTTATCTATATTTCTACTCCTTTGTTTATAAACCTCTTTTTAAAATGCTCCTCACTATGCCCGCTATTTTAAAAGAGTCTTTATCGGCTATTATGGGGGCATAATGTTTATTGTCTGATACCAACAATATATTGCCGCTTCTCTTATCGGGTACAAAACGCTTAATCATAGTTTCCCCGTTGTTGGAGCATACAATTACATCCCTCTCGTGAGGGGTATTGTTCTTTTCCACTATTATCCAATCTTTGGGGTGTATAAGCTCCGTCATGGAATCCCCCTTCGCTTCCACCATAAATCCTTTAGATACAGGGAAATTCACCATAGACGGATCCACCGGGACAACTCTGCTAGGGGTGCCGTCTAGTATCGTACCGGCTGGGCCGCATTTGGCCATACCGTAAAGCGGCAGATAGAGGACATTATCCTCCGTATTTTTTATGTAATATTGCTGCGGATTAGTCGCGCTGCGCGTTATATAGCCTTTCTTTTCCAGCTGGGTTATGTGATAATGCACCACGCTCTTGCTGGAAATATCCATTTGCAAGGCCAGTTCTTCCATAGTAAGAGGATTATCTTGGTGTTCTTTTAACAGCTTTAGGAGTTTCTCTTGATTTGGGTGGAGTTTTTTCATAATAGTTTCCCGTTTGTTTGTAATATAATTTTATCTGTTTTAATTTGTTCTATATTATGTTCTAATATGATAATAAAAAAATTTTATAATTACAATAGTTTTTGGGAGTGATAAACGAAGTGGAAGCAAAGCTAGAGCTTGTCTTTGTTTTGCGTAGTGATAAAAAAGCCCCCGTTCAAAAACGGGGGCTTTCGCTTTAAAAATACGCTTATTATTTGGCGTCTGGAGCGGCTTCTTTCTTCCAAGTGATGGCGATTAAAGCGCCCGCTATGACACAAGCTATGATGCACGAAATAAATACGCCGTGCCATCCATAGTGCTTGCTGATAAACGCCGCTCCGCTTGAGGAAAGCATCGCGCCGAAATACCCAAACATACCGGTAAAACCGCAGGCCGCGGATACGGATTCCTGGGTTACGATACGGCTGGTTTGAACGCCGCCGGCCAAGTTTTGGGGGCCGTCTACGAAGAACCCGATGAAAGCTGCCAACAAGGACGTCCAGAAGAAAGCGTCGGTGCCGGCGATTTTATAAAATCCCCAGCAGCTGGCGGCTAAAATAGCCAAATAGATTAAGTTCATCTGGGTGCAGCGGCCCTGGAAGAATTTATCCGCCAAGTAGCCCGCTACGATACCGCCCGGCATACCGAGGAACGGCATCCATTTCAAAGCGGAAACGGCCGCATCCTGAGCGAAGCCTCTATCTTCCACCAAGAATAAGGTACCCCAGTCCAAAGTGGCGAAACGTACATAGTAAACGAATACGTAAGAAAGCGCCAAAGCCCACAGGAACGGGTTGCCGAATACGTGTTTTTTAAGAATTTGCCAGTGGGTAAGGCCGGTATCTTTCTTAATTGGCATAGGGTCATTTTTATATTCATCGATAGGCGGCAGACCGACGGTGGTCGGTTTATCGGTAAGGAAGAACAACAGGAAAATGCTGTAGCAGATACCCATAATTGCAGGTATGATGAACGCCATTTTCCATAAGTCGAATTTAAGTAAATATGTTATCAATACGCCGACGAAGAACGCGCCGAACGTATGGCTGGAGGACCATAAAGTCCATTTTGTCGCCCTCTCGCTGGGGGAGAACCAATAGACCAAACCTTTAGCGACCGGAGGGAACCCCATTGATTGGAAAATACCGTTCAAACCCCAAGCGAACGCCGCGAAACCTACCAAGGGGATAGTCATATGGGTTTTGGCCACCCAAGCCTGCAGCTCGGGGAGGAATGGGAAAGCCAAGTTGACCAGCGAGGAACAGAAAAGACCCAATGCCATTACGGATCTTATATTGCATTTGTCCGCCATTACGCCGCTGAGGAACTTGCCCACGCCGTAGGTGGCGTAAATAGTCGTGCCGATGATACCTAACTGTATTACATCAAACCCGAAATTTTCTTTAAGCGCAGGTTTTACGAAGTCAAGGTTTTTCCTTGTGAAGTAAAAGAGCGCGTAGCCGAAGTACATGCCGAAGAACATCTTTATACGCCACATCGTATATGTTCTTTTTATTACTTTTTCGTCTGTTAATCTTTGGTCAGCATCTTTAAGAGGCTTCATCCAATTGATAAACTTTGATAACATATTTTCTCCTGTCTATAATCTACAAGAACAAGACAAAAAAAACACAATGAGGAGCTTCCCCCGCTGTAAATAAACAAGTCTTTCTTTTGCCTTGTTTTTGCGTCTACAGGGAAATTGTAACATAATCTGTTTTCAAATACAAACAAGTTTTTAATTAATTTTTGTTATATTGCGGCAGACGGGGTATTGCTTTTTCCCACGCTTTTTGATAACTTTATCACTATATATGTTACAGGACGCCATAAAAACAATTAAGAACGCAAAAAAGCTTGTCGCTTTTACCGGTGCGGGTATTTCCGTGGAGAGTGGCATCCCCCCATTCCGCGGCGCGGGCGGGCTTTGGGAACGTTACGACCCTTCCGCCATTGATATTAATTTCTTTTATTCAAATCCTAAAGAGTCTTGGCGGGAAATGAAGAAAATTTTCTTTGATTCCATGGGGCAGGCCGAACCAAATACCGCGCATAAAGTCCTTGCCGATTGGGAAAAAAGGGGCCTGCTTAAAGGGATAATAACGCAGAATATTGATAATTTGCACCAGCGCGCGGGCAGCGTGAATGTAAAGGAATTTCACGGTACTATAAATTATTTGCTGTGTACCGGCTGCGGCAAGCGCTATGCTTTGGGCGAGGCGGACTTGAATGTGGAATTGCCCTCATGCAAAGCGTGCGGGGCTGTCCTTAAACCGGATTTTATCTTTTATGGCGAGGCCATAAACCCGAAAGTTTATCAGGAAAGTTTGGATTTGGCCTACTCCGCCGATGTTATGCTTGTTATAGGCACCTCGGGCGAGGTTATGCCGGCATGCTCTTTGCCGTTGACGGCTAAGCAAAACGGGGCTAAAATAATAGAGGTGAACACTTTGCCCTCAGCTTACACCGATTCCATATCGGATTTTTACTTCGAACGTAAGGCGGGCGAGTTGTTTGGGGAGATTGCAAAAGTCTTTAGATAAATTGTATATTTTAAATTCCACAGGCCCTGCCCTTACCCCCGGCGGGGCCACCCATTAAAAACCCGGCTTGAATTAACAAGCCGGGTTTTATTTTTTTGATGAACGTTATTTCTTCTTTTTAGTTTTTGTCGGTTTTTCCAGAGCTTGTGGAGTGAAAGGGAAAGGATAGAAATCCTTTAATTTCCTGCAGGATATCCGCGCCGGTTTACCCGATGATAAATCTGCCGTACATATCGGCATATCGGGTTTTGCAAATTCCGCCATAACTTGCCTGCATGCTCCGCAAGGCGTGCTTAAGGGACCTAAATCTTTTTGGCTGAAAACTATTACCAATGCCTTTATTTCCCGCTCGCCAGAGACTACCGCGGAGAAGATGGCGTTTCTTTCCGCGCATACCGTAAGGCCGTAGGAAGCGTTTTCTATATTAGTACCCCTGTATATTTTCCCGCTGGCGGCCAAAACGGCGGCGCCCACTTTAAATTTTGAGTAAGGAGAGTAAGAATTATTCATAGCCTGCGCCGCGTTTGATAGTAATTCGTCCAAAAGCTTTTTGGAAAGTTTCATAAATACGCTCCTTGTTTAAGTGTCTTTAGATTATAGCATAAAGAGCGTAAATTTTTTAAACAATATCGTATCGGAGAATTTAAATTTTCTGGAGCGTTGCTTTTGCTATTTCTTCCCAAGGAAGTTCCGAAAATTCGTCCGGCGCCTGCAGTATCGTCGCCTTATCGGATAAAGGCGCCCATACTTTTTGGTTGGCCTTGTCGCTTGCCTTGTATATACAAATTTGTTTTTTGTCCAAAGCCGCGGCCGCGTGTACGAAAGCCGTATCGGGCGTTATCAGCAAATCGCTGACGGCCAGTATGGCGAAGTTCATAAATAGATTATCTTGGGGCGTTATAAATAGATTATTTGCTTGTATCCGATTGGCCAGCACTTCGGTTTTGGCGTGTTGCCCCAGCAAAATTATATTGTATTTATCCAATGCGGCACAAAGCGCTTTGATTTGAGTTTCCCCCAAGCAGCGGTGTTTGCTTGCCGCGAAAGCGTTTAAGGCGATATGGCCTTTTTTGTGAGGCAGTTTTGATAAAAATTTTAGGGCTTCTTTCTTCAAAGCATTGGGTACAAATAAATCATAAGATATGTTTTGGGGCTTTTCCAAGCGTAAAGTCCTAAACATAGCTTGGTGCCACGCCGTTATATGGGAGCCGTCCAAATCAAATGTACAGCCTAGATTATAGGATTTAAACTCCCCTCTATTAAAACCAAAGGCAAAGCGCGGATTTATAAGCCTTAGCAGGAGCAAGGTATCAAAAGTGGGGTGTTTATCCATATCTATGTATAAATCTATTTTTTGGCGCCTTAGGGCTAAGCCCGTTTTGATTATCGGCCACAGGCCTTTTTTGCATATTATTATTTGGGATATATTGCGATTGTTTTCTATTATTTGCGCCGAGGCGGGCCCCGCTATTACGGTTATTTCCGCTTTGGGCAGGGCTTTTTTAATTTCCCTAAAGGCAACGGTGTTGACTATCATATCGCCGAGTTTGTTATCGTTTCTCAAAAATACGATTTTCTTTATGGTCTTTAGCTGGTGGGGCGTAAATCTATTTTGGTTCTTTTTGTCAAAAAGGAATTTACCCGCTTTGGCTTTAAGCCCGCGCAGGTAGAGGTTTTTTCTTCTGTTCCATTCTCTGAAGGTCATAAAGTTAATATCTTATATTTTTTTAATCATTTTGTTGTAATAGTTTCTGTATTGTTTTTTTATGTAATGAAAAAATATCTTAGCAAATATATTCTTACGATATTTATAATATAGGGCCATTTTCGGGGTTATAATATTATTATCCGTTAAATAACGGATAAGTTTTTCCGGAGGTAGTTTTTCTTTCGCTTTTTTAGAAACAAATTTAGTATGATTTGTTATTGCGTTTCCCACGCTTTGAAAGAAGTAGACTTTACGCAAATAATCGTTTGTTTCGGAAAAATGTTTATATACTTTTAGCCAATTGGTTAAATTCTCAATAGAAATACTGGTGCTCTCACTAAAACTGTCTTGTCCTTTATGCAATCTGTAAAAGATACAATTCCCATCAGCAAATATTATTGCCTTGCCTACTTTCATAGTTTCTATCATCATAGGCCAATCAAAAATCTTGCCAAACTTTTTTTGAAGCAGTGAGATATCCGCATTTTTATAGAACTCTGATTTGATAATGCTGCCACTCCAAGAAGGTGACGGTGACGTCCAAAAACCTAGGGCGAAATCGGCCTGATTGTCTATAAGATAATGTTTGTCGTTAAGACTTCTAGGCATAGTATATTCTTTTGGTGGGATATTGGTATAAAAACAGAAAGATTTAGCACTTATAAAAGATATATCCCGGTATTTAGTTAAAGCTTTTAAGGCGAGGCCCAAATATTGCGGGTGGATTAAATCGTCATCGTGCAATATCATAGTATAGGGCTTAGACATCAAACTTTGCGCCGTTATAAAATTGGCGAAAGGTTTATCTGGCTGAGTGCGTATATACTTTACTTGCGGATAATTTTTAATAAGTTCTTGGGTTTTATCGTCGGTGGAATTATCCAGTAGGTAAAAATCGCAAGCGGCTTTTTGCGCCAAAACACTTTCAACTGCCTGTATACACATTTGGGGGCGGTTTCTGGTAAAAATAAAAATTTCTATGTCTTTGGAAGTAAATGGCATTTAAATCTCCGTTGTCTGGGCGAGGTATTCGTAAAATCTTTTTATGCCGTCCTCGTATGAGGTAAACTTGAAATCCGGCAGTTCCCCTTTCAGCAGAGTGTTATCGCCCGTATATTCATTGGCCAGGCCTTTTTTGGCGGCAATAATATCGCTCTTGTAAGAAGATATTTTGTTTATTGTTTCCGCTATTTCCCTAAGCGATATGCTTTTGTCGGGCGTTATATTGATAAACCGCGCTTTTGGCTTTTTTTCAATGAAGCGCAGTACTATTTCGCATAAATCTTCCACGGGGATATAGTCGAATACGACATTTTGGCGCATAGTTATCGGTTTATGCGCCAAGTTGCATTTTGAGGCGTGTGTTATAAATCTGGAGTCAAACTCATAGGGCCCGTAAACGCCGAACAGCCTTAAATTAAGCACATTGGGGTGTTTTTGTATTTCTTGGCTTAATCTGTATTTGGCGCGGCCGTATAAATCTTTTGGGACTGCTTCCCCCCATTGGCTTTCCTTGATTTTCTTTATCGGGCGGCTTTTGTCGTATTCCGCGCCCGAGCCGAAGGTTATTATATCCCGCCCCTCGGCCGCTTTGAGGAAATTTTCAAATATGGCCAGGTTCTTTTCTTCAATGTCCGAGGGTATGTTTTTAGGGTCGCTTATCCCATAAAAGCCGGAAAGTATGTATAGATCGGGCTGATAGGTATCGGCCAAAGCCTTTACGATTTTAGCGTCGGTAAAATCGTAATCTTTGCTTTTTGGCGCGATTACTTTAAAGTTTTTATCTTCCAAGAAGGGCTTTAAATTACGCCCCACAAATCCGCCTGCGCCGGTCATCAGTATTGTTTTACGCATAAATCATCTCTTTTTAGGGCATATTTTGGTTTTTATCTTGCCGAAAATCTGTATGTAAAAGCCTCTGTCCGAAGAAGTCAATTTAATCGGGCTTATCATATACAGGAACAGCAAAATCCGTTTTGACAAGGGTATTTGCCGCGCCGTTTCCAACAGTGGCAGGATATTGCCTTTCTTCCAATACCAGTTATACATAGCCGAATAAAAATGCGGCCAGCCCTTATGTATTTCCCTGTTTATCGGGCGCGCCATTATTTTATAACGCAGTTTTTTGTCTTTTATCTGCGCTATTATATTGGCGTAGCCCGTTATCCAAGACATAGATCTTTGTTTAAGATATAGGGAATCGTTGTCGTATCCCCTAATATAAGAAATATCGGTATCCGCCTTCATACCGTTGCTTACAAGAGGTTTAGGCAAAAGATATATTTTTTTGCCTTTGTTTATATGCTCTATCGCGGGCACCAAATGCGGGAATAGGGTATAGACATTGTTTAGAATATTTGTCATAGTCGTATCGGTAAATAGGGAAGTTTTGTATATATTGCACGACACGAAAGAGAACTGCTGCAAAAGTGCGGGAATATCATCTTGTTCGCCTTCGTTTAAAGCGTAATTGGCTGCGCAGATGACTTCCTCGCCGTTGGATACAGCCTCTTCCAAATAAGGCCAGGCGGCCCAGTCTATTATATCGTCGTCGGCCAAGGTCCAAACATATTGCATATCGGCGATTTCCAGCGCTCTGGCGATATTGCCGCCAAGCCCTAGATTATATGCGTTTTTCTTGTATTTTAGATTGGCGTATTCTTTGCGATAGGCTTTAACTATTGTGGCGGTGGCGTCGGTGGAGTTATTGTCCAAAACGGTAATGTCAAAATCTTTTACGGGCGAATTATCGGCCAGCAGCTGTTTTAGGGTAGCGTCCAAAAAATTGGCCCTGTTATAGGTTATTACTATTATTTGCAGTTTGTTTTTTATAGACATTTCAGTTATCCGTATAGGGTATATTATTGCTTTGCAAAATTATTTTTACCGCATCGGGCAAAGGCGTAAAAGAATTAAATCCGACTTCATTTAACAGTTTGTAGTTATCGCCCAGATAAAGGCTTGGCTGGGTTGAGGGCTCGTCGGATAAGGAAAGCAGATCCTCTTTGTCCGCCAGTTTGAAAAACAACTTGGCGTAATCGGCCAAAGAAACCGCCTCCCCCGTACATATGTTAAGCGCACCCTCCGCCTTGGAAAATAAGGCTTTTACAGTCGCCGCCGCGCAGTCGGGCGCAAAGACAAAATCCCTCTTAAGCCGGGAATGCCTTAAATTTAATACTATTCCCCCCTTTAAGGCATTTATTATCTGCGCCGTCAAACGAGGAAGAACCTCGTCTTTGCCGAATATTTGGAAAGGCCTTATCCACAAAAATTCAATCCCGTTAGCCTTAGAGTAATCAAGCGCCTGCCGATAAAGGCGGGTTTTGCATTCCTCATAGGCGTTGGCGGCCTGCAAAGGAGAATTTTCCGCTAAAGGATTATCGGAGGCGGCGTATTCAAACATACTGCCGAAATATACCGCCCGTTTCCCCCCGTTGGCGTGGAAAGCTTTAAGCAAATCCATTCCCGCTTGCAGAAATTTAAAATTTAACGGGGAATCGGCATAATCGCCCGATACTTTCCAAGCCAGATTGATAAGATAATTCGGCTTTACCCCGCCGAGAATATTTTTGACGGAAGTTTCGTCAAACAGGTCGCCTTGTATGTATTCTATGCCGGGCAGTTTGTCTTTGGGCGGCAGAATATCCAAAGCCCAAATTTTCGGTCCGCATGCCGAAAGACGGGGCAATAATTCCTTGCCCAGCAAGCCGCTAGCGCCCGTCAGCAAAATATTCATTTGTAAATATTTTCCTCCATTTCTTCTTTGGGCAGGAACGGGAACATATCTTCCAAAGTAGGCGACACCATACTGCCGTCGGGCAGTTTTTTGGAGGATAGTTTAGGCGTAAAGATATAATCGTCCTTTAAAACTATCTCGCACAAAACGGGCCCTTTAAGGCTTAGAGTTTTCTCTATTTGCTTTTTTAAATTCTTGGGCGAGCTTATTTGAGCGGTTCTCAGGCCGAAGGCCTGCGCCAGTTTGATAAAATCCGGCATTTTTACTCCGCTCTCTTGCCCGCAGGCGGTGTACCTGCCGAAGAAATTCCTCTGCGTCTGTTTTATGGATATGTAGCCGTCATTGTTAAACAGGAATATCTTTATCGGCAGATTATAGGTTTTTACCGTTTGCAGCTCCTGCAGGTTCATCATTATGCTGCCGTCGCCCTCAAGGCAGATTGTTTCTTTTTCCCCGGCCGCTATGCACGCGCCTATCGCGGCCGGCAGGCCGTAACCCATAGAGGCGTCGCCCGAGTTCAAAAACATTCTCTTCCCCTCTTTTGACGCCCCCGCCTGATATAAAGCCAAACACGCCGTCGCGTTTGAGGCTACCGTCGGAGTAAGGCCCGAGCATTGTGTTATCAGTCTGGCACATTCGTAGGGATTGAGTTTTTCTTTCAAATCTTTAAATTCGCTTAAGGGTGTGTATTTCTTTACACGCGCGCGGCACCAATTAAGCCATTTCTCGGCTTTTAAATCTTTGGCTTTGGAAAGCAGCGCCTTTATAAAATCTTTTACATCGGCTTTGACGGCGATATCGGGCTTTACCGTTGGTTTTTTAAGTTCCGCCTCGTCAATATCCACGATAATTTTTACCGCTTTTTTAGCGAAGTTTTCCCAATTATAGCTGGCTTGGCGGATATTGTTCCTTGTGCCCAAGAACAAAACGCAGTCGGCGTTTTGCAGGGCGAAGTTCCCCGCTCTCTGCCCTACGGTTCCTATTCTCCCGGCAAACAGGGGATTATCTTCCGAGATTAAATCAAACCCGTTAAAGGTTGTTACGATCGGGATATTAAGTTTGCCCGCGAGTTTTTTAAAATCGTTTTGCGCGCCCGCCAGCCTTATGCCGTGCCCCGCGACAATAAGCGGCGCTTTGGCTTTTTTTAAGTCTTTTATTATTTGTTCCGTCTTTAAATTGTATTTGGCTTTTGCGGGTATTTTAAAGCCCTTTAGTTTCTTCTCGTCTATCAAGGCGGCTTGAATGTTTATCGGTATATCAAGCCAAACGGGGCCGGGACGCCCGTTCTTAGCCAGATAGATGGCTTTTTCCAGGTGGAATTTTATATCCTCGGCTTTGGTTATCGATACGGCGTATTTGGTAAAAGGTTTTACGGCCGCTATAATATCGGCCTCCTGGTCGCCCAGCTGCCTAAGCGGTATATCGGGGCACGAGGCTTTGCAGGTGCTGAATTTTACCTGCCCCGAAAAATATATTACCGGTACGCTGTCCGTCCACTGTCCGAAGAGGCCGTTTAGGCAGTTAAGCCCGCCCGGGCCCGTTGTTACGCATACGGCGGCCAAATCCTGGTTGAGGCGGGCGTATCCCTCGGCTTCTATGGCGAGGGCCTGCTCATTGTGGGCGCAGTAATATTTCAGCTTGGAGTTGCCGAAAGAATCGTTTAAGTGCATCGCCCCGCCGCCCGATATCATAAAGATGTCCTTTACTCCATGGTCGGCCAGGTATTTGGCTATATAATCCGATACTTTTATCATTTGAATCAATATCCGGTTTCGCCGCCGGCTTCCTCAATCAATTTTTTGTATCTGGCTTCCAGCATATCAATTCTTTTTGCGTCCTCTTTATGTATACAACCGTAGAAATCGCGCTTGTTTTTTAGCCACATAAGTTCAAAGCCGACGGCTTTCAAAATTCCTTGAGGCGCTTTCTCGTCGTTTAGGGAAGCCTGCGCGCCAAAGATTATTTTCCTTGTTTCAAAGCGGTCTAAAGTATTTGGCGGAAGGTTTTTAAAAAACGGAAGGGAATGGGCCGATACACCGCCGCCGATACAGCATTCAAGGCCGCGCGCTTTGCATTTGGTAAGAATGTCTTTGGCGATTTCGAAAATTCTGTCGGAGTTGATGTCTTCCCTCGTCAAGCCGAGCGATCCGCACATATCAACCCTGCCCAAAACTATGCCGTGTATGCCTTTTATGGCATCGCACTCCAGCATGGCCTGAAGGTTTTTATGGCCCGTTTCCGTTTCTATATTGATAAGGAATTTTACATTGTCGCCGTATTCCTTGGGGAAGGCCAAATTGGCGGAATTGACGAATTTGCTTAAAGCGTAAGGCGTTTCTATCATCGGGCCGACTATCCTTGATACGCCGATTATCTTTGCGTCGTACATATCTTTAAGGGCTTCGCAGCCGCCTACTTTTATCGTAAGTTCCAGCCCCGCCGTAGTTACCACTTCTTTCAGGCGCATGGCTTCTTCCAGGCGGGTGCCTTCGGCTTCAAATTCCGCCTTTACGCCTTCAACATGATGATTATGTTTTAAATCCGTCAGGATGTCAACCATCTTTTTTTCAAGATAATTCATTTTATTTCTCCCGTTTTGTCTTTCCGGTTACAAATTGTTTAATTGCGGCTATGGTTTTGTCAATATCGTCCGCGCCGAGCCCGGGCCATACGCCCACCCAAAAACTGCCGCGCATAACTTCTTCGGTATTGGGGAGCAGGGCGTATTCTTTATCCGTCAAATCGCGCGAGTTCAACACTATGGAATTTTTAATTCTCAAAGGGATATCGTCGTCAGTGAAGGCGGGCTGCCTTAAGATATTGCCCGCGAACACCTGCCTTGTGCCTATGCCTTGGCTTTCAAGGTATTTGCAGAGTTCTATTTTGTCAAAACCAGCGTCTTTGCGCACCGTAAGGATAAAGCCGAACCAGCTCGGCTCGGCCTGCGCCTGCCAGGCGGGCAGAATAAAGTACTTGTCAAAGGGTTTAAGCGCCATAAAAAGACGGGTAAAGTTCTCTTTCCTTTTGGCGATGAAGCCGTCAAGTTTTTTAAGCTGGGCCAAAGCGCAGGCGGCCTGCCAGTCGGTTATTTTAAGGTTATAGCCCAAGTGGGAATAGGTATATTTATGGTCATAGCCGAAGGGCAGTTTGCCCAGCTGCATATTAAAGCGGTTTTTGCAGGTATTGTCTTTGCCAGGCGGGCACCAGCAGTCGCGGCCCCAATCCCTAAAGGACATCAAAATCCTGTACAAAACGGGGTCATCGGTGACTACGGCGCCGCCCTCGCCCATTGTTATATGGTGGGCGGGATAGAAGCTGAAGGTGCCTATATGCCCGAAAGTGCCGGTATGTTTGCCACCGAATTTGGCGCCCAAGGCGTCGCAGTTGTCCTCAATGAGCCAAAGGCCTTTGTCTTGGCAGATTTGTTTTATCTTTTCCAGATTGAAAGGATTGCCCAAAGTATGCGCGACGAAAACCGCTTTGGTTTTTGGTGAAAGAGCTTGCTCGATTTCGCTTTCCAAAATATTGTGGGTGTTTATATCCACGTCAACAAAAACGGGTATAAGCCCGTTTTGTATTATCGGCGCGACGGTAGTCGGGAAACCCGCCGCCACGGTGATAACCTCGTCGCCCCTTTTAAGGCGTCTGTCGCCCAGTTTGTGGGAAGTGAGCGCGCTCAAAGCCAGCAGATTGGCGCTTGAGCCCGAATTTACGCTTAAAGCGTATTTTGAACCCAAATAAGCCGCAAATTGCTTTTCAAATTGTTCGTTAAAACGCCCCGTCGTCAGCCACATATCCAAAGTGGCGTCAAGCATATTGTCCAGTTCCTCCGTGCCTAGCACCTTACCCGATGCGGGGATATAAGTTCTTTGCTGTTTTTTTTGCTGGGCTCTGTAATATTTGCGGCCTAAAGTTTTAATCAATTTCCTTGTTAAGTTTTCCATAATTCTCTCTATATTCAGATATCTGTTTAAGCGTGAAGGCTTTGATGTCCGCGCCGTCGTAAAAATGTCTGTACCACAGCGCCGTTTCCTTAACGGCTTTGTCAAAATCGTAAACGGGGCGCCAGTTAAGAAGTTTAAAAGCCTTCTCTATATCCAAATGCAATAGTTTCGCCTCGTGCAGTTTGGCGCAGGGTTCAACTCTGTAAGAACCTTCCCCCCAAGTCTTTATAAACAGTTTTACCAGATCTTCCACCGTACGGACATCCCCGGGGTTCGGGCCGAAGTTCCAACCCTGCGCCAAGGAGGGATCCACCCATAGCTTTTTGCCCAAGAGCATATAGCCGAAAAGCGGTTCCAGCACATGCTGCCACGGCCTTGTGGCAAGCGGGTTTCTCAGCACTATTTGCTCGCCTTTGCTTAAGGCGCGGGCGCAGTCGGGTACGATTCTGTCCAAGGCGTAATCTCCGCCGCCTATTACATTGCCCGCCCTGCAGCTTGCCAAAGCCGTATGGTGGCTTTTGCCGTATTCCTTTATATTAAAAAACGAATTTCTGTAACAGGAGGTAAGCAGTTCCGCCATACCTTTTGACGCGCTGTAAGGGTCATAGCCGCCCATGGGCGAAGTTTCTTTATAAGGGATATCCGTTTCTTTATTTTCGTAACACTTGTCGCTTGTTATATTTATCAGAACTTTTACGCTCGGCGTTTGGCGTACGGCCTCAAAAAGATTTGCCGTACCGATGACATTGGTTTGTATCGTTTCCACCGGCTCTTTGTAGGAAAGCCTTACCAGAGGCTGCGCCGCCAAGTGGAATACTATATCGGGCTTAAAAGATATTACTTCTTTTTTTAGCTTATCGGCGTCCAAAATATCGCCTATTACGCTTTGAGTCGTTTTTTCAAGCCCGAGCAGTTCGTATAAAGAAGGGTTCGTATTGGGCGCCAAAGCGTAGCCTTTGACTTCCGCCCCCATATCCGTAAGGACGGCGCTCAGCCAAGAGCCTTTAAAGCCCGTATGCCCCGTTAGGAATATTCTTTTGCCTTTATAAAATTGTTCCAAGCTCATAATATCCGCCAGAAGTTACCATTTCTTCCAAGGGGCTTTGCCCTCCGCCCATAATTGCTCAAGCTGGTTTTTGTCGCGCAGAGCGTCCATCGGCTTCCAAAACCCTTCGTGCTTATAGGCGGCTATTTGGCCGTCGGCGGCCAACTTTTCCATAGGCTCCTTTTCCCATACGCAGGCGTCGTCGCCTTCCTTTATGTATTTAAGAACTTCCGGCTCCAGGACGAAAAAACCCGCATTTATCCAGCCGCCGTCGCCTTTTGGCTTTTCCTTAAAGGACTTGATTATGCCGTCCATATCTATATCCATCGCGCCAAAACGGCCTTCGGGCTGTACGGTAGTAACGGTGGCCAGTTTGCCCGTCTTTTTGTGGAAGGATATTAAATCTTTGATATTTACGTCGCTTACTCCGTCGCCGTAGGTTAGGAGGAAAGTTTCATCCCCGATATATTTTTCCGCCTGTTTTATGCGTCCGCCGGTCATGGTGTTTAATCCCGTATCAAGTATCGTAACTTTCCACGGCTCGGATTTATGGTTTAAGGTTTGTATGGTGTTTGTAGACAAGTCTATTTGCAAATCGGAATTGTGCAGAAAATAATCGGCGAAGTACTCCTTTATAATATATCCCTTATAGCCCGCCAATATAATAAAATCGTTTATGCCGTAATGGGAGTATATCTTCATTATATGCCACAGTATCGGTTTGCCGCCTATCTCTATCATCGGTTTGGGGCGAAGGTGAGATTCTTCGGATATGCGCGTACCCATTCCGCCCGCCAATATTACAGCTTTCATAAAATATGCCTCCAAAGTGTTTTTTATATTATACACAATTATATACCGCCATAATACATAAATAAAAAAGGCTATATTATTTTTTGTTTTTCTATTGCCAATCCCCTTTTTTGCGGAAAATATAAAAATCGGTTGTATTGTTTTCCAATTTTAATGCTATAATACAGAATATAATATAAAATAGTTATGGGAATATCAGGGGGCAGTGGTAATGAAAAAGCAAATAAAGAGTATTGCGTTGTTATGCGCGGGAGTATTTTTTTGTGGCTCTGCTTTGCATGGGCAGAGTTTACCTGAAGCGGACGGAGTGATTTTTGAGGAGGTTGTATATGAGGCGGACTTTTTACCTTCACAGAAAGTTTCCTCCAGGCATGAGAGGCGTTTATCCCAAAATAAAGCTCTAAGCGAGTATGGGGATTTTCTTTCCTCTTATTCCGAGCTGAAGAATAGGGCAGAAAATAAGTTGGGGCTGCAATTTGGCGTTGATATATCTTTTACGGCTCAGCGGGCCGCGCCAAGTGGCAAGAACACTGCGATACAAGCTATTTATTATCCCTATGCCACGTGGAATTTGTTTAAGAGCGAGCGTTGGGGTTCCGGCCAAATAGATTTTAACTACAGTCTTACGCGCTATTGGGGCAGAGAAGCGGCGACATTAAACAATAGAGTTAATGTCGTTGCCGGTATAAACGACGGCTTGTCGGACGGAGATACTTTTTCCCAAGCGACATACACCCATACAATGCCCGGTAAATTAAGCTGGCTTAGTTTGACGGTAGGACAATATCCTCTTTATAATTTTGACGGGACGACTTATGATTCCAACCCTCAGACTGCTCTCATAAATTATGCCCTTGCGCAAAACGCGAGCGCCAGCTATCCTACTGCGAGTTTGGGTGCCTATCTGCAAGCCGCTCTGAACGAGAAAATCACTTTAAGCGCAGGCTATCAGGACGCCACAAATATCAGCGGCAGCCAAATAAGGTTTAAGGACGCCTTTTCCGGCGAATATACGGCGTTCGCTTCTTTAAGTTATGCGGATAATTCCGCCCAATATTCGGCGATGGCGTATTATCAGCCGTCGGTAACGCTGCAGGAAGGCTACAGCTGGGGCTGGTCCTTAAACGCGGAGCGTGACCTTGGGAAAAAGTGGAATATATTTGGGCGCGCGAACGGCTCAACCGATAATATAACCTCGATAAAACAATCCTATGTTTTGGGTTTTTCGTTCCTAAATCCTTTGGAAAGAAATCCGTTGGACGTAATTACGCTGGGCGCGGCTTATAACCGACTGAGTGAAGAATCTTTGGCCCTGCCTTATGTCCGCTCGGCGGAGACGGTCCTTGAAGCCCAATGGGTTTGGGGAATAACGAGATACTTTACTCTTACGCCCGATATACAGCTTTATCCGCGCGCGGGTTTAAATTCCGAACAAAAGTGGGTTAGCGTAGCTTCGCTGAGAACAACCTTTATGTTCTAAGGCGGTTCAAAATTGCGCCTTTGGATTTGTGCAGTAAAAATTGGGGTAAAAGGAGAAACACAATATGGAAAATCAGGAATACGGAACAAGATATCCTACTTTGGCCTTTCACACGGGCGGAGCGGGTCAGGCGGCGGACGGGATACCGCCTCAGCCGTTTGAGACTTTCTGCTACGACTCGGCTTTGACGCAAGCCAAAATACAGGATTTCAACATCGTTCCCTACACTTCCGTGCTTCCGCCGGAATTGTATGAAAACATCGTGCCTGTGGATATGGTGGCCGACAGTTTCAAACACGGAGCGGTATTGGAAGTTATCATAGCCGGCAACGGCGCGAATATTACCGAGCATAAAGCCATCGCCACGGGCGTGGGGATATGCTGGGGCAGGAAGAACGGCAAACTCATCGGCGGCTGGGCGGCGGAATATGTAGAGTATTTTGATACGCCAATAGACGACGAAATAGCGCAAGGCCACGCAAGAATGTGGCTTAACAAGTCGTTAAACCACGAACTTGAACTGCGCGGAGTGGAAAAACACAGCGAATTCCAAATCTATCACAATTACATCAATATAACTCAGCCTTTCGCTTACTGTTTGACCTGCTTGGGCTTCCTTAACTTTAAGAACGCCCCTGCCGTTAAAATAAAAAAGTAAACCTTATAATGCCGCGCGGGAGAATTTTTCTTCCGCGCGGCTGATTTTAAAATTTCTTCGGGGGTAATAAAATGTCGGATAAAAATAACAACGGCCAAGCCGCAGGCGCCGCCGCAAAACTGGGCGTCATAGGTTTGGCCAGCGTGGTCATCAGCTCTATGATAGGCGGTGGGATATTCTCCCTGCCGCAGAATATGGCGGCGGGCGCCGCGGCGGGCGCGGTGCTGCTGGCTTGGGTTATTACGGGCATAGGCATGTATTTCGTAGCCAATACTTTCAGCGTATTGTCCAGAGTCAAGCCCGATCTGACGGCGGGTATATATATGTACGCCAGGGACGGCTTCGGCCCTTTTGCCGGGTTTTCGATAAGCTGGGCTTATTGGCTGTCGCAAATATTCGGCAATGTAGGTTATGCAGTAATAACGATGGACGCTTTAAATTATTTCTTCCCCCCTCATTTCGCGGGCGGAAACAATCTGCTTTCCATTATCTGCGGCTCTTTGCTTATTTGGGTGTTTAACTTCGTCGTACTGCGCGGAGTGCGCCAAGCGGCTATACTGAATGTGGTGGGCACTATAGGCAAACTCGTGCCGCTGGCTTTCTTTATTATAGTGCTTCTATTTGCTTTTCATATGGATAAATTCGATTTTAACTTCTGGGGCAAAATGGCGGAAAGCGGGAAATCTCTGGGCGGATTGGGCGCTCAGCTAAAGAGCACGATGCTCGTGACGCTTTGGGCTTTTATCGGTATTGAGGGCGCGGTAGTTCTTTCCAGCCGCGCGCGCAGCCAAAGCGCTGTAAGCAAGGCCACCTTTTTGGGCTTTGTGGGCTGTTTGGTGATTTATATCCTTCTTTCTTTGCTTCCTTTCGGCTTCCTTACGCAGGAGCAGATAGCGGCCGTACCTAATCCCTCAACGGCGGGGATATTGGAACAGGTTATCGGCAAGAGCGGCGCTTGGATTATGAATATCGGCCTTTTGATAGCCGTCCTTTCAAGCTGGCTCGCTTGGACTATGATAGCCGCCGAAATGCCTTTCGCCGCGGCGCAGAACGGGACATTCCCAAAACAGTTCGCCATAGAAAATAAAAACGGCGCGCCCAGCGTTTCGCTTTGGGTTACCAGCGCCATTATGCAGCTTGCGATACTTATGGTATATTTCTCCAATAACGCTTGGAATACCATGCTGAGCATAACAGGCGTTATGGTATTGCCCGCCTATATATTCAGCACTTTGTATCTTTGGAAACTTACCGAAGACGGAGAATATCAAAAGGTTGCTTCCAAAGGCAGATTCTTCGCCTTGATTACCGGCATCTTGGGTACGGCCTATGGCCTGTGGCTGGTTTACGCCGCGGGTCTTAAATATCTGTTTATGGCCTTTATCTTCCTGGTGTTGGGCGTGCCCGTGTTTATTTGGGCGAGGAAACAAAGTAAAGACGGTTTGCCAATCTTCGCAGAAGGAGAGAAGGTTGTACTCATACTTATGGTATTGGTGGCTTTGGGGGCTATATACGCTTTTGCCAGAGGGCTTATTTCCCTATAAGCCTCTTCCCGCATCAAAAAAACCCCGTGCGTCAGTCATCGCGCGGGGATTTTTTGTTAGCAAAAATCTATTTGCAGACGTCTATCCAAACGCCGTGCGTGATATCCTGCAGTTCTTCTATCGTAAGTTTTACCGCGTTATTGGCCGCGCCCGCCGCGGGATATGTATAGTCGTATTTCTTTAAAGATTCGTCCAAGTATATTTTTACCCCTTCTTTTAGACCAAACGGACATACCCCTCCTATCGGGTGGCCGATAAGGTTTTGTACTTCCTCCCCCTTCAGAAAAGAGGCTTTCTCCTTAAAATATTCCTTAAATTTTTTATTGTCAATGCGCGCCGTACCCATTGCCACTATAACTATCGGGCCGTTTTTGGTGTTGAAGGAAAGGGTTTTTGCTATTAGGCCCTCTTCGCAGCCTATGGCTTGGGCGGCTAAAGCCACCGTAGCGGTGGAGGCGGGCAATTCTATATATCTATTCTCTAAATTATGCGCCCTTAATTGCTTTTTTACCCTGTCTATATTCTCTGCATACATATTAATATAATACCAATTTGACGGCGGAAGTTGACGCCTCTCTTTGGAATTTAAAGGGGAGTTTCGCCGTTTATCAGCGGAGTGCGGATAAGGTTATATCCTATTTGATTTAAATTGGAGCTAAAATCTTGTAGGATATTAAATATAATAGAAAATGGTATAATTTCTTAAAAGAAAATAAAGCAAAAAATATTACTTGTGAAAATATCTTGCAAATATAGTAAAATCTATATAGTTAGGACAATCTGTATTACAAAACAAACAGGAGTATAAAGTAAATGAGAAAAATAACTGCATTAATGTTTGCTTTCTTGATGCTCGTAACATTTGCCTCCGCTCAGAAGACAAATGCCGCGGCCGAGAAAGCGACCGAGCCCGAAACGTCTATAACCACCGACGGCCAAAAAGAAACTTGGGTAGAGTATAATGACATAATTATAACCATACCCAAAGGCGTAAAAGCTACGGTGACTAGAGATGTTCAGGGCAATATCATAGTTTCAGGTTCTGATCTTAATGGGGTAAAAATTGACGGGGAAACTGTAAACAGCAACGGTAGGACAGCTCTTTCAATCAATCCCTCTACAAAGGTTATAACCGTAAGAGAAGGCAATAACGTGACGGTAACCAACGCCAATGGCCAAACCTATTCTTTAAGGCCCGGGCAAAGCACAGCCCAAGCTGTAGCCGCCGCTAAAGCGGAGCCTGCGGTAAACGTTCCCGCTTTCGTATTGCCCAGCACGGAAAGCGCCGCTAGTCAGCAGGCCGCGCAGAATGTGGAAGAGACCTTAAGCCCTTCCGCCCCGCGCTAATTATAGGAGACTTTGCAGAAATATTATGAAAAAGTTATTATTATTGGCAGTATCTTTGTTGGTCGTTAATTCGGCTTTTGCGGGCGACGTAAAATTCCTCGTATCCGAAGACCTCAGCTATGACGACAATATTTACCTCACGGACGGTAATGAAAAGGATTCTTTTATAAGCTCTACCCAAGCCGGTGTGGCTTATAACAATCCTATCGCCGGCAGCGGCTTGGATTTAAGCGCTACTGCCGTAGGCGGTTATAACGCTTATACCGAAGATAATGGTAAAAATGGTTTCTGGAACGCTTATGCCGACGTCAATGTAAAGAATGACATCCTTAAAATCGGGGATACTTTCCTTTATACCTCTGACCAGGCAAACTCCGAGCTTACCGAGAGAGCTAAAAGGTTAAACAACAATGTTTATCTCTCCGCCAGAACTTCAACCGATAAAAAGTTCGGCTTCGGCGTTGTGGCTAACGATTCCTATGATTACTATATAGATAATCCTTGGAAATATGATTTGACCCGCAACCGCGTAAACGCCGGTGTACAGGCTTTCTACAATATTTCCGCCAAGACCAGCGCTTTCGTGGAATACGTTTATACGAATATTGCCTATAAAGACAATACCAATAACGATTCCGACGGGAACACCATCGCTTTGGGTATTGAGGGTAAAATCGCCCCGAAAGTTTTAGGTACGGCTAAAGTAAACTATGTAATGCGCGACTACAGCCACGATATGCCCGGTTACAGCAGCTATGAAGACCTCGTGGGTTACTATGTAGCTTTGGATTGGAACCCGACCGAAAGGAACACCATCCGCTTATCCGGCGAGAGAAGGTTTGAAGAATCCGTCTATGAAAATAACAGATACTTCACCGATACTTTGGTGGCTTTGTACGGTTCTCACAAACTCTCCGACAAACTTACCGCCGGTTTGACCTTAGCCTATGAAAATATGGCTTATGACCGCGCCAATAACGACGGAGTAAAGAGAAGCGACGACCTCTTCACCGTTCGCCCGGAATTGGGATATCAGTTCCAAGAGTGGCTTTCCGCCGGTGTATGGTATCAGTTCAGGAACAGAGATTCCAACACCAACGGCAACGATTATGCCAGCAATAAAGGCGGCGTTTTCGTAAAAGCCTTATTCTAATCTTTCAGTTAGAAGAAAAGCCCTCCGCAAGGAGGGCTTTTTTATCTTATGATTAAAAGATTTTTCCCGTATTTGAATTGTTTCTTTTTTATAATATAAAATATCATTTGAAGTCTTTCCTAAATAAAGTAAAATCCTAATAGCCTTTATACTGTAAAAAGTTGAAATTATCTATAAGAATTTTTTAAGGAAAGCGAGAAATGTCCGAAAATACGAATATATCATTTGAAAAAGTTAAAGCCGAGGATTTGCCCCTTTTCGCGAAAAAACTGCAAGAAGCCTTTTCCCCCGCCGTTGAGGAGAAGTTCGGAATAAAGGAGCCTGTCCCCTCTATGAAGGATATAGAGCTTTCATTTAATTCCGAAGGCGCGGAAACATATTATATTTTTTTAGACGGAATAGAAATCGGCGGAGCGCTGCTCCGAATAAATAAAAAGACAAATCGCAATTGTTTGGAATTGTTTTTTATTTCCCCCAAAAATCACAGCCGCGGCCTTGGCTTTGCCGCTTGGCGGGCTATAGAAGCCAAATATCCGGATACTATCCTTTGGGAAACCATAACCCCGTATTTTGAGCAAAGAAACATACATTTTTACATTAATAAGTGCGGCTTTCGAATAGTGGAGTTTTTTAACGAAAAACATAAAGATAAAAATCTTAGTAGAAGAAATCAATCAAATGAACCGGAAATCGGTACTGACGTTTATTTCCGTTTCGAAAAAGATATGAGGAAATGATTTTCTATACTTCCAAGTAATATTTTCAATAGAATACAACAAAATATTTAAGGACTTCCAAATTTTTAAGCAAAATAAAAAATACCCCCGAACAATCGGGGGTATTTTGTAAATATACAGCCTTATTTATTGGGCTAAATTATTCCGCTTATCGCTCTGGGGTGCTTAAGCTGGATGCTGTCGGTTTGGAGGTCCATATTTTGTATGGCTTTCAAGGCTTCCAAAAGTTCGGGCGTTCTTCTTATAAGGGTGCCCGTTCCGATGTCAACGATATTGCTGTTGTTTTGATAGTGTTTACCGTTTTCATCAATAATCGGCCTGGTAAAGACATTCTCGTCAAATTCCACTTGTTGAACACCGCTGAAAAGATTGATTATGTCTAACATTGCCATATCATATTTGATGGGATCAACGGAATATTGCAATTCGTTTCTTATGACTATAAGACCGTGCAGCAAAATGATGGCGTTCTCTTGGGCGATAGTATCAAGCCAGGGGGTATTGGGGGTAATATTCGGCATCTGGGGAGTTTCGCAGGTGTTATTTAAAATTCCGGCTACACTTCCTTTTGACGCGCTTTCGGCTAAATCTTGGGCGTATTTGTTGTTTGTCACATAATTGTATCTTAGCAGGCGTTGAGTAAGATCTTCATAGAGATTGTCAACTATATTCAAGCCTAACGATATCATTATCTCAAGCATAACTACGGCTCCTAAACCTTTAAATATGCTTGCGGAAGCCGCTGTCATGGAAGCTATGGCAGCGGAAGAACCGAACCAAGAGGCCACCATCGCGCTTTCGGGGCCGAGCGCCGTGCCTGCCGTGTATACCGCCAGCACCGAAAATAAGGCCAATACTATTCCTTGCAGACAGGCGGAGCCGTATTGTCTAGCGTTCTCTTTTTTTAGCTCCTTCTTGTAACGCGGATTGTTTTTTAACAGCTCCGATATGGCTCTAGTTTCTATTTGCATCCTGGTCATTATTTCGTAAGGGGTATAATCGGCGTATTCGCTTTTAAGATAGTTTTTTTTGGCTTCTTGATATTTACCCCAAGCCGGTTTAATGTAATACTCATTGTGGAAGTCCGCCAGGGTGGCGTTCGGATTGGATGTTTTATATAAGGACCAAGCTTCAAAATAATTTAACTTCCCGTTTAAAAAATCCATAGCGTTTTTTGCCTTTGGGGATGAATTTTCGGAAATATTTCCCGATTTCGTAAAAGAAGGAACATTCCACTCTAAATTAAATGGGGCAAAACGATAGCCTCCCGATGGTTTATAGGCGTCGGACTCTTTTTTAGCGGAGCTAAGCTGAGCGTTTAACGGCATTGAACCTAATAGGGCCAGAGAAATCGTTATTGATATTATTTTTTTATACATCATAAATTCCTCCGTTATTTGGATTGAAGCATCATCCATTCAAAAGTAACATTATTCTGATGTATGGCAGTGTTGTCTTGCGGCATAAGTAAGTCCTTTTGTATTCTTTCGTTAAATTCTTGTTTCGCAAGTTCATCGGCTATATTTTTTATATAAGCCAAATATGCGTTCAGCGCTTCCTCGTCCGTAGCTAAGGTGTGTGTTCTCTCGTTCCAATCTTCTATATAGGGAAGAAGCTCTTCTGCCGAAAGAGCGTTTATGCTTTCGCTCTCAAAAAGTTCGGATACCATATTTTTAACTTCTTTTCCGCCGGTGCCGTATATTATGCCGATATTATCGGGGTTGCTTTTCACCGCGGTCAAAATTTCTCTTTTCAACTCCGTTCTGTTTGACAGCGTATTTATTATTTCAAGTTCCATGTTGTTTTTATTGGCGGCATTGGCCTGTGTTGTATAAAGGGTTAAGAATAAAGCCGCCCCGATGGCAATAGGCAATAGTCTTTTTAAAGAGTTCAAACCCGTTTTGGCTTTATTTGCCAATTCCGCTTTTGATGCGTTTCGCGCCAAACCCGGTATTATGTTTATTTCCGCCTGGTTGGCTTCTTTCACTAGGGCGATTATATTTTCCGCTTCCTCTTGGCCCATGGAGTAGGCTATGCTTTTAATAGGATCTTTATAGATATTTTTTAACTCCAATATCTCTTTTTGAGCGGAAGCTATTTCTTTACGCCAAATACTTACCTGTTTATAGCTTCTATCCTCCGCATGTCTTATCAGGTATTTATTTCTGTTAATAACTTCCCGCAAGTTGCTTATTTCCCGGCCCGCTAGTTTTTTTGCGTATTGCATCTCCGTTGATAAAGCCAAAGATACGGCTTTGCCGCGCGGAAAGTTGAGGGTGTTTTGTATTTTGTTTGCCAAAAACTCAAAATTTACGGAACTGTTTTCAAGGATATCAAGTGCGACTTTATTAAAGAAATCGGGAGTTTCCCTTAATACGGCGGATGCCGGGCGCGGCGTCTTTCCCAGGGAAATCGAGTTTACGGCATCTTTCGTATACATTAAGGAAAATTTGCTTCTGCTGTCATATCTGCCGTCGGCAATAGCCAGGGATTTATAGAGATCATAAATAAAATCGTCATTGTGGATATTCTTCTTCAGGACTTCATTTATAATGGTTTCGCTTTCTCTCAGGGATTTAGTTATCACCTCTAATTCCGACTGGGAAGCCGAAGGCTTTGCCAATATGTATTCTTCCGATAATCCCACATATTTGTTTATGTCTTCAGCAAAGAAGCTGGGCCATGTTTCGTATAGTGTTATTTTGTTTGGCAAGGTTACGTCGGCGTTTTGCGCAAACGCCGCAGAAAAGTTAGAGCTGATAAATACTAAGGCCAGGACCAACGATATTATCCTTTTCATTTCGATTCAATCTCCGCGTGTCTTTCTTTAATATATAATATAAAATTATCGAAGTAAAAATAAAAGAGTCTTTCTTCCCACTTTGCCATAGGTCTTTAGGCCTATTTCCCGCGAAAGGATACGCTTTTTGCCGAATAATGCTGTAATCCTCCGTTTTTGCGAGATTGTAATCGCGGCGTTCCCCGTTGATATACGCCACTTCTTTTACTCTGCCTCGCATAAGAACAGGATTGCTTTTCGTTAAATCCATAAGAGCGCCCGGCGCTTTTTGAAAGCATCTTCTATAATTTGTAAGGAGGATATCATTTTGGTAGAGAAGAATATTCTTGAAGCGTTGACATTTTATGTATTATCACGGCTTTTTTTACAACCTTATTCTTTACGCAGTTGCCTTTATAATTTTGGGGTTAAACAGCTTTAGCAGTAAGCTTCGCAAAATGGCGAGAAGTTTAATCCTATCTCTGCTGAGAAGGTATTATTTATATAACGAAGGATAAATTACAATAGGCCTTTAGGAGTCAGAGTGAATATTTCGCGAGTTAAATTTATTTTTTAGGATCTTTTTTTTAAAATAACAGCTTCATGCGGGGGCAATTCCTTGCCGGCTGTTCCGTATAAAATTTTATATTCTTTATCGGAAAATTCCGCTGGGAGTTCCCTTTCTTGTTCGGAAATATTCAAAATTATGTCGTAGCAATATCCCTTGTATATGCGCCTTTGCGCTTTAAAATTGTTCTTTCCCGCAAGCGGGGACGGCGCTTTTATTCCGCTTTCAAACAGCGGCATAGTCTTGCTTAGTTCTTTCGCTACTTTTTTTAATCTTTCCCAATGTTCCGGCTTAGCTTTGGACAAAGGCACCGATTTTGAGTTAAAAGTAAAAAATAATAAGCCTTCCGCCCCTTCCAAAAGGCCGTCATAGGCCATAAATCGCATTTCTTCAACCGTAGGGAAACGGCCTATCCTTTGGTCGTCGGGGCGGTATTGTTTAAATTCCCGCCAGTCAAAAGACTGCACCACCCCCCATACGGGCTTGGCGGGCAAGCCGCCTTCTTTTAAAATATTTTTTACCTCTTTTATCTGGTCTCCAAAAGATGTCAAAGGCAAATGCGGAACGGGGTACCAATCCACCATTAAAACATCCGCCGTATCATAATAGGGTTTTGCGTGGCTGCCTTTGCCCACCACAAAAGCGGTTTTTTTATCCGGGAAGGCGGCTTTCGCTTTATTATCCAATTCCTTCAAATAGGCGTTATCCTTTTTGCTTACATCGGGTTCGTCGTACAGATATAAGGCTAACAGCGGCCACTTGGAGGCCTCTTTTTCGTATTCCGAGCCGATTATCTTGTTTGGGTATACCAACATCTTTATATCCCTTTTTGCGGCTTCTTTTGCCAATATACTCAGTTTTTTGGGATCTAAAGTATAAGTCTGTATACAGTTAAACCCGGCTTTTTTTACGCCCTTTATATATTTCGCTTCGTTTACCTCGTAAAGGCACAGCGGGAAATCCGCGGCTTGCGCCAACACTGCCGACGCGATAAAAGAAAAGGTTAAAATAATTTTAAACAATGTTTTTATCCTTAATGAAAGCCCTTTTGGCGGTTTTTAACATTATTTCCAAGTCCAAAAATAAGGAGCGGTTTTTTATGTACCATATATCGTAGGAAAGGCGTTTGTAAGCGGCGTCAAATACGGAATCGGGTATCGATTCTTTGTTTTTGAGATCTTCCCTTACGCAATAGGTGGGCGGCGCCTTGAAGTTTAGTTGGGCCCAACCCGTAAGGCCGGGTTTTATTACGCTTCTTATATTATGGCAGGGCAGATATTTGTTTAGGAAATAATATTCGTCGGTCCAAACTGGCCTGGGCCCGACGATAGAAATATCGCCTTTGAATATATTGATAAGCTGGGGTATTTCGTCCAGTCTAAACCGTCTTAAAACAGCGCCGACTTTGGTAATGTCCTCGCTGCCGGGCTTCATCGTGCGGAATTTGTAGATATAAATCTTCTTCTCGTTCTTGCCGATTCGCTCCTGAAAGAAGAACGGCGGTATCCCATCAATAAATTTGATAGCCAAATAAGTTAAAATGCCAAGCGGAAGCATTACCGGCATAAGCACCAGGCAGAAAAGAACGTCCAAGGCTCTTTTTATGAAAGGATAATATTTTTCTTCCTGCCTTGCGGCTACGCCTCTTATAAGCCACATCGCGTCTTTGAGGCTTCCTTTGCTTGATCGCATAAAAAGATGTTCATAAAAATTATAGTCGGTAGTCAATAGAACGCCTTTATTTAAGAACATCGTTGATATTACAGGCCAAGTGTTTTTGTTTTCGCTCAGCATTTTACTGGCCATTACAATAAGGTCTATATTTTCCGGCGGGATTCCTTTGATGTCATCGGGGTTTTCAAAGCGGCCCAGGACTTCCAAATTATCGTAAGAGGCCAAATCTTTTTCTATCTCCTTTAAAGTATTGCTTTTGCCCAACAGAAGTAGGCGCTGTTTAACGAAATTGAAGGAAGCATATATTTTCCTGGATATATACATATAGGAAAAATACAGCACAAACACCAATAATAATATGAATTTGGGGGTGGCTACATTAAAAAACGAAGTCGTAAAATAAATGCCGAATGCCGAGGTGCATAAAGACAGCGCGAAAGCTATTATGATGTTGCGGTAATCCAAGCGCCCTTTTTTTATGATTTGTATATCATAGAATGAGAATACCCATAAAATCAATGAGGTTACCGCAAACGCGGGCAATAGCACCTTTATCGTGGGGAGAAACGCTTCTTGCGAAAATCCCCCATATCTTAAAGTTACCACTATCGCCGTTATCAGCGTGAATGAAATTAAATCCGCGATAAAAAACAGTAATCTCATAATTTAAGCCTTAAATATTTTCTTTAGTCCTTCTCTTAATGGAACTTTCGCCTTGTAGCCCAATTTCTTTATTTTTGTTATATCGGCGGCGGATTTTTTTACGTCGCCGGCTCTTTTGGGTTTGAAAACGCGCTTCATTTTTTTGCCGGAAATGTTTTCTATTTCCTTTGCAAGATTGAGAAGAGTATAAGTCCTGCCGGAGGCCACATTGTAAACTTCCCCCGCTTTGCCCTTTTTCATTGCCAAAATTGTGGCGTCGGCCACATCATCTATAAAGACGAAATCCCTGCTTTGCCTGCCGTCCCAATCTATAAAGAAAGCATCACCGTTTTTCGCCAAATCCATAAATTTGGCTATAACCGCGGCATAGGGCGAATTGGGGTTCTGCTTCGGCCCGAACACATTAAAATAGCGTACGCATACGCTTTCAAGGCCGTAGGCCTTAAAATAGCATTTAAGCAGTTCTTCCCCTATCAATTTGCTGGCGGCGTAAGGCGAGCGGCAATCGGTCCCAGAGGTTTCTTTGTAGGGGATGTCTTTCCCGTTTCCGTATACCGCGCTGGAAGATGCCAATAAAACTCTTTTTACGCCGTTTAAGCGGGCGGCCTCCAATACATTATTGGCGCCTTCTATATTGATTTTATGTGTTTGGGCAGGTTCTTGCATGGACTGCGCGACCGAAACCAAAGCCGCATGGTGATATACATAATCGGCGCCTTTCATAGCTTGTTTCAATTTTTTAAAATCGGTTATGTCGCCTTTTACTATCTTTATTTTGTTTTTGATTGCGGACAGGTTTTTAATGTCGCCGGAAGAAAAATTATCGTAAACTATAACTTTATGGCCCTTTTCGGTCAGTTTTTCTGCCAGACGAGAGCCTATAAAACCCGCCCCGCCCGTAATAAAAGATACTTTCCCTTTCATATTGGGAAATTATACCATTTTTAGATTAGCCGCTAAATGGTATAATATATCAAATGATGAGCGATACCAAATTTTCCGTTTTGATGTCGGTTTACGCCAAAGAGAAAGCTTCCTGGCTTAAAGAATCACTTGAAAGCGTTTTTAATCAGAACTTGCCCCCTTCGGAGGCGGTTTTGGTGGCCGACGGCCCTTTGACGCCGGAACTTGAAAGCGTCATTTCTTCCTTTAAAGAGAAACTTAAACTTGTCCGCCTGCCCGAGAACAAGGGGCTTGGCACCGCTCTTAACGAGGGCCTTAAGGCGTGCAGTCATTCTTTGGTGGCGCGTATGGACAGCGACGATATCGCCGCCCCCAACCGCTTTGAGTTGCAAATTTCGGCTTTTGAGCAAGACAAAGAACTTTCCGTCCTTGGCGGCGCGGTTGAAGAGATAGATTCCCTTACCAAAAAGAAGATTTGCTTCAGGCGTTTGCCGCTTGGCGACGCAGAACTTAAGAATTTCCTAAAAAAGAGATGTCCATTCAACCATATGACGGTTATGTTTAAAAAGGAAGATGTTTCTTCGGCCGGCGGCTATTTGCATCTGCACTATATGGAAGATTATTATCTTTGGACGAGAATGGCGGAAAAGGGTTTTAAATTCGCCAATTTGCCGCAAATCCTTGTACGCGCCAGGGTGGACGGCGCTTTTTACGGGCGGCGCGGCGGTTTTACTTATTTTTTGAGCAACAAAAAGCTGTATTCCTATATGAAAGACCACGGTATGATAGGCTTTAAAGATTATATCTATATACTTTCCGTACGCTTTTTGGTGCAGACGCTTATGCCTAACGGAATAAGAACTTTATTCTATAAAAGTTTTTTAAGATGATTATGAGTAAACCTATACGTATTTTACAAATTGTAATGGACGTAAATCGCGGCGGTGGAGTTTTAAATGTGGTTTTAAACTGGCATAGGAACATAGACCGCGATAAAGTCCAATTTGATTATTTGACTTGTTTTTCACCAGATACGGAACAATCAGCCAAGGAAGAGATAGAAACCCTCGGCGGACGTGTTTTTTATATCCCATATCAAGGTTTGATGAGAGGCCTTCCTTTTGTAAAAGCGGTCTTTTCCTTTTTCAAGCATAATAGATATGACATAATACATTCCCACGTAACACAGCTAAATTTTATATATTATCCGATAGCTAAGTTTTTTGGAGTAAAAACTATAATACAGCATGCTCATGTAACACAATGGAGCGACAAAAAAATAAACGGTTGGCGCAATTGTTTAATGCTTCACACCGTATGGCCTTTGATAGATTTAAAGCTGGCATGCTCGAATCTTGTGGGATCTTGCTGGTATAAAGACAAATACAGAGTTGTTGCTAATGCAGTTAATTTGCAAAGATTTGCTTTCAAGCCAGATATTCGTGCCAATATCAGGAAAGAACTCGGGGTAGAGGATAATTTCGTCATAGGCAATGTAGGGCGATTGGAATGGCAGAAGAATCATGAATTTATTGTGGATATTTTCGCAGAGATCTTAAAGACTGAACCTAAAGCCAAACTAATATTGTTGGGAGAAGGTTCTTTAAAAGAAAAAATAAGAAAAAAAATATCTCTTTGCCAATTGGATTCCTTTGTGATATGGTTAAACCTGCGTCCGGACATAGAAAATGTTTTCCAAGCGCTGGACTGTCTGCTTATGCCCTCTTTTTATGAGGGATTGCCGGTAGCGGGCGTGGAAGCCCAATGCAGCGGAGTGCCGGCAGTGTTCGCTGATACAATAACCAAAGAAGTAAAAATCTTGGAAGCATCTTCTTTTCTCTCTTTGAGGAAAAAAGCCAAAGATTGGGCGGCCGAGATTTTGCGTTTAAGGAACTACAAGCGGACGGACGGTGTATCTATGGCGAAGACCGCGGGATTTGATATAAAGGATATAACGCGAGATATGCAGAATTTATATTTGGAGCTGACTAATGAATAAAATAAAAGTTCTGCATGTGCTGGAAACGCTTGATTGTGGCGGAATAGAGACCTTTCTAATGAATATCCTTGCCAATATAGACCGTAACAAGGTGGGATTTGATTTCCTTACTTTGAGTGACAAGAGAGATTTCTTTTATGAAAGACAAGCTTTGGCTAATGGCTCAACAATATATCGCTATAAATCCTTTCCTACGATGTTTTTAAGACACACTCTAAACATTCTATATACCTTAAAGAAGAAGGGCCCTTATGATGTCGTGCATGTACACTATACGAGCTTTAACGGCTGGGCTTTGTTTTTGGCATGGCTTTGCGGGGTAAAGGTTAGAGTGTCCCATGCGCATGTCATATGTGAATATGGACATGGCTTCAAGTATTTTTACAATTGGATTTTTAGGCAACTTATAGGTTTTTTTGCCACAAAGAGATTAGCCTGCTCCGAAATATCGGGCAGGACACTTTATGGCGAGAAGAAATTTGAAATCGCCAAAAACGGTATAGATTTGTTTCGCTTTGATTTTTCTGCGAAAAAGAGAGATGTTTTCCGCAAAGAAATTCGCTGTGACGGTGACTTCGTTTTGGTTCATTGCGGGCGAATGGAAAAAGAGAAGAATCATTCTTTTATTTTAAAACTATTTAATAATTTACTATCTTATCACCCCCAGTCGAAACTTATATTGATTGGAGATGGCTCATTACGAGAGAGGCTTGAGACTGAAGCCAAGGCGCTTAATTTGAGTGATAAAGTTATATTCACCGGTATAACCCCTAATACGGCGCAGTATCTGCAAGCGGCGGACGTTTTTATTTTTCCCTCAACATATGAGGCTTTGGGAATAGCTTTAATTGAGGCTCAGGCGGCCGGTTTGCCGTGTGTAATATCCCAAGAGATACCTAGAGAAGCGGCAATAGTCAACTGTGATATTCTCTCTCTTGGGGAAGATATTTCTCATTGGCGGGAAGCTGTTTTAAGTAAGATAAATTTTAAACGGAAAAGCGGGATTAAAGAAATGAAAAATGCCGGATTCGATATTCTTGACACAGCTTCTTTTCTGCTGAATATTTACGAGGGCGGAAGGGTATGATATATTTCGGTTTTATTATTCTTATCATTCTTCAGCATTTTATAATTACCGCCAGGAATAATACTGAGCGGTCGAGGAAGCTTTATATTTGCTTGTGCGGTATAGAGTTGTTTTTGTTTTTGGGATTTAGGTCCGTAAGCAGCGGTTATGACAATTTGGGATATGCTGAAGCTTTTAAAATAGCTATGCAGTCTTCTTCTTGGTATCCCAATCCTGTCCCTTGGATGGAATATCCGTTTGTTTTAATAATGAAATCTCTTTCTTTGCTTTGCACCCATCCACAAATACTATTTTTGGCTTCTTCCGCGTTTATAGTTTACTCAGGAATGCGTCTTATCTATAAATACACCACAATACCATGGTTAGGGGTTTTTGCATGGCTCACGTTTGGTAAGATAATGTTTGAAGCCGACATTATGCGTCAATCGATAGCCTATTCTATAGTTTTTTTCGGTTTTGACTTCATAATAAAGCGGAAATTTATACCGTTTTTACTTGCGGTATTAACGGCGGCCTTATTTCACAAATCGGCTTTAATATTGGTAATTTTATATCCGATATCTTTGATAAGACTTAATAAAACAAATATTTTCATTGTCGGCATGACATTTGTGGTATTACTTTTGCTTGCTCCTGTTATAATAAGGCTAGCTTACATAATTATGCCTATGTATTCCTATTATGCCGATTCCGATATAGCGGCCAGAAGCTTCAAATTTGGTTCTTTGATAAAGATGGGGATAAGCATGTCTGTTTTTTTCTTGGGGATATTTGCTCTTAATATAAGAAATCATTCTGATACCAAATTCCTTGATACAAAAGAGGGACGTATTTATTCGGTTTCAATGATATTGATATTATTCTCGGCATTTTCGTATGCGCTTTCGTTTTTTTCGGGCATATTTGAACGTTTGGCGCAGTATTTTACCGTATTTAATATAATAGCCATACCTCAGATATTTATGCTTTTAAACAAAAGCCGTGCGAAAAGTTTGCTTGTTTTTATTACCTGTCTGCTTATAATGTCATATCAGATAGTGTTGGTAAATTACAGGCCGGATTGGAATTTGTTTGTCCCCTATGAGCCGTTTTGGCAAAATATGGATTGTGTGAGGACTTCGGTTTATTACAACAGATTGGAATATATATATAGAAGATAATGGCAAAAAATAAAATGATAACGGTAATAATACCCGTATATAATGTGGAACGGTTTTTACCTCAATGTTTAGATAGCGTATTATCCCAGAGCTATCGGGATTTTGAACTATTGCTGATACTGGACGGCCCTACGGACGGAAGCGGTGAAATATGCGAAGAATACGCTTTAAAAGATGAAAGAACAAGAATTATAAAGAAAGAACACGGAGGAGTATCTTCCGCGCGCAATGCGGGCATAAGAGAGGCGCGCGGCAAATATTTGTTTTTTTTGGACTCCGATGACTATTGCGCGCCGAAGATGCTTGAGGTCCTGTTGAAAAACGCTTTGGATAATAAAGCCGACATTTCCTGCTGCAATTATTACTTCGACGAGGAAGACGGCCTAAGAACTTTGCCTTTGTTTCCCGACGGGAGTAAATTTAAAGAACTTTCATCGCGCGAGGCTTTGGAAAACGGATTTTCCCAGTTGGGATTCTTTGCTTGGAACAAAATATTCATCAGACGCATTTTTGACGGGATAAAATTTCCGGAAGGCCAGCTGTATGAGGATATATCGGCCGTATCAAAGGCTTTTTTAGCCGCCGATAAAATAGTGGCTTGCGACGAGCCTTTGTATTATTATAATCGCAAGAATTTGCAAAGTATAACAAAGAAAGGCTTTTCTGTTAAAAAGCTAGACTATTTTAAAGCGTCGGGCGAAATCTTGGCGGAAGCGCAAGAAGTTAAAGATTTCCGATTGGTTAAACTGATAAAAAGAGAAAGAGCGTATCATATAACCGGATTTTGCCGTCAGATGTCTATAAGTGGTTTTAACGATAAGGCCATTATAGAACCTATGATAAAGGAACTTCGTAAAAACATTCTTTTGCATTTGACAAGCGGGCGAAAACTTTCCAACAAACTCTTTGCCTGCGCCTTATGCGTCAGCTGGAATTTGCCTTTCTGGATATATTCTAAATTGTTTGGGAAATACGGGATATGAAAAGAATAGGGATTATTACATATAACTGGGCGGATAATTACGGCGCGATTTTACAAGCTTTCGCTCTTAAAAAGACATTGGGAGATTTGGGCTGCGAAAGCAAGGTAATAAATTATTACCCTCATAACAAAGAACCTTTCAATATAAGGCAAAGCATAAAGAATATATTGTTTTGGTCTTGGAATAAATCCGTAAGAAAAAAATTTGATATTTTTAGAAGAGATTTCCTAAGCCTTACCTTACCGATAAGGCGCGAAGATTTGCCGTTACTCAACGAAGACTTTGATTTGTTTGTTGCGGGCAGTGATCAGGTTTGGAATTTTGAATGTAACGGAAACGGTTGGGATACCTCTTATATGTTGGATTTTGTTGAGGAAGACAGTAAAAAATTTTCGTATGCGGCGAGTTTCGGGAAGGAAACCCTGTCTGAGAAGGAAAAAGAGAAGGCCGCCTCTTTGCTGAAAGATTTTAATGCCATTTCCGTAAGGGAGAAATCAGCGCTTGCGATAATAAAAGAGATAACGGGAAAGGATGCCATTTTACATTTGGATCCTACTTTGCTTATGTCCAAAGAGGCTTGGGGTTCTATGGCGCAAACGATCCCGCAGGAAGACTATATTTTACTTTATTTGATGAACGCCAATGAGAAAATAATAAATTACGCGAAATCGCTTTCCCGTATGACGGGTTTGGATATAGTATACGTATCCACCCACCCTTTGACCAAATACGGGTTAAAGCCGAAAGCTCCGCATGTCATGGAATGGCTTTCTTATTTCTTAAAGGCAAAATATGTCGTGACGAACTCTTTCCACGGATTGGCGTTTTCAATCAATTTTAACAAGAACTTCTTTGTAGACTTGCTTCCATCGGCAATGAATGTCAATTCCCGTTTGGAAAGCCTGCTTGAATTAACGGGATTGAAAGGCCGCCTGATAGATAATATCGGCGATAATTATGACGAAAGTATTTCTTGGATGCAAGTGAACAAGATTTTGGAAGAGGAAAGAAGCAAATCGAAAGAATATTTAGAGGGAATAAGTTTACGATGAAAAAATATCTGATAGTTATAGGTTCCGCGAAGTATAATATGGGCTCTCAAATGCTTCTTAGAGGAATAACGCAAATATTAAAGGAAAACGGAGCGGAATATATTGCGGTTTCCTCCGCTGATATAAATTCTGGAGAGGACTTGAATATACCATTTACAGACAAATATATTGCCCGTCAATTTAGCTGGACAAAAAAATATTTTATTTTAAAATTTAATGCGGCAATAAATAAATTTATGCCTTTTTTTAAGGTAATATGGGATAAAATTAAAGAATACCCGTTGATAAAAGAATTTAAAGCTTACGACACGATAGTACTTGTTGCGGCGGATAATTATGACTATGACACCACTATCAACACTCTTGATATTTTAAGTTTTATAGCGGTTTCCCAAAGACAAAAACCCAAGGTAATTTTATATGATTTTTCGGTGGATGAACGTCATATAACGAAATATCTGAAAGATACGGCTTCTAAGATTGCTGTTTTAAGCGCGCGCGACAGCCTTTCTTACGATAATCTGATTAAGGCGGGGATAGAAAAAAACCTTTATTTGATACCAGATCCCGCCTTTATAGTTTCCCCCTCGCAAACGGATTTACCCAAGGAATTGGAAGGCAAAAAGTTTGTAGGCGTGAATGTAAGCTCTTTGGTAACGGGCAAAACGGACGGCAAAAAAGGACGCGCCGTCTTAAAAGCCTATGAGAGAATGATAGAAAATATACTATCCCATGAGGATTTAAACATATTGCTTATCCCCCACGTAATGCGCGGGGCGGATTTAAAAGTTTTGAAGCTGCTCTTTGAGAAATTTAAAGACACCAAACGGGTATTTTTAATTTCGGACGAGAGTTTAAACGGCCCCCAGCTTAAACACATAATATCGAAATGCGAGTTTTTTGTAGGCGCGAGAACCCACGCCACAATAGCGGCATACAGTTCCTGCGTGCCTACCTTGGTATTGGGTTACTCGATAAAATCGCTGGGTATAGCGAAGGATCTTTTCGGCTCTTGCGAGGATTATGTCGTTAATCTTGATTTGTTAAACGATAACGCCGATATTTTGGCGCAGAAATTTAATTTGCTCTACTCCAAACGAGCGGAAATAAAGGAACATCTGGAACAAATTATGCCTAAATATATTCAAGACGCCAAAAAAATAGGCAAGATTATAGCGGATTTGAGGAAATAAAATGAATCAAAGAAAAGCGGGCGCGGTATTGTCTTACATCGGTATAGCCTTAAATACCGTTGTAGGTTTTTTGTTCACCCCTCTGCTTATATCGTTTTTGGGCAAGGATCAATACGGTCTTTATCAGCTGGTAGGCTCTTTGATAGCGTATCTCAACATAATGGATTTGGGGCTTTCCAACACGACTACAAGATACTACTCGGGCTATAAAGCCGTCAATGACGAAACTTCCGCGGAAAAGATTTTGGCGCTAAGCGGTATTTTATATGCGGGCGTTTCCGTTTTGATAGTAATTGCGGGTTTATTGCTGTTTCATTATTGTATTCCTTTTTATTACGATACTCTTTCATCGGAGGAAATAATATCGGTAAGGAATATGTTTTATGTCTTGCTTTTGAACTTGGCGGTGGTGATACCTTCAAATGTTTTTACGGCTATAATAAACGCGCATCAAAAATTTATCTTTGCCAGGGGCTTGGTGCTGTTTACCACTTTATTTAGACCGCTTAGCGTAGTGGCGTTTTTATTGATTTTTAATTCTGTAATGACGGTGGTAATAGTACAGACTCTGTTTAATATATTTATTGCTCTTTTAAGCGTATGGTATGTATTAGGGAAGTTGAAGGTAAGGTTTAAACTTCATTATTGGAACGGCAAATTGGTAAAGGAAATACTGACATTTTCCTTTTTTGTCTGTATTCCCGGCATAATCAGCATAGCGTATTGGAAAACGGGGCAGGTAATCTTGGGCGCGGTGGCGGGCGCCGGTGCGGTGGCGGTATACGCCACGGCCATACAGATAGCGCAGGGATATATGGCGATGTCTTCTTCTATGGGCGGAATATTTCTGCCGCAGCTTTCCGCCATTAACGCCAAGACGGACGATATGACGGAAATTAACGCCATTTTCTTAAAGACTAGCCGTCTGCAATATTATCTTATGGCCTATATATTTCTCGGATTTGTGCTTTATGGCAGGTCTTTTGTAAATTTTTGGGTGGGGCCGGAGTTTAAACAAGTATACCCTTACGCTTTGATATTAATGGCGGGTTTATTTGTATGTCTTGTGCAAACTACCGCCGTGCCGATTATACAAGCCAAGAACAAACACGCTTTTAGGGCTGTTTTATATGCGGTATTGGGCGTTATAAATATTATCGTCTGTATCCCTATGGCAAAGAGATACGGCGGTATGGGCTGTGCGATAACGACAGGTGTATCTCTGCTGGTAGGCCAGACGATAATAATAAACTTTTATTATCACAGATTAGGGATAAAAGTAGTAGAACTGTTTATTGAAATGCTAAAAATTCTCCCTTATATGCTTATGGCGTTTTTAGTGTTTTTATTTGTCGGTTCGGTATGGGACAACGGTAAAATAACAGGTTTTGTGCTGCAGGGTACGATGTTTTCGGCACTATATGGTTTGCTTTTATGGTTTTTTGTATTTAACCGATACGAGAAGGACTTGCTAAAAAAACCGCTTAATTTAATTTTTGGGGGCGTATATGATAGATTTAAAAAAGAAAGCTGATTGCTGCGGCTGCGGTGCCTGCGTGAGCGCCTGCCCTAAAGATGCCATCTCTCTGAAATGCGACGAGGAAGGTTTTTTCTATCCTTATACGGATAAAGCCCTTTGCGTAGACTGCGGCCTTTGCAATAAAGTATGCCCCAAAGAAAACGATTACAAGAGAAATCAAACCTACGCTTACAGCTTTTTGGGGGCATATAATAAGGATAAAGCTCAAGCGAGGAATAGTTCCTCCGGCGGAATATTTTCGCTTTTGGCGGAATATATAATATCTCAAAAAGGGGCGGTATACGGGGTTGAATTGTTGGATAATTTCCGATTGGTTCACAGTCGTGCGGATTCTTTGGAAGGATATTTAAAATTCAGGAAATCCAAATATTTGGAAAGCAATACGAATAATGTTTTCCGCAAGGTAAAAGAGGACTTGAACAGCGGTTTAAAAGTGCTGTTTTCAGGGACGCCTTGCCAGGTTGCGGGCCTTCATTCCTTTTTGGGCAAGGAGTATGAAAATTTATATACCTGCGATGTCGTTTGCCACGGAGTGCCCTCCAGAATGGTTTTTGACAAATATATAGAGGAACTAAACCAAAAACAGAAATCCAAAGCGAAAAGCGCTTGCTGGCGCGATAAAGAAAACGGGTGGTATCCCAATAAAGTAACTATTTTTTTTGAGGACGGCTCCAAAAAATCTACCACTTCAACCAATAATCCTTATCAGGCGGGATTTTTGCATAATTTATATCTTAGGCCGTCGTGCTATGTTTGCAATTGGGCAAAGCTGCCTAGGGTGGGCGATATTTCTCTGGCGGATTTTTGGGGATATAAAGGCCCGTTGCTTAAAGATAACGAAAACGCCGGCCTTTCCATTGTGGCGGTATCTTCCGATAAAGGGGCGGATTTGTTTGATAAATGCAAGGATAAAATAAACTGCCACAGCGTATCGGAAGAAGAGGTAAAACTCAGAAGCCGCCACATTTATAAACATCCCAAAGCCAAAATAGAGCGAAAGTTATTCTTTAGAGATTTACGCAAGAACGGCTTTCACGCGGCTGCGGAAAAATATATATATTCCAAAGAATACGCCCCGCGCAGATTTCTTTTTAGGGTAATTGACAAAATTGTGGATATTCTCAGATGATAAAGATTGAAGACAAAACCAAATGCAGCGGCTGCGGGGCCTGCCGCAATATCTGCCCGAAAAATGCCATTTCAATGAAGGCCGACGCGGAAGGCTTTTTGTATCCCAGCGTTGACGAAAATCTTTGCGTCAAATGCGGATTATGCCTAAAAGTATGCCCCATAATTAACAATACTCCCCCCTTTCATACGGCAAGAATTATGGCCGCTAAACATAAAGACGAAACACTGAGAAGAGCCGGCTCTTCTGGCGGAATGTTCTCTTGGCTGGCGCAATATGCCCTTAAGCGCGGCGGGGTCGTGTTCGGGGCGGCTTTTGACGGGAATTGGAATGTAGTGCATCAAAGCGCGCAAGACGAACAAGAATTGGATAAACTGCGCCGCTCCAAATATGTGCAAAGCGATATGCAGGAATGTTTTAGACTTGCCAAACAATTTTTACAAGAGGGCAAAACCGTTCTTTTTACCGGTACGCCTTGCCAAATAGCGGGACTTAAAAATTATTTGGGCGGGGACTATCCTTCGCTTATTACGGCGGACATTATATGCCACGGCGTGCCTTCCCCGTTGGTATGGCGCCGATTTCTGGAGGAAACGCTCCCCCTTCAAGACATTTCGGCCATAGATTTCCGTTATAAACGCTTCGGCTGGGACGCCAGCTATCTTTGTATTAAAAAGAAAGACGGGGCTTCCCTTCCCGAAATAAAGGGCCTCTTAAAGCCTTTTAAACCCTTGTTGTTAAAGTCAAAAGGGCGGCTGTTTAAGATTATTTATACTCTTCCTTTCACCATTTCAAACCTCTATGAAAGGCCCTCGTGCCACGCCTGCTCTTTCAAAGGCTGCGATAAATATTCTGATTTTACCATGGCCGACTTATGGGGCGTAAAGGAATTTATACCCGAAATGTACGACGCCAAAGGCGTATCCGTACTTATGTTAAATTCCCCGAAGGCCGAGGCGCTTTTTGAGGACTTAAAGGATAATTTGATTTACAAGGATATTTCTTTTGAGAATATGTCCCAATACAATCCTTATTTTATGAAGTCTACCGAGCCCAGTCCTTTCCGCGAGCGCTTTTTTGACGCTTTGATAAACAAAAAGGAGTCTTTTTATTCGCTTATCAGAAACAAAAGAGGAATAAAGCCCCTTATCTTAAAGATAATTCGCTTCTTGGGCGGGGCGAGATAAATCGGGATTGAAAGTAAACGCCGCGAAGTTAAAACGATAAACCGGCGTTTTCTCTTTATTGTTCCCCCAAGAGTCATTATTTCTACGGCTAACCAGGCATTAGTTTAAACTATAAATAATAAAAGGAGTTTTTCTATTTTGGGCAACGGTAAAACCTTTACCGAACCCGGCCTGGCTGGGGGTTTTCACAACATACAAAAACCCCCGTTTTCGTACGGGGGTTTTTGGTTCGCAATAGGTTTGACGGTTATTTTTTGTCTTCGTTATAGTAGCTGTAACTCTTTTTGTAATAACCGTATTTGCCGATAGCCATACCGCTGGGCTGATAGTGTCCTATTACCGCGCCGAGTATCTTTATATCCGCCTTATTTAGCTTATCAATGGCTATTTGGGCTACTCTGGTATTAGTCTGGCCGTATTTGACCACGAACACCGCATAGGGTATATACTTGCCCCAAAGCAGAGTATCGGATACCGGTACGATGGCGGGGCAGTCTATCAGGACTTGGTCGTAATTCTTTTTTGCCCAGTCTATAAAATCGGCCAATTTGGGCGTATTTAAAAGTTCCGCCGGGTTTGGCGGCCTTTGGCCCGCCGTCATTACATAGAGGTTGGGAACGTCTTTTACGGGCTGGACATTGGCGGCGTATTCCGCCTTTTCGCCTTCCGCCGTCCAAATATTGCTTAAACCCAATTCGGGCGAAAGCCTAAAGGTTTTATGCAGGCGCGAACGCCTTAAATCGCCGTCTACTATCAGTACTTTCTTGCCCGTCTGGGCCAAAGCTACGGCTAAGTTGGTAGAGAGATTGCTCTTTCCCTCCCCCTGCAGAGAGCTGGTTATAAGCAGAGGAGCATGCGGCGTCTGCGACTGGGCGAAAGCGAGCATTGTCCTTATATTGCGTATATTTTCCGCCAAGAGGAAATTGCCTTGTTTCGTCATATAGGAGTATTCCGTTTCGTTCTTTTTTAGCTTCTCTTTGGGGACGAAACCCAAGAACGGCAGTTTTAATTTCTTTTCCAAATCTTCCGAGCTCTTTACCGTTTGGTCAAAAAAGTCCAATATAAAAGCGAATATTATCCCCAACAAGGTGCCCGCAAATAAGGCTATCGCAAGATTTAAGATTTTTCTCGGCCGTACCGGCCTATCGGGGGTAACTGCATTATCAACTATGCGGATATTGTTGCCGGAGAATTGCCCGGAAAGCTCTATCTTTATGCTTTGCACCAATCTTTGGGTTTCCAAAGCTATTTTGTTTTGTACCGAAGAAAGCTGCCTTTTTACGGAGATAACTTCTGGATGCATAGCCGTATATTTGGAGGAAAGCTCCGCCTGTTTGTTTAATAAGTTTGTTTCCTGCAGCTTCAAATTCTTAATGAAATCGCTGTTGACTATTTGGGGCATTGAATTTAGAAGTTCTTGATCTTCCCTGCTTTTTTCCGTACTTTCCAAAGCTCTTATTACATCTTGTCCCATTGAGATTCGGTTGCTTATATTATCGCGGACAAAAGTTTCGGCTATGTTATTGGCTATATCGGCCGACAAGGCGGGGTCATATGAAGTTACCGACAAGTTGACCAAGCGCGAGCGCGTTATAGGAGTTATATCTATAGCTTTTAAAAGTTTTTTTACGCCCGCTGGGTTGGAAAACTCCTCATATTTATTCAGTTCCATCTGGCGATATACTTTTTCAAGCAGGTTTCTGCTTTCAAGTAGTTTGTATTGCGTTCTGTAATAGTCTTCTTCGGCGTTGAACGAGGCGTAGGGATTGGTGTCCAACTTCCCCGCATTTTCTTGGTTTATCATCATAAGCACCGTTGCCTGGTATGCCGGCCTGGTAAAAGTATTAAACATTACAGCGCAGAACAGGCCCAACGCCATAAACGCGGCTATAACCCAAAAATGTTTAAGAAGCACTTCTATATAGTAATTAAAGTCTATCTCTTCATTATTATTAAGTTCTTCACGCATATTTTTTCCCTAGAAAATACTTTGCGGTACAAATACTACATCGCCCGGCTTTAAGGCTATATCCAAAGCTTTATTGCCTTGTTTTGTTATTTGAGTTACATCCACATCTATGGATATTTGTTTGCCGTTTTCCATTCTCAGAACTCTTACTCTGGATACGGCCGCTATATCGGTAAATCCCCCGACGGAAGTTATCGCTTCCAACACGGTTAAGGGTTTTTCCGGCGGTATTTGTATTGCCGCGGGTTTGGAAACCTGCCCCAGTACATATACGGTTTTATTGCCGTATTCTTGTATCAACATGGATACCTGCGGGTTTTTTATGTATTTTTGCAAAGCGGAAGAAAGTATGTTTTCCGCTTCGGAAACGGAGTACCCCGAAATTTTTATGTTTCCTATTAAAGGATAGGTTATCGCACCGTTTGTGGCTATACGAAGGGTGCGTTTCATGTCATCTTCCATAAAGACTTGTATTTCCACAAGGTCCCCGGGCTGCAAAATATAGTCGGAATTACCTTTCAAATCATTAAGATTTTGGGGGATGTCTCCGTTATTTATTTCAGTTATCAGGCTGTTATTTACTTTTGCGGGATTGCCGCAGCCGCTAAATATTGCTGTAAACGCCAAAAATATAATTATGCTGTGATATTTCATAATAGCTATATTTTACCAAATATATGTCTAACATAAAAGGTTTACAAGGTATTCACATAGAGGCGGGATAGTTCTTTATCGCGAGGGTATTTTTTAAGCCAATCTTCCGCCAATTTATGGGCCCGGGCTTTTAAGGCGGATTTTTCCTCTTGGGGCAATTTCTCGTCCAAGCTTTTATTGTGATATTCCACTCCCAAGCGCAAAGCGTAACGAGGCGAGGGATAATAGCGCAAAGCTTTTTGATAGTAGGCGATTTTCCCTTCGTATTTAAAGCCGTTGGCGAAGTAATAATACCGCCATGCTATCGCTTTTTGCAGAGTATAGTAAAAAGTTAGGCAGAAAATGGACAGTATTATAATCTTCAACCATAATTTTACGCTTATTCTGGAATGATTTTCTCTATAAAAAGATACTCCGCAAAGCATACCCGCTAAAACGAATACTACGCAAGCGCAGGCCGGTATAAACAACGGGAAATCTATCGCGCTGTTTATGCAGAAAGATATCAAAGCGCATATAATCCCGCCGCAAAAGATTTGTTTCTTTAAAGAGAGGTATTTTAAGCGTTTTAAGGCGAAAAAGAAAAACAGCCCTATAAATGCCACGAGCGGAATAGCGCCGATTATTCCGACACCCAAAAGGATTTCCAAAGGATCGCTGTGCAGGCGTTCTATGTATTCTCCAAGTGGTTGGGTATAATTGGTTATCATTATCGGCATAGCGCCTATTCCGGTTCCGAATAAAGGCCGTTCTTTTAAAGCTTTTAAAGCGGAAGAATATAAATCTTTTCTTATGTCAACCGAACGGGAGGATTCCCTCCGCGCAAAGGCGTTAATGTCGCCTTTTTCTTTAAAAGCGAAAAACAGCCCGCCTAAAAAAAGAATTAAAACAATAATAAAGGATATCGTCTTGACGGCACGATTTTTTAAGAAGAAAGAAAGCAAAAATAGAAAATAAACAAATGTTCCGGTAAACAAAGCCAGCATGGTCCCCCTAGAGCGGGTAAATACGGCGGCGAAGGCCAAAAAGAAAAACAAAAACAGGAATAATATTTGTTTGGCGTAGAATTCATTTTTTTTATTTTCCAAAAGGTATCTGGTTTTTGAAGCGAAATGTACAGCCGCTAAAGTGGCGCATAATATGGCGCCCATAACCAGAAAGCAGCCCCCGTGATTGCGGTTGACGAAGGGGCCGATTCCGCCGTTTTCATCTATTAAAATTTTAAGATATAAACCCGGCGCAGCTATATGGATGAGGGTCACGAAAATGGCGGGGATTATTATAGCCCAAAGTATGGTTTTATTGGCTTTGAAATCGCCCGCGATATTTGCCCCGATAATAAAAAGAGCGAACCAAGTGGTGAAAAGCGCCGCATGGTCCAGAGTGTAAAGGCGCATCAGAGTTGAAGGAAAATTCGGAACGGGATCTAATACAGTTACGGGGCAACAGGCTTGAAGAAGAGTATAAAAAACAAGGAACAGGAATCCGGCAAACGCCGCTTTAAATGGAGCGGTTACAAGCAATCCGCGTCTAAACACAAGCATAGCCGACAAGATAAAGGCGCAGCCCTGGAAAATGGAAAAAGCCCACGGCACGGTGCCCGCGAAAGCGAATACCAAAAAGAAAAACTGTATCGCGAAAAAGACTTTAAAGAATAAATCCATAATTAACTAATATTGTATAAAATTTGATATATTAGGATTATATTATGAGAATATGTTTTATATGCCACGCGAATATCTGCCGAAGTTTCGCCGCGGAGCGGCTTCTAAAAGAGGCCGCAAGAAAGGCCAACCGCCTGGATATTGAAGTGTTTTCCCGCGGCCTTTACGCCAACCAGGATTATGTTATACCGGATAAAATAAAGGACTTCCTTAAAAGTAACGGCACCGCCGCCGAAGGGCATATTTCCACCCTTGTTTCAATCGCCGATTTGGAGCGCGCCGACTTAGTGCTTGTTATGACGCAAGATATTTTAGATTCTTTGTTAGACAGAGCCCCGCAATATACGGAAAAAATCTTCTTGCTGTTGGATTATGCCTACGGTAAAGAAAAAGATATGCCCGATCCGATAGCGCTTTCCGGGCGCCCCTTTGAAAAGATTATGACCGAACTTAAAGAAGCCGTTGAGGTAGTTTTTAATAAGATAGCGGCGCAATAAGGTTTCAAAAGGGAAATCGGCTTTTGAAATGCTATAATAAAAATCCCCCCGGATCGGAGGGATTTTTTCATTTTAATTTTCCCTTGCTTTCAACCCTAAGGCTTTTAGGGCGCTTTTTAGGGATTTGTATTCTTGCCATCCTATGTTTATTCCTTTGGGGCCCGTAGCTTTGGAACAGGTCAGTAAATCATAATATTTGCCTTCTTTCTCGCTATAATAGGGGCCTTGCGGATTTTCCGAAAGTTGATACTTCATTGCAGCACCTCCCAGCCTTTATTTACGGCTATTGCTATGTCCTCTTGGGTCAATTCGGAAGAACCGACTGTGCCTGCGATGTCTATTTTTTGCCCCGCGGAAACGAGAGGCAAACTCTCAAAAAGTTCTTTTAAGGCATTTTTGTCCAATTCCGTAAAAGAAATGTCTATTTGAGGCGAGTTCCCGTCAAAAGGAGCGGAAGATGACACCTTAAGCCGTTTTAATTTTACAGTTTGATTTTCGCCGGAACCGCAAATATCCACCTTTTGCAAACTATGAGCTGAAGACAAATCTATTTCCGTTTCCGATAGATTATAATTTTCTATCAAGAAATTGGGCGCCGAAATAAGATTAGAGTATTGCATAGAAGGTAAGAATTTTAAATTTCGGCAATAGCGATAGGCCTCTCCAAGATATGAGGGGTTTAAATTACAGTTTGAGGTTTCTATTAATTCAAGATTGGTGCAACCCTTAACAAAACCTCTCATAGAACCGTTTATGGATATATCTTGAAGTCGGATTCTCTTCAGGAAGATATTTGCATTGTCATTGGTAAAGCAATAATTAAACCCTTCCGAAGAAAAATTTTCCCCTTTCAAAATTGGAAGGTAGGATAATTTGCTTGCAGAGTTAAACGCATTTGCCATATTGCTCACTTTTAAGATATTGTTTCTTGATGTTATGACCTCCAAATCTGGGCAGTAAAGCTTCTGATATATATAGAAACAATTCTCCAAAGATATCACGCTTTCCAAATTAAAATCTACCCATAAAAGCCCTTCTTCCTCTTTAATGTTATCAGAATAAGAAAGCATTCTAAAAGCCGATATGTTGTTTTGGGAAATAGTCGGCTTGATAATAACTATATGAACTTTGAGCGGTTCCGGATAGGTAACGAAAGAACCGTTCTGCTCTATGTCATCCAAAGTTACAGTACACTTTTCGGAGCTTCCGAATGTACCATATATCGTACCGTCTATTAAGACTTCATAGCCTCCGACACAAGTAGCTGAAAAAGCCGCATAAGGATATTTGTCTGACAAGAGGAACGATATGCCTTTTTGCGGCGTTATCTTCCGCAACTCTGGCCAAGAGGAAGGCTTGGCCCAGTTGTACGCCGTAGGGATAAAGCCTTCCCCCGCCTTAAAGCCCATATTCCCTTTAAGGGAAGTCAAAAGGGAAGTTTTCATATTACTGCACCGTTACTTTAAGGTTTTGGCTGGATATGCCCGTCAAATCGCATTTTAAATAGAGATTGGCGAATTTGAGATAGAGCGGAATATCGGCCTTAAGCAGGATTTGCACGCCGTTTTCGTCGGTAAGCGGATAATAGTTTATGTCGTCCTGGCTGACTTGCAGTTTTATGTCGCCCCCGGTGAAAGAGCCTGTGGCAAGCACCATAATGCACTCGCTTCTGCCGTTGGTGCAGGCGGCGATTTCCGTCAATTTTACGCTTTTGTTTACTTCCGGTGTTTGGGAGAGATCTGTTATAACCATTAAAAAACCTCATATATAGTTGAATATGAGGCTCTCCCTAGCAAAAAAATATCAAAAAAAGAGTGTTTTGTCAATCCGAGTTTCTTTAATAGTCTTAAATTTTCTTACTCGGAAAAAAGGCGGCCTGTAAAAGCCGCCTTTTAAATTTATTTTTATTTGCTTTTATGCTGTCGTGCGGGCTGTTTGCTTGGCAAGGCGCATAAAATAAGCACTATCAGTACGCCTATGCCGAAGATTAAGGTAAACAGCCATAGCGGGCTGTGCCCCGCGTCTCTTAACCTTCGCGCGGCTACGCTTAAAGAAGGCAGTAGTATGGCCAAGTTAAAAAGGGCCGCCAAAGGCGCGAACAACAACCCCAAAATAAAATTTACGATAAAGGCAAACAAAACGAAATACCAAAATTCCGCTCTGTCCGCTTTACCGCCGAAAGCTATATATTTCTTGCTTATTATCTCTAAGAAATATTTTTTGAATGTTTCCATTTCTTTCTCCCCTTTATGTCTTTGATAGATTCGCGCTTTAATAAAAGCTCTTATCTTCTTTATGATAATGGATAAAGAGCGTAAAAGCAAGAGTTTTTAATGTTTCGGATATATCAGCGTGTTTTTATATTTCGTCAGACAGGGATTAAAGCGCGAAGGACGCGGGGAGTATATTTCTTCTTGGCGGAAGGGGTTTTAGCGTCAAATAAAACGGGCGGGTAGGTTCCGCGGAGTGGCGGGCGCGGGAATTTAAAATATCAATAATATTACGCCGCTCGCGAAAAATTTTATATAATATTTATATAAAAATTGCCGTAAAAACTTTAAACGCCCCCATAGCTCAATGGATAGAGCACCTGCCTTCTAAGCAGGGGATATAAGTTCGATTCTTATTGGGGGTATTTTTTATTTATAGAAAACTTTTTTACCCATTTAACAAGCGGCTATGGCATAAAGGCGACGCGAATTTAAAAAGCCCCCGTTTTTAGACGGGGGCTTTCGGCTTCTTATAAAATGTTTCGCGGGGCTAGTCTTTCCTTACCACCGGCGTGGTGTTTTGCTGTTTAGTCCACTTGCCTTCGGCCTTGTCAATATATTGGAAATATTCGTTGGTGAATCCTCCCTGGAAACAAGACTTATAGTGGAAAGTATTTACCTTGCCGCTGTCCAACAGTTTGTTAAACACGCCGGGGCCCGTCATATCAAAGACTCCGCCGATTGTATTTTCCTCAATATTGCGCTTGATTTGCTCAATAATTTTCCCGATAATTGGATTATTGGGCGCGGCGGCTATAAAGGAATTGCATATTCTGCCGTCTTTGAGTTTAAGGAATTTTTCCGTATCTTCGGGTTTTATAAGTTTATCCAAAGAGACAACGGTAGTCGCGTCAATATCCAGATAAACCCCGCCGTATTTGTACAATACCAGTACACGCCAAAAATCGGCCTGGGCGGCGCCTATTTGTATTCTGGAATAGGCTTCATAAATATCCTGCGGATAGTTTTCTTTTATGAACTCGGCCCTGCCTTCGGTAGACACGAAGCGGTGCTCGTAAGTGGGCGACATATGTCTGTTTACCAAATAGTTGAGATAGACGGGCAAAGTAAATTTGTCGGTAAAATTGGTCTGCCATATTATGCGCGGGATTTTTTGTTCGTATTTTGCTTTTTTCAAGGGCTGGGCGTGGGGCGGAATCGTAAAGCGTTTTTTGGGGAAAAAATATTGATAAATATAGCAAAGATGTTTAAAAATGTTTCCGCACAGCAACAATATTCCCTTATATATGGAAAGCATAAAAGATACCTCTTTATTTTAACGATTTCGGGCGCGTCCGCGCGCCGTCTTATGCCAAGATTATAATAAATAAGATTATTCTTTTCAATTGGCGGGTTTATCGGCGCGGGCGGACGCGGCTGATCGGGAACGGGGGAATTATGTTCGGTTTCGCTTTGGGATAAAAAACCCCTCTTTTCCGAGGGGTTCAGCACTGGCCAAAGGGATTTTATATATCAATATTCAAAAAGTATCTCGCCAAAAGGCCTATGACGAACGATATTACCGCCACACCCAAGCTTATCCCCGCCATCTCGCCGAAGCGTTTAAGGAAAGGCAGACTCTTTGCCACCGATATATAATAATTGAAGAAAAAGATAATCAGCACCATTACCGTCAGCATCGTAAATAACGCCGCCAAATACATATCCTGCGGGAAAATCAGATAAGGGGCTACCAGCAACACTACCGTTATAAGATAGGCTATGCCTGTGTAAACGCTGGCTTTCAGGGCGTCCTCGCTGCCGCTGGCGCGCTCCGCCAAATAGTTTGACGCGGCCATAGACAAAGTGGCCGATATGCCCGTTATTATTCCAGCTAAGGCTACTAAACGGGTATTGGCCAAAGCAAGCGTCAAGCCCGCTATCGTGCCGGTAAGTTCCACGAGCGCGTCGTTAAGCCCCAGCACCATCGCGCCGACATATTTTAAGCGTTCTTCGTCCAAAAGGTCTATCAGGGCGGCTTCGTGGGCCTTTTCCTGGGCGATTATGTCGTTTATATTGCTTATTTTATCTTGCAGAAGGCGCATATCCTCTATGCCTTGGTACTCGTTTTTCTCCATCAGCTTTATGACGAAAGTATAGCCGAATAATATTGACATCAACCCATAGAACAAAATTTTAGCTCCGGCGGGTTTGGCCTTTTCCCCCAAATATCTTTCCCAAAAGAGAGCGTGTTCGTGTTCCTCCGAGGATATTTTCAAAAGGACTTCTTTATTCTTTTCGTTTTTTTCTCTCTTGGCTATGTTTTTATATATGACGGAGGCGGTTATCTCGTCGCGCTGATATTTGCGCATAAGGTCTTTTTCGTATGGTGTATACTGTTCTTGCATAGATTACCTTCTTAAGACATAGATATATATTAAATTATATCTTTTTGTAAATTTTCGTCCTCTCTCTGGTCTTGCGGTACCAAAGCGGTTTTTTGGCGATTTTTTGGGCGAGCCTTTCCCGTATTAAGGCGAGGTCTTTCCCCGATGGCCGCCAAAGCCCAAAGAGATTGTGTTGCAGAAAAATATTTTTGGGGAATATCCTCCTGACATCAAGTTTGTAGCCTCGGCGTTTGAGTTCCTTTTTAAGTTTTTCGTATCTTTCGGCGAGATATTTGCCTTTATCGTAGAAGAATTTCACATGGCCCCGCCCGAGCCTAAATTCTGGCGGGATATCTTCGGGCTTGAAGCCTCTTTTGCTCTTTAAGCTGCGTTTGAGCGCGGCGGGAATCATAAAAATTTCGCGGTATTCGGCCATAAGGTGCTGATCGTAAAGTTCGCGCGGATTTACCAAATTTATTCTTGTCATATTACCCCCGTAATAGTATAAGGGCGCGGGCGGGGTTTTCAATAGGCGGCGGATAAAGAGGCGGGAGGATTGATATAATTTATATATGAATAGAGAAATCCTTCGTCTGGCTCTCCCCAATATAATAGCCAATATAACAGTACCGCTTCTGGGAATGACCGATACCGCCATATCGGGGCATTTGTCATCTTCTCTGTACATAGGGGCGATAGCGGCATCGGCGGTGATATTCAATTTTTTGTATTGGAATTTCTCTTTTTTGAGAATGGGCACCAGCGGTTTTACCGCCCAAGCGCTCGGAGCGCGCGATTTGAGGGAAACCGCCGCCGTATTGTGCCGCTCGCTTTTTACGGCGGTTTCGGCCGGAGCGGTATTGATAATCCTGCAAAGCCTAATATTTGAGGCGGCGTTTTTCTTTCTTAAAGCCTCGCCCGAAATAAAAGAGCTTTCCTCCCGATATTTTTACATTTATATTTGGTCCGCCCCGTTCGCTTTGGCGATGTTCGCGTTTTCTGGCTGGTTTATAGGAATGCAAAACGCCAAAGCGCCGATGGTTATAGCGATAAGCGCGAATTTGGCCAATATAGCGGCAAGCCTGATATTCGTGTTTGTCTTTGACATGGAAATTAAGGGGATAGCTTTAGGGTCTTTGGCGGCGCAGATATTTTCCTGCGCTTTGGCCGCCGCGATTTGGCTTAAATATTACGGCAAACTAAGGCGGTATATAAGCTTGGGGTGTTTAAAGTCGGCGCAAGGCTTCAAGGCGTTTTTCAAGGTGAACAGGGACATATTTATAAGGAGCTTCGGGCTGATTATGGTAACGGTGTTTTTTACCGGCATATCGGCGCGGCGGGGCGATATTTTCTTGGCGGCGAACAGTTTGCTTATGCAGCTTTTTTTGTTGTTTTCCTATATTATGGACGGCTTCGCTTTCGCGGCGGAGGCTTTAAGCGGCAAATATTACGGCGCGAAGAACTATTTAAAACTTATAAAAATCGTAAAGCGGATATTTCTTTGGGGTTTTTGCCTTAGCGGAGTATTTGCTTTGCTCTATCTTGGATTTACGGGGTTCATTTTGAATATTCTCACCGACAAAACCGAAGTAATCGCCATGGCTATGAATTATAAATATTGGGCGGTATTGATACCGTTCGCTGGTTTCGCGGCTTTTTTGTGGGACGGGGTATTTGTGGGAATAACGGCGGCGCGGCAGATGCGCAACTCAATGTTGTTCGCGGCAGCGGCGTTTTTTGCGCTTTATTTAATGCTTGAGCCGAAATTCGGCAACAATGCTTTATGGCTGGCTTTTTTGTCCTATCTTTCCATAAGGGGTTTGGCGCAGTTTTTATATTTTGGAAAAATAAAAAAACGGTTTAAATGAAAGCGGAGCGGCGGACCGCGGGGCGGAAAGAAAGGCGTTTCGGCTCGCAAAAAAGTATAATATTGTTAACTTAATTATTTATAGGAGAACCGCATCATGGCCACTAAAAAGTGCAACAAAAAATCTACGCCTCAGGCGTGCTCGCAGCTTCAGCGGCACAGAGGCAAGTTTAGACCTGTACTTCCCGATATTTTGAAGAACGGCCCCGCTTCGCTTAAAGCGAAACCCGGCAAACCGACGAAAAGCGTCGCCGACCAGGCGAAAGTGAAAAAGATTTTCCCCCATACTTACGGTATGCCGGAAATATCCTTTGTAAAAGGCGCCAATTACGCCGTATCCAAGAAACCAATTAACGCGGCGGTGGTGCTTTCCGGCGGCCAGGCTCCGGGCGGCCATAATGTGATAGCCGGCCTTTTGGACGGATTTAAAAAGGCCAATTCCAGAAATAAACTTTTCGGCTTCTTGGGCGGGCCCAGCGGCGTAATCGAGTGCAAATTCATAGAGATTACCCCCGCCTTAATGGATAAATTCAGAAATACCGGCGGATTTGATTTGATACAGTCCGGCAGAACGAAAATAGAAAACGACGAGCAGTTAAGCAAAGCCAAAGAAAATATCGTAAAAAATAAAATTTCCGCCTTTGTTGTGGTAGGCGGCGACGATTCCAATACCAATGCCGGCGTAATAGCCGAATATTTTAAGAAAAAAGGCATAGACGCCAGCGTGATCGGCGTCCCTAAGACCATAGACGGCGATTTGAAAAATAAACAGATAGAAACCTCTTTCGGTTTTGATACGGCGACCAAAATCTACTCCGAAATGGTCGGCAATATCTGCCGCGATGTAAACTCCGCCAGGAAATACTGGCACTTCGTGCGCCTTATGGGCAGGAGCGCTTCTCACATAACTTTGGAAGTGGCTTTAAAGACCCACCCCAACGTCACTTTGATAGGCGAAGAAGTCCTGGCCAAAAAAATGACTTTGGCGCAAGTCGTGGACTATTTGGCCAAAATCGTCGCGGCAAGAGCCAAAGACGGCAAGAACTTCGGCGTGGTGCTGGTGCCGGAAGGTTTAATTGAGTTCATCCCCGAAATGAAGGAACTCATCGCCGCTTTAAACGACCTCTTGGCCGACAATGAGGAAGCCTTGTCCAAATTGAGCAAAGTTTCCGAAAAGAAAGCGTTTATAATATCCAAACTGCCCAAGAAACTGGCCGACTTGATGAAATCCCTGCCCGAAGGCATCGCTTCCCAGCTTATGCTGGACAGAGATCCGCACGGCAATGTCCAGGTTTCCTTGATAGAAACGGAAAAACTTTTAATAGAAATGCTCCGCGCCAGGCTTGCCCAGCTTAAAAAAGAAGGCAAATACAACGGGAAATTTTCCGCCATTACGCACTTCTTCGGATATGAAGGGCGCTGCGGCGTGCCTTCAAACTTTGACGCCAATTATACCTACGCTTTGGGCTACAACGCGGCGGTATTGGCTTTGAACAAATGCAGCGGATATCTTTCTTCCGTAAGGAATTTGGTCAAAAACCCCAAAGATTGGGCTTGCGGCGGCATTCCTCTGACAATGATGATGAATATTGAAAGAAGAAAAGGCAAGGAAAAACCCGTAATAAGAAAAGCGCTCGTAGACCTTAAAGGCGAACCGTTTAAACAGCTTGCCAAGAACAGAGAGCTTTGGGCGAAAACCGAAAGCTATTTGTTCCCCGGCCCTATGCAGTTCTTCGGTCCGGAAGAGGTTACCGATATGACCACCGAAACCTTAAAATACGAGCATAAAAAGAAATAAAAATTCCTTAAACGCCAAAATCCCCGCCTTTTTATACGGCGGGGATTTTTATTTTCTATTTTGATATTATGTAACTATGTCAACAATTATAATCCTTATTTTGGCGGTTATTGCCGCCGCTCTTACGGCGTGGGTTTTCCTCTTGAAAAAGGAGAACGACGCCAAAAACAAAGATTTTGCCGATATATCCGCCAAAGCCGCCGTTTTGGAGAACGAAAACAAAAACCTTTCCGCCCTCAATCAAAAGCGTGAAAGCGAGCTTAAAGACGCCCAAAACTTGAACGAAAACCTTAAAAACGAGCTTTCCGCCCTAAAAGCCAAAGAGGCCGAACTTAAAGCCGTAAAGCAGAATTTGGAAGATAATTTCGCCCGCCAGCAGACGGCTTTTGACAAACTGCAGGCTTCGGCCAAAGATAATTTCCGCCAGCTGGCCGACGAAGTTTTCAAAACAAAAATATCGGAGCTCAAAACCGAAAGCAAAGAAATCGTCGCCCCTTTAAACACCAATTTGGAGAAACTGCAGGATAAACTTTCCAGAATGCAGAACTTAAACGAAAACCTGCAAAAGGAAGCCTCCAACCTTACCAAGGCGCTTCAGTTCAGCGGGAAAACGCAGGGCAACTTCGGGGAAATGATATTGGAAGAAGTTTTGGAAGCCTGCGGCCTTAAAAAGGGCGTAAATTACGAGGTGCAGGCCACCATGCATTCCGAAGAAGGCAAAGCTTACCGCCCCGATTGCGTAGTAAATTTGCCAGACGAGCGCTACATAGTAATAGACTCCAAAATGTCCTTAACGGCCTACACAAAATTCGTTTCCGAGGAAGATCCCGCCCTAAAAGCAAAATATTTGCAGGAGCATATTTCTTCTTTGGAAAAGCATATTGACGAACTGTCCAAGAAGAAATATCAGGATTTAAAAGAAATAAAAGGGCGCACGCCCGATTTCGTAATGATGTTCGTACCGGTGGAATACGCCTATATGGCCGCTTTGGACGCCAAACGCGATTTGGGCATTTTCGCGGGCGGAAAGCGCATAGCGGTGGTGACGGCTTCCTCCCTGATACCCATTCTTAAAACGGTGGAAAGCCTTTGGCGGATAAACACCAGCCAAAAGGAAATGGACGAGATTATTAGGATAGGCTCTGCTATCCATACCCAGGCCGCGTCGTTTTTGGAAAATATGCGGGAACTTAAAAACGGCATAAACAAGGCGGGGCAGGCCTTTAATAAATCTATGACTTCGCTTGACGGGGGCAGAGGCATTTTGCTCTACGCCAAAAAGCTTGAAGAACTTGGAGTTAAAGGCAAGAAGAACCTCCCTCGGGATACGGAGACCGAAACCGAAATTCCCCTTCTGGGGCAAGCCGAAGAAAACACCGCTGAGGAAACCTCCGACAGCTTATTTGAGGATACGGACTAGAAATTATTCCCCGTCGGACATATCGCCATGGCTTAGGGAATATTGTCGGGTTTTGTCTCTTTCAATATCAGCGGTATGTAAATATCGTCGATTTTGAGGCCGTGCTCGAATCCGTAGGAGGGAAACTTTTTCTCTCGTGAAATGCTATTCATCCAGAAAGAATCGTCAAGCAGGAACTTTTCCCTAAAGGAATCGTATCCTTTAAAAAGCCCCGCGTTATAGAAGATGTTATTGTCAAAGTCCGGGTTGGAAAGCCCAAGCCTTATCGTCTTTTTTAGGAAGCTCTTGATAGTCAGTGTCGGTATAAAGAAGGAATTTATTTCTCCGCCCATATGCGCTATTCCCGCTACGCCGTCTTTTCCTTTTTCGCTTGAGGGGAGCATCAAAGGCGAACCGGAAGTGCCCTCAAGCACGGAGGGGAGAACGTCTATTAGGGGGTATCTTGATGTTTCGTCACGTTCAAACATAAGCAGGGGTTTTTTTATGAAACGATAACCGCTGCCCGGATAGCCTATGGTATATAATCCCCCGCCCGTTTCCGGCATCGGCTTCAAAGATAAAGACAAAGGGTTATATTTATCCAAAATATGAATATCTTTCGGAAGCAGTAAAGCCAAGTCCATTCCCTCTCTATCTGTAGTTTGGGCTATTACATCCGCTTCAAACATATTAAGATCGCTGTCAAAAAGTTGAACTTGTTTAGCTTTGCCCACGACATGCCTGTTGGTAAGAAGAAACTTCATTCCCAAATATTCCGTCATAAAGGCGGTGGCGTTGTATCTGTTGCTCACCAAAACGGAAAAGAGGCTTTCCCTGTAAGGTGATACGTCGTATAAACGCATTTTTTTGCGCCAGGAATCAAGATAATCGGGGCCGCCTAATACTTTTGCCAAATCCCTTTTTATGGCGCGCTTGAGGAGCATAGCAATCGTTTTATTATAGGGTATTATGGACAAAGCCCTCAAGGTCATCAAAGGAATTAGGCTTTTATCTTTCCCTTTAAAATTTATATTAAAGGGATTGGGCGCTGCAGCAAGGGTGGGGTCCTTCGGTAAGAGGGATGAGCTTCTTTCGTAATCTTCGATGGGGGCAGAACCGTCTTTTGAATTGGAAAGAAAATAAAGATTCGGACGTTTTTCCCCCTTCTTCTCGGGCTTATTAGGAGATTTCAGCTCCTCTTTTTTTATCAGAATCCCTTTTGAGGTCATATAATCTATAGGTATTTGCACCATATCTTTAAATGCGTTGACGGGAAGGATATTTTGGTTTAGCCAGGCGTACTTATAGTTTATCGGGCCTTTCCAGTTGCCGTCCGCGGCGTGGCGGTATTCCAAATGGATATGAAAATTGTTTTGCTTGACAGACGTAATTTCATGCCAGCCCACTCTTATTCTAACCTGCCCGTCGTGGCTGTATATAAAGACGGTACCTTCGGAATTTTCATGCCATACCGCCGGGGTCTTTTTTGAGGCGCCCAACACCGATATAAGCCATTGTCTGTATTTGGCCAGCAATGAGGGATACGATTCCTTCTTTTTCTTAGATAATTCTTTATATAGATCTTGCTTTATTTCTTTTCCCAAAGCCAGTCTTAGTACGTCGTCGTGTGAGAAATTTTCCCATTCGTAATCATCGCCGGTCAATCCAACTAGATAAGAACGCTTCGGCGCGCCCGCCTTGTTTAAGCGGAGTTTTATATCTATTAAATTTTTTAAAACTTTCCTCTGTTTATCCTCGGGGAAAGACAAAGCTCTATCAATGGCGGACTGTACCATGATATTCTTTGTCGAGCTTAGCCATTCAAACACATCTTCCAAAGCACTTTCTTCCAGCAGTAGGGATTTTCTTATCCGCCACTCTTCCAAAGGTCCCCCTTTTATTAAAGGTATTCTGTATCCGGAAAGGGTTATTACTTCTCCGGGGTGGAGGGATTCTATCGCTTCCACGATTTCGTCCATATACATATCAAAGATTCTGGGGCCGTATGCATATCCTTCCAAGAGATCCAACAGTTCGGAGGTCAATTTCGGCGATATGTATCTCGCCGCGGCCAGGAGTTGCTGGGCGCGGTTTTTGTTATCCTTGAGGATTTTTCTTTTCTTTAGGAGTTGAACGGCGAAATATTCAAATTCGTCATAGCCGATATTATTTTGTAAGGAGTTTTTTTGTTCATTGTAAGCCGCGGTGTTTTCTTGGTTGGGCGTAGTGGCGGGCGAATAATCTGTTGAAATCGGGGCAAAAAGGGAAGCGCTTGCGTAATTCGCTTTTAATCTCGCGCTCGGCCCGCCGTGGAATTCATTCAAAATCCCCTCTATTTTCGGTAGCGCGAAAATGGAGAATATCTGTTTTGTTCCAGCCGCGCCTTTTTGTATGCCGTTGGCGGCGTTTGCCGCCGTTTTGGAAGTATTTGAGAAAAACTCAACCGTAGTCGTCAGGGTCGGGGCCGCCTTTGTGATATTAAAAGCGCCGCCGAAGGCGTCGGAGAAGTGATAGGCCGTCCTAAACGCAGTTTGCGGCCCCTGCGAAACGGGCGCCGCTATTACCGCAGGGCTAAAGAGATTAACGCCGGGCGCCGCGCTAAGCGTCAAACCGGAAAAGGCCTTGACGGGATTGCGTATGCTTCCTTTGGCTATTTGTTCGCTTATATCCCAAGAACGCAATATCCAAGAGAAATATTGATCGGCGATAAAACGTTTCCATTTTGGCAGCTCTTTATAGGGCTTGTTAAAGAACCAGCCCGGTTTAAATGGTTGGGATACGGCCGGCTGAGAGAGTTCCAAAGCTTCTTGCACTATTTTAAGTCCGCTTTCGGCTTCTCTCTTGGATAGGAGTAATCTTTGCGCGCGGGTGAGTTCACTCCCCCCTTGAGCCGCCGCGCCGCCGCCTTCCCCTATAGTTGCGGTAAGGACGGCTCTTTCCCCTTCTATCGCGGGGGCACCTTTAACGGTTTGCCCGCTTAAAACCATTTTAGCCGTTCCTTCATTTAAAGGCGTTTTTGAGGCCAAAATCTTTGGAGAGTCGGAAGTAACCCTCTCTTTTCTGTATTTATCGGCCAGCAGAGAAATGTCCTTAGTCCTTTTCTTGATGGTTTTAACCGCATTTCTAGCTTTTTTTTCGGCCGCGCTGATAGTTGTGCTTCTTTTGAAATCTTGAACGGACTGTTTTGCCGCCGTCGTTCCGCTTTTCTTTACATTGCCAGCCCCTCTCTCGAGCAAAGCTTTTTTGCCCGCCCCTCTGACTTTTAACATACGGGCGATTTTCGCCGCTTTGGAAGATTTTAAACTTTTTATGAAAGAGGCTGTCCCCTTAGCCAGAGAGGGCAGACTTACTATAAACGACGTCATCAATATCGCGCTTATCAATATGTCGCCCCATATAGCCAGGCGCGCTATTTTTTGGGTATTTTCAGAACGGGATATCTTTATGGTATTTTCGGTTTTTTCCGGTTTGTAACCTGCCCCATAGTCTCCAGATACCCTCGCCATTATGTTATTTACGCGGCGTTGGGTTCCTTCGTTTAAATCCCACCAATCCAGATTATAGAGCTTTCCCATCACATAGTGGGTATTCCCGCCGTTGGCACCGCCGCCTTTTATGGCCCCGGTAACCAATGGTATATGCACCGCGAAATATCCCTCGTTTGAATTTTGCAAAGCCAAAGCGTAATTGTTTACCGCTTTGTTCGCTATGGCGCGGGCGCGGTTATCGGGCCATTGGCTCAATAAGACTCCTATATCCTCCAAAAGATTGCCGTAGGGCATATTGTAGCCGCTTTGCCCGTCTTTGGCCATGCTTATGTTAAAATCGGAATAACCGTATTCTTTTGCCGTTTCTTCGTCCAAATATTGAAATCTTAAACCGACTTCGTTTAAATATCTTCCGCCGCGGCCTCTTATTTTGTCGTTTATGTCTATGGCTTTATCTAGCCAGGCTTTTATCAAAATTACGTCGAAAACGCGCCCGAGCACCTGCCAAACATTTCCGAACCTCAAGCCGTCGGACAAACTGTCTTTGAGAAGGAATTTTTCCAACAATTGATAAGCCTTGTCGTTGCCCGTAAGCAATAAAGCGGTAACGTAATTGCCCAATACCAAGGCTCCGTAATCTTTTCTGTAATTGTTTTTTAATTGTTTATAGAGAAGCTCCGCGTTTTCGTTTTTATCGGAGGCGGAAAGTTCGTCGAGCAGGCCCAAAGAAAGCGCTATATACCCCAATTTCTCGCAGGAGGCGCGGCGTTCTTCTTTCCCCTGTCTAGCGTCGGCCCGCCCCTCCCCTCCGGCTGAGCCTGGCATTATATCGGCCATATAGACGTCATTGTCGCAATGCTTGTTTGTTTTATTTATAAGGAACCTGAAATATTTCTGAGCGAAGGCTATATCCGCCAAACTTATGCCGTATTCGGATATGATATTATAAATATTTTTGGCCGGCGCCAACATAAGTTCGTCGTTCCAGCGCCATTCTTTATCGGTTTCGTCGACTCCCGCTCCGTCCTTCAAAAGCGCTCTGAGCAGGGCTCTGTTGTATATTAATGGAGCAAAACATTCGCCTTCGTCGCATATATCCCCGTTTTCGTTTCTGGATTTTGGATCGTTTGCGACGAGTGCGGCGTCTTTGGGGCCGTATTTGTGCGTCGTATTTATATAATTGTACGCGGCGGCGACGGCATCTTCTTCGGCGACAACGGCTTTTTTATATTCAAAATATAAATCCTTCCATTCGTCCGTGGAAATAGTTCCTAAAGATTTTAAATCTTTGTCGCAACTCATGACGGATTTGTAGTCTTCAAAAGAGAGGGTATTGCCTATTGTTAAGAATTTCGCGTTTATGGAAAATTTTTCTTCATCAAAAGATACACCGTTATTCGAGATATGAAACGGAAAAGGATTCTCCTTATAGGCCTGCGCATATGCGGGAAGCGAGCTCTGCGCCAGCATAAACAGGGAAAGAATCACGGAAGTCAATTTAATCAAATGCGCTCTCATATATATAATGTTAGCAATATATAGTTTGCCCCACAACGGAAAAAAGCCCTAGCGCCGCCTGGGACCAAAGGCCTATTTATTGTAATTCCAATTATGCTATAATAAAAATAAGAATAATTTTGATTATGGAAAGTTATCAGCGTAGACTATACATATTAAGCAGTTTACACCCTTTATTTAAGGGATACAAATTTTGCCGTATTTAAGAGCAGACTTTTTAGTCTGCTCTTTTTTTTAGGATTTCAAATAAAAATTAAAAAAGGAGAAACAAAACTATGTTATTTATGCCAAAAGAAGCTAAATTCTTTGACCTGTTTGACAAACAGGCCGAAAATCTGTTGGAAGGGGCGAAGCTGTTTAACAAGATAATCAGCGCTCCCGAGATAAACAGAGACAATATCGACAAAATGCACGCCATAGAACACCGCGGCGACGAGATAAACCACGATATCCTGAATATGTTAAACGAAAGTTTCATCACCCCCTTTGACAGGGAAGATATTTTTACCCTTGCCCAAAATATGGATAACGTTATAGACGGAATATATATGATAGCCAACCGTTTTTACCTATATAGAATAAATCAGCCTTCTGAGGAAAGCAAGAAGTTGGCCGATATAATAGAAAATTCCGTAAGCGCGGTATGCAAAGTGGTCAATTACCTGAGAAGCAACAAAAATATGAAAGACACTTTAAAACAATGCGTAGAGATTAACCGTCTGGAAAATATGGCAGACGATATCCGCGACGAGGCCATATCCCGTATCCTTAATGACGATAAAGCCAACCCCATACTTGTAATCAAGCAGAAGGAACTCTTTGAAGAAGCCGAAAAGGTTACCGATATGTGCGAGCATGTAGCGGCTGTAGTGGAATCAATAATAGTTAAGAACAATTAAGGAGCGTAGCTATGGATATTATTTGGATAATTTTCCTTATAGCGCTTGCTTTGTTTTTTGACTATCTCAACGGGTTCCACGACGCGGCCAACTCGGTGGCGACGGTAGTATCCACCAGAGTACTATCCCCCCGGGTAGCGGTATGGTGGGCGGCGTTTTTTAACTTTGCCGCTTTGTTTGTTTTCCATACGGGCGTAGCCAAGACTATAGGCAGCGGCATCGTGGATATATCAATAGTAGACACCAACCTGGTATTCGGCGCGCTTATGGGCGCGTGCGTATGGAATTTGCTTACCTGGTGGTGGGGATTGCCTTCAAGCTCCTCGCACGCTTTGATAGGCGGGCTTATCGGGGCGGCTTTAGTGAAAGCGGGCCCTTCCAGCTTGGTAAGCGCGGGAATATTAAAGACCGTGGCTTTTATAGTTATAGCGCCGATAATGGGCGTGTTCTTCAGCATAGTAATAGCCAGCGTAGTCTTTAGGATATTCGCCCACAGCAACCCGTTTAAAGTGGACCATATCTTTAGGAAGGGGCAGCTGCTTTCGGCGGCGGCTTATAGCTTGGGGCACGGCGGAAACGACGCCCAAAAAACCATGGGTATAATAACGATGCTGTTATTTGGCGGAGTATCGGCCGGTACGGGCGACATATCGGTAATAAGGGATTTCTTTATGACAAACCACGAAGCGGCCCGTTTCGCTTCGGGGGATACTTTCTTCGTACCGATATCCATAGTAATACTATGCCATTTGGCCATAGCGTTCGGCACGCTTAGCGGCGGCTGGCGCATAGTAAAGACTATGGGCCAAAAAGTTACGCGCCTTAAACCGGTAGACGGCTTTTGCGCGGAATCGGGCGCTGCGGCATCCTTGTTCATATCGTCTTGGCTGGGTATACCGGTAAGCACGACTCATACGATAACCGGCGGCATAGTGGGGATAGGTTCTTTCAGGCGTTTCTCCGCCGTACGCTGGGGCGTAGCCAGGAAAATAGTTTGGGCTTGGGTGGTCACCATACCCGCCGCGGCCTTAATTTCGGCCGCTTCCTACTGGGCAAGCACATTCTTTTAAAGCTTCGTTTAACATAAAAAACCGCCGCTTTTCAACGGCGGTTTTCTTTTTGCCCAAAAACGGCTTATATTTAAATATAAAATGTTAGAATATAAAGAGATTATCTGGGGGATTCTATGGCCGCGAAATTAAGTTTTTCTTATTCCAAGATGACGCTCTATAAAGAGTGTCCCCAAAAATACAAATTTAGATATATTTTAAAAATTCCCGAAAAGCCGAAATACTACTTCGCGTTCGGCAGCGCTTTGCACAAGGTTATGGAGTATTTATATTCTTCCCTAAAGCCGCCCTTCCCCCCTTTGGAAAAGGTATTGGCGTTTTTCAAGGCGGATTGGGAGTCTTCCACCTACGAGGAAAAGGGATATCCCTCTAAACTTAAAGAGCAGGAAGGCTATTTGGAAGGCATCAAAATAATAGAGGCCTATTACAAGAAACATCTTCAGGACGAACTTTCCCCTCTGGCAACGGAATTTAGAACTACGGTAGACATAGACGGGCTGTCGGTCATAGGGATTGTAGACCGTATCGATTATCTGGGCGAAGGGAAAGTGTCTATAGTGGATTATAAGACGGGCAAAAAAATCAACCGCGAGCCCGATCAGCTGATGATGTATCAAAAACTGATGACGGGCAATAAAGATCTTGAAAATATCGTCAAAAACCGTTACCCCCAAACCGACAATATAGAAGTATCCAATATGCTTTTTTACCATTTGCCGTCTTTGGACTCGCAGACTTTTGAGCCCGCCTCGGAAGAAGAAATAAAAGAATTTTGGTCGCGGGTATTAACGGTAGCGGCCGATATAAAAGCCGGCAATTTCGCGCCGGATCCCGGCGAAACGAAATGCCGTTTCTGCGATTATAAGGATATGTGCCCGGTATGGAAACTTTCCCCCTCGGAACTCCAAGAACTGCGGGGGCAAGAGAACCAAGAAAGCGCGAAAAGCCCGATGGATATTCTGTCCGATAAGATTGACGCCTACGGAAAAGCTTTGCTGGAAGCGGAAACCCTTGAAGGGGATATTATAGCCGCTATGCGAAAAGAGGACATAAACCGCCACTTCGGCAAAGAATTTGAGGTTTCCCTGCTGACAGAGGAAAAACTGGATTTTAAAGATAAGCAAAAGGTTGTGGAAACTTTAAAGGAATTTAATTTGTTGGGTAAAACTTTAGTGCCGACCTTGGGCAAGATAAAAGAGCTGCTTGAAAGCGATTTTATCAAGCCCGAACAGCGCGAGGCGCTGTTGAAATTGGCGCGGTATTCGACGGAATATAAACTAAATTGTTCAAAAACGGAAGAATGATATGATATACAGGCCGATAAAATTGGCTCGCAGGAGCGCCGCTTTGCAATTAAGATTTAAGAGCGCGATATTTTTTATTTTGATGTTTTTCGCGTTGTTCAGCTTTGCCAGGCTGTTGCTTTTATGCTTTAACTATTCTTTTTTCGACAAGCTTTCTTTCGGGCAGACGGCGCTTGCGTTTCTAAGCGGGCTCAGATTCGACTTCGCGGCGATAGCGATATTCGTATTGCCTTTGGTGTTTATGCTGAGTTTGCCGGTAAGGTCAATTAAGTGGATTAAGTTTTGGAGTTTTCTTTTGTCTGCGGAATTTGTGTTGTTCGGGGCATTGCTCTGCGCGGATTTGATATACTTCGGATACGTCAAGCGGCATATGGGCGAGGAGCTTTTAAGCCTGGGCAACGATTTTTCCTTTATCGTCGGGTACGCTTTCGGGCCTGGCCTTTGGATTTTGACAGCCTTAATTTTAGCTCTTTTGTTTATGTTGTGGTCGGTGAATTTGATAATAAAGATGTTTTATCAAGAGCCAAGCTTTCGCGGCGGGAAAGAGATTGCCTATTATATCGTTTTTATCGCTTTGATATTATTTGGCATATACGGCAAAGCGCGCCGCACGCCTTTGAACATACCCGACGCATACAGAACGGCCGACAGCGGTATGGCCGCCGATTTGGCTTTAAACGGGATATTTACCTCCTACCGAGTAATAAGCCAAGGCGACTATATGGCCGAAAACGAAAAAGATTTGCTTTTATCGATAGAAGAAACGGTGGAAAATGTGCTGACGGAACGGGAAGAAGCGCCAATGCCTTATCAATACCCACTTATGCGCAGCCTAAAGGATATAAGGCCGTATAAGACGCCCCTTAATTTGGTGATAGTGGCGATGGAATCCTGGGTGCCTAATTATATCGATTCCGTCGCAGGTACAGAATATGGAGTAACCCCCAATTTTGACAAATTGGTAAAATACGGCGATTATTTCAGCAATTTCTATGCTTTCGAACTTAGAAGCCTGCCCGGAATTACGGCGATACTTACGGGGATCCCCGCCTTGCCCAAACTGCCGAAACTGGGCTACGGGCTGGAAAAAACCGCCATGACCAAGCTGCCTCAAATCTTGAAAGAGAAAGGTTACAGAACGATATTCGCTCAGACTTCCCAGCGTTCTTCTTTCAATCTGGACAAGAGCGCGGCTATGCTCGGGTTTGAGGAAGTATACGGCATGCAAGATATGCCCAAGCAGTTTAACTACGCCAAAGCAGAGGGCTACGGCTACGATTACGATATGTTCAGCCTGCTAAGCGAGAAACTAAAAGGCGAAACAAAGCCTTTCTTCCTTTTCGCTTTTACCGGCATAACCCATACGCCCTATTTGGGGTATCTGGAAGGTTTTGACAAATATCCCAATACTACGGAAGAAAACAAATACCTCAATTCTCTGATGTTCGCCGATTATTCCATAGGCTATTTTATGGACGAGCTGCGAAAGGAACCGTGGTTTTATGATACTATTTTCATATTCGTCGCGGACCACACTTTTAACAGGAACGGCACCATCAAGGAGAAGTATAATATTCCGTTTTTGATTTACGCGCCCAGATACGTCAAAGCGCAAAGAAGCGAAACGCTGGGCTCTCAGCTGGACATATTGCCCACGGTATTTGAACTTCTCCGCCTGCCGGAACCTTACTCGGCGGCGGGCAAGAGCCTTCTTTCAGAAGGCGAAAACAGAAAAGCGCTTTTTGCAGACGGCTATACAATCGGAATAATACAGCCCGACGGCGCCCTTAGGCACACGCGGGAAAAAGCCTTGGAGCAAGAGAAATATTCCCCCTCCTTCGACAAGGACGCGGCGGAACAGGCTTTGCTTTCTTTAGATAAAGCGTTTTTTACTTTGATAAAGGAAAACCGCTGGTATCCCTCCAAAGAAGAACAAAACGACGGGAGCGAGGCGGAAAATTAAACGGCTAAGAGTATGGAAAACGGCATAATAATATCTTTGGATCAGGGCAGTTCATCTTCAAAAGCGGCGGCGGTAACCGTCGGCGGCAAGATTTTGAAGGAAATACAAATTCCGCTCCCTTTCAAAGCGGAAGGCAATATTTTTGAATATAAAGCCGAAGATTTGCTTAACACGCAAATAAAGGTTTTGGACGATATTTTGTCCGCCTTAAGGGCCGGCGACAAAATTTTGTCCATAGCTTTGTCCTGCCAGCGTTCCACGATAGTCCTTTGGGATAAAGAAACGGGTTCGGCTTTATGCCCCGCTTTAAGCTGGGCAGATGGCAGAGCGCGCGCCATATCCTTTTCCAACCCCCTTAGCCAGGATACTTTCCACGCCAAGACGGGTCTTTACAATACGCCGTTTTTCTCGGCTGCGAAGATAGCCTGGTGCCTGCGAAATTATCCCGCCGCCGCGCAAGCCTTAAAAGAAGGCCGCTTATTGGCCGGGCCCGTTGGAAGCTACATAATATGGCATTTGACGGGCGGCAAGAAATTCGTTTGCGATTATGCCTGCGCCCAAAGGACTTTGCTTTTTAATATCAACACGCTTACTTGGGACGAAGACATATTAAAATCTTTCGATATACCCGCCGATATTTTGCCGGAGATTTCGGCCTCAAGCGGGGATTTCGGGGAGTATAAAGGGATAAAGATAACGGTGTCTACTGGCGATCAGCAGGCGGCCGCGCTGGCCTGCGGATTGGATAAGCAGGGGCAAGGCTGCATAAATTACGGGACGGGCGCTTTCTTCTTGCTGAATATAGGCAAGGCCCCAAAAGAACTTAAAGGTATTTTGACTTCCGTTTCCGCCGTAGGAGCCAAGCAAAAGCCCTCGTTTCTGCTGGAAGGGCAGATAAACGCGGCAGGTTCTTTCTTTACGTGGCTGAAAGCGATGGGTATCAATTTTGATTTGGCCCTGCTTGACGACTACGCAAAGAAATCAAAAAATCCGCTTTGGATATTGCCGGCTTTGGGCGGGCTGGGCGCGCCTTATTGGGATTTTAACGCCAAGCCCGTAATGGCGGGTTTTAAGATAGAAACAAAAGAAGAAGACATAATATACGGCGCTTTGCGCTGCCTGTGTTTTCTTATGGCGGATATAATATTTTATATAGCAAAAGCGGGCTTTGAGATTAAGGGTATAGAATCGGGCGGAGGACTAAGTTTAAACTATATTCTTCCTCAAACGCAGAGCGATATATTGGCTATGCCTTTGCGTCAAAGCCGTATGCTTAACACGACTATGATAGGCGCCGCTATGCTGGCAGCCGAACATGAGGGAATAGACACCGCAACCTGGCGCGGGGCGGAATATAAGGAGTTCACCCCAAGGCTATCCAAGGATCAGTCTTTGCAACTTTACGCCCGCTGGCGAGCCTTTTTTGACTGGGCTTTAAAAACGCCCGATATTTGATTTATTTTGGGGGTAATATGAAAAGACATCACATAATAATAACGGTATTTGTGCTAATTTGCGCGGCGGCTTTGGTCGGGTTCTTCACGCTTCAAAACAGGGAAGAACTGCAAGATGACCCAGCCGTGGAATACAATCTCGCCGATACCGACGCTTTGGCGCAGTAATTTGGTTTTGACAATCTCTCAAGACAAATTGTCCTGCGGCTTTTGCTCGATAAAAAACCCCGCTTTAAAAGGCGGGGTTTAAAGTTTTTGCCTGTATATATTAGTTCTGGGCGATCGCGCTTACCGGGCAAGTTCCGGCGCAGGAGCCGCAGTCGATGCATTTGGCCGCGTCGATAGCTCTCTTATCGTTCTGCTCGGATATAGCGCCTACGGGGCAAGCGGATTCGCAAGCGCCGCAGTTTACGCAAACGTCAGGATTGATTTTGTAAGCCATATTACTTCTCCTTATAAATTAATATTTTCCTCAGTTATCATTATACTATTTTCAAACTAAAATCAGAGCTTGTTTTTATCTTTCGGACAATAAAGCGCGGGCCGCCGCCACTTTCGATTGAGCCGCCGCTTTAAGGCCAGCCAGTTTGGCAAGCTGCGCGGCGAAGCTTTTAAAAGAAGACATTTCCCCCTTTTTAAACTCAAATTCAGCCTCCAGCATTTTTTTGCGGCGGCGGGCTTTAATCAGGCAGTCGTCGAAAGATAATTCCGCCTCAAAATCTTTCCGCTTGATAAGAAAAACTTTCCGATGGTTTTCTATTGAAAACATCGGCTTTAAATTTACCGCTTTAGGGTTCAAGCCGGCCGCTTCGGCGCGAAAGCTTTTTAAAGCCTCTTTGCGATTGGCGCAATTTAGAGGTATTGTTATCTCCCGCCTTTGGGCCAAGCCGTCTATTATTGAAGAAGCGCTTTTTAAAGTAAGTTCATAACGAGTTTGACCGCCAAGATTTATCCGCCTTAATCTGAGGGCGGATTTTTCCGCGCTCAAAGCCGAATCGGGCGTATCAAAATAGGTGTCAAGCAAATTTGGCGCACTGAGCGCGCAGGAACAATCAAAAGAAGCCAAAGCCTTTATAATATCGTCGAAGGCGGCTTTGCTTGAAATTTGCCATTTGTATTCTGTTTCTTTATCGCTCATTTATTAAATGATAGCAAAATATAATATACTTAAATAAAGGAGAACGAAATATGAACAAGAAACGCCAGCCCACTTCCTGCGGCTGTTTTTTATGCGGGAAGGATAATCCCCTGGGCTTAAAAATAGTTTGGTTTAACAATAATGACAATAACACCGCGGAAGCGGAGGTAACCGTATCTGAAAATTACCGATCCTATCCCGGTGTGGTGCATGGTGGAATAGTTGCCGCGCTTTTAGACGAAACTTCGGGCCGCGCCATAATGACTAACGGCGATTTTGACAATCTTATGGTAACTTTAAAACTTGAAGTAGTATATAAAAAAGTTACCCCCACCAATACGCCGCTGAAACTTGTCGGACGGGTAATCAGGGGCGGGACATCAAAAGCGGTAGTCGAGGCGGAAATAATCCTGCCCGACGGCGATATAAGCGCAAAAGGTACGGCCCTTCTTTACAAAATGCCCGAAGAAGTAAAAAACAACTGGGCGGAAGAAGCCGACGAATGGGAAAGAACAAAACATCTTTAATATTTTCCCCATAAAAAACCCCGCTTTTTAGAGCGGGGTTTTTTGTTAGTCCAAATTAATTCATTCTTTTTTATTGTTGACCGTCACGATGGTTTCTTCCCTGTCTTTGGCTATGGCGCTTATCTGAAAGCCGTCGGGGTTTATGCCGATGCTGAACCCGCGGCGCCTTAAGTTCTTCTGAATATCCCTTTGCAGCTGGACGGGATCGCCGCTGATTAAGGCAAGGCGCAGCAAATCGGAAGTATAGCGCCCGAAGTGCTGTTTGTGCACTTCCTCCAGATAGGCAAGTTGATTAAGCTGATTGCGCGCATTATCGACCAGTTCTTTTTGGTACGCGCTTGGCGCCATAAAGAACATGTAATAGACATAAAATATAATCCCGCCTATTATCATGGTGCCCAAAGCCGCAATGGCGATATATTCGTTTGGCGTCTTTTCCCTGACGGAAATGACTTCGCTGCCCGCTATATAATCCTCCAAAGCTAGGCGTCTTTTATTTAAAAGAGCCAAAGCGAATCCTATAAACATAGTAAAGAGATTGATAAAATAACCCACGCCTCTAAGCAGAGCTTTTTTGAAGGATAGACCCTCGCCCGTTTTGCGGTCAATTACTTTCAGGCCGACCAAGAATTTCCCCAAGGTCTGCCGTCCGCCGCTTTGGAATATTCCGCAGTAAAGGATAAAAAGCAAATAGAAAATGAGAAGAAGTATCCAATAGTTTTCGGAAGAAAAAAGCCCCATTTTCCTGATAAATATATATCCGGCTATATATATGACGACAAAAAGCCCTAATATGTCTATCGCGAAAGCCACCGCCCTCTCAAAAATGCTAGCCCGCGGATAGGCCTCCCGCTCTTGATTGGGGGCGCCATTTTCCGGCTGAGCATAATACTGGGGTTGATTAAACATAAGGATATCCTCCTGGATATAAATCTTCCGTTTATTATTATATATATTTTTTACGGGATATTCTCAAGGGGAAATTAAGCAAGGCTTTGCATTTCCGCATTTACGCCGTCTTCGCATTCGCGCATGGCTTTTATAGTTTCTCCCATAAGTTTAGTCAAGTCCCAGGCGAGCATCTGCGCACCTTGCTCTATCACTTCCCTGGAGCAGCCCGCGGCAAATCTTTTGTCTTTAAACTTCTTTTTCAGGCTGGAAACTTCCATATCCTTAACGCTTTTGGAAGGCCTCATTCTGGCGGCCGCGCCTATAAGTCCTGTAAGCTCGTCAACGGCAAAGAGAATTTTCTCCATTTGATGTTTCGGCTCGATATCGCTGCACAGGCCGTAAGCGTGGGAACAAACGGAATGTATCATATCCTCCCCCACGCCGGCGGCGGATAAAAGCTCGGGCGCTTTTTTACAATGTTCGTTAGGGTACATCTCAAAATCTATATCATGCAAAAGCCCCGTTATAGCCCAATAGTCGGCTTCTTCGGAGTATCCCAAGCTGACGGCAAAGTAACGCATAACGCCTTCAAGCGTAAGCGCGTGATATATGTGAAATGGCTCCTTATTATATTTTTTTAACAATTCAAAAGCTGCGGCTCTGTCTATTTTGCTTTGCATAATTGTTCTCTGGCATATTATAAAAAATTAAGGGAAACATTTTCTGAAATAATAAATTTCTATATCAAAATAAGCATTTAAAAATCGTGTACAATCCCGAATAACAATGAGATAGACGATCTTACTTTAATAACAATTCCAGCAAATATTTTTTTAGTTTGCTGTATGGCTGATACCTTAGAGCGATGTCTATGTTAGTGCTCTTGTCCAAAATGCTTTTTTTGCGGGAAAACGTCTCAAACCCGAATTTCCCGTGATAACACCCCATACCGCTTTCCCCCACTCCGCCAAAGGGCAGATACGGCGTCGCGAGATGTAAAATAACGTCGTTTACGCAGCCGCCGCCGTAGCGGCAGCGCTCCGTTACCGCTTTTATATTGCCTTTGTTTTTGGAAAATATATAAAGCGCCAAGGGGTGCGGTTTATCTTCAACGGTTTGTATAACTTCATTTAAATTTTTATAAGACAAAATAGGCAAAATAGGGCCGAAAATTTCTTCTTTCATAACGGCGTCGCTCCAGGAAACGTCCGTCATCAAAGTAGGCTCTATTTTTAAGGATTTTTCGTCGCTTTTCCCGCCCTGTATTACTTTATTGGCGTCGATTAAAGCCAACAGGCGTTTAAAATGTTTATCATTGACTATTTTGCCGTAATCGGGATTGAGGAGCGGCTCTTTGCCAAATTGCTTTTTCGTTTCTTCTTTCAGGGCCGCGGTTAAAGCGGGCAAGATTCTTTCTTGGCACAATATATAATCAGGCGCGACGCATGTTTGCCCGCAGTTCAGGAATTTGCCGAAAACTATCCTTCTGGCCGATAGCATTATATCGGCACTTTCATCTACAATACAGGGGCTTTTGCCGCCAAGCTCCAAGGATACGGGCGTTAGATTTTCGGCCGCGCGGCGCAAAACTTCTTTGCCTACGGCACTGCTGCCGGTAAAAAATATATAGTCGAATTTTTCAGAAAGCAGATTTTTGTTTTCTTCCCGTCCACCGGTAATTACGCAGACATATTCCTCCGAGAATATTTCGCCCAACATATCTTTAATTAAAATGCTTGTATTTGGGGAATAGGCGCTCGGTTTTAAAACGACGGTATTGCCCGCCGCGAGAGCTTCTATTAAAGGCTCTATGGAAAGCAAAAAAGGATAGTTCCACGGGCTTAGTATCAGTACATTTCCCCTCGGGACGGTTTTTATAATGCTCTTTGCGGGAAAATTGGAAAGCGGCGTCGGAACGGTTTTATCTTTGGAAAGTTTTTTCAAATTCTTTAGGAAGTAATCTATTTCCCCCAAACACAAGGATATTTCGCACATATACGATTCTGTTTCGCTTTTGCCCAAATCTTTATAGAGTGCGGCGCAAATGCGGCTTTCATAGTTTTTTATGGCAGATTTTAATTTCCTTAGCTGCTCAACCCTGAATGATATCGGCAAGGTTGCCCCGCTTTTAAAGAACTCCCGCTGTTTTTGCAATATGCTATCCACTTTACCCCCTCTGCTCATATTGATAGATATATTATGACATAAAAATATCGGGTTGGCTCAATTCACGCCGAAAGCGGCATATCTGGTATTTTCAAGGCGTTTTTTTCCATTCTTTTTACCCTTAACATATTCTCTAATTTATCCGCGGGAGACGCCAAACCGTGAATTTTATTTTCCGAGGAAATATTCCCCAGCTCCCTAAAACTCTTTATCCGCCCAACGCTTTAAAATATCTTTTATTAAGTATATAGAAAAGGCGCTTCTTACAAAGCGCCTTCTAAAATGGTGGGCCGAATAGGACTCGAACCTACAACCTTCCGCGTGTAAGGCGGACGCTCTAACCAGTTGAGCTATCAGCCCCTAAATGGGTTATTTTTTACTTCATAAATATTCTATCAAAAAAATCAGTTCTTGTCCATTAGAGAACTATATCTTTTCGCCGCCTTTCACAGTAAAAGCGAAATCAACAAGCATTTCCAAAGCCTTTATCGACGCTTTGCCGATATTGCGCTCTCTCACAGCGGAAAATACAAAGCGTTCCGCTTTGCTCCCTTTTGGGCCGCTTACCGCAATCCAGACCGTCCCGACCGGTTTTTCTGCGCTCCCGCCCGTAGGACCCGCTATCCCCGTTGTCGCTATCCCCCACTCCGAACCCGTCAAAGCTCTAATGCCTTGCGCCATTTCAAGCGCGACGGCTTCGCTGACGGCGCCGTAACGCTCTAAACTCTCCCGTTTGACGCCTAATACTTTCTCCTTAACGTCGTTGGAGTAGGCCGTAACGGAACCCAGATAATACTTTGAAGCTCCCGCGCGGGAAGTTATCATCGCCGAAATATTCCCCCCCGTACAGCTTTCAGCCGCCGAAAGCGTGCCTATCTGAGCTATTTTCTCCAACAAATCGTCCAAGGCATTGCTGCCGCAGATAACGGAATATTTTAAGCCAGAAAGCTCTTGTTTTAATTTGTCGAAATACTTTTCCAGGTCATCAGGCTCTACGCCTTTGCCCGTAAGCCTTAATCTTACATAAGCGGGCGAAGGCAAATAGGCCAAGGAAAGGCCTGCGGGCAAATTATCTTCATAATCCGCCAAGCGGTTGGCCAAATCCGATTCCGCGATATCGTATACCCCAAACATTTTATAGGATATTTCCCCGCAGTTAAATTTACCTTTTATCCGCGCAAGGATATCCCTTGAAATCAAATCCTCCAATTCAAAAGGGACTCCAGGCATTGAAACCAATACTTTTCCCTCTTTCTCAAACCACATGGCACAGGCGGTACCCTTTTTGTTTTCTATCGCGGTGCAGCCTGCGGGTATATAGGCTTGCCCCATATTGCAGCCTTTAAGTTTTTCTTCTTTGCCCTTAAAATACCGTTTTACCCAATTATAGACCTGTTCGTCATAGACTAACCCCACGCCGAAATATTCCGCCAGGGCGTTTTTTGTTATATCGTCTTTCGTCGGGCCGAGTCCGCCGCTAACCAAAATCAGATCGGCGGCTTCGAAACCTTCTTTTACGGCTTTTTTTATTTCTTCTTTATTGTCCGTGACGGACAGCATTTTCACCGTCGCTATCCCCAGCGACGCCAAAGCCCCCGCCATATAACGGGAATTGGTATCCAAAATTTGGCCGAGCAATATTTCGTCTCCGATAGTTATTATGCAGGCTTTCATAAGTCTATTTTACAATTTTAATTTCTCTTTATATAACCTATAATATTATCTATGAAAAAATTATCCTTTTTAATAGCCGCCCTCTTGGCGCTAGCCCTTTTTATAAATCACTTTTCCGACAAAGCGATATATCACCCGATAAAAGAAGTCGCCCCGCTGCCCGCGGGCTTTGAAGAAATATGCTTTAACAATGCCGCCAATCAAAAGCTATGCGCGGCCTATAAACCCGCCCCGCAAGGCAGGCCGACAATTCTCCTGTTCCACGGAAACAGCGGCAATATAAGTTACTATAATACTTTTGCCAGGCTCTACGCGCATTACGGTTACGGCGTTTTTATGTTCGATTATCAAGGTTTCGGCAAAAGCGAAGGGAAGTTAAATCAGGCAAATTTCTTTGAGGACGCCCGCTCCGCTTTGGATTTCCTTATAACAAAAATGAATATTCCGCCAAACGATATTATCCTTTTTGCCCATTCTTTGGGCAACGCCGCCCTTATAGAGGCGGCCCTCGCTTATAACGATCTGCCCTTTAAAGCCGTAATTATGCAAAGCCCCTTTACCAATACGCCCGATATGGCGGCCTCTTTCTTTATGGGTGATCCATATAACCACAATTCTTTTTACAGAAAGGTTTTGTCGGCCGTATTTCGCCCGCTCCTGGCAAATAAGCTGTTTGACAATATTTCCAAAATAAACGAACTAAAACACCCCGTATTTATGCTTTACAGCCGCCAGGATATGCTGATACCTTGGCAGATGTCGGACGCGTTGTTCCAAAAAGCCCCCCAAGGAAGCCTAAACTTTATATCGCCCTACGGCGGACACAATGATTTCGAATGGGGCGTGGACGCCGTAAACGATTATATCAATTCCCTTCAATAACCAACTCTTTGCAAAGACAAACCGCCGCTCCGTTTTTATACGGGACGGCGGTTTTCGTTTGATAAAGTCCTATATGTCGTACTGATTTCTACCGGGTGTAGGCGGAAGAATACCAAATATTATATTCATCGGCGCAAAAAGGAAACTTACCAATATCAGCCAACCCGTCAAACCCGCGTCATGCAGACGCCTTACCGTAAGCGCGATTACTGGAACTAACAGCCCCAAATTGATAAGCCCTATAAAAATACCTACCAGCGTAGAGAGCAATCCAAAAGAGCCGTCCCCATCCATAGCCGCGAAATATAAGCCGTAAAATACCATGGCCAAAACAAATACTATCAAAGCGTACCATAAATGGAAAAACCAAAACTCCTTTCTGGAAGCCCGCCCGCCAAATACCGCATATTTATGTCTTATGATATCCCAAAAATATTTCTTCATTTAAGTTTCCTCTCTATATTTTCTTTATCAAATCCAATATGTCGGCGGGCGTATCGGCAAAGATTGCAGCGCCCAGTTTTTCCAATTCCGCCCGCTCTCTAAAACCCCACGTTACGCATATACAAGGCAAACCGGAATTAAGCGCCGTATTGTAGTCTACTTCGCTATCTCCGACGTATACGGCGTCCTCTTTACGCGAACCTAACTCCGCCAGCGCTTTTAATACGCTGTCGGGCGCGGGCTTTTTGCGGACTGAAGGGCTTTCCCCTATCGACACGTCAAAGATATCCTTAAAATATATATCGCACAATTCCTTTACCGCGCTGTCAAATTTATTTGATACCACCGCCAGACGACACCCCGCTTTCTTCAAATCGGAACATAATTTTATTATGCCGGGATAAGGCGCCGTCTTTACATACATATGTTCGGAATAATAGTCTTTAAATATTCCAAGACATTTTTGCATTTCTTGCGCGCTTATTTCTTGAGGGGCGGTTTCTCTTATCAAAGCCTCCACCCCGTTGCCCAGGGCCTTTTTTATCTCGCTTTGCGTTTTTGCGGGATAACCGCAAACGCTTAAAGCGTAATTTAGCGAGGCGGCCAAATCCGACAAAGTATCCAAAATAGTGCCGTCCATATCGAAAACTATCGTTTTTCTCATATCCGCTTAAATTGTATAATATTTTTATGACCGATAAATCCCAATATGCAAAAGAGCTGTTTTTAGACGGATACGGCTGCGCGCAGGCCGTTTTGCTCGCCTTTCGGGAGGAACTGAACATAAGCAAGGAAACGGCCCAGCTTATAGCCTCCTCTTTCGGGGGCGGAATGGGAAGAATGAGAGAGGTCTGCGGCTGCGCCAGCGGAATGTTTATGGTCGCAGGCCTTAAATGCGGCCCCTTGGACCACAAAGACCTTAAAGCCAAAGAGGAACTTTACCGCCTAATACAGCTTCTGGCCGAAGATTTTAAAAAAGAAACGGGCTCTTTGATTTGCAGGGAATTGCTTGGGATACCAAATAAAAGGCCTTCCGTTCCCGCCCCTCAACCCCGCACCGCGCAGTATTACAAAAAGCGGCCTTGCGCGGATATGGTGGCCTTGGCCGCGGAAATTTTGCAAAAACGGATATTTAAAGAAAATTGACCAAAGAGGCTAATTTATGAAAAAAAGCGTATTTTTTATAATCTTTCTTTTCCTTATTCTCATACTGCTGGCATTGTTTAACTTAAAACCGGAAGATTATAACGAAAATATGCTTCTCCAGGCGCTTGACAGCGGCAATATCGCCAAAGCCGAAAAACTGTTAAACAAAATAGATAATCCCGAGATAACCTCCGTGGACGGAAACACCCCCTTAATAATCGCGGCCAAGAAAGGCTACAACGACTTTATAGTAAAACTGATGGACCAAGGCGCGGACATAAACAAACGCAATTACGACGGATATGACGCCGTTATGCAGGCCGTGCAGAGCAATAATATTTCCACTTTGAAACTCCTCCTTCAATACGGCCCGCGGTTCAAATCCATTCTGGAAGGAGGCGACACCGCTTTTACCTTAGCGGCGAAAAACAATAATGCCCAAGCTCTTAAATTATTGCTTAACGCCATACGCGATTACAGGGGCGCTTCCGAGTACGTAATAAGTCTGCACCTGGGTAAAACCATACAGACGGCCGCGCAAAACGGCGACATAAACACCATAAACGTAATTCTTTCAAGTTTAGGCGATCATAAAATTTCTTTGATAGAAGCCTTTACCGCCATGAACATAGCTATGGACAACGGCACTCCCGAAATAGCCAACCTTATCGCGGCCAATGACGAAAACCTATATTTCCAAGATAAAAGCGCGGCTTCCACTATATTGCTGGAAGCTACAAAAAGAGGTTATTTCCGCCTTATAACCGCGCTGATAAAAAACAAAGCCGACGTAAACTATCAAAATCCGCAAGGCATCACCCCGCTTATGGCCGCGGCGCAAGGCGGATGGGATTACAGCTCCAAAATGCTGCTTGAAAACGGAGCGGACAAAAATATCAAATCTGAGGACGGCTTGACCGCCGCGGACTACGCCCGCACAAACGGCCACGAGGATTTGGCGGAGCTTATAGAAAATTTCCGGCCGAAAAATACAGCCTCTTTGTAAATTTTAAAAAAGACTTTTGGGGCTTTATCGGCCTGGATATCCCAAAATTATCGTCCGTTTTAAGTTTGGTCCTAAAATGATTACAAGGCTATATCAACCTTTTGGGAGGCTTCTTCTTTTTTAAGTTCTTCTTTGGGCCTTTCATTCTGCAGGAAGAAAGCCAAACCGAAGGTGATTACCCCTATCCTTCCCACGAACATTGCAAATATCAGCACCAATTTGCCCAATGCCGTTAAATGTTCGGTAAGTCCCACGCTGAGTCCCGCCGTACTTAAGGCGGCCAAACTGTCAAAAAGTATTTCTGACATGGGGGCATCTTCCGTTATGCTAAGCAAAAGCACCACCAAATACAACACTATCATATAGAATACAAGCGTGGAAGATGCTATAAAAACCTTCTCCAGCGAGATATCTTTCCCGTCAAGCTGAACATTTTTTCGGCCTTTAAGCCTGCTCACCAATACCGCAAACAAAGTAACGGCCGTAGTCGTCTTAATACCGCCTGCCGTACCCGCAGGTGCGCCGCCTACAAACATAAGAAGCATTAAGACGGATAGGGCCGTCATTGAAGATACGGATAAATCTATATTGTTATAGCCTGTAGTGGTCATAGCGTTTATCGCTTGGGCGAAAGCGCCGTATACTCTGGTGGAAAAATCATAATTTTTCAAGGACGGCTCAAATAAAACCAACATTATTCCGCCAAAAAGAATCAATGCCAAAAACGAGAAGAATATAGACCTGGAGGTATAGGATATTTTTTTGGCTTGGCCCATCATATTTTCCACTATTTCCGTTATCGGAATAAATCCGAAAGCGCCCAACAGGGAAAGTATGGAAGTTATCTCCGTAACGAAAGGAACCTTCAAAAAGCCGGACATACTGTCGGGATACAAAGTAAAACCAGCCGTACAGAAAGCCGATACGGCGTGGAATATTCCGCTCCACAAAGATTCAAAGAATCCGCCGCCGCCGAAATAAAACGCCAAAAACAAAAAAAGCGCGCCGAAACCTTCCGCGAAAATCGTAAAAAATATAATTGACTTTATAAAAATGCTTAAATCAAAGCCCTGCGGCACTGAAAATTCCGCCTTCATTACCTCCTGCCTGGCGCGAGGCAAAGTAGAGTGCCCCTGCAAAAACAGAAAAGAACTGAAACTCATATACCCAAAACCGCTAAACTGCATTAGCAGTATTATTATCAGCTGGCCCCAGAATGTATAGGAAGCCCCCGTAGGGACGGTAACCAGCCCCGTGGTAGAGGCGGCGGAGGCGGAAGTAAACAAATTGTCTATAAAACTTACCGGGGTTTTTTGACATAAAGGCAAACTGAGGAACACCACCCCCACCAACATATAAAGCAGAAATATTATTACCAGCTTTTGCTGTGGGAGCAATATTCTATAACGCCGCAGAATTTTCTCAATCAACATATACTAAACAAAAATATCCAAATCCGTTTATATATAGAATTATACCAATTATAAAAACGCGCGGCATTATAAAAGACGGCCTTATTATCACTCCGCCTAATTAAAGAATATGGGGAAGATTTTCCTCTAAAAAACGCCCCGCGCCGAAAGACTTTTGAATAGAAGCGTAAGAAACTCGGCTTAATATCGGATAAAAGGCGATAATATACCCTTATAAAATTTCAGGAGGGATACCATTATTAGTAAAAACTCTCGCTTGGCCCGACTTCATCCACATCAAATAAAGAGCAATATTTCCTGCCTTTCTCTGTCCAATAGCCGCAAATTGTGGAACCGTCAGTCCTAATGGCTATGGCGTAAGTTTCATTTATCGGGAGCCGTTTGCATAAGGCAAGCACATTACGCCACAAGCCTGCCACTCCGCCAATATATCCCCTGCAAGTAAAGTGGTCAGTAGTAATTCCGGAAAGTGTGGAATCGTCATTATAATTAAATGAAATCCCAGGCACGCTAAAATCCAAAGCGGCGAGATTGGAGGTATATTTGCCGGTAGCCAAATAATATACTTTTTCGGCGTCGGCTATAGTCCGAACTATCATCAAAGCTTCAGCCGCATGGCTTTTTTCCACCACTTTCTCATACTGCGGGAACGCGATAGCCGCCAATATGCCGATTATTAATACCACTACCAACATTTCTATAAGAGTAAATCCTTTTCTTTTTGACATAAAAAATACCCCTGCTCCTCGGAGGATTACAGGAGTACTTTATCAAAAAAAAAACAAGTCAACCGC
>CALUXE010000004.1 GCA_944324675.1 uncultured Elusimicrobiales bacterium | reverse complement strand
CGGATTATCTGTTTTCAGGTTAATAAATATTCCCCCGCCATATAAAAAACCCCGCGGTTTGGGATTGGATAGCCAAAAAGGTATTTTAAAATGGAAAAGCGATTGGGATTGGACAGTTAAACAAAACCCATCGGGAAGGTACTATAAAATAAAACCCTTTGGGAACCGATAAAAAACTCCCCCGACTTTTAAAAGGAGGGGGAGTTCAAATCCAATACATTAAAAATTTACAAACAACATATATCCGGGCTGGAATATGGTAAATCTACGCTTTTAACGAAAGTAAAGACATGCGAATATATGCAAGTTCTGTCCTTGGCGTAGCAACGCGTTATCGTATGAGCCGGAACGCCGCCGTCTTCCTCGGATGAGGCCGTAATATAATTGTCTTCCAAAGCCAATTTGTAGTTGACGACCTCAGAGGATTGCTCGGGTAAGCCCGGCAGATTCGCGTTCAACTCCTCAAAGGTTTGGGCGTATTGTCCGTTATTCTGCTCGGCATACATATTTTGGACCGTAGCTATAACCTTAAGCAAGTTCTCCATCATTTTGACTTTGCGGACTTCCGCATTATCAGAATAATTTTCTTCCTCCAAGAAATAGGCGCCTTCAGCCGCATTTTCATCTTCAGACGTTTCATCCGCTACGGAATAAACGCCCCTTTCCAATCCGTCCGCCTGCCCGGTCGGGAACGACGGAATACCCGTCATCTTGAAGAACGCCATAAATATCAATCCCATCGCCGCGATATAAAGAATAAACGGGGAAAGCGCCCCCAATATCGCAAAGAATACCAAAGTCCCGCTTGCCTTAGGCAAAGGCTGTAAATTTTGGCTGTCCGCATTCTTATCTATTACCAGGCAATCGGCCATTTTGTCGTGCAGGGCTTGCTTCCTGACGGTAAAACCCGCCATTACATATCCGATATTCAGCGTCAGGCCGGATATTATCTTGCCGAAATTGCGCCCAAGCGCGCGGCCAAAAGAAATCCTGTTGCCATTCATATCCGCTACCTTTATGCCAAGCGCCATTTTGCCCGGCGTAGCCTGCAAAGCGGAACTCTCAAACAAAGACCAATATAAAACATAAATCGCCATGGAACATATCGTCATAACCAAAATCGCCGATAATACCGTAGCGGGATTGGAAAGCCTTTCGCCATACCCAGTGAAGGCCATTACAATCATCAACAGCACATAGGCTATTATATTGTCTATTATAAACGCAGCCAATCTTTTCCAAAAACCTGCATACATATTTTATTCCTCCTTAATATCTCCGCAGCAATCCTCTGGGAAAGCTACGGTAAAATCCATATCCCCAAATTGAGTCAACTCTTTATCTATGCACTTGACGGAAGACGAGTAACAAACCGTCAAGGTATAATACGGGGGCCGCCTGAGCGATGCCGATACGCCCCCGGGCATAAAACTATAGGAAAATTTATCTTTGGAGGAAAGTATAATCTGGATTTTTGCTTTGGACAATTCCAAATCGGAAGAGACATCCTCCGAAAGTAAAGGCGCAAGCTCCCTGGCATAAACTTTATTGCGCGCTTTATAAAGTTCTTGAAATTCTTTTACGCTATCTAAATATTTAACCCCTTCTCTGAGGTCGGAAACGGAATTGATATTATAAAAGACCACAAAAACAATACATGCCGCCAGTAAAGCGATAAGAAGGAAAAACGGAAGCAAAGCCGCAGACACCGCCGCCGCTATCTTCCATGGCGAGGCTTTGGGAAAAGGGCGCAAATCCTCAAATTTAGCGGTTTTGTCTATTACCAAACAGCCCGACATTTTATCGTGAAGAGCCTGCCGCTTGACCGTAAAACCGGCCATCACGTACCCGATATAAAGCGTCAAATTCGAAATTATCTTGCCCAAATTCCGCCCTAAAGACTGCGCGAACTTAAGCGGCTTTCCGTTCTCGTCGCAAACCTTTATGCCAAGCGCCATTTTGCCCGGCGTAGCTTGATAGGACGACGCCTCAAATAAAGTCCAATAAAAAATCGGCGAAACGAAAGAAACCAAATAGAAAAACGCCGTTAGAACATTTAGGGAATTTATCCCCCTATTACTTTGCCAATCCGCCAGAGAAAAAGTAAAAATACCCGCCGCGATATAAATCAACAACATCGCTACAGACAATATAATCCAATCTATTATAAAGGCAAAAAACCTTTTCCAAAAGCCGGCGTACATTCTCTTACCCCTACGAGGATTTTAACTCTAAAATTATACAACAAAAACATCTTTGCTTAAAGGTTTTAATGTTATAAGAGATTTCCCAAACACAATAAATTACCGCGCCGCATTTTTATTATCAGCTTGCAGGATTAAAAACAAAAAAAGGGATACCCGAAACGAGCATCCCTTTAAATCGCCAAGTCTTCGTTATTTGCCGCCTTCGGATTCTTCCTCGGAGGTATCCATGGAATCCTGTAAAAGCTGGCCCAAAGTCGGGCGCGGCGCCTGCTTTAAGTACTGCGCCACCACCTTCCTGTTCTGCACTTGGTCAAAACGCCTTACGGAAAGATTTACCGTAAAATTAGCCGCATCCACGCCTATTACCACCGCCTGGACGCTGTCGCCCTCTTTGCCGGCGAAATCCAAACCGAGCTCGTTTTCCGCGATAAAACCCTTCGTCTTGTTCTTGCCCAATTCTACTTCCACGCCTTCTTCGGAAACCTTCGTAATCACGCCTTTTACCGTCGTCATATATCCGTAGCGTTTCTTAAGAAGATCGGCGGGATTAAGGAACAACTGCTTTACTCCAAAGTTCATTACGCCCTTTTCCTCATCAATGGAAAGCAATTTCGCTTTAATTCTTTGGCCCCTTCTGTAATTGGCAAGTATCATCTGGGGATCTTTCCAGGCGATATTATCCAATGCTACTATTCCCTCAATTCCGTGGAAACGCAAGAATAAGCAGTCCTTGCCCACCTTGGATACGACCACCCTCAAAACGTCGCCGGCTTTAATCTCGCTCAGAACCTGCGTTCTGCGCTCGGCTTCGTCTTCCTGCAAAACCTGTTTTCTGGAAACTATCAGCTTCTGCTTTTCCTTTGAAAACTCCGCTATAACGGCCTTTATCTTTGCGCCCTTGGGCAAATAATGTTTGTAAGCCGGGTGTATCTCGGAAAGCGACAGCGGCATAAACCCCTGTACGCCGTTTACGTCCACTTTGTACCCGCCTTTTACGCATTCGGTTATTATGCCCTTCACTCTTTCTTTATTGTCAAAAGCTTTCCTGCAAACATCCCACCCCAAAGCTTCCAAAGCCTTTTTATGAGATAAAATTGAATGTCTTTCATCCGTACCTTTGCGTACGAGCACCGCGGTTATCTCGCTGCCTACCGCCGGCACCGCTCTGCCTTCAAAATCGGATAGCGGGATTAACCCCTCTTTTTTGTCGCCCGTATCCACCAGCACGTTATCTTGTGAAATTTGAACTACATTTACGTTGACGATTTCCCTTTTGTTTAATTTTTCCTGCATCGCGTCCTGCTCGGCGAACAACTGGTCCATAGTAATATCTTCGCCGCTTTCGGCCGCCTGTGTGTTTTTTATTTCTTCTGGGTTAGTCATATAGCTCTTGACACTTTACGTTCTAGACGCAAAATGTGTTACCTCCGTTTTAATCAAGTTTATTTATTTCGTCCATTACTTTATCTGCAAATTCCTGAAACTGCTCTTTTATTTCCCGCGTTTCGTCCGGCACCACCCTGAACGGTTGGCCGAAAGTTACTTTTAGCTCCTGCCTGGTAAAAGGCAATTTGTTCGTATTGGCTATCTTTATCGGCAGAACAGGAACGCCGCTGTGATACACCATAAAACCTATACCGGGCTTGCCTCTGCCAAGTTTCCCGGTTTTAGAGCGGGTCCCTTCTGGGAAGATAAACAGGCTTTGCCCTTTCCTCACGACTTTTAAAGCAGCTTTTATCGCGCCCATATCTCCGCCCGGTTTCTGTCTGTCTACCGGAATGTATCCAAAATACTTGAAAAGCCACCCGCATAACGGCACGGACATAAGTTCTTTCTTTATAAAGTAGACGGAATCCCTTTTCTTTCCCGCAAAACCGCCGGCAAACGGCGGATCGAAATTTGACATATGATTGCACGCCATTATCAAACCGCCTGAGCGCGGTATATTTTCCAAGCCTGCCACTTTAACTTTATAAAAGAGCAAAAAATAACTTCTAAACGTAAATTTTATCAAATTAAGAAGAGCTTGTCTCAGCATACCTTGGCCACTACCTCCAAAACTTTCGCTATAACTTCGTCAAGGCTCAAAGCCGAAGTGTCTATGATTACCGCATCCGGGGCCGGCTTTAAAGGCGAGCAACTGCGATTGGAATCCCGCTCGTCACGCGATATTATGGAGGCTAATATTTCGTCGTAATCGGCCCTTTCCCCCTGCTCCCGAAGCTGTTTTACCCGTCTTTGCGCGCGCGCTTCGGCGTCCGCTATAAGGTAAATCTTGACGGGGGCATCGGGGCATATCGCGGTGCCTATATCCCGCCCCTCCATAACTATATTGCCTTCGCGGCCCAAATCAATCTGCCTTTGCATTATTACCGTGCGCGCGGGCCCTATCGCCGAGACCTTGCTTGCCACGCGGCCCACTTCCTCCAGCTGAAGTTTATCGCCCAAATATTGCCCGTCCACCAGCACCTTAAGGCTGCTGTCGCTTTGCCGCTCAAAACTCCAAACAATGTCTTTGGCCGCCTTGATCACCGCCGCTTCGTCAGATATATCAATGCCGCTTTTAAGCACCTTCCAGCCTAAGCACCTGTACATTTGCCCCGTACTCAAAAAACTGATGCCGTACTTTAAAGCGACCGCCTTGCCCACAGACGACTTCCCCACTCCCGCGGTGCCGTCTATGGCAATGGTAATTTTGGAGGGGCATCGCTTCGTCATTTGTTATCCAATCCTCTAAGCGCGAGCATAATTCCATCGGGATTAGTGGAATAGTCCAAAACATCTTCCAACTTGCATTTGCCTTCCCTGTAAAGCCTTACAAGGGAATCGTCAAAGGTCTGCATACCGTAATAATCGCCCGCGGCTATCGCCTTATTTATACCGGCGATTTTATTATCCAATATGCATTTTTTTATCTGCGCGGTAGGAAGCATTATCTCCACTGCCGGCACCAAGCCGCCTCCTATTTTTGGCAAGAGCCTTTGGGATATTATCCCCCTTAAAAGATCCGCCAACTGAAAACGCACCTGCCCCTGATGCTCCGGCGGGAAAGATTCTATTATCCTGGATATCGTCTGCACAGTGTTAATCGTATGCAGGGTGGAAAGCACCAGCTGCCCCATTTCCGCCGCCGCTATGGCTGAACGGATAACTTCCGTATCGCGCATTTCGCCCAACATGATTACGTTGGGGTCCTGCCTCATGGCGTATCTGAGCGCGGAAGAGTAGGAAAGCGTATCCGTACCCAGAGAAAGCTGGCTGACTATGCTGCGCTGGTCGGTATGCACAAATTCTATGGGGTCTTCCACCGTAAGAATATGGCCGGAACGCGTCTTGTTTATGTAATCTACCATCGCGGCCAAAGTCGAGGATTTGCCTGATCCCGTCATACCGGTTACCAATATTATACCGCGGTGATTGTCCGCTATTTTCTTAAGAGTTTCTCCAGGCAGGCTAAGCTGCTCAAAGGACGGTATCCTTAAGGGTATATGCCTTATGGCCATACATATTTTGCCCGACTGCCTAAACACGTTAAACCTAAAACGGCCGTATTCTTTGGCGTCAAGCGCGAAATCCACGCTCAAGTTCTGATCAAACATCTTTTTTTCGCGTTCGCCCATTATCGCCGAGGCTATTTTCTTAACGTCGTCATTGGTCAAGAAACAATCTTCTATCTCCCTTATCTTCGTGTTTATGCGAACATAAGCGTTAGAGTTCCCCCTTATATGCAAGCCGCTGGCTTTGTTGTCCACTACCGTTTTAAGCAAAGTGGTAAGTCCTATGGCCATATTACTTTCCCTCCTTCCTGCGCCTTATAAACGCAGGGATAAGCATAAAATCCGATCTTGAATCGAAAGCGTCGGCGCTTCTGGGCGTGCGGTTTACCGCTCGCGGCGAAAGGGCATGGGGAAGGATAGGCCTTATCGGCTCGCGGGTTTTATCCGAAGTCGCCGCCCCCACCAAAGAATGTCTTACCGTATTTAAACGCGGCGCGCCTTCTCTGCCAAAGCCCGTGGCTATTATAGTTACGCTGAAGGTACCCGGGGGCAAACTCTTGTCGTACATATGCCCGAACATTACCTTAGACTCGTTGCTGGCGTACTGTTTTATTATATTCATTACGTCGCCTTGTTCCGTCATTGTGATATCGTCGGGGGCGGTAAAGTATACTATAAATCCTTTGGCGCCGGATATGTCGGCGTTTTCAAGCAAAGGCGAACTTAATGCCTGCTGGGCAGCGTCCAAATGACGCTTGGGGCCCTTGGCCTGGCCTATCCCTATCAACGAACAGCCCGACTTTAACATTACCGTCTTAAGATCGTTATAGTCTATGTTCATATTGCCGGGGCGCAATATCACTTCCGAAATCCCTTTTACCGCCTGCAAAAGCACTTCGTCCACCATCTTGAAGGCTTCTTCAGTCGTCGTCTTGGAGTCTATATTCTCAAACAGCCTTTCATTCGGCACTATTATCATCGAGTCCACATATTCCTGCAGCTCTTTTATACCCTTATCGGCTTGGTCGGCACGCACGTATCCTTCGAAATTGAACGGCCTGGTAACTACGCCGACCACCAAAATATTGTCGCCGTATATCTCTTTGGCCACCTTCGCCAAAGCCGGCGCGACGCCAGTACCCGTTCCGCCGCCCATGCCAGCCGTTATAAAAAGCAAATCGGTATCGGCAACCACGTTGCGAAGCTGTTCTATCGATTCCTCCGCCGCCTGTTTGCCGCGTTTCGGGTCGCCGCCGACTCCCAAACCCTTTGTTATTTTCTCGCCTACTTGTACCAAATACGGCGCTTTATTGCGCCTTAAATCCTGCGCGTCCGTATTTATCGCCACAAAGTCAACATTCTCTATACCCGCTTCCATCATGTGGTTTATAGCGTTGCCGCCGCCGCCGCCAACGCCTACGCATTTTATCTTGGCCAACTTTCCTTCAAACTGTTCGGCCGAAGAAAATAAAGAATCCAATGAATTATCGCTCATAAATTAACCGCCAAAAATGTTTGAGTTCTTAAGCATATTAAAAAACTTAAGTATAGGCGACCTGTTTACAATATCGCTGCCGTGTTCTTCCGCTATCATTTCCCTGCGCGCGGCGTAGGCCGCCAAGGACAAGGCCGTGGTATATATCGGATCGAAATATTTTTCTTCCGCGTCTATTATGTCGCGCTGTACCGTCGCTTTGTGCGCTTCTTTAAGCCCCAGACTTTGGCAGCACTGCGCCTCTATACCCGGCATTAAGGACCCGCCGCCCGTCAAAACGGCGTATCCCTCTTTTAAAAAGTCGCCGAAGCCGGCTTTTTCTATGCTCTCGCGAATAGTTTCGAAAAGCTCCTCGGCGCGCGGCTGGATTATATCCAAAAGATAACTCTTCTTTATCTCGGAGGAACTCTTCCCGTCCATCGAAGGCACTTCTATCGTCGTTTCCTCCTCCAAATACGCGGGGTAAGCCACGCCGTAGCGCTCCTTGATTTCCGCCGCGCTGGCTTTGGGGGTATGCAAAGCGTTTATTATATCCCTGGTAAAAATATCGCACCCGAACGGAAAATCTTTGGCGTATATCAAAGCGCCTTCCGCCCATATTCCGACGGATATTGTCTCCCCGCCCAAATCTATTATCAGACAATAGCTCTCTTTTTCCTCCGGCGAAAGCACGCATTCCGCCAAACATACCAACCCGTAAAATTTACCGTCGACCCTAAAGCCGGGGCGGGTTATAGCTTTCATCAAATTGTTCACGCAGGAAGTCAAACCCGTGGTTATGTGGACGTCCACTTCCAAAAGCGAGCCGTCCATTCCCTCGGGGTTGGTTATCCCCCCTTTGCGGTCTATCGAAAAGCCTTGCGGAACCACGCTGATTATCTCGTTGTCTATTTTTATCGGGATTGACCGCGCGTTCGCTACCGCCTGCTCTATGTCTTCGGCCGTAATTTCCTTATTGGCCCTGGATATATTATATGTCCCGTGGTTGGTGAAAGATTCCAAATGGTCGCCGCGCAAAGCCACGTATAAAGCGTTTATGTCTTGGGCGGCTTTTTCCTCCATATAATTTATCGCTTCGGTTATCGATGAGGACGCTTCCCTTATATCGCTGACCATTCCTCTCTTAAGCCCGCGGCAGGGAACGCTTTTGCCCGCCACCACCCTTAAAGAATTTGTTTCCGCGTCATACGCGGCGGCCACGGCCGTCACCTTGCCGCTGCCTATATCCAACGCCGCTATCAAATTACTCTTCGCCATATTATAAAAGCACCTTTACGCCGACGGCCTTAAATATACTTTGCCGTCCCCAAAATAATTGAAATTTATCTCAAACGGTTCCTTAAAACCGCGGCGGGAAGATTCCGCAATAATCCTTTTCAGGACTTTTATCTTTTCCGCGCCGCCTTTCAGCCCGCCCATATCGGCGGACGCGCCTTCTAGCTTTAAACCGAAAGACGACCGGCCCAAATCGACGGTAAATTCCTCCACCGCCAAATCGGTTTCGTTCTTTACCGCTTTTACTAATTCTACAAATTCTTTAGGCAAAAATTCACCTTTTATTTCGCCCAGGGTTTTTATTTCCAAAAGAGAATCGTCGCGCGGCGATTTTTCTTCGTTAAATATAAGTCCGTTCTCCGCAGCAAGATAATTGTTTTTTTCCGTTTTTATTCTGGCAAATGGTTCATGTTTCTTTATTTTTATATTCAAGTCGCCGTTAAAATAATTCCGCCAGACGGAAACTTTCTTTAATTCTTTCATATTGTCTTGCAACATTTCTTCCAAAGCGGAACAATCCAAATAGGATACGGCGTCGCCTTGCTTAAAGGTCACATATTTTAGGATTTCTTCGGAAAGCGCTTCATCCTCCGCGCTTATATTTACCTTTTTGACATGCCATTGCAGCCATTGGGGACGGCTCTTCGCGTCAAACAACATATCCGCGGCCTTGCCCAAGGCGAAAAAAAACGCCAATACAACCACGCACGCCGACAAAGCGAAAAACATTCTCTTTATTCTTAGGGCCTTTTCCCGCTTGCCGCGTATCGGGGCGAAACGTCTGGCTCCCTTTTTCTTTCTTAACAGCATCAAGACACCCGTTTTCCCGTTCGGGACAAGAAAAACTGTCCGCTCCCGGGTAGCGCTCCACGTTTAATTAATTTTACTATATTTTAACCCCCTCATACAGGCCCGCGGCCGTTTATTAAAGCGCCGCCGTAAAAAGCCCCGCCGTGAGGCGGGGCTTTCGGTTAAAAACCAAGTCTTAATCCAATCTTGGGAACGAAATTGTTAGTCCTAAAATGCCTTTCATAATAATAATCGACGCCCATATCCAAACTGGCAAGGATATACCTCATAGGGATATTAAAACTCATTCCCAAATACAGCCCGCCTATAAAAGAGCGCCGTCGTCTTTTACTTCCTCCGAGCCCGACAGCGTAGCGCGGGAGACGCTATTCCATTTATCTACGCCGCCGCCCGCTCCTACGTACAAATCAAAGTACTTGGCGTAGAAAAAATCGTAAAAGCAATTGACCATAAACACGTCTCCGCTGACGCTGGCGAAAGTATCCGCAAGCATATATATCACATCGGAAACGGCCTCCCTGGGTTGATAGGCGAACTCCAGCCTGGAACGTTTATATTCAGCGCCAAAAGCCAAATTGCCAATAAATTGGAAGCCCGTCAAATCCTCGCCCGGGCCTAGCTCGAAAGAAGAATAAGTAAGGCCCGCGTCAGCCCTTATATAAGGCCGAACGCCGGAATACCTGCTTTCCAAAAGGGCGTTTGAACCCTCCAAATCCGACGGATAATCATACGCCGCCAAAGCAAGCGGCAAAAACAGCGTCAAAAAGACACTTAGCCATATCTTTTTCTTCATCGTTTGTCCTGTTTGCTATAGAATTATGTAAGGATATCAAAGAAGTTAATCAGAAAACCAATGGGCGGAAAGGGATTTGAACCCTTAAGTCCTTTCGGACATACGGTCCTGAGCCGTACGCGTCTGCCAATTCCGCCACCCGCCCATCTTTTATTATTTTATTAAATTACGGCTTTTTTTACAATCAAGAATAAATTTCCTTTTTATCTTTCCTTCGGCAAATTTGCTAAAATTACTTTTATGGCGAGGAAAAAGGGAATAGAGGTCATAGCGACAAACAGAAAAGCGCTGCACGAATATTTCATTTTGGAAACGTTTGAGGCGGGTATGGCGCTGTTCGGTTCTGAAATAAAATCGCTGCGTCTTAAAGACTGCAGTTTAGATTCCGCTTTCGTCAGAATGGACAAAGGAGAAGCCTATTTGTTTAATATGCACATAAAACCCTATGCTTTCAACACACATACCTCTTTGGACCCGACAAGAACAAGAAAACTGCTCCTGCACAGAAAAGAAATCAACAAACTTACCGCCGCCAACGAGATAAAAGGCCAAACCATAGTACCCTTGGAAATATATCTTAAAAACGGTTGGGCCAAAGCTAAAATAGCGCTGGCCAAAGGCAAAAAAATATACGATAAACGCGAAACTCTCAAGAAGAAGGACCTATCCAGAGAAATGGAACGCGGTTTTAAAAATAAATTTAAACTTTGATTTTTTCCTTTCGCCATATTATACTCCGCTATAAGCCTATCTTTTCCTCCGAAAAGCTGCCCCGCGCCCATTCCGCCTTTATAGGGAATTACGAACCATAATTTAGAAATGTCCCGACTAAGCTGAATTTTGCCCGACAAAAACCCCGCCGTTTGAGCGGCGGGGCGATTATTTAAAGAGGCGCCGTTTATATCAGCGCCTCAGGGAAAACTTCTTAAATTTCCGTCAACTTCCTTCTCAAATAATTATCGCTCCTTATAATTTGCCTTAGCTTCACTATATTTGGCTCCCGCCGCCGGTACTCGTCTGCTCCTTACAAGTAACGACATTTACGGTAAAGCTACCGCCTGTTATCCACCGATGAACCCAATTACCAGGCCCTTTTGCGCCACTGCCGCCGCCGGTACTGCCGCTACCGGTGCCGCTACATATATCACACGCCGCGAAACCCATATCATTATTGATATCTCTATAATAACATCCTGGTCCATCCATATAACCATACCCCTTGGGGTAGTAAATCCCTCCCTGTCTTCCATCGTATTCCCTTTTAGCCACTTCTTCTGCCGTGGGAGAATATCTCTCATAACACTTATAACCGACAGATTTGCCGTCGCAAATATTGCTTGCCGGGCACTTCGGATAGGGGACCGTTATACTGGGAAGCAGACCAGTACATTTACATACACCATCCACATAAGCGCCATAGTAACCGCCGCATTCAAGCGTTAGACTTTCCATACTACGCACGGCTACCAATTGGACTGCGCCGGGGCAAGGCTCGTCCCAACCGCTCCAATACTTATTTGAACAGCATGTCCTTGTCTGCGTACTATATCCGCAATTGCTATCAGCCGTATATTTCTCCTGCGTTTCCCCAACGGTGGTGCAATTTGCCGTACCCGAACTCCCCGTACTCCCGCTCCCGGAAGTCCCATCCGCGGCGTTCAATCCCATAATAAGGACAAAACAACACAAACAGCCCAAAAAAACCTTCACGGCTATTTTATTATTCGCCATACTTTTCTCCTGTTTTTAACTTTAAACAACCCGCTTAAACTAACCTTTAACAAAAAACAAATACATCTACCGCTTACGGGCTGACTTGATGAAGTTAATCTATCAAAAAAAAGCCCTCCAGTCAAGCTGTCCCCCGTTTTAAAGTTTACCTGGGAATACGGTTTTAATTAAAGATAATTTTGATATTTGCCCTTCATTGGGAACGCCCGCCTCGTTAGACAAAGCCCTCAAGGGGCAGAGGCGGATTCTCTGTTTTCAGGTTAATAAATATTATCCCTGCCAAGTCCTGGAATTTTATAAAAAAGCCCCTCCGCTTTGGATTTTACAATCAAAACAAACCGAGGATTAAAAACCCGCAATCAGACAAAAACGCAGATTGGGGTGCCCTCAGTCAAAAAACTTTGGATTAGCCAGTCCAACAAAACTAATTTGGATTTTGTAATTAAGAAGCCGTTTTAGAGCCCATAATACCCCCCGCAGGACGGCTCTGTTTTCCTAACACAAAAAGCCGCGCCGGCAAAGCCGACGCGGCATTTTGACAATTTGCACCGCAACAACCCTCTAAATTTTCCGTAGGGATTTATCGTTCTAAATTCATTACAAATTACGGGATGGCGTCCATTACCCTTTTTAAGGCTTCCTCGCTTTTTCCCCGCACTTCTACCGTCTTTTCCTTGCCTTTATTGCCTTTGATTATGTTTATGTCTTCCTCGTCTACGGAGAAAAAATCCGCCATAAAATACTTAAGAATATCATTGGCCTCGCTGTCTAATTTTTTTGTTTTAACCTTTACGCGAAGCACGCTGCCTATCCTGCTGACTACTTCATTGTCTCCGGTAGTGGAAATCACCCGCACTTTTATTATCATGCCCTTCCTCCTTACCAAATCTATTTAAATACGGCGCTGCCTATTCTGGGTAAATTGCCGCCTTCGGCCACCGCCGTTTCATAATCCCCGCTCATTCCCAAAGAAAGATAATCTTCTTGCGTAAAATAGTCCTTAAAAACTTCGGCCGCACTTCTAAAACATTCTCTCAGCAAGGCTTTATCTTCCGTATCGGGCGCTATCGCCATTATACCCCTAAGCGATATATACTTAAAATCTTTGCGGACCCGCTCTATAAACTTGCCCGCCTCTTTCAAATCCAATCCGCCCTGCGTTTCCCTATCCGTCAGCTTAAGTTGGAGCAAACAATTGACGCAACGCCCCAATTTTCCGCCTTCTCTATCTATACAACGGGCCAAACGCAAAGAATCCAAAGAACAAATAAAATCAAAATTGTCTACCACTTTGGCGGCTTTGTTGGTTTGCAAATGCCCTATAAAAAATTTTTGTACTTTATATCCGCTAAGCAGCGGCGACTGCCACTTCTCCAAACTGTCCTGCAGACGCGATTCCCCTATCATTGATACTCCGCCGCAGCTTAACAGCTGCGCTATTTGCTCGGCGCTAGCGTATTTCGTCACCACAAGGACATTAACCCGCTCCGCGGCAAAGCCGTTCTTCTCGGCAATGGCGCGCGCATTCGCCAAAATGCGGCAATAATTGTCAAAATAGCTGGATTTATGGCACATATAGAACCAACCTCTTGACTATTTTATCAAAATTTTGTGAAATACGCAAAATTTTAATTTTTTACTCTACAAAGTTGTACAATATCAATATGACGGAAAAAACCAAAAGTTTGATAATAATAGCCGTAGCCAACGGCCTTATCGCTTTCGGATATGCCCTGAGCATACCTTTTCTTACCATATACCTCACCACTCAAAAGCACGTGGCGCCGGGCATTATCGGCATTATGCTCGCGGCCGCTATGTTTACCACCGCCGCCGCAAGCGCGATCAGCGGGGAAGTGTCCGATAACTTCGGAAGGAAAAGAGTTATGGTCGTTTCCCTGTTTCTCAGGTCGATGTCGATGCTGGCCATCGCCGCTTCCATTTTCTTCGATGCGCATTATATAGTAACTATCGCCTTCCACTTCGCCGGCAGCTTTTTGGGCGCCTTTTTCCGCCCCGCCTCCAACGCTTGGATAGCCGATAACACCAATAACGCCGAACGGGTAAAAGCCTTCGGATACATAAGAATAGGCATTAATTTGGGCTGGACCTTGGGCCCCGCCATGGGCGGGTTCTTGGCCAACATATCCTATTCTTTAGGATTCCTCCTCACCGCCATAACCTTCTTTACCGCTATGCTTTACCTTAAACTTTACATACAAGACGCTCTCAAAAAAACCTTGCGCCGAAAAAGCCATTTCATCAAAATGTTCACTGAGCTTAAAGACGCAAACCTTTCCAGATTATGTTTCTACAATTTCCTGATTTCCATAGTTTCGGCTCAGTTGGTGGTCGGGCTTTCCCTTCACGCGGTAAACTGTCTTAATCTTACGGAAAACGCCGTAGGGCTATTGTTTTCCATTCAAGGAATGTCGGTAGTCTTGCTGCAGTATCAAGCGTCGAAATTAATAGCAAAGATGCGCCTTAGCGCCGCTTTGGCCTTTGGCTGCTTCCTTTACGCCGTAGGATATGGCTCGGTAGGATTTGCGCTGGGGTTTCACACTCTAGTTATAGGAATGGTATTCGCCGCTTTGGGCGAAATGTTGGTGCTGCCCTCGGGCCATTCTTTAGTATCCAATATCGCGCCCGACAACAAGAGAGGGCGTTTCCTTGGTTTATATGTTCTGTCAAATCAGGCGGGCGTATCGACGGGAATACTCCTTGCGGGCATTATGATGCAGGATTTGTCTCCAATCTACCCGCCCCTGCCTTGGCTTGTTATAGCTGCCATAGCCTGCGTGGCCGGCGCGGCGTTTTTAAGCCTCAAAAAATGGGTTACCTACGAACAGGACGGTTTAAAGCCTAGACGCGCAATGCCGATAACAAAGCCTATGGTCAGATAAATTTAAAGCCCCGCTCAAAAAGCGGGGCTTTTTATAATGAGCAAAGCCGCGGCTTTATTGCGCGGGCGCGTTTTCCGAGCTCGGTATTTCTATGGGAATAAACTCATCACCGCCGTTTGCCTCGGCCGCGGGTTTTCCTTTATCCCCTTTAGAACTTAAACCGAATATCCCCAATATCCCGTTAAGGCTTTTCTTCACTATCCTGCTGCCCGGATTTTTAAATATCGTCTGGCGGACCAAACTAGTAGCGCTAGACAACATGCTCATCTTCCCGCTGGGATCGTCGATGGTGCCGCCGATTTTTATTTTAAGAGGCATTATACCGTTTTCGCTTATTCTGCCCGGCGCGGCGTTTACAGTCATATCTATCCCCCTGCTGTTAAAGTTTATCTGGCCCGCCATATTAAACGATATAAGAGAAGATACGAAGTCTCCTCTTTTAATATCGCTAATGCCGTCGTTAAAGTCCAGGTCCATGGCAAAACTCTCGTAATTAAGCGCCCCTGATATCTTATCGGGCGAAGCGTCCAAAGCCTGTTCCTGTTTGTCTGTCGGCAAAATAGCCGCCGCCAAAGTATTGAGAAGCGACAATACGTCCAAACTGTTTATCAGCTTGCTTACCACCCCCAAAGACACAAACAGCACCTTTGTTAAAGCGTTTGCGTTTGTAAGGCGGTATAAATCTTTTATAACTCCGCTATCCGTATCCAAAGCCAAGTGGCCGCTTATCCCGGCCAAAGACGGAGTAAAATTGCGGACGTCCGCCCTAAAATTGACGTCATATGCATTGAAGTACGGCGATTCCAGAGCCGCTACTTTTGCCGTCCCTTTTATGTTTAATGGCGGCAAAAACCAACCTTTCCCGCTTTGAGCAGAATTCGCGGAGCTATCGTCCAATACCGGCTCCGCTTCAGGATTGTATTCGGCCGGGGCGGAAGAATCCGCGGAAACTTTTTTCGGCTTTTCCAATAAGAGTCTATCCGTCTGCAAATTAAAATTAACGTCGGCGCTTTGGCCATTGTCCAAATAGGTAAGAGCAGTTTTGAATGCATTGCCGTTTAGACGGCCGTTCAGATTATTGAGGGTTATATTCTTTAAGGTTTTTATTTCCGCTACCGCGTTAACCTCGCTAAACGTTCCCGCCCCGTCATAGAAAAACCCGACGTTCTTTGCCGATACCCGTCCGCGGACCTCTCCCTGCCCCAGCTTTAAAGACGCGCTTAGAAAACCGTCCAGCAAGTACTCGCCCAGCAGGCTTATCGCTTTAGAAAATCCCCCCAATGCCAAGGCTATCTTTAAATCTAAGCTGTAAGAGGGATTATCGCCCAAAATTATACCGCCCTTGCCGTTAATTGCGGAATTTAAAGCGCTTATGTTAAAGCTGTTTATAAGTATTTTATTCAGATCTGAATTGTAAGACCCGTTGATGTCCACTTCGGCTTTGCCCAAATAGAAGGCCGGTATGTTAAACAAACCGTTTAACGCTTCACTTGAAAAATTATTCGCTTGCGTATTTAGCTGTATATCGGGGTTTAAAAAATCAGTTACGGAGCCGCTTATCTTCAACAGGCTGTCGCCCCGCTCCAAAACAAGCTGATCAATTTGCGCAAAAGCGTTATCCCAATTCATCCCCGCTAAAGCGGATGTAACGGTAAATCCCAAGGGCAAATTATCCAGTTTGAATGATTTTTGCTGATAATCTAGTAAAGTATTTACGCTCAATTTAAACGGGGAGTAAAAACTGAAATTATCAATATCCAAAAACAATTCCTTTAAAGATATCTTTATATTCTTGGCCAAATCGCAGTAAGAAATTTCCGACTCGCGAAGCTGAATATGTTTTATCTTTAAATCTTTAAGAAAGGAATCTCCCTTAGCCTCATTACCATCATTGGAGTTTTCCTTTTCTCCACCTGCGGGAAAAAACGGCTCGAAATTAAAATCGCCGTTTTTGTCCCTTATTACATTCAGATTAAGCCCCTCTATCGATATATCGTTAAAATCTATATCGCCCTTTAACAGTTGAAACGGCAATATTTTTACAAGCACGCTCTTGGCCTGAAGTATCTCTTCGCCGCCCGGTGCTTTTATCGATATATTATCCAAGTGTATACCGGTAAGGCCGGCGGCTATATTTTTTATGCTTACCTCGCCTTTGCTCTTCTGCGAGATAAAAGCTACCACTTTCTTTTGCATTCCTTCCGTAGGCAATAAATACCGCAAAGCCAGCTCCGCCGCCAAAAGCAAGAGCGCGGCAGCCAAGACTGTATACAGTATTGTCCTTATAGATATACGAATAAACTTCATTATCCCCCCGTAAGCTTAAAAATTTCCCCGATACTGCTAAGTACCGGGGAAATTAAATTTTATTTGCCGGCCAGGGCGGCGATTTCCTTGGCTTTGTCGGTTTTCTCCCAAGGGAAGATATCCCGCCCGAAATGTCCATAAGAGGCCGTCTTCCGATAAATCGGCCGCTGTAGTTTAAACTGCTCTATTATCGCGCGCGGAGTCATTTTGAAAAGTTTTCTGCATATCGCGCCGAGTTTATCGTCCGAAACCTTACCAGTACCCAAAGTGTCAAGATAAAACCCCACCGGTTCGGCCTTGCCTATTGCGTAGGCTATCTGCACCTCACATTCGTCGGCCAAACCTGAAGCTACAACATTCTTGGCTATATATCTGGCCAAATATGCCGCTGATCTATCCACTTTTGTAGGGTCCTTACCGCTGAATGCACCGCCGCCGTGCGCCGTACGACCGCCGTAGGTATCGACTATTATCTTGCGGCCCGTCATTCCAGTATCGCTCTGCGGCCCGCCTATAACAAACTTGCCGGTAGGATTGATAAGATATTTTGTTTTGCCGTCCGCCCATTTGCCTATAACGGGTTTTATTACTTTTTCTATCAATTCTTTTTTAGACGCTTCGGTAATCTTCTTGCCGGTTTTATCTAAAATATCTTCCGTGTGCTGGGTTGAAAGCACTACGGTATCTATTCTCTGCGCGACGCCGTCCTTATATTCCACGGTAACCTGAGACTTGGAGTCCGGCCCCACATAAGAGAGCGCTCCGCTCTTGCGCATATCGGCCAGTTTAATCAAAATCTCGTGCGCCAGCTGCAGCGGAAGCGGCATATATTCCTTCGTTTCCCGGCACGCATAGCCGACCATAAAACCCTGGTCGCCCGCACCGCCGACATTCACTCCTTGGCTGATATCGGGCGATTGCTTGCCTATAACGTTTACTACGGAACAAGTTTCGTAATTAAATCCGTATTTGGCGTCGGTATATCCGATATTCTTTATGGTGTCGCGCGCTATTTTATCGACGTCAACCCAAGTGGAAGTCGTAATTTCCCCGCCGACTACCACCAAGCCCCTTGTGATATAAGTTTCGCAAGCGACGCGAGCCGTCTTATCTTTAGCCAATATGGCATCGAGAACTCCGTCGGAAATCTGATCGCACACCTTATCGGGATGCCCTTCCGAAACGGATTCGGAAGTTAAAAAATATCTGCCTTTTCTCATATATTGCCGTCCTTAAAATGATATTATATCAATTATGAAGAGAATTTTCCTTTCGTGGAACGTCAACGGACTTAGAGCCGTAGAAAAGAAGGGCTTTAAGGATTGGTTGATAAAAACCAACCCCGATATAATCGGCCTGCAGGAAACAAAAGCTTGGCCGGAACAATTATCCGACGGGTTAAAAAATATCCCGGGGTATTACTCCTACTTTTCCACCCCTCAGCGCAAAGGATACAGCGGCGTGGGCGTTTATACCAAAGAAGAACCGCTGTCGGTGTCAACCTCTTTGGACAGCGAGGAGTTCGACGCGGAAGGCAGACTGCTTTGCTTGGAATACGATAAATTCTATTTCCTAACGGTCTACTTTCCCAACGGCGGACAAGGCGAACACAGGGTGGAATATAAACTCCGCTTCTATGCGGCGTTTTTAAAAATGTGCAAAGAACTTGCAAAAAGGAAATACGTAATAACCTGCGGCGACGTCAATACCGCTCATAAGGAAATTGATTTGGAACACCCCAAAGAAAATCAAAATACTACGGGCTTCCTCCCGCAGGAGCGCGCTTGGCTTGATAAATTCTTCAGCGAAGGCTTGGTTGATACCTTCAGAATGTTCAATATTCAAGGTAAGCAGTACACGTGGTGGGACTATAAAACCGCCGCCAGGAGCAGAAACGTAGGCTGGCGGCTGGATTATTTTATGGTTGACGAGAAGGCCTCAAAACTTATAAAAAATGCTTATATACTAAGTGATGTGCCCGGCTCAGACCATGCGCCTGTGGGGATAGACATAGAAATATAAAAGGAGTTATAAATGAAAAATATAAAATCAATAATAATAATTTTGGCGGCTTTAGCCGTAATAGTGGTATCCTGGAAAGCGATGAACGGGCCCAAAGAGTATCTTCCTCAGGAAATATCGGCGGAAGAAGTAATCGTAGAAGAAACCATCCTTCCGCGGGAAGGTGACGGCCCCCAAACAACATCGGGCCTTAACGATACGGAAGAAGACGCTGCAAAAAGCAACAGCATGAGCGACATTCAGGATTTATTCTCCGGCTGCGAAACGGACGAGGATTGCGTAGCTGTATTCCCCAGCTGCTGCAAAGAAGCCTATGCCCCCTACTTCGTAAACAAACAATACGAGCAGGAATTGATAAAAGAATATAAGCGGGTTTCGGGCGAACCGGAACAATGCCCCGAGGCATCAAAATGCCCCAGGAGCTATTTCGGCGGTGCCAAGGCGGCCTGCGTCAGCGGAAAATGCCTTCAAAGCATATTTAATACGCCGGAATTTCAAGGGTAAAAATCTTTTAAGCTGAAAAACGCTTGCGCTCGGTCATAAAGGCGCAAGCGTTTTTTACGCTTACAGTTGGAAAGGATTGGCATAAAAATCTATGACGGAGAAATTATAAGCAGGAATATTGAGATAAAAAAGGCTCTTCGCTTTCGAAGAGTCTTTCAAATGGTGCGCCCAACAGGAATCGAACTTGTATCCCCAGCTCCGCAGGCTGGTGCTCTATCCATTGAGCTATGGGCGCTTTCAAATCTTTATATATTTTACTATATTACTGTCTTTTTTAGCCAGAGTTTTTATATTTCCATCAGTCGGAGCGCAAAACTACGCCCTATTACATAAGCCTTTTTCCCGACTCTCATTTGCCCCAATTTGGACTGTCCGCTTTCCCCCCTTTAAGCGGCAAAAACACCTTAAGTCAATTTGGATTAAGCAAAAAGATATCCCCTATCTAACAGAAAAATAAATCAGCGATAAAAATATTAAGAAAAGCAAAAAGACAAAAAAACAAACAAATAACGCGGCCTTTTTTATACTTAAAAGCCGCGTTAGTTTTTATTTTATTTCAATTCAAAATGCTTTTTATACTCCCTAAGGCATTACAGCGGGCGGCTCAATTAAATCCCCTCCGCATTTGCCTTCAACACACTTTGGAGTTATATCCACATAGCACATCTGTAAAGTGCAGGGAACAAAAGCGCAGCGTTCGCTCTTGGATTGATTAAACGCTTTGGCGTATTTCTTATTTATCGCCACCTTGCCGTCGCATAGACAACAATCCCTCAATACAGACACGCAATCGGAATCGGACGAACATTTATAAATTTCTTCATTATCCAAGGTCAAGCCGGCAAGCTTTTCGGCTTTCTTCTCTCCAGAAGAAACGCAGCCCACACCAATTACCATACATCCCAAAAGCACACTTATAAAGACCAGGTTCCTTTTCATTTTTCTATCCTCCTGAAGTACTCTAATATCTAATATAACATAAAGCAAAAAATCAAGAGGATTCCTTCCTTTTCCGCTTTTACAACAAGATTGGCTTTTGCGTTTTGAAGATATTTTCCGTTTGAACAACAGCGACGGTCAATAAAAAAACAAAACGCAAAAGCCAACTCTTTATGCGGTCTAAAACAACCGCCTTCCTGCCCTTACCCCGAAATCATTCGCCCTCATCATAGAGCTCAAAGGTAACAATCTGCCATTCCTCTTCATCTAAATTCGCCAAAAGCGCTTTAAAGGCCGGGATTAGGTTATCCTTTTTTCGTTTTGACGATTTTCCTTTCTCGTTTGTCATATAATTTTGTAAATGCGGCGCCATTTATTTAAATCCATTGCCAAAATTAATTTCATAATCTTTTTTAATTATACTATAAATAAAATAGATTATTCCCTTACGCTAGTAAAGCCCCCATAATAACGCCATTTTTAGCAAATATTTTTCTTTACTTTTCTTTTGGCGGACTAATTCCGCTTTTAATACCGCTATTGTCTGGCGCTTTTATTTAGTAGAATTATTTAATGAGTTTGAGCGAATTTGACATTCAAATATCCCAAGAGTTTCCATTCTCAAAAATAATCGGCGTAGACGAAGCCGGACGCGGCCCTTTGGCCGGGCCCGTTACCGCGGCGGCGTGCTATATACCGCCGGAGCTTTACTCCCACCCTGTAATGGCGAAAATAAACGACAGCAAAAAACTTTCCCCTGCCAAACGCGAGAAAATTTTTGAGGAACTTACCACACTGCCTATATTATGGCGTACGGGCTACGCTTCAGCCGCGGAAATAGACAAACACAATATTCTCCAGGCAACTTTTATCGCCATGCGCCGCGCCCTGGCCTTTTTCGAAAAGGAAAACGCCCTCGTTCTTGTAGACGGCAACCGGCTTATTCCTTTTGTGCACCACCAACAAAAAAGCATCATAGGGGGCGACGCAAAATCCCTTTGCGTGGCGGCGGCCAGCATAATAGCGAAAGTCTCGCGCGACAGATTTATGGATGTTTTGGACGAAAAATTTCCCCTCTACGATTTTTCCGGACATAAAGGCTACGGCACAAAAAGCCATATAGCTTCCGTCAAGGAATACGGTCCCTGCCCTCAGCACAGAATGACTTTTGAGCCTTTGTTATCGATGTACGGCGGGTTGTTTGCGGAGAACAAAAATGTTTAGTTTTCTGCGCAGGCAGGGCGACAAAGCCGAAGACCGCGCCGCGAAATATCTTCAAGACAACGGCTATAAAATTTTAAAGAGGAATTATCTCTGCCCTTTGGGCGAAGTGGATATCATAGCCCAAAAAGGCGGAACTCTCATATTTGTAGAGGTAAAACAGCGCTCCTCCGAAGCTTTCGGCGGGCCCGTCGCCGCGGTTACAAAAAGCAAACAGCAAAAAATAGCGAAGGCGGCCGTAGCTTATATCAAGCAAGAAAATCCGTCTTACAACGCGCTTTTGTTTGATATAATAGCCATAACGGGCGACAGGCTCGAACATATAAAAAACGCTTTTACGCCAAGCGGATTGTTTTTATAAGGAGAAAGCCATGACACAACTTCAAACTGTAAAGAAAGCCGCAGCATATATCAATAAAAAAACCAAAAATTTCAAACCCGAAATCGCTTTAATTACGGGCAGCGGGCTGGCAAATTCCGTACCGCCGCTGGATAAGAAAACAGTTATTCCCTATTCCCAAATACCCGGTTTTTTAAGAAGCACCGTCGCGGGACACAGCGGCAATTTGATTTTCGGCGAATATAAAGGCAGGAAGATAGCCGTAATGCAGGGGCGCTTCCACTATTACGAAGGCCACCCGATGAAGGATATCGCCATCGCCATACGCACCTTATGGATGCTGGGCGTAAAAACTTTATTGGTGTCGGCGGCGGTCGGCTCCATCAACGCAAAACTTAAACCGGGCAGCCTCTGCGTACTAAAAGACCATATCAACCTTATGGCAAATAATCCTCTTATCGGCAATTACGACCCGGCCTTCGGCCCGATGTTCTGCGATATGACAGACACTTACGACAAAGACATCTCCAAGAAAACACTCGCCATAGCCAAAAGACATAAAATAAATGCTTTGCCCGGCGTATATCTGGCGGTTACGGGCCCCAATTTTGAAACGCCGGCCGAAATACAGGCTTTTAAAAAGCTGGGGGCGGACGTCGTCGGTATGTCTACGGTGCCTGAAGTCATTACGGCAAGGCAGCTCGGGCTTAAAATCTGCGGGCTTAGCTGGGTGACAAACCTAGCGAGCGGAATATCCAAAACGCCGCTCAGCCATAAAGAAACCTTGGAAGAAACAAAAAAGATTGAAGGCAAATTCGCCAAGATACTGCAGGATTTGCTTATAAAAATATAATTAACGGCAAAAATGATAGACAAAGTTAAAAGGCTGGGCAAAGAAACTTTAATCTATGGCACCTCAACCATAGTCGCCCGGCTTTTTAACTTTTTTTTGGTACCCGTATATACTTATTATTTGGCGACTTCGCAATACGGCGTAATAGCGACGGTATTCGCGTTTATGGCGCTGTTTAATATCGTATATCAGTACGGTATGGACCAGGCTTATCTGCGTTTCGCGCGGGACCATAAAGACAAAAACATCTTTTCCACCCCGTTCAATGCCGTACTTGCAACTTCCATAATTTTATCCCTGCTTATATACGCGCTCAGCCCTTATATAGCGGCGGCTTTGGGCATAGGCCGGGAAAACGCCTACCTTATAAAATACTGCTGTTTTATTTTGGCCTTGGACGCTTTAAATATTATCCCCTTCGCCAAACTGCGCTTTGAACACAGAGCTTGGCATTTCGTCATCATAAGGACGGTTTCCATAATGGTGAATGTGGCGGGTAATCTTTTGGCTTTGGCCTGCTTCAAGACGGGCGTGGACGGGATTTTTATGGCGGGGATAGCGGCGTCTTTGGCCTCGCTGATATTATTGCTGCCCGTGATAAAGGAAGATTTCAAACTTGCCTTTGACACAAAACTCTTTAAGGCGATGTTCGCCTTTTCCTGGCCGTTTATACCTGCTGGCATGGCGAGCATTATGGTAAACGTGATAGATAAGCCGCTTCTGTCGCATTTGGCGGGTTTAAGTGAAGTTGGCATATACCAAGCCAATTTCAAAATCGGCGTATTTATGATGTTGGCGGTATCTATGTTCGATCAAGCTTGGCGGCCGTTTTTCATACAGGCCTCGGCAAAACCCGACTGCAAGGAACTGTTCGCCGAGATTTTTACCTATTTCGCCGCCGCGGCCAGCTGGCTGTTTCTAGGGCTTGCACTGCTTATCCCTACGATAATACAAACAAAATTCCTCGGTTTTAATCTGATACACGAAAGTTATTGGTCCGGCCTTAACATAATTCCGCTTGTGCTGGCGGGCTATTTATTTTATGGGTTTTACATCAATTTTATGGTCGCGCCCGTACTTACCAAAAAGACAAAGGTACTGATGTTCATCACTTTGGCGGGCGCTGCGGCGAGTGTGATAACCAATATAATCCTAGTGCCGGTTATCGGGATAGTGGGCGCGGGCTGGGCGATATTCGTAAGCTATGCAGTCATGGCCTTGGCGCTGTTTATATTTTTGCAGAGGAATTATCCCGTCAATTATCACTACAAAAAACTCAGCCTGATGGCCTGCGCCGCCTTGCTGGTGCTTATGGGCAATCTGTTCGCGGGGCAAATGCCGCAAATACCAGCCCTGATTTTAAGGATTATCATCCTGTGCGTATACCCAGTTTTGGCGCTGTTGATAATATTAAAAGTCAAAAACAGAAAAGAAATCCCCGTACGAAACTAACCGCAAAAACTTAGATTCCGGCAGACGTCCGTATACTAACGCAAACATTAAATTACTGGACGCTTAGCAAAGTAAGAACAATTTCCGCGCGTTCCTTTTGGTCCTTAAAAACCACTTGGTAAGGAAGCGGCCTATCGCCGAATACTCTGTAATCGTTAAATTCCACCGTTTTGTTTAAGCGGCCTTTGCTCTGCTTCATAGCGTAAGGATAACTTAAGCCCCGCTTAAAATAATAGGAGTTAAGAAAAGATCCGCTTTTAAAAACGATTACGCCCGATTCCCCCTCAGCGGCATATCCCTGATAACCCGATGGTTTTAGCAGGAGTATTCTTATAATATCCTCAAAAACGGCTTTTGAGGTTTTATTAAAAAACTCTTTTAGCGCATAGTTATAGGTGAAATTGTCTTTAACGTAATCGGCGTTTAACAGTACGGAGGAATAATCCCCAACCAACTTTATTTGGAAGTCGGCATATTTGCGTTTGTTTATGATAAGCAGAAAGTTATTTTGATAATCGCCCGCCTTAAATTCGGCCTTAAAAACGGCGGAAGTTTCCCACCCCGTAAGAAAAACGGGATATGTGCGTACGGGTTCCTCGCCCTTGTTCAATACCGGCTTGGACACGCACGCGCAAAGAAAAAACAGAAAAGGTAAAACCAGAAATTTTATTTTGCTCATATTTTGGTTCCTTATTTTATATTATATTATTATGCAAACTTTAAAGCCGTATTTTTTAGTTTTTATATGCGCCGCTTTGATAACGGCTTTTTCTTTGCCGTTTTTAAGGAAGCTTACCGCCAAATATCTCAAGGATAAACCTACGGCGATAAAAACGCATAAGGGCATAATATCCACGGCGGGCGGTACGGCATTGGCTTGGGGGTTTTTCTTCACCTTGGCGGCTGTAAGATTTGCCACGGATTTTCCAAGCGGGACTTTGCGCAATTTAAGAGGCATATTTATAGGCGGGGCGATAATTTATCTGCTCGGCTTGATAGACGACATCAAAAAACCGCTGGGGCTGAGCCCGTATATCCGTCTTGTAATACAAGCCCTAGCCGCCGCCGCGCTTATATATTACGGCATATCGGTGCAGTTTACCGCCCAACCTCTAGGATATGTTTTGACGATACTTTGGGTAGTCGGCCTGACAAACGCTTTTAATCTTATAGACATTATGGACGGCCTTGCGATAAGCCAAGCCTTATTGGCGGCTTTGGCTTTTGCGGTAATTTCTCTGCCATCGGAATATATTTACGTCAATTTCTCGGCCTGCGCTTTGCTTGGCGCGGCGGCGGCGTTTTGGCCGTACAACCATTCTAAGCGCCTAAAAACTTTCCTGGGCGACAGCGGCAGCACTTTGCTGGGCTTTTTGCTGGCCGCGCTTTCCTTGGGGACAAGCTACTCCGCCCGTAATCCTCTTGCCGTTTATGCGCCTCTCCTGATACTGGCCGTACCGGTATTTAACACCGCGTTTGTTTCCCTTATAAGAATATCAAAAGGGATAAACCCTTTAAACGCTACGCCCGACCATTTTCCCCTTCGTTTAAAAAGCCTCGGGCTAAGCGGCGGAGCGGTGCTTTTAATATCGGCCGCGGCCGCTTTGATTTTTGACGCCGCCGCCCTCTATATAACCAAAAGCGGAGCGCAAATATCTTTAACTATATATGCGGCGGCGGCGCTTTTGCTTGCGGGCGCGGCAATATTTCTGGCGAGGATAAAAAATGCCTCTTAAAATAAAAATCATAGGGGCGGGCATCAGCGGCCTGGCCTGCGCTTACCACCTTAAAAAATACCGCGCCAAAGCCGAAGCCTCAATCTATGAGGCCGAAGACAAAATAGGCGGGCTCTGCGGCTCTTATCAAGAAAAAGGCTTCACTTTTGATTACAGCGGGCATTTGCTCCATCTTTCAAGCAGAAGCGGCAAAGCTTTGGCGCGCAAACTGCTCGGACAAAACCAAACGAAAATAAAGAGGAACGCTTTCGTCTTTTTCAAAAGCAGAAAAGTGGAATTTCCGTTCCAAAACAATCTCTTTCGCTTGTATAAAAAAGATATTTCCTATTGCGTAAGCGAGGCGATAAAAGCTTACGGCGCGCAATCGGATAAAAAAGATTCTTTCAAAGACTGGGCTTTGGCTTTATACGGCAAAGGGATATTCGATTATTTTATGTTCCCCTACAACGCCAAACTGTGGAACTTCCCCCTGGAAAAACTAACGCCCCAATGGTGCGGCAAATTTATCCCCGCCTATACGCTTGAGGATATTATCAAAGGCGCCTATACCAAAAGGAACAAAAAGACGGGCTACAACAGCACCTTTTACTATCCCAAAAGCGGCGGCTGCGGCGCGATATGTTCGGCCTTGGCGCAAAATGTGGATAATATCAATCTAAACTCACCCGTAACAGCCATAGATTTTAAAAATAAAACTTTCAAGGCCGGCGGCAAAACCGTAAGCTACGACAAACTCGTAAGCACAATGCCGCTGCCCGCTTTGGGCAAAGCGCTTAAAGGCCTTCCCGCCGAAATAAAAAACGCTTTCAAGGAGCTTAAACACAACAGCCTTTACGTACTTAATATAGCCTTTAAAGGGAAAGCGCCGAAAGGCCATTGGTTCTATTTCCCTGAGAATAAATATCCGTTTTATAGAGTGGGGGTGCAATCCTCTTTTGCCAAGAACGCAGCGCCTAAAGGCGCGTTCAGCCTTTATGTGGAATTTTCCCTAAAGCAAAACGGCAAGGCCGATTTAAAAAAACTTAAACAAAAAGCCCTCTCGGCGCTGAAAGATTTGGGCTTTATCAATGAAAAAAGCGAAATTATTACGGAAAAATGGCATTATATCCGCTGCGGCTACCCGATATACGACGCTCAATACGCCCAAGCCAGGGGCATTATCCTTGATTATCTGGCTAAACAAGATATATACTTACTTGGCAGGTACGGCGCTTGGGAGTATTCATTTATGGAGAAATCCCTGCTTGACGCCGCCGCCTTAGCCAAAACGATAGCGAAGGTATCCAAATGAAGATTCTTATATACGGCGGCAGTTTCGACCCCGTCCACAAAGGGCATTACGCGATTTTAAAAGCGGCGATCAAACAGATACGGCCCGATAAGACGCATATCTTTACGGCATATCAGTCGCCGTTCAAGGCGGCGCCCGCGCTGCCGTTCAAGCTCAGGACGAAGATGGCGCGCGAGGCTTTGGGCGGATTGGACAAAAATATAATTTTCGACGATTTCGAAAATAAAAACGGACGGGTAACCTATACTTGGGAAACGATAAAACGGGTAAAAGAACTCTATCCCGACGCGCAGGTTTATCTGCTTGTAGGCACGGACTGCCTAAACGATTTGCATAACTGGAAGAACAGCCCCTATATTTTCGACAATGCCATAATAGCCGCCGGCAAGCGCAAAGGCGTACAATTTAATACAAAGGATTTCGACTATATACTTTTAGAAGGCACTTTCCCGCTGGTTTCCTCCACGCAGATAAGAATAGCGATACTTTGCAACGGGCTTTTGCCCAACAATCTATTGCCGCAAACGGCCAAAGCGATAGAAGAACAAAACTTATACGGCCTGAAAATACACAAATGGCTGCAGGATAATCTGCGCCCCAACAGATATTTACACGTAAAGATGGTGGCGCAAGGCGCGGTGGAACTCGCCAAGATATACGGTGCAAAACCCGAGGATATGGCGCTGGCGGCGATATTGCACGATTCGGCAAAATGCATGAGCAATCAGGAACTGGCCGAGTATGCCGTTAAAAACAGGCTTAAGGTTGATGGGCTTAAAGACATCATCAAATACAGCCCCGCTTTGCTGCATGCCGACGTTTCCGCCGATTTGGCAAAGAAAATATTCAAAATCAAGAAGGCCGAAGTGCTAAACGCGATAAAATACCATACTTTGGGGCGCCTTAATATGAGCTTGGAAGAAAAAATATTGTTTATTGCCGATATGTCCAGCAAGGACAGAAGATACGCCGAAGCGAGGAAAGTCTATCAGGAAGCGCAAAAATCTTTGGATGAGGGCCTCAAAGAGGCTTTGCGGGTTAAACTGCTTTTTACTATACAAACCGATAAATGGCTTGCGGGTGCGGGTATTAAATTATGGAACGGGATTATCTCAAAAAGCAACTAAAGTTAAGGCTGATAGTATACTGCGCGCTGGCCATCTTGCTATATGGCGCGGCGGCGCAATACAACAGCTCGGTCCCTTCCTTGATAAAAAGGAGCGAAGATCCGGTAAAACTATTGCTTTTGTCCTCTCCGCCGATATTTATAGCATACAATCCAAAATTTAAAAAAGCCGTGGTAAATAATTTGCCCAACACAAAAAAAGCGTTAAGCGCACAGGAAATACTGCAAAAGGCGAAAATAGAACAAGACAAAGTTATCATCATAGACATCCGCGGACAAAAAAGGATCGAATTTTGGGAAAAGTTTAAAAACAATCTGCAGTCTTGGCAGAAAAAGCCCTATATAATATTCCAATACCTTTACGCTTATATAAAGCTGAAATGCGAGGGAAAGACGGATTTATCCTTCGGCGATTTTATTTTAATCAGTACGGAACTTTCAACTTTGCAGCCTTCGGACTTTGCCGTGCAAAATCCCTTGGTCGACAAAATAATAAAAGGCCGCAAACAGCAGGAAGCCGCCATAAGCATCACAACCGACATTAAACCCAACCAAACGGCGAAAGGTCCGTTGATAGTGGAAGTGTTAAATGCTTCGGGCAAGAATGGACTGGCGGGCGAAGTCACCAAATTTCTAAGAGAAAGAAATAACAGCGGGATATTAAACGTAGACGTAATAAGCTACGGCAATTACCCCGAGCTTTTGGAAAGGAGCCAAATTTTGGATAACAGCTCCCGCCTTTTGGATATACAGCAAACGGCCTATCAGCTGGGGCTGGAAGACCACGAAATTTTTACGCATCGCGACAAAAACGCGATATCCGATGTTAAAATAGTATTAGGTAAAGATTTTGTATTGCCAAAACGGTATAAATAAATGACAAATAAATGATAAACTCTATGGTGTGTGTTATAAACTAAGAGGAAAGCGAGTATGGATAAAAAACAAGCCAAAGAACTGGTAATAAAAACCGCCCGATTTATAGACGATAAAAAAGCGGAAGAAGTAAAAGTATACGATTTATGTGGGCTTTCAAGCCTATGCGATTATATAGTTATAGGTACGGCTACGTCTACGCCGCATTTGGACGCTTTGGATATGGACGCCGGGACCGAACTGAAGAAAGACGGCCTGTACAAAACCAACCGCGACGGCGGCCAAACCACTACTTGGCGTGTATCGGATTACGGCGCTTTTATGATGCACATTATGACGCAGGCGGCCAGGGATTTCTATGCCCTTGACAAGATTTTCAGCTTCGGCAAGGAAGTAAAATGGCAAAAGCCTAAAAAGACGGCCTCAGGAAACACCGCCAAGAAAACACCTACAAAAACCGCCAAAAAGACAGTAAAACCGGCACTGAAAAAAGCCGCCAAGAAAACGGTGAATAAATCCGGCGCGAAAAAGACCGACAAAAAAACCGTAAAAAAGCTGTCAAGAAAAGCGAGGGCGGGGCTAAAAAACCCGCCGCAAAAACCATTAAAAAATCAAGAAAGTAAAAGGGAAAGAGCATGCTCAGCAATTTAAGAAACAAAATACAAGACAGATTAACAAAAGATCCGTACTTCGCGGAGTTTGAGGTCCTGCCGCAAGTGGAGTTCGCCCCCCCGCCCAGCCATATAGACGCCGACATTTCTTTGGTTTGGGCGATGGCCTGCGCCAAAACGCTGAGAAAAAACCCCTTGGATATAGCAAAGAAAGCGGTAAAAGTAATCGAGCAGCTAGACGAAGTGGCTCAGTGTGATTTTTTGGCGCCCGGATTTATCAACATAAAACTGGACGACACTTTCCTGGTGGAAGCCGCCCGCGACAGACGCCTTAAAGACAGGGCAACCGCCGGCACTCAAAACCAGGAAAAAATACTTATAGAATTTGTTTCGGCCAATCCGACCGGGCCGCTTCATGTGGCAAGCGGACGCGGCGCGAGCCTAGGCGACAGTTTGGTAAAAATACACCGCGCCTTAGGCATAGCCTGTGACGCGGAATACTATATTAACGACGCCGGCAATCAGGCGCAGCTGCTGGGCGAATCTTTAAAAGCCAGAGCGCAGGGCAAGGAACCCCCCGAAAACGGCTACCACGGCGAATATCTTATAGAACTGGCCAAACGGATACCTGAAGGTCTGCCCGAAGACGAATACGGCCGCTTTGCGATGGAAGAAATAATCAAAACCCAGCAGGAAGACATGAAAGCTTTTGATGTGGAATTTACCCGCTGGTTCAGAGAAAGCGAACTGCATAAAGAGAAAGCGCTCGACAAAATTTTGGACTTGCTTAAAAAACAAAACAAAGTCTACGAAAAAGACGGCGCCGTATGGCTCGGCACCAGCGCCGACCACGACGATAAGGACCGCGTTTTGGTTCGCGCCGACGGCAGACCCACCTATTTCCTGGCCGATATAGCATACCACAAAAATAAATACGACAGAGGCTATACCAAACTGATAGACATTTTGGGCGCGGACCATCACGGCTACGTACCCCGAATGGAAGCGGCGGTAAAAGCCTTGGGCAAGGAGCCGCAGTCTTTTAAGGCGATAATACATCAGCTGGTACACCTGATAGAAAACGGCGAGAAGGTAAAAATGTCCAAAAGAGCGGGCACCTTCATTACCTTAAGGGATTTGACGCAAGACGTCGGGCGCGACGCGTGCAGATTTTTCTTCGCGGGCAGAACGCCGAACGCACACCTCAACTTCGATTTGAATATAGCAAAAAAACGCAGCAACGAAAACCCGGTGTTTTACGTACAATACGTACACGCGAGGATATGCTCCATATTCAATACGGCCAAGGAGAAAGGCTTTGAGCCTCTCGCCATGACCGAGCCCGGCAACATATCCAAGCAGGAAAGAGCGCTCTTAAGCAAAATGCTGTGGTTTAAAAAGACCTTGGAAACTTGCGTAAAAGATTTAAGCCCGCATCATCTTACCTCTTATCTGACTGAACTGGCCTCCTTGTTCCATGCGTTTTACGACTCAAGCAGAGTAATAGACGAAGCGGACGAAAAAACAACCCGTTCGCGTCTGTTTACCTGCCAGTTGGTGCAGGAACGGATTGCCAAAGGGCTAGAACTTATCGGCGTAAGCGCGCCGGAACATATGTAAAAGGCGCAAACGATAAGTATTTAATTTGCAAGTGTTTTGTCAGCGTTTAAAATTATGGGAGATATAATGAGAAAACATCTAATTCTTTTTGCCGCCCTGATAGCGGCGGTTTTGGCCGTTTTCGCAGCGGCTCCTTCTTTAAGGGCGCAGGCCCAAGAAGAAACGAATGGAATTGAAACAGCCAACAACTACTTTGAAGATCGTTTGTATTCCAAAGCGGTCGAGGCTTATAAGCCGTTCTTGCAGTCCAAGGACAAGGCCCTTAAATACGAGGCCGAACTCAAGACCGCCATAGCCTATAATTACCAGAACAAATACGATACCGCTCTTAGGCAAATATATTCCTATAAAGTGCCTACAGATAATCTGTGGAAAGCGAGATATTACCTTGTAAAATTTGCTTTGCTTAAAAACAATGTCTACGAGGCGCCGGAAAATCAGGAAACCGATACCGACCCGACAAAATTCACTTCGGCGCAGAAAGAGGCCGAAAAGAAAGAAATCCTTTCCAAAATGTGGGATATGCGCAAGAAGCTGGCCGATATGCCATATGATGAGAGCAAAGAATATATCGTAAATCCTTATTACTCTTACGGCAATATTCCGCCGGCGGCAATCTATCCTACTTTGTTTGACTATATGTTGAACATTTGGGAGCAATATAAAACCAAACCCACGGAAGAAATCTATGAGCAGGCTTATAAGATAAAAGGCAAAGGCCGAGCGGCCGCCGCCGAATTATGGCGCTTAAAACGCGTAGAAATGCTACAGCCGGACGCAGAGGATTCCATCAGTTTAAAAGCCGACTGGATGCAATATATTTCCGGAATGACGAAAACCTATACCGACGCCTACGGAGTAAAGAAATATATCTTCCAGGCCAGGGAAACTTTACCCAAAGCCCAAGCCGCCTATTTAGCGGCACAAGCCTTGAACAATTTGGAAATGTATGAAGACGCGGTAAAAACCTTGGATTATTGCACAAGTTTGGAACTGAACGTCCTTACCGACGCCTGCAGAAACCTTAAAGAGGAAATTACCAGCCCGCGCTTATATTTGGGAGAAAATAAAACCAACGCGGCGCCCAATCAAGAGTACAAGCTACAGGTCCATAGCAGAAATCTGGAGAAATTCTACATCCACATATTCAAAGTCAATCCCGATAAAATAAAAAGCCTGATAAGCGGCAAAGAAAAAGCTTATATCAGACAAAGCATTTTGAACGAATTTATATCCGGCAAACCCTTGAGGACGCTTGGCATATCGGTGTCATACGATAAAAAATACGCCGATCATGTCAGCAATATTATGCTGCCTAAAGAAAGCGCCGGCTTTTACGTAATAGCGCTTAGCGAACATAAAGACTATTCCTACAACAAATCCAAAAAGAAAGCCAATATTTCCGATTTTCTGTTCCTTAACTATACCGATTTAGCCCTTGCAAGCACAAGTTACGCCAAAACGAAAAATATTACGGCGCAAAGCAGTTTAGGCAATTTCTACAATGTTTACGCCTTAGACGCAAAAACGGGTTTGCCCAAACAAGGCGTTAAGCTTGAACCAAATACCGGCAAGGCGGCATATACAGGCGAAGACGGTTTAAAAACCTTTGCCCAAAACAAAAACATAAAAGGATACAATCCTCTGTCAATATTCGCCGGCAAAAACGGCAATTACGCGATATTGGATGGCTTATGGTTTGAAAAGCCGCAAGTCAAAAAAAATTATTTGGCTTTAAATACCAGTATGGCCATATACAAAGCGGGCGAAGAAATTAAAGTCCAAGTAACCGCGGCCGAACTTAAGGGCACCGCGGGTTATCTTTTGGCGGAAGGCAAAAACGTGAAAATATCCTTAAGAGGCCCCAATTACAATATCTTGGAAGAAAAGACCTTGAAGCTCGACGATATGGGATCAGCCTCATATACTTACCAGCTGTCCAAAGACGCCATGCTGGGCAATTATAATATTCAAGCGAGAATAGGAAACGATTACGCCTATGCCAATGTCAGCGTGGAGGCCTTTAAAACGCCGAGCTTTGAGGTCAACTTGCTGGACAATAAAGAGGCCGTAAAATTCGGCACTCCTTTCGAGGTAAAGGGCAACGCCGTATATTATTACGGCCTGTACACGGCAGGTGCTAAAGTATCTTACACCGTAACCAAAGAAAATTACTTCCCGATATTTTGGCGCGCCGCAAAACCGTTCAGCCCCACCGAAATAATAAAGGAAGGCGAAACCACTACCGACAAAAACGGCGAGTTTAAAATAACCTTTACGCCCGAACAGGCCGGCGACATTAAAACTTTAAACCAGGCAATACCGGTTAGATACAGCGTAAACGTATACGTTACCGATAAGGCTGGCAATACGATACACAGCGAAAAATCATACATAGCCAGCGCGAGAGAAAAATTCTTCGATATTGAATTAAACAAAAACTTCCTGCGCAGCGCTACGCAGAATCCTATAACGGTAAAAATGACAAATATAAACGGCGAGCCTCTGAAAGGAAGCGCGACCGCAAGACTGTTTGAAGCGCAAGCCCCGGAAAAATGGGATAAATACTCGACCGAGTTGGAAAAACAAATTAAAAAAGGCGAAATCATAAAAATAGACAAGGTCGAATTCAAAGACGGCAATCCGATACAATATATGCTTCCGCCGTTAAAGGAAGGCTTTTACATTATTGAATTTACTCCTCAAGGCAGTGAGGACAATGTATCGGAAAACGACACCTTGCCTTTCTTGGTAGTCGATATCGATAAGCCCGCCATATCTCTACCGGACAATACTATCCTGCCGGAAAACGACACTTATTATCCGGGCGAAACGGCTTATATACTTTTAGCTTCGCCCAAAGCGCAGAGCAATAAATATGTGGAAATTTATAAAGACTCTTTCTTAGTTTCCTCCAAGACTTTAACACAGAAAGGGCCTGCCGTATTAAAGCTGCCGATAAGCAAAGACTATCAGGGCGGATTTACGGTAAGATGGTTCTCCGTATACGATTATAATATCTATTCCGGCAGCGCGGGGATAAAAGTGCCTTACGTAAACGCCAAACTCAGTTTGGAACTTTCCGGTACTGAGTTTTCTCTGCCGGGCGGCAATAAGACCATCAGCCTAACGGTTTTGGACGAGAACAAGGCCAAAGTAAATGCCAGGGCATTGGTAACTGTATACAATAAAGCCTTGGACTATTACCGGGAACACTCCTTTAGCGTTTTGCCGCCTTACTCAAAGGATATAAACAACGCCTATAACGGATTTAATTCGTCCTTAGATTATTCAATGCCGGCCCCGATGCCGCTGATGTATAATTCCGCCATGCCAAAAATGGCGATGACTGCCATGCGAAGCGCCGGCGCCCTTAAATCCGCAGAGGAAGCCGCTTTCAGCGCGGACACAGTAGCCGAGGCAGAGCAAGCCCAAGGAGGAAGCGACAGCGTAAGTTTTAGAACGGACTTCGCGACAAATGCCTTGTGGCTGCCGGACTTGAACGTGAAGAATGGATTTTCGGAATTTACGTTCAAATTGCCTCAAAGCGCGGGCGAATGGAAAGTACTTGCCGCGGCGTTTACCAAAGACGTAAAAACGGGCAAGGCGGATTTCAACTTTATCACAAGAAAAGACCTTATGATAAACTTGGAGGCCCCCCGCTTCCTGAGAAACGGCGACGAAATACAGCTTCAGGCTATGGTAAGCAATACCACCAACGAAGCTATGCCGGCCGAGGTGAATTTAACCGTAAGTCACAGCTGCTCCAAGGAGCTTGCCAGCTGTCAAACGCTGGAATATGATACCAAACACATATTGATAGGCGCAAAAGGTCAAAACTTAGTTACCTGGAGCTTTAAAGCCCCGCAGGAAGGCAGTGAGGTAATGTTCTCGGCCTCGGCCAAGAACGCAGCCTTAAGCGACGGCGAAATAAAGACCGTTCCTCTACTTCCAAGCGAACAGCAGTTAAGTTCCAGCAAAACGGTCGTATTGAAAAAAGGCTCCAATGAATTATTCTTGGGCGGACTAGACAAAGACGCAAAAATAGAGGCGGCCCACATCACGATTTCCCCCTCACTGTTAATGCCGGTACTCAACGCTATGCCTTTGCTCACGAAAGCGAGCAGGACTTCGGCTACCGCCGCGGCAAACGCTTACTTTACATTGTCGATATTCAACAAACTTTATAACGATTATCCGCAATTAAAGGAAGCCGCGGCAAAACTGCCCCAAAGAAGCAGCGTATCACCCGCTTGGAGCGCAAATGAAGAATTACTCTTAAATGATGTCGCCCAAAGCCCGTGGTATTTACTTTCAAAAGGGTACAATCAGCAACAGGCGGTTATAGACCTGTTTGACGCAAAACTGGTAGAAAAACAAAAACAGCAAGCGGAACAAGACTTGGCCAAATTCCAAAATGCGGACGGCGGTTACCCTTGGGTAAAAGGAGCAATGAGTAATACTTTCATAACGCTAAGCGTCCTTAACGACTTCGCCCAAGCCTACGCCCACGGCGTCAAAATAGACGAAATAACAGCCAAAAAAGCCTTAAACTACCTGGTAAAGAATTATTCCGACAAGGACATAAACATCGGAGTATATACCGCTTACATTTTGACGGCTTTCCCGAAAGAGTGGAACGCAAAAAGCTATGCCTTGGCTTCAAAAGCGATGGCCGAGTTCGAGAAAAATCCTTTGCAAACGCCGCTCTCTTACGCTTATGCCGCCTCAGTATACAAACGCTTGGGCGACATGGATAAGGCGAAGTTGCAAATAGAGAGATTGTTTGACACTTCAAACGCCTCAGACGTTACGGGCATATCCTGGACGATGGAAGAGCGCACTTGGCAGTGGTTTGAAGACGGTATAACCCTGCACGCGGCCGCCATACAGGCTTTAAACGAAGTCGCGCCAGAAGACGCAAGAATTGACGGCCTTGTAAAGTGGCTTATCTTCAATGAGAAAGCGCAAGCCTGGGGCAGCCCGCAAAGCGCCGCTAAAGCCGTTTATGCGCTTATGGGCATAATGCTCAAAGGGAATGTGCTCGACCAAACCAAGATATTTACCACCGAATGGAACGGCAAGACGAAAAAGATTACCGTGGAACCTTATGACTTGGATTCTTCTTCCTTGACGATAAGCGTATACGGCGACGAAATAACGCCCGACGTCTTTAAAGCGGCGATAAACAAAGCCGTACTTACGATGGATAAACCCACCGCCGACTTTGACGATTACGCCACGATAAGCGCATTGTTTACGACTTCTGCGCCGACGCAAGCCTCTCAAGGCGGTTTGATAACGGTTCAGAAAGACTATTATCTGATAAGGGAGGGCAAGGCTTCCAAACTAAAGGAAGGCGACGAACTTCGGCAAGGCGACGAGGTGGAAGCGCGCCTTACCGTCAAGAGTGAATCTGCCTTCGACTTTGTGGTCTTAAGCGACCCTAAACCCGCCGCTTTTGAAACCGACGCGCTTTTGTCGGGGTGGAAATACGACGGCCAGCTCAGCAGATATGAGGAGTTAAAAGACAATGTAACAAATTTCTACCTGCAAAACCTGCCCAAAGGGACTTATGAACTTAAATATACAATGCGCCCGACTGACGGCGGGACATTTACTTCCGGCGCGGCCCAGCTGCAAAGCATGTATATGCCGGAAATAACGGCGCACAGCGCGGGTTTTAAACTAAAAGTAAAGTAAAAATCTGGCAAACTCGAACAAAACCTCCAAACAAATAAAATCCGCTATTTCCTTCCTGCGAAATAGTCCGCCTCCACATAAAAAGAGGCCCCATGCATCGACAAATATTTCCCGCGGTAAAAACAAACGTCCAAATAGGATATTGCAAGCAGGTAAAATTTAATATAATAAGGATATGACGAATTTAATACTCTTGCTTGCAAGCTATTTGATAGGTGGCATACCCTCCGGTTATTTGATAACAAAAAAACTTAAAGGGATTGACATCAGGAATTACGGATCCGGCAACCCGGGCGCGGCAAACGTTTACAGGACCGTAGGGAAATGGGCCGGAGTAAGTACGTTTTTATGCGACGCTTTTAAAGGCGCGCTCGCGGTTGAAATGGCGAAGTATTTCGCCCCGTCGTCCGAATACATCCCCTTAATATGCGGTTTTGTGGCGATATGCGGACATATGTGGACGATATATCTTAAATTCCGCGGCGGCAAAGGCGTGGCGACTTCGGCAGGAGTATTCGGCGCTTTGCTGCCGATACCAACGGCAATAGCCTTTGCCTCTTTCGTCATAGTAGTATGGAAGACGGGCAGAATCTCGCCCGGTTCCATATTGGCGGCGGTGGTACTGCCGCTTACCAGCTTTTTTATAGGGGATTATCCCTTGGGCTACAGCATAGTATGCACGGTAGTCGGTATAATAGTAATCTACAAACATATACCCAACATTAAGCGTATGCTTAACAAAAGCGAACTTGCTTTTGAAGACGGGGCCAAGAAAAATGCAAATAAATAAAATAACGGTTTTAGGCGCGGGCGTATGGGGCAGCGTTATAGCCCAGCATATAGCCAATATCGGCTATAAGGTAACGGTGTGGGAATATTCCCCAAAACTGTTGGAGAACATAAAAAACAGCGGCGGAAGACACCCCCATATACCCGATTTTAAATTTCACGATAATATAACACTAACCGGCAGCGAAGAACAAGCCGTAAAAGACGCCGATATGCTGGTATTTGTAATATCGTCGAAAGCAATAAGATCTTTCTGCGCCAAAATAAAACCTATTTTAAACGGGCGGGTTATCCCGGTAATAAGCGCCTCTAAAGGACTGGAGAATAAAACCTTCAAAACGATGTGCGAAATTATAGAGGAAGAACTCCCCCAGCTTAAAGATTATGTTTTTGCTTTCAGCGGACCGAGCTTCGCCTTGGAAGTAGCCAAAAATATCCCGACAAAAATAATTCTGGCGGGCCATAACGGCGTACTTATGAGCGAACTTAAAGAAAAGTTAAGCGCTCCGCCCGTAATATTGGAAACTTCTTTTGACAGGCGCGGCGCGGAATACGGCGGCGCGATAAAAAATGTCGTAGCGATAGGCTGCGGATTGCTTGACGGCATAGGCGACGGCGCCAATACGAAAGCCGCCCTTCTTACCCAAGCTATGCAGGAGCTTAACGCCATAATGTTAAGCCAAGGCTGCACCACGGAAGCGGTTTACGGCTTGTGCGGGTTGGGCGACGCAGTGCTGACCGGTATGTCTGCCATCTCGAGGAACAGAAGGCTAGGCGAAAAACTGGGCCAAGGCTTAACCTTGGAACAAGCCAAAGAGCAGGTGGGTACGATAGCGGAAGGCGCGAACTCCGTGCAAAGCGTATACGATTTAATACATAAAAACAAACTCAATTGTCCGGTAATAACGGCTATTTGGAAAATTGTAATAAAAGGCGAAAAACCGTCGGTACTGATACACGCGTTGGGTTTTTAAACAAATTTTACATACAGGGAGGAAACTCACATGAATAAGGAAGACATAATACAGGAACTCTCCAAACATCTTTTCGATAAGAAACAGGCCAAAGCGGCGGTGGAAAACACCATCAAGATAATGAAAGACGCTTTAAAAAAAGGCGATAAAGTGGTTTTATCCAATTTTGGCACTTTCAAAACGAAGGAAAGCAGGCCCATAAGTTTAAAAAATCCCAAAACGGGGAAAGAAATACCCGTTCCCGCCAAGACGCGCATAAGGTTTAAAGCGTCGGAGAATATCTTAAAGTAAAATATGAATATCGAGGAACTGCAAAACAAGGAATATTTTACCATAGGCGAAGTATCCAAACTTTGCGGGATTCCGGAATATACCATAAGATATTGGGAAAAGACTTTTAATTTAATAAGGCCGATCCGTAAGGAAAGCCGACATCGCCGTTATACAAAAAGCGATATAAACACCATATTAAAGATAAAAGAGCTTACCCAGCGCCATAAAATGACGCTGGAAGGAGCAAAAAAACATCTTAGCAAGTATATGGCTTTGGGCGCGCGGCCGAAGGAAAGTAAAAACTCCTACACGGTTAAAGACGTAAATTTTTTAAAAGAAATAAAAGAAACCCTTTCACAAATCATCAAAGAATGATAAAATGTAAGAGTAAGGCAAAAAGGAGCACTCGTTTTTGCCGGCGGAATACTAAAAATCGGGGAGTGGCTTAGTGGTATAGCGCTCGCTTGGGGTGCGAGAGGTCCCGAGTTCGATTCTCGGCTCCCCGACCATTTTAAAAAAACATCTATTGACGATAAACGGGGCGTAGCGCAGCTGGTAGCGCGCACGGTTCGGGACCGTGAGGTCGTGGGTTCAAATCCCGCCGCCCCGACCATTTGACAGGCACTTCGCGAGAAGTGTCTTTTTTGCGTTATTCTTTAATTCTCTTTAAATTCCATTTGCCAAATTATCTCTCTTATTTACTGATAAGAAAGAGGCTATTTTAAATTCTCAACAAAAAGCCTAAACACGCTCTAATAATTAGGCTTTGCCCGGCCGAGTTTTATCGGCTATAATAATTCTATGCTGAAAGAATGTATAAAAGAAGCGAAAGAACAAGAATATATAATTAAGCGGATAAGCTTATCCGAAGAAGAACTGCATGGCAAAGATATGACGAGGCTGGAATTTGACGAAGTCTGTTTTCTTCGTTGCAAATTCTCCGAATGCGGCTTTACAAAAACCAATTTCATAAACTGCGTATTTGAAGAGTGCGATTTTTCAAATTGCGTTTTTACGGATTCGTATTTCAAAAAAAGCAAATTTACAAACTGCAAAGGTACCGGGGCAAACTTTACAAAGAGCGTATTTAAAGAGTGCGTGATATCAGATGCCCTATTGGATTACGCCAATTTTTCCGAGTCTTCCTGGGAAAACTGCAAGGCCGAAAACACCTCTTTTAAAGAAGCGTTCTTAAGTGAGGTTTCTCTTAAAAAAATCGTTTTTCATAAGGCGGATTTTTCAGGGGCGGATTTCTTTAAAACTATGCTCAAAGGAATAGATATGTCTTCCAGCACAATAACGGGAATAACTCTTTCCAATTCCCACAAAGAGCTTATCGGCTGCAAAATAAATCCGTTCCAAGCGGCCGACATAGCCTATCTTTTGGGCGTTAATATAGTAAATTATGACGAATAAAGCGCCCTTCTAAAAATGGACTCTTTTTGTTATCATATTTTTATGAGAATATTCTCAAGCGCCTTTTTATCTTTATTCCTATTTCTCTGCGCGGCCGAGAGAGCCCACGCGCAGAAGTATATGGATGTGCGGCAATATAATAATACATACGAGATAAACGTCCATAAACCTGGCGACAAACAGGAGTCAAAATGCCAAGCCGTAAGGCTTAACAAGGAATGGTTTATCACCGCGGCGCATTGCCTGCTGCCGGTATGCGATTCTGAATGTACGATAAAAGCGAAACTGGCCAATACGGACGAATATGAAATGGAAATGACCACCACACACAACGGTCTTTCTAAAGCGGCTTATCTCCACGGCAAATCAAAAGAAGATCAAGTATCCTACGATATAGCGCTGATACGGTTTAACCCCGCAAAAACTTCCTACATATTTAAGGACAAGAAAAATATGCGCCTTATAGCAAAAGACGACTTGTTTAAAAAGTTAAATGCTTCTCAAAAAGCCGAATTTAATCAGGCGATAGAAGGGATAAATTTTCCCGTAATATTATCCTTAAAAACACAAACCCCAAAATTGCTAAACAGAGCTTTGGCCGTAGCTTCCGTATGGGATTACAATAAAGAGATTTTAAGCTCGGAAGATTATATATTTTTCTCGCCGGAACATAATTTTCTCTATACTTCCAACTTCGGCATAAGGCAAGGGATATCGGGGTCGGGCGTAATAACGAGCAGCGGCGAACTGGTGGCCGTAGTTTCGGCAATAGCGCATACCCGCAGAACTTTAAATACTGAAGGCGGAACGAAAATAAAAGACATTGATTTTTCAATGTTCTCAACCTTTGACAATTCGGTATTATCCTTCTTAAAAAGCCATATTCCAGGTTTGAAGGTAAAACAGGCCGATTTTAATTACTTCGCCGTAGTACCGGACGAATACCGGGCATTAACCCAAAATATGGAGAATATGGAATTATGAAACGGATATCCCTCTTTTTTATCGTTCTGCTCTTGCTTTCGCGCCAAGCGGCGGCGGGCGTAAGTTTTATTTCCGTCAGCGACGAAACTTCCTACAACGAGGCCGAAGATTTCAGCAATACCTACGAGATAAATTTTAACCGCCACGGCGAAAGCAACATCAACAAATGCCAAGCGGTGCGCCTGCAAGAACATTGGTTTCTTACCGCCGCGCATTGCGTGGAAAACGCCTGCAGAGACAATTGCAGTTTTCAAGCGCGCCTTATCGTCGGCCCCACTTACGAAGCCGATATGACCGTAACCCATACACCGCAGTCCCCAAAAATATTCAAACACAAAAAGGCCAAATTAGATAAACGTTCCTCCTCCTACGACTTGGCTTTGCTATACTTTAAACCTTCGGAAACAAAACTCGTCTACAAAGATATGTCCATAAGAAGAGCGATTACGGAAGATCAATTTCTCCAGAGAATTCCTAACGAATCTCTCTATTACAAAGCGGTGAAGGGAACTAATATCCCGCCTTTGCTCATCGTAGAGGAAAAAGAAGGCAAAAAACTGGACAGGGGTATATCGGTAATCTCGATATGGGACGGAAAGCGGGAGGTGTTAGACGCAAAAGACTCTTTGGTTTACTCCCCCCTGCAAAAACTTTTCTTTACGGAAAACTTCGGCATAATAAAAGGGATATCAGGCTCGGGCGTAATGACCAATACGGGCGAACTGGCCGCGATAGTATCGGCGATAGGAACCGTAGGAATATACAACCAAAAGACAAAGAAGTATGATCCCGTAGGCATAGTCTATTTAAGCGCCTTTGACCGGGAGGTCGTCGATTTTATACATGAGCATGTCGGCGCCTTCGCCTATATAGAAGCCGACCCCAAATACTGGGGCGGCCTTAATGCCAGACAGAAAGAATTGCTTAATCTTTTGGATACCGTAAATTTAGGCAACAAGTAGCTTCTTTTTTACCGATTGCCAATTGCCTTCCGTCGCCATAAAATAAAGCTCCGTGCCGTCGGGCGTATCGCTGCGGGATAGCACCAATCCGCGGGAATATATTTCTTTTATCAGATAGTTTTTGTCATAAGGGATTTTTAAGAGGCGTCTTTTCCATCTGCGGGCGATTATCTCCTCCACCCTTTTAAACAGTTCGTCAAAGCCCTCTCCTGTCTTGGCCGATATAAACACCGCGTCCTCAAAGCGCTTCTTCAAAGCGTTCAATTTAAGCGGCCCCAGAGCGTCGCATTTATTGAAAACTCGCAATATTTCCCCCCCTTCGGGGTTGATTTCGTTTAAAATGCTCAGCACTGTGGCGGAATGTTCTTCAATTTCTTCGGAAGAAGCGTCCGCAACATGGAGCACCAAATCGGCGAATTTCGTTTCTTCCAAAGTCGCCCGAAACGCCGATACCAAACTATGCGGCAGCTTCTGTATAAAACCTACGGTATCGGTAAATACCATATTTATCCCACTGGGGAAGTGGACTTTGCGGCTTGTCGGGTCCAAAGTAGCAAAGAGTTTATCGTCGGCATAAGCAGCCTCTTTCTTTGTAAGAGCGTTAAGCAAAGTGCTTTTTCCGGCATTGGTATAACCCGTCAAAGCTATCTGTGGGACGGGTACCGCCGTCCTTTGACACCTCCTAACGCCGCGCTCGCGCTGAACGGCAGCGATATCTTCTTCCAGTTTGGCTATTCTCTTGCGGATCTTACGGCGGTCATATTCCAACTTCCTTTCGCCGGGCCCGCGCATGCCTATGCCGCCCTTTTGCTGCATCATAGCCGCGCCGCGCCCGCTTAGGCGCGGCAACAGGTAATTAAGCTGGGCCAGCTCCACCTGCAAACGCCCCTCTTTCGTGCGGGCGCGGGCCGCAAATATATCCAATATAAGACGGGTCCTGTCTATGATTTTACAAGGGATCGCCTCCTCCAAATTCTTCTGCTGGGCGGGCGTTATATCCTCGTTGAAAACTACGGCGTCTATTTCGTTCTCCGCCACGTAAAGCCCCAATTCCTCCGCCTTGCCCTTGCCGATATACATAGCCGGATTATAATTTTCCATACGTACGTTAAAACATTCCGCCACTTCGCAGCCCGCGGTGTCGCAAAGCCTTATCAACTCCGCGACAGAGCTGTCTTTGCCAAAATCGCTTTTTAACCTTACGCTTACAACCGCCGCTCTTTCCATAATAAAATCTCTTTGGCGATATCCGCCTCGCTCTTATCCGACGAACATTTTATCCTTATAATATCGTCATAGCGCCTAAACCAGGTGCGCTGGCGTTTGGCGTATTGCCTGGTAAGAATAATTATTTTCTCCAGAGCTTCCCGCTTTCCTATTTTGCCGTCTATGTACTCCAATACTTCCCGATAACCTAAACTCTTAAGACCGGGGCAATCACGCTTATATCCCTTCTTTAAAACCGATTGCGTTTCCTCTGCCATAGGTTCAAAAATGGCCTGCGTTCTGCTTATAATGCGTTTTTCAAGCTCGTCCCGCTCCCAATCCATATAAAAAGCCAAAACTTTTTCTTTAGGGAACTCTGCCTTATATTTGCCGGTTCTCAAAACGGAGGCGGGTTTGCCCGTAAGCCTGTAAAGTTCTATCGCTCTTATCACGCGGTGTATATTGCCTGCCGGTATAGCCGAAGCGCTGGCCTCATCAAAAGAGGCCAGCATTTTATGTAAATATTCCCGCCCCTTTTCCTCAGCCAAGGCGGCAAGTTCCGCCCTGATTGCGGGGGCCCCTTCGGGCAATTTGTCCATACCCGAAAAATAGCCTTGCATATACATTCCCGTCCCGCCCGCGAAAATAAATTGCGTCCCCGTTCTGCCCGACGTAATATCTTCGGAGGCGCGACAAAAACGGGAGACGTCAAAAACCTCGTTTAAATCCAAAAAATCAACCAAATGATATTTTATACCGTCAACTTTATAAAATCCGCCCTGCCATTCGCCTTTAGGCGCGGCGGTGCCCGCGTTTATAAATTTATACACCTGCCGCGAATCCACCGAGATTATCTCCCCGCCGCTTATTTTCGCAAGCGCCAAAGCCGCGCCAGTCTTACCGCTGGCCGTAGGGCCAGCTATTATTATCGGCAGATTTTCTTTGTTCATAAATATTCCCTTATCAAACAAAACACCGTTATAAAAACGGTGTTTTGCAAATATGTTTCCGCTCTTTAAAAGCTATTTGTGCAAAGTTAAATCCTTATGCAGTTTGCTGCATACGGGCGCGCACTTGCAATTCGGCACGCAGACTTCGGGCAGCTTAAGCAATATTCTGGTATTGCAGTCGGCATAATCGTTTGCCATAGCTTCTATCTTGGCGGCCACGGCGGGCGCTATCTTTATAAATTGTATGCCTATGGTATATACGGGCCCTTTCTGCCTAATCCAGCTAGTCTTGGCTTCAACCTCAAACTTCCCGATGAACGGCAGCTGCATTCTTATTTGCATATCGCCCGATACCGGCGCCTTTAAAAACGAAACTATCCTCATACCGCTGGAAGACAAATCCGCCAATACCGCAGCGACCTCCACCTTCTCGCCAGTAGCGTCGTCGGTATATATCAAATCTATCGGTTCCACTATATTGTTGATTACGGGAACCCTCTGGTGTTTCCTGCGTTCCACAAATTTCTTTTCTTCTGCCATAGCGCCCCCTTACGCCAATAATATGCTTTCCTGCGCTTTTTTTATAGTTAAGGTTACCACTTCGCCCGCTTTATACGAGGCTTCCGTCTTAACCCAAAAATTGCTTAAAGTACGCCCGTTATGCGTATCTTCCATAAGAACCCGTTCAGCCCGCCCTTCCTGCGCTTTATAGGCGGCTTTGGCGTTTTCCTTTACCTTATTTAACAAAATATCAAGCCGTTTTTCCACTTCCTCTTTAGGCAGTTCCTTAAGCGAAAAGGCCGGCGTACCAAACCTTGGCGAAAATTTAAAACAATAAGCCCCACCGAATTTACATTCGTCTACCAGGCTCAAGGTCTGCTTGAAATCCTCCTCCGTTTCGGTCGGATAGCCTACTATTATATCCGTAGTTACGTTAATGCCGCCGCGCCTTAAAAGAGCTATCTTTTCCAAGAACTCGCTGCGCCCGTATCCGCGCTTCATATCCTTTAATACTTTGTCGCTTCCGCTTTGCACAGGCAAATGCAAATGCTTGGACATCTTCGGCTCCGAGGCCATTATTTCCGCCACTTCCTCCGTTATAAAAAGAGGGTGCGGGCTTAAATAGCGCAGCCTGTCCAAGCCTTCCAGCTTTAATGCCGCTCTTAACAAATCGGCAAAGGTCTTGCCCTTGTAATTATAAGCGTTTACCGTCTGGCCCAGCAAAACTATTTCTTTTGCCCCTAAAGAAAGTTTACCTTCTATTTCTTTAAGTACGGCGTCAAAATCCAAAGAGAACGCCTCCCCCCTCACATACGGCACTATACAGTAAGAACATTTACAGCTGCAGCCCCGCATTATGTTTACCAAAGCTATCGGGGAATTTAAAGCCGCCGACTTGCCCGCACTCTTATCCGAGCCGAAAAGCCCCGATTTATCTAAAATTTTGTCAAAATCGTCAATGCTCTTTGCGCCGCATACTATATCCACGTGAGGGAATTTCCCCCTTACGCCCGCGCCCAAACGCTGGGCCGCACATCCGGCGAAAATTATTATCCGCCCCGCTTTTCCTTCCTTCCACTTGCGAAGCCGCCCCAGCAAAGATAATGCCTTATGCTCCGCATGCTCCCTTATAGTGCATGTGTTTATAAGGACTATATCGGCCTTATTCAAATCTTCACAAATAAAACAACCCCTGGCCGCCAGAGCCAGCATCATCTCTTCGGAGTCGGCCGTATTCATCTGGCAGCCAAAGGTTTGTATGTATACGAGTTTCAAGTTATGTCCTATAAAGTAACTTTGAATTTCCGTTTTGCAGTCTTTACGGTTTTGCCGTCTATCTCGGAGCAAGCCTCCGCCGTAAAACTGCCCGTCTGGAAATTCCACCAGTCGAACCACCAATAACCGTTGGCCCTTCTGCACTCCTGCCACGGGCCTCCGTTTATTGATATGCGCATATAAGGTACATCTCTTAAACTGCCAAGCCTAAAGCAATAATGACCGCAAAATACGGTATCATTGTTCATAGGATAATCTATGCAAATATCCTTGCTTGTCTTTACTTTTTCTTCGGCCGCCGCTTTTACCGCTTTGGTCGATTTAGACTTATCGCTCGAACAGCTCTTCTTGCTTATACTTGTCGTTTTCTTTTTCAGAAGAGTTTTGCCCTTGCCGATAGTCTCTTTTATTATCTTCTTCGTCTTTGCCATTACCATCTTACTCCCCTTACAACACTTCTTTTAACTTCTCCAGCCCCGCGAGAACCGGCTTCCTTACGTGTACTTTTATCACTCTTCTGCCCTTCTCCGCGAGCGCTTTGAAATCCCCCAACGCCTGCGCGTTTACCAAATCCTTAAAACCGTACGCCGCGCCGGGTATTTTCACGTCGTTGTCGGCGTCGGCCGAGATTATCAGAAACACCCCGTTATTGCCGTCGCCTTTGTGCAGCTGGCCGGTGGAGTGTAAATATCTGGGCCCGTATCCGAACAATACCGCGTGCTTGCTGGCGGTCAAAAAGCCGTCTCTTATCGCGGAGAAAAGCTCGTCCGCCGCCTTGCTGTTGTGCACATAAGGCAGTATCGCCAGATAATCGTTGCCGCTTAAAACCTTTTTTATGTCCGCGCCCAAAGTCGCCAAATTTACTTTCCCTTTCAAATTGTCCGATACGATTATATCCAGGTAAGTTTCCTCGGAAGTTTTGCCCGCGGCCAAATCGTTAAGCAAATTCTTGGCTATCGTCTTGGCTGCCTGGACATTGGGCTGATCAAAAGGATCAATACCCATAAGCGCGCCGCACGCCGCCGTAGCCACTTCCCACAACAGGAACATTGAACCTATGGCGTATTTGTCCTTCATTTCCGCTTCAAAGAACGGATGCGCGGATTGCTTAAGAGCTTCCTTTTCTTCCGCTATCGCCTTTGAGCAGGCGCAATCGCACGATATGCCCGCAAATATCCTGTCGGATTTATAATCAAAACCTTTATGCAGCTTCTCGCCCGCCACCGGCACTACGCCCTTATCTTCCTTGCCCGTGGATTCCGCTACAAGCTGTTCCACCCACAAACCGAATACTTCTATCGAGGAAGGCATTACCAAAGTAAGTTTATCCTTGCCCTCGGCGTAAGCGCCGCCCATCAATGCGCCCAACTTAACGGCCGCGCTCGCCTTATCGTTCTTAAATTCTTCGCCGGCTTGTTTGGCTGAAAGCAAAATTTTCTCCACGTCAATACCGCTTAAAGCCGCCGGAACCATACCAAAAAACGACAAGGCAGAAAATCTGCCGCCGATGTCGGATTTGTTGATAAATATTTTTCTGAATTTCTTTTCCGTCGCCAAGGTTTCAAGACCCGTGCCGGGATCGGTTATAGCGATGAAATTATCGCCCGCGTTCTGCTTTACTTTGCTTACCTCGTCATAGAAATATGCAAACTGCGAGGAAGGCTCAACCGTACCGCCGGATTTGCTGGCAAATATAAATAAAGTCTTTGCGGGATCAATTTTGCTTCTTACGGACGATACCCAGTCGGGGTTGGTGCTGTCCAACACCAAAAGTTCGGGCCAGCCCTCGCTCTTGCCGAAAATCACCCTTAACACTTCCGGCGCCAAGCTGCTGCCGCCCATACCCATTAAAACGACGTGGTCAAATTCCTTTTTTGCCTCTTCGGCGAAATTCTTTATTTCGGGAAGTCTTTGCAAAGTCCAATCGTAAACTTCCGTCCAGCCGAGAGAATTGTTTATTATCTTGGTGTGAGCTTCTTCGCTCTTCCACAAAGAAGCGTCGTGCTTGTATAAACGCGCCGTGAAATCCACGCTTTCCAATTTAGCTAAACCTTTATTTATTATTTCCTCAGCCGATTTATTGTAACTGACTTTCATATTTTCCCTCTTTAAAATAATTTATTTAAAATTTTCCGTTTCAAACGCCCGCACCTTGCCGATACGCCGTTCGTGGCGCTGCTCGCCTTTGCAAAAATGCGCCCCGACAAAAGCCTTTACCAACTGTGGCACAAGCTCCTTGGCGCCCGCGCCCAAAACCCGCGCGCCAAGGCATAACACATTCATATCGTCGTGCTCTACGCCCTGCGCCGCACTGTATACGTCATGCGCGATAGACGCCCTTATCCCCTTAAATTTGCTCGCCGCTATGCATATACCTATCCCGCTGCCGCAAATAAGTATGCCTCTTTGCGCTTTGCCTTGCTCAATGTCCAAAGCGACCTTCCTCGCATAATCGGGATAGTCAGTACTCTCCGACGAAAATGTGCCTTCGTCCAATACCTCGTAGCCCAAACTCTTTAAAGTTCCAAGCACCAAATCTTTTATCTCAAAACCAGCGTGATCGCAACCCAAAGCCACTACCATAATTTATAATTCCTTCTCCACCAATTCGCATAAAGTGTGCCCGATAAAAATATGGCACTCCTGTATGCGCGGAGTATTATTGCTCTTTACTATAATAGGCAAATCTACGACATTCTTGATAGTCCCGCCGTCCTTGCCCAAAAAAGCCGCCGTATAACAGCCCTTTAGCTTCGCAATTTCCAAGGCTTTATGTACATTCTCGCTATTGCCGGAAGTGGATATGCCTATCACGATGTCTTCCTTCTTGGCAAAGCCCTCAACTTGACGAGAAAACGTTACGTCATAGCCGTAATCGTTTCCTATCGCCGTAATCGTAGAAGTATTGGTGTTCAAAGCCAAAGCGGGATAAGAGCGCCTCTCTTTTTTATAGCGCCCCACAAACTCCGCCGCTATATGCTGGGCGTCGCCCGCGCTTCCGCCGTTGCCCATCAATATCACTTTGCCGCCGTTGCGGAAACTTTCCACTATCTTGAGCGCCAATTCGTTTATCTGCGGGCCCAAGTTGTCGCCTACGTATCTCAATACTTCTATCAGTTCGTTACTCTCGTTCTTGGTGAACATAAATCAAATCTCCTCTATCGACTTATTCAACACCCAACCCGAAGAATTGGTGTCTTTTATACTTACCTTATCCCATTCGCCTTTGCCGTCTTCTATCAAAAGCAGGTGCGCCCGCGGAACGGTAACGCTGACGGGGAAATTATCGCCGGGTCCGCTTCTAAGCTCCGCCCGCGGTACGGTAACCACCGCCACCCTTTGTGTCTCCGACGGATACCTCGCCAAAAGCCATATACCCGACAAAACAAATATCCCACCGCATATCAAAACCGCACCTTTAACCTTGCCGTTTTTGCCGCCAAAAAGGTATATCATAAGCAATATCGCGCTCAGCCACGCAAACAAAGCGCATAAGCCCTTCAATTCCGCAAGAGAATAATAGTGGTATAAATTAAATGCCATATCCGGTATGCCGTCAGGTACAAGTTTCTGCCCCGTAGACTGCAAAGCAAAAGCCAAATTATGCCTGATGTCAGCGTCGCGCGGCAATATCTTAAAAGCGCGGAAATAGTATACCAACGCTTTGTCGCCGTCGCCCGATTTGAAATAGCTGTTTGCCAAATTATACAGAACATATGGATTGCCGGGATCCGCCTCCGCCTCTTGCTGATAAAGTTCTACCGCGCCCAAATAATCGCCGGAGTTATATTTTTCCGCCGCGCTCCGCACCAGCACATTATCTTCCGCGCAAAGCGGCAGCGCCAACAGTAACAATGCCGCCATTATAAATCCGCGCATTATTTTACCTCCTTTTCCATTTCTTGTATCACGCTCAAAGTCTTGCCGGCGGCCTCTTCCGCGGCTACGGTACTGTTGAGCGAGCTGGAAGGAGCGTATTTCAGCATCTCAAATTCCTGCCAAAGCGTTTCCAAAGAATATGATGCCTCATTGCCCAATTTAAGCTGTTTCGCACATTCCGATATCGACCTTATCCCTATCGGCTTGCCCAATTTCATTTCTATATATTTTGTTAAAATCTGCGATACTTCCTCCACCGTCTTGGCTTTCTGCAAGGCTTTCTTCGCCGTCAAGAACGCTTTCTTTTTGGAAAAGAGCGGTATCTCGCTGTTTAACAAAACATAAATAATCCCACCCGCCGCCAATAATACCAATATCAAATAATGCCATTTCCCCAAAGAACCAAAACCGCTCGCCAGCCCGCTGAAAAGCGATATATCGCCCTCTTTTATGTATCTTATATCTTGGAGTATCTGCTCCACCCCGCCGTTGACACCCTGCGCCGAAGCGCTGGAAAACGACAGCGGCGCCGCGGACGTATTTGCCGAAGGGCTCACTTCCAAGTCAATGGCATTTGATTTTATCGTCTTGTAGGTTTTGTCCTTCACGTCAAAATAACTAAATTCTATCGGAGGTATCGTAAACACGCCAGAGGCGCGGGGCACTATCACAGTTTTATATACTTTGCTTCCGCCCAATATATTATCCACGGCCTTGCTGGTAAAGGAAGAAGTAGTATCGTAAACCCTGAAACTCTTGCCCAAATCAGGCACGGGAACATCCCCCACCGCACGCATATTGCCCTGGCCCTTTACCGTTATCGTGAGAGTTATGGGCTCGCCGGCCTGCGGCGTTTGATTATCCAAAGAGGCCTTTATGCCAAAATCGCGTCCGACCGCATTGTAAAACGACTTCGGACGCCCCTCCTTTGGCAAAGGCAAAATATTGACGGCTATCGGATTGCTGCTTACCTTCTTTACGTCCGTTTTGGAAGCCGAAAAGAAAGAATAGAACGGATCAAATATATCGCCTACCGTCCTATACTCTACCGTAGCGGGGCCTATAGTCGCTTTGCCCGGCAATATTCCAAATACCGCCAAATCAAATTGCGTATAGACATATTGCCTGCCGTTGATTACCTCAAACTCCTGTTTAGATCCCAACTCCTCAAAAACAAGGCCTTCCATCTTGGGCCTGTCGTACATCGGGCTGCCGGTGGTGCTTTGAGATTGGTAAAAACGCACCTTAAGATTTATTTGTTCGTTTATATAGGCCGTGTCTTTATCTACCGAAGCCGTCATGAAGAACGCCGGTTTATCTTCTTTTGACGAGGGCGAGCTGGGCTTTAATTTGATTTCCTTCGTGCTTTTGGAAGAATCGTTCTTCTTCATTAAAGAGGCTTCGGCGTTGCCCGTTTGCGTGCGGGATACCTCCACCGTTATGGGTTCTGTTTGGTAGTTTTTGCCGTCCACCGTTACGGTAAAAGCGTCTATTTCCGATTTACCCGCAAAGCGCGGTATCAATATATAGTTGAACTGCTGCGTGGCGTTTATTTTACCGTTTATCATGCTGATATTGCGGCTCTGGCCGGAAGAATATATATTAAAGTTCGGCAAAGACGGCATTTGCGAAACTTCCACCTCGGTGGAAGAAGATTTTACCGTTATCGTAAGCTGGATCTCCTCCGAGAGGTCTATATTAGTCTTATCGGCGTAGACCTCAATATCCACCTGGCAGAACCCCGCCATCGCCGCAAAAAGAAAAGCACATATTATAAAAAATCTTTTTAGCATGCTACCAATCCTTCTCCACTTCGCTCGCGCCCGCAGCGGCCATATTCCTCTTATCTTGATTTACGTGTTCTTTGCTCATTTGAAGGATATTATCAGCCTCCGAAGGCGACAACTTACGTTCGGAATCGTTTTCCCCACTTTGATTTTGTTTTTCTTGTTCCTTGTTGCCGCTTTTGTCCTGATTATCGGAATTATCCTGTTTATCCTGCTGTTGTTTATTGTCGCCTTGGTTGTCGTTTTTGTCCTGCCGGTTCTTTTGATTTTGCTGTTCCTGCAAAATAAACTGCAAATTGTGCAAGGCCTCTTTGTCTTCCCTGTTGAGAAGCAAAGCCGACCTCAAACTTTTCACCGCCGCTTCACTGTCGCCACGGTTATAATAGGCGTTGGCCGCATTGTAATATGCGTCCTGCTTAAATTCCGAACTGTCTTTCAGCGCGTCATAAGCCTGTAAAGCGCCGTCATAATCCTGCAGGCGGTAAAGCGCCGCGCCGGAATTATAAAAACCCTTCTCCGGCTCGCCGTTTTCCACCGCTTTATTGTAATATTCAAACGCCTCGCCGTATTTCTCTTTGTCGTAGGCCTTGTTGCCTTTGCGCAAATCGCCGCCGCCGCCCGCATTGGCGGCTGCCGATACTGCCAGCAAACACATTAAAACCAACAATTTACGCATACACCTTTATTTTACCTTTCTTAAAACAATAAGTATAGAGCTCGATACCAATACAAAACCTATAAAAAGCGGTATCTGATACCTGTTCTTATAAAGCACGCCGCCGCTTACCAAAGAGGAGCTTTTATCCAACATCAGCATTTGGCGGTAGATATCTTCCGCCGTCTGCTGAGCGCCGTTAAATTTTATATACGCACCGCCGGTGGAGGAGGCTAAATTTATCAAACTCTTCTCATCTAATTTGGTAAGGACGGTCTTGCCGTTTTTGTCTTTTTTGTAGCTTTTAACCCCGTTTTCCTTTATCGGGATAAGCTCCCCGTCGACGCTCCCTATCCCCACGGCTATTATTTTTATGTCATTGTCGCGCGCCGTCTTCAGGGCCGCCTGCAAATCTTTCGGATTATGGTCTTCCCCGTCGGTTACAAGAACAAGAGCCTTGCTGCCGGGATACGGGGCTAGCATTCTCGCCGCCAAATTAACCGCGGGCGCCAGTTCGGTGCCGGGCATGGGAAGCATATTGACGCTCAAACCCTGCGCCAAAGTCTTTAACGCGCCGACGTCGCCGGTAACCGGGCTTTGCATAAAAGCCTTGGACGTAAACGCCACTATCCCGACCCGTTCCCTGGCTAAATTGTCGATTAACATCGAAAGCATAGTCTTTGCGCCGTCCATTCTGTTGGGTTTTACGTCTTCGGCCAGCATGGAAAGCGATACGTCCACCGCTATTACCGCTTGCGAATAGCTGGCCTCCACATCTATTTTTTGGCGCCCCCATTGCGGCCCGGCCAAAGCGAGAAAAAAGAAAAACAAGCCGCTCAAAAACAGTATATCTTTCAGCCTTCTGCGGAATTTAAGTTCCTGCGGCACAAGTTTGGCGTAATTCTCCGCGCTGAAAAGCGCGCGTTTTATCTTCTCGCCGCGCGCCGCGCCCAAATACCACAGCGCGCCCAACAGCGCCGCCGTGAATATCATATAAATAAATATTGAAGGACTATTAAACAGTTCCATATTATCAAGGTATCTTTATAAATATAAATTTATCCGCTACAAAAGCCGCCACCAACAATAAGATAGCCGTGATTAAAGCGGGTTTGTAATTATCCGTATAGTTAAGCTGCAGGGAAGAGTCAAATTCCGTCTTCTCCAATTCGTTTATGCGAGTATATATATTCTGCAGTTCCGCATTGTTCTTGGCTCTGAAAAAGTCGCCGCCGGTTTCCTTCGCTATCTGCATCAAAGTCGCCTCGGATTCGGGCGATGGCGGTGGAAGCTGCGTCGTTGTGGATACCGGCCCGAATATACTCTGAGTGTTCACTTTCATATCGGCGGGTTCGCCGCTGGCTATCGAAATCGTGTATATCTTTATGCCGTACGCCGCCGCCGCTTTGGCCGCCGCTATCGGGTCAACCATTCCCGTATTGTTTTCCCCGTCGGTAAGCAATATTATCGTTTTGCTTTTGGCTATGCTGTCTTTTAAATGCTTGGCAGATACCGCTATGGCGTCGCCTATCGCGGTGCCAAGCTGGTCGGCCAGCATATCAATATTGATTAAATCTATATACTCCTTAACGGCAAAATAATCCAATGTCAACGGACACTGCAGCATCGCCGAACCCGCAAATACCACCACCCCGATACGGTCCGTCGCCCTCTTGTCGACGAAATCTGACGCCGTATTCTTCGCCGCGGCCATTCTGTCGGGTTTGAAATCCAGCGCCGCCATACTCCCGGAAGTGTCTATGGTCAGCATTATATCCACGCCTTTGGCGGGCGGAAGAACATTCTTCCCCTCTTTGCGGGGACGGCTTAACGCCAATACGCTCAAAAATAACGCCGTTATGCATAAAGCCAAAGGCAGCCATTTGGCTAATTTTACCAATGTGGTATCTTCAAATTTTACGCCTTTACCCAACGGATACTTTACCGCAGGCGCAAAGAATTTCCGCAGCAATACAGCCGATATCCCCGCGCAAAGCAGCACCGCCATCAAAAGCATAAAATACGGACTGCCCAAACTGCCGCCCCCGATAAATATCAACCCCAGCAAAAACAGCGCCGCCGCTACGCTAAGCGCGGCCAGCACATTGTAAAATATAGGTATTAAATTATCCTTGCGCATAATTAAAGCTCCACCTCTTTGGGTTCATCTTTAACCTCGCTATCCAAACGGGGCGGACGGGTATCTATTATTATGCTGCGCATATTGCTGACATCTGAGTCGCGCTGCGCTTGGGTCGGCTCCATCTTCGCGAATTTTACATAGTCGGCCGAACGTTGCAAATCGTCAAGCTGCCTGACGTCGCCTTTAAACTCGGGCGTATTCTTCAGTATTCTAAGCAAATCCCTGCTGGTATAATTATGCGCCTGTATGTTAAACCTGAGAGTCAAATAATCGCGCAGTATATCTATCATATTAACGTAAAAAATTTTGTACTCTCCGTCATTCCACAAATTGCCCGCGAGAAGATGGTCAAGCCTGTCCAAAGCGATTATGTCCAGCGGCCTTTTGTCCTCCTCGAACGCTTTTAAAAGCGCGGCCCTGTCGTAAGGGCGGCGGCGCCTGTATGCCATATACCCGCCGATAATAATCGCGGCTATCGCCAACAGCCAAAAAATATTCCAATAGTTAAACGGACGATAAGGCGAACGAATGTCCAACATCTTCTTTTCCTTTATTCCCGTGTCTACCGCTTTGACTTCCGTGTTCACCGCTTTGCTGACATAGCGCGTCCCGTCTTCTCCCGTAAAAGTAAGCGCAGTAAAAGTCGACACCCCCAAAGAAAACGGAACGGCCTTTATTTCTATGTTAAGACCGCTCTCGTCGGGTGTGGCCGAAAGTATCTCAAAATCTTTTTGGCTATAAGAATCTTTATCCAGAACCGCGCGCTGCGGCAATCTGATATAAGCCGAGAAATCGCCCGCAAGCGACAGCTCCTTGGGAAAAGAAGTAAATTCCACTTCCTCCTCGGGAATATCTTCCGAGGTTTCCCCGCCCGCCTCGGCAAGGACTTTCTCATCGATTTCGCCTTCAATAGCGCCGTCCCTATCCGCCGTTTCCGAAACGGAAGCGACCTCGTTTTCCATTTCCGCGCCCTTAACGGCTTCGCCCCCAATATCCTGCGCCAAAAGAGGAACCGCGCCCATTAACAATATGATTGCCGCCGTCTTAAATATTTTCGTCATTATCTCCTCAACTTCTTCGCGCGCTGTTTGAAAAACTTAATTACCGGTTCTATCACGTCGCCTTCCGCTTCAACCTGTATATACTGGCACCCCGTAAGATAAAACAGCCGCAGCGCGGCGTCGTTCTTATACTGCTTGTCCGCGGTTATATAACCAGCCTGCCTGGAAGACAAATACACCATCGCCCTGCTCCCGTTTTCCAAAGCCTCAAGCTCTATAAAACCGGGCAAGGACGGGAATTCGTCCTCAAGTCTGTCGCGCACCACCACCGGTATCAAATCAAATTTGCGAGCCGCCAATTTGAAAGATTTTTCGTAGTCTGAAGCAAAAAAATCGGATAGCAGCAACAATATTCCCTTGCGCTTTATCATTCGGTTTAAACTGTCCAAACACAAGGATATATTAGTGCCTTTGCTCTTGGGTTTAAACGCCAAAAGCTCCCTTATTATCCTAAGGACATGACGTTTGCCCTTTTTGGGCGGTATATACAGCTCTATTTGATCGGAAAAAAGCAGAAGCCCAACTTTGTCGTTGTTCTTTATCGCGGAAAATGCGAATATCGCCCCCAATTCCGCCACGACGTCGCTCTTAAACTTACCCGTAGACCCAAAGTATTGCGAGCCCGATACGTCGCACGCTATTATCAGGCTAAGTTCGCGCTCTTCGTTAAATTTCTTGACGAAAGTCCCTCCCGTCCTGGCCGAAACGTTCCAGTCTATCGAACGCACATCGTCGCCGGGTATATATTGCCTGACTTCCGCAAATTCTATACCCTGCCCCTTGAAAACGCTTAAGTATTCGCCGGCGAAAGTTTCACTGACCAACTTGCCGGTTTCTATTTCTATCCGGCGAACACGTTTCAATATGTCAGAGGTCTGCATTATGGCACTTCAACCGTCGCAAAAATTTTCTTTATTATGTCTTCCGTGCTTACGTTTTCCGCTTCCGCCTCGTAAGTTAGCAGTATTCTGTGGCGAAGCACATCGGGCCCCATTTCCTTTACGTCTTCGGGCGTCACATATCCGCGCCCGTCCAAAAACGCATACGCTTTTACCGCCTGCGTCAAATATATAGACGCCCTCGGGCTCGCCCCGTACATTATGTAAGAGGATAAATCCTCAAGTTTGTATTCCTGCGGACGCCTCGTCGCGAAAACCAAATCCACTATATAATTCTTTACCTTGTCGTCTACGTATATCGAATCGGCCGCTTCGCGCGCCTTGAGTATTTGCTCCACCTTCACGCTTGAATTCACCTGAGGTTTGTGCGATAAACTCATTCTCTCAAGTATTATCTTCTCTTCCTCTTTGCTAGGATAATCTACTTTCAGCTTGAGCATAAACCTGTCCACCTGCGCCTCGGGCAGAGGATAAGTGCCTTCCTGTTCTACGGGGTTCTGCGTAGCCAATACCATAAACGGATCGGGCAATTTATATGTTTCCGCACCTATCGTCACCTGCCGCTCCTGCATGGCCTCCAAAAGCGCGCTTTGCACCTTGGCCGGAGAACGGTTTATTTCGTCAGCCAATACCAAGTTGGCGAATATCGGGCCTTGCCGCGGGGTAAAAGTGCCCTCTTTGGGGTTAAATATCAATGTACCCGTAATATCGGCCGGCAATAAATCCGGCGTAAATTGTATACGCTGAAAACTGGCGCTTAAAGCTTGCGCCAGGGTCTTTACCGTCAAGGTCTTGGCCAAGCCCGGGACGCCCTCTATCAAAATATGCCCGTCCGCTATCAAGGCGACGAGCATCTTCTCGATAAGTTCTTCCTGCCCTACTATTACTTTAGATATTTCTTGCCGCAAATCCTGAAGAAACAAACTTTCCTCTTGAACCTTCTTGTTTATCTCGCTTATATTCACCTTATACATCCCCCTTATAGCTTTGATTAGGATTATTTATTAAAGCCGCCATTCCGTGCGACGCGAACCGTCCATCGTCCGGGCAGTTCCCGTCCGCCGCCAAGCTACGCTCCCTTGTACCACGGCTGCGCTATCATTTCGGAATAAATGCTCTGCGCTTCGTTGCGCGCCGGCGATGACGGATTATCCGCAACGCTCTTTATAACTTCTAAAGCCTCTTTATTTCGGTATTCCGATATCTTTTTAAGAAGCATATTCCTAGGAAACACGCCCCTCTTTAAAAAATCTTCCAATATCTTTAGAGTCTGTTTGTCCCTATACTTCGTTACCAACGGAAGGATTTTATTTTTATCCTCAGGCAAGGTAAACATTGACAGATATTTGTTTATAACATTCGGGGCGGAAGCCGAACCCGACTCGTAAATCATCTCCGTATACGCAAAGCAGACATCGGTATCATAAGTGTTAAAAACGGTGGTTTCCACCAATCCCATATTCGCCGCGTTCATTTTAAGCCCTCCGGTCCGTTCCGGCGCTATTTCGGGCAATTCGTTGGATTTTAATATTCCGCCAAGCGTGCCGCCCGTCGCCTCTTTCACCTCCTCAACAAGATCTTTGGGGTTCAAGTTGACCTTCTTCATCACCTCAGACAGACCGTGAGTATATAGATAGTATCCCCCGCCTATAACCAGCAATAAGACTATAATCTGTTTCATATAATCCTCCGTTTCGTATATCTTATAGAATTTTGCCGTTTCTGTCCACTACCTATACCCCTGTAAATTATAAGCATAAACGCTTTATTTTCAATCGCTTAGGTTTTGAAACCAAAATTTTATATCATATCAAAGGGCTGATTGTTCCCACTTTCTTTATTTAACGGAGATTTTATGAGAATTTACGACGATATCCAATTGGATTATCAAGATGTTTTGCTTAGGCCGAAGCGTTCCACTTTGGCCTCCCGCTCGCAAGTCGACATTATTAGAGAATATAATTTCAAATGGGCGCCTTCCTCCATAAAGGGCACGGGTATCGTAGCCGCCAATATGGCCACCACCGGAACCTTTGAGATGGCAAAAGCCCTGCAAAAACACAACCTTTTCTGCGCTCTCCACAAACATTATGACGCCAAAGAGCTTATAGCCTTCCTAAAAGAGAACAAAAAGCAATTTAAAAACAATGACCTTATTTTCATCAGCAGCGGCGTTGGACAAAACGATTATGACAAACTTGCCGCGGTTATGGCTTCCAAACTCGTCAATAATATCTGCATAGACGTGGCAAACGGCTATTCGCCCTATTTGATCCAATATGTGCAGAAAGTAAGAAAACAATTCCCCAAAGCTTTGATAATGGCGGGCAATGTCGTTACGGGCGATATGACCGAAGATCTTATCCTTAACGGAGTGGATATTGTTAAAGTCGGCATAGGGCCCGGATCGGTATGTACAACGCGCAAACTGACGGGCGTGGGAAGGCCGCAATTTTCCACCGTAATAGAATGCGCCGACGCAGCGCACGGCGTCGGCGGAATGATTTGCGCAGACGGCGGCTGCACCGTACCGGGCGACGTATGTAAAAGCCTCTGCGCGGGTGCGGACTTCGTTATGCTGGGCGGAATGCTGGCTGGCCACGACGAAAGCGGCGGAGAGCTTTCAAAAAAACTATATCAAACCAATGAACTTATCGCTGATGATAACGGCGAAATATCCACTATCTTACAGGAAAAATTGTTTAAAAAATTCTACGGCATGAGCTCTGATTACGCCCAGGAAAAATTCTACGGCGGAATGAAAAACTACCGCGCCAGCGAAGGCAAAGTCGTAGAAATACCTTTCCGCGGCAATATCGAACCTACCATCTTGGCCATACTCGGCGGTATAAGAAGCGCCATGACATATATCGGCGCCAAACGAATCAAAGATATGCCCAAATGCGCCACTTTCTACCGCGTCAACCGTCAGCTAAACAATATCTTCGGCGCGGAATAATCAATGCCCCTAATATAAATAACCCGCGGTAAAAAACGCGGGTTATTTCCTTTTTTTCATTTAATCCAATTGTTATAACAAAAATTTTTTCGCCTATACAAATAAAACAAACGCCAAAATATAAACTATTTTATCTGCTCAATTGATACTTCCTTCTCGCCTGAAGGGATTATAAGATACGGCGCGCGGCCGTCGCGTTTATCCGCTCCGAATATATTTACCCGATATCTTACTATTATCTTATCGGGCGTATCCTCGTAATCCGCCACTTGAAAAAAGCCGTTCGAAAGCATACTGTCCGATTCCACGAAAACTATCCGTTCCTTCTTAAAGTCGACCGAAGGATATTCTCCCTTATTCTCGGCCTTGTACTTTTTATAATCCGCCGCTGAAGATATTAAAGAAAATCTCGCCGGCGCCCTTATCATCGTAATCCTGTTGGGAAGTTCTCTCGAATCTGCCTGAGCGACCCCCTGCTCCGAGGCTATATCTTCGGGGTTCATAACGGGGGAATCATCTTCCAATATTATCTTCGTGGTTTTTTTGGGCGGACGGGCGGCCTGTTCAAAAAAGTCGGGCTGACGATTGGCCGTACTGTGAAAATCAAATTCCTCCGCCTCACCTGAAGAATTGTTGATTATGTCGTCCTTAAACTCCACGCCCGCGCCGTAGTCTTTGAATAGCACCTCTCCTTCTATCTCCGCGGTCGCCTCGTTAAGAGCGGCTATATCCGCCCGCTCTATCGCCGACAAAACTTCCGCGTCGCCGCTCTTTATCTGATACTTCGGCTTTAAATAATATTCCCACAAAAGCCCCGCGACAAAAACGCCCAGCAAAAGCGCAGTTATATTCCTGTATTTCATTTGGCGGCCCATTTCCCGTATTCGGCGACTATCACTGACTTGAGCCCGCCGCGCGGCGTAAACTCGCCGGTTATTCTAGCCGCTTTGGGTTTGCAAGCCTTCACAACGTCGTCTAATATCTTGTTTGCGATATTCTCCATAAAAATGCCCATGTCTCTGTATTCAAGCAGATAATATTTCAGAGATTTAAGCTCCAAACACAGCTTGGCCGGTATATACTCTATAGTTATAACCCCGAAATCGGGAAGGCCCGTCTTGGGGCATACCGAGGTAAATTCCGGCAGACTTATCTTTACCAAATAATCCCTCTTATACTGGTTTTCCCAGCATTGTATCGCGGGGAGCTTGGTATTAGCGCCTTTGCGTGCGTGGTCTTTAGTGTATCCAAAATCTATATCTCTATCCATGTTTTATCCTCGCTGAATTAACTGTTATTACAAATATCGTCAAAAACATAATCAAAACCAAATCATGCCACGACAATATGTCGCGTTCCGTAAAAACCCGCCAAAATATAAATACGCCCGAAAAAACCGATATGTATATATTTTGCTTTATGACTTCCCGACGACTTCTCTCCAACTCGAACACTTTCCTAAATGCCGAAAAATCCCTGTCCTTAATTATAATATCCACCCAACTCGAAAACACATTGCTGGCAGAACTGAACGCCGCCCCGGCCCCCGCCTGCAATAAAGCCAATATGTCGTTAAAACCGTCGCCAAGCATTACCGTCTTTTCCCCCATATTCTCAGAAGCGGAAATCTTCGCCGCTTTATCCTGCGGATACATCGCCGCGCAATATTCCTCTATCCCCGCGGCTTTGGCCGCCGCGCTTACCGCGCCTTCGTTGTCGCCCGAAAGCAAACATATCTTTTTGCCCAGCCCCCTCAAAAACCCGACGGTGGATTTGGCGTTCGCTCTCAGCCTGTCCTTAAAGTAGACCGCGCCGATATACTTGCCGTTTTGGGCGACATAAAAGACGGTCCGTTTCACTTCTTCGGAAGACGGAAGCCCGCCGATACCTCTGTCCTCCAGCCACGATTTGCGCCCGGCTATTATCGTATTCTCGCCTTCCTTCACGACCGTACCGAAACTGGGGTGCAGCTCCACCGAACTTAATTTCTGCGCGGTAAACTTATGCTTTCGCCCATATTCCTTTAAAGCGCAGGCAAAAATATTGTCAGCCCCGCTTTGCGCCGTATACGCCGCTTTTAATACGTCCTCTTCCGATACTCCCTGCGCCGGACATGCGCCCGCGACTTCCAAACGGCCGGTCGTCAAGGTCCCGGTCTTATCGATATAGATAATATCGCTCCCGCGCAAAATATCCAAGGCGGGTACATTCTGGATATAAATCCCGCTCTTCTTGCCGTTGCGTACGCAGAACCACACAGGTATTAAGACGGCCGCCATATATGTTACCGGCCCGCTTAACGCGATTATAAACAAAGAAAGCGACAACCAATACAAAATCTTTTCTTTTTCCAAAAGCGCGCCCGCGCCGAATTGTATCAGAGCCAATATCAAGAAGAAGAGAAACACGTTCAAAGCGTAGGTCTCCAAGAGGCTGGGGAGAATCATCTTCCTGTTTTCGCTTTTCTTTACTTCTTCCAAAATGCGGGCTATTCTGGAACTGTTCTTTAGGCTTAGCGCCTCGGCTTGGACGGCCGCGCCCTTATTGACGCTGCCCGCGAAAAGGATGTCTCCGCTTTGCTTGGCCGCCAAAGTCACGTTGCCGGTAAGCAAGTTCTCGTCCACTATCGTAGAACCTTTTACTATCTTGCAGTCAAGCGCGACGCGCTCCCCGTTCTTTATAAGCAATATATCGCCTATTTCGGCCTCGGAGACGAAAATCTTTTTCGTCTCGCCGTTATCTTGAACCTTAAAAACCGATTTGGATATAAAGCCGTCCAAACTCTCTATAAACTTCCTGCTGTTGCCTATATGTTTAAGCTCGAAATATTTGATGAAATTGGCCGCGATGAAAATAAAGGGCAGCAAAGCGCCCGCGCCCGATACCGGGAAAAAAGGTTTCTCGTGCAAGTTGTTAAGAACGGCAAACAGAAAAACAGCCCCCCCGCTCGCTACGGCATAGGCGTTGAACCCTATATAAAATTGTTTTAATTCGAGAACCGCCCCCCTTAGGAACAGTTCCCCGCCCCAAAAAAACGCCAGCAGTATTATCAGGAATTTGCTCGTATCGGAGAAATCCGCCATATACGCCATAAAGAGCAGCGCCGCCGCAAAAACGCTTACCCAGCCCCGAACCAAATAGGACGAAGGCGCAAAAAGAATTATTTTCCTCTTTTGCATCGCGCGGGCCTCTTAGATGTCGTCCACCGCTCTCGTTATTACCTTTCTGCGCCCCGCACTGGTGCGCATTAAAGCTATCTTGGCGTTATAGCGGCGATAATTCTTGGGGTCAAGCCTCTTGGCCACCATATAGTTGGATGTCGCCGTCACGGGGTCTTCTATCGCCATAACGTCGCCGGTAAATTCGTACGCCGGGACATATTTGTTGTCTATGGTTTTTATTTTGTTTAAATCAGCCAAAGCGGACTGATAATCCCCGCTCTTAAACTGCAGCTGCGCCCGAGCGAAAAGCGCCGGTATATAGGAAGGTTTCAAACTTACCGCCATATTGAAATCCGCCAAAGCGTTGCCGTATCTGCCGGAATATTGAAAAGCTTTGCCGCGCCTGTAAAAGTTCTGCGCGTTCTTTGGATCGTTATACAAAGCGTGGGTATATCCCTCAATGGCGTCATCATAATGGAACATATCGTAATCCAAAATGGCTTTGTTGACTATCGCGACTTGATTTTCCGGGTCAATAAACAAGGCTTCCTCCAAGTCTTCCAAGGCGCGTTGTCTATACCCTATCGCCTGGTAGGCCGCCGCGCGGTTTATCAAAGCCAATACATTGTTGGGATCTATTTCCAAGGCAATATTGAAATTGCTTAAAGCGTCCAAAGGATTATTGCGGTTAAGATAAAAAGAACCCAAATTGGTAAGTACGTTGGGGTGGTAGGGATTTAATTTAACGGCGTGTTTATAATCGGCTTCGGCGCGGTCGAAATCGCCCAGCTTTTCCAAAAGTATCGCGCGGTTTATCAAAGCCGAAAGATAATCGGGGTCGTCTTTCAAAATTTTGTTATACGCGTTTAGAGCCGCTTCCGTCTTGCCCGCCTTGGCGTAGGCTACGCCTTTTTTGAACAATCTGTCATTGCTGCCGCAGCCGGTAAGAATAAAACTTAAAGCCAGCATAGATAAGAAATATTTTTTCATTTAACCTCCGATTTCTTCCTTCTCCAGTCTTTAAAAATGTCCAGCATTATCAGGACCGCCCCTATACATATAAAAGAATCAGCCACGTTAAATACCGGCCATACAATAAAATCAAAATAGTCGACCACAAAGCCCAAAGCCAATCGGTCGTACATATTACCCAGCGCGCCAGCAACTATAAAAATGAACCCCACAGAAGCACAACGCCCCAGCTTTTCCACTTCCGCCTTCCACTTAAACATCATAAACAAAACGGCGACGGAAATCAACGCCAAATACAAATTGCCGTTTTTGAAACTTCCAAAAGCCGCACCCGTATTTTCCACATAAGTAAGACGGAAAAAGGGTGCCACCTCGATAGATCCGACCGCCGTCAAATATTTAAGCGCCAATATCTTGCTTATCCTGTCCGCCGCGAAAATAAGAGCCGTTATTATAAAAAGGCTCTTATTTCGCGTAAGGAAATTTTTAAGCCGCGACATCGACATTTATTTTTTCTTCTTCCAGCACTTTCGCGCAGCGTCCGCACAGATCGGAATACTTCCCGTTCTGGCCGATGTCTTTGCGCCACTGCCAGCAGCGCGGACATTTTTGGCCTTCGGCATGTTCAACCTTAACTTCAAGTTTTTCCTGACCTTCTTCTTCGGAAATTTCCGCCTGCGACACTATCGCAACTTCCGGCCACAGCGGTAAAGTGCTCTTAAGGAAAGCCTTCGTTTCAGCGTCATTTGAGTTGAAGATTATCTTCGCCTCCAAAGGCGCGCCTATAAGGCCTTGCTGCCTGGCTTCTTCCAAAGATTTGAGTACCGAGGCCCTTATCTCGCGGATACGGTTCCACTTATCCTCAACCTCTTTTGAGGCTACAAAACTCGCGCCTTGCGGCATTTCGGATAAAAATATGCTCTCTTCCAAACCCGCTCCGCACGGGAGTTTCTTTATCTCCTGCCACGCTTCTTCGCAGGTAAAGCAAAGTATCGGCGCCAAAATCCTCAACAGAGCCGTCAGTATTTCAAACAAAGCAGTCTGCGCAGAACGTCTGGCGTGCGAAGAAGCGCCTAACGTATAAAGTCTGTCTTTGGAAGCGTCCAACATCAAAGAAGACAAATCCAAAATACAGAAATCCGTTATCGCCCTGGCCGCTTTTCTGAAGCGGAAGTTCTTGTAATCCTCTCTTACGCCTTTTATAAGTTCGTCCAAGCGCTTGAGCATATACTGGTCCAGCTCAGTCATATCGGGGCCCGCCACTTTATGCTCCCGCGGTATATAATCCGACAAATTGCCCAAAGCGTATCTTACCGTGTTCCTTATTTTGCGGTAAGAATCTATCGGGCCTTCCAATATCTCCGAAGACAATCTAACGTCTTCGGAATAATCGGTAAAACTTACCCAAAGCCTTAAAATGTCGGCGCCGAATTTTTCGGTAATATCTTCCGGCTCCACGCTGTTGCCCGCGGATTTGTGCATGGCTTTGCCCTGCTGGTCCAATATCATACCGTGCGTGATTACATTCTTAAACGGGGCTTTGCCTTCCAACACCGTAGCCGCTATAAGAGAAGTTTGGAACCAGCCTCTGTGCTGGTCGGATCCTTCCAAATACACTTCGGCGGGGAAGCCCAAGCCTCTGTACTGCAAAACTTCTTCCCACGATACGCCCGAATCGAACCAAACGTCCAAAATGTCTTTTTCCTTTTCAAACTCCTCGCCGCCGCATTCGCATTTGTATCCCTGCGGCAAGATGTCTTTGGCGTCGCATTCAAACCAGAAATCGCTGCCTTCCTTCATAGCGCGCGCTTTGATATGCTCAAAAAGCTCGTGGTTTATCTGCACCTTCCCGCATTTCTTGCAATAGAATACCATTAACGGCACGCCCCAGAAACGCTGGCGGCTCAAACACCAGTCGGGGCGCTGCTCCACCATCGATTTTATCCTGTTTTCGCCTATCGCGGGATACCATTTGGTTTGCTCTATTTGCTCCACGAGGCGTTTTCTTAAATCAAATTTATCTACTCCCAAAAACCACTGTTCCGTAGTGCGGAAAATTATCGGTTTTTTACATCTCCAGCAATGCGGATAACTGTGGCTTATGTCGGCCTGCTTGAGCAAAGAGCCCAACTCGCTCAAGCGCTCTATTATTACGGGATTGGCCTTGAATATGCTTTGGCCCTCAAATTCGCCGGCCTCTTTGGTAAAGACGCCCTTCTCGTTAACGGGGCAGAAAGCGGGGATATCCCATTTAAGACCGGCGTGGAAGTCTTCTTCTCCGTGGCCCGGCGCTATGTGCACGATACCCACACCCGCGTCCATCGTAACGAAATCCGTATATATCACCGGATTAAGTTTTCCGTTTAACGGGTGCTCGTATTGTATGCCGACCAATTCTTCCCCTTTTACTTTTGCTGCGGCTTTTGAATCAAAGCCGCATTCCGAAGCGAAAGCGTCGGCAAGTTTGTCGGCCGCTATTATATAGCTGCCGTCGTTTAGAGTCATCACGCGGTAATCTTCGTCAAAGTTTACCGCCGCAGCCATATTGGCCGGTATAGTCCAGGGGGTAGTCGTCCAAACTGCCAAATAAATGGCTTTGGATTTATCCAAACCCTCAAAAAGGCCGTCCTTATACTCCTTAATTTTAAAACGCAGGTAAATGGAGGTTGAAGTCTTATCGTGGTATTCCGTTTCCGCGTCGGCTAAAGCCGTTTCGCAGTTGGGGCACCAATAAATGGCCTTCTTTCCCTTGTAGACATAGCCCTTTTCCAAAGCCTCGAAGAAAGCCCCTACGGTAAGGCCTTCATATACGTTTGACATCGTAAGATAAGGATTATCCCAATCGCCGGTAATGCCCAGCCTCTTAAAGCCTTCCCTTTGTATATTAACGAAGTTCTGCGCGAAAGCGCGCGCTTTCTTCCTGAAAGCGGGAATATCTTTTATCTCCTTCTTGTCGATTTTCATTTCTTTGATAAGGGCCTGCTCTATCGGCAAACCGTGGCAATCCCACCCCGGCACATAGGGAGAGTAATACCCCATCAAGGAGTGAGATTTATTCACGATATCCTTCAAAACCTTATTGAAAGCATGGCCTATATGAATGCGCCCGTTGGCGTACGGGGGGCCGTCGGCCAAAATAAACTTCTCTTTCCCGCTTGCTTTGGCCATCATCTTTTTGTAGAGTTCCATATCCTGCCAGAACTTAAGGAGAACGGGTTCTTTCTTGGGGAGACCCGCCCTCATCGGAAAATCAGTTTTAGGAAGTAAAACCGTAGCTGAATATTTATTTTTGTTATCTTTCATTGTTACAATCCTGCGTTTTCAGATATATATATTATATAATATGCGAGCGCCCCCTCCAAACGCAAAAACTCTTGACAGCGGGCATAAAGTTAGGCAAACTAATATTATGAACGGCATAACAAGCAGTATGGAAGATTATCTTGAGGCCATATCCATCGCCTATGACGGCGAGAAGGGCGCGCGCGTTACCGACATCAAGATACTGATGAACGTCAAGACGCCCAGTGTAAGCGGGGCCTTAAAATCGCTCGAGGCAAGAGGCTTGATAACACACGAAAAATACGGACGCGTAAAGCTTACCAAAGAGGGCCAAGTCATAGCGCGGGAAGTGAAGAAAAGGCACTATATAATATCGGAATTTTTGAGAGATATCGTCGGCGTACGCCCCGCCACGGCCGAAATTGACGCCTGCAAAATAGAACACGTGCTCAGCAAGGAAACTTTCCTTAAACTAATGGATTTCGTCAAAAAACACACGAAAGAGAAAGCGCAGGAAAAATAGTTTTCATCATATAGAAGGCCCCGAATAAACGGGGCCTTCTAAATGTTTCATTTTGAAAGCGCGGCGCGGGAATTTATTTTATGGCAAAAACCGCCGCAAAATCTTTTTTTCCCGCGCGGAAGTTTCAGCTGTTAAATTTAGCGTCAAACTCCTGATCCGTCATCAACAAATAGAGTATTCCCTCTATAAACCCAACTATGGCCGGAATAATAGTCCAGGAAAACAACAAATATATAATGCCGGCAAGTATCCTGCCGTTATAAAATTTGTGAAGACCAAACCAACCGCCCATAATGGCAAGGATGCCTGCTGCGATGCGATCCTTTATCCTTTTTACTTCTCCGTCAACTTCAATATAATGTTTTATCTGCATACTCCCCCCTTAATTTCTATATTATAGTATAAGATTGTTGACTTTTACAGCGGCTTAATGATATTCTCAAGATAAAGAAGTCAAACACTTTCACGAATGGAGCCAAACAATGCAAACAAAAGAATATCTGCATAATCTTATGCAGAATATCATTAAGAAAGACCCCGCCGAGAAATTATTTCATCAGGCGGCGAAAGAAGTCCTTACTTCCTTGGAACCGATATTGGACGCGGAACCGAAATACATCAAATACGCCGTACTTGACAGATTGGTGGAACCGGAACGCGTAATATATTTCAGAGTGCCTTGGAATGACGACAAAGGCCTTACGCACGTCAACCGCGGATTCCGCATACAGTTCAACAGCGCGATAGGGCCCTTTAAGGGCGGAATAAGATTTCACGAGAGCGTTACTTTAAGTTCACTCAAGTTTTTGGCTTTTGAACAAACTTTTAAAAACAGCCTCACCGGCCTGCCTTTGGGCGGCGGCAAAGGCGGTTCCGATTTCGACCCGAGAGGCAAAAGCGAAGGCGAAGTTATGCGCTTCTGCCAAGCGTTTATGGACGAATTATACCGCCATATCGGCGAGAGGACAGACGTCCCCGCCGGCGACCTGGGCGTAGGCGCAAGAGAAATCGGTTTTATGTTCGGCCATTACAAGAAGATAACCAATAAATTCGTCGGAGTATTTACCGGCAAAGGCCCGTCTTTCGGCGGCAGTTTGATAAGGCCGGAAGCGACGGGATACGGCGTGGTGTTCTTCGCGGAAGAAATGCTTAAATGCAAAAGCGAAGGCATACGCGGCAAAACCTGCATAATATCCGGTACGGGCAATGTCGGCATACACACCGCCGAGAAGATACTCCAAATGGGCGGAAAAGTGGTCGGCTTCAACGACTACGACGGCGCCATCTACGATAAAGAAGGCCTTAATGAGGAAAAACTGGCCTTCTTGAAGGATTTGGTTTTTGTAAAAAGAGGCAGCATCAAAGAATACGCCAAAAAATTTAAAACGGCGGAATTCCACGCGGGTAAAAAATCGTGGTTTATACCCTGCTACGCGGCTTTCCCAACAGCCTGCGAAAACGAACTGCAGCTTGAAGACGCTAAAACTTTGATCAAAAACGGCGTAAAAATAGTATGCGAAGGCGCAAATATGCCCTGCACGCCGGAAGCCGTCGACCTGTTCCAAAATTCGGGCGTTTTGTACGCACCCGGCAAGGCCACGAACGCGGGCGGCGTCGCGGTTTCGGGCCTCGAAATGACGCAAAATACTATTCGCTTATCGTGGACGCGCGAGGAAGTGGAAATTCAGCTCAAAAAAATTATGCAGAATATACATGCAGCCTGCGTCAACGAAGCCGCCATATACAATAAACCCGGCGATTATGTGCTTGGCGCGAATGTCGCCGGCTTTAAAAAAGTGGCCGACGCGATGATAGCGCAAGGCGTAATATAACAGCAAAAAAAACAAATTCAAAAACCCGCTTAAACAAGCGGGTTTTTTATTGCCTTCTTAAAAGAACGGTAAGGTTTCTTCTCAACCCAATAACAATGACAGCTCCTTTCGATAAATACCTTTATTAAACCAAAAATTGGCGTTTCGAAAATTAATGTTTTTTCTACGATATCCTTTAAAAATATGCGGATTTTTCTTCCTTTTCCATATCTTTCGGCACAAGATCCTTTAAACTTTATATACTTTAATATATGCAATTATTCATCAATATAGACGGCGGAAGCCGCGGCAATCCCGGCCCGGGGGCGAGCGCGTGCGTAATCAAAGACAAAAAAGGCGTCCTGCTTAAGGCGGAAGGTTTGTTTTGGCCCCAATGCACCAATAACCAGGCGGAATTTAACGCCCTTAAACTGGCATTGCAAAGAGCGCGGGCGCTTGGCGGAACGGAACTAACCATAAGAGCGGATTCCCAGCTATTGGTAAAACAATTTCTGGGCGAATATAAAATAAAAAATCCGCAGCTAAAAGATTTGATGGCGGAAATAAAAAAACTCTGCTCGGCTTTTAAAAACATAGATATACGCCACGTACCGCGCGAGCAAAACAAAGAGCCCGACCTTATCTGTAATCAAACGATGGATAAAGCCTTAAAAAGGCTTCACTCGCCCCAAGCGCAGATAAACCATCAGCTTTCCGCCTCTCCCCAACAAGAGAGAACGCAAACGCAAAAAACTCCCGAAAAGAAAGAAGCCAGCGGAAAGAAAGACAAGAAAAGCCCGATACAACTTGAACTTTTCGATCTAAATAATTTATAAAATATAAGTACTGAACGGCAGACCGCCGCGTAAAAGCGGAGGAACTTCCGGACTCCCAGGGCAGAGCGCCGCGCGAAAGCGCGGGAGGGCGGGGCCATATCCCCGTTCGACGGAAAGTGCAACAGAAAAGATACCGCCCGCAAGGGTAAGGGTGAAATGGTAAGGCAAGAGCTTACCGCGCAGACGGCAACGCCTGCGGCAAGGTAAACCCCGCTCGGAGCAAGGCCAAATATGCCGATATACGGCCCGTATGTTAAGGCAGAGTAGGCCGCATAGATAAATGGTCTGCGCGCGCAAGCGTACAGAATCCGGGGTATAGTTCAGCGCGCCGCTTTCGCGGCGCTTTTTATTTCTTCCGTTCTTATTTCTTGGCCTTTTAATTTAAACAATCATTTCACTAGCAAAACCAAATAAACTCTCTTGGGTTTCGCAGGCGTATTTATATCGCTCTCGAAGGCCCTTGCAAAGACAAGGTAAATACTCCTCGGAGTAAAAACGGGCTTTCCATATCCAATAAAATCCCCCGAGTTTTGCCCGAGGGATTTAAAGCTTTTATATTTTATCAAACGATTATTGGTATATCAAAGGGTTGGAGTTGCGCTGGGCTCTTTCAAAGGCGCTTTCTTCCTGTTTCTTTTTATACTCTTGATAATCGTTGCGATTGCCTTCCTTGGCGCTGTAAGAATCCTTCTTCTTAACAGGGAATTTATAGGCCAAGCTCACCTGATAAAGTTTATCGTCGTTAAGCTGCGGATTTAATATCGTACCCACGTCAATTTCGAAGCCAAAGAGCTTAAGGCCGAAACCAAGGCTCCATTCTTCCCTTATCTCCTCCATCAGCTTCACGCCGCCGCGTACGGCCAACAAGTCGAACAGATACATTTCCGTACCGATGCGGACTCTGTTCTCTTTCTCTTTCAAGTAAGCTATAAAATCGCCGCTGACGGCCCAATAAATATTTTCCACGTCCACCGGCACGAAGAACATACCCGCGGACAATGTCGCGGGAAGGGGGTCGGATTCTTCTATATACTTTATGTCCGTACCCAAGTTCTTAAGCGCTACGCCTACGCCGAAATGCTTATCCAATACCGCCGTATAGCCCGCGTCGAAAGCGAAAGCGTCGCCCGAAACATTGCCCTCAATAGGTTTCGCCAGTTCCGAACGCAAATACTTTCCCGTTATGCCGAAGTAATGCTCCAAGTCCACCGAAGAGCCAAAGACTTCCCAAGGCGTCGTACCGATATGTTCGCCGATACTGAACGTGAACGACCAGTCGTCGCCGATGGATCTGCTGTAAATATCGTCCGTATTTCCCTTGTCAAACATATAACCCGAAACGGCGATATTCAAAGGATTATTGCCGAATATGCTCAAAAACCCTACCGGGAAAGCCAGACCGCCGTAATGATATTTCATATCCAGCTGCGCTTCCGATACCGTACCCGCAAGCTGGAACGATTCAACCATACCCAAAGCCGCCGGATTATAGAACGTCATACCGGTAACATCGTCGGCATACGCCGTGGCCGCGCCCGCCATACCGTAATAGCGCGCGCCCATATCCATTTTAAGAAAAGGCAAGGCCGTACTGCCCGCGTCCTGAGCGTATGCGGAAGCCGCCAAAACGGCGGTAAAAACCAATGAAGTCAAATATCTCTTTATATTTTTCATATTATTTCACCACCACTATTTTCTTAAGCTTCCGGTCTATCCCCGCGCCGTCTACGCGCAGCAGATAGACGCCGCTGGCGACTATATTGCCGCCGCCGTTTCGGCCGTCCCACTCGATTACCTGCGTTATATTGTTTTGGACATTACCGTCTTTTATCGTCTTGACAAGCAAGCCGTCTATGGTAAAGACCTGCACCTTTATATTGCCGTCCGATTTCGGCACTATCTCCATCTTTAGCTTGCCGCCGATTATGGGGTTGAATACCGAATCCTTTATAAAGACTTCCTCCCCGCTGACAGATTTGGTGACTATCGGGTTTGATATCCCCAAAGAGACTACACCGTAGTTCTCCCTATAGTCCGGGTCCGGCGCGTCCTCATAGGCTTCATTTGAGCGCAGTTTGCCGAATATCTGCAAATACACCAAATTGTAGCCAAGCGCCGAAAATCCGTTTTGTATCGTAACTTCGCCGCTTAAGGTATTGTTGCTTACGGATAAATTCATTGGAATAGCCAGATAGTTGGCGTCTACCGTATTCGCGCCCGGTATCGGGTTCATATCGGAATCCAACAATCTTGCGGAATGGAAAAATTCGTAAGCGGACGGAGACCAGTCCCCAAGGCCCAAAGAGGTCAACGTGGCGCTGAGGCCGCTGTTAACGGTGGTGGCGAACGGAGCCGTAAATGTTATGGCCTGGCCATCGTCAAAGCTGTCAACCTGCGTTTGTACTCCTCCTATATTGCTTCCCGAAGCAAACGTAAAATTAAGCTTGTATCCGCCGGTATCTTCCTCCACCGTAGCGGGATAATAACCGTTGGAAAGTTTATAAACGCCCAAGATATAGCGTCCGGTATTGCCGCTAAGCAAGGAAGGGGCGTTAAATGTCAGCGTCGTGGTTTCATAAGCGGTCGTAATGCCCGTAAGGCCCTGCTGATCGTCCGGCACGTCAGGAGGAATTATCAAATCCACCGCCGTTTGCATATTGGCGTCGAGTAAAAGCATACCCAAAGGCATATACATGCCTTCGCGTATTTTAGGCATGGTGAGCACGGCTTTAAATTCGCCTTCCGGCAAGGAAACGCTGTAATAATCCATGTCGCTGGCGGGATTTATCTTAGCCTGAAGCTCTCTGCTGACTATCGAAGCTATATCTATATCGGCCGCGGCGCCTGGACCGTTGTTGGGTTCATAGATATCGCCGTTGGCGGTTATGATATTATCGTAAGTCAGCCCGTGCGCGTCAAAGGCGGCCTCAACGGCGCTTACCAAAGCGCTGCCCGCCCCCCCTTGCACCGTAGCTACCGACACCATAGCGTCTCTGAACTCCAGCAAGCTGTCAGGGAAGAACATAAGGGCGTTCCAAACCAAACTATCCGCCCGGGCCGACACTGAGGAACCCGTCTTTCTTAAATCCCACAGAGCCTGGCTTAAGAAGAGACTGTTCGCATGCTGGCCCATAGGCGCGCCGTTGGCTGTCCATTGCTGCGGGCTATAAGTATTGGTACCGTCTAAATTACGCAAAGAACCCTCGCCGCTGCCGTTGGCCACATAACCGCCTATTATGGAGGTATACGGCTGGCCGGAAGAATCGGTAAGGGAAGACAAAGCGAAATAATCTGACACCGCCTCAGATATGGCGGCACCCTCGTCAAAGTATATTATAGGCCATATCTTGTTCATTACCGCGTGCACGTATTCGTGGCGGACTATGGCGCTCTCCAGCGCCAAATTGATGTATTGGCTCTTTACGGGATCATATCGCCCCTGTCCTATTAAAATGACATTGGCGTCCAAATCATAAAAAGCGTTTTGCATGCCGTCGCCGTAGCTGCCGTAACTCGAGCCCGAAGCGTTTACCATTACGGGGATATGGTCGTTAAGATCAAAATTGGGGCCGGCCAAATCCACGAAATACGAACGAGCCGCGTTAAGGTTATAAAAAGCGACGGCCTCCGGCGTTTGAATATTATCATTGGCCAAAGACACCTGCAAAGCCGCGGTATTGGTGGAAGTATATCTTGAAGGCGCACTTGAGGGAACACACAACTTCATAAAGTTATTTATGGAATAATCGTTAGAGCCGGGAGTATAATTTGAAGGATAGGACGAGATGCTCATTATTTGATTAGGATTATAATTTGATATAAGCGGCCCGTTAAGAGAATTAAAACTCCCTATATAGGCGCCCAAGATTCTATTTGACGGCAGCTGGCTGCCCAAAAAGAGGAATTTCTTATCGCTTATTTCCCCCGCCATATTCATAGCGCCGATGTTGAAGTTCGTAATTTGCGGATAAGAAAACACCGGATATTCCCCGGCATTATCACAAGCGCTGTAGGTATTCCAAGTCGGCCCTTTGGCAAAGGGCGTCCAGACGTCATTAATTGTCTCGCTCGGATCGGCCTCAACATAATATTTTGTCAAAGCGGCCTCATTGGTGACTGTAAAATACGGACCGGAAAAAGTAGTCCACATTCTCCCGCTGGTAAGCACCTGTCCGCTCGCATCCGTAATCTGAGGAGCCTGAGGCGTACCCGCAAGGTTGAAAGAATAGACATACATATCCGTCAACGGCAAAGTTTGCGTCGATATCCCCGGCGCTTGGGGATATACCGGGTTGATGTTTATGGAAAACTGGGCATTGCGCGCCGCATACAACAATTTGCTTATCCTGTTTAATACCGCACCGCTTTGCGCGTCAACATAGTAATCCCATTTAGCAGGGGCATTATCCCCACCTTGAACAAGCACCTTCCAGGCAAGTTTGGCTTCGCCGCTGCCGGGAATTACGTAAACGACTTTTTCGGCCGCCGCCAAAGCCTTGCCGCCCGCATCCTGAGCGGCTACGCCCGAAGCATTGGCGGCCGATACGCTTTCCTTGGTGTCTATATCCAAATCGGGGATATAGGTGGATTGATAGTTCAGCAAAGCGCCGCCCTTGTCGACGTTTACTTTTACGTAGGCGTTTTCCACGGGTAAATTCTTATAGTATTGCCTAAAATAATAGTGGGTGCCGACTTCTGATTTTAAAGGGGCTCTTAAAAGTTTAAGGTCGTCCTCATCTACACCCAAAAAGTCTTTATTGCTTTTGATGAATTTCAAGGCGTTCTTCTCGCTTAAACCGACTTTTAAGCTCCGCCCGCCGACCAGCGAGCGCGGTTTCTTGGTCTTGGCGTTCATTCTTATTTGCCAAGAGGAATCGGTCTTCTTATTAAACTTTTCAAGTTTTTCCAATTCTGAACTTTCAAGTTTAACGGGCTCTTCCAAATCCGTCTTGACTATGGGGAAACGACGCACATCCAAAGCCCGCGCCGTTTCCAACGGCGATGCGAAAGCGCTTTGCTGCATTAAAAAAACGGCAGCCAAAAACGCACATAACTGTTTTTTGGATAAAAGCATCAACACTCCTCCTACAAGGATGAATACAAAAATATATTTCCATTGTAGCATAAGATTAAATATTTGTATAATCTTTCGTAATCTACATTTACAAACGGAGGGTTTATGCCTGCTCATTATTGGCTTATTTTGGGCATTGTCTTGCTTATAGGCGAGATATTTACAATGGACTTTTCACTTACTTGTTTCGCTATAGCTTCAATGGTTGCGGCTCTTCTAAGCTGGCTTGGTTTGGGAACATATTGGCAGCTGGCAGCCGTTGCCGCGACGATATTTATCCTATTCTTTACCCTTAGGCCGCTGGTGCTTAAATACCTTAACAAGAAAGGAGAAGGGTTCAAAAGCAATATGGAGGCCTTGATTGGGAAAGAGCTTACCGTAAGCCAAACAAACGGACAAACGGGGAAATACTACGCGAAAAACGACGGGGACTTGTGGGAACTCTTCTGCGAGGAAAAACTCTCTCAGGGCGACAAAGTTAAAGTTTATAAAGTAGACGGAATAAAACTTTTCGTAAAAAAGGAGAATAAATAATGGAAAGCGTACTTATAGCACTTGTGGTACTTGCCGTTATATTTTTCATATTCGGCATAAGAATAGTCCAACAGGCGGAAGTTATGATAGTGGAAAGATTGGGTAAATACAATACCACTCTCACCTCGGGGCCGAACTTTATTATCCCGCTGCTGGACAAACCAAGAAAAATAGAATGGAAATACTCCCGCGATACCGCGGGAAGACTGATCTCCTATCTGGTTATGATAGACCGCATCGACCTTAGGGAAACAGTCTACGACTTCCCCCGCCAGGACGTTATCACCAAAGACAACGTAAGCATACAAATAAACGCTTTGATATACTTCCAAATCACCGACCCGCTCAAAGCCGTCTATGAGGTTACCTCTCTGCCTACCGCGATAGAAAAACTTACCCAGACGACTTTGAGGAACGTCATCGGCGAGCTCGAGCTGGACCAGACCTTAATATCGCGCGAAACGATAAACGCAAAATTAAGAGCCATTCTTGACGAAGCCTCCAACAAATGGGGAGTAAAAGTCAATCGCGTGGAACTCCAAGATATCACGCCGCCGCCCGCCATACGCGACGCTATGGAAAAACAAATGCGGGCCGAAAGGGAACGCCGCGCCGTAATATTGGAAGCGGAAGGAACAAAACGCGCGCAAATCCTGCAGGCCGAAGGCGAAAAAGAAGCCGCGATAAATAAAGCCGAAGGTTTAAAACAGGCCAAAATACTATCGGCAGAAGGCGAGGCGGAGGCAAAAGTAAAAGTAGCGCAAGCCGAAGCGGAAGCGATTAAAATAGTCAGAGACAACTTAAATAATATCGCCAATCCCGCTAATTATTTAATTTCCATCAAGTATATTGAGGCTCTGCAAAAAATGGTTGACGGCAAAGACAATAAACTGGTCTATATGCCCTATGAGGCCACCGGCATCTTAGGGGCTGTAGGCGCGGTTAAGGAAATCGTTTCCAACACCGCGGCAAAACCGCAATAATCCGCATTTGACAATAAAAACGGCCCGATCTATTGAAGCTCGGGCCGTTTTTTATCGCAGCCTTAAAGCTAAAATCTTTTGACGCTTTTAAATCCGTTTAAAACTTCTCCCGACAATATCTCGTAATCCTTCAGCTCCGAAGATGGCGCTATAAACGAAAGCACAAACTTCCGCCCGCCTTCATTAAAGAAATAGCTGTAAGAATTGACGTTAAGCGCCGTCTTCTTCACAAAACTTATATCTTTTCCGCCCCTCTTTATTTTACGGCCGGGATTCTGGGTGAAATTCTTTTCGGGTGCGTATTTATCCGTCATTTCGTCGTTAAAATTCTTACTGTTTTTATAAACGGGCTCAAGCCACATGATTGCGTCCGCTTCTTCCTTGATAGTTATTCGGCCTTCTTTTTCATCCTGAGGCTTGGGCGAGGATTCCTCAGGCAGAACAATAACGTAAGAATATACTTCTTCCCCTTCGTTTATGTTGAACGAGGCTTGCAAATTGCGCGGGGATAATTTCTTTACCATCCAGTCCGAAAGTTCCGGCGCCGGACGTTCTTTCTTGCCGCCTTGAGCGCCTTCGACATCTGACGATATTTCCCCCCCTTTAGGCGCGCCCTTTCCGAGCAGCGCTTTGTTCAAGCTGGAAGCGGCTATCCCCAAGGCGGCCTCTCCTTTCTTATTAGCTATATCTGTCTTTTTGCCTTCCAACGGATCGTTTTGCGTCTTTTTGGGCGTCATATAATTCAATTCGACAAATTTCCCGTTAAAAGGAGCCGTCAAAATTATCGAGCTTAATTCCCCCATATCGAAAGTGCAGACTTCATACATTATCCGCCCGTACATCTTCTTGGAAAACAAGGGCTTCACTTTCTCCCCGCTCTCAAGAGAATATTCCGCTATTCTGGCTTTTATGTCTTCCGCCTCGTCGCGCAAAGATATATTGATGTCAAAACCGTCATTGACGTCTTCGGCGTTGGCCTCAATATCGTAATTGCTGACCAAAAAGCCTTTCTCCCCCTTACGGACATTCAGACTGGCCGGCACCAAAAGAAACAGCGCCTCGCTGGCGTTCTGCGTGAGAATTAGGGGCTGGTACTTGTCGGCTTTGCCTTGATCCTTCAGAACTTTATTTATGTCTTGTACGGAAGAAACCCTCAAAGGATGTTTGTTGCGATCTTCGGTAAGATAATAATCCTGAGCCAAAGCGGTAAAAGAAACACTCATAAACAACAAGGCTAAAACTGTTTTCATCATTCCTCCTTAAAGTACGCTTAAATATCTGTCGCCGCCGTCCGGCGCTATAGCTACGATGTTCAAACCTTTGTTTTCGGGCCTAGCGGCCAAATCCAAAGCCGCGGCATAAGCCGCGCCCGAAGATATCCCGCAAAACAGGCCTTGCTCAAGACGCAGCTCGCGCGCGGCGATAAAAGCCTTTTCGCTTGATATTGGCAAAATCTCATCGATAAGACCTGCGTCAAATAGAGCGGGCACAAAGCCTGCCCCTATCCCTTGTATTGCGTGCGGACCGCCGCGCCCGCCGGAAAGGACGGCGCTCTCCAACGGTTCTACGGCGACGGCTTTCGTCTTGGCATTTCTTTCTTTAAGATATCTTGCCGTACCGCTTATCGTACCGCCGGTGCCTACCCCGGCTACCAGTATATCGATTTTGCCGTCCAAATCCTTATATATCTCAGGCCCGGTGGTTTCGTAATGGGAAAGAGCATTGGCTTTATTGGAAAATTGATCCGGCATATATGCGCCGGGCGTTTCTTTCACAATCTCTTTAGCCTTTGCTATGGCGCCGCTCATCCCTTGCGCCGCGGGCGTAAGGACAAGTTCCGCCCCCAAAAGTTTAAGTAATTTACGCCGCTCCTCGCTCATGCTCTCGGGCATACACAAAATTACCCTAAATCCCTTTAAACGCCCCAGCCCCGCCAAAGCTATACCCGTATTGCCGCTGGTAGGCTCCACTATAACCCCGCCGTCTTTAAGATGGCCTTCTTTCAAAGCGGAGTTTATCATATACAGCGCGGCGCGGTCTTTGCTGCTGGAGAAAGGATTAAACTTCTCCGCTTTTATATAAATATTCGCCGGCAAACTCTTGTTTATTTTGATAAGCGGCGTATGCCCTATCGCGAAAGTTATGTCCTTCACAAATACTCCTTACTCCGCGAAGCTAAGGCTTTTGCGGACAATCGACAAAGCTCCGTTTTCCCCGTTTTTGGAATAGACGTATATCAAATTCGCCAAGAATCGTCTAATTATTTGTTTGCTTGTAAGCGGGGTAATCAGAGCGCCGCTCCAGGAAAATCCGTGCGCGGAAGCATAAATGCCGCACTCGTCTTCACCGACGAACCGCCCGCCCGCGAAAACGTCTACATATACGGGCTCGTAGGAGTATTTGTCGCGCAGCCTTACCATAACTTTGCCTCCCGCGTCAAACATATCTGCCTTTACTTCAAAACATTCCGCCGCGCAGCAATATAAAGCCGCCATCGCGAAACTGCTCGCCCCGCCGTCTGATATTATATCGGGCAGACTTAAAACCTTTACGCCCGAGTTTAAACTCTCAAGGCGGTATTTCCCGCGGACAAAAAAGTATTGTGACAATACCTCCGCCTTATGAAATATGTCAAAACCGCAATCCATTTCGGCGGCCAAATCCCTCTTTAAAAGTTCAAATTTGGCCAGGGCTTGCCTCTCGCTCAAATAAGGGTTTATTATTCCCGCTATAAGAAGCATACCCTTCAGCAAAGAAGCGCCGCCCGCTCCAAAATACCCTTTAAACCCAACGGCCCGCTCCTCCCGTTTTATGTTTATCAGTATGTCTTTAATGTATCCGGGTATATTCGCGCCGTAGCTTTCCTCAAGAACATTCTTAAACTTTAACGGATCTTGCCTTATAAACTGCGCCAATGTCGCCTGAAGGCGCGGCTTCAAAGAAGGCTCCTTGTCCATTAAATCGATAAGCGCTTTTATTTTGCTGCTGTTAATCATTTATGTACCCAAACCGTTTAAGATATTTTACGCTTTGCCGCCAGTTCGGAGTAACGGCGACGTGCAGCTGAAGGCGATATTTCATTCCCAAAAAGTCGTTTATTCTGCGTTGGGCGGACTCCCTCAGTTTTGCTATGGCGCCGCCGCCTTTGCCTATAATAATCGGCTTTTGGCGTTCCCGTTCCACATGTATTACCGCGCTGATGTAATTTTTGTCGCCCAAGTCCTCGGTAAACTTCTCCACTTCTACGTATGTACTGTATGGTATTTCCTCCCCATACTGAAGAAAAATCTGTTCTCTTATAAATTCCCCTATATAAAAACGTTCCCAGCGGTCGGTAAGCTGGCCTTTTGGGAAATAGGCGGGGCCGTACGGTATATAGTCCACAACCGCGCGTTCCAAATCTTTGACGCCTTCGCCCTTCTTGGCGTTTACCAAAAATACTTTCTTGAATTTAAGCTCGCACGACAGCGCCTTTACTATTCTGTCCAGCTCGTCTTTGTCCTTTATCAAATCAACCTTATTTACAACCAAAAACAGCGGGCAGTATAATCCTTTTAGTTTCTTTATCAGCGGCGTATGCCGAGCCATCGGCGCAGCAGGGTCATAAACGAAAATAACCAAGTCGGCGTCCTCGTTTATAGCCTGATTGAGCGAATTGAGCATTATCTGCTGCAATTTGTATTCCGCATGCAGAAAGCCGGGCGTATCGACAAACACTATTTGATAATCCTCGCCCTCGCATATCGCCAAAATGTTTTGCCTGGTCGTCTGCGGTTTGTGCGTAACGGGGGAAAGCGCTACCCCCGCGAACCGATTTAACAACGTGGATTTACCGGCATTGGCAAGCCCCGCCATTACGGCAAAACCGCTTTTGAATTTTTGTTCGCCATTATTTTCCATATACCGATATTTTATCAATTTCAGGTCGCGCGCGCTAAATATTTAAAGGACAGAACCGCCTTAAAAAGGCGGTTCTCTTTTCTATCCCGCTGAAATTCCGTAGGATGTCAGGGAGGCAAATCGTCGTTTTATTTCTTCTGCCCGCCGATATTATGCACTATTCTATCGTCGCCATCGTGCTCCTTGATGTGCACGTGTATAATATCATCGTCGGCGGTAACCACGTATTTGCCGACATAATCGGCCATTACCGGTATTTCCCTGTGGCCCCTGTCCACCAATACCATAAGCTCCACTTTGCGCGGGCGGCCGCAGTCCATTATAGCGTCCAGCGCGCAGCGGACGGTGCGCCCGGTATATAGAACGTCGTCGACTATAACAACATTCTTGCCGTTAATGTCAAAACCGATATTGGCCGCTTTCATTTGAGGGTCTTCGGCTACCGTGGTTAAATCGTCGCGGTAAAGGGTTATGTCCAGCTCGCCCAAGGGCAGTTTTACGCCGGAAAATTTCTCTATTTTATCCTGAAGCCTCTTAGCGATATGTACGCCGCGCGTCTTTATCCCAATAAGGCACAAGTCTTTGGTATCCTCGTATCTTTCAAGGATTTCATTGGCTATCCTGTCCAAAATCCTGCTCATCAAAGCTTCGCTTACTATATCTTTCTGCATAACGATTCTCCCTCAAAAATAAAACCGCCCTGTAAAAGCTGCGGATTTTTCAAAATAAAGAGGCCAAAGCTTTCTTCCCCACAAGCAAAATACGGTCATATTTTTTGTTTTTCATCAGCGGCCTCCTTAATGTTTTATTATATCATTATTTGCCCGCGCGGCGAGCCTGCGGTTTTTTGTTAAGGCCGAGGTCCGAAAGCCCGCCTATAAAATCGTCGTGCACTTCGTCCACCTCGCGCATGCGCCCGGAATAGTTGTTTACTATCGAACAGAACGCTATGCGCCTGCCGTTATGGTCTTTCGTATAGCCCGCCACCGATCGGACCCTGTCCAAAGATCCGGTCTTTACAAAAGCTTCATACGCCGCGCTGCTGTATCTAAGGCGTTTAGACATCGTTCCGTTATCGTTTGGATCGCCGGCCACGGGAAGGCTGTTCAAAAATACGTCGCCGTAAGGCTTGTCCAAAACTTTTTCCAGCATTTCCACCATTATCTTGCAGTCTATGATATTGTCCCGCGCCAAGCCGCTGCCGTCAAATACGTCGAAATTGGCCGTATCCAAGCCCAAACTTTCCAAAAATTCCTTTACCTTGCGCACGCCCTCGCCGGAGCTTCCCTCCCCGTCTTTATAAGCGCTTATAACCCTTATAAGAGTATCGGCGTATAAATTAAAACTGCGTTTGTTTGTGTAGACCACTATGTCTTTAAGCGGCGGGGAAAAATAACTTATAAGCAATTTTTTGCCGTCATAACTTTCGGGCGCCTTTAACAGTGCCGTACCTTTAACCTGAATGTCGTTCTTTTCTAGGGAATGTTTCAAATAATTGGCCATAAACGCCGCGGGGCTGGGCATAGCGGCGGATATTTTTACGGGATTTTCGGTAAGAGGTATCGCCCCAAATATCCTCGCCTCCGAACTGGCGGGGACAAAATTGACAAACGTATCTTCCGACTTTAAAGACGCCAGCCCCTTTACCCTGCTTTGCAAGCTAAAGCCGGACATTTCCGGCTCGGTTTTAAGTATTTCCGCCGGAGCTCCGTCTTCCGATACGGGCTTAAAATATATCTCGTAGGAATTATCCCTCACGCTCAGGCCGTCGCTCGGCGCGGCGTAATAGTTGCCTATATTTTGATAGCTGGTACGCCACGGAAGCATAACCCCGCTGAATATACTGTTGTCGGCGTAGATATTGCCTTGTATTTTGTTTATGCCGGCCTCTTTAAACTGAGCTACCCAGCTTTCCGTCAAAACGGGCAAATCCGGCACAAAAGCCAAGCGGGGCGAACCTAAGGTTGGGTCGCCCGCGCCTCTTATATATACGTCGCCCAAAAGTTTTTTACCCCTAATCTCGCCGTCGTAATATATTTGGGTTTCGAAAGTGAAATCCGGCCCCAGCAAATCCAAGGCCGCGGCCGTAGTGAAAAGTTTTAAAACGCTCGCCGGCGCCAAACGCATGGTCGGATTTATGCTTACTATATCTTCCCCGCCGACATACTTCGCATAGGCGGAAAACTGGGCGTCTTTTAAAACGGGTCTATCTTCGAAAACGGAATAAATTTCCCCGCATCCGTCGCAATCGGCAAAAGCAAAGGTGGACAGAGCGGTAAAACTTAGCAGCAAAATGGCGAACTTCATAAAGAGACCCCTCAAGTTTCAATTTACCCAAGGATACCATTTATCCCTATCGCGCATCGCTATGACGGCGCAAGCGATTATCAAAGTCTTGCTGTTTATCGCTTCGGGTTTGTCTATCTCACAGGTCAATCTGGAAAAAATATTTTTGTCGTACTTTATCGTTCCCTTAGAGTCTACCCGCCCCTGCAAAACATAATCGGCCCGCAGAAGGCCGCTCAAATGCCCGAAACATTTGCGAAGAACGGAACGCCACAGCGAAGATTCCTGTATAAGGGCGATTATTTCTTCCCCGTTATATAGCGTCCATTTCCTGCTCAGTCGGAAGCGATCCCTGCTTATGCGAAATATAACGGCATTGCTTTGGTCGGCGACCGCGTATTCCTCTTTAAGCAAAGAGAACCCCTGTTGTACGCAGCGGAACGCCGGCTTGCCGTTGTCTCCGTAAAAGTAAAATTTCGCCCCGAATATAAACGACGTCAGCAAACCCGCGCAGAATATCAACATTCCGAAAACGGAAAACAACGAGCACAATGACAGCGCCGTGTTTATCACCACGGGGTGCAAATTCATATAATTGCCCGTAATTATAAATATTAAAAACACCCTTAGCAAAAAGAAAAATAAAGCGCACAAAAAACCCAAGCCCGTAAATATCCCGCCCCATCTGGGCGCCGTAGCTATAAAATTATTGCCTTGGTTGTCGTAAAATCTGAAAAACAAATCGGGCGAACCGTAAAAACGCTTCCCCCTGATGGGATAGGAAGACCGGGGATTGGAATGCAGACGTATCGATTTTGCGGGGAAAAATAATCTAAGGGCGACAACGCATGTCAAAAGCAAAAGGTAGAGCATTACCGCGACAAGCAATACCCCAGGCCAACCGCCGGTATTCAGGCTGAATTTGACCTTCGCCTCGCCAGCCTGCAGTTTGGGCGTAGGCTTTAAGTCTTTAGGCGCTTCCTCCAACGATTCATCATTTAACAGCGCTGACATATCCTCATCTACTATCGGTTGTTCGTCTATCGATATATCGCCCATCTGCAAATCCGTAAGTTCGGCGGCGGTGTCGGCGCCCGCAAGTGCCACGGGTTTGGGCGCGGGTGAAATAAAAGAAAGTATCAAATCGGCTTCCACATACGGCAAACCTTTTATTTCCACTTTATATCCTTGGGAATCCGCCAAAAAATATCCGTGCGTAAACTCTGACCCGTTACCCGTAAAATTAAAAGAAAGCAAAGGATCGGAAGTGGAAAATTCTGTCTTTTTTATGGTCTCGCCCGTATAGGTATTGACGATTATTTTATATTTCTTCTTTTTAGTGGCCGCGATATCTTTGTTTATCGCGTCTTCAAGGCACTTGACGTCGGCGCATTTTTCAAGCGAGTCTATCCTGAAACTTGCCTTTCCGCGCTGCGCGTATACCACCGCGCCTTCCTTGGCGGAGGTTTTCCACCCAGCAGGCAAATCTATCGTAAACGCCTTATCGGGCGCGGAAAACAAGGCGGCTTTCCCGCCCAGCGGAGACAAGCCAAGCAACAACGCCGCATAAATAATTGATTTAAAAATGCGCCTGGTCTTCATATTTATATTTATTATATAATATACTAAAGAGCATTTAGCAAGAGGAAAACGAAAATGGAACTTGTAAAGACGATCAAAAATATAATTTCTAAGGAAATCTCCGCCATTATAGGCGGGGCCTTATTTATAGCTTTGTTGGCGAAAATAGCTTTATTCCTGCCTTTTACCCCCGTGCCCGTAACGCTGCAGACTTTGGCCTGTATGCTTGTCGGCGCGGCTTTGGGCAAAAAAGGCGCGCTCTCCGTAATAACCTATATAGCGCTGGGCGTAATGGGGCTGCCCGTTCTTAACGTCGGGATGTTTACCGCTGGTTATTTACTGGGCTTTGCCGTTGCCGCCTACCTTGTAGGCTATCTGTTTGAAGCTAAAATAGTCAAAAATGTTTTTACCGCTTTCTTGGCTTTTACCGCGGGCGAGCTTTTGGTGCTTACTATGGGGAGCCTTTGGCTCTCTTTGTTTATAGAGCATGCTTTCGCTTTGGGTTTCGTCCCCTTCCTGATGGGCGGTTTGTTCAAAGTATGTTTGGCTACATATATAACAAAAAAAGTAAAACGTTGGTAAAAATAATTTTTACGGAATAAAATAACCCGCCCAAAATGGCGGGTTATTTTTTGGATTAAATATATTTTTATTTGGTAATGTCTATATTGCGCCATCTGCCGCTGAAAAACCGCCACCCCATAATTATACCCGTCAGCCAGGCATAAGACGTTATCCAACTCCACGCCGCAACTATACCCATACCCATAACACCTACGATAAACCAACTGCCCAGAACCAGCATAGCCGCACAGCATATCATAGCTTTCATATGAAATTTGGTATCGCCGGCACCCCTTATAGCGTCACCAAAGCACAGATAAGTCAAATCGCCCCAGGTAAATAGACACAAAAGGTGCAAAAGAGGGACAGTCTGTTTTTGAATAAGAACCATATCTTCCGTCAAGACATTCCCCTCAAAAAAACCCGTAAAGAAATGCGGAAAGAAATAAAAACCCGCCGTTATGCATATTACGTAAAAAGCACCAGTTTTAAGGGCGGTAAGCGTCGTCTTTACGCCCAAGTCCGGCTGTTTGCGCCCAACATATTGCCCCATAAGTATTTGCGTCGCTATCGCCAAGCCCATAAGCGGCATAAACACTATGGACTGAAGAGTCATTACTATATTGCTCGCGGCTAAGGATATTTTATCTATATTCCCCACAAAAAACGCAAATACCGAAAAGGAAAATATATCCATAAAGAACCCAAATCCGTTCGGCATTCCGTACTTGATAAGCCGCCACGCCGCCTGCTTGTTAAAACCGAACAGCCTGCCCAGTTTAAATTTATTGTTTATTTTGGGATTAAAAATAATGGCAAAAAATATTAAAGTCACGCTTGCTCCGCTTATTACGGTGGACCATGCCGCCCCTTTTATACCCATCTGAGGAAAGCCCCATTTGCCGAATATCATTGCGTAAGACAAACCTATATTAAGCACATTGCCAGCCAAGTTGACCAACATAGTAATGCCCGTCTTGCCCTGCCCGCTGAAAAACCCCGCTAAAGCATTGTTCACAATTGTAAATCCGCCAAAGAGCGTAAGTATAGTAAAGTATTGTTTTTCCAATTCTTTAACTTCCGGCGCATGCGAAGATAAATCTATAAAAAACAGGCCCAGCGGCACCAAAGCCGCAATAACCAAACCAAAAAAAGCACCCACCAATACGCCTTGCCACAGAGCCACGCTCAAGCGGGCGTAACGGCGCTGGCCATAATAATTGGCCACGAATACGCTGGTATAACCGCAGGTACCCATAAAAAAGGATACCATGGAAAAAGAAATCAAACCCGCGGGCAGACACGCCGCCAAAGCGTCGGCCGAATACCACGAAAGAAACATCCTGTCGGTAAACTGCATTATACTGGCCGAAGACGTCGTGATTATCAAAGGTACGGCTATCCTAAGCAACAGTCCTACGGAACCGGGTTTGTCACTCTTTACTATTTTTAATATGTCTTTCATACAAACTACACCTTACATCTTAAACTTTATATCACGCAAAAAAACCTCAGCAACCGAAGGCTGCTGAGGTTTTAGTCATAAAAGCGTTTTATTTCTTTGAGACTTTTACAGCCTTAGGACCCTTTTCGGATTCTACGACTTCAAAGGTTACTTCCTGACCTTCGGCTAAGGTTTTGAAACCGTCGCCTTGTATTTCCTGATAGTGAACAAAAAGATCTTTTGAACCGTCTTCAGGGGTTATGAAACCATAACCTTTTTGATCATTAAACCACTTTACTTTTCCGTTTGCCATTACATTTACTTCCTTGTTAATTAACTTTAAGTCTCAAAGAGACGTAGAGGATTTTCTCCTCACTTAAATTATACAATAAATAATATTATTTTGCGCCGCTACGGATTTATTATGAAAAAAACAAAACTTATAAAACGCTGCCTTCAAGGGTTTTCCACCGTCTTAAAGCGGCTTGGTCTGCCGGGCAAAAAATACGGCTATTATATTCCCTATCCCTACGCAAACGACGATTGCTCTAAAAAAGATTTATATCCTTTAAAAAATATAAAAAGCTTGCTGGACGCAAATCTTAAAGAGTTTAAAAAATTATGCTCGGAAATGGAAAAATACAACAATGTTCTGCAAACTTTTAAAAAGAGCTCCAAGCTGACGCCGCTGGCGCCGCGCTTTAATCAGGACTGGTTCTGCGGCATAGACGGCGCCGCGGCTTACGTTTTAACGCGGATGTTAAAACCTGCCAAGATAGTGGAAGTAGGCACCGGCTTTTCCACCCGCTTTCTGGCGCAGGCCGTCAAAGACGAAAATCTTTCCACTTTAATTTATTCCGTCAACCCCAAGGAATTGCACGGCGAGGCGAAACTATGCTCAAAATTTTTTAACTGCACTTTGGATAAAGTGCCTCTTTCTCTGCTCTGCGATTTGAAGCGAAACGATATCCTATTTATAGACGCCTCCCACTTGTTTATGCCCGGCACCGATCTGGAAACTATTTTCCTGCAAGTACTGCCCGCTTTGCCTAAAGGCGTATACATACATTTCCACGATATTTTTCTGCCCGACGCCTATCCCCATGACGAGGATTGGGATTGGTGGTCCTTCAACGAGCAGGCCTGCCTCGCAATACTTCTTAACGGCGGCGGCTATAAACCCGTTTTCCCAAGTGCCTATTTAAGAAAGTACCACCCAGAATCATTGCAAAACGTCTTTGCGCCCTGCCACCCCAGAGGCCGAGAAAGCGGTTTTTGGATTGTAAAAGAATAAAATATAACTCTTTTATCGATTGAGGGGCCTTATTCTGCAAAAACTCCAAATTATATATAATTTATGGATTAAGATATTTAAAGAGGTATAAAGATGTCAACGATAGCATGCGTCCCCAACATATCCGAGGGACGGGACAAAAAAATAATCAAAGCGATAATAGATACGGTAAAGAAAAGCGCCAACATACAGCTTTTGGGTGCGGAAAGCGGATATGACGTAAACCGTACGGTAATAACTTTCGCGGGAGCGCCCGAGGAAGTTAAAAAGGCCGCCTTTACCTGCATAAAGAAAAGCTATGAACTTATCGATATGTCCAATCACCACGGCAAGCATATGCGTCTGGGCTGCGTGGACGTCTGCCCTTTTATACCGATAGCCAAAGCCGATATTCAGGACTGCGTGGAAATAGCGCGGGAACTAGGCGAGCAAGTCGGCGGAGAACTGGGTATACCGGTATACCTCTACGGATACGCCGCCAGCAGTTTGGCCAGGAAAGATTTGTCCTATATCCGCAGCGGCGAATACGAACACTTGGCCATAAAACTGCAAAATACGCCGCCGGACTTCGGCACCGACACCTACGACGCAGTAGTAAAAAAATCCGGCGCGATATGCATCGGCGCCAGGAACTGCCTTATAGCCTATAATGTCAATCTTGACACAAAAGAAGTCAATATAGCCAAAGAGATCGCCGCCGTCATCAGGGAAAGCGGCAAAAACCACAGCGGCATGGGGATACTAAAAGCCGTAAAAGCGATAGGGTGGTATATAGAAGAATACGGCAAATGCCAAGTATCAATGAATTTGGAAGACTATAAAAGAACCCCGCTGTATGTCGTCTACGAAACCTGCGTGGCGGAAGCCAAAAAGCGCGGCGTAAAAGTTACGGGCAGCGAGATTATAGGGCTTGTCCCCAAAGATCTTATGCTCGATACGGCCAAGTTCTATTTAAACAAGAAGGGCAAAATAACGCTCGGCATGCCGATGAAAGACGTAATAAACGAAGCGGTGGAAAACCTGGGTCTTAACGAAATATCGCCCTTCAATATGAATGAACGCATATTGGAATTTAAACTTAAATCAATGAATTCTTAATATGAAGATACCCAAAAGGATTTTGCCTTCCTCCACTTTCGCGGCGGGGCCCGCGCAAGGGCTTGAAGCCGTGCGCGAAACGCCTCTAAGCGAGACTATGTTCGAAAGAAGGCACCGCACCCCATTCATAACGGAAAACCTTTACAAAAAAACAGCCGTAAACCTAAGGAAATTATTTAATTTGCCGCAGGATTATTTGGTCGTATTTTTCCCAGGCGGCGCTACGGCGGCGATGGATGCCGTCGTTTGGACTTTAAACGACGGACATATATCAGGGCTTAGCTTCGGAGCTTTTTCCACACTGTGGAACGAGAAAATATGCCGCAGCCTTCCACCAAAAGTAAAAAAAGAATTCGTGGATTTTGATTATAAAAATCCGTCCTCGGCAAAGCGTCTTGATACTAAAGCTTCTTTGCTTCTGCTTACCCCGAACGAAACTTCAAACGGCATAGCACTGCCCGATTCTTTGCTGGAATCAATTTATAAAGATAAAGGCAAAAATACCCTTATCGCTTGGGACGCCACTTCCTGCGCGGGCGCAAGAGTTCTGCCCAAATGCTTTGACATAATGTTGTTCGGCGCGCAAAAAGCCTTCGGCGCGCCGGGCGGCACCTGCGTAATATTCCTAAGCCCCAAGGCCGCGGAAAGGGCTTTATCCAAAGAAAACGACGGCAATATCCCGTATTTCTTAAATCTCGCGCACGCCGTAAAAAAAGCGCAAGCATATCAGCCTTTCAATACTCCTTGCAATACTACGATATGGGCCATAGCCCAAGCGTGCGAATTTATGCTGAAGCTCGGCGGAATAAAGAATATGCAAAAGCTATCCAAAGCGCATGCCGCCGCCATTTTAAACTATGTCAAAAAAAGCACCTGGCTTGAGCCGCTTATAAAAGACGCGAAATATCGTTCTTACACAACTCTTACGCTTGAAATTACCGATAAGGACATCAAAGACGAACAAATCAACCGCGCGCTGGCGCAGACAAAAAAAACCAACCTGATTGACGGGATAGAAAAATATTCCTCAATAAAAGAGAATTCTTTAAGGATAGGGTGCTTCCCCTTCGTAGATACAAAAGGAATCGGGCAGTTTGAGAAACTCTGCCTGACTCTGGATTTTATCTATAAAGAACTTAAAAAATCTAAAAGATGACGCCGTCAAGCGCGGAGGCCAAATCGGCATATTTGCGCGGGGTAAGTTCCTCCGCGCGGGCAGATATCTTTACGCCCGCTTTCTGCAGGGTTTTGGCAAGCAGTTCCTTATCTTTTTTATATACCTCGCACAAGGCATTTAAAACTGTTTTCCTTCGGTAGGCAAATACCGCTTTTACCAAAACGGTAAAATCTTCTTTATGCTTTTGGTTTTTGAAAGTTATTTGGCCTTCGGGCTTTATCAAAAGCACTTCGCTGTCCACTTTCGGCGGAGGGTTAAAACTGCCCGGGCTCACCCTGCAAACACTCCTGCACGAGGCTGAAGCCTGAAATATCACCGACAAAGGGCCGTAATGCTTGCTTTCGACTTTCGCGCTTAAGCGTTGGGCCTGCTCGCGCTGGAACATAAAAACGGCCGCCTGAAAATTGGGCAAAGCCAATACTTTAAGCAGAATATCGGCCGCGTCTATATACGGCAAATTGCTGACAAAAGTGACGGGGCCATCAGGCAGCCAGGAAAGATCGTCCTTTAAAAAATCATTGTTTTTTATACACACTTGCGCGTAAGAGGGCAAATTCTCCTTTAGGTAGGTTACCATTTCCGGGTCTATTTCCACCAAAGTAAAATCATTGACGCCGCGCTCAAGCAGAGCCTGCGTTATCGCCCCTTTGCCGGGGCCTATTTCCGTCAAAGAGCCTTCCATATTGTCTATAACCGTATCGGCTATTTTATCTATTATTCCTTTATTTACCAAAAAGTGCTGTCCGTATTTACGCATAATTATTTTTCGCTCAACAATATATTTTTATTTTCCAAAGCTATTTTATTTTCGGGGTTAAGTTTTAAGACGGCTTCATACTCTTTAAGAGCTTCATCTTCCCCGCCGAGTATTATATAGGCCGTTCCTCTTCCCAAAAGTGCCATTTCCATAAGGGTTTTATTCCCCTCTTTTTCAGCGGTGTCATAGGCTTGAGTAAAAGAGAGCAAGGCTTCTTTGCCTTCACCCAAAGTTAAAGCGGAAAGGCCTGCTATCATATAATCGCGTCCGTCGCCCCCGCTTAATCTGGCGGCAACTTCCGGCCCGACTTCTTTTACGTATTTAACCCAGCCTTTGCCCGCGACCCAAAGCCCCATATCATTACCCACCATATACGGATTATACGCCGCCTTGGAATTGGATTTGGATTGATTTCTCAGCGTAGAGCTGTCGTTTACCGCCGCGCCGCCGCGTATAGACATTTTTACGTCATACTCTTTGGAAGCGTTGTTCAATACGTCGTTAAGGCCGTTAAAAATCCTTTCTATATACTCTTTGCGTTCTTCCTCGGCAGATGGCCTAAGAGCGAAGGAACGGCTGAACGAGCGCGTCAAAGCCTGATTGTCGGCCGCCTCCCAAGAGGCTTGCAGCATTGATGGCGGAGCTATCGGCACGCCGCCTTCTTCGGGGGGCGCGTCAAATAAATCCGAGGGTTTTAGTTTAGGCTCAAGCTGAATTTCCAAATCTATATTAAGCGGTTTATCGGCGGGTATGCGTTCAAGCCGTTTTTTGAAGCTATCGAGCTGTTTATCGGGCGGCGGCATTTTTAAATCGGCAGCGGTATTGGGCAAATTGGCTTTGGAATTCTCCGCAAGAGATTGCGCCGCGCCATCGGATTTTAAAGAGTCTGCATTTGGCCCCCCGTTTGAATCGCCCGCCGAGGCTGAAGAATTCCCCGCCCCTTCATTCCCGCCGGAATAGGAAAGGGAAAGAGCCAACCCCTCATCGGAAAGCGGCGATATCAAAAAGGCGCGGCTGATAAATTCCACCGCTTCGTCTTTTCTGTTTTCGCGCGCCAATAAATTGGCCAGACGAAAACGCGCCACGCTGTCGCCCGGTTTTATTTTGAGCGCTTTTCTGTAATTCAGTTCGGCCTTGGTAGAGGAGCCCTGCTTCTCGCCAAGCACGGCCAAAGCGAGCAGGGCTTCTTCATAATTCGGGTAAAGGCGCAAAGCTTTTTTAAAAGAGTCCTCAGCCAAATTATCCCGCCCCATAACCTCGTAGAGCGAGCCAAGCTGATAGTGGTACAAAGGGTGGTTTTTATCCAAGCGCACGGCGTTGCGGAAGTGGAAAAGAGCTTCGTCGTAATTGCCCAAGGCGGCGTAAGTGGAGCCCAAATTCATCTGGCTGTCGGGGCGGTCGGGATCAATCTCGACGGTCTTTTTAAAACTTTCCAAGGCTGAATTAATGTCGCCCTTCCAAGCGTAAGCTATGCCCATAAGCTGGTGCGCGTGCGCATTTTCCGGGTCTAGTTCTAAAGCCGCGCGATATTCCGACATCGCCTGGTCCACCTGCCCCTGCCAATAAAGAGCGGCGCCCAAAAATATATGGGGGTAAGGATCATCGGGATTTTTTATTACCGCCTTCGCAAAAGACTGGGAAGCCTCTTTATATTTTGATACGCTCAACTCCCTTATGCCCTGATACATATTGGTATAGGATTGATTTATCATCAGATTATCCCAAAAAGTGGGATATTTGCCCTCCAAATTGGCCTTGTTTCCGCTTACGCCGATACCGCTGCCGCCCAAGAATTTGGGCAATGCGGCGTTGAGCTGCCCCGCGGCGAAAGCCAGGGCAAAAAGCAGTATATATATCTTACACTCACGCGCCTTAAACATAGATAAATTATATCATTTGCCAAGATTGTAATTATAAAAGTAAAGGGAAATCCTCGTTGAACCCAATCTAAATAATCCCAAAAATAACAAATCGGCTCTGTAATTAAAAACAGAGCCGATTTTGAACTTCTATTAAGTTAAGAGTTTATTGTTTAGAGGGTACAGTAACCCAACCCTTTATGGATTGATATTCTTCTTCCGCCCCCTTAGAACGGGAATCAACCCCTTTCCCTTGAATGTATATCTCAAGATAAGATATCCTTTCCAGAGCGGGAAGATAAGTAGCATTTATAAAATATTTCAGGGTGTTTAAAGCCTGATTATATTCTTCATAACTTGCCTTATCTTCTTCTGTCCAAGTGTCGGGAATATTCTTCGCATCTTTTTCGGTTGCTCTGTCAATGCATGCTCTTATATCCTGAGGAGTTGATCTTCTCACGCATTCATAATACTCCGTTCCCGAATTATTTTTAGAGTCTATAAACTTCTTGACTGCGGTGGTTAATTGCACCTCCCTCACTTTCCCTACCAATTCCTGCCTCTGCATCTCCTGGTCCGCAAAGTAAATCTCATCATTCGTTTGAACACAATTACCTTCGGGATGTGCCTTCTTAAATCCTTCAAGATAAGCCTTTTCGGATTCGGTTTCCAGATCGTGTCCGCTTGCATTCTCTCCGCCAGCCGTCTCGTCGGTAGTCCAGCCCTCTTTTGTGCCATAACCATCATTATATTTATAGCAGATTCTAAGATTTTTTAAATTTATATGCTGCTTCATAAAGACAATTATCTCTTCCGCTACTCTTGTTGCCCTAGCTTCAGAGAGGGCCTGGTTTTTGCTCGGATCATCGCCGCTTGCACTGGCAGATCCCTCAATATTTAGGGTAACGCCGCCTATTCTAGTCAAACACTTTATCATCTCATGATTGCTAAATTTGCCGGCGATTTCGGCCTTTACCTTGGAATCATTCTTAAATACCATGAAACGATTCACGGCAAATTGGGAGTTAATAGTAAATTCGCAGTTGCCCAAATCTAACTTACTATTAAAATACCTGTCATGCTCATAGTTGTTCTCGTCGTTACGAGCAAGGGCTGCTTCTTCGGGGGTTGAATTGTCTTCCTGCGGATTGCAGGAAGGGCAATTGTTCAAGATTTCCTGCGCCACTATGGAAGAATCTAGTTCTAGTTGTAGGGCCTTTTCTTCGTCAGTTCCTCCCAATATGCCATATACGCCTTCTTTATGTTTACATATGGAATTACACGACGGTAATTTATTCTTAAAAGCCCCTATATCATATTCCGCATGACTCTTAGCATAATCATTAATTTCTTGCTCAGTCATTGGCGTGGTATTATGCTTAAAGTAATAATCGTTATACTTTGAGGCTCTATAGATCTTCTCGCCATCTTTGCATAATGTCGCAATAGGAGCCTTATCCGGGCATTCCGATCCGTTGCAACCCCACGAGTAGAAGCATTCTCCCTCTTTATGGCCGGCCGTAGGGCCGATAAGATCTTCCGCATTTATCTCGGAAAGGACTTTCCCCTCAAATACGTGCCCTGCCTTTACGATCGGCGTTTCCTTATTGGTCATCAACCAGAACACTTTACCGTTGCCGGGTACGGAGCCTACCGTATTGCTCTGAGTACTCTCCGGAGCTTTGCCCGCTCTGTAATAAGGTACGGTATAGGTCGCCGAAGTTATTCTGCCATCTTCGCCCATCGTTACATTGGAATGGACCATATCATTGCCGGAGGACGTTTCTTCCGCCGTATCTTTTACATAATGCTTGACGATAACGCCCGACTTGCCGTTCTGGTCTTGCGCGCTCTGAACCTCTTCCAAGAATATCGCGTAGATGTAGTCTTTAGGATTATTAACGGTAACCGAGAAAGTAGACCTGGACAATTTGTCTATTTCAACAAAGTCAACCCCGCTCTGCTGAGTATTGCAGGTTAGGCCGTTAACGGTGCGATCATTTATCGTACCTTCGGAATACCATATCGGGCAGACATCATTTATTTCAGCCTTTACCCTGAGGTCTTTCATGATGTCGTCTTCATCAATGAATTTCGCCGGTTTGGTATTGCCGCCCGTACAATAGTTATACTGCGCGGCCACCTGGCCTCTTACATAAGAGTTTATCATTGCTTCCGTTTCGTTATTCTCTTCTTCTTCGGCGTTTTCGCTTTCGGCTTCAGGTGTATATCTCCCTTTTTTTAATAGAGTCAACTCGCGGTTCAATTCCGTTCGCTCTTTCTCGTTATTTGTTCTTCTCAATTCGCTTTCAAGTTCGGCGATTCTCTTTTCTATCGCGTCGTCGTCCTCCTTAACCTTCTTGGAATCCGAGTCATCGTTAAGGTCGTTATACTGGCCGACTTTCTTGCCGATTTTTCTTTTTGAGTTCTTGGCCGCGAAAGAACCTACTCTTGTAATCTCGCAGTTTTTGTTAATAGCCTCAAGCTGTGATTGGCTTAAAGTGAATTCATTAGTTTTTTCCAAGGCTATAACGAACTCGTTGTCTTTAGTGCCGGTATCGACGCTTTTGTCTCTAGGTTTGGCTTTAACGTATACCACAACCTTTTCCTGTTTTCCGCTTCTTACTTTGCCGTCGGCTTTACGCCTCGCGCTTGCTTTATACACCATGGGGGTTTTATTTACGTTCGCGCAAGAAGCCGCATAGTTAGTGCCTGAAGCCCAAGCCATTTTTCCCGCTTTCAAGCCCATACACTCGAGCCTGGCCTGCAAGAAGTTCTTAGCCCCGGATTCGGAAACATATACTTTGGATTCGTGCGACTCGCAAAAAGCTTGTATGGACGAGAAGGAATTATTAGTCGTTTCTTTACTGTCGCCCGACCCGCTGGTGGAAGACGTATAATCGCCAATGTCGCCGGCGCAAATTTCTTTGCCGTCGACAAGACAGCATATATCCTTAGACCCGCCTTTGACGCCCAAAAATTTCTCTACGGAACCGTCTTGAGAACCCGTCAAAAGACACATCGCCAAGTTGGTGGATACTTTTATCAGCGAATCGGATAAAGCTTTCTGCCAGTTGTAATTCCAAAGCTCCCACATCTTCTGGGAACGCTCATTCATCATATCCCACCACCAAGGACGTTCATTGGTGTATCCAAACTTGTGGTCGGGGACCCTGCCCTGAGAGCCTATTCTGGCGGCGGCCCTTCTCGAGTCGCCGGGCGCGCCTAAAGGGGTGCCGTCGACATCGCGAAGCTGAGCTTCAAACAAAGCCTGTTTGGCCGAACCTTGGTTCAAAGCGCCTAAAGAACGGGCAGCCTCGGCATATAAACCCTCGCCGGTAAGCACCCTGCCTTTGCCGCCTGAAGTCAGAGGCTGCAAGGCTACAGGCCTTACGCCGACTCTGGCCGCGGCCGCGCCCGCAGTCGTGGGAGCGCCGCCTATCGCCAGGTTGCGGCTCAAGCCGGAAGTGGATCCGCCGAAACTCATCGCGCGGTTCCTAAACGCCCCTATCGCCGTAGCTTTGCGCTGTACCGCGTTTCGAATGCCGGGCTTTGCCACATCCTTATATATCTCTCTTTGAGGTTTGGAGTCCGCATAAGAATCCTGCGCACGCGATATGTATAAGGAGGGATCCTCGGAATCATAGCTATCGCTTAAGCTGGGAGTATCCATTCCGCTGCGATTGGTTATAATGTAGTCCATAGGATCTCTATAGCCCGTGCTGGGGACGATTTCACCGTCGCCGGAAGACGGATAGTCATACAGGGATTGCCCTACAAAATCGTCGTAACCCGAGCCTTCAAAACCGGCCCCGTCAGTGCCGCCGTGGCGGCTCAATAATGGCAGCAGCAATAAAGCCGCTACGGCCACTATTATAAATGGCAAATCCCTTTGGGCTCTTTGAATTAAAGTCCGCTTGGCTTTGCCGTCTCCTCCTACACGGGAGGGAATACGTTTGGATAATGGAAGAGATTTACTCTTCTTTAACTTATCGCTAAACGTAAAGCTATCCTTATTTGGCATAGTGCCTCCTCTTTACATTTATTCTTTACAGCAACTGCAAATCTATCTGGCCCGACTCGCTTTCCACCATTACACTACAATTTAATACCCCTGTCAACTTGTTTTTAATGTAATAAATAGCGCCCCGTCCGCCGCTTTACAATCCGTCTATTTAAAAGAAATCTTCCGTTACCGTCCCGTCTAAGCCCGCGCCTTTGCGGACGTCTTCGAGTATGCTATTGACCCTATCCAACTTCAAACTCTTGCCGTTGGTGTCTATGGAATTATTCTTGCACTTCTTAAACTCGGTCAACAAAGTCCAGACATTCCCGCCCCAAGTCTTTCCTTTCGCCTTAGCTTCGTCAAGTTTGCCGCAAGACACCGTGGTTTCATAGTTAAGCCCGCATTGCCCCGCATAATCCCCGCCGATATTGCGAAGCTCATTACAAGTCGTTTTCATCGCCTCTATATACGAATTCCATTCTTGGCGTTTGGCTTTCGACAGAGCTGAGCCTTTAGGCCAATTCGCGCTGCAAGATCCCGGCACTCCCGTATTGGACCCCGAGTCTATACCCGCTTGCAGCATCAGGGCTTCCAGCTCCCTATAAGCCGCGCCCGTTTCGTTTAAAGCCTGATTGTAAGCTACGCGCGCCGCCGCACACGCATCCATGGCTCTCGTCGCTTTGCCTATTATCGTAGAAGGCGGTTCCAAAGAGTCTACCGTTTTTTCGGTTTCCTCTCCTACGGCCAACAAATCCTCTTCCTCTATCTCTCCGCCGTCCCACGCGGCTTCTACGACATTCTTCGCGACATCATTGTATTTTTGGCTCTTAGCGGTGGCGCTCAAATAATATACGCGCCCCATCTGTCGGCCGGAAAAGCCAAAGGCTCCCATTTGCCGCCCGGAAGAAACGCTTGTTCTTATTCTGCTGGTCATTGCGTTTATGCCGCCAAACGCTCCCAAACGGCCGCCATGCAATTTCTTGCTTTGTTTATCCAAAGATTGAAAATACATGCTGTTCTCGTCGCTTCTGGCGGATTTTATTTCCCCCAAGTCCGACGGCTTCAAAATCTTCGTCTTATCGCTGCCCGATAAGATAATATTCCCCTTGCCGTCCCGCTTGCCGCCATAACTGCCCGCGTAGGCTTGTTCCAAAGCCATCTCGTCAAAAGGTTTAACAAAAGGCTGTCCGTATGCGTCCGCCGCCGCGGCCCCAGTCTCCCCATCGATATACGGGCTTACCCCGTTCATTCCCATCTGATAGACGATGCCTTCCGGATCTTCCAAATTCAATCCCGAGGCCGATCCCGCTATGGCGCTATATCTGCCCATCTTCTCAAATTCCTTTCTGTAAGCCTCTTGCGCGTCCAAAAGACGGTTGGAACTCTGCAGGGCGAACGGGGAAAGGCCCCCACTGCTCTCATATACGGAATATTGTCCGTTTCGTACTGAGGCCAAACGGCCGCCGCCCTCTATCCCGAATGTATACGCCGCGAAATCGGACAAGGTCAAAGCCCGCATGGATTCATCGGTAAGCCCAAACATTACCCCCATGCGGCCGAGCAAAGGTATTTCCGACATAGGCATAGTTATTACCGTAAGAAAGAACAGCAAAAGCAACAAAATCACCGCCAATACCCCCTTCTTATTTTTATAGAAAGGAGGTTTCTTGTTTCTGTCTCTGACTATGTTTTTGTTTTTCATACCATTACCCTTTTTCCCGGCGGCCTTTGAATTTTACCGCCTTTAAAACTTTATAGGCTGGAAGTCCTCAATTTGTTAATTCTCGTGGTTGAGCCGTCCGAACCCGCAGCCCCGCCTTGAGGCCGCGAAGATCTGTTGGCACCTCCGCTCAGAGACTCTTGCTGCGCCCTCTGCCGCTGCAGCTTTTGAGCTTCAGCCCTCTTAACGGCATTAACTTTCTGCCGATATTCGTCAACCTGGGAACCGTAGTCGACAGTCTGCAGCCCGCCTTGCTCCTTGGAGCCGAAAGCGTCCTGCGCTGACTTTAAGAACATCGCCGTACTGTCTTGCCTGTTGGCTTGCCCAGTCCTGTCTACAGGAATATATATATCCGTCCTGGAACGGGGACTTTCTTTCTTGGGCAAAAGGCCTTGTTCCCTTAATTCGGCTTCATAGTTGGCTTTAATTTCCTTAATGTCTCTGTTTATCATTATGTCTTGCACAAAAAAGCAAATAGTCCAAGAGATAAACAAAATGCCAAAAATAACCAATATTCCCATAATTTCATCTTTCATAACAACCCCTTTAAACCGCTTCTTTAACTAATGAATATATTCCTATCCCAACTTAAACCAGTTTAGTAGGTGGGGTTGGGGGTTTCGCAGGCGCTTGAAACAAACTCGCGAATTTTTTGATCCTCTCAGTAAAGTTTTTACCAATATTCTTAACAAAATTCCGAATCCCTTCCGACACCTTGCCAACCATGGCAATACCCATCACGGCCGTAGCTATACCGGCAATAGTCGGCGCCAACCAAGGCCATATGCCCGCGCCGTTTTTGATATATTGGCTATTATCCTGCAAGAGTTGTATGTTCTTAAGCATCCAAGCGCCGTAAATAGCCCAAACGGCCACTATACCCGCGGCGAGCAATGCCGCCTTGGCAATCCAACTCCAAACGTCCGTCCCCTTAATAAAGGATATTGCCGTAGCTATAGCCAACATGGTCCCGAGCATGGCGATAGTCGCCAACATTAATTCCTTTCGAGCTTTGCTAAAAGACTCCACGTCCGGCGTTACGTTCGTGTCTATCCCGCCGGTGTTGTTCTTGTTGTTTATTTTTGTAGCTTCTCTATCAAGAGCCGCCGCCTTGTCTATCATAGGAGTACTGCCCGTTATTTGGACCCCTTCCCCCGCGTCGCCGCTGCCGTCAAAAGCAGCCGAAGCCTCAACAAAACCTTTTTCCGCATCGCCGTATACGGTTCCTTTGCCTAAAGCGGAATATTTCTGCGCGGATACCAATTCCCCTATCGTGCTGGTAAAATAAGCTTGGCCGCTGCCGCCGTTGCCGCCAGTAGCCCCTCTTGAATTGTTGCCGCCCATGGCGCCCAAACGCCCGTGTTTCGCTCCGGCGACGCCGCTTATATTACCCTCAGGCCTATCTCCCATATTTACCGAGGGAACCGTCTGGAGGGCCGCCTTATCGGAAGCCGCCGCCGCCCCCATAATAGCCCCCATATTGTGAGAGCCGCCGCCCCCAAAACCGCCCGAAGCGGAAGCGCCGCCCGACATATTGCTTCTGCTCAGTTTGTTAAGCCGGGTGCCGTATTCTTCCGTTCCGCCTTTGCCCGCTTGGGAGCTTACCGCGGCCGCCGTAGCGTTAAATTGATTCATCGCGGCCTTCACATCCGAAGGCATACCGGCATTGGCTCCGCTTTCCACTCCTTCATAAGCGGCATTGTTCATGGCCATAGGGTCTACCACTCCCCCTTCATATGAACCGGCGTTATCGCCGTAAGCAAATCTGTTTCTGCCGGCAGCGCCCAAATAATCCAAAGCCGTACCGCCTTCCCGCGCGGCTTGAGCCGCAGCCATTTGCTGCTCTAAAGCCTCCTTGGAAAAAGCGTCGTATCCGCCGCCTGAGCCTACCGAAGCGCTATCCGCGCTGTATTGCCCCAATACGCGCCCCGATACTCCTTTAGGCCCGTCACTCATCAAGTTGGTAGCCACTCCTATACCAACCGCAACGGTGGCAACTCCCAACGCCGCTCCGAATATTACGGGCTTTGACACCGCTCCTATTTTATTTAATATGGTTTTCATATTAAGACTCCTTTTTTAGTTATGCCTTGAATATCCCGCCGATAAAATTGCCTATCATAGCGCCGATAGCTTTATCAATTACATCGCTCCAAAAACATTCCCCTTTACCGTTGGTAAGATTATTCCACATGCTGCTGTCGCAGGTTTCTTCTTCGTCTTCTTTCTTTTTCTTTAAATCCTCCAGCTTGGCGTCCAATCCCTCCAGTTCCTCGCTGGTGCCCGCGCGCTCCAGTTTATCCTTAAGATCTTCTTCATCAATATTCAACGCGCTTGAATCTTTTTCCAAATCGCTTTCCAAAAATTCTTTGCCGGCATCCGTATTTCCCTTTTGGAAAGCATCTACCGAACCGCCCGCCGCGGCCTCCAAATTACCGCTATTGGCCGCTTGCGCGCTGGCCATCGCCGCATGCTGAAAACCCATCGCCCTGCCACCTTTTACCTGGCTTATCAAAGCGGCCTGCGTTTGACTCATCTTTGAACCTGGCCGGACATTCGCCGAACCTGCCCCGACATTGGAAAGCGTACCCCTGCTTCCCCCCCCGCCGCCGGATACGCTCGCCATGGAGCCTCTATTCAAAGTCCCTTTTGAAGTCGCCAAGCCGGAAATCTTGGCGCGGGCCTCTTTCTTCCTTTTATCGGCCAAATCTGCCCTTATTTTCTTTGCCGCCTTTTCTTCCTGAGCGGCTTTGTAATCGTCGTCCGGCGGGAGAGGAACACCGTTCAAGGCATCTTCCGCTTGACGCTCTTGTTTCTGAGTCGGGGAAAACAGTCCGTTTATCAAATCGTTCTTCGCTATATCGTTATATTTGTTTGAGGCCAGCAAATACGCCTCGGCGCTGTCGTCGTCAAACGGCATATTGCCCAAATCAAAGGCTTGCCTCCGATAGGCGGCTTCCGACGGGCTCTGTTTGTCGGCGCTTTTTACGGCAACGCCTATAGAAACGGCAAAAACCAATACCATTATACATGCCGCCCATGTATATATTTGGTTCTTTTCGCCGCCTCTCTTAACTCCGGCGCTCCTGATAATTATAGACATGCTTTACCTCTTAAAATATAAACCATCTATACAATAAAACCGGCCCCTGATGACCGATACCCCATTACCGCCGGAATATCCTCAAACACGGAGCTATTTTATTGGTACACCCGGTACCTATCTAAAGTCTACCAATAAACCTCTAATTTGTCAATGGCGTAAACAATATATTTCAACCGCTTCCCGTCAAAAATGCGAACGCCCTCTTATAGGTTTGAAAAGCCTTAATCATGGATCTTAGAACGTTACTAAGGCAAATCCAACAAATCATCCCAACGAGGAGTCTGCCATGAGTCGTGGTTAGAACTCCTTCGCCGGGCGGCTGCCTCTTCCTGCTGCTTAGCTCTGTTAAGATTGTCACTCCGGTTTTTCATATAATCTTTACTAAAACCCTCTACCCCGTTAGTATTGAGATAGGCGCTATCCCTTTTTAACTGGTTTAACAAGGTTCTATCATAAATTCCCAAATTGCCTCTGGATTCCAATTCCGCTATTTGTTGATTAAGTTCTTCTATCTTAGAGTTCTTATTGGCTTGCTCCATGGGGCTCAACTCCCCGTTGCTTCCCTGAAACAAAGAGGACAAAGCCCGCGTACCCATATCCAAAAGGGCATTCATAAACTCTCCCGCAATACAGCCGGCGTTTATCTTGCCGTTCAGCATAGAGCCGTCGCATTTATATTCCCTATTAGTCTTTTTGTCTGCTTTGTCCTTAGCTTTGGAAAGTTTATCGTCCAAGGTGTTCGCCACTCCCTTTTCTTTGTCTATGGCCCCAATGGCTTTATTTAAATCCAGCTCCGCGGCCATATCTTCCAAATCGCCTTTTAAATCGCCCTCCAAATCGCCCGAGTTCTGGAAAGCGTCCGCCGCCAAAGCGTGAGCCGCTTCCAAATCCTGAACGTTGGCCGCCGCGCGGCTCTTATCATAAGCCGACATAAATCCGCCGCCGCGCCCGCTTTTCTTCAATTCCTGCGCCAACTGATTGCTTAGCGAGCCGCCGCCCCTGCCGTTTACACTCGCCGCCCCGGAAGATTGGTTGTTCTTATCATCGGCCCGCCAAAGAGTCGCGCTGACCCCGCTCCCCCCGCCCGTGGCGCGCGCCACGCTGGAAGAACTTAAAGAGCCTTTAGAGGTTCTCTGAGCCACGGCGTTCTTTGCGGCCTCTCTGCTGCGCCGATAGAGCTCCTTAGCGCTTCTTATCTTCTCTTTCTCTTTTGCCGCTTCGGCATATTCCTCGTCCGGCGGCTCAGGCACGCCGTTTAACGCGTCCTCCGCTTGCCGCTCGGCTTTACTCTCTTCCGAGAACAAAGCGTTTATCAAATCGTTCTTAGCTATGTCGCCGTACCTTACGCTTGATAAGAGCTGCGCTTCGGCCTCCTCGTTGGAAAACGGCATATCCGCCAAATCTTTAAAATCGGAATAGCTATATGCCGAATCCATAGGATCCGGCGCTTTCCCGCCGCCCATAAAAGCCGTAGATATTATCGCCAAACCAAATACCGCCACCGCTCCGTACCCCAGCCAAGCGCTTACGGGACTTTTCTTCACTCCGCCGTTCTTGCTCTTTAATACTACCGCCATATTCTTATCCTCTAAAATTTAAATTCTTATACAAAAAATCTTGCCCCTGATGACCGGCGCGGCGTTTTCCGAATCCACACCCTCAAACACGGAGCTCTTTATAGTACAAACGTACCTACCATAAGTTTACAATCAAACCTCATATTTGTCAACCGCAGGAAGTTCGCAAATATCAGTTCGGATTTGACATCGGCAATCTAAAGGATATCGGCCTGTCCCTGTTGGGGACCCTCTTTATTACTTCTATCGAACCGCCGCGTTTGCATATAAAATTATAACCGCGCTCACAAGCCAAGCCGTAAGGCTTCTTGCATACTTGCCTGATGTCGTAGGAACATAAAAACGGGATATTGGGGGGATAAGTGCTAACCTTTAAAGTGACGTTATTCCATACATTCGTGCGTTCCACTTCCAATTCCACGCTCTTTAAAGATAAAAATTTTCGCATCGCCGCGTTATTAAATCCGATATAATCCTTTACTTTCTTTTCAATGTCCTTCTTCAAAAATATATTATCCCAGCCATCCGCATATTTTATCGCGCGGTGGCTCTCAAGCTGCCAGCGCCGAGCCGCGTAAAAAGAGGCTATCTCCGTCTTCTGCACTATTATCAGCAAGCCGTATATCTTAATGATAAATAAAGTCAATATAAAAAATATCGGAAACAACAATACCACTTCCGTAGTCGCCTGTCCCTTTCTGTTTCTTATCCTGTCAAATATTCTCACGGGAATATCCTCACTTGATACTTAGGCGTAGGATTGGGCCACACGCAGTTGTTATCCTCCTTAGTGCATTGCAGCGCCACCTTAACGTGATTGCGCGGATTAAATTTGTTCAAATCCACATTAAAATAATTACTCGGAGCCCTGAAAGACTGCGTTATGTCCAAACCCTTATACAGACGCTTTAGCTTGCCCATATAACCGCGGCCGACATAAGCGTACTGAAACAATTTGCCGTCGAACATATCTTCTTCTTCCAAATCGAAGGGTATCTCCATGGCCTCTGATGTGCCGTCCCCGGGGTCAACAAAATAGAATTTTATTTTCTTTATGTATACGGGTTCCGTATCGGCTATATAACTCTTAAAAACTTTGGCGCCTTCCCGCCCGCATTCGCTCATCTTGCAGTCCCCCGCGTTCAGATAATACCCCTTGCGGAAAAACTCTCCTTCTTTGCTCAAACGCAGATAAACGTTCTTTTGGTCTTCGTATATTTGGCTCAAAAAGTAATATATCAAAACATATAACTTCACGGCGTCAGGATTCCAGCCGATAGCGTATTCGTCCGCGTATTGCTTAGACATTATCGGGTAAAAGGCACCTTCGTCAACATTGGGCGGCGACGCGCTGTTCCAAGAGGAACGCTCCGGGGATTCTTCCGTATAGAATTTCAATTCCCACTCCGTATCGCTGTCCTTGGGCTCGCTGTTCCACTCTCCAGCGTCGCCCAACGCGGGGAAAGCTCCCCCCCTGTAAAACAACTCGTACACGCTAAGTTCTTTGTTTTCCTGCCCTTTAAGAGGAAATGCCGGTTCTTCGGGCGCCAAATTCTCCCTAAAAAGCCTAAACGGAAACGCCCCGTTTACGTAAGCCGTAGCGTTTAAGTATTGCGAGGCGGAAGTCAACTCCGTGAACGCCGCCGTATCCAACGCGAATTGATGGCGAATTTTTTCCCTGGAGAGTTTTGCCGTTTCAAACAAAAGATATATCACAAGCAATATCGTAGGTATCAACAATATAGCCGGCAATACTATCTGCGCTTTTTTGTTCCTTATGGAATAAAAGCCGAACGACATTTAGCCCCCCAATATGCTCCCTATTATGGTAAAGAAACCGCCTGCTATTTCCTTATGAAACGTCACTATGAACGCCAGCACGAAAGTAATCACCGAGCCCAGCATCAGCAAAAACTCCACCGTCTGCTGTCCTCTGTTATTGCTTATCGTTCTTATAGCGTTCTTTATCATCTCAGTTTACCTGTCGGAAGATATTATCCCAAGTTTTATAGCCTTTACCACCGCTTCCGTTCTGCTGGTAACGTCCAATTTGTGAAAAGCGCTGTTTAAATGGTTCTTTATCGTCTTTACGCTGCAGCCTAGTTCCAAGGCGAGTTCCTTATTGCTCATTCCGTGGCCAAGCAAATCCAAGACCCTTATCTCCGTCTTTGTCAAAGTAGCCTGCGTCGGAGCGTTGCCGTCGCCCATCTTCCTTAAACCTTGCAGCAATTTACCCATCAGCTGCTGCGGTATCATCAAACCTTCGGAGGTAAACGTCCGTATCGAGTTCACCAATTCCGCCGCGGGCAGCATCTTTGACAAATAGCCGTTGGCTCCCGCTTGTATCGCTTCCATTACATGAGCCTCATCCTCAAAGCTAGATAACATCAATATGTTTACTTCGGGCTGATTCTTCTTTATTTGCCTTGTAGCGGCTATCCCGTCAAGTTTCGGAAGTTTGATGTCCATCAAAACTACTTCCGGTTTTAACTTCTTGGTAAGAGAAACGGCTTCCTCTCCGTCAGCCGCTTCGCCGACTACCTCTATCCACTTCTCTCCGGTAAGGACGTCTTTTATCCCTTCCCGGAAAAGCGTCTGGTCGTCAGCTATAAGAACTTTTACTGTTTTTTTCTTGGCTGGCATATATTTCTCCTAATTTATGACGGGCAGCGTGAAATTGAAAGTGGCGCCGCATCCTTCGCCTTCACTTTCGGCCCATATCTTCCCTTCGTGATTCAAAACTATGTCCTGCGCTATCGAAAGGCCAAGTCCCAAACGGCCGCCCGCGCCTTTCTGATAAAAACTTTTAAACAGCTCCTTTGTATCTTCAGGGTTTATCCCCGCGCCGCTGTCCTTAACAGACACTTTAGCATTTTTGGCGTCAATTTTCACTACGCTTATCTTTATCAATCCGTTTTGCGGAGTATGCCTTATCGCGTTCTCGGTTATATTCGATATTACCTGCCTTATTCTCTTGGCGTCGCCGTATACCTTTATGTCTTCCTCACCCTCAAAGCTCATATATATATCTTTCAGCTTCGCCTTTTCCTTGAAAACCTCAAAAGCGCTTCTTATAGAGGAAGTCAAATCAAATTCCGCTTTTTCCAGACGAAGCTTCCCTTTTTCTATGGCCGCCCAATCCACCAGGTCCTTAACCAAAAGAAATATCTGTCCCAAACTCTCGTTCATATACTGCATCTTCTTCTTTTGGTTGTCGTCGGGGTTTTTTATCGTCTTTTGAAGCATGTCATAGCTCATCTTCAAAGCCATAAGAGAGTTGGATAAATCATGTGACACTATCGAGAAAAATCTGCTCTTCATACTATTAAGATTGCTCAAATCCGCGTTTGTCGCTTTCAACTGTTCCACCAGCTTCCTGTTGCTTTGCTCCAAATAGAATTTCTCCAAAGCCATTTTTATGGTGCGCTTTAAATAATCAAAATCGACCGGCTTTATCAAAAAATCGTATACCGATTCCTGTATTGCCTTAACCACGGCGTTTAGCGAAGCGTGCGCAGTTATCATTATTATCTGCGACCTGGTATTAAATTGCCTTATCTGCTTTACCACGTCCAAACCCGTGCCGTCAACCAAATTATAATCCATCAGTATCACGTTGAAAAAATCATTCTTTACCAGACTCATACATTCCTTCGCGCTGCCGGCCTGGTAGACGTCATAGCCCTCAATCTCCAAAAGCTCGCTTAGCGTGCCGCGCAAGTTGTCGTCGTCATCTACTACAAGTATCTTTTCCTGTTTATCTTCCATATCGCTATTTCCCTTCTTCCCTATGAGTCTTAAATATCATGCTGATCTTCGTTCCTTTCCCTTCTTCGCTTACAAGCTCTATCTGCACATTGTTGCGCCCCGCGACCTTCTTCACCACCGCCAAGCCAAGGCCCGTGCCGCGCGCTTTAGTGGTGAAAAACGGCGCGAAAATATTTTCCCTTATTTCCTTGGGAATACCGGGCCCGCTGTCCCTTATGCTTAGAGCGCAAGCGTAATTATCTACCCAAAACGTCTTTATCGTCAATTGCCCGCCCTCAGGCATAACCTCAACGGCGTTGCCTATAATGTTGCGAACCGCCTGCTTTATTTCCTCCGCGTCTATCCTGACGGGAAGCGGCAGCGGACTGTATTCCGTAACCACTTTTATGTTTCCTGGTATAGGATAAGAGGCCATTATCTCTTTTATATATAAGCTCAAATCTATCACGGTCAGTATCTGCTCGCGGCTTCTGGCATAACCCAAAATTTCCTCTATTATGCCGTTGGCCTGTAAAATCTCCTGGTCTATTACGGAAATATTCTTAAGAATTCTCGGTTCCGCATTATCGCCCAAACGCGCTTTTATCAAATATACCGCGTTCTTTATTACCGCCAAAGGATTCTTTATCTCGTGGCTGACTATCGAGGCCATTTGCCCTATCGCTGCCAAGCGCTCTTTTTTTATCAGTTCGTTCAGCGCCGTCCTTAATTCTTTGGTCCTGCTGCCAACCCGCAATTCCAAGGATTGATTTAACTCCTCCAAATCCTTCCTTTCCTGTCGCATCTCGTCAAATTGTATTTTAATTGTATCCAACATCCTCGCAAAAGCTTTTGACAAGGTCCCTATCTCATTGTCCGGCGCAGGCAATACCGGCAACTCGGCGTCCCCCTGTTCAACTATTACCACCGCTTTGGTCATATCCTTAATTGGACGCAATATTATTCCTGTCAAATACAAACTCAAAATCAACAATACCAAAAAGGCCAATACTATTACGCCGGCAAGCAATATCGGATAACTCTCCAAATACGCCATTATCGGCAACCTAAGCTCGCTGCTCAGCTTTCCCGTAAAGACCATCCAGTCACTAGTGGGCAGTTTGCTCAAAACGCCGCTGTAATCCCTGATGTCAACAAACCCGTAATTGCCGTTGCTCGCCAAATTGACAAGCTGGCTTATCTGTAAATCATAGGCATCGTCTAATTCCGTACTCAGTCCGCCGGTGCTGGAAAATATCAAAAAACCGTTCTTGGTGAATATCAGCGTCAGATCCTCCTTGGAAACCGAAGGTTCTATCATCTGGGCCAAAACCTCAAGATCAAACTGAACCACCACCGCTCTGTTTAAATCTTTATAGCTGTCGGGAAAAGACATCGTCAAGGATATTATCCCGCGCGAAGGATTCTTGTTTAAGGAACCTATATATATCTCCTTGCCGTCTATGGTTTTCGTCAGTATTTCAGGCAGGATATCGTTATAGCTTATTTTAGGGCGCATCCCATAATAGGAATTTTCTTGGCCGTTATTGTCCAAAAAAGATATGCCGATTACGGATTTGTTCTTCGCCAAGAACACTTCCACCAGCTTGGCGTAGTTTTCGTCATCCACATAACCAGCCGCCCGTATCTCAAGGAAAGTTTCTATCAGTTTCTCGTTTTGGGAAATGTAAGAGGACACCTCGTTGGAAAAGCGGTTATTGAACATCTCAAAACGTTCCCTCTGCTCGTTTTTGAGCATTATACCGCCCACCTGCGCCATATAAAATATTACCAGCAGCGCAGGCAACAAAGCCGCCACTATCACCACAGCTAAGACGGTATTCCTTAAATGTCCGCTTTTCATATCTATCTCTTTATTATGAAAATTGGGGCATAATATCCTTATGCCCCAATATGTTTAAAATTCTTACCGATTTAGCACTGACCGGCGGGAGCTCCTTGAGGCGCGGCTCCGTAAGTTTGCGCCAAACCTTCAAAACCGGGAATGGAAGACAGGCTGTTCATGTCGGTTACCACTCTGCCTTCCCAAATTACGGTGGGGGAGGCATTCACGTTATATTCCTCGGCGTGCTTAATTTCTTCCTTAAGCATTTCAACTCCTTCGTCCCAGTATTTCCTGAATACTTTCGGATTGATGCCGGCTTGTTCGGCAGCCTGATCCCATAAGCTGGATTGATAATTTTTATTTCTTATCTCAAGATATTTCCAGAATTTCTTCGGATATCTCTTTTTGATTATCAGCTGCCTTACGTTTTCTTCCCATTCCGCCGCGCCGTGCAGACTGCTGAACTGCTGGCCGTTTCTGCCTTCGCTGACGATATATCTGATATTTACGTTTACGTCTTTGGGCAGTCTTTCAAGTTTCATCGCGTCTATTATCCTGTTTTCCGCCAAAACGCCGTAAGGGCATTGGGACATTACGAAAATCTCAAGCTGATTGGGCTGCGCCTCTTTATTGGCGTATACGCCGTGTCTGGTTTGTTTTTCGAAAACGATAAAGTCATCAGTCGTAGGCAGCTGGCCGTATTTTATGGGTTCGGCGAATTTCTCCTCCGTAACCTTCGTTTTCTCCACCAAATACAAAGGCATATAATCCAAGTTTAACCCTTTATATTTAGCGTCTTTAAGAGCTTGCTCTCTGTCTACTTTGACAATCTCCACTTCCCCGCCGATGAATTGTTTTAGCCCCTCGTTTAACGCTTCGTCGGCGCCGCCGTTAGCGTTGCCCGTCATTTCTATTACCGTTATCGTTACGGGCTTGCTCTTGGAAGCCTTTTTAGCCGAAGCCGCATTGGCAACCCCGACGCTAATCAATCCCCAAAACAAGACGAAAGTCAATATCCTGCCGATTTTCATTTAATTTACTCCTCCTAAAATTACTGGGCCTCGCTTTCTTCCGTTCCTTCGGTAGAGGCTCCGGCTTCTTCTATATCAAATCTTATTCCCCTTATGCCGAACGCGCAGAGAAGATTATATACAAACGCCAACGCCAACGATATTACAACCAACGTTAAAGTTTGAGCCAAAGTCCATAATACAACCTGCATTATCTTCTGCATTATTGTATAGTCGCTTAAATCGCCAACAGCGAATATGGCGTTTAAAAAGCTCAGTACAAAAAGTACAAGCGGATAGACTGAGAACACTACCGTACCCAAGTTTATGTTTTTTATTTCAAGCTTCATATATTCTCCTTAAAATTCTCTCACTTCTTTACCGCGGGCAAAGGCTCCAGCACAATTACGGTCCTGACTATCCCGCCTTTAGAAGAAAGCTGTAAAGTCTTTATTCCAAACGCTCGGCCGCCGCTTTGCGTCTTCGCGCGGAATATCTTGCCGGGATTGTCCATCGCCTGCCCCACTATATGCACTATATCCTGCTGCGTCCCGCCAAAAATATCCAATAAATGTATCGGCCCCTCTTTCTTTATCGCGAGTTCAAAATTGGCGTGCATGACATTGTTGTTCTCGTCCACCACCAAAGCCCTGCTGCCTTTGGGTATCGTTATCGCCAAGACCGAAGACCACCATTCCTGCTCGTAGTGATGACGGCTCTTATCCAATATCTCGCGTTCCTCAAGCTCTTTTTTAACCTTGCCTAAAAATCTTTGTACGGCTCTGGCCAATTCGCCTACTTCGTCATTGCGCTCCATAAAGTCCAGCTGAAAACTCTTGGTAGAGATATTTTCTATACTGTCGGTAAGCGCAAGTATCGGTTTTGTAACGTTCTTTATTACGAATATATAAAGAACAATGCCCATCAAGATAAAAATCAATATCGAGCCTGCCAAATAATTCACCAAAGCCCTGTTTATCTCCGATTTCACTTGATCTCTTGACACGTCGAAACTTATTACGCCCGCTACTTTCCCGTCCTTGGCTTTCAACGGTATCGCTATCTCATAGGAATAGCCGTCGTCTTTAAGTATTACCCGCGGCACCCCCATCTTTAAGGCTTCCAACACGGCGTCGGTATCCAAGTTCCCGCCGCGATGGTACTCTGCCAAAGACATCCTTATCTTGCCCGCGTCCTTATGCCATCTTATCGTGCCGTTCCCGTTAAAATAAACTATATTCGATATCCTGTTGTCGTGCCTAGGCCAAGACGATATTAAATCGACTTCCGGTATCGTAATCAAATCGCGCCCCACCAAACCTTCTATTAAAACATTGGCGTTCGTCCTTACGATATTGACTATATGATTTTGCAAATTGGTGTCAAAAACCCTTTTAAATAAATTGAAATATAAAAGCGCGCCTAAAATAAGCGCATATCCCGCTACAAGCGAAAACCACAAAAACCATCGTATGCTTATCTTCTTTATCATATCCTTACCTGCCGCTGTTCAGCTTGGCCTCTATATTTTTTAAACCCAAAGCCGCGTCCGAATTTTCCGGATTAAGCTGCAACGCCGCCTGAAATTCCGATTTTGCCCTTTCATAATCGCCGTCGGAGTAATATTTCAACCCTATAAGATACCTTTCGTTGGAAGCCTGCCTGGCGTCCTCGGATATCATACCCGGCTGCTGCGTTAAGGTCGAAGTAGGGAAATCGCTCGCTGCCGCTTCCTGCGGCTGCGCTATAGGCTGAGAAGTATCCTCCCCGCCCAGATTGCTCGTGGGTATAGGCTCCGGTATCGCTACGGGGACTTCCTGCGGTTCCACTATAGGTTCCGGCTGAGGTTTCCGCTCCACCTTATTGGCTTGCGCCGCCGCTCTTAACTTGGCGGCTTCCGCAGCCTTGATGTTCATAGAGACGTCATTTTGATTGTATCCCCAATTTTTCGCTTCTTTCCAATTAGCCACCGCCGTATTATATCTCTTACTGCGATAGGCCTTGTTGCCCGCCTCAAAATAACCTTTGGCGATTTCCTCCTTTAGCTGCATCGTAAACTTCTGAGTTTGCTGCTCCCCGGGCTGTATCTCCAAAGATTTTTCAAATTCTCTATACGCCGGTATCAGCTTGCCTTGCGAATACAAGTTAAACGCCTTGTTTAAAATCTTTTCGTTTTCTTCACGTTTCATCTCGGCCTCGACTTCCGCTATCTTAGCCGTAAGCCCCGCATCCTCTTTCTTTATTATAAGCACGCTGTACCACTGGTTTAAAGCCTCGTTATAATCCCCGTTCTTATAGGCGTAATAACCGCGGCGGGTGTGTTCTTCGGCTATTTCGTTTTCTATCCTTCTCACCCAATCTTTAGCTTTGCTCTCGTTCGGCCTGAGCACCAATATTTCCTCAAATTTGCCCTGCGCCTCTACCAATCGCCCGTGTTTGTACAAGTTTATGCCTTCTTCATACTTCATATTGACTATCTCGTCTTCCGACAAGGTCCCGTACGTCGCCATACGCCCCGCCTCTTTAGATAAAGTCTGCGCTTTGGTCAAACTTGGATCTATGCTCAAAATAACATTGGCAAGTTCGTGCGCCCTCTGATAGTCCCCTCGTCTGTATAAAGCGTACGCGTTCTCGTATACCATTCTAAGGGTATAGTTTTGTATGCGCTGCTTCTCAAGCTGTACGGTGGATAGATACTGCTTCTTCTGTTCCACGTTGGAAATCGTGCCCAAAGATATCTTCTGCAAATCCAAAAGCATCCCGGCCTCTTTTCCCCGCTCTCTAAGCGGCCTATCCGCCGCGTTAAGACTAAGCGCCATAATCGCAAATATGGGTAATATATATAATATTCTTTTCATAAACGGTTCCTCTTAAAAGGGCATCCCGCCCCTAGTAAAATCTGCCACCATCGGCGCAATTATCAAAATGAAAACCACCGGAAATATAAATATAAACAACGGTATCAACATTTTCGTGGAGGCCTGCGCCGCCAATTTCTCGGCCTTATTCAACCTTCTGAACCTCAAGTCCGTAGAAAAATTCCTAAGCAAATCGACCAAACTTGTCCCCAATTCGTCAGATTGTACTATCAACCCTACAAATGACCTTATGTCCTGTACGCCGGTCCGCGCGGCCAAACGTTCCAAAGCCTCGCGCCTGGAATACCCCAGTTTCGTCTCGTTTAAAGTTTTCTCTATTTCCTCTTCAAGCAATGTCTTTTGCTTGGCTATCTTTATTATCCTTTCAAAAGCGGTCATATAGTCCAAACCCGATTCTATTATCAATGCCGTCAGGTCTACCGTAGTAGCGAAATTACCCAACATCTCCTGCTGACGTTTTTGTATTTCCCCTTTGTATTTCAAATCCGGCAAATAGAAACCCAAAGGCACCGTTATTATAAGTATCGGCGTTTTAAACACCAACATCAAGAGTATCGGCAAGCCTATCGCGCAGTATATCTTATAATATAATATATCCACGGGCTGGGGCTTTGCCGGACTGCCCATCAGCATATACATCTCTTCCAGTGGTTTTTGCAGCTTAAACGTGTTCAGGACGAAGAGCGCAATACGATCCAAAAAACGTTCCTGCGGGCGCAGCTTGGCGAAGCTGGAAGTGGATTTTATTTGCTTAGCCTCCAAATCCGCTATGTCGGCCTTATCTTCCGAAGGGGATAAAATCCTGAGCACGGCCACCATTACAGCTACCGCCCCGAACACCGCCACCACCAACATTATTACAGTATATGCGCCCAAGTTCATATTCTATACCTTTATTTCCCCTAATTTGTTTACCAACTTGATACCGATGCCTATCCACACTATACACATAAATAACACTACTATGCCTATTGTGGAAGTATAGAAGTTTATCATAGTGTCGGGCTGGAACATAAACATTACGCCTACCATTACCCACGGCATAACACCGACGACTATCGCCTGTATCCTTTGCTGAGCCGTCATCGCCTGAAGTTTCTCCTCCAGCTTGCTCTCTTCCCTTATATTTTCCACTATCCTTTCAAAAATCTTCGTTAAGTTGCCGCCGACTTGCCTCTGCAATACTATCGCCTTTACCATATACGAAAGCAGCCTTGATTCTATTCTGTCTTCCATACCTTCCAAAGCTTTCTCAAACGGAGCGCCCAATTTGTAGTTTTTGATTACCAAAGAAAATTCGTCCGATATCGGCGGCTTTAAATCCCTTGATACCATATCAAAGCCCTGGACTATATCCATACCCGATTTCAAAGAATTCGACAGCAATATTAAAGCGTCCATCAGCTGGGCGTTCACTTTCTCGCCGCGGCGTTTCTTCAATATGCCCAATATTATCCCCGGCATTTTCAACCCAAAAGTCAAACCCATCGCGAAAAATACCGCAAACATCAACACTCCGGTAAATCCGCCGGCGCCCATGCCAAACAGCGCGCCCAATACGCAGAAGAAAAACAAGGTCCCCAATACTATGTACTTTACGTTTATATCCAAGAATTGCCTGCTGTAGTCCTCCGCCCATAAAGAGCTCTTTTGCATATACTGGCCTATGGCCTTGGATATTTGATCGTTCCTGTCCGAAATCAGCATATACCCGCTTATAAATACGGATATCGTACCCAACAGCATAAATATCGTTATCGCTATATCATTGGTGCTATGCTTACTCTTTGGGTCAGGCATTACCAAAGGCTTGGTCGTTACCATATCCCCGTACAGACTGTTGGATAATGTAACTACTCCCATCACTGCTTTTCTAAATCTACTCCGCCACAGCCACGGCGAAACCTTAAACGATTCCAATACGCTGCCCATCTCCGCGTCTATTAAATCCAACGTTGCTATCATTGAACGGCCGCGGCCTTCCATACTGTCGCGCAGCTCATAATTTGAGGGGCGGCTCTTTAATCTGTCGATATACACTATCATCTGCGTCTTAAATTTAGTTATACGCTCTATCGTGTCGGCCGTAGTATAAGCCCCGCCGCTGTTTATCTGCTCCATCAATTCCAAAAAGTTGAAGATAAGCCCTATCGGCTGGCGCCACATCTCCGCTTCGCTGTAATACTCCATTGCGCCGCCTTCGCCCGCCGATACCTGCCATAGTCTTTTCATATCCATTTCCGGCAGCAGCTTATCAAGATATTTAGGCATGGGAACGGCTTTGGCCCCGCTGCCGCAGGCCACAGGCTCAAAAGTTTTTTGATCGGTAGGCTTAGACGCGTCCAAAAAATTGTATAGCGCGTATAGCCGTTCTTTGGCGCAGGCTATCCTGTCGCTTTGGTTTGCGGTAAATATGCCCTGCGCATGCAAAGCGACGGCAGAAGTCCCGCTTATCAAAACTGCTATCAAAAACTTTTTTAGGAATTTCATGGCTTGTCCTTTCTACGCGGCCGCCTCTTCCGTTTTGGCCGCCGATTCTTTCCTCTCAAAAGTAGCTTCGGGAACATCTATACCCTTTGCCTTAAACTCGGGGAAGAATGTCGGCAAATCGCCCGTAGGCGCAAATGTACCTTCCACCTTGCCATCTTTGTTTACGCCCGTCTGTACATAGCGGAATAAATCCCTGCTTTGTATTACCCCGTCTTTCTGCCCGCATATCTCCGTTACATAGGTAACCTTCCTACTCCCGTCGGAAAATCTGGACAGCTGCACCACCAAGTTTACGGCCGAGGAAATCATCTCCCTGATAGCCCATATCGGCAAGTCCGCGCTTGCCATCATGCACATAGCCTCAAGACGCGTAAGTCCGTCGCGAGGAGTGTTGGCGTGAATCGTAGCCAAAGAACCTTCATGGCCCGTGTTCATCGCCTGCAACATATCCAAAGCTTCCGCGCCGCGGCACTCGCCGACCACTATTCGGTCGGGCCTCATACGCAGACAGTTCTTTACCAAATCCTTAATCGTTATCTCGCCTTTTCCCTCGATGTTCGCCGGCCTGCTTTCCAAAGAAACCCAGTGCTCCTGCTGAAGCCTCAACTCCGCCGTATCTTCCACCGTAACGATACGCTCGTTCTCGGGAATATAACTGGATAAAGCGTTTAAAAATGTAGTTTTACCGGTACCGGTACCGCCGCATATAATAATGTTCTTTCTCAGTTTAACGCAGCTCTCCAAAAAGTACATCGTATCCCGGTCAATCGTACCAAAACGATAATAATCTTCCGGCCCGAACGGCTTTTGGGAGAAACGCCTTATCGTCAGCGAGGGGCCCGAAACCGCCAAAGGCGCTATGATCGCGTTTACGCGGGAACCGTCTTTCAATCTCGCGTCCACCAACGGTACGGATTCGTCTATACGCCTGCCCAACGGCGCCACTATCCTCTTTATCACTTGCACCACTTGGTCATTGTTGCGGAATTTATAGCGCGTAAGCGTCAACTTGCCTTTCTGCTCGATAAAAATCTTGTCATAAGCGTTTACCATGATTTCCGTGACGGACGGATCCCTCATCAAGGCCTCTAATGGCCCCAATCCCAAAATTTCGTCCAATAATTCGTTTATAAACCTTATCTTTTGGTCGCGCGAAAGCTGTACATTCGCCTTCTTGCGCAGAACTTCGTCTATAATTACGGAAACTCGTTTCCTGGTCTGTTCGTTTTGGGAGCCTTCTTCGCTTATTACTATACGCTCTACTTCCAAAGTCTTAATAACGTCTTTATGCACTTGCTGCTTTAAAGAATCCCAATAAGACAGCTCAGTATCGCCGGAATCAAAATGGTTGGGCCCTTTCACGTTTCCTGTCAATATAGGCGCGGCCTCCCATATGTTTTTGGCGGCCGAAACAAATTCACTGTCGGGAACTACCGTCGACCAGTTCTTCTCTATCGTAGAGGTATCTTCTATAACCTTCAGAATAGGTTTTAAACCTTCCTGAACCCAAAGGGAGCTGCGGTTGACCAAAATCTCTATTTCCCTCTTGTTGGAGGACTCGAAAACGCTTTCCTCCCAAGTAAGATACACTATCGGCTCGCGCCCGAGTTTTATAAAGAATTGGTTTACCTCTTCGTGGTCTATGGCGCCGGGCAAATTGTATTGATTGCAAATTATGTCGATACGGTCAATAGGAAAATGCATTTCCTTAAAATCGGTAAACATCGATACCGCGGTATTTAAATGTGAACGGGTACAATTCGTAACCCAAAAAATCTTATCGGCTATATCAAAAGCGAACGATTCCATGGGAAAACTGGAATCGACGTCAAGAAATATGTCAAAAGTCTGCTGCAGCCTCGAAAGCATCGGCAGCAATATTTTAGGGGATATCAACGATACTTCCTGTCTGGTGGAACCCAAAGGCAAAACTCCTACCCCCACTTGAGTCATCGAAACTTTTCCTCTTAAAAGACCGCCCGCTATCGCTATCGCGCCCGAGCCCAGCGCCCGCACGAGATCTACCACCGTTACCGGCTTCCTTATTCCCAGATAAAAGCCATGTTCCTGCCTGGCCAAAGGGTCCAAAGGAACTATCAGCACGGGCCTTTTTTGCATTTCAGCCCAAGCTATGGCCAAATTTAACACAAGCGTCGTTTTGCCTACGCCCTCTTTCGGGCCGGTAAACGCTATTACTCTTGGTGAGCCGGACAATCCCTGCGTTTCTTCCATATTATTACTCCACGATCTCTACCGTTATGAACAAGAATAAAGACCTTTGTTCTTCCGTTATATCCTTATTCTTGAAAAGCAATCCTATAAGGGGGATTTTGCCCAGTATCGGCACTCTGTCTTCCGCGACGCTTCTGGTGCTGCTCTTTAAACCGCCTATAACCAAAGTCTCGCCGCTGTTGAGCTCGACCTCGGATCTCAAAAATCTCTTCGTCATTGAAGGAACAGTGGAACCGTTAATCGTCAAACTTCTGGAATAATCCGGGTTGGAAAGCTCTATTTCCAACTGCACTATTATTATATTGTTCCTTTCCGGTATAATCGTGGGCATTACGTCCAATTTAACGCCGTATTCCTTCATTTCCGTGCCGACGTTCCTGTCGCTTACCACGGGATAAGGTATTTGCCCGCCCGCGGAAAAGTTGGCGCTGGTGTTGGAGCGCGCTATAACTTTCGGGTTGGAAAGTATTTGCGCCTTTCCCTCATTTTCCATAAGTTTTAAACGAGTGGTAAGCAAAGACTTCCTCTCAAACTCGCCTATCGAGAATATCCCCGGAATTTCTTTCTCGCTGAAATCCAGCAGCTGGTTCCACGCAAAGCCTTTAGAGGTCGTCAAGGAGCCGCTAATTTCTACGATATCGGCGCTGACGGCTACCAACTCCGTCTTCTTAGCTTCCGCGCTTATTGCCAGCGCCGTAAAGGCTAAGATCATTGTTAAAGCTTTTAAAACATATTTCTGATTTTTCATATTTGTATAATCCCTTAAATAATTTTAAATTCCTTTAACTGAACAGCTTGGAGAAGCTGGATATCTCTATCGGCAATACCTTCCTGTCGCCGTTAGACCTTACGATAACCGTAATCACGCCTTCTTCCTGCGCCAAGGCCAAATACTGCGCTTCCACAGGCGATACCGACAAGCTTAATACCGACCTGTCCGAAAACGCCGCATTGTTAGCCTCCCGCTCCGCGTTCGCCGCTCTGGAAGCGGAATCCATGCCCTGCCCCAAGTTCCCGCCAACGCCGAGAACCGGTATATCCTGCAAAATCGTCGCCGTCATCTTTTCCTTGCCGCCGCCGTTCTTTATCATGGCGTCAAAAGTAAGCAACACGTCGACTTTGTCTTCCGGCTTTATTAAGCTCGAAACGTTCGTATCGACCGGCAATATAAATGCCCTGTATGACGGCATTACCTTTAAACTTATGCCCGATTCGGGGCTCAAACTGGTTACCGACGGCTTCGTTATTTGATTGCCGCGCGCTATGGCCACTTTCGTAACCAAATTTTCTATGTCGCTCAAATTCGCTCCCCTAGATATTACATAAGCGTCTTTCTGAATATAGGCAGTGGGAATGTCTATCTCTTTTATATTGCCTCTTACTATCATTTTTCCCTCAGGCAAATCCACCGCGGCTACAGCCACCTTTTCCATTTTGGAAGTTTCTCTTATCTTACCCTGCGCCATGTAAAGCACAAAATAATATATTAAAGCCGCCGCTATAGCTATCACTACCGGAAGCATAATATTCTTTTTGTTCATGTAAAGCTCCTTTAAAAACTGCCTATATAATAAAAATCCGTTTTAACTTCTTATTCCTTAATAGCCGCTCTATGGCGGCCCCGCGTCTAATTAAGCAACGGCCGCTCCACCGGCATTCTTACCGTCGCCTTTATCCTCTTTATGCCCAAACGCTTGGGCTCATCGGCAAAAATATAACTCGTCAGAGGAAACAACAACTGCACTTTGTATACAAACGTCACTACCAAGTCTTCATTAGCGTGATTCTTTACTTGCGGATCATTGCTGGTCTTTTGCAGAACCGCGGAAAATTGCATATTCTGCGCTCCGCGCTGACCAAACATCTTGTTAAGAGCTTCCTTCATTTTACTGTTTATTCTTTGGCTGTCGGTGTTATCGCTGTGCTTCCTCACCCCCACCAAAGACCCTACTCTCGCAAGCTCATAAGAAACGTGATGCGCCAAAATCATGCGATAGGCCATATTCCCCAGTTCCAAAACGACAAATATTATCATCAAGAATACCGGCAGAATCAATATCAACTCTATTACCGTTTGGCCATCACGTTTCTTTATCATCGTCAAATTACAGATTGCCCGCTTCTCCCATAATCTTCGCTTTTACGCTGTCGAAAAGTTCAGGCATAAAGGTTTTAATCAAACCGCCGACTATACCTACCACCACCACTATAATGCCGAGCATGAACAGATATTCGATGGTATTTTGGCCTTTTTTATTTCTGACCGTCTCGATCGCATTGGCGTAAGCCAAGTGCATTTTAGCAATCATTCTCATCATAAACAACTCCTCCGGAAATATAAAAACATCTTATAAACTAATTTTCAAGCTCATAAACAGAGAGTATTATCTTGGCTCCCTGCTCAAATTGTTGCGGCACCACCCAGCTGTAATACTTATAAAAAAGAACAAACACTACAAATAACGCCGCCGTAGTCAGTATATACTCAACCGCAGCCTGTCCTCTTTTGTTTCTTTTCATACCAGCCGCCCCGCAGCGCCTTTACTGCTTTAGAACTGCAATCTAACCGCCAATTGATGGGCCGTACCCAATGCGCCCGAAGGCATCATCGCGTAGTCAAGACCCAATCCATATCCGAGGACTTCGCTGCTGTAAAAACCGAAACCCAAAGTTACCTTTGAAGTCGTTTCCAAGCCGATCTTTTCGGCTATGTCGCCCTCTTCAGCCCAGCCCGTGTTCTCACGGTTATAGTAACCTACCCTTATGTCAAAAGAGGCAACTTGCACCAGCTCCTCGGGAATATGTATCGCAAGGCCGACGCCGTATCTCAATTTATCGTCAACATAATCCACGATTTCGCCCGATATCGTAAAATATTTGGTGTTTATCGCGGCGCCGCCTCTGATAGCCGAGGGCACTTCGTCCGGATCTCCGAGGTTCTGTCCCATAACGCCTATCACAAATCTGTTGTTGGATATTCTCAGTTTACCGCCGATATCAAATGCGGGATTGATATGTTTTACGCCGACGTTGTCTTCATTGATATACTTGGCAGTACCGCCTATGTCCAATACGCCGAAGAAGGTCCTTCCCAAAGAAACCGCCGCCACAAAGTCCCGTATCGCGTCGCCCGTAATATCGTAAGGTATGCCGCCCGGATCTCTGGGGTTAAGGTCGTCTCCGGATAAACGCATATACCTTAAACTTACACCCAGAACAGTTTTGCCTATCGGTTGGATATAACCTACGGCGCTGTCGCCAACGCCCTCAAACCACTGCATATGGGAAACCTGTATTTCTCTAGTGGTGCTGGTGGCTATACCCGCAGGGTTCCAAAACAATGCCTGCGCCCCGCTTGAAAGCGCCGTATAGGCATTGCCCAAAGCTTGGGCTTCAGGCGCGCCGGTGCCGAGTTTCAAAAAAGCACTAGCGCTGGTGCCTGCTCTTTCATAAGGGCCCGCGGCTTCCGCCCAGACGCCAAGCAGGGAAAATATTGTCACTATCGTTAAAAGCTTAATATATTTATTGTTTTTCATAAATCTGTCGTCCCGATATTATGGTATAAGGATTTTTATCACTTTCTGCGACTTCACCGCATTGCCCCTCGTCGGACTAAGCTCCATTATCGCATAGTATAATCCTCTCGCTACCTTCCTCCCGTGATTGTTCGTCCGGTCCCATTTGCACCTTAACGCAAAGTTCCCGCCTCCTTCCACTTCTCCCACTCCGCCAGTGTTCGTCGTCCAGTCCGGATCTATCCCGCCGCTGTTGTTTATCTGCTCCAAACTGCTCGTCACTCCCCGCGCGTTCATACACTCATATCCGCCGTCCCTTACCAAATCGCCCGCTATATTGTATATCTTTATGCTTACCGTGCCAGGCGCCGGTACCTTCGTTATTTCAAATTGTCCGTAACTCTGCCTCAACGGGTTCGGATAGAACATCGTCACCTTATCGCTCTTCCAATCCAAGTCCGCGTACCAGCTGTCCCCGTTCACTACCATGATGTTCTCCAAATTCACGTACTTGTCCCAGTCCGCTACCTTCGTCGTTACATCGCTCTGATCCCGATCTATCCTTATCGACCCGTTTACGCTGTCCATATCGTACGAGTCCAATACGCTCACATACCTGAACGGATATATGCCGTCCGGCACCTGCTGCCCCCTGTAATCCGTTCCGTCCCATACCCTCTCTATCGGTATTAAGTGCGGGCTTACCCCTATTATCGCCTTCACCAATACCTTGTCTATACTGTTCTCGTTTATCGCCGGACCCGTCGGATCCGCCGGATCTATCAATGTCCCGTCCGCCGCTCCGCTTGTCATCGTTCCCGGCTTAAATATCTGGATCGCCACCTTCATCGGAACCGATACCTGATACGCAAACGTCCCTATCCCCCCGTTATCCCGCGTCACGTCCGTAGTGTACCTGTCAAATATCTGAAAGTTGTCTACGTTTATTATCCTGGACTCTATCGTCTGCCCTATCCCTTCAGCCTGCGGATACGGCTCCGCTATAAACCGCACTTGATAAGCGTCGCTCTTTACGTAGTTGCCTTGCTCGTCTTTACCGTCCCAGTACAGCTTGTTCTCTATATTCCCGTCATATATCGTGCTCAAATTATCCATCGTCGTCTTCGTCAATACTCGGCACACCGTACCACGACCGCTCCCGTTCGCGCCCGTGCACGCCCCGTCGCTCAACGATACTATCTGCACCTGGACGCTCGCCGTCCTTGTTACCCCGAATAATACCTCGTACGTAGGTATCTGGATCGTCTCCGAACTGTATACCAGCTTCGGACTGCTCGGCGTTATCTGGATCTTCGTAAAATATACCGGCCCCCTCGCTATCGTTATGTACCCCGTTGGTTGGTCCGTAGCGTTTATTGAGCTTAAAAAGCCGCTGTCCTCGTCCTGTTTAGGATCTTGTGGAACCAATACTTCGCTCCCGCCGACAGTTTTGGTGCTGTAATATTTGCTCCCCGCTACGTTCGCCTTAGCATATATATAGTACGGGTAAAATCCGTCCGGATACATCGCCTGCGTAGTGCCGCCGCTGCTGTCTTCCTCATAGTATCCGTCCCAAAACTCCGTCACCCGGCTCTCTCCTTGCCGCGCGCCAGTAAAACTCTTTATCGGCTCTATCGTCGGATCTATTATTATACGGCCGTCATCCCCCTTCCTATATATACACTGCACCTTACCGCTGCTTATGTCCGTACCCGCCGGACATACCTGCGGCTCCCAATTGTCCGCCGTTATGTCGTTCGGTATCACTACGTCCTTGTCATATATGTTCAGCGTTACGTCCATGCTCTTGCTAAGTACATAGCTGATCGTAGCCTGCGACGTCGAGTCTTCCAATAAACTCGTCGTCTGTACGTCCACTACCCTAAATAAATCTATCGGAAACTCTACCGTGCTCGTCACTACCTTCGTAGGATATAAACTGTCCCGCGCTATTACCCTAAATAAATAACTGCCCTGCGTCACGTACCGACCGTTGTCGTCTATACCGTCCCAAGATAATTTGTTCCCGCCGCTAGCCGATGTCTGAATCTCGTTGTCCAGCAATGTCTTCACTACATACGGCCCTACACTGCTGTTATCCCCCGCGTCATAGCTCGTAGTCAATACCTGCGCCGTCACATACGCGTCCCTTGATAACGCGTACGTAAATATAAACGGATCCAATCCGTGCGCCACCGGGCTAGACCCTATCGTGCTATACCCTACGCTCCCTACCGTAAGCTCGGGCAAGCCCCTGTTTATCCCTAATATCCCGCTCTCTATTACCGCCGTCTTGACGCCGTCCCATCTGTACGTGTTTATATCTATAGTGTCATTGTAGGGTATCTCCGCCCATAACGCGTATACATAGTCCCCGTCAGGCAATGCCACTCCGCTGTAATCCGTCACCCCGCTCGCGTCCGCGCCTGTAACGACACTCCCCGTTAATACCGTCTGCACCGCATTCGCGCATGTCTGCGCGTCGCCCCAGCACATACCGTCCCATTTGCTGTTTACCTTCGTGCGGCCCGCCTTCTGTTCAGTCAAACTAAATACCTTGTAACCGCTATTGTTCTTTACTTTCGGAGCGGCATACGCACCATTCATCCAACTGCAATAACCGTCCGTACAAGCTGTCCCATTATTCGCTGAAATCTTATTTATATTGATACTTTCAAACGTCGTGCCCGGCGTGTATATCTCCAAATGGATAGTCGCGTCTTCCGTCAATATGTAGTTCAGCATCGCGTACGCCGTGCTCGTCTTCGATAAACCCTTTGCCTCTATGTCCGTTATCTTCAATGGATCCAATGATAACTGCCTCATTACCGTTCTAGATACGTCAGATTTCGGGAAAGAGTTGTTCCCCGGCTGATCCCACTCGTCTACAGACGTCGCCCTCAAACTTACCACATAGTTGCCAAACGGCAATAAACGCCCTTCGTTGTCCCGGCCGTCCCAAGCCTCGGACATCGTCGTTATCGTCTCTTCGCTGCTGCCTACTCCCCCGCCTTGAAAGCCTTCACCTTCCCTGGGCAAATTGTTTACCAGGTTCCTTACTAACAGACGATCTTCCTGATTTATCCCAACAGATGGATCGTATATGTTTATCGTTACGGTAGCGTCCTTGCTTATCCTGTAATTGATATTGTACGGCTGCGCCGTTACCGCCGTCTTCTGCCCTACCAGCGTAGGCGTGCTCCTAACAGAGTGTATGTTCGTTACGTCTACCTGTATCGGAATCTGGTTCTCCCCGGGATATACTATCGTGTGCGAAATGTCTATCTCCGGAGTGCTCACCCCGTCCCCGGGCCAGTTGCTTGATATCGTCGTCCTGTATCCAAAATCACCGTTGCTCTGCCCAAACTCCCCGTCTATCTCATACGTGCCGTCCCACGCCGCGCAAAAATGCAATACCGTTCTGCCGGCCCTACAATTCGCTTGCGCTGTAGCGGTAACATTGTTCGCCCCTTTACAAAAATTTACAGATGTAGTATTACAAGCATTTGTAGGATGGGCTTCGCAATTTATTGAAGAACAGCAGTCAGAGGTGTTCTCCACGCTATTGCTGGGAACGCCGACGCCGTAGCATATATTGTTGCCGTCCGTAGGATATAAAGCTATAGTCCTTATCGGCGGAGTGGAATCGGGATTGTAAGGATTGCCGTTTTGCTGGTATTTGAATATCTCAAACAATACGCTCTGTATCGGAAAATCCCCGCTCTTTACCGTATATATTCGAGTATCGGTACCAGTGCCCGAATCATCGGAACCTTCAACAAGTCTGGCCGGGTTGCTGCAGGTTACTTCCGCGCATAAAGACAAACAACTATTGGGATAGGTATAGTTATATCCTGTCTCTCTATTACCCATTGTTATCTGGGAATACTCTATCAAAGCGGAATTGACCCACGGGTCACTAGAGTTTACGGGCTGTATGGTCGCAGTAGAATAGGACCTGTTGTTGGCAGGGGTATTAAAAGCCGCGTCCAAATCCGTTATTTGGCAATGGGCATCGTCTTTATCACTACTCGGCTGATAGACCACCAAATTTTGGGTTACCATCGCCGTCTGAGCGTTTGCGAAAAGCGCCCCATAAAACAATGCAAAAGCGAACATTGCCGCTTTTGCAAATATGCCGGATATTTCTCTTAAAACATTTTTATCGTTTCTGTTATTCATAATATGATTACCAAATTAAATATATAAAGCCGCCTATACAAAATATTATAACAGCATACCATTTAAACATGTATATGTTTAAACAGTATATCCGTTATTTACCATTTTCGCAATTTTTAACAAACATTGTCAATAGATTTATACTCTTTCGCCCTTAACAAATCTTTTTACTAAAACGCTTCCGCGGGAGCGTCCCGATATTATGGTATAAGGATCTTGATTACCTTCTGCGACTTCACCGCATTGCCCCTCGTCGGACTAAGCTCCATTATCGCATAGTATAATCCTCTCGCTACCTTCCTCCCGTGATTGTTCGTCCGGTCCCATTTGCACCTTAACGCAAAGTTCCCGCCTCCTTCCACTTCTCCCACTCCGCCAGTGTTCGTCGTCCAGTCCGGATCTATCCCGCCGCTGTTGTTTATCTGCTCCAAACTGCTCGTCACTCCCCGCGCGTTCATACACTCATATCCGCCGTCCCTTACCAAATCGCCCGCTATATTGTATATCTTTATGCTTACCGTGCCAGGCGCCGGTACCTTCGTTATTTCAAATTGTCCGTAACTCTGCCTCAACGGGTTCGGATAGAACATCGTCACCTTATCGCTCTTCCAATCCAAGTCCGCGTACCAGCTGTCCCCGTTCACTACCATGATGTTCTCCAAATTCACGTACTTGTCCCAGTCCGCTACCTTCGTCGTTACATCGCTCTGATCCCGATCTATCCTTATCGACCCGTTTACGCTGTCCATATCGTACGAGTCCAATACGCTCACATACCTGAACGGATATATGCCGTCCGGCACCTGCTGCCCCCTGTAATCCGTTCCGTCCCATACCCTCTCTATCGGTATTAAGTGCGGGCTTACCCCTATTATCGCCTTCACCAATACCTTGTCTATACTGTTCTCGTTTATCGCCGGACCCGTCGGATCCGCCGGATCTATCAATGTCCCGTCCGCCGCTCCGCTTGTCATCGTTCCCGGCTTAAATATCTGGATCGCCACCTTCATCGGAACCGATACCTGATACGCAAACGTCCCTATCCCCCCGTTATCCCGCGTCACGTCCGTAGTGTACCTGTCAAATATCTGAAAGTTGTCTACGTTTATTATCCTGGACTCTATCGTCTGCCCTATCCCTTCAGCCTGCGGATACGGCTCCGCTATAAACCGCACTTGATAAGCGTCGCTCTTTACGTAGTTGCCTTGCTCGTCTTTACCGTCCCAGTACAGCTTGTTCTCTATATTCCCGTCATATATCGTGCTCAAATTATCCATCGTCGTCTTCGTCAATACTCGGCACACCGTACCACGACCGCTCCCGTTCGCGCCCGTGCACGCCCCGTCGCTCAACGATACTATCTGCACCTGGACGCTCGCCGTCCTTGTTACCCCGAATAATACCTCGTACGTAGGTATCTGGATCGTCTCCGAACTGTATACCAGCTTCGGACTGCTCGGCGTTATCTGGATCTTCGTAAAATATACCGGCCCCCTCGCTATCGTTATGTACCCCGTTGGTTGGTCCGTAGCGTTTATTGAGCTTAAAAAGCCGCTGTCCTCGTCCTGTTTAGGATCTTGTGGAACCAATACTTCGCTCCCGCCGACAGTTTTGGTGCTGTAATATTTGCTCCCCGCTACGTTCGCCTTAGCATATATATAGTACGGGTAAAATCCGTCCGGATACATCGCCTGCGTAGTGCCGCCGCTGCTGTCTTCCTCATAGTATCCGTCCCAAAACTCCGTCACCCGGCTCTCTCCTTGCCGCGCGCCAGTAAAACTCTTTATCGGCTCTATCGTCGGATCTATTATTATACGGCCGTCATCCCCCTTCCTATATATACACTGCACCTTACCGCTGCTTATGTCCGTACCCGCCGGACATACCTGCGGCTCCCAATTGTCCGCCGTTATGTCGTTCGGTATCACTACGTCCTTGTCATATATGTTCAGCGTTACGTCCATGCTCTTGCTAAGTACATAGCTGATCGTAGCCTGCGACGTCGAGTCTTCCAATAAACTCGTCGTCTGTACGTCCACTACCCTAAATAAATCTATCGGAAACTCTACCGTGCTCGTCACTACCTTCGTAGGATATAAACTGTCCCGCGCTATTACCCTAAATAAATAACTGCCCTGCGTCACGTACCGACCGTTGTCGTCTATACCGTCCCAAGATAATTTGTTCCCGCCGCTAGCCGATGTCTGAATCTCGTTGTCCAGCAATGTCTTCACTACATACGGCCCTACACTGCTGTTATCCCCCGCGTCATAGCTCGTAGTCAATACCTGCGCCGTCACATACGCGTCCCTTGATAACGCGTACGTAAATATAAACGGATCCAATCCGTGCGCCACCGGGCTAGACCCTATCGTGCTATACCCTACGCTCCCTACCGTAAGCTCGGGCAAGCCCCTGTTTATCCCTAATATCCCGCTCTCTATTACCGCCGTCTTGACGCCGTCCCATCTGTACGTGTTTATATCTATAGTGTCATTGTAGGGTATCTCCGCCCATAACGCGTATACATAGTCCCCGTCAGGCAATGCCACTCCGCTGTAATCCGTCACCCCGCTCGCGTCCGCGCCTGTAACGACACTCCCCGTTAATACCGTCTGCACCGCATTCGCGCATGTCTGCGCGTCGCCCCAGCACATACCGTCCCATTTGCTGTTTACCTTCGTGCGGCCCGCCTTCTGTTCAGTCAAACTAAATACCTTGTAACCGCTATTGTTCTTTACTTTCGGAGCGGCATACGCACCATTCATCCAACTGCAATAACCGTCCGTACAAGCTGTCCCATTATTCGCTGAAATCTTATTTATATTGATACTTTCAAACGTCGTGCCCGGCGTGTATATCTCCAAATGGATAGTCGCGTCTTCCGTCAATATGTAGTTCAGCATCGCGTACGCCGTGCTCGTCTTCGATAAACCCTTTGCCTCTATGTCCGTTATCTTCAATGGATCCAATGATAACTGCCTCATTACCGTTCTAGATACGTCAGATTTCGGGAAAGAGTTGTTCCCCGGCTGATCCCACTCGTCTACAGACGTCGCCCTCAAACTTACCACATAGTTGCCAAACGGCAATAAACGCCCTTCGTTGTCCCGGCCGTCCCAAGCCTCGGACATCGTCGTTATCGTCTCTTCGCTGCTGCCTACTCCCCCGCCTTGAAAGCCTTCACCTTCCCTGGGCAAATTGTTTACCAGGTTCCTTACTAACAGACGATCTTCCTGATTTATCCCAACAGATGGATCGTATATGTTTATCGTTACGGTAGCGTCCTTGCTTATCCTGTAATTGATATTGTACGGCTGCGCCGTTACCGCCGTCTTCTGCCCTACCAGCGTAGGCGTGCTCCTAACAGAGTGTATGTTCGTTACGTCTACCTGTATCGGAATCTGGTTCTCCCCGGGATATACTATCGTGTGCGAAATGTCTATCTCCGGAGTGCTCACCCCGTCCCCGGGCCAGTTGCTTGATATCGTCGTCCTGTATCCAAAATCACCGTTGCTCTGCCCAAACTCCCCGTCTATCTCATACGTGCCGTCCCACGCCGCGCAAAAATGCAATACCGTTCTGCCGGCCCTACAATTCGCTTGCGCTGTAGCGGTAACATTGTTCGCCCCTTTACAAAAATTTACAGATGTAGTATTACAAGCATTTGTAGGATGGGCTTCGCAATTTATTGAAGAACAGCAGTCAGAGGTGTTCTCCACGCTATTGCTGGGAACGCCGACGCCGTAGCATATATTGTTGCCGTCCGTAGGATATAAAGCTATAGTCCTTATCGGCGGAGTGGAATCGGGATTGTAAGGATTGCCGTTTTGCTGGTATTTGAATATCTCAAACAATACGCTCTGTATCGGAAAATCCCCGCTCTTTACCGTATATATTCGAGTATCGGTACCAGTGCCCGAATCATCGGAACCTTCAACAAGTCTGGCCGGGTTGCTGCAGGTTACTTCCGCGCATAAAGACAAACAACTATTGGGATAGGTATAGTTATATCCTGTCTCTCTATTACCCATTGTTATCTGGGAATACTCTATCAAAGCGGAATTGACCCACGGGTCACTAGAGTTTACGGGCTGTATGGTCGCAGTAGAATAGGACCTGTTGTTGGCAGGGGTATTAAAAGCCGCGTCCAAATCCGTTATTTGGCAATGGGCATCGTCTTTATCACTACTCGGCTGATAGACCACCAAATTTTGGGTTACCATCGCCGTTTGAGCCATAAGCTCCGATCCAAAAATTAATAAACCCGCAATAATAGTTATAAACTTTAGAGTTTTTCTCATAACTTTCTGTTCCTCGACATAATGGTTTCCCTTGCCTATAGGTTTAAAGCTATAATAAATAAAAAAAACGGCATAATTCCAATATGCTTTTAACCTTTCCGATTTTATGCCCAGCTTTTACCTATCTATATTGTACTTAAGATTTTATTTTTTTTGTAACTTTTTTGTAACTTTTTTCAAATTCTTTTTTGCCGTTTTATTGTTCGGTTCTATTTCCAAAACTTTATTATAATAATCGGCGGCGTCTTCCCAAAGCTTCAAGCTTTGTGCGGTTTGCCCTAAATGTAAGTATATTTCCGCGTCGTTAAGCGCCGCCATGTCTTCCAGGGGAATGCCGCCCAACAGCTCATAGGCCTTTTCATATTCCTTCTTCTTGTAATAATACCACGCCATAGAATCTATAAAAGCGGCATCTTCGGGATTGGCCGCGAGAGCCTTCTTGATATATTCCCCGCCCTCTTCCACGCGGCGGGTTTTGTCGACCAAATAGTATCCGTAAAAATTCAATACATCGGCGTTTTCGGGGTTTATATCCAAAAGCCTCTTTAGAGTCTTCTCCATTTCCTTATATTCGCCCCGCCGTTCCAAAACATACGAATAGTGAAAAAGTATGCTTTCGTTGTCGGGATTCTTTTGCGAAAGAGCGGACAATATTTCCCCAGCCTGTTTATAGTCTTTTAAATCTATAAGGGAAAGCGCATAATAAAAAGCTATTTCGTTATCTTGAGGAAATTTGGAGTAAGCTTCCCGCAAGACTTCCGCCGATTTAGCGCTCTTGCCCGCTTTCGATAGAAAATAGCTCGCCCTTATATGGGAAGAAGGCTCGGAGTCATAGGCGGAACTTTCCGTCAAAAGTTTAAACGCGGCTTCATAATCGCCGCGAGATATAGCGTCCAACACCAAAAATTCCGTCGCCGACGCCTGAGAATTATCCAAAGCCTTAGCCCGCCTGAAATATTGCAAAGCTATATCTTTCTTCTCTTCCAAAACGTAGTACGCGCCTATCTTGACCAATATATCGGCCGAAGCCAATCCGTACTTTTCCATTTCAAGATATACCTTAAGCGCTTTGGCGGGCGAACCCTGCACTTCGTAAATATTGGCCAATACAGTATAAGGTTCAATGTTATAAGGATTGGAGGATATATACTTCTTCAGATAGGCCTCCGCCGAAACGCTGTCGCCTTGTTTCAAATATAGCTCGGCGATGTTCAGGGCTATCATCGAACCGATGGCGGGATATTGTTTCGCAAGCAAATCCAAATACTCCACCGCCTCGTCGCTGTCCAAAGCGCTGATAAGCGTCACATACTTGGTTATTATCTCGGGATCTTCGGGATCTTTTGATAAGGCCTCTCGGTATAACTTCGCCGCGCCTTTCAAATCGCCGCGGCTCCACAACAGCCCGGCGCGCAAAGACATAGCCTGCGCCTCTTGCGGCGCCAATGCGTAATAGGCCGATATGTATTTATCCATAGCTTTGGAGTCTTTAAGAGCCAAAGAAATGGACGCCAACGAATACAATATCGTCTTATCGGTTTTAGCGCTTTCATACAAGCGCTCATATATGGCAAAAGCCTCTTGAGGGCGCCCGTTTTTCTCCAGATAGGCGGCTTCGATAAAATCGGAATAAAATTCGCCGCCGTAAGCCTTTGGGATATCGGAGCCTTCATTATCCGATGAGGAACTTGCCTCGCCGATTGTTACTTCCTCGCTTAAATCCGCGCAGTTTAATACCAGCGGAGCCGCAAAAATAAATAAACTTAAAATTATCTTCCCCTTTATGCTCATATCTCCCTCAACATCAAAAAAGCGTCTTGCGAATTATTATAAAACTTTTTTCTTACATTGACCGTTTTAAATTTAAATTTCTCGTATAAAGCTATCGCGGCGCAATTGGCCGCGTTTACTTCCAAAGTAAGCCTCTTGACACCTTCCGCCGACGCGCTGTCTATGCCTTTTGAGAGAAGCATACCGCCCACTCCGCGCCTTCTGTATTGCGCCTTAACTGCAAAATTGGTAAGGTCCCCTTCCTCCGCGCATAAACGAAACGCAGCAAAACCAACAATTTCCTTTCCGCAAAGTGCCGTATATATCCTGGCGAATTTATTGTCTATCTCGCTTTTAAAATCCGCGCCGCTCCACTTGGCGCAAAAATCCGAAGAAGCCGCTATCTCGGCCAATTCGCCCGCGCAGCCGATTTCCGCGAGCGACAAAACTATTTCCCGCATAACTCAAAACGCGCGGGCTTTAAATAAAGCGGACGCAATACTTCTTCCCGGCTTTGACGGTCTGTAAGCTCCCTGCAAAGCGAAAACATCGTCTCCGCCTTTACCGCATTTAATTTCCCGCCGGCATATTCGCAACCTTTGGGGAGTTTATCTTTAAGGCTCGTCCCGTCTTTATCCCATCCGCAGACAAAAATCGGACGCCCGCCTTGGCAAAGAGCTTTTTCCAATTCCTCCCAAGAAGACCACTTGGGCAAAGAGCCTTCCTCGCAAAACATATAAAAATATTCTTCCCTGAACGCGTGTATTATAATGCACAATACGCCGTCGGGGTTGGCGGCGAGCCACTTTTTATACTCTCTTGAACTTTCCGCCTGCTTTCTTAAAATCTCGAATAAATCAGCCGATGAGGGTTTTACCCCGTTCATCTCGCTTAATACCGAAGCTAAAGTTATCCCTATCCTTATACCCGTAAAACGGCCGGGGCCCTTCACATAAAAAAAGTGGGTAACGTCCTTAAGTTTTATCCCCGCCTTGGCCAAAAGTTTATTTAACGCGGGGAACAAAAGCTCTTCCTGCTTTATGCCCGCCTTGCGCGCGCGGTATATTTTGCCGCCGCGCCATAGCGCCATATATAAAGGGGAAGACGTACTGTCTAAGGCTAGAATTATTTCTTCTCTCTCTTTATCAATTCGCATAAATCTCCCAATAAGGCGCCGCTTCTTTTGCCGCAGGCGCGGAATTTTATTTCGCGGTCATTGCCGCCTTTTAAAACCACTTCTATTTCCAGCCTGTCCTTGGGGAAAAACTCTTCCGCCGCCGCGGGCCATTCTATAAGGAGAATACCGTCTTCGTCCTCCAGCATTTCCTCAAAACCCAAATTGTACATCTCTCCGCTTTCAAGGCGGAATAAATCGGCGTGATATAAAGTCCCCCGCTTGTTTTTGTATCTCTTCATCAGGCTGAAACTGGCGCTGGCGGGCTCTTTCTTAAACCCGAAATACCTCGCCACTGCCTTTACCATTACCGTTTTGCCCGCACCGATAGGCCCTTTAAAAAACAATATTTCCCCGCCGCTCAGCAAGGAGGCCAATTTTTGCCCAAGAGAAGCGGTTTCCTCCGCACATCGGGAATTGTAAACGTAAAATTCCGCCATATTACAGAACCGTCCTTAAATTTACCTTCTTGCCATTGTATTCCACGGTATCGGTATTGTTGGGGTCCGGCTCGGCTTTGCCGTCGACCTCAAAATAATATTTATACTCGCCCTGCGGCAATACTATCAAATTGCTGAAAGAACCGTTGTTCTGCCTATCCAACTTGATTTTGTGCTCTTCCCACAGACTGAAATTGGCCACCACGTACACTTCCTTGGCCTCGGGCTTGTTTAAAGTAAAACGCACCTTGCGCAAAGCGATACTGTCTATTTTATGTTCCCTGCTCTTTATAGCGGCTTCGGCGGTTTTACTTTTTTCCGCGCGCAAAGCAGAGGAATAATCGTAATAGGAAAAGAAAACATTAAGCAACATCACCACACCTAAACATAAGGCGAAACTGAAGAATAAAACGGCCCAAGCCGAAGGTCTTTCACTCATGCGATAAATTCCCTCACCCTAAACTTGGCGCCCAAACTCCGCGCCAGTTTCTCCGTTTCCTCCACGTCGATGCCAAGCCTGTCCACTATCGTTACAGTTACGTCTTGCATTTTTAGGGCCAGCAGTCTTATAAATTCCAAAACGCTTTCATAGCCCCGCTCCCTGTACTGAGGCTGAGGCCGCACCACTTCCAGCCACTGTTCTCTTTTGGGGGAATTGATGCTTATGCTGACGCTGTCCAAAACTTTGGCCAAATCGCCCGTTATGTCGCGCCCGTATACCAGATTCCCAAGCCCCAAAGTATTAAGTCTTATCGGCGTTTTGGGGTACTTGCCCAAAGCCATATCCTCTTTTAAAACCGAGGCTACCTCCAGCAGTACGGCAAGGCGCATTGTAGGCTCCCCATATCCGCAGAAAACTATCTGCCCGACTGGGCCCTCTTGGCTTTGGCGGCGGATTTCCGCCAGCACTTCTTCGGCGGAGGGCTCTTTGCCTTCCAAGTTAAGGTTATAGCCTTCAAACACCATGGAAAACTTGCTCTTAATGCAAAATGAACAGGCGTTTGGGCATCTGTTGGTAAGATTTATATATAAATTATCCTTAAATCTGTATACTATTTTGGCTTTTTCCCGCATAAGATTATTATACCATTGTTGCCCCGCTATTGCTGAAACGCTAACTATCCACATTAATAAACACGAATTGTAAAAAAATGTAAATAATTGATAAAATACATAAATAAGGCTTTATGGAGAGGTGGCCGAGTGGTTTAAGGCGCTTGTCTTGAAAACAAGTGTGCGGGAAACCGTACCGTGGGTTCGAATCCCTCCCTCTCCGTATTTTAGTTTTGTTTATCTTACAAAAATCCCCGTTCGGGTCATCTCCCGACGGGGATTTTCTTTTCTACAACCCATAGCATATACTTTTTGGCGGATTTTTC
>CALUXE010000003.1 GCA_944324675.1 uncultured Elusimicrobiales bacterium | reverse complement strand
GGAAAGGTTATTTACCCTCATATATTCCCGTATCTGCAAGGCAAGTGCTTTATAATACGTCTTTTTGTCTATCTTGGATGCTTCAGGATTGGCTTTAACCCGCTTATTGCGACGCACATAATTGGGTTTTACAGCCGCGTGGAATGCAAAACTTACCCCGTTGGGGAGTAAAATCTCTATATTTTCCCCTTGGTATGCGTAAGTAATCCGCCGTACTACTTGGGCCAGCGTTTCCGTTTGTTGCTCTAATTTCTGTTGCTCAAGTTCAGTCCTATTGATTAACCCGCGTTCTGCCAGATGTTTCAAAACCGCCTCATTAAACTCGGGCTGGCGCACCGTTCGGGTAGGGCAAGAGACATACCCCTCCTTCTGGCAACGGTGGCAGATATAATAAAAATGTTTTATTCCATTTTTCTTAGCATACACCGGCACCATATCCGCTCCGCATTCCTTACAGTAGAGAAGGCCCCGTAAAAGCCCGGGTATCCGTTTGCGGGTAAAACCGTGGTTTATGCGCCGGGAACGCAATAACTCCTGTACCTTATCATATGTTTCCCGCGAGATAATGCCTTCGTGTTCGCCTTCGTATATTTTCCCTTTATAAAGCACTTGGCCGATATAGGTAGGGTTGTGGATAATGCGGTATAAATGGGCGCGGGATATGGGGCGGGCCTGCCATACTCCTCCATGGCGCAGCTTGCGTTCCGGAAGCCCGATACCTTTTGCATTCAAAGCATCCAATACTTTGGAAACATTTTCCTCCCGCAAAACGCTTTCAAAAATAAACCGTACCTGCTCATCATACGGCGGGTTTGGTACCAGCAAATGCCGTTCTCTATCCAACCGATATCCAAACGGGATGAGCCCGCCCACAAATTTTCCTTTCATACGGGAGGCCGCCATTTTATCCCGTGTACGCTCCCCGATGATTTCCCGTTCAAACTGGGCAAAGGACAGCAATATGTTAAGCGTCAATCGGCCCATAGAGGTTTTGGTATTGAAGTTTTGCGTAACAGACACAAATGATACGGAATGTTTATCAAAAAATTCCAGAAGCTGGGAAAAATCCAGGAGGGAGCGGGAGAGGCGGTCCACTTTATACACCACCACACAGTTCACTAATCCTTGTTTAATATCCCGGATTAACTGCTGGAGACCGGGCCTGTCCGTGTTGGCACCGGTAAAGCCGCCGTCATCATAGTGGGTATTAAGGGGGTGCCACCCCTCCCCGCGTTGGCTGGCGATATAGGCCATGCAGGCCTCGCGCTGTGCATCCAAGGAGTTAAAGTCCTGCTCCAGCCCCTCACTGGTGGATTTGCGCGTATATACGGCGCAATACAACGGGCGAACAATTTCGCTCATAAACCAAAGAAGTGATAGCCGCTAATATGCTGCCCCGTAATAGCGCAGGCAACTGCGGAAAGGCTTTTATAGTATTTACCGTTATACTCAAAGCCGATTTCCAATACCTTGACGGCTATTTCCTGACCTTTGTATTTCTTTTCCAATACGGCCCCTGCCAGTGGCAGGCGGACATCTCGCAGGGACTTTTTGTTCTCTGTGGAGCGCTTTTCGGCCCGATATTTATTTTTACGCATGAGTTGGGCCAATGGATTTACAGTATTGGCAATTTCTCGCAAGTCATTTGTGGAAAGGGGTACTGGTTTCTGCGTTGGGACGGAATCAATGGCGGGCTGTGTATCCGGAAGGGGTTTTGCGGGCAAAATGGATTGACCGGCTTTTATTTCTGCTCCCAAATCGAGCGGAATGAGATTTTTCTTGTTCTTAGACGATGGTGGGGTTACTTTTTTCTTTAAGGCCGCAGCTTTTTGAGAAGCTTTTTTAGTGTTAAGTTTAGTCATACTTCCTCCCTATAGTTTTAACGTACCTACATATACGCTTACTATAGGGAGAGAAGTCAAGAATAAAATATAAAATTAATTTTTAATATCAGAACATAATTTGGATAACGTTATTTCTCTCATGTTAGGCTTTAGTTCACATTCCCAAACGATTAAAACTTTCCATCCTTGTCGCCTAAGCAACAGATTATTCTTTTGATCTCTTTCCTGATTCCTTTTCAGTTTATCTCTCCAATACGTTTGATTCGATTTTGGATAAACAAAACTTTTACAATTTTTATGCGCATGCCAAAAACATCCATTAATAAAAATTACCGTATGATATTTAGCTAAAACAATATCAGGACACCCAGGAAGATTGCGTACATTTTTCCGATAGCGGAATCCTTCACGGAACAAATACTTGCGCACTAATTCCTCGGGTTTCGTATTAATACTTTTAATACGTGACATATTATAACTGCGTTCCAAAGCAGAATGGTTATCCATAGAATATTACTTCAAGTCACCAAGAAGAATTTGTCTGTCTAAAGAAAAAAGATTCCGAAGGGTCTGATGGTTATATTCAGAATGATTTTCTACCATTTTAATCAGATTAGCCACAGACACAGCACTCCCATGCACTCCGGATTCCTTGCTGATACTGACAATTTGGCTGTCAATATTCGTTCCGAATCCACCGGCTATATATGTAAAAAATGCAAGCGGAAGGGCCCCGGCATAATACCGGTTTAAGCCGCCAATATAGTTTTGGACCATTCTATTGTGGTGATCATTAGAAATGCTATATTTGCTGTAGGCTTTATTGTCAATAATAGCCGAATAGCCGGCTTGATCAGACAACAGAAGAACATCTGGAGTAAGCCCCTGCGGCCCAATATATTCTGTATAGAAGCCAAATATATCTTTAAATAACGCAGCTGTAGCTTTCTCAAAATCCGCCGCATCTTCTCTGCCCCGAAAAGCCATCTCAAAATACTCGCTCATAAAAGCTCCAATGGCTCCATGCGGGTATAAACGTCTCAATGTTTCTTCTGTCAGTTTTACAGCCAATCCTGTTTTTTCTGATATTTGCTGTACAAGGTCATCTGAAATAAAAGCAATTGGGGTTTTTAAAGCTTCGCTGACAAAAGCCTGACGGATTTTTTGCTCTGCCAACATTTCCAGTGTAATCGTCCGCGTGCCAATCAGATTACGGTTATCTCGCTGATGATTCGGATCCAAGCCATATTTCCGCTGAAAGACTTCTTGTTCTTCCGGGCGTCCAATCATAAGCGGCAAATTGGCAAGGATGTTTTTCACTTCGTCTGTCTTTTCAGGCAAGATCCGCAACTTTCTATCGTCATCCCGCTTGGCCAACTGCGTATATTCCAGCCAGTTCACACAAGTATTTGCAATATCTAAAAGATGGCTAAAAGGATGAGCTGGACTAACGACTCCCCTGCGAGGAGCATATCGCTGAAAAAAATCTTCCGGTAAGGAGCGGTCGCCTCTTTCCCTAAAATCCAATATCTTATCTCGGACAGAAAGGTAGCATCTTTCGGTCTCACTCTCGGCTTCCACAATAACAACTTTTCCAATTTCTTCTTCAGTTAAAAAATCGATTTGCGGATCACTCAGCAACTTTAGCAAAAACACAAAAGGCCGCAGACGAAACCGTCTGGAAACATCCACCCCCCTTCCAATAGAAAAGGCGGAAGGGAATTGATATTTCAGAATCTGATTTTTCAAAACTGATACAGGAGAGGCTCCATTCATTATTGCCTCTCCTGCCAGAGTCAATTTCATCTGACCTGTAGATTCTTGTATAAAAATCAGCCCAAGGCTGAAAATCCAAGCTTGATAGGTTCTGGCTCCACCGCCGGTCTGATCTCGTCTTTCTCCTAAACGTTTTAAACCGGCTTTCTCCAAAGCGTCTTCCAAATCTAAATGTGTGTTTCTTTGCCCTCTCCACTCCTGATTTAAAGAAACCTCTGCCAATGTTCCCAATACCTCGGGAACAGAATTTAAACGGCGTTTAGGCCGTGTTACCCACCAGTAGTTCATCATATTTGGCTCCTGTATATGCCGCTAAACAGAAAAATCCATAAAAAACTGTTCATCATCAATTTTGTAGAAAGTCACATCAGTCCGGCCATAATTCAGCAAATCTTGTTTAGAAACAAACGCTCCATTAGCAACACCTAATCGGCCACGGAAATACTCTCCGAGCAAAGAATTATTAAGCGGTGTTGTGATCGCCTTATCATTCTGTTGTTCTACCCGCAGAATTAATTGTTTTCCGTCATCAGTTACTACTGCAAAATGCTGTTGAAATACTGGGAAAAAACCTGTTCGGGCAATTTTAGCCGGCAACGGAATGTATGCTTGATTTGGTTCTCTGCCTTCTCTTTGACCCCAATTCAGGCCGGATTTTTCCCCTACCTCGTCTTTATATGTTAGCAAGGAAAGAGTTACATGCTCCAAACCTGAATTAACCATGCCTTGAGAAAAATCCCTTGCAAAATTAGAAATGCTGGAAGGCGTATAAAAAGTAACATATTCTCCGATTTCTGCATGATTGCAGTAAATGCTATTGCTTTCTATATTGGAAAAATATTCTTGAGAAGAAGTTGGATCACATTCCGCCATGACCTCTCTTCGGCCGCCGAAAAAAGCCGCCTGAGTATAGTTGGCAGATCCGATAAAACTTTTTATTGGAACACCGTCTTTTTCCCATAAATACAATTTGGAGTGAACGGGCGCCCCTTCATAGACATACTGACATACCGCCTTTGAATGATTGGGCAAATTGTTATTTTCCATCAGTTCCTTAAAACCCTTATGAAGGGGTTCGCTCATTCCTTCTGAACGGCACATACCAACGATTAAAAGAATCTTCAAAGGCACATGGTATTGCTCTGCTATACGGGTAATATGCCAAGAGAGCATTGTATCAGAAGCGTATCCAGATACAATTTTTAATGTATCTGGGGCTAAAGAAAGAGGATCCAGCAAAACAGTATCCCGCAAATTGGAACTGTAAAACATATTTATACCTCTTCCCGAATATTAGCTTTAATTGATTTGTAAGGAATTTTAGCAAAGCTGCGCAGAATAGCTTCAAAAATAATACGGGCTCCCCGACATGGAACTGCCATACCTATTTGTTTCCGTACACTTTCTTTGCTTCCAAGAAACTCATAAGTATCAGGAAAGGTTTGCAGCCGGGCACGTTCTCTGTTAGTCAAAGCACGGGGTTCTTTCCAATGATATATATGTGTCCCTCCGCCGCCGCTTCCTGTTACAGTATAAGCAGGCTTGTCCGGGTCCAGCCTTTTATAAATTTGGCTGATGCGGGCGCCAGTAACATGCAGGCGCAGATTTGGAGGAAGATTCGCAGTAAAAGCATTCTGCCCAGGCTTAATATACTTTAGACGAGCAATTACGGTATCAGACTGCTTGGTGCGTTCATTATTGGGGGCATCAGGAGCAATCACCGGCACCTCCAGTGCATGCCGGCATGTATTGTCTAACTTAGCATATGGCTCTGGTGATGGTACTTGATATACCACATCTTTAATATCACTGCGAATCCCCACAATAATCAAACGATGACGTGCCTGAGGCACCCCATATTGTTCAAATTTATACAAATGAGGCGTTATCACATATCCGGCATTTTTCAGTTCTTCCATTATTTTGGCAAAAGCTTTTCCTTCATTTGCATTCCGCAGCCCCCCCACATTTTCTGCCAAAAACCATTTGGGCCGATACAATTTTAGAACCTGCACTCCATAGGAATATAATGGGCCATATATGCCAGTCATCCCTTTTTGCTCTCCGACAACGCTGTAATCATTGCATGGAAAGCCAAAAGCCAGGGCATCAATTTCAGGCAGTTTCTTTAAATTCAGCTTGCGGATATCCTCATGAAAAACACTGTTAGGATCTTTAGGACATATATTATGAATATAGGTATTGCAGGTATCTTTATCATAATCAGTCGCCCATTCATGGATGATTTTAAAGGATTTGTCTTCGATAGACGCAGTGACAGCTCCGTAGGCTAGTCCCCCCGGTCCGCAAAAAAGCTCTCCCAGACGAAAAGTATTTGGCTGTTTAGTTCCTTGGTTCTTTTTCTTCATAATTAAAACTTTTCTCCATTCGGCAAAACAAATTGTCTAGAAAAAACAGTCGAAGTAACATCGGCAATCCGTTCTAGTTCCGCAACTGTAAAACTTTCTCTTTTCATCTTGGCACTTAAGTTTTGAGGGGAGCAACCCAATCTTCTAGCTAACTCAGCCATAGAAATATTTAGTCTGGCACAAAGCATTCTGATCTGTACAGATATTGTCATAAATTAACCATGGAAATATTAGAGTCTCTGTTTAGATTATAAACTAATTATTTTAGCATGTCAATTTATAAGTTTAGCTTTATATTCTAAACAGCAGAGCAGATGAGATAACCTAAATATACGGCAGCCAAGACAGATCTTTTCGTTCCGTCATTTCATAAGCCAACAACTGGGAAAGAGCATCACATTGATCGTCGTATTTGGCATTGGGAAATAGGAGCAACTCCCTTTCAAACGCCGGCCACCAGGGTGGGTTGTCATCTGGGAAACGGCAATTGCCGTTCTCAAGCAAATGAGAAGCCGCTTTCAAACGGGTTTGTTTATCTTGGATCGGGCGGATTGTTTTGATTTTACCTCCCCACAAACTTTTTAACTCCTGTGCCAATCCCACGCCACTGTTCATGTCCTCCACTAAAATATCTGGAATAAAAGGGTAAAAGCAGGCGTATGTTTGGCGGCTTTGCGTAGCCAGCTCTTTAGCCTTACGAACTAAAGCGGGAAACTCCAGACGTTCCCGGTATACATTTAGAACATAAATCCTTTTTTCGCAGTCCCACAAATAAGTGATACAGACGGAATAATCATTGCCTTCGCCGATTTTGGAAGCGGTATCCCAGCTTTGGGCTAAACAAAATTTACGCTGCCCGGTGCGTGCCCTTTCCATTAAATCCGCCATATTGAAAAATTTCAGCCAGTCTTTTTTTATTACTCCACCGTCAGGCTCCTGCGGGGATTGCTGATATTGAGTAGCAAAAATCCAAGATCCGACACTTTCTTTCGTACGCTTAATTTGCTCCAAATCTTCCCTCGCTGAATGCAAGGGATCGCCGGCGTTCCTTTCAAAAACGATTTCCTCGCCCAATGGATTTTTTACATACCATTGTTCTCTCTCTTTTGCAATAATAGGCAATACCAATGAGGAAAAACTGGCATCTGTCTCTAAAAGAAAACCTGTTAAGTCCCGCGGGTGCACCCGCTGCATAATTACTAAAATTTTCCCGTTCGTTTTATCATCCAACCGGGAATAGAGAGTGCTTCCATACCATTCGTTCGTTTTTTCCCGCAACACGTCAGACATAGCATCCGACGGTTTTAGGGGGTCATCCAAAATCAGCCAATTTCCCCCGCGGCCCGTCAGCGCGCCTCCCACCGAAGTTGAGAACCTCCCGCCACCGCTTGTAGTTAAAAAATCCGCTACACCACGCTTGGCATTCAAAAGCCGAGTATGGGGAAAAACTGCCCGATACCAGCCGCTCTCCATTACTTTCCGACAATCCAACGCCAATTTAAGCGCCAATTCATCGGCATAGCTAACACAAAGGATCCTTTCCTGTGGCTTATGCCCAAGCAAAAATGCAGGCAGAGCTACCGAACAAATAATGGATTTCATATACCGCGGGGGAAGATTAATGATAAGGCGGTTTTGTCCGCCGTTTCTAAGACACTCGATTCTGTCACAAATGACATCAATATGCCAATTATCTAAATACTTTGTTCCAGGAGAGACTTCTTGAAACACCTTAAGGCAAAACGACTTAAAATCACTGCGAAGAACGGCATGAAGTACTTTTCGTTCGTCTGACATATTCCTCCAAAATTTCTTTGTCACAAGCTGGCAGCTCGTCGCTTAGCTGGGCTTTTTCTGAAATTTCTTTTTCCATACTGTCCAGCATCGGCTGCAATACGGACACGGCGCGTAAATCTCCAGAAGCCGCCTTATTTACCAAAGTCAGCAAGATAAGCGTTAATTTGTTCATTCGATATTTTCTCTCCTGCTGGGTAACCGTGACTTTTTGCGCCAACAATTCTCTCAAAATATTAACTTTACTTTTACTCCCGCGCGGACGGCCCTTGGGATTGCCGGACTGGCCCGGCTTATACCGGCTGTGTTGTGGTGGCTTGCCGTAACCGACGGCGTATGCAGAGTTTTTTTCTTCCGGCTTTTGAGAAAGTTTTTTCCTGCGTATTTTCATTATTTTTCCTCCGAATCAATTTAATATCCTTTCCCCCGGCTTTTTCGTACCGATACAGGATAACATCGCAATAATTGGCGGAAAGCTCCACCAACCTTGTCTTACGCCCTGTACGCTCCGCCGCCAATAGGGTGGATCCACTCCCGCCAAACACGTCCAACACAATTTCACCCGGTCGGGAACAATCCAGTAAAATATCCGTCAAAAGCCCCACCGGTTTTACCGTTGGATGAAGCCGGGGCTCACCTTTGCTCAAACGTCTTTGTACGCGGACAGCGGGATATTCCCATACATTGGTACGGTAACGCCCGTATTTTCCCAAATCCACATTGTTGCAATGCACCGCTGTACCGTGTTTAAATACACACACCATTTCATGGCGAGATCGATACAAACTGCCCATGCCGCCCGCGTCCTTGACCCAAATACAAATATTTTTAAGCTCCTGATACTCTTGCCCTCCGGCCTCCAGCATAATGTGAACATGCCGCCAGTCGATAAACGCAAAATGCAAGGAGCCATCTTTGCTAAAAGCACACAAATTATGGAAAATGCGGACTAAAAAGTGCTGGAATTCGCTTTCATTCATTTCGCCGCTTGCCATAGCAAATTCCGGATGTTTGACCCGCCCATTTCCACAGACATGACCGGCAATTTTCACATTGTAAGGGGGATCCGTCAGCACTATATCGGCTTTCTCTTCTCCCAACAACAGGGAAAGTGATGCTGGGTCCAAGGCATTTCCGCAAAGCAGTTTATGTTTGCCCAACATCCATACATCTCCGCGCTGGACACGCCGTGGAACGCAAACAGAATCATCCAACACCTCAGATTTGTCCGCGGGACCTTGACCATAGAGAATTAAGTCTGTTTCTGGAGTCTCAAAACCCGTTAAAGACAGGTCAAAGTCCGTACCTACAGACAATCCCTTTAACTCCACAGTCAGCTGGGCCTGGTCCCAAGACGCCTTCTCCGCCAGGCGGTTATCGGCCAAGACATAGGCTTTCTTTTCTTTTTCACTTAAATGATTCAGACGGATCACCGGCACTTGCAAGAGGCCCAGTTTTTGGGCCGCCGCTAAACGCCCATGTCCCGCCAAAACGACGTTGTTTTCATCAATCAGCAAAGGATTTGTAAAGCCAAAAGTCTTGATACTTCTGGCAATCTTTTCCACCTGCGCTTCACTGTGCAAACGCGCATTTCCCCGATAGGGTATTAGTTTATCTATATCAACAGTTTCCATCTGCATCCTCCTTATTTATGAGGTGCAGACAGTTTAACAAGTTTTTTTTAAAAACGCGAGGAGAAAAAGTTGGTCAACTTTTTGAGGGAAGAAGAGAAATAATCTTTTTTATTTTTTTGCCGACATAATTTTTACGCTTACTGATCAAATTGGGATCCGAAGGCATCTGCGGCATTTTAGACAGTTTTGTCGGCCCTATTTTCGAATGCTTTAATATATTCTTATCCACTTTGGAAAGATCCAAATCAAAAGCCGGCAATAAGGATAAAGCGTCATCGAAGTACCCCTTGTTTAATTTAATAAATTCCTGCAATTGATGAACAGTTATCCTCCTGCGAATCACGATATTTACCGCCCCCTCTTCTTCAGACAGGCTGATCCCGGAAGTAAAAGGAGTAACAAAACCGCCCAGAATAAGAAAAGGCAAATGACGGCGCAGCAGAGGATGTATGGTAAAATTGATTTTTTCTTTTTCCGCCTTAAAATAAGTGCCCAGTGTTTTGCCTGTGAAAGTTTTAAAAAAAGCCCGCTGATCTTTGTTCATGATTTGGATAAATTTTCCAGTTTTCTCCCAGGACAGACCGCGTGCGGGCAATGCCAATTCTTTTCTGGCTTTTTTAATAAGTTTTTGCACGGCGGGCAAAACCCAGCAAGCCTGCAGAGTTTCCACATCCTTTTCCGAATAGCCGAGATAGCCCTGTTTCATATAACTTTTAATTTCGGACCAATCGCTGACGAGTTTTAAATCTTTGCGTTTAACGGAAAAAACAATAAATTTCAATTTCATGTGCACCCCTTTTCCGCTCATTGTAACATATACAGACAAAATGGTCCCCCTTGCCAAGCAAAGCGGGGGACACGGAACAGGAAGCACGGCGTTCTTTTTAATTTTTGCTCATTTCAACCGCTTGGTATAGTTTCCTTTTAAAAACTTCCGGAGCCGTTAAATATGGAATACCTATTTTCTGACCGCCGCGGCCGCTTACCACCAGCGTTCCATAACCCAATATACGTCCCAGCAACGGAATATAAACGCGCACACCTTCAATCGCCGACAATTCCACAGCGGCGCTGTCCACAGAGATAATACCTTGTTTGGCGATTAGCTGCCGGCTGGTGACCGCCGCTTCGGTAAATACGTACTTCAGTATACAGTACGTCCATAATGCGATCAACACCAAAGCCCAAAATGCATGACGGATGCAAAACAGCCAAAGCAAGGTACAAACAGCGGGAAACCAAAAAACAATTTTGTGTATTTGTCCGCGAAAAATAATTTTTTCTTTCGGCCCCATTTGTGATTCGATATAGGACATCTTATTTCTCCTCCTTTTCCAGCAAATCCCATCTTTCCCTGCAGTCCGCCGCCAGCAAAGTGGATTTTACTTGATACTTCCCTCCCCGAAAACCCAAAACAAAACGGCGGAGATCGGTGTCTTTGTGCGCGCCGTTGGATGCGGGACTTTTCAGCCATTTGGGATGAGACTCTTTGACAAAACGAGCCACTTGTTTTGCATCAGCCAAATAAACCGAGGTGCGGGGTAAGGAATCTTTGGACAGCGGCTCTCCGTAAATCTCCTCGAAACACTCCCCGAAGTTAACGAAGCAGTACCATACGCCCGGGACTGCGTTTTCATGTTTTTTATTCATTTGCCAAGAAATGGATTTTCCCCAGAAATCACTGTCCGTCGGCCTGCTCTTATTGGCGGTTTTAACTTCTATTCTCCGCATAAGAGTTTTACGCCGGCACTGCTTATAAGCAATGACGTCAAAATCTTTTGTATTTCCCGGGGTCATCGCCGCCGTCCATCCCAGCCGAGACAGACGGGACAACACCTCATACACTCCCGCCGCTCCGATTAATCCCGTATCAACATGTTCTTTTTTTATTTTTTTCATAATTACCTCCCTTCTTTGTAAAAATAAAGTCCCTCTAAAGCTTTTTGCGCGTCAAATTCTTTAAACGAATAAACGGAATTCATTCCGCCCATTACTGTTTCGTATCGATAAATGCCGCATAGGTGTAATATTCTCCTCCCAGCTCCTGCCCGGAAACGTAAGGCTGGGGGCCTATCTTTTTCCCCAATACAAATATCAATTTGTCCATGGCAAGTGTCCATCGTAATTCTCCGCTTCTTCCTCCAAACAAAGTGCCGCTTCCATTAGAAGATAAAGCGGCTGAAGCAATACGATACCATCCTCCGTTGGGATAAATACAGTTTTCGTTAGGAGGAAAATTAAAACGGGAGGAAATAAAGGTTCCCACATACTCTTCACAAAATTCTTTTCCGCCGCTGCGTTTTAAAGATATTTTTTTGTCCAAATCATAAAAATAGTTTTTGATTTCGTTTGCAGCCCGCCACAGTTTCTCTCCATACGCTTCGGCCTCCTGAAGATATTTTTGTATATGTGGATACGTTGCCTTGAGATGTTCTTGATAGTTTTTGATAAATTCTTCTTCTCGTCTACGGGCGGAAGCGGAACTTTCACCCCACCAGCCCGTCAGACGTCTATATGTGTCCCGGTAATATTTCCCTCCTTTCGTTTGAATCGTGTTTAAAAGAACGGGCGCCGTTCCATACGCTTTACTGCATTCATTAATGCGTTTCCACAGATCATAAGCTTCCTGAGAGGATTTATCCGTCGCTATGCCGAGCTCGGCAACTCCTTTTATCGGCTCCTGCACGGAATCAAAATGCTCTCCAGAGAAACGCAAATATCAGGCGCTTCCGTAAACTGCTTTTTTACAGTCTGGTCCAGTTCCGACAAATTTTCCATATAATTTGCCATATCTTTATATGGGTTCAGCCAATTATCCACACTGGCACAGCCGCATAATACATAACCCCACAGAATTAAAACCAGCACTTTTTTCATAACTTTCTCCTTTTTTACCATACAGCCTAATAATGGCTTGAGAAGTCAAGTAATATCAGTATAAAAACACTTGCCGACAACAGTTTGTCGTTTTTTCAAGAAAACATAAAAAAAGGCGACATCACCTTGAGGGTCTCGAAACGCTCAAAATGAAAATCGCCTCCATACCCAAAGAGGGTATGGTAAAAAGCGACTTCATTTTTGGCTTCGAGACCAGCCGCCTGTGCGGCCCGTGCCGTTTCTTACAAACGGCTCCAAAAATAAGTCTTAAAATTTTAATTTGTATAGCTTGTTAGATTGTCTTTGTTTTCATTTCACTCCTGATAATTCTATTGTAGCAGAATATCACCTATGATACCTTTGTTAGGCCTTAATTCTCATCTACATCATAAGAAACAGCCTTTTAGCAATTACCTTTCTTCTCTTTTTTTGAACTCTCATATTTACAGAGAGCATGAATGATATTTTATAATTACTTTATATAATTTTTATAATATATAATTACTTTAAGTAATATAGCATCCCTTTTCCCCTTTCAAGGAGGTACTATGTCTTTGAATTCAAACGGTTCTATTTGGAGAAAATGTGATCTTCACATCCACACACCTTTTTCCATAGAACAGCATTATGGAGATTCAAGCCACGATGAAATATGGGAGAAATTTATTAGTGACTTAGAAAACGAAGAAAATTACCCCCAAGGTAGCATGATTGGAATTAGTGACTATTATTTTTTAGAAGGATATCAAAAGGTTATTTCTTATCAACAAAAAGGACGTTTAAAAAACATCGCCAAAATATTTCCTCTTATAGAATTACGACTCAAAGAATTTGGAGGGAGTAAACATCATTTATCCCGTGTCAATTATCATGTTCTATTCAATCCAGATTCTCTCTCTGTCCAAATCATCAAAGATCAATTTATTAGTGCGTTACATAGTCAGTATCAACTTTCTCCTGCATATTCTGCTATGGGTATAAAATGGGATGGATGTTTGACTAGAAAAAATTTAGAAGAATTAGGGAAAAAAATAAAAGAAACGGTTCCTAACAATGAATTGCAAAATTATGGAAGTGATTTTAAAGAAGGGTTTAACAATTACAATATCTCTCGAGAAAAAATAGAAGCCATTCTCAACAGAGAGTTCTTTAAAAACAATACATTATGTCTTGTAGGAAAAACTGAGTGGAGTGAAATAGAATGGAACGACCATTCCATTGCAGAAAAAAAAGATATAATCAATAAAGTTCACTTCCTTTTCAACTCCTATGATAATCCGAACAAATACAAAGTTGACTTCAAACACCAAACAGAAGCACAAGTCAATAATAGATTATTGGATTGCAGCGACGCACATTATTTTTCTCAAAGTTCCGAAAAAGACCGCATTGGAAATTGTTCTCTTTGGATAAAAGGAAAGCCTTGTTTTGAAACAATAAGACAAGCCTTTTTCTCTTATGATACTAGAATCAGAATTTCTGAAATTTGTCCGGTCCAAGCTATTAATGTATTGAATCGCATTGAAGTAAATCTCCCTTCAGAAAGCTCCATCGGTGATACTGAATGCTGTTTTGCCGGACAAACAATAAAAGTTGACTTAAATCCAGCTTTAAATTGTTTTATAGGAGGAAGAGGAACTGGAAAAAGCTTATTATTACAATTATTCTGTAAAAACAACCCCTCCTCATTGCCTAAAGAAGAAAAAAATATTGTGGATAAGATTATCCCTAAAAACTGGAAAGATTATGTCAACATTGATGATATCGAATTTGAATACTTCGGACAAGGAACCATTGAAAAATTTTATGAAAACAAAGAGCTTTTTCAACAATGTATATCTTCTCGGTTGTACCAATTTTGGGAAACAGAAGAATATGTTAAAAATCCTCAAACTAACAACAACAAAAGTTCTCTCATATCAGAAATTAACCGTGAAAAAGAAAATTTAAGAATTATAGTAGAAAAGATTGAAGGGGAATTAAATTTAACAAATCAGAAAATACAAAATGACCAAAAAATAATCTCCCTACGAAAAGAAATTACGAGCCGAAAGAAACTTTTAGATGCCTTAAATGACGAACGATATTTATCTTTACAAAAAAATATTGCCAATGTTAATAAGCAAAAATCTTTCATAGATAAGACTAAGCAGAATTTAATAGACTTGTCCAATGAAATATATAAAATCCAACAAAAATTTAATACTATCGAGATTTCAAACGATGAAACCATTAATTATTATGCGGCACAGTATAACAAAATCTTACAAGGCATCAAAGAATTAGAAAAATTCACAAATATTGAAAAAAATTGTGAAGAAATAGAAAAAAATATTGAGGAAAAACTGCAAAAAGCTGAAATAGAATTAAAAAATTACTTAAATGAAAGAGGAATGTCCCCACTAAATATTCAAGATGCAATCCGTGCCCAACGAGAACTTGAAACATTTATTCTTCAACAGAATCAATTAGAAACAGATAATGCTAGAGAAGATCTCGATATAGACTTTTTGCGTAAAAATATTATTTCTGCTAGTCTTTCTTATAAACAAACTATGGATAAAATTCTCCAAAAAACAGAAGATTTTTTAAAGAAAAAAGAAAATGATGAAATCAGCAAATTAACTTTTAAGTATAAATATAATACAAATTTGATGCAACAGGATATTTATTCTTTTTTTAAAAATTATACACATATAGACAAGGGAGATTTTGAAGCGATCTTAAAAAGAAGATCTCCAGAAGAAAGCAAAGACCTTACTTCGGAAGTCTTGGAAGAACTGTGCAACAAAAACCAGGATTTGAAATCTGCTTGCAAAATATTAAATTTTTTTAATAACAACTTCAAAAATAAACGAATGTACGATTTAAATTATTTATTGTACAAATATAATTGTTGTAAATATGAAAATTTTTCTATTCTCTACGATAGAAAGGAACTGGAAAATTTATCTTTTGGGCAAAGGGCTACAGCAATCATTTTAACTTTGCTATTATTTGGTAACAAACCTCTTATAATTGATGAGCCGGAAACACATCTCGACCAACGATTTATAGCTTCAAAATTAATTGAGGTCATTAAACAAGTCAAACAGGATAAGCAAATCATATTTGCAACCCATAATGCGAATATCGTTATAAACGCTGATTCAGAACAAATATATATTCTCAAAACAGAACAAAATAACAAAACTTCTTTTAAATCAATGTCTATTGAAGATGTATATGAAAAAAAGAAACAAGAGGAATTAATGATGTTAGAAGGTTCTGTGGAAGCGTTTAAACTTAGAGAAAAAAAATATTCCCTCTAACTTAATGTGAATAATTTGTGAACATAAAACTAATTAGAGATTTTTCTCTATTATTCTTTTATCTACTCGCATTAGATAGCCCACATTTCCCTGTTAATTTTTTAGGGAATTTGGGCAAATTATACAGGGGCGGCCCTATACAGTAGGCCACCCCTTTCCTTATGTAATAGGGCTAAAAAGCACCAATTCCCTGTATTTTCCCTGTTTATCAGGGAATTTATCTAACTTTTGAATACGTTATCTTATTATCTTTGTATCCGCTTGCAAAACAGATACAAATGCTCTTTTGGATAAAACGAGATATTCCCTGTTTAGCACAGGGAAAAAGCTATCTTTTTGGCGGGATTTGGATAGAAATGAGGTACCGGCAATTGGTTAGCACCCCATATTTACTCCCATCGAACTTTGGATGGGATTTTTTAATGCCTTTTTAGCTTGTTTATCCCCGGCTATCGTCGGGGATTTTTTGTTTTGGGCCTCTCTGGGGCAAACGGATACTTTTGCCTATGGCGCATTTGGAACCAAAAAGCAAGGGCAAAAGGTCTCTTTATATCCTTTTGCCCTTCATTTAACTGCCCGAAATTTAATTTTACAAGTTCAAAAATCAACTTTCATTTGATTTTATCACTGTATGGCAAACTATTTATATAATCTTCCATAAATTGCCAGTCCGGGATGTAACCTTCCTTGCTGTACTTCTTTTCAGGGTCAATGACGGGCGTACCATCGGAATGATGTTGAATAGGAAGTTTAAGTAACAAAGTAGGCAAAGTTTTATTTGCTTGTCTACCATAAGAATATCTGTATTGGTTCTTTAATAGTACCGTGGTTAAAAAAAGTTTAGTCTTAACTGACAGATTCTCTTTTGTGTTCAGCAGATATAAATCACGGCCACTATAAAAATCATGAGCCTGAACAAATGTAGATAATACCGATCCACCGCCAGCACAGGTAATCGTGCCAGCTGCTTGTGGTAGCATACCTTGTTCTTTTTTTACAAAGGCAGAGACCCCATTGTTTTCAGCGGTCCTAGCCACAAAGGCCACCGCCTCTTGATCATATATGTTGCAAGGTTCACAGGCATTAAGCTCCATATTTATACCGTACTGGATATTAAATATATCTCCTACAACAAAATCTTTCCATTTGGAAATATTAAGTTCTTTTTTAGGAGCATGAGCCCTGGAAGTAGTTAAAGGTTTGTAATGCAAGGATTTGATGTAGTTTTCCATGAATTGCCAATCGGGGATATAGCCATCTTTGCTAAACTCCTTTTTGGGGTCAATGACTGGCGTACCATCTAGATGATGTTGAATTGGTAAATTAATATCCAAAGAATACATATTATCAGGCTTTGCTTTTCTACCATAAGAAAATCTATACATATTAAATGTCAGACAACAGGCGAGATATAAACCTTGGTTGCGAGATAATGTAAAGCCAATAGGTGTATATATCCTCACCGTATCTAAGGCCCAACACGGCTCATCCTGCCAAGTAGTAAACATCCCGTTGGCTTCTCCACAACTAATCAAACAATTACCCAAACAGTTTGTTTGGTTATAAACACCATCTACACTATTGTTAGTTGCACTTGCTGTAATGACTCTGTACTTATAATCTGGAGCAGGCGGAATAGCAAAATAGTCCTCATCTTTTACAATTCTATCTCCACGACGGATAGTAAATAGCTTTTCAAGTTTAAATTCCTTCCAATCTTGTTTATTAAGATTCATAAACTTGGCCTTCCTTTACCAAGTAAGACAGATAGTTGTTTAAAGTTTGCTGAAAATCAGCTTCTGTCAATTTAGTATAGTCTGTTTTCATATAGGCTTCACAAAGCCATTCATCCTCAGCACTAACTACTTGCACGGCTGATTTACCGTCAACAGCCTTCTTTTGTTCAAACAAGGTCAGCCATTCTTTTTCTATAGCCGCCCATTTAGAATGTCCATTTGAATCGAATTGTTCTACTCTGCCCAGGTTCTTCTTCTTAACAAAACCGTCATCCTTGCAGTAGCCAAAAAAGGTAGAGCGAGATTGCCCATTAGGTTTAATATGCGGCTGCCCGAGCGTAAATAGCATACAACAAGCATTGACAGATGAACCAGGATAAAACATTTCCCCAGGGAGGGAAAATACTGCTTCCAAGGTATTATCCTTCAGCATTGCCGCTTTTTCTTCACTAATGATACTGCTTGTACCTATGGCGCATTGTAGAGGCAACAAAACAGCCAGTTTAACTGTTTTTTGTGTTTTATTTTCTTCGTTCATCTGTTTAATAACGTCTGACAAAAAATGAATAAACACCAAACCCTTTGTTGGATCTTCTTTACCATCTTTTGCTTTTCCCCAATTTTTTTTATATGCGTCTGGTATACTTTTGGGTTTAGCATTATAGGGCGGATTCATGAGGATAATGTCTGGATTGGCTTTCTTGATAAACTCCGCACTATCAAAACAGCTCGCATGTATGATGTTGGAGTTACCGTCACTGTGAATTAACATATTAGTAGTAGAAAGGCCATATGCTTTTTCTTCCACTTCAATACCATAGATATTTTCTTCTTTTACCTTGCGCATAGCTTCCTTTGCTACTTTTTCGGTTTTACCTCTACGGGTATCTGCCAGTTCTTTAACCATAGCCTGTACCAGAAAAGAACCACTGCCACAAGTAGGGTCTAACACCTTTTTATGGCAGTCGACATCAGTCAGTTTACACATAAAATCCGTGATATGGTCAGGGGTAAAAGCCTGATTTTTATCAGCTTTACCCGTATATTTATTAAAAGCAATAAAGAACAGATTTAATATATCTTGGCCCTCATCACTTTCTGTGTCAATATACTTATAAATATCGGTTAGTATGGTATCAAAAATCTCTTGCCATTCGGCTTTATTTAACTTCTTAACTTTTTGGTCTCCGAGAACATTCTTTTGAAGAAGATTTATCTTTTCCGTCTTATTCTCCGATCCATCCAGTAATTCATTTAAAGTATTTTGTATTTCACTACGAATGGATTGTACAGTGGTCAAATTATCAAGGTAATCATCCATCTTCTTAATAGCTTCTGTGCCGATTAACTGAAAACCCCAAGTATTAATTAACTTTTTAATATGTAACAAAATCGTACCTACAAATTGGCTCCGCAGTTTCTCATCAATATCTTTTTTATGCAGCATTTCATTGAGTTTATAGGTGTTTTTAAGAACCCTCTCTCGGTCATTTGATTTGCTAAGTTCAAACAGGTGAATATAGTGATCCATTTCATCCAAAACGGTCTCTTTGGGCAAAACATGTTCTTCATCTATAGAGGATTGCCAAACTTTGATTTTATCATTAGTCGTATTGGCTAAAATACAGATAACTTTTTTGCTTTTATGGACAGCCCGTTCTTCTTCTAAGTATGCTTCTAACTGAGGTTCATCATCCTCCGTAAAGTCCTGTTTTGTTTCTACTAAAACAACCACATCATCTTTTTCAAAACGAATATCCAACTTGTAATGTTTATACTCATGTCCCAGAAGTTTGGTTAACTTGGCTTTGGATCCAGCCGCAGCGACATAACTATACTCTCCATCTTCTATATTGGCTGTATGGTATTTATTACCAATGCGGTTTATGATGGCAAATCTGTCCATATTATCACTCCTGGGTAAAATATAGCAACGGTCTATAGTCATTGTATCCATTGCTTTAATCATGGTTTAATTATCTATATTTTAACTTATTGTCTGCAAGAAATCTTTTTCATTTATACCTATATGCTCAGCTCGTTTCAATTAATGATACTCCAAAGTCTGCCTCATCTAACAATTTTTAAGCAATTGGCTCACGCGGGCGGGGCTCATGCCAAGGGCCTTAGCACATTCCCGCTGGGAAAGGTTGTTCACGCGCATATATTCCCGCATCTGTAAGACAAGCACTTTATAATACGTCTTTTTGGCTATTTTTGTCGCTTTTAGTGGGGCCAAACTTACGACACTCCAAATTAAATAAAGTTTATTCCGATTTAAACGTCAATTTTGTTTGCTGTTCTATTACTTTATGCACGAAGGAAGAATGGTCTTAAAAATCTTATTTTCTCAAAGTTTTTCACGCAATACTTATTATTCTATATCTCAAGAGGATAACGCTTTTTTATCGTCAAATAAGACGTAAAACCAAACAATATCGCCAATACCGAGCAGCCGCAGACATAAGGTAAAATATCCCCTAAAGAGACATTCATCACAAACAAACGCACCGCCCCGTTAATGCCGTATGTAATAGGCACACACAGCCTAAAGACCTGTATCGCTAAAGGCATTTTCCACACAGGCCAAATAATCCCGGACATAAACAACAGCGGTAAAGACGTTACCACGATAAATACTATCGGGGTTTCCCTCTCTTTAAACAAACCGCCTATCGTAAGGCCTAGCCCGATAGTCGCTACCGAAAAAATCATATAGAACAAAAACCACTCGAACAGCCTCTCCCCTCCGCTAAAGCCGTACAGACGGTACATTATTATAAACAAATACACAAAATAACCCCCCATAAAAAGCAACATCGACAGCATTTTCCCCAGCCATATCCCAAAGGGCTTTAGTCTTTTGGAATACTCTTTCTTTTGTTCGTACATGGTCCCCGCACGCAAGCCTATTACTATCAGCATAATTTGGTGCACCAACGCCACAAAAACCGCCGGTACCACATAATTGCTGTAAGAACCCGACGGGTTGTACAAATTGACGATATTCATTTTTATGGGGCTTCGCAGCAACGGCGCGGCTTTACTTGCGCCAAGCGACTGCAACTTTTTGATTTCAACGCCGGCTGATACCGTTTTAATCGCTTTCTGCAATGCGGTAGTGGCCTGCTTATAGTAAACTGGATAGCTGGCGTCGGTATATATATGCACCTGCTTGGGTACTTGTTTTAGAATATCCCGCTCGAAATCCTCGTCCAACGACACTACGGCAAACACTTCTCGTCTGTCCAAAGCTTTCTTAGCCTCGGACAGCGAAGAATAGGCGACGGGATCGATTTCTTCCTCCGCTCTCATCATGCGCACCAGCTGGCGGGAAAGCGCGGAATTATCCTGATCCACCACCGCCACCGGTATTTGCCGCGCCACTTCTCTGGCATACGGAAACGGATAAAAAAACGAATAAAACAGCGGCCCGCCAAAAGCCAGCAGGATAAAGCCGCCGTCTTTAAGCAATGCCTTCAATTCCCTTAATATAAACTCAATCATAACTTTGGCCCCAAATATTTATTCTGTTTTACCCAACGGGAATAACCCTTGGCCCCCAGCACAAAACATACCGTCCCCACAGCCGTCATAAACAAAATATCATGCCAAGTGCCCGCCGCGTTGACGCCGCGCAGCAATTCGTTTACGAAAATGCGGTTTAAATGCGTACCGGGTAAAAACTCCGCCCACGCCCGCGCCAGTATCGGCATAGACTGAACAGGGAAAGATACCCCGTAAAACGCAAATGCCGGCGCCGCATAAATGGCGCATATGCTTAAACAAAAACGCAAATTGTTGGTAAAGCCAGCAAACAAAAGCCCCGTGGAAGCCGTCATAAAAACAAAAGCCGCGCCGCCGCACATAACTCGGAAAAGACTTCCTTCCACAGGCACTTGGAATAAAGCGATTATGCCAACCAACATTATGGCGAAAACCGCAAAATATCCCACCGCGTAAAAAGTTATTCTCGCGGCGGATGCACCGTAGGGGCGATCTTCAAAAACACGTCTTAATCGTCTTGCGTGATATGTCTTTATGTCCCACAACAAAGAGTAGCATACGCTTATGCAAACAAAAAGCTGAAGTACGGCGGGCAAAAGCCCCAAACCAAGAAAATAAATGTAATTCATCCCCGGATTATAAAGGATATTCTCGCTAACCTGCAACGGAGAAGCGAAAGAATCCCCCATCGAAGAAGGCACCCCCAAAGCGGCAAGATTTCTGCGCTGGTATTTGGCCTGCAGCGCCCCGATTACGGCGTTTAAGCCTTTAGTCAAATTGCCCCCCACAAGCAAATATTCGTTATTTATCCACGCGTTTATATTCGCGCCGGTATTCTTTAATAAATCTTTATCGTAAGATTCGTCTACCGCCACCACTCCGTATATCCGCCCCTGGTCCAAAGCCTTGCGCGCGGCCGCGACCGTAGCGAAAGGACGGGGCGACAAAAATCTGTTGCTTTTTAATGTCCTCATCAATTCCCTGGAATAATAGCCCGAGGAATTGTCCACTACTCCTAGCGGAATTTTATCCAATACTTTGCCCGAAAATATGGCAAGTATAAGGCCCATTATGATAAAGGGATATACGAACATAAAAAAGCCGCAGCTTTTCTTGCGTTTGAAAAGAAACGCCCCTTCCCTACGGATAATGCGCCGCCAAAGGTTTTTCATAAGGGAATTTTCATCAGCGCCGTCATACCTTGGCGCAAAGAGGGCATAGGGTTGAGGGGTTTGGCGCGGACTTCAAAAGTTTTCAAGTCAAATTCCCCCCTCGTTTTGGTGGCGCTCCAAACGGCATAATCGCCCTGTTTGGAAATATAGGTCACCCTAAAGGGATAATACTCTTTGCCCAAGGAAGGAAAAGTCAGCATAATTTCCTTCTGCAAAGCGAAATTGGAAAGCAAATCCTCCCTTACGTTAAACGAAACCCATACGTCGGAAGTGTCCAACACCGTAAGCACGCTTATGCCCGGCGCGGCCAATTCGCCCTGCTCCAGCACTACGGAAGAAACTTCCCCGTCTACCGGGGAAACCAATTTCATTTCGTTTACGAAACTTTCCACCTCGTTTACCGCGCCCATCGCTTTCTGCGCGTTGGCACGCGCTTCGTCCAGCTTCTGGGCGGATACTACACCGCCGTCATACAGCTCCTTCATTCGGGCATAACTTTTTTGCGCCAGCTCTCTGGGCGCGTGCGCCTGCGCGGCCTTAGCCAACATATCTGGGGCGTAAAGCGTCGCCACAACCTCGCCTTTGCGGACCATATCCCCTTCCCGCGCCAAAATTTGGTCTACGCGACCCGCTATTCTGGGCGATACGCTAAGCTGCCTTATCACCACTTCCCCCTGCAAAAACATATCCTTAGGCCACAGCAGCGCCGCCAATACCGCCGCCGCTATTATACCCCCGCCTAAGACAAACAACCATTTTTTACTGTTCATATCTTCTCCTTACAAAGCCTGCTCGGCATACTCGCCAAACAAATCCGCCTGACCGCTTAAACTTAGCAGCATAGCCAGCGAAGTAACAAAATCATACTGCGCTTTAAGGCTGTCCAGCTGCGTCTTAAGCCATTGCGTCATTGCCATATTAACTTCCAAAGAAGTACTGGTGCCCGTCCTAAAACCCAAACGCCTGGTTTTGTAAAACTCTTCGGTAAAAGCCAATTCCTCTTGCAAAGCCCGATAGTTTTGTTCCGCGTTTTGCATTTTTTTGTAATAATATTCCAAAGCGGTCAGAATATCCTTAGTCTGCTGCTGTTTAAGGGCAATTATACTCTGCGTTTGCTCCTCTGCGGCTTTGGTTTGATTATACGTACGCCCGCCTTCAAACAGGCTCCAGGCAAAGCCAACGCCGTAAGCGTAATCGGGGTCTAGAACCGTTAAATCGTTAGTGTAGAGTTCCCGATTGGCAAACAAATATACCGAAGGCAAAAAACCGGATTTTTGGGCTTTTGCATTCGCCTCCGACAATGCCTTTTTGCTATCCAAAAGAGCCAGCGAGGGATTATTCTCCAAAGCCATATCCTGCAATGCCCGCAGAGTGGGAAGCTTTTCTGTCGCGACGACAAATAAAGAGGATCCGAGTTTTATATCCTCGTTTTCCCTCAGCAGGCTTTTAAGTAAAGACTGCGCCATTTGAGCGTCATTTAAGCTGGAAGCATAGTCGCGTTCCGCCTGAGCCAGAAGCACGTCGACGGACATTTTTTCCACTTTGGCTATCATACCAACGCGGAACATATCCGCGCCGTCCTTGGCGTTTTGGCGCGCGTTTTGTAAAAACTTTTCCCGCACTTCCACCATCTTATCGGACAATAAAGCGCCAAAATATTTATTGGTAAGTTCCACCAATAAATTATTGCTAAGCATATCCAGCTTGGCCTGGGCCCCCGCCACATTGGCGCCCGCGGCCTTATTGGCGGAGGATATCTTCCCGCCCGAATACAGCGTCCACGCCGCATAGGCCTGAGCCTGAAAAAACTGTTCGTCTTGAACCTTAAGCATAAAAGGCGGCAGAGTTACGCCCGCGGGATACAGCGGCTGAATGGCGCTGCGAATTTCGTTAAGATCTATCGAGATAGGATCGTTAATCGCGGTATAACTGCCCTTTACCCCTATTTGCGGCAAATACAGGCCGCGCGCACTGCTAAGCTGGGCACGGTACATTTCCTGCTCCCGCTTGGCTGAAGAGAGGGTGTAGCTTGTCTGTAAAGCGCGGTCATAGGCCTGCTCAAAGGAATATTCCTTCGCGGATAAAACACCCGCCGACAATAAACATAAAACAAAAATCAATTTACGCTTTATCATAAGAAAAACCGTCCAATTTATTTGCCCATTCTATCATAACATACGCCATCTGTTTTCGTTCTTCCTCCGATATCCACTCCGTAAGACGGCGTATAAACGCGTGATAGGCGGGCTTTATCTTGCTGTGAAGAGCCCTCCCCTTTGCCGTAATGGATATGCATTTGTGGCGGCGGTCGCGGGGGTCTTCCTCCCGCTTTATAAGCCCCGCAGATACCAGCTTATCTAAAATACGCGTAATATTTCCGGGGGAAACTAACATCCTCTTGCTTATCGTCAGCTGATTGATGTGATTGTCCTCTTCGGCCAAAAGAGCCAAAACATTGTACTGCGCCGCCGTTATGCCGCGGGAAAGAAAAAATCCGCTAGTTATTTTTTCCGCCTTGGCATACAAAAAAGCGGTAGCCCGAACCAACAATTCCGAGGAGTTGCGCGAACGCCTCAAAGTCTTATTGGCTCTTATCAACCTGCTTACAAGATGTTTTTCCATAAAAGGATTGTAACAAAAAATAATTGATATGTAAATTATTTACCTATAAAATAATCCTGCTATCAACCCTATGACCCCCATTACGCGAAGGCAGGCCGTCTTATACAAATACTAACTGGAAGGAAAATTTTTTCAAGAAGCGCCCCGCCGCGGAATGGTTGCCCGGGCGAAGCCCGTCATAGCTTATTTCCCCTAAGCGCAATAAGTTAATATGCGTTAATTCCTTTACTTAGCCCCATGGGCATATCCGCATACAAACCTAAATAGGCGGATAAAATACGCAAAACTTTCGCTAAAGTTTATAATGGATTAAACCTGTGCCGGAATCAAAAGGATTCTTGCCGCCTAAATCAAGACAAAGATTTTGAGCTATTTGGGAAGAATTAAGCGCGGTACAATATTTGACATAGGATTTGCCGTCCTCTCTCAACGCATAGCGAATTCCTATCCCATAAACAGGCACCGTGCAATACACCGAGGGTAAAACGGAAGGAGCCCCTATCGGGAAGTAAGTGCAAGTATATTTTTTAAAAGATAGAGTATCATCGTTTACATAACTACCCCCGGGAAAAGAAATATCCAATTCATTCAATTCGGCCGGATATTTCCCGTTAGCCATATAATAACTCTGCAGGGCGTCATACATATTACGGGCAGTGATTTGCGCTAAAGCAAAACGGCTTTTTAAAACCGCCTTCTGATACTGCGGGAAGGCTATCGCCGCAATTATCCCGATTATCAGCACCACTACCAACATCTCTATAAGAGTAAAACCTTTCTTCTTTGACATAAAAAATACCCCTGCTCCTCGGTGGATTACAGGAGTAGTTTATCAAAAAAAAAAAACAAGTCAACCGCTCGGGCGGGTGAGAATTATATGGAATTAATATCATTAAAAATCTCATCAAAAAATAAACATCATATCCAAAAAAGATAAATCCTCTTCAAAAAAGCCAACCGCAACTCATAGGGAGCTTTAACAGTTATGCTTTACATACATTAAAAATATAAAATAGCCTAAAATACACTTTATCGCCGGTTCACAAGCGGATTAAAAATAATAACTTTAAAAAATATTATCGATATATTCCCTTTTTATGGATATTTTTTATTTTTATAATATTTTTTGATTACATATTTATTTCTTATTTTTATCTAAAATATTTTTGTTATTAAATTTTCGGATTTTTATTTTATGTCCTTTAACCGGTTCCTTTTGGCCGCCGCTTTTATTTCGGCGTTTTTGACTGCGGCGAATTCGTTTTCAGTAAACAATTTTGATTTCAAACCGTCTTTGCAATCTTACGCGGCCGCCTCCAACAACAAATCGGCAATATATAACGGGGAGAATTATTCTCTTGCATATCTTTTTGTCACCGCGCCGCTGCAATACTCTTTTGACCTTCTGCCCGCGGCCTTATACGCGGAGCCTTATTTTAAAACTTATTACTCCAAGGCCTTTGAGGAAGAGCAAAAGCTCGCCTTCGCCAATGCTTTTTTGCTTTTGAATTTCGGCCAATATTCCTTAAAGTTGGGGCGGCAGTATTACGCAGACAGTGATACCAATTTTGCCGTATATTTCGGCCCGGACGATAATTATGATTTTTCCTTTCCCTCTTATATCGACGGAGCGGCGTTTTCTTTCGGGGGCGATATTCTTTCTTATGACATCATCTTAGGAAAGACCGAAGATTTGACCGGCGGATTTAATTTGGATATTTACCCTTATGCCTTTTGGAAAGTTTCCTTATTTTCTTACTTCACGCAGCTGCCCAAAGAAGAAACGCTTTATCTTTTCGGAATTGGGGCGAAGGTCAATCTCACCTCGCGCCTAAGCGCGGCGGCCTATTTCGCTTTTAACGCGGGCAGCGAAGAATATCAAATGTTCAACCACACCTTCAAAAAGGAGTACGACGGCTATTTCCTTGGAGTCAATTCCGAGGCGGATTTGTCATCCGATTCTTTATCCGCGCTCTTATATTTAAATTGGACTTTCGCTTCCCCCAGCGACAGCTCCTCCGAGCCCTTTACCCCCATATCCGCTTACAATATCTACGGCGACATAGCGGGCGGACAAAATTTGTTTTCCAACGCGGTACAGGCGCTGTCTTTCGGGGCGAATATTTCGCCCCAGGCGATGCCGCGCCTAAATTTGGATTTCGAAATATTTTACTACTCTTCCTCTTTTAAAGATTCTTTTAATCAATATATAGGTTCGGAAATAAATTTGTCGGCCGCCTACGCTTTTGAGGATTTCTCTTTAAGACTGAATTACGCCTATTTTTACCCCGATACGGGCTTTCTTGAGGAGGCTTCCCTATCCAGCTACGATATAAATAAATATATTCATATGCTGGGGCTTTACCTGTGTATTGATAAACTTTTCTGACAAAAAAGCGGGCCTTCCAAAGGCCCGCTTATCAGAGAAACAATTCCCTTCTCAGTCTATATTCACAAGCTCGTATTCATTATTGCCCATACCGAGTTCTTTCATATAGCTAAGCTGCCTTAAACCTTCCCGGCTTTCTATACGTTCCTTTAAGTCGTGGGATTCTTCATCGGGCAAAGCGTAGACCATATCGACAGAAGCCTGATCCACCGCCAAAATATCGGTGGAAGCCAATATCCCTATATTGCGAGTTTTGGGCTCCGCCGCGCTTACGCCCGCGCAATCGCAGTCTACCGACATATTCCTAAGCACATTGATGTAAACTATATTATCGCCGAAGAAATCCGTCACCGCTTTGCCTCCTTCAACCATATTTTCCTGAAAAGCGGCGCCCGAAACGCTCCAACTTTCGTCTTTGCTCTGCATACTTTTCTCGTGCATCATTTTCTTGCCGATTTTACCGTCGGCGCAGCCTATGGAGATGTTCTTTAAAGAGCCTCCGAATCCGCCCATGGTATGCCCTTTAAAGTGAGTAAGGGCTATCATTGAATCATAGTTGAGCAAATTCTTCCCGACGGACATTTCCTTAAAATGCTTGCCGCCATTTATAGGCAGCATAACGGCACCGTCGGCGTCCATTATGTCAACTTCGCAGAAATCCCAACCGTTGGTCTTTATAGTTTCCAAATGGTCTTTTGTGTTATGCCGAGCACCTTTATAATAAGTGTTCGTTTCCACCAAATTACTGTTGGGCACATGCGCCTGCAAGGCCTTTACCATATCACGCGGTATTATGTTTGGCCCGTTTGGCTCGCCGGTGTGTATTTTTATCGCCGTCTTGCCTTTAATGTTGGCACCAACTTTATCGTAAATCTTTACAAGCCCCTCGGGGCTGATGTCCTCTGTAAAGTATACTATCGCTTTAGTCTGTTTGCCGGGCAAAGGTTCGGCGGGATTATCCGCCTTGTTCGCCGCTGTTCCGCCGCAGCCTAATGCAGAAGCACATACACCAAGAACAAACAATGCCGTTTTATTAACGTTCTTCATCAAAAAAACTCCTCCCCTTAAAATATTCCCTGCTATTTATATTTTAATACTTGGAGCTACTCCAAAGGCAAGCATTTTTACTTTTCCGCGGCTTCTCCGCCAGCGCCGCGCTTTGCATCCACTTCCAACAAGCCCGACGCCTTGCCAAAAACATTTTACCCCCCATATTTAGACGCAATTAAAAAGATTATTTATATATTTTATACTTTAAGACTTTTTTGAAAATTCAAATATATTTGCGAACTGTTGTAAAAAGCGGAGTTTTTTATTTGCCTAAGCGGCCCTTTTTCGGCAAGCGGCGCGGAGATGTGTCTTTGAATAAATAAAGAAAGGAGAATCCTCTTTATAAACCGATTTTTCTATCCGTCAGACAACAAAAATAAAAATCCCCCGGCCTAGCTGGGGGTTTTCACAACATACAAAAAGCGGGGCTTTAAAAGCCCCGCTTTTATTTAAAGCCTTATATATTAAAGCCTTACGAGTACGCCGACCTGCCCTTTGGTGTTGTCGGGGGCATCAAATGTATTGCTATCGTTAGAATTATATTTGATATAACCGGCGCCCGCGAATAGCTGGATATTGTCGTTATAGTCATACTTGACTACAAGGTCCGCCTCCAAAGAAGCGGAATGCTGGGCGGTTCTGTCCTGGAAGGCATAGCCGTCCAAAGCGAAGTTCCATTTCTCCCAGTTGTAATCCAAGCCGATATTATATATCCTGCCATAAGCTAATATGCCCCTCGGAGCCAAAGGGTCCATCAATATGTCCGTCGGAGCCAAATCGCCCATCAACAAGCCCGGCCTGTAATTGCCAAAGGGCGATGCAAAGTCTTTGCTGTATACAAAAGCCGCTCTGGGCGTAAACGCGTCCATATTGAGTTTGGCGTCCAATTTCAACAGGTAAGGATTATCGTGCGACTCTTTTATCAGCCTGTTGCCCCCATGGGTGCGGGCATATTCCGCGCTGACGAGGAAAGCCTCCGGCGCGAAAGTTAATTTGCCGCCGTAAAAACCGCTATAGTCTTCACCGAGATCTTTTATATTATAGCCGTATAATTGGAAAGCGAGCGGATCGGTAATTTTAAACTTTGCGTCCAAACCGTACACATAATGTTTGTTGCCAGTAGCGGAAATCGGAGGGAATACGCCTGCTCCGCCACCATTATAAAACTCTAACTCACCCATAATCACATTGGCGTTTACAAAGTCATTGGCATAGGCCAATTTCACCGCGTCAATGGAGGTGGCATAATTAAAATCGGTGCCTCTGTTTACTTCCGAGTTATAATATCTCGGCCCGATATACATTACCGTGCTGTCCTCGTCTCCGTAGAACTGGCGGCCTACTTTCATATCCAGCCAGCCGAAGAGTTCCTTCATCTCCACATTGGCTTCCACCAAGCGGATTTGATCCAAATAGTCATTGGCGCTCTTGCCTATGGTACCGGGCGTGCCACCATCTACCGTAGGGCCGGAACCCCATTGATTGAGGTACTGGAACATTAAATTGGCGCGTACATTTTCCGCCACGTCAAATGAACCGCCCGCCAAAACACGCATATTGGTGCCCGTGGTGAACTCGCCAGAGGCATTATGCCTGACGTCCGAAGCTATAACCTGCACATCCCCGGTTAGCTCAAAGTTTCTTAACAGCTCTGCGCTTGCAGGCATCGCGATTGCCAATGCCATAAACAAGCCAAGTAGTTTCTTCATGCTACTCCTCCTTTCTGTGTGTTATACAGCTTACACTTCCATATAACAAAATAAAACCCGTTTTGGCAAGCCCCAAAAAGATGCTTTATTTTCTAATCAAAATTCTTTACACAAAGCGTAAAAAATTATCTATAATACATTCCCTCTTTCGCTTCCTTGGCCGCGGCTTCGCCTTTTAATTGCTTCACTATTTCTAAGCCGAAGTCTATCGCCGCGGCGGGGCCTTTGCCCGTTATTATTTGGCCGTCGGTAACGGCGTAATCCTCTTTATAAGTTCCGCCAAAATCCTCGTTCATGGAAGTATAGCAGGTATAGTTCTTACCCTTTAATAGGCCCATATGCCCAAGTATTGTAGGGCTGGCGCAAATCGCGGCCACCTTCTTGCCCTTGGCCAAAAAATCTTTTATCAAAGATTGCACGGCCTCGCTGCTTTCCAAAGCGGCGTAATGCGGCCCGCCCGGCAATACCAAGGCGGAATAATCTTCATCTTTAAAAAGAGCAAAAGGCTTTAATCCGCATACCTTCACCCCGTGCTTGCTTAGCGCCTCAGCGCCGTTAAGGCCGTATAAATCAACATCCAGTCCGCCGCGCGTCATTACCGAAAAAGACGCCATCGCCTCCATTTCCTCAAAACCGTCGGCTACTATCATACATACTTTCATCTCTTTTCTCCTTTAATTTAATATATATATCCCGCAGTTAAGATACCCGGCATAGCAAAGCCAAAACGTGTAAGGCATCATCAAATATGCCAATACGGGCTTTGCCCGCCAAGCCTGCCTGATAAAATCTATACACAAGGCTATCATTACAGCTATTACACATAAAGCCAAAAACACCGCGTGAAACCCAAAGAAAACCGGCGTCCACAGAAAATTCAAAAACAGTTGCCAGCCAAAGTATGCCATCAGAAGCTTTCTCAGGCCGTGTTCAATATCCGCGCGCACAAGCTTGTATAGCACCACGCTTAGAAGGATGTAAAGCAAAGTCCACATCGGCCCGAACAGCCACCCCGGCGGCGTAAAAGCAGGTTTTGTTAAAGCGGCGTACCATTTGCCCAATGAATCCGCGCTTATCGCGAACCCGCCAAGCATCGGCAGGAAACATATTATCAAACAAACAAAAAACATAATGTATTTGTTTTTCATTGCTACCCCCAAGTTTAATATATCTTAGTCTAAAAATTAGCAAGCCTTATTGTCAACGCAAAACAAAAAAATCTTTCCAAAGGCAATAAAATTTAGATCCGTTTTCTACACCTTCGCTTCGTACTGCCACTTAAAAAATAAAATGGCTATGCATCATTTGCACAGCCGTCAAAATCCACCGCGAAAAGAACTTAAATTCCCCGTTTTTACCCGAACAAATCTTTAAGCGCCGCTTGTATATAAAAACCCGCCTTTTTATAAGACTTATCAGCGCCGCCCGCTATGAGGCTTGTTTCAACTACTTTGATAATTGAATATTTGCTCAGCAAAGCCTTATCTTTTATTTCGTTAAGACCGCATATAAATATTACGGGTTTGCCCAGACGCGCCGCCGTCTTGCAGATATAAAACGGGCCCTTGCCGTAAAAAGTCTGTCCGTCAAGTTTCCCCTCGCCCGTAATTATTAAGTCCGCCCGTTTGACTTCGCGCTCCAAATTAAGCCGCGCGGCGATAAACGGAGCCCCGCTTACCAGTTTGCCGCCAAGAAATCCTTTAAGGCCCGCGCCCAAAGCGCCCGCCGCGCCGCAATGCCTTGTATTGATGTTCACGCCTAAACTTTTTTGGGCTGCGCGGCATAAAGCCGCCATAGCTTCTTCAAGCTCAGCCACTTGCGCCGCATTTGCCCCTTTCTGCGGGCCGTATACCCGCGCGGAACCCTTCTCCCCCAACAAAGGATTATCCACATCGCTCAATCCGTATACTTTTATATCCCGCCCGAAAGAGCTTCTTTTAATCTCCGCCAAAGAACGCAAGGCTTTAATGTCTGTAGGAATCTCTCTGCCGGAAGCGTCAAAAAATTTATAGTCCAAAGCCCTGGCCATACCCGTACCGCCATCGTTAAAAGCAACTCCGCCAAGCCCTATATAAAATGTTCGCGCGCCTTTTTTATACGCCGCCTTTATTACCTCTCCAATACCGTAGGAAGAGGCATGCATAATATCAAGTTCGCTTTTCTTCAAAGCGCCGAGCCCGCAAACTTTGGCGCTTTCTATCACGCAAGTTTTGCCGTCCGGTAAAAATAAATATGGCGCCTCTTTCGTCCGCCCCAAAGCGTCCATAGCTTTTACCCTATAGATTTTAGCTGACGGGAAAGAAGCGGCAAAGACGTCAAGCACGCCGTCGCCGCCATCGGAAAACGGCATAAATTTTATCTTGTGCCTGCCCGACAAAAAAGACGCGCGGGCACATATATCCCGCGCGCTTATACTGCCTTTAAAAGAATTTGGCGCAAATAAAATCCTCATCAGAAGAACCAGTTTATCTTTAACATCGCGTAAACGCTCATCTTCGAGCTGTTCTCCAACTCGTCTTTAAAGCCGAAATACTTGCCCTTAACCTCAAAGCCCAAATTGACGTCGTCAATGGCGTATTCCGCGCCCAGCCCGAACATAGCGTTGAAATTGCCGCCGCTTATACTGTGCGTTTCTTGCGTAGTCCAACCGTATTCGCCCGTTTCAACGTTTAGCAATTCATATTTAGAGGGGCTTTCCTCCACGCTTGAGCTGGTGTATCCAAGCCCGCCGGTAAGATAAAACCTTAAAGCACTTTGAGTATTAAGATAAAAATTGCTTAACAAGTTGATATCGTATACCTGCCCGGAAGTTTCCACATACATCTTTTCCGCTCCGCTTAAAGGGAACTCAAATTCCCCGCCGGGCAGCATGGCGTATCCTATTGAGCCGCCAAACCACAGACGATTGGTCATCTTCCTCATATACGCTAAAGAAAACGCTACATTAGCACCGCTGATTTTTTCTTCCGCACCGCCATATTCGGATAAATCCAAATTAAGATTGCTGCTCATCATACCAAGATTCACGGCGAAATAGTTTTTGCCCGTATCCTTTTTCTTTATTTGATCGGTAATCAAGGCGTCTTCCTGCTCCTGCTGTTTCTTTTCTTCTTCCGTCAGGGCAGGCTTCTCTTCCTCTTCTTCGGGCTCTTCCGCTTGCTGCTGAGTGCTGTGGACGTGATATTTGTAGGTTATTTTAGGCTCAATCACTTCGGGTTTGGACGGAAAAACTTTTTCCAGATCTTCATCAAACGAAAGTCCCGAAGATGATACCAACGCGCCAGCCGCCGCGGCTCCAGAGGCCGCAGCTCCGTTTTCCTGTGCGGCTTTGGCCTCTTCCTTAGCGGCCTGTTCAAGTTCCTGCTTTTTGGTTATATACTTCTTTTGCTTTTCCGCACTTTCGTAATCGTAGACTTCCATGGAGGAAATCTCCGCCACGTCCAAATTTACTATCCCGCTGTCCGTATTTAACGTCAGATTAAATTCGTCCAAATCGACCACTGTTCCGACGAACTCCCCGCCGCCCTTCAACAGCACGCGGTGCAAATCCGGCATTATGGCTTCAACCTCGCCCTGATTTATCGATATGGGGCCGTAGCTCGTCTGCACCCTTAAAATATATTCCCCCCTATCCAAGATCGATCCGTTTATTATAGTCCCGTTTTTAAGTTTGATGGCTTCGGCGTTGGATACCAAAGGAAGCAGGGAAAAAACTAAAATTAAAAGTAAAAATCTTTTCATAAACCGCTTAAACTTACTGTTTTACCGTCAGACGGCGCGGCCTTTACCGGCCGCGCCGCACAGTCAAAAACGCTTATTTGTGTTCTACCGCGTGTTTGATCTTCTTAAGCACCCTAAGTATTCTGGAAATAGTAATCATAACCAAAGCGAAGAAACCGTATGTCATAACTACCTGCAGCGTAATTACCAAAGAATCCATTATAGGCGCGCTTTCTTTAAATGCGTAGTACCAAAGCATCGCAAGTATATATACCATATAAAGCAAAGCGAGTACGCTCAGCACCTTATATATTATACTCAGCCCTTTAAGACCGAATAATTTGTGAGTAATACAGCATTTGCGTTTCGCGCAGCAATTTTCCTTCGCGCATTCAGTAGCCGCAGTTTCTTGTTCCTGTACTTTTTCTTCTCTTTCTGACATAAATAATTCTCCTTTTATTTTAAATCTCCAGACAGGGCTTCCTCTATCAAGTCCGCCGCGTGTTGGTAGCCGGCTTTGGCGCCTTCGCTGCTGCCAATCATTCTGGCTACCTCCAGGATTATGTCCTCACCCTCAAGCCGGCGAACCTGTACTTCCGTTCCCTGACCCTTTTCCTTTTTACTTATATTGAAATTCTTTTCTCCGCAGGCCGCGACTTGCGCCAAATGCGTCACGCAGATTATCTGCCTGCTCTTGGCCAAAGCCCGCATTTTTCTTCCCACCAGCTTGCCCGTGAGGCCGCTGATGCCCGCGTCTATTTCGTCAAAGACCATCGTCCCGCAGGCCCCGGCAAGCACCGTCTTTAAACCCAGCATCAACCTGGATATTTCGCCGCCGCTGGCTATGTTTCTAAGAGGCCGTAAAGCCTGCCCCGCGTTTGAGGAGAACAAAAACTCCGCCGTTATGTCGCCTTTCGGGCCGATTTCGCCGCGCTTGTCCAAACTGACCTCAAAGCGCACCTTCCCGAACCCGAGCGGAGATATTTCCTCCTTAATGCGCGACGCCAGCGCTTTGGCCGCGTCTTGCCTGCGTTTAAAAAGCTCCTCATTTAAGCATAGAAGTTTTTTATCCTGTTTTTCAAGGGCTTGCTTTAGTTTGGCTACATTCTCGCCGCTGCAGTCCAGCGCCGATATTTTCCCCCGCAGAGTGTCCGCAAAAGTCAAAACGTCTTTAAGAGTGGCGCCGTATTTCGCTTTGGCGCGGCGCAAATCCTCCTGTCTGCCCAACAGCTTGTCCAAGCGTTCGGGGTCCGCGTCCAAACCCTCTTGATACGCAGATATGGTGGAGGCCGTATCTTCCGCGGAGTTCAGCGCGCTTTCCAATTCTTCCGCCGCGCTTTGAAGCGTCTTGTCCGTTTCCGCCATCTGCCTCAGCGCGTTTAAAGCCTTGGCCAGCGTTTCTACCGCCGAGCCTTCCATCTCGCTTAAATAGCCGTATACCGTTTGAGCGTCCTGCATTAAACGGCCGGAGTTCTTCATTTTGGGCAAAACTTCTTCAATTTCCTCGTCTTCGCCTTCCTTGATGTTCAGCTTTTCTATTTCCTCAAGCTGATATTTGTACAAATCCAAAGCTCTTTGCTTTTCTTCCGAGGACATTTCCAAAGCCGCAATCTTATGCTTTAAATCCACAAAGGCATCATATTCCTTTTTAAATGACGCCAAATCTTCGCCAAGCCCCGCAAATTCGTCAAGCAAATCCAAATGCGCGGCGGCCTTAAATAATGTTTGATGTTCGTGCTGTCCGTGGAAATCAACCAAATCCGCCCCCAACTCCGCCAAGTCCGCCACCAATACCGCTTTATCGTTTATCCAAGCCTTGTTGCGGCCTTTTACGTCGAGCTCCCTCTTTAAGGTAAACCCGTCGCCCTTTATGCCGTATTTATCCAGCTGCGCTTTCGGCAAAGAATCGGAAGAAAATTCCCCGCATACCGTCATCTTGGAAGAACCTTGTTTTATCAGGCCGCTGTCGCCGCGCGCACCGAGCAGAAAACCCAAAGCCTCTATCACTATCGATTTGCCCGCGCCCGTTTCGCCCGTAAAAATATTCAGGCCCGCGCCGAAATCCACCTTCACGGAACTTATTATCGCAAAATTCTTTATTTCCAAACTCTTTAGCATTATCTGCTGTCCCACTTAAGCTTTATGCTCAATATATTAAAAAAATCGTATCCCTTGGGAAATAAAATGTTTACTCCGCCCTCATAGTTTTTTATCGATATTTCGTCGCCGCAATCCAAAGGGAAGTTTATTTGCCCGTCCAAGCTGAGCGCCGCGTCAGATTGGCTCTTTTCCGACATAACCTTAACGCGCAGCTCGCCCGCGCTCGGCAGCAGCAAAGGACGCTGGTTTAAAGTATGCGGACATATCGGCGTTAAAATAAAAACGTCAAGTTCCGGCATGGCTATCGGCCCGCCCGCCGCCAAATTGTAAGCGGTCGACCCCGTAGGAGTGGCCGCCAAAAGTCCGTCGCCCGTATATTCCTTTATGGGTAGAGAACAATATTGCGCGCTCAGTTTGACGCTTCTTGGCGAAACAGCCCTCACCGCGGCTTCGTTTAAAGCCAAGTCGCAAAACACTTCCCGCCCTTGCCTGTATACGCGGCAATTTAACATCATACGGCTTTGGGAAATGAAACTGTCTTTTTTTATATCTTCAAAAAGTTTAAGGAAGTCCAGCCCGCGCTCCGCCGCCGCCAAAAACCCCAAATGCCCCGCGTTTATGCCCAAAATCTTTATATTGCTTTTGGCCGCCGCGCGAGCCGTTTTCAAAATAGTTCCGTCCCCGCCGACCGAAAATATAATATCGGTATCGGGTTTAACGTCCCCTAACGATGAAGCATAATCGGCGAAATAATAATTTATCCCGCTTTTTTGCGCCGCTTCGGCCAGCATAGAAGCCGCCGCCGAGCAGCTTTCGCGCGAAGGATTAAAAAATATCGCCGCTTTCTTTATTTCCATATACATAATTCTAGCAAATTACTCTTCCTATTTATTAGACAAATAAGCTAGAATAATTTTATGAAAACTCCCTTAAAAATTCTGCTTTCCGCTTTCGCGTTTTTCGCTTTTGGCGCGCCACTTTTCGCGCAAGGCGCCGAAGTGATAAAACAAGAAGGAAAAACCGTTTATTTTGACCTCTCGGAAGTCAAAAAGCTCCCCCGCGGCGGCGATTTGTTTGAAATCATATTGCCCGGTGAAGAAATAATCAACCCCAAAACGGGCAAGTCGCTCGGCCGGGAAGAGGGCGAAAGAATAAACGGCACCGTTGCCCGAGCCAAAGACCTTTTCGCCGTAGGCGAACTGGATAAAAATATAGATGTGCTCGGCTTAAAAGCGCAATTTAGAAACAAAAGCAAACAAGAAGACGGGGCTATCTTATTTTTAGAAGCCGAATTTCCCGAACAAAACGCCGTAAAACCGCTTTGGCAAAGCCCGGCTTTTAAAGAGGCGCCCAGATTAGCGGCTTTGTGCGATATAAACGGCGACAATATAAACGAAGCCGTACTATCCTTTGGGCGCGACAATGAAATAAAAGTCTTTTCGCTTTCGGAAAATAAAAAACTTCTTGAAAAAGCGTCTTACAAAATCCCGCGGGTAAAAAATATCCTCGCACTAGACTGCGCGCCGCTGCCCGATACCGGAAAGGCGACGCTGTTTGCTACCGTTTTTAACCCGTTGGACAATACCTTCCAAACGCTGCCCCTTTCAATGGAGGGCGGCGAACTCAAAGAGGGAAAAGTCTTCGACGGACTAACCCAAGGCCTTGCGCCTTACAACAGGCCAAGAGTGCTTTATACGCAAAAAGTGGTAAAAACGGGTAAAAGAAATAATCTTACCTCGCCCGCCAAATTGATTTTTGAAAACGGCGCATACCAACCCGGCCAACCTCTGGAGGTAAAAGGTTTGAACACCATCTTCGGCTTTAATATGGCGGATTTGGAAGGCGACGGCATATTGACTCCCATATACATCACCCAAGACGGCAAGATAAGAACGCGCCTTGGCGAGCCGACAGACTTCTCTCTGTCCGACGGCGGAGCTAATTTTTCCGTTTCGCCCAATGTCTTTGAATTTAACAAAACCGAACACGCCCTTTATCTGCCCCTGCCGATATTTAACGGCGGGGAAGACGGCGCCACTTATTTGGCCGCCGCGCAAAATAATATGGACAAAACCAATCCCTCGGCAAATATTTATATACTTAAATGGACGGGAAGCAATTTCGGCAAATATAAAGTACTGCCGCTGCAAGGCACGCTTTACGATATGAAGCAGGGCGATTTCGGCCCGTTTAAAAACACGCTGGCGGCCGTTTACGATACCGCCGAGGGCGGATTTATGGCGGTTTACGCGGCGGATAATTTTTAATATATTAAATTAAAGCGGATAACCCGCAGACAATTTAGATTTAACTTTTTAACTTCAGGAGATATTTATGAATACAACTTACCCGCAAACCGAACAGGAGGAAATAGTCCATCTTCTGGACCACGGTTTCGTCAAATTGATAGATTTCATGGGCAGCGATCTAAGAACCGTAAACGCCGCGAGAGTATCCTTCGGCGGAGTAAGCAAAGGCGAGGAAAAGGATAAAGCCTTAATAAAATATCTTATGGAGCATCAACATCTTTCGCCGTTTGAGCACTGCACGTTTCAATTTCACATAAAATGCCCGATTTTCGTAGCAAGGCAATGGATGAGGCACAGAATGGCCTCTTACAACGAAGTCAGCGCAAGGTATACCGAAGTCAAAGACGAATTTTATATACCGACTGAATTCCGAGTCCAGGACACCCACAACAAACAAGGTTCCATATCCAGCAAGGACTTGGACAACGCAACCCTTTTAAAAATATATGCAGACAGCATTGAAGCCTCTTATCAAGCCTATCAGAAGTTATTAAACGCGGGCGTCGCCAGAGAAATGGCCCGCGGTCTTCTGCCGGTAAGCCAGTATACGCAGTTCTATTGGACCGTCAACGCCAGAAGCCTGCTTAACTTCCTTTCACTCAGGGCCGACGGCCACGCCCAATACGAAATACGCGTATACGCGCAAGCCATAGAAAAGATTTTTAAACAAAAACTGCCCTGGACTTGGGCCGCTTTTGAACTTTTACATAAAAAATAAAAGCCCCATAAGGCTTTTTAAGGAGATTTTATGAGAGTATTGGGTATGATTATGGCCGGCGGAAAAGGAGAAAGGCTTTTCCCCCTGACAAAAGAAAGATCTAAACCGGCGGTCCCTTTCGGCGGGAAATACAGAATTATAGACTTTGTGCTGTCCAACTTCGTCAACTCAAACATATTTTCTTCCTATATATTGGTGCAGTATTTATCGCAATCGCTTATAGAATATCTAAGGACAAGCTGGCCCACGCAAGGCATCAGCAGGGACCACTTCCTTACCGTCGTGCCACCCCAAATGCGACTGGGCGAACATTGGTACAGAGGCACCGCCGATTCCATCCGCCAAAACATCAGCCTGATTAACGACTTTAACCCCGATTTGGTGGTAATCTTCGGCGCGGACCACATTTACAGAATGGATATTTCCAAAATGATAGATTTCCACATCAAAAACAAAGCCGATGTTACCGTCGCGGCAAACGTGGTCCCGCTTAAAGAAGCCTCTTCCTTCGGCGTTATGGCGGTAGACGACAATAACAGAATTGTCAACTTCGAGGAAAAACCCCCAAACCCCCATCCCATACCCGGCAAATCTAAAAGCGCATATATATCCATGGGCAATTATATCTTTGACAAAAATGTCCTGCTGAAAATCCTTCAGCAAAAATACTGCGATATTCCCTCTTTGGACTTCGGCAAGAATATTATCCCCGTTATACTTAAAACACACAGGACCTTTGCCTATGATTTCCCGTCCGATAAACTCGCCGGGTTAAGGCCCTACGAGGAGCAAGGCTATTGGCGCGACGTCGGCACCATAGAAGCGTATTGGCAGGCCAATATGGATCTGTTGGGCGAAAAACCGAAATTTGATTTAAATAACCCTCATTGGCCCATAAACACCTCCGTCCATAACCTTCCGCCTACGGCTTATTTGGGCGGCGCGGTGGAAAACAGTATGCTGAGCAACGGCTGCGTCATTCACCCAAAAACATTAATCAAAAACAGCGTCCTGGCCAGCAATGTGGTGGTAATGGACGGCGCGGTAATTGAGGACAGCGTCATAATGGACTCTTGCGTGATAGGCAAAAACTGCCATATCAAAAAGACCATTATGGACCGCTTCAACAATATACCCGCGGGCAGCAAAATCGGCATAAACCACGAGGACGATATCCAAAATTACTATATCGATCCTTCGGGCATTGTGGTAATACCGCGCGGAAGGACGAAATTTCTGTGATAAAGAAAATAAAGCTCCTAAACAAAGACGAAATTTACGCCGTACTCGGCATACAGGACAGAAATCTCCGCGCCTTGGAGAAGGAATTTAAAATAGCCCTCAACGTGAAACACACCGACGAAGACGGCGGGGCGGAACTCTCTATCAGCGGGATACACTCCCGCGTGGATAAGGCTTATTCAAAAATACAAAAAAATTTGGACTTGCTCAGAGTGCCGCCCGCCCCTAATGCCTCCGCTTCCCAAAAAGTGCCTTTCGCGGACGGAGTGGTTTTCCGTCCCGCTCACGCCTCCCCTATAAAGCCGCGCACATTAAACCAGAATGAATACGTCAAACTGATTTGGGAGCGGGACCTTATCATCTGCACGGGCCCTGCGGGTACGGGCAAAACTTTCCTTGCCGCCGCTTGCGCGCTTAGGGCGCTGCAGCTTGGCATGATAGGCAAAATAGTCGTTACCCGCCCCATAGTGGAAGCGGGCGAAAAACTCGGCTTTCTGCCCGGCGACATAAACGAGAAAGTAGACCCTTATTTGCGGCCGGTATATGACGCCTTCCAGGCTATGCTCGGCGCGGAAAAATTTAACGCGCTTCGCTACGCCAACGTAATAGAAATAGTGCCCCTTGCCTATATGAGGGGCCGCACGCTAGAAAACGCTTTTATCATTTTGGACGAAGCCCAAAACACCCAGCCCGAACAGATGAAAATGTTCCTTACCCGTATGGGCCTTAACTCCAAGATAATAGTTACGGGCGACATAACGCAAATAGATTTACCCAATTCCAAACAAAGCGGGCTTTTAAGCGTAAAAAAAATATTGGGCAAAGTGCCGCAGATAGGGTTCTTCGAGTTTGAAAACGAGGATATTGTCCGCCACCCGCTGGTAAAAGACATTATACAAGCCTACGACAAATGGGAGAAAAAATGCAAGTAAACATCTTCTATCGGCCGCAGATACCAAAATATTACAGGAAAACTTCCGTCTACAAAAACATTGTTCTAAAAGCCTTGGGCAAGGCGGCGAACTTTAAAGGCGAAGTAAATATCGTTTTTGTAGGCGAGGCCGAAATACATAAAATGAACCGCGAATATATCGGCCACGATTATGTGACGGACGTTATATCATTCAATTATCCCTACGACAAGAAGATAGGCGGCGCCTTTGGCGACGTATTCGTCTGTGTCGAGCAGGCAAAAAGGCAGGCCCAAGAGCAAGGCCACGGCGCCCTGTTTGAAACCGCCGTTCTCGCCGCGCACGGAACCCTGCACCTGGTAGGATACCAAGACAATACCCCTAAGCTTAGAAACGCTATGAACGCCAAAGCCGAAAAAATAGTAAGTTTGTTCTTATAAGATTATAAGTCTTCGTCCTCTTCCCTAAGCACCGAAACGCGCGCGGGGCCGTATCTGTTGGCCCGTTTGTCCGCGGGGAAGAGCAATACGATTATAAAGAAAAGATGCAAATAAGTCGCGAAAGTAAAAAAGCCGTATATGTTTAAGGCGACCAGCAGCGCCACCGCGCCGACCAGCCACCAGGAACTTAAATTTAAATCGTGCAGTCTGCGGGAATCTATCGCCGCTATGCCCAGCCCTATCGAAAATACCATTATTATACTCATAAATATTTGGGCGGAATCCAAAAAGGCGTAAGAGGCTCTAAGCCCTCCTATTTGCGTAACTATAAGATTTATTACAAAGATAATACCCAATAATACCGCAAGCAAACATACATTTACAAGCGCTATCATTATATGCGCCAAAATAAATTCCCTTATTCCGGCGCGCCCCTTAAAATCAAAATAATGTTTTAAAGCCTTCTCGGCCAATTCCATATATCCCCCCTTATAAACCTTCTTTGGCGGAGCGCCGCGCTTTGCGCTTGGCAAGACGCTCGGCCTTGGTTTCGCGCCGTTTGTATCCGCCTATTCTATCGGGCAGGGCGGAAACTTCCTCGTCTACCTCGCTGCCGTTCCATTCAAATTCGCGCCCGCAGGCAACTATCACGCTGCCGTCCGTTACGCCTTCTTTAAGCAAGGCTTTCTCAAGACCAACCTTCTTGAAAATCCCCCTAAGCCTTTGCACCGCCTCCGGCTGAGAGAAGTTCGTCATAGAAATAAATTCCTCTATCTTCTTGCCGCTTATTTGCACCCGCTCTTCATCTAGCCTGGTTATCCTGAACATAGGCTCCACCGAGTGGATTACAGGGCCGCCCGTCTTTACTTCTTTCGGCGCGGCTATCGGGTTCTTTGCCAAAGTTTTTATTACCTCGTCCAATACCTTGTTTACCCCCGTTCCCGCCGCAGCCGAAATCAAAAAGACAGGATATTTGGCGTATTTCTTTTTTATCTTCTCAAAAACTTCTTTGGCATCGGGCAAATCCGCTTTGTTTACGACGAGTATCCTGGGCTTTTTGGACAGCTCCTTGCTGAAATTTTTAAGTTCGCCCTCTATCACCTTGACCGATTTCAAAGCGTCCATATCTTCAAAACCCTGCGGATCTATCATATGCACCAATACCCTTGTGCGCTCTATATGCTTAAGGAACTGATGACCCAAGCCTTTGCCCTCGCTCGCCCCTTCTATTATGCCGGGGATATCGGCCACTATAAAACTCTTGCCCTTATGCGTACATATCCCCAAATTCGGGTTTAAAGTGGTAAAAGGGTAATCTGCCACTTTCGGCCGCGCGGCCGATACCGCGCTTAAAAACGTGCTTTTGCCGGCATTGGGGAAACCCACCAAACCGACGTCGGCCAATACTTTAAGTTCCAATATAAGGGTTACCTCTTCTCCGGGCTGGCCGTTTTCGGCTATGCGCGGGGCGGTGTTGTTTCTGGTCTTAAAGCTTTGATTGCCGCGGCCGCCGCGCCCGCCGCGCGCTACCAGCGCCCTTTGGCCGGGCAAAGTCAAATCCGCTATTATATTGCCCTCCTGCTTTACTACCGTACCAAGCGGGACAAGTATTATTTTATCTTCCGCGTCCTCGCCCGTCTTATTGTAAGTGCCGCCTTTGGCGCCGTTGCCCGCCTCTATATGCGGATTATAGGCAAGCTCCTGCAAAGTGGTAAGGTTGGGTTCGGCCTGTAAATAGACGTCTCCGCCGCGCCCGCCGTTGCCCCCGTTGGGCCCGCCGAATTCTATAAACTTCTCGCGCCTAAACGAAAGACAGCCGTCCCCGCCTTTGCCCGCTTTTACGTATATTTTAACCCTATCTAAAAAATTGTTGGCCTGCATATTCCTATTCCGCTAAAAACTCCATATTATTTATATTTTACCTTTTATCAAATATATAGTACATATTATATAGCCTTATCGCTTTGAAAAAACAAGAAGATAAAAGCTTACATTACTATCTCCCGTAAGAGAAGATGCGTTCTTCCATATCGGCAAAAAGATCGTCATACGGCTTAGCTTTCCTTACCGCCCCGCCCTTGTAATAGAAAGAAAGCTCAAAAAGCACTTCTTTCGGCCGTTCCGTCATAAAGACCACAATCTCGGTTTTCCCGTCTTGAGAAATGCCTTTGGCAAAAAGATCTTCGCTTTCGGGTTTTTCCAAAGCGAATCCCGCTTCGCCAAGCGTTTCAAGCAGAGAGCGCGCCGCGAGATCTCGATAAGCGGAGCCATAATGTCTGAAACGAAAATTCTCGTTCCCAGCAGCACCGCCGCTATGCGCGCAGGCGCATAAAAAACCCGAGAAAAATAAAATAAAAAAGATGTTCTTCATTCCCGTTCCGATTTAGCGGGGGAAAGAGCTTTTCCCAAATCCCCAATAAACTTATCGTACAAAACCGTATCGTTTATTTTATCTTTTTTTAGAGCTTCGCCATTATTATCCCAAGCTTCCCTAAAAAAGGAAATCTTGACAATGCTGCCCGCGTTTTCCTCTTTAACAAATACATTCGCCGAAAGAGAAACTTTATCTTCATACTTGGTAACGCCGACTCCAAACAAATTCCAAGGGGTGATAAAGATGCGGGTCGCAACCAAAGAATCTTCTTTCCCGCTTTGGGCGTAAAGAAAGCCGTACTCGGAGAGTTCCTCATTTACTTTATATTCGTAACTTTCCAATATTTGGCGGCAGGCCTTTAGCACTTCGTCTTGAGGGAAAGGAAAAGAATAAGACGGCGTTTCGGCGCAATCTTGCCCCGCCTTCGCGTCCGCCTTTTGACGCTCGTAAATATTGGCCTTCCCGCCGCAGCCCGCCGCAAGCGGGGCCGCGAGCAAAACAAATAAAAACAGTCTACGCATATAACAGATATTATACTAAGCCGAAAGCAAGTATAAAACCATTCCGCTTTTTAGTTCAGTCCGCGCTCAAAAAATCTCCGCCCGGGCTCATACAAGACATTGTTCCGACTATAAGGGGAAACTCGTCCGCCGCACAGCGATTAAGGCTTCCCCAAAACAAAAAAGGCGGCCTTAAAAGGCCGCCTTTTAAGACTAAAAAAGTCTATTTTTTAGCTTCCTCTTTAGGATAAACAGAAACTTGCTGTTTGCCCTTTTTAGCCCATTCGAAGGTAACGATACCCGAAACTCTGGCAAAGAGGCTGTCATCGCTGGCTTTCGAGACATTGTTGCCCGGCAATATTTTGGTGCCGCGCTGTTTAAGAATAATCTCGCCGGCGTTCACGAACTGTGAACCGTATCTCTTAACACCAAGCCTCTGACCGTGACTGTCCCTTCCGTTGGAAGAGGAACCTTGCGCTTTAGTATGTGCCATTGTTATCCACCTATTCTTGGCTTTAAGCCGGTTATAAGATTATTTCTTTAATCTTGATTTCTGTAAGATTTTGTCTGTGGCCCATGGTCCTTTCGTAACCTTTTTTGGGTCTTTTCTTGAAAACAATAATCTTGCGACCGCGCAAATGTCTTACGACTTCCGCGGTGACCTTGGCGGTTTTCGCCGCCTTGGCATCTGACGAGGTACCTTCCGCTTCAGCCGCCCACAGAGCTTTAAGCTCTACGGTAGAACCGACCTCAGCTTCCAGTTTTTCAACCTGCAGATTTTGACCGGGGGTTACCCAGTACTGTTTTCCACCTGTTTCTATTATTGAATACATAACTTTATTTTATCAAAAAAAGCGGAAAATAGCCATTTGCGCTTTTACTGCAAAGCGCAAGGCCGGCTCTTTCTGATTTTGAAGCATCGCTGCTTCTTAATTTATTATAATATTTCCGTATTAAAAATACAAATTATTGCCGGAGGCTATAGGCGACAAACATTAACAGATTTTAAATAATTTCAGATTGTTTTTAGGGCTATACTGAAGGGTATAGAGTCTTTTACGCAAGTAAAAGCCTAACGGAACTAAGAATAATCATTGCTTTCCCTGTATTTATACAGGGGGCGATGGTTTTATTGGTACTCCGTTAGGCTGATATACCATCGCTTTTTTATACCCTCAATGTTCAGCCTCAACAATACAACAATTACTTTAGGACTATATGTCACGCATATAGAGTATCGCCGTAAAAGGCGATCCTAACGGAACTAAATATAATTGTGCATTTACACGCCTCTTTACGGGAGAGGTTTGTTTATTGGCAAAAATTTATTCCGTTACTAAACAATGGAGTAAATAATGCAAAAACCGTTGAAAATACTTGTCATAATGACAAAAAAGATAGGCGACACCCTACTATGCACGCCGCTTCTAAGCGCAATAAAAGAAGAACTTTCAAACGCCGATATAGACTTCTTGGCTAAATATCCCGCTTCAGAAATACTGGAAAGGAACCCTGATATAAACAAAATCTACATAATAAATAAAACTCCGTGGTTAAAATTGATATCGGAAATAAGGAAGAAAAGGTATGATTTTATAATAGATTTATATCCCACTGAAAAAACCGCCCTTATTTGCGCTTTAAGCAAATGCGAAAACAAAATAAGAGGTTACTTCTTAAGGCCAAAACTATATCACCGCATTTATAATATACGACCGGACTATTACGCTACTAACCAAACTTATGCGGCTAACAGACAGATAAAATTCTTAGAAGGAATTCTATTTAAGAAAGTAAAAACTTTTCCCAAAATGACTTTGATTCTCCCCCCTGATATTCATGATATAAAAAAAGCCTTTTTTAAAAAATATAACATCTCTTCGGATAATCTTCTTATAGGTTTTGTACCGCAAGGTTCACATCCATTAAAAATGTGGCCGGCAGAAAGCTGGAAACGGCTTGCAGAGCTGATCATTCAAAAATATTCCGCAAAAGCTAAGATTTTCATATTTATTGACAAAAACGGACAGGATTTTGCAAAAAGAATGTGTCCGCGTGATGTAAAAAATATTTTTATACCGCAATGTGAGAATTTAACTCAACTTTCCTCTTATATCAGTTTCCTCAATTTAGCCGTAACCGTATGCACCGGCACAAAACATATAGCAATAGCTCTTGACGTGCCTACAATTACAATACAAACAATCACAAATCCTAACACTTGGCATCCCTCCGGCAACCCCAAGCACCGTCTTGTAAGTGCACAAGGCCTTGATTGCTTATATTGTGATAAAACAATTTGCAACCCGGTTACTGCGCCATGTTTAGTAAACCTTAAACCAGAACTTGTTTTTAATGAGCTAACAAACATGCTTTAATGGTAGAATATCTTTATGCAAAAAGTATTGGTGGGTTTAAGCGGGGGCGTAGATTCGGCTATGGCGGCTTTGCTGCTTAAAGAGCAAGGTTATGAAGTCATTGGCGCGATTATGTCCATTTGGGACGAATCCATGCCTGCGCCCAAGGTGCCCAATAAAGCCTGCCTCGGCCCGGAGGAAAACGATATCGCCACAGCCCAGAAAGTAGCCGATTTCCTCAAAATCCCGCTTAAAGTTATAGATTGCCGCGAACAATACAAAAACATCGTGCTGGGCAATTTTAAGGACGAATACCGCCTTGGCAGGACGCCCAATCCCTGTGTATGGTGCAACAGTTACGTTAAATTCGGCGCTTTGCCCAATGCCGCAAGACAAAACGGTATCGATTTCGACAAGTTCGCCACAGGCCATTATTCTATCATAGAATTCGACCCGAAAGCCGACCTGTGGCAACTGAAAAAGGGCAAAGATGAAACCAAGGACCAAAGCTATTTCCTTTACCGGTTGGGCCAAGAGCAGCTTGCGAAAATTTTATTCCCGCTCGGCGCCTATACAAAAAAAGAGGTGCGCGAAATGGCTTTAAAATACGCTTTGCCCGTAGCCGATAAGGCCGACAGCCAAGATTTCTACTGCGGGGATTATAACGATATTTTAAAATTCCCTCCCAAGCCCGGCAAAATAGTGGATAAAACGGGCAAAGTTATCGGTACGCACAACGGAATATGGAATTACACCATCGGCAAAAGAAAGGGGCTTACCGGCGGCGGCAGCCAAAAGCCTTTATACGTAATTAAAATAGACGCCAAAAACAATCAAATAGTGGCGGGCTTTAAGGAAGATTTATTCTCCGACGGATTAACCGCAGCTTTGGTTAGTTGGTGTTCGGTGCGAAAGCCGCAGGGAGAGTTTAAAGCTATGGTAAAAATAAGGCGCCAGCATATCCCTGCTTTGGCTTCCGTAAAGCCTTTGGGGGAAGACAAGGCGCGGGTAATTTTTGACGAACCGCAAATGTCGATTACCGCCGGGCAAAGCGCGGTGTTTTACGACGGAGATACCGTCTTGGGCGGCGGCATAATACAATAAAGAGGTTCTATATGAAACATTTTTTGTTTATCTGTCTGATTTTATCATCTTTTTTTGGGGCGGCCTGCTCCTCCGGCGGGAAAAACAATGAATGGTATGAAAACCAATCTTTCCTCAAGGCTTTACAATTGTCAGATTTCAAATCGGTAAGCGGATATATTTACACCTCGAACATAAACGTAAAAAGCCAAGACAAAAACGGCGACACCCCGCTTACTTTGGCCGTACAGTACTCAACCGACGCCGAACTTATCCAGACACTGATAGACGTCGGCATAGACCCAAACGCCGTAAACAAACAAGGATATAACGCCCTTATGCTTGCCGCGAAAAACAATATCAACCCCAATATCGCCAAAGCCATAATACTGGCGGGCGCGGACATAGAGCAGGCCGACCCTTCCGGCAAAACGCCCTTGATGCTGGCCGCCGAAAATAATAAAAACAAAAATGTAATATTGCTATTTTTGCAGGCGGGCGCGCAAGGCAGGAACGAACCCGCCTTCAGGCAGGCGCTTGTCCAAAACGTCAATCTTACGCAGGCGGACATAAACTTCCTGCTTATGGGGAAAATCGAAAACACGGTAAAAATACCGTGGTACAACAGTGCGGAATTTAAAGCGGCTTTCCAATCGGGCGATACTAAGAAACTTATGAGAGCCGTAAGAAAAACGGATTTAACCGCGAAAGATGAAGCCTCTGGAATGGACGCTTCTTCGCTTTTAAGCGAACACAAAAACATAGAGGAACTCGTCCTTTTCGTAAAAAACGGAGTGAACATAAATACGCAGGATAAAGACGGAAAAACTTTGCTCTATAAAGCCGCGCAAGACGGCGACGGCGCGTGGCTTAAAGCTTTAATAGCCGTTAAGGCCGACCCCAATATCCGCGCCAAAGACGCCTCCACGCCCCTAATGGCCGCCGCCTTGAATCAGCCCGAAAAACTAGATAATATAAAAGCCCTCATACAAGCCGGCGCCAACCTTAACGCCGGTTATAACAGGGAAGGATCTACCCTGATTTTTAAACTCATAGAGGAAAACAAGGACTCTAAATTGATAGAATTTCTGATTAAAAACGGAGCGGAAATCAACTTAAAAAACGCAAGGGGCAATACTCCCCTGATCTTGGCCGCGGCAACCGCAAAGGACGACAAAATCATCAACCTGCTTTTGGAAAATAACGCCAATATCGATTCCAAAAACAATCAGGGTTTTACCGCCCTTCTTACCGCCGCGACAAGCAATCCCGTTCCGGAAGTGACTTTGGCCCTTATGGAAAAAAGCAAAAATAAACTTGATACCGGCCATGTTGCGGATTTCGCTGCGCAAAACCAAAACCAAGACGTATACAATGCCGTAATCAAGCAGCTTAACGCCGAATTTGAGGAACGCAAAAACCCAAAAAATCTTAACGACAGTTCACTCTGGTTCAATAACGCCGCGCTCGTTTCGGCGATAAGAAGCGGCAATGCCGCCGTCATTAAGCGAGAACTTAAAAAAGATTTAAATCTTGAGGCCTTAATGAAAGGCCAAATCAACGCGCTTATGCTCGCGGCCGCGTTCAGCAAAACGGCGGAGCCGATAAACGCCCTGGTGCGGGCGGGCGCGGACGTAAACGGCACAAACAATAACGGCGACACGCCCCTGATGACCGCCGTTCTGACAAACAAAAATTTACCGGTAATACAAGCCCTTATTTCCGCCGGCGCAGATGTAAACGCAACGGATAACAACGGCACAAGCATAATTATGGCCGCAACAAACAAAAATCCAAACGAGAAAGTACCCGCCCTGCTTTTGCAAAGCGGCGCCACCGTACCCGATACAAGGGCCCTGCTCCAATACGCGCAGGGCAACCCGAACAAAAAAGTTTACGAATTGCTGAAGAAACTCTTTACCGTCCCGGCGCAGCAGGCCAATAATCAGTAGAAAAATTCGTATCCGCTGTCGAACCTTATGCCCAGCTTAACAGCGGCAAATGCGCTTTTGGCCGAGGATAAATCATAATCGTTTGAGCCGGGATACCAACTGAAGTTATAACGCCCCTCAAAAGAGATAAAAGTATTATTGTCGAAATTAAATTCCGCGCCCAAGCCTGCCGAAAGAGCAAAACCCGAAAGCGTATCGGCTTTTTTATCTTCAACGCCGCTTTGCCTTTGGCTTATCCTGGCAAAGTCCAGCCCCGCGCCAAGCGGGACATATAAGGAAAACCTGGAATATGCCGGCGAAACAAGATAAAGCTTCGTAAACAGCATAGGCCTGTATTGTTCCATACGAAAATCAAAATCGCCCAGCGGCAAAGCCAAACTCTTGCCATAACCCGAATTGATGTAAGAAAAGTCAAAACCAACGCTGAAATAATTGTTTATCAGCCCCATAAGAGTGGTGCCCAAAACAAAGCCGCTGCCGCCGAAATCGGCCTCTCTTCCGCGCCAAGTCTTTTGCGTATCGGAAAACGCCGCGCCGCCGTATAAAGACACTTCCATCGGCATAACGTATCCGCCGTTTACATCAAAACCTTGATAGGCAAAAACATTCTGCAAAGAAAAGCACAGCAATAAAGCCGAAATTATTTTTATTTTTCTCATTTATCTTTCTTCTTAGCCTCTTTCAGGGCTTTCTCTTTGGCTTTTGCGGCCTTCCACATGGCAAGGGCCTCTTCCGGCGAAGACGCCTTCTCCCCTCCAAACACATGCGGGTGCCTGCGAATAAGTTTTTGATTTACCCCGTCTATTACTTCCCTTATGGAAAATCTGTTTTGTTCCTCGGCTATCGCGGCGTGGAATAAAACTTGCAGAAGCAAATCACCAAGCTCCTCGCAGAAATTATCGTCGTCTTTATTCTCTATGGCGTCTATGACTTCTTGAGATTCTTCCCTAAGGTTCTTTATAAGGCTTTCGTGCGTTTGGGCGCGGTCCCATTTACAGCCGCCGGGCGCGCGCAAGGCAAGAATAGTATTATTAAGCTCGCCAAATAGGCGGCAGGCTTCTTTGTCGTCTTTCATTATTTTACTCCCACTACTTCGGGCTTGCCCGAAGAATTAAATTCCAAATATTCAAAATCTCCGTCAAAGACTTTTTCCATCCCGACATCTATCGCCAAAATTTTGCTGTCCTCGCTGCGCACTATTTGGCCGGTGCGCGTATGCCCGACTATCTGTTTATAGGGCATATACTCGTGCTCCGCGATAAGAGAAGCCAAATCTTCCCAAAATATGCCGCCGTATCTGTCGCGCCCGCCGCGCATATGGCTGACGTTAAATATGGCGTGGTGGTAGCTGTCCGTCCGCACCGATTCCAAAAAGACTTCGTTTATGCGCTTGGCTATTTGGGAAAGGCTTGGCCTTTTTTCGCCAATCTCTTCTTTAAGGACGGGATAAAGCCCGTCGCATACGCCCGCATGCGTAAAAAGATAATGCCGCGCGCCGTAGGCCGCCTGCCAACTGCCGTTAAGAATGCCCCTTATAAGCTTGCGCCTGAACGCTTCTATATGAAAATAGGGCAGCGAGGTTATATGATAATTCTTTCTTAAAATTTCCAATTCGTGATTGCCGACAAGCCTTATAATTTGCCCGCCCGCTTTCTTGGCTTGAATGGCAAGTACATCTAAAAGGCGGTCTATTTCCAACGGGCTGTCGCCCCTGTCCAAGATGTCGCCCATCTGCACCACTATCGAATTACCCGCCGTCCAATTAAGCTCCGGATCCATTATGCCGGCGCAAATCAAAACCGCGCTGAAAGAATAGTAATTGCCGTGCGCGTCGCCTATAGCGTATATTTTGCGGAATTTGCTTTTCGCCATATTTTAATTATACAAATGTAAATACTATAATAGTAATGGCCATGATACAATCCAGCAAATTTAAAGGCGCAAAAAAAGAGGCGGAAAAACTTCTGGGAAAGGAAAACGTCCTTACAAACAAAACGGCTTTACTGCTAAACAGCTTTGACGGCAGTCCCGTAAAAAGCCTGCCGGAAGCCGTATTGGAAATAAAAGACATATCCAAATTGCCCGCCTTAATCGCCATTTTAAACAAGCATAAAGTTCCCTTTGTGCCGCGGGCCGCGGCCACCAATCACGACGGCGGAGCCGTTGCCATTAAAGGCGGGGCGATATTAAATTTAAACCACTTGGACGCCGTGGAAGAAATCAATATAAAGCAAGGCTATGCCGTTGTACAATGTTCTACGGTAAACGGCAATTTACAGAAAATGCTGGATAAAGAAGGCTTTTTCTACGCGCCCGACCCGGCAAGCAAAGAATTTTCCACCATAGGCGGCAACTGCGCGCTTGGCGCGGGCGGCCCAAAGACTTTAAAATACGGCGCCTCTTTGGCAAATGTATTGGGGGCGGACTTCATTTTGCCGGACGGAACGGAAATGTCTTTGTCAAAAAATTCCCAGGGGCCGGATTTGCTTTCTTTACTTTTAAGAAGCGAAGGCACTCTTGGCTTAATAACAAAGCTGCGCCTGAAAATACTGCCCAAACCTCAGTTTAAAAGAACTTTTCTGGCATACTTTCCATCACTCACGTCCGCGATGGCCTGCGTCAAGGAAATAATCTCGGCAGGCATAATCCCTTCCGCTTTGGAAGCTATTGACCGGGCGACTCTGCAAGCAAGCGCCTGCCCTATACAGGCGCAAGCCTTGCTGATAATAGAACTTGACGGTAAAAAAAACGAACTGCCAAAACAGGCCAAGCAGATAGAGGCCTTGTGCCAAGCAAACAAAGCCCTAAAACTGGAAATTGCCCAAGATGAAAATAAACGCCGCGCCCTATGGCAGATACGCCTTTGCGCCGCGGCCGCGCTCGCGAGTTTGGGAAAAGGCCTCTTTTCCTTGGATTGCGCCGTAAGCAGAGCCAATTTGCCAAAAACGATAGAAGAAATTTCCGCCATATTCGGCAAATACACCCTTAGGGCGGGAATAGTTTTCCACGCGGGCGACGGCAATTTACACCCCAATATAGCTTTCGACGATGACAATCTATACGAACTTTCAAATATCAAAAAGGCGATAAAAGAAATTCATCAAGCCATTTGCGCGCTTGGCGGAACAATCAGTGCAGAACACGGAATAGGCGTTGAAAAACGTGCGGCAATGGCCTTGATGTTCGATAACAATACTCTGAAAGTCTTTCGCTGTATAAAAACAGCGCTGGATCCAAAAAACGTCGCTAATCCCGATAAAGTTCTGCCGATAGCCTCCGTTTCCGCAAAGAAATCCATACCAGCGCAAGACATTATACCGCTGATTGAAGCCGTCAAACGAGCCAATGCGGAAAACAAACCGCTAAATATTATCGGACTGAACACGAAACTGAAATTAAAAAAGGGCAATATTCTGTCTTTAAAGAATTTAAACAGAATCATTGAGATAGACAAAACCGACTATACCATAACACTTCAGCCCGCGGTTTGCATGAAAGAGCTGGAAGATGAGCTCAAAAAACACAATTTATATCTGCCCGTACCCGCGGTGAAAGGAAGTATCGGCGGAGTATTCTCCGCTAAAACTTTACCCGCGCTTAAAGATTACGTAACCGCGATAGAGGCTGTTATGCCGGACGGTTCTTTTATATCTTACGGCGGGAAATACGTCAAAAACACCGCCGGCTACGATTTAATAGCTCTTATGTGCGGCGCAAGAGGAAGCTATGGGATAGCAACCTCGCTGACTTTGAGGCTTTTGCCTTATAAATCGGGAAAAAGCGATGCCGTCCCTTTTGACAAATGGCATCCTAATACGGCCCAAATCAAATTAAAGAAAGCTTTGGATCCAAACAATATTTTAAATCCTTTCCTTTTTGAAGGCGTTGAAAATGAAAAAGATAAAACATCTTAGGCTGCCCCCAGCGCCCTTAAACTTGGGCCGCGACCAAACTCTTGATTTTTATATCAGGGGGGAAGGACCCTTCCAGGCGGGCGGCGCGGCACGCACTTGCACGCGCTGCGGAGCCTGTTTGCAAAGATGCCCCTCTTTTAAAGCCCTAAAGAACGAAATTTATTCGCCCCGCGGACGCAACCAACTGATAAAATATGTTTGCGAACGGAAACTGAATTTAAAACAAGATAAAACCGATATTTTAAACACTTCCCTCTCCTGCCTGATGTGCGGGGCCTGTACGGATTTTTGCCCGGCAAAAACACCCACGGCCGATTTAATGTCGGCTTTAAACCATTATCTTTTGGGCAAGAAAAAAACTAAAGCCTCCGCTTTAAAGAAGGCTTTTTCCCGCGCTTATGCCCGACACAAGATCCTGCGAGCGGCCAAGGAACAGCCTCCCTTGGGAAAAGAAATTATATTTCTGCCCTCCATATTGGGTTTTAGGCATATAAAAGACTCTTTAAAAATACTAAATACCGCCGGCTTTAAAGCGCTGATAGTCTTAAGCGCCGCTGAATTGGACCAGCTATATTTCTGCGCCGATATTACCGGCTTGAGAAAAGCACTTTCACTTCTTCTGAAATTAAGCGAAAAAACCGCCGCCGAGATGGTCTCGGATTCGGCGGAGATTTTTTCGATATTAAAAAAAGCCCAGCTGTTCGGCAAGGAATTTACCGCCCTTTCAACCAGGGTGAAATTTATAACCCAATATATAAACCCATCAAAAAGTTTTAAAGACACTCTTTCGGGCAAGAAAATAATTATTCATCAAAACTCTTTTTCGCCCGAATTAAAAGCCATAGCGCAAAAAGACTGCGAACTTTTCATTTGCCCGCGAAATATTTTTTTGCTAGAGTGTATTCAAAGCAAGGAGCTGCCGTCGGCGGGCGCATCTTATTGGACGAAAGTAAAAGGCGAGAAAAACATAATAGCGCAAATCGCCGATACGCTTGAAGGGCTTGAGGCGGATTATCTTATGGTCTATTCTTACGCGGATAAAAACATGTTTGAAAAATCCGTCCATAGCGCCAAGCAAAAACGGCTTAAAATTTTACACGTATCCCAAATAGCGGAAGAGTTTTATGGCAAGAACTCAGAGTCAAACCCTCACCGATAAGAACAAACTCGATCTCCTGGTGGAGTTCGGGTGGAGAGTCTCGCACGAAACCAACCTCGACTCTCTTTTAAAACTAACCGCAAAACAAGTAACCAATATCCTAGGCGCAAAAAGGTGTTTCATTTTCATTAAAAACGAAGACGGCAGCGAATTGTGGTCCAAAACGGTGCGGGGCAAGGGCTTGGAATACGCGGAAATCCATCTTCCGCTTAAAGGAGCCAGCATAGCCGCCCAAGTCTGCCGAAGCGGACACACCATCAATCTGTCCGACGCTTACGCGGACAAAAGATTTTCGAAAGAAGTGGACTTGGTGACGGGCTTCAAAACCACTTCTCTTTTGGCCGTGCCTTTGAAAAACAAGGAAAACACAACAATCGGGGTTTTGCAGGTAAACAATAAAACAGACTCAACGCCCTTTTCCAAAAAAGACGAAGGCTTATTAAAACTCATGGCTAATTTGGCGGCAGGGAAAATAGAAATAGCGAAGCTTTACGAAGAAGTAAAACTATCCAACCTGGAAACTATTTACCGCTTGGCTATAACCGCCGAATACCGGGATCAATCCGACACAAAACAGCATATTAGAAATATAGAACAGATAAGCTATCTGATAGCGCGCGGACTGGGGTTGGAAGAAAATAGAGCGCAGACGATAAAACACGCCAGCGCGCTGCATGATATAGGCAAAATAGCCATACCAGATAATATTCTGCTGAAACCAGGGAAATTATCGCCCGAAGAATTTGAAATAATGAAAAGCCATACCGTATACGGCGGCAAAATATTGGGCGGGGCTCAATCTTCCTTGCTTAAAATAGCGCATAAAATGAGTTTGTACCACCACGAACATTTTGACGGGAGCGGTTACCCGGAAGGACTAAAAGGGGAGGATATCCCCCTTGAAGCCAGAATAGTAGCCGTGGCAGACGTGTTCGACGCTTTATGTATGAAGCGCTGTTACAAAAAACCTTGGGACATAATGCAGGCTTATCAATTTATAGTAAGCCAAAGCGAAAAAGCTTTTGATCCCAGGGCGGTAAAAGCATTCAGGAGAAATTTCTCCGAGATAAAAGAGATATATAAGTCTTGTAAAGATTTGTAAATTTGTTATTATATTAGCACTTTACCGTTACTTTTGTACGGATAATTTGGTATGGAGGTTTTATGAATTTAATAATCGCTTTTGCCATAGCGGCCGCGATTTTGGCTTTGGCTGTGGCTTATGTCAAAGGAGTGTGGGTTTACAGTCAGCCGCAGGGCACCGACGAGATGAAACAAATCAGCCACGCGATACAGGACGGAGCGAAGGCTTTTCTTAAAAGGGAATACAAAGTATTGGGAGTGGTGATAATAATAGTTGCGGCGTTGCTAGCCGTTTTTAACAAAGGCGAAGTGCGTTTGGTGGCCGCCGCTTTTATATGCGGATCGATATTTTCCGGCTTGGCGGGCGTAATAGGAATGAGGGTTGCCACCTTCTCCAACGCCAGAACGGCCAACGCGGCGCAAAAATCCTTAAACGCGGCTTTAAAAGTGGCGTTTAACGGCGGGTCGGTGATGGGGCTGAGCGTGGTAGGGCTTTCTCTGCTGGGCATATCGTCTTTATTTATATTGTTTACGAAAATCTTCGGAGCGGACCAGGAAGCTTTAACCCTCACCATTTTACCAGTAATTACGGGCTTTTCGCTTGGGGCCAGCTTGGTGGCGCTCTTTGCCAGAGTGGGAGGCGGCATTTACACAAAAGCGGCCGACGTAGGCGCGGATTTGGTAGGCAAGGTGGAAGCGGGCATTCCGGAAGACGACGCCAGGAATCCGGCTACCATAGCAGATAATGTGGGCGACAATGTCGGCGACGTAGCTGGCATGGGCGCGGACTTGTTTGAGTCTTACAGCGGCGCGATAATAAGCGCCGTGGTAATAGGCGCGAGCGCGGCCGCGGCTGGCGGCAATATAATGCTTGCTGTACTGCCGTTCATTTTGGCCGCCGCCGGCATAATAGCTTCCGTTCTAGGTAATTTTATAGTAAAAACGCACGAAAAAGGCAATCCTCAAAGCGCCCTTAACAGGGGAATGTATTTGGCGGCTGTATTGTTCGCCGTTGCGGCTTACCCTATAATAATGCATTATTCGCCGGAAGTTTTCTCTTTCTCGGGCGAATATTATAAAGCGGGCGGCGTTTACGCCGCCGTAATAGCGGGGCTTGCCTGCGGAGTGCTCATAGGCCTTATAACCGACCATTATACCGCGGAAGGCAAAGCCTGTACGGCAGAGATAGCTCAAAGCTCAAAAAGCGGCGCGGCGACCAATATAATATCGGGCTTGGGCGTAGGTATGCTTTCCACAATGTGGCCCGCGCTTTTTATAGCGGCGGCGATAATACTCTCTTACAAATTCAGCGGACTGTACGGCGTGGCGATAGCAGGCCTCGGCATGCTTTCCACCACCGGCATACAGCTTGCGGTAGACGCCTACGGCCCTATCGCCGACAATGCCGGCGGCATAGCGCAAATGGCGAAAATGAATCCCGAGGTCCGCGAAAGGACAGACCGCCTGGACGCCGTCGGAAATACTACCGCCGCCATAGGCAAAGGCTTTGCCATAGGATCGGCCGCCTTGACCGCTCTGGCTTTATTTGAGGCATATCGCGTAGCCGCAAAAATAGAACAGGTGGATATGGCAAATCCTTATATAATGGCTGGTTTGTTTGTCGGAGCGATGCTGCCTTTTCTGTTTTCTGCCTTGGCTATGCGCGCGGTAGGTTCGGCGGCAAACGATATGGTTCAGGAAGTAAGAAGCCAATTTAGGCAAAACAGCGGTATTTTACAAGGCACCGCCATGCCGAACTACGCGCGCTGTGTTGACATATCCACCAAATCGGCCATAAAGAAAATGGTTCTGCCCGCGTTAATAGGAGTGATGGCGCCGGCTTTGACGGGGCTGATTTTCGGCAAAGATATGCTTTGCGGGCTGGTAATCGGCACCACCATAACCGGCGTTATGCTGGCCTTGTTTATGGCCAATGCCGGCGGCGCGTGGGACAATGCAAAAAAACACATAGAAAAAACGGCCGGCGGCAAAGGCTCCGAGCAACATAAGGCCGCCGTAATAGGCGATACGGTCGGGGATCCCTTCAAAGACACCGCGGGGCCAAGCTTAAACGTGCTAATGAAGCTTATAGCCATAGTTTCCCTTACGATAGCGCCGATACTCAACCTGATACAACCTTTAATAAAGTAAAGGAGCAATTAAAATGTCAAAAAACAGGAAAGGCTTTACCTTGCTAGAAGTTCTTGTCGTGGTGCTGATAATAGGCATATTGGGGGCTATAGCTCTGCCGCAATATACGGTCTCGGTTGAAAGAGCCAGAGTAACAAGCAATATGAGCGTGTTAAAACCGATATACGATTCGGCATTGCAATATTATAGTTTTAATGACGAATTCCCGGACAGCTTAAAGAAACTGCCCGTTTCCCTGCCGGCAAGCTATCGCGTCAGCGGGCTTACCGCCACCTCCGACGACGGATCTTGCAGAGTGTCGATAGATTCCTCGCAAAGGGCAGTGATCATGGTTTGCGGCAAAGGCAGTGGCGAGGAGTACAAATTCGTATTTAAATATAACATCAATGCCTCGGGCACAATATTCGGCGCGGGGAAATACTTTGTGGTTTTGGCTCAGGGAGACAGGGGGGAGGTCTTTAATAAAGTGGCGGAATCTTCCGGCTGGACAAGAACCGGGGAAGGTTATCTGCTGAAATAAACTTCTTCCAAAAAAGAAAACCCGGCTTTAAAGAGCCGGGTTTTCTTTCTCCCCCAAAACATAAACAACGGGCTGTTTTTTATACGGTTTTTTAGTAGAATTTTAGTAATGAGCGACAATATGCCTGCTTACAAAAAATCTAATTTCGGCGGGGCTTTTTTCTTTCTGCCAAAAGAAAAGGAACAAGCCTTAGGCGTCATTTATGCGTTTTGCCGCCTTGCAGACGACATTGTAGACGAAGGATATTCCGACGCCAAGCAAAAACTGGACGATTTGAGAAAAGAGCTCGACAATGTCTACGGCAACCACCCTAAGACGGAACTGGGCAAAGAACTGTTAAAAGCGGTAAAGCCTTTTAATATTCCCAAACAATATCTATCCGACTTGCTGGACGGTTGTGAAAGAGATTTAAAAACTCCCGTACGCTATGAGAACTTCGGCGATCTGCAATGGTATATGTACAGGGTGGCATCGTCCGTAGGGCTGATGTGCGTAAAAATTTTCGGATACAAAAACGAGCGGACGGAAAAATACGCCGTCGCTTTAGGTTATGCGGTACAGCTCACCAATATCGTAAGGGACGTAAGCGAAGACGCAAAGATAAACCGTATATATATACCCAAACAGGATTTGGAAACTTTTGGAGTAAAGGAAGAAGACATCTTAAACCTTAAAGACAACCGCAGGACAAAAGCGCTGCTTTTCTTTGAGGCGCAAAAAGCGCAGGACCTTTTTATCCAAGCGGAAAAACTGCTCCCGAAAGAAGACTTTAAAGCCATGCTCCCGGCCAGAGCGATGGGGAATACCTATAAGGCCATATTGGCGAAAATTATCGCCCGCCCTTGCCGATTGGGCGATAAAAAGATAAAGTTAAATAAGATGGAAAAAATAAAAATACTCTTTAACACATGGAGAAACCGTCTATGAAGTTACTTCCCGCCCTGTTAATTTTAGTTTTCGCGCTATTGCCCGCCGAAGCAAAAAATAATATTGACGCATGCCTTTCCAAAAGTAAGGAGTATTTTAACGAAAAGGAATATTCTTTGGCCGAAAAGACTTTAACCGGCTGCCTAAAAACAAATCCAAAAAACGCAGACGCCCTTATAAGTCTGGCCGGCGTGGAAATGATTTTGGGCAAGTTTAACAACGCGGAAAAGAATTTTAAAAAAGCGCTGAACTATTTGAAGGCGAAATCTCCCTATAAAGCCTACATTTATTCGAGATTGGGCGACATCTATATGAGAAAAGCCAATCTTAAAGAGGCGGAAAAATATTACCAAACGGCCCTAAAATACGAACCGGCAAACATCAACTCTCTTGTCGGCGCGGGTATTTGCGAGGAAAAAGCGGGCAATATACCCCAGGCGGTGGAATACTACAAAAAAGCCTTGGCGGTGGATTTTACCAATGTGGTTTCAAGAGAAAGGCTCATCGCGTTGGAGCCCGACATCTTAACAAAAGAGGAACTTTTAAGAACGATGAAAGAACGAAATATCATCGATCCGGCGGCGCAGGATTTTTCGGCCGAAGACATGCAAACCCTTTCCAAAATGATAACGGCGGAAAAGAGCAACGGAATAGAATATTTATCCCAGAAATACGGAGGCAAAATACCCAACGGACTGATTGTGGAACGCGACAGCAATAAAGTATACGTGCGTAAAATGTTTACCATTACCGGTTATAATGATTTATTGGGGAAATTATCTTCGGACGCCAAACAATTTTTAATAAATAAAGGCGTTACAGTGGCCGATCTGTTTGCCCTTAGGGACGAAAACAGAAAACCCATTTTCAACGATATGGGCAATCTGACCGATGAAGGCCTGATCGCTTTTACCAAAATGCTGCGCGGCGAAAAGTCTTATTACCGCCCCGGAGAGAAATTGCCCGCCACCCAAAAGGAAATAGAAATGCAGGTGCGCAATTTAATATCCCAAAATTATATAGAAATAACTAATACCGAATACGCCGCTTTAATGACCAGAACTCAATGTTCCGAAAATACTTTGCGCAACCAGCTTAAAGTAAGATACGTAGACATTGGCGGCGGCAACAAAAGATATTTTGTATTTGCGCACCCGGACGCCTTGGAACCTATAAACTATCCCTATCTTTACGTTCAGCAATACCGCCAAGAACGCCGCATCGCCAACAGCGAAGCGCCGGTATACGGCAACGCCTTCGGGCTGGGCAACGGTTTGCCCGCCGCCAAATTGTGTAAAAAAGACGGCAATCTTAATTGGGACGGTATGCCGGATTAACTGATATGCCCCAATATTTAGCGGATATATCTAAAGAACGTTTCACTATGGATAAAGAAGAAGCGCATCACCTCAAAGTGGCGCGCCTGTATATCGGTGCGGAAATAAAAATCTTTGACGGTAAAGGTTTAAAATTTCTGGCAAGGCTTACGGCCCTGTCCGATAAATCCGCCTGCGGCGAAATACTAAAAGCTCTGCCGGCGCCTATGCTTAAACGCGATATTACCCTTTACTTTAGTGCGGTGGCGCGCGCCGCCGCCGAAGACATTATAGACAAGTGTACGCAAGTGGGCGTTTCGCGCTTTGTGCCGGTATTGTCAAAATACTCGGAAAAGGACCTGCTTAAAAAATGGGATACAAAACATTTCCGCTGGCATCAACTCGCTTTAGCCGCTTGCAAACAGTGTGAAAACCCCTCCATACCTCTCATAGGAAAACCGCTCCCCTTTGAAGAAGCCGTAAACACTCTTTCTAATCCGGGCATAATCTGCTACGAAGACGAAAACAAAACTTCTTTGCTTGACCATCTTCAAACTATAGAAGCAAAAACCTTGGCTATCTTCATCGGGCCGGAAGGCGGATACGATAAAACGGAAATAGCTTTCGCCAAACAAAAAGGCATTGTGCCCGTAACTTTAGGGCAAAATATTTTACGCGCTGAAACGGCCGCGGCCGCAGCCTGCTGGGCGGCCCTGCAATGAAAGTATTTATCAAAACTTTCGGCTGCCGGGTAAACCAAGTGGAAAGCGAAGCCCTGCTGGAAAAATTTAAAGACGGCGGCGCTATCCTTGTACAAGAGCATAAAAACGCCGAACTCTGCTTAATAAACACCTGTTCGGTTACCGCCAAAGCGGACAGGGACGCCAACAAACTTATACGCCAAATCCTGCGCGATAATCCCTATTGCAGGATTATTGTTACCGGCTGTTACGCCATGGCTTCCGCCGATAAAATTAAAGCCCTTTTCCCGCAAGCCCAAATAATTTTAAAGCCCGATTTGGGCAAAACGCTTTTCGGAGAAGATTTGGACTGGACGGTAAAACACCACGAAGGCAAAACAAGAGCCTTCGTCAAAATACAAGACGGCTGCGATAATTTCTGCTCCTACTGTATAGTGCCTTACACCCGCCCTTTAAAGACTTCCAAACCCAAGCAAACCGCCTTGGCCGAAATAAAAAATCTGATAAAAAACGGGTATAAAGAGATAGTGCTAACAGGCATAAATATCGGCAATTACCTCTGCCCGCAAAGCGGGGCGGACTTGGCCGATTTACTGGGCGAGGTTTTTAAAATAGAAGGCGATTTTAGAATAAGATTTTCCTCCATAGAGATAAACACCGTAACCGATAAACTTATCAAAACGGCGGCCTCCGGCGGGGAAAAATTCTGCGATTATCTGCATTTGCCGCTTCAAAGCGGAAGCGACGCCGTCCTAAAACATATGGGACGCCATTACGATACAAAAGAATATCTTGAGCGCGTAAAATATATCAGAAGCTGCTTTAAAAATATCTTTTTGTATTGCGATATTATAGCCGGATACCCCACCGAAACGGAGGCGGACTTCAATAACTCCTTGTCTTTCCTGGACGAAGTAGGTTTTGCGGGGTTACACGTCTTCAGCTATTCGCCGCGCACAGGAACAAAGGCGGCGGCGCTAAAGCAAATCCCGCCCGAAGAAATCAAACGCCGCTCCGAAATTCTGCACCAAAAAGACAAACAGCTTAGACAAAAAGCCGCGCAAAGCCTTATAGGCAAAGAGGCGGAATTTTTAGCCGAAACTTTTATAAAAGCGAACAACTCCGTAAGCGGGGTGTTACCAAATTTTCAAAGAGCGTTTATTAAAGGGGCGTCTTTACAACCTGCCTTGCGCAAAGTTAAAATAATAAAAGCGCGGGACGGAGTTTGCTTCGCGCAAGAGTCCTAAAAGAGGAATATTTATGAAATACATTATCGCACTATTGTTGTTAGTGCCCGCTTTTAATTTGTGCCGCGCTGAACTGACTCTGCCAAAAATAGAAAGGCCCGTCATAGAAAACCCCGATATGCATCCTAAAAAACAAGCAAAAAAGCCCGTTAGACAAGAGGATCTAAACAAACAGCTTGTCTTGGCGGCTGATAAAATGCACTTGCGCGGCATTTACAACGCCCTAATTGCCGGAGCGGATATAAACGCCCTTTACAACGGCGTATCGGCTTTACATATGGCCATTTACGCAAACTCCCCCGGAACAGTGAAATATCTTATTAAATGCGGCTCTGATAAACAAAGGCTATAAAGCAAACGGTAAAAATCTATCACCCGCTCTTTTAAACGCCGCCATCTTCAATGATATGCCGACAATAAAATATATCGTTGGCAAAGGACGAAAATACAAAGATTTTAATATGACACCCGCTTTAATCCTAAGTATTAGGGAAGGTTATATGGAAGCAATGCGATATTTACTCGCCAATGGAGCAAGAATACCAAATATACCGTTGAACACGTCCAGTAAAGAAGTTTATGATTATTTAAAACGAAAAAACGTAGACATAACCTTTGACCCCAATAATGCTCCTATAAATTTCATTGAAGAATCCAACTAAGAAATGAATAACCGCAATACTTTTTGCTTGCCATCATAAGAAGGCTTTCCGTTAATAAAAAGGACCCCCGAGGTAAAGCTCGGGGGTTTTATTTCAAATAAACAAGTCAGCCGAAAATCTTTTCAAACAAGGTTTTCTTTTGGCCCTCTTCCTCAAAGGCTTGGCCGAGTTCCTCTATAAGTTTCTTTTGCCTTGGCGTCAGCTTCTTGGGCACTTCAAGATTTACTACAACCCGCAAATTGCCCTTCTTGCCCGCTTTGCCAAGCAGCGGCATACCTTCCCCGTCAACCGTAACCACGCGCCCGTGTTTGGCCCCTTGCGGTATAACGACCTGTATCTCTTCCTTTTTAATATTTTGGATTTTAATCGCCGCGCCTAAAGCCGCCTGCGGATAAGAGAGCGGTATTTCCAACACTAAATCGTCACCGTCGCGCTGAAAGATTTTATGTTTCTTTACGTGAGTCTGTATATACAAATCACCATAGCCGCCGTCATTGGTGCCGATGTCGCCGCCGTTGGGCACTCTTAAAACCAGGCCCTCTTTAACGCCCGCCGGTATCTTGACGGTAAACTTCGCTTTGCCGCGCTGGCGCCCGCTGCCTTTACAATCGCGGCAAGGTTTCTCAACGATAGTGCCTTGCCCGCCGCAATCGGGGCAGGATTGCCTCATGGAGAAAAATCCTTGGCTGAACTGCACCACCCCGCTGCCGCGGCAAGTGGGGCAAGTCTTGCGGCCGCTTCCTTCCTGCGCGCCCGTACCGTGGCATGTAGAGCAGGTGTCTACGCGGCTATAAGAAACTTCCTTTTCTATTCCGTCGTAAGCCTCTTCCAAGGAAACTTCAACTTCTTCTTTCAAATCGCCGCCGCGCTGGGCTCTGCGCCTGCCGCCAGAAGCCGCCCCGCCGAAACTCCCGCCGAACATATCCCCGAATACCGAGCTGAAAATATCTTCAAATCCACCAAATCCGCCGTGAAATCCGCCCGCCCCGGCCCCGTTTAAGCCTTCGGCGCCGTAATTGTCGTATATCTGCCTTTTCTGCGGATCGGAAAGAACCTCAAAGGCTTCATTTATCGTTTTAAATTTTTCTTCCGCTTCAGGATTGCCCGGATTCCTGTCTGGGTGGTATTTCATCGCCATTTTCCTGTAAGCGCTTTTAAGTTCGTTTTGGTCGGCGTTTCTGTTTACGCCAAGTACCGAATAATAGTCTTCTTTCTTTGCCATTTCCAAAAATTCCCGTTTGGTTTTCCGCTATTAGCGCTCCTCTATGGAGCATTATTTTGCCGTTCATTATAATTTTTTGAACTTCGCGGCTCTATATAAATTTTATCAAACTTGACGCTTTGCCGCCCTTGCGCCAAGCTTTTTAATTTTACCGTTTCCACAAAAAAACAAGGGCGGAGTTACCCGCCCTTGTCCGTTAAATACTCCTTATTTACCGTCTACGACTTCCGCTTCTACGACGTCGTCTTTCTTGGCTTCGCCTTGCGGAGCTTCCTGCGCGCCCGCCTGGCTTGCGTTGGCAGCGCCTTGCGCCGCCTGCGCTTTGGCCTGAGATTCTTTATAGATTATCTCGCCCAGTTTTTGGCTGGCCGCCAAAGCTTCGTCCTTGGCCTTTTTGATTCTGTCGGTATCCTCGGACTTGATGGCCTCCCTAAGCTCGCTTAAAGCCTGGTCTATTTTAAGGCGCTCGTCCTGCGGCACTTTGTCGCCGTGCTCTTTTAAGGCTTTCTCAGTCTGGTAAAGCACGCTGTCGGCTTCGTTCTTGGCCTCTATTCTTTCCTTTGTCTTTTTGTCTTCCTCGGCGAATTTCTCCGCTTGTTTGACGAAGTTTTCAACCTCGGCCTCGCTGAGTTTGTTGGGCGCCGTAATTGTTATATGCTGCTCTTTATTCGTGCCCAAGTCCTTGGCCGATACCTTCAATATACCGTTAGCGTCTATATCGAAGGTTACCTCTATCTGAGGTACGCCTCTGGGAGCGGGCGGTATGCCGTCAAGGTCGAATTTGCCCAAAGGAACATTGTCCTTTGCCATAGGGCGCTCGCCCTGCAAGACGTTTACCGTTACGGCAGGCTGATTGTCGGCCGCCGTCGAAAATACCTGCGTCTTGCGTACCGGTATAGTCGTGTTCCTGTCGATAAGTTTCGTAAATACTCCGCCCAAGGTTTCAAGACCCAAAGACAGAGGGGTTACGTCCAATAACAGAATGTCTTTTACGTCGCCCGTGAGTACGCCGGCCTGTATCGCCGCGCCGTCCGCGACGCATTCCATAGGATCGATACCGCGCTCTATTTTCTTGCCGACATGTTTTTCCACATACTCCTGTACTATCGGCATGCGGGTAGGACCGCCGACCATAATAATCTTATCGATATTGCTCATCGAAAGTTTCGAATCGCTTACCGCTCTGTCGATAGAAGCGCCGCAGCGTTCAACTATCGGGCTTACCAAGCTCTCAAGTTTCGCTCTGGAAAGTTTAAGCTCAAGGTGTTTCGCGCCCGTGCTGTCAGACGTGATAAACGGCAGGTTGATATCCGTTTCCATAGTGGTGGAAAGCTCAATCTTCGCTTTTTCCGCCGCGTCTTTAAGACGCATCATCGCCTGCTTGTCGTTTTTAAGGTCGATGCCGGAAGTCTTCTTAAATTCGTCAACTATCCAATCGATTATGGCATTATCCATATCGGTGCCGCCGAGTTTCGTGTCGCCGGAAGTGGCCAATACGTCAAACGTGCCTTCCTTGCCCATTTCCATAATGGTGACATCCAAAGTACCGCCGCCCAAGTCAAAGACCAATATCTTCTGTTCCTTGCCGGTCTTATCGATACCGTAAGCCAAAGCCGCGGCCGTAGGCTCGTTCAAAAGTCTTACCACTTCCAAACCCGCGATCTTGCCCGCGTCTTTTGTAGCTTGGCGCTGGTTGTCGTTAAAGTAGGCCGGTACAGTAATTACAGCTTTTTCTACAGGCTGGCCCAAAAAGGCTTCGGCGTCTTTCTTAACTTTCTGCAAAACGAAAGCCGAAAGCTGCTGAGGCGTAAATTCATTGCCTCTTAAATTGTATTTAAAATTCTCGCCCATCTTCCTCTTAAAAGCCGTAGCAGTGCCTTCCGGGTTAGATACCGCCTGTCTTCTGGCGGGCTCGCCAACCAAACGCTGCCCGTCTTTGGTAAAAGCCACATAAGAAGGGAACGCTTTACCGCCTATAGAGCTGCCTTCCGCCGAAGGGATTATCGTAGGGCGTCCGCCCTCCATTACCGCCGCGGCGGTATTTGATGTTCCTAAATCAATACCTATTATTTTAGACATATTATTTCTCCTTATAAAATCTCTTGTTTTTCTGCTTCTTCTTTCTCGTCTTCACTGCTTTTTCCTACTATCACCTGCGCCGGCCGGACAGTTCTTCCGTCTATTTCCACCCCCGCGGCCAGTTCTTCCAGAACCAAGCCGTCCTGTTCCGGCGGACAGGCGATAGTAGTCACCACTTCCTGCGTCATAGGATCGTACGCTTTGCCCTTGGCGCTTATTATTTTTACGCCTTCAGCCTTAAAAAGCTTATCAAACTGGTCAAATATCATTTTAAGGCCTTGTTTTATATGCTCTACGTTCGCACCAGGCTTCGCGCTCTCGCCTTCAGCCTTTAAAAGCGTGTCGTACAACGGCAAAAGTTTCTTTAAAGTTTCCACCTTGCCGTAATTTATAAGCTGCGGTCTTTCCTTCTCCGTCCTTTTGCGGTAATTTTCAAAGTCGGCCTGCAGTCTTACCAGCTGCTCCAAATATTGTCCGGCTTTGTCCTCTTGCTTTTCTTTTCCGTCATCTTCCAAAGCGGCCTCTTGCCGAGGTTCTTCCGAAGGCTGTTTCCCTTGCGGAATTTCCTCGCCCCCCTGCGCTTTGGAATGTTTCTTCTTATTCATTGTCGCTCCTTTCTTTTAACTCCAAAGAGGCCTGCCAGTTCCTTATCGTCGCGCCAAGCATATCACCAATAAAATTTACCAGCGACATCATTCTGTTGTATTCCATATGTTTGGGCCCTACTATTCCTATAAGCCCTATAGTCTTTCCCCCAACCTTGCACGCCGAAGATATTATGCTCAGGTTCCTCATTTCGCTCAGTTCGTTTTCCGAACCGATACTGACGTCTACTTTCTTGCTTTCTTCATTTTCGAGCTGCTGCATCTTTTCGTTAAGCAGCCCCGCAAATTTTTCCCGCTCTTCCATTACGCGCATCATTTGCCCCAGCTGGCTGTATTCTTCCTGCGTCATCGTATCCACCAGCTGGCTTATCCCGTCTATATAAAGACGCTCCTCCCTATGCTGGTTGGCCGACATTTCGTTTAATATCTCGCAGGCAAGCTCTGTAAAGCCCTCCCTGTCGGAGCGGCCCCTTCTCATATTATCCGTAAGAACCCTGTGCGCGTCTTTAAGCGTCAGCCCCGATATTTGCTCGTTGATGAAATGGTTGAACATCATAAGCCAAGCGGGCGATACCGCGCGGTTGACTCTAAGAGGCCAATGTTTTATTACCCCTTCTTCCGTTACCAATATGACCAAAATATTATATGGCCCAAGCGGTATAAAATCAAGCCTTTGTACGCTTAAATCCTCTACGCTGCTCCTGAACACAAAGCCCGCCGAATGCGATAACATCGACAGCATTTTGCATGTCTGCGCCATTACGCGGTTGATTTCCGCGTGGCTCTGTTTATATTCGCTTTCTATCCTTTCCCGTTCCTTGACGGCTATCTTTTGGATCTTGGACAGATAGTCCACATAAAAGCGGTATGCTTTGTCGGTGGGGATTCGCCCGCCGGAAGCGTGCGGCTGATATAAATAGCCTTCCTCTTCCAGCTTCTTCATCGTGTTTCTTATCGTCGCGCTGGATACCCCGGGCAGTCCTTTCTGCGCCACCAGTTCCGAGCCTACGGGTTTCCTGGTTTCCACATATTCTTGGATTACCATTCTTAATATTTTCTCTTCCCGTTCTTTGGCTATCTCAGGTTTAAGTATCCTCATTTCTCGGCGACCTTCTTGCTTATTTATTAGCAAACCTTTATCACGACTGCTAATATTCTAGCTAATAAAATCAAAATTGTCAATCCCCTTTTTAGTCTGCTAAAAATAATCCGCCGAAATCCTTGCCCGCCCTCTCTGAGCCAAAGGTTGATAAAAGCCTGAGTACGTCGGAGGAAATACCGCCCCAAACAGAAAACGGCGGTTATAAATTGGTATAATATGAATATGGAATTTATAGATTCGCACGCGCATATTAACGACCCGGCCTTTGACGCCGACCGCAAAGAGGTTATTGAACAATGCCTCAAAGCCGACGTCAAGCGCATAGCCGAAATCGCCTGCGAAATTGAAGAATGGCAGCCCGCCCTTGAGTTAAGCCGCCAGTACAAAGGCATAATCTTTCCCGTCTGCGGGATACACCCCGATTACGCCCCGACTCTTAACGATAACTCCTTAAACGATTTGGAGCAATATCTTCTTAAGCCGGAAGTCAAAGCGCTGGGCGAAATCGGCTTGGATTATAATGAATACGACGAACCCCCAAAAGACAGAGAAATACAAAAACAAGCCTTTGAAACTTTGTTAAAATTGGCGGCAAAAGTAAACCTGCCCGTTATACTGCATTGCAGAAAGAGCAGAGACCCCCAAGATTTCTCCGCTTATGAAGATATGTTCTCCATACTCAAAAAAGCCGTATTTACCGGCGGTATTATGCACTGCTTCAGCGGGAGGGAGCAGGACGCTTTTAAAGCGCTTGATATGGGCTTTAAGCTTGGCATCAACGGCATTATAGGATATAAAAGAAATGACGACTTGCGCCAAATAGTAAAAAAAGTCGGCCTAAAGTATATCCACCTCGAAACCGACTGCCCCTACCTGCCTCCGCAAAGTAAACGCGGACGGAGAAATTCCCCCGCCTATATCCCGGAAATAGCCCAAACCATCGCGGAAATTACAGGCGAAACGCTAAACAAAACAGCCGATATTACCACCCAAAACACTATAGAGCTGTACAGGCTTAAATAAAAGCCATTCCATTGCCCCATATAATTTCAACCACATATTACAATAAACAAATATCGGCTTGTTACTTTGCCGTTTTTAAGGCTTTCGCACAAATATCAATATAAAACCATACCGAGAAAAACCCTCTTTTCCCCATAAAAAGCGCCCCCGCTTTTAAAGGCGGGGGCGCTTAGATTGTATCAAGCCGATTATTTCGCCGCGGCGGTTTTGGCTATATCAACCAGCTGCTTAAATGAGGCAGGGTCTTTAATAGCCATTTCAGACAACATCTTCCTGTTAAGCGTAATATTGGCTTTGCTAAGGCCGCTGATGAAGGTTGAATAATTCATGCCTTCTTCGCGCACCGCCGCGTTGATTCTGGTAATCCAGAGCGAGCGGTAATTGCCTTTTTTGTCTTTCCTGTCCCTATACGCGTGTACTAGGGACTTGTCCACCTGCTGGGTGGCCATTCTCAAGCGGCGGGATTTGTCACCGTAGTATCCGCTTGCTCTGTTAAGAACTTTTTTCTTTCTCGCGTGTCTCGCGACGCTAAATTTTATTCTCATTTTGCCACTCCAACCTTATTTCATGGGAAGGTATTTCTTAAGGAATTTACCTTCAGCCGAGTTCGCCGCTATTATAGAGGCTTCTCTTCTTTCTCTCTTAATGCTTGCCTTTTCAGGGGCGAGTAAGTGCCGCCTGCCGGCTTTTCTGTTTTTATATTTACCGGAAGCCGTAACTCTAAATCTCTTCTTCGCTCCGGTATGATTCTTTAGTTTTGGCATATTAACTTTCCTTACCTCTTTTCTTATGCTTTGGGGACGAAGGTAACGGTCACCCTGTTGCCTTGCGTCTGTATATTGCCATCAATATCGCCTATCTGCTCCAGCTTAGCTTTCATATCGTTAAGCATGGCAAAGCCGATATCTTTATGCTGATTCTCGCGCCCGTAGAACACGACGGACACGCGGACCATGTCTTTCTTTTTAAGAAATCCTTCTATTTGCCTAACTTTAACTTCCAAGTCGTGGGACGCTATTCTCGACTTCAAACGTATCTCCTTTAAAGAGACCGCCTTCTGTTTCTTCTTAGCGTCTTTATTCTTCTTTCCCTGCTCATAGATATATTTGGAGTATTCCAATATCTTACAAACAGGAGGCTGCGCTGTCGGTGATATTTCCACCAAGTCAAGCTCTTTTTCTCTCGCTTTCGCCAGGGCTTCGCGGATGTTCACTACGCCCAGCATTGTTCCGTCTTCGTCTATTAATCTGACTTCGGCGGCGCGGATTTGTTCGTTCTTTCTTAAAAGATCCTTACTGCTTCTGTTATTGTTTGTTTTCATCTATTTCCTAACTGAAATAAATCCGCCCTTTTTAAGGGACTTATATATTATATTAAACCGCGTGCCGAGCTGTCAATTAGGCGCGCCGGCCCTTTTGCATATTATATCTAATTTTGTTATCCTTTTTATATATAATTATTCGACGGCGTTACCGACGCCGCTTCTAAAAAACGGAGGTTTCATGCTTAAAAAATTCCTTTGCCTGGCCTTTCTTTTAATTTTCGCTTCTATCTCTTTCGCCGCGACTGTAAATATTTTCCATACGTCAGACACCCACGGTTTCTACTTCCCCAGGAAAATAAACGGCAAAAATATCGGCGGATTTGCCGTTTTGGACGCTTACTTAAAACAACAGTCGTATCCATATTTGCTGCTTGACAGCGGCGATTTTTCGTCCGGCACCTATGAGGCGAAACAATCCGGCGGAAATCTTTCCGTCCAGTTTATGAACAGACTCGGATATAATGCCGCGACTATCGGCAACCACGAAAACGATTTCGGCAAAGCCAATTTGATAAAGAACATAGAATCCGCAGATTTTGACGTCCTGGCGGCAAACTTGAAAGATTCCTCCGATAATGCCGCTCTATCCAAAGTAATACCCTTTAAAACTTACATTATAAACGGAAAGAAAATAGGCGTAATAGGCATAGGAAAGGAGTTTTCCACCAAAGCCGACAACATAAAAATATCCGGCGACAGGAAAGCCCTCAAAAAAGCCTTGCACCAATTAAAACAGCAGGAGCCCGACGCCATTATCCTGCTTGTGCACGCCTCAATCAAAGACGATAAACACACCGACGAGAAAAACAATATATCCTTAATCAAAGGGCTTGACGGAATTAATGTTGTTTTAGGCGGCCATGCCCACAAAGTGTTCCAAAACGTGTACAAAAACGAAACCTTGTTTGTGGAAAGCGGAACGGCTTTGACGCATGTCAGCCACATCACGCTGGAATTTGACGACGAAACAGGAAATTTCGTAAAAGCCTACTCAGAGTTTGTAGAACTAGACGCCGACAAATATACCCCCGATCCTTATATGCAGGAATTTGCGGAAGCCAACCGCGCCAAATATATGGATAAACCCATAGGCAAAGCTTTGGAACCTATCCCCAACGCCGCGCCTAAAAACGCCTATTATATCGATTCTCCGCTTGGCAATCTGTTTGCCGATTTAGTCAAGAAGCATACGGGCGCGGAAATAGGCCTGCAAAACACGGGCGGCGTGCGCGAGGACTTGCCAAAAGGAGAAATAACCACCAGAATAGCCTATCAGATTTTCCCCTTCCCCAATAAACCTTATGTCGTAAGGGTAAAGGGCGACTTCTTAAAGAAACTGATACTTAAAAGCTTAAAAGAGAATAGAAGCCTGTTCCAATATTCCGGAGTGGAAGTGGAATACGCCTACAAACATAAAAGGCCGCAGATAGTTTCAATAAAAGTCAACGGCGAACCTTTGGACCTTGAAAGGACTTATTCCATAGGAACCAACGATTATATCGCCAAAGGCGGATCCGAGGGATATATGTTCAAGAAAATAGAAGATAAAAAACCTTATTCCCAAAAAGGCATCACGGAACTTTTTATCGATTATGTCAAAGCCAATCCCAAGGGCATAAAAGGCGTGAAGAACGGAAGGATAAAGAAAGTTGATTTAAAATGAGATATTTTTTGCCTTTAGTATCGGCGTGCTTAATATTGTTATGCGCCTGCAGCCGCGACCCGGAAATAGAACTTGATATTTTCCACACCAACGACATACAAGGTTTTTATTGGGCCCGCAATTCCGCAGAAAACGACAATCGCCCCACCGGAGGCATAGCGGTGCTGAAGAATTTACTGTCCGGCAGGGAAGGGGATTATATGCTCTTTGACAGCGGCAATACCTTTTCCAAAACGCAAGTGGGCAAACAATTTAAACTTGACGGCGCGGTCAAACTGATGAACAAACTGGGCTATACCGCGGCGACTTTAAGCTCGGCAGATTTGGCCTTGGGTTGGGACGTGGTGGAATCAGGCCTAAAAAAGGCTAATTTCCCGATAGTGGTATCCAATTTGGAAAACAAGGACGGCACTCAGCCCAAATATATAAAGAAATACATAATCACGGAAGGAAACGGAATAAAAGCTGCTGTTTTGGGTGTGATCTCTAAACAGGATTTCCCCGATACTTTAAGGAATTCCTCTCTTTCGGTAAAAGACGAAATATCGGCAATACGAGAGCTCCTTCCGCAAATAGAAAAACATAATCCCGACATAATTATACTTCTAAGCAGCATCGGGTTCGACTTGGATTTAAGCAGCAAAAAAACAGATGAGAAAACCCTTGCCGAAGAATTGCCCGAACTTACCGTAATATTGGGCGGCAACAGCGACGTTTCCGGCGCGGAAACGGAAGAAATATCCAAAACTTTGGTGACGCGCTGCCCGCCTATGCTTTTTGAAACTGCCCTGATAAAACTTAAATTCAACAAGAACAAACAATTATCTTCCCACCAGTTTGAGCCCGTAATCTTGGATAAAGACACCTTGGGGCAAGACGAGGAATTAGCTTCGGAAATAGAAAATATGCGCAAGGTGGCGCTTAAAACGACAAGCCGAAAAATCGCCTCTCTAGGCATAGATTTGCCGACTTACAGCGACCGCCCCTCCCCGCTTGGCGCCTATACCGCCCAATGTATAAAACGCTGGGGCAAGAATGAGCTGGGCATAATAAACTCCGACGCTTTTTTAAATGGATTTGAACAAGGCCCCTTAAGCGAAGTACAGCTTGGCAACGCCATACCCTTTAATGACAGAGTAATGTTCATCAAAATGCGCGGCGACGAACTTAAAAACGCTTTGGAATACAGTATCGCAACAAAAAACAACTGGCCGCAAACCGCAGGTTTAAGAGTTATTTACGACGCGCACGCCCCACTGGGCAAGAAAATAAAGAAGCTATACATAAACGGCGCGCCCATGCAGGCGGCTCGGCTTTATTCCATATCCGTATCGGACCATATAGTCGCTGGCGGAATGGGCCATAACGAATTTTTAAACGTGTTTGAATTTAAAAACACCGACAGAACGATACGCGACATACTGCGTTGGTGCCTAAATAGGGACAAGGAAGTGTTATCCGTCACGCAAGATTTTTGGAAGGAAGAATAAATGAATTTCGTGCAAGAATTAAAGATAGGGGATTTTCTCTGTCCTTCAAATTTAGTATTGGCGCCCATGGCGGGTATAACGGATACGCCCTTTAGAATTTTATGTCTTAAAGGCGGAGCGGGGCTTGTCTGCGCGGAGATGGTATCGGCTTCGGCTTTAAAATACAATGACGAAAAAAGCGTAAGAATGCTGAAAGTGGCAAAAGAGGAACATCCGATATCTATGCAAGTTTTCGGGGGCGACGCGCAAAGCATAGCTTTGGCCTGCAAACAAGCTCAAGAGCAAGGCGCCGACATAATAGATATCAATGCGGGCTGCCCGGTAAAGAAAGTCAACAAGGCGGGCGCGGGCTGCGTACTTATGAAAACGCCCGAAAAAATAGCCGAGATTTTGCAAGCCGCCGCAAAAAGCGTTAAAATCCCCGTAACTTTAAAGACCAGAGTTTCTCTTAATAGGCAAGAGAATTTAGCCCCGCTCCTTACCAAAATAGCGCAGGACAACGGCGCCGCGGCCATAACTTTACACGCTCGCGCGGCCGCAGACTTCCACAGCGGCGCGCCAAACATAAAATTCTTGGAAAGCGCCTGCTGCGTCGCCAAAATACCCGTCATAGCCAACGGCGGAGTATTAAACGCGCAAGACGCCAAAGCGATGTTCGAAGCCGGCGCGAAAGCGGTAATGATAGGGCGCGGCGCGATAGGCAACCCTTTTATATTCAAAGAGATAGCGCAAACCCTAAACGGGACGCAATGCCCGCCGATGGACAATACCCGCAGGGCAGAAATATTCCTTGCGCTTGTTGAAGAAAACGTAAAATTTTACGGAGAGAAAGTAGGAATAAGCCGCAGCAAAAAAACGGTTGGTTATTGGCTGAGCGGATTTAACAATGCCGCCGCGGTCAGGGAAAAATTCGTCCGCTGCGAAAATCTCGCGGACGCCAAGGAAATACTTTCTCTCGTTATAAAGGAGAAACAATAAATCGCTATGACAACAACCCCCCTCATGCGTCAATATTACGAAATAAAGAGAAAAAATCCCGACGCTTTGCTATTCTTTAGGCTGGGCGATTTCTATGAGATGTTCGACGAGGACGCCAAAGAAGGCTCCCGATTGCTCGGCCTCGCCTTAACCGCACGCGGCGATCAGCCGATGTGCGGAGTGCCGTACCATTCGGCCAATTCCTATATCGCGAAACTGCTTAAAGCGGGCAAAAAAATAGCCATCTGCGAGCAGACTTCCAATATCGCCAATCCCAAAACCAAGCTGTTCGAAAGGAAAATAGTAAAGATAATAACGCCGGGAACGGTGCTGGAGGACTCTATGCTCGAGGCCGGCAATTCCAACTATCTTTTGGCGGTGGAAGCCGGCAAAAACGGCTGGGGAGTGGCGTGCCTAGAGGCTTCCACGGGCGATTTTTGGATAACCCAAAAAGACGAAGACGCGGATATGACGGGGCTTTCGGCGTTGATGGCCACCATAAACCCCGCCGAAATTATCGGCGGGAAAGACAGCCTAAACAAACTAAAAACGAAAATAATTATCCCCCAAGATATTACCCTTTCGCCCTGCGAGGCTTCTTGCGAAACCGATAAACTGCCCGAAAATTGGCCCGGCACTCTGATGAATTATCCTTTAGCTCTAAAAGCCGGCCTTAATTGCCTTAAATATATGGCCGGGACAAATGATAATTTTAAGGAATATTTCGCTCCGTTCTACAAGGAAATATCGCAATATCTCCAACTTGACAGCGCCGCCGTCGCCACCTTGGAGCTTGTCTCCAGCCCGTTGGGTGGGCGCAAGAATACCCTTTGGGGGATATTGGATTATACAAAAACGCCTATGGGATCTAGGACTTTAAAAGAGTGGATACTTAGGCCTCTGCTTGATAAAGAAGAAATATCGGCCAGACAAAACTCGGTGCAGGCCCTTCTTGAAAACGAAGCCGCGCGCGACCAGCTCGCCTTAATCTTAAAAGACGTCTGCGACATTGAAAGGATAATGAGCCGCGTCGCCACCTCTTCGGCCACGCCGCGGGACCTGGCGGGGTTAAGACAGTCTTTAAACCTCTGCGATAAATTTAAGGATTGGCTGCTAAATTACGGTTCCTTATTGCCGGAACTAAGGGACATCTTCGCCAATCACTTTAACAAAATAAAAGAAATTTCGGATTTACTTTCCCGCGCTTTAAACGAAAATCCGCCCGTCAAACTTTCCGACGGCGGCATAATAAAGCCCGGATATAATGCCGAACTCGACGAAATCGTAAATCTTAAACAACACGCCGACCAAGCCCTTATGGACATCTGCCAAAGGGAAAAGCAGCGCACCGGTATACCCTCTTTGAAAGTAGGGTTTAATTCCGTATTCGGTTATTATATAGAAGTAACTAAAACGCACATATCCAAAGTGCCTTACGATTATATCCGCAAGCAAACTCTTACAGGGGCGGAAAGATTTGTAACGGAAGAGCTTAAGGAACTGGAAAAGAAAATCCTCTCCGCGGAAGAAAAGAGCCTTCGCGTAGAGCTTGCCCTTTTCGAAGAGATACGGGCTTATCTTTATCAAAACTTGGCGGTATTGAAAAAGACTGCCAAAATTATCGCCAAAAGCGACTGCCTGTTTTCTTTGGCCTGCGCCGCGCTTAACGGCAATTATAAGAAGCCGCAAATCGCTCCTTCAAATTCGGCCTTGGTTATAGAAAAGGGGCGCCACCCGATAGTGGAACAGAATATTCCAAGCGGCAGCTTTGTGCCAAATGATTTGTTCTTGGGAGGGCAAGGGCCGCAAATCATACTGCTGACTGGCCCGAATATGGGCGGCAAAAGCGTATTTTTAAAGCAGACGGCTTTAATCACCATTATGGCGCAGATGGGAAGCTTCGTTCCGGCCGATAATGCCGAAATACCTTTAACCGACAAAATACTTACCCGCATCGGCGCGCAAGACGCTTTAAGCCGCGGGGAATCAACCTTTATGGTGGAAATGCGCGAAACGGCCAATATCCTGGCCTGCGCCACGCCCGCCACTTTGATACTGCTTGACGAAGTGGGCAGAGGCACTTCCACCTACGACGGCATTTCCATCGCCTGGGCCATAACGGAATTTTTGTATAAGCCGCACGGCAACGGGCCAAAAGTGCTTTTTGCGACTCATTACTTTGAGCTGACGGAGCTGGAAGAAAAATACGCCCGTATAAAGAACTTCCACGTGACGGCAAGCGAATACAAAACGCCGAGCGGCGAAATAAAATTAAACTTCCTCTTTGAGATACAACCCGGCGGCGCCGACAAATCCTACGGCGTACACGTCGCCGAAATCGCCGGTCTGCCTCACAGCTGCATATTAAGAGCCAAGAAAATCCTGGCCGACTTGGGCGAAAAACAAACTATGAGCAATACCCTGCAGGAAGACAAGGCCCCGGATTTGTTCTCCAGCCCTATAGTGGAGGAAATAAAAATGGTAGACTTAAATAAAATAACCCCTCTGCAGGCTCTGCAGATTATCGCCGAATGGAAAAAGAGGTTAGAGTGAAAAACATTAAAATTTTAGATTCCAAAACAGCCGGCAAAATAGCCGCGGGCGAAGTTATAGAACGCCCCAGCGGCGTATTAAAAGAACTGTTGGAAAACAGCTTGGATTCGGGCGCGACGCTTATCAATATAGATATAGAAAAAGCGGGCAAAAAGCTAATCCGCGTAAACGACAACGGGCAGGGAATAGAGCAGGAAGAACTGCCGCTTGCGCTGCTGCGCCATTCTACAAGCAAGATAGAAAACTTTGAAGATTTGGACAATCTAAACACTTTCGGTTTTAGGGGCGAGGCGCTTTACTCCATAGCGGCCATTAGCCGTTTGACCATTTCCTCCTGCGTACAGGGCCAAAAAGGCGCGATGATACAGGCCGAAGGCGGCAAAATAACAAATCAAGCGCAGGCGCCCGCCATAAAAGGCACTACCGTGGAAGTGCGGGATTTATTCTTTAATACTCCGGCCAGACTTAAATTTTTAAAATCGGACAATGTGGAAAGAAGCCACCTTCTTTCCTGCGCGGAAGAAGCCGCCATGGCCAATCCGCAAGTGGTATTCAATATTCGGACGGACGGCTCAAAGATATATTCTCTCACAGCGCAAAAAGACGACGAACAAGGTTTAAGAAACCGCCTAGGCAAAATATTGGGCGAGGATATAGCAAAAACAATGCTCTATATACAGGACGAAAACCACGGCTTTAAGGCTTTCGTTTCGCCCGCGGACAAACTTTATCCCGCAAGAGACCGCCAGTTCTTCTTTATTAATAAACGCCCCGTTTCCTGCAAGCTGATACAGCAGGCTTTATATAAAGCCTACCAGCCCTACAGAGAAAAGGACAAACACCCCTCGGCCGTCATTTTTATGACGCTGCCGCCAAACGAGTTCGACGTAAATATCCACCCTCAAAAGAAGGACATCAAATTCGTAAAGGAAAACGAAATTTTTAATTTCGCATATTCGAAAATAGCAAACGCCCTTTTACAAACGGCGCAAAGCCAAAGCTTTAAACTTGATGCCGCCAAACAGCATGAAGCCGAAAAGAAAACCCCTTTTATTTGTCCGCCTGTCCCCGCTTTTGAGAAAAAGCCCGACTTTAAAGAACAGGCACAGTGTTTAGTGCAGCTGCTGAACGATACGGCTCAAAAAACTTTTCACACGGTGCAGGCTCGAGACTTTGAAGCCCCGCCCTCCTATTCTTTTAACAATGCCGCCGAACCAAAAGGAGATTTGCCCGAACAAACAAATCAAACGCCGCGGGCAACCCCCTCCCTCATAGATGAGCCCCAACAAGACCTGCCGCTATGGTTTAAAGGGCCTTATACTTATATCGGGCAGCTTCAGCAAAGTTATCTCTTGTTTGAAAACCCGCAAGGTTTGGTAATGATAGACCAACACGCCGCGCAGGAAAGAATTTACTTCGAAAAGTATATGGAGCAAATAGAAAATTCTTCCGTACAAATCCAGCCTTTAATGTTCCCGGTAAGCCTTCATCTGCCGGCGAGCAAACTGGAAACCGTACTATCTTGGAGCAAAACCTTGCATAAAGCCGGTTTTGAAATTTCGCGCTTTTCAAGCGGCACTTTGACGATAAATTCCGTCCCCCATTTGCTCAAATTTAAAGAAGAAAACATAAAGGATTTTATTCTTTCGCTTTCCGACGTTATCGGCGATCCCGTCAAATCCGACGACAGCCTAAAGTATCGCCTAATTTCCACCATGGCCTGCAAAAAGGCCATAAAGGCGGGCGAGAAATTGGAAAAAACGCAAGCTCTTGCCCTTCTGGAAAATATGAAAAAATGTAAAGACGCTCTGCACTGTCCGCACGGCCGCCCGACTTTGATTACCCTGGAAATGAAGGAAATTACGCGCAAATTCGGACGCTCTTAAAAGAAAAGTTTACAAAAAAGCTTCGCCGCGCGCTTGGAAGTTAAAGAGTTAAAATCAAAACTTCGTTTTCTGTTTCGATTAGGTTCTCTTTACGTTTTTCCCCGTCAAGCGCTTTAGGCAAAAAATCAAGCCGCGCTTTCGCGCGGCTTTTTAATCTGCAAAATCCGGCTTGAAAAACTAAAAGTTGAAGTTAAGATTTATGCCCAGCGCTTGCTTTATGCACTCCTGCGCGTAGGAATCCGTCATACCCGCTATATAATCGGTTACTATAACTTTCGGGTCGACACCTTTGTATATTTCCCTCATGGAATCTATATAATGCCCAAAACTTCTGGCGGCCTTTTTCTGTTCTTTTTCGTAACCAGGCCCCAAAGAATATCTCCCGAACAGCTCCATATAATAGTCGAACAGTTCGCCTACGGCGTAAGTTAAAACGTCTTTTTGTTTGGCTATCGAGGAATGATTGTAAATATGCTTATAATTGAAAGTTTTAAGTTCGCCCATTATCGCGAATTTCTCGTCCGAAAACCCCAAACAATCTTTGTCTGCGGAATTGTTCGTAAGGTCCAGCACCAGGGTATTGATTATTTCGCCGTTGTTTCCGCCGAGTTCTTTCTTGATTATGGAAGGCACGTCGTTATAAGTTATTATGCCCGCGCGCACCGCGTCTTCTATATCCCTGCCGAGATAGGCTATTTTATCTGAAAGGCGCACTACGCAGCCTTCATAGGTGGAAGGCAGGTGTTTTCTGTCTTTTATCGCTTCCAAATCATTCGGCTTAAGGCCGGGTTTTAGAGCATTATTGTTAAAATCCTCCCCGCAGTGGCACAAAATCCCGTCCTTTACCGCATAGGTGAGATTTAACCCTTTACCGTAGCAGGTAAGATGTTCCACCACGCGGTATCCGTTTACTTCATGCATAAAATTGGCGGGCGCTATTTTCTTGGCTATCGCTCTTTCGCCTTCATGCCCGAACGGCGCATGGCCCAAATCGTGCGCGAGGCCGATGGCATAGGCAAGCTCCTCGTTAAGCTGCCAGTTGCCTGTCCTGTTCAAGCCCTTGCAGATGGATGCGGCTATGGTCGCTACGTGCAAAACGTGCTCTATGCGGGTGCAGATATGGTCATTATCGGGCGCGGCGAAGACTTGCGTCTTGCTTTTCAATCTCCTAAACGGCTGGGAATGGATTATTTTTGTTTGGTCCCTAAAATATTCCCCGCGGAAATCCGGCTCGGCCTTATAAGTTCTTTTTAAGTATATCTCATCTGAAAAGGGATTTTTGTTCATAGAATTATTATAATAAAGTTAGAGAGGTGTTTTATGAAAAATATTGCCGTATACCCCGGAACTTTTGACCCCGTAACCAACGGACATCTTGATATTATCCGCCGCGCGGCCGAGATATTCGACAAAGTCATCGTCGCCGTTTTGATAAACAAAAACAAGAAGCCGATTTTTACCGCAAAGCAGCGCCTTGACCATCTTAAACACTGCACAAAACAATTTAAAAACGTTACGGTGGACAGCTTCGACGGCCTTCTTGCCGACTATATGCGGCTGAAAAAAGCCAAAGTGGCCATACGCGGCCTGCGCGCTTTGACCGATTTGGAATACGAATTTATCCTCGCCAACACCAACAGCGAACTCAACCCCGATATGGAAACCGTTTTCCTTATGCCCAGCGCGAAGTATACTTATCTTACTTCCTCAATGGTGCGCGAGGCCTACGCCTTCGGCGGACGCCTTAAAAACAGCGTGCCGCCTTACGTTGAAAAGGAACTGCTCAAAATCTACAAAAAATAAGCTCCCTTCTTTTTTAGATAAGGCTTAAAAAACGGATAGTATAAATCGTCTTTAAGAGGGTATTTTATTTCACCCTCTTTTTGTTTGGCGCAAAAAACTACGGGCGCGTCTTCTATTACGGCAAAAGGTTTCTTCTCCCGGCCCTCTCCCATCAGCAGCCCCGCGCCCGCCGCCAAAGTATCGGCGATATTTACCATCGTCATCTTAAGTTGCCGCCCGAATATGTCGCCCTTGCCGCGGTAATCCTTTACGCCCCTAAAACCAGCATAGCCGACCGCCGCAGATATTACCCCGGCCCTCAAAGGCAGTATCATACTGTCGGTCAAAATAACGCCCAGCTTCTTTACGCCGTAAATCTTTTTTAGTTCTTTCCTTAAAACTTCCGCCGTCTTGTAAGGGCGCTTAGGGAGCAGAGAAAGTTTCCCTTTTATATTGCTCTCGTCCACGCCGGCGTTCGTCATTACCATTCCGTCCTTTACTGTAAAATGGCAAAGGGCTGTCTTTAAACAAAAGTCGCTTTCTTTTTTTATTATTTCTTCTTTGTGTGACAAAGGCGCCGTACGCCCTTCCCAAAGGCCAGCAACCTTGGAAGATACCGCTATTACAACGCCCTCTTTTAAGGCGGGCAGATGTTCCTTTATAAACAAGGGGAGATCCTCTCCCTCCTTAAACAAACGCGTTTTATAGGCTTTTATTTGCATTTAAAAAGGCTCCACGAAGCGGCGGAATACTTCATTGGCCAGATATTTGCCGCGCTGCGACAGTTTAAGCAATTCGCCGTCGGCTTCTATCAGCCCTTCTTCTTTTAGAATTTCAAATTCGCCGCCAAAATATTTTAACATTTGGGAGCAGGGTTTAAAACCTTTAAGATACCTAAAGCGCAATAAAATTTCTTCCCCGATTTTCGCCTTGCCTTTAAGTTTCTCCTCCGACAAAATGGGGCGGCGGCCTTCGTTTACGCTTTTGATATATTCCTCTATCCCGCAAATATTTTGATAACGCACTCTATTTAAATATCCACTTGCCGCCGCGCCAAGCCCCAGATATTCCTTGTTAAACCAATAGTTGGTATTGTGGATACTTTCAAAGCCTTCGCGCGCGTAATTGGAAATTTCATACTGCTTAAATCCGTTGGCCGCAAGTTCTTTGTAACCGAGCTCCAAAAGACGGACATAAAAATCTTCGTCATAGGAATATCCCTGTTCATAAAGGGCTGTCCCTTCCTCAATCTGAAGGCCATAAATAGAGATATGTTTGGGTTTTAAAGTTATAAGTTTTTTAAGGCTTGTAAGGAAGCTATCCTCTGTTTGAGAAGGCAGCGCTGCTATAAGATCCACGTTTATATTATCGAAATATTTTGACGCCGCCTCATACGATTTTAAAAAATCCGCCGCGCGGTGAGCTCGCCCTATAAGTTTTAGTTCCTCGTCGTTAAAACTCTGAAGGCCCAAGCTAATTCTGTTCACCCCGTAATTTTTAAGCAGGGCAAGTTTTTCCTCGTTTACGCTTTCGGGATTGCATTCAAAGGTAAATTCCTTAAAGCCTGCTCCGTATTTTTCGTTAATGAATTTAAGAAGAAAATCCAGCTCTCCAGCGGGCAAGAAGCTCGGCGTTCCGCCGCCGATATACACCGTCCGCGGGCGGAGAGTATCGTAAAAAGAAGACTCTTTTTTTACCGCTTTAAGATATTCTTTTGCAAGCGCCAGCTTGCCGCCGTACGATACGAAATCGCAGTAAAAACATTTGCTGACGCAAAAGGGAATGTGTATGTAAAGACCAGACATTAAGCACCGGCTTTATAATCAAGATAGGCCTGCATAAACGGGTCCAAATCGCCGTCCATCACGCCTTGTATGTTGGAAGTTTCATAGCCCGTCCGCAAATCTTTTACCATTTGGTAAGGCATAAAGACATAGGATCGGATTTGATGGCCCCAGGCTATATCGCCCTTTTCGCTGTAATGGCGTTCCATCTCGGAGCGTTTTTTGTCCAGTTCCATTTCGTAGAGTTTGGCCTTTAACATCTTCATCGCGCGGGTCTTGTTCTGCAACTGGGAGCGCTCCACCTGGCACGCCACCACTATCCCCGTCGGCTTATGCAAAATGCGCACCGCCGTTTCCACTTTGTTTACGTTTTGCCCGCCAGCGCCGCCGCTTCGGCAGGTGGTAACTTCTATATCTTTATCGGATATTTCTATGTTGATTTCGTCTTCAATATCGGGCAGAATATCCAAGGAAGCGAAAGAGGTATGCCTGCGGCTGTTTGCGTCAAAGGGCGATATTCTCACAAGCCTGTGTACGCCGTTTTCGCTCTTTAAAAAACCGTAGGCGTAAGGGCCTTCTATAAACAAAGTAACATTCTTTACGCCCGCTTCTTCGCCTGGCAAAATATCGGTAATGTGTACTTTAAAGTTATGCTGCTCGGCCCAGCGGGTATACATTCTTAAAAGCATATCCGCCCAATCGCACGATTCCGTGCCGCCCGCGCCGGCGTGTATGCTCACTATGGCGTTAAGTTTGTCTTCCGGGCGGGAAAGTTTGGTTTTAAACTCGACCGATTTTAAAGTTTCGTCCAGCTTCTTTAAAGCGGAAGCGGCGTTTTCCAGTTCGGTTTCGTCGGACATCTCCTCCGCCAAAGAAATCAAAATCTGCGCGTCCTCCAAAGAGCGGCGCATCTCTTTGTACGTTTCTATATCCGTTTTTAAAGAGTCTATCTCCTTTGATACCGCTTTGGCTTTATCCGCGTCCTGCCAAAAATCGGGCGCGGCGCTAAGCGCTTCTTTCTCCTTAAGCAAATCCTGCTTGGAGGATAGGTGCTGTATCTCAAAGAGTTTATCCAGCCTTTTAGATATATTCTCGGTAAGCTGATGTAAATCTTTTATTTCAATACTCATTTCTAGCCCTCAAAAACACCATGCCGAACATTACCAAAAGCGCCGCTAAAGCCAAGCAAATATACGCGAACAAATCGCCGTGAGAGGTATAAAAGGTCTTTGTGTTGCCTTCTTTAAAAATAAAATCGAAAACCAAGCTTTCCTGCTTGTCCAAACCCGTTTCGACCCTTATCCTGCCCAGACTGTCTATCCAGGCGGAAACGCCCGTATTGGTCGAACGCAATAAAGGCCTGCGATTCTCCACCGCCCTAAATACATTCGCGCGCAAATGCTGATACGGCGCCGCGCTTACCAAAAACCACCCGTCGTTGGATATGTTCACGAAAAAGTCCGCCCCGCTTAAAGCCTGCGCCCTGTAAATAGAAGGGAAGATCGATTCAAAACAAATTTCCGTGCCGAATTTGTATTGCGTCTGTTTGCTCTCGCCGGGGGCATCCGCCATTATGCTGAAAATCTTGCCCGGTTCCTTGCCCGCGCTAAAAGTTCCCGTTAAAGACGTTATTCCATTAGCTTTGTAAAATCCGCCCAAAAGGCCTTGGAAAGGCAAAAACTCTCCAAATGGAACCAACTGCGTCTTTTTATAATCGTCGGCAATGCCTTCTTCGTCGACAAGCACCGCAGCAACGTATTGTTCCCCGTCAATTTCTTCAGTCCCGCCGAATATCTGCCAAACGTTAAGTTCTTTGCTCTGCTCTTTTATATAGTCCATATACTCGCTGCTAAGCAAATCGCCCGGAAGAGAACTCTCCGGCCATATCACAAAAGCCGCCTTCTTGTCTTTAAGCGCCTCCATTTGCCCCGCTATCGTATAGACGACGTCCTCGTCATACCCGGAAATAAACAGCTTATGCGTATAAGGCTGCATTAAAGCAACCCTTAATTCTTTTGGCGAAGACTGTATATGTCTTAACTGCTCCTGTATTACCTTGTGGCCAAAGCTTACAGTAAGCAGAAGAAGGCAAAACGCCAATATAAAATAGAAAATTTTGACCGTACGGTTTATTCTCAACACCATATACGCGGCGACGAGCGAAGTAAAAATCACCACAAAACTGACGCCGTAAACCCCCGTATAGGAACTTATCTGGATCAAATACAAAAAGTTAAACTGAGTGTATCCCAATACAAACCACGGAAAAGCCATAAACTTTAAAGCTATCAGCTGATGAAGTATTTCCAATCCAACCCACAAACAAGCGCAAGCCAAAGGCCAAAGAAGCGGCATTCTCTTAAGATAATAAGCCCCCGCAGAGAACAGCGCAAACTGTATCGCCAAGAGCGAAGACAAAGCCGCAAGACTCAACGTCGCTATACCATTATTGCCCAACCCCTCAAAAACCGTACCCGATATCCAGTGCAATATGACAAAATAAAATACCACACCCGTAAGCCAGCCTACTATAAGGCTGAATATCGCGCTCCTTATATTAAATATCGCTATCGCAAAAGGAATGAAAGCCAGCCACGCGTAGACCGGCGCAGGCTTGGTTATATAACTCTCGGCCAACAGCAAGGCGCATGTTACGGCGCACAGCGCCACTATCAAACCGGAAAACAAGTCCCGGAAAATCTGGGAAATAAAAATTTTCTTCCTTGTTTTCACAACCTGCGGAAGGTCGTTTCCCAAAGGCTTTAAATCTATATCTTCCACCGTGGAGGCGGATACCGGCCTTAGAAAATCACCGCTGTTGCCCATGAACAAATCCTCTTCTTTTATTTTTAGGGAAGGATTTTGCCGCTCCGCCGGTCCATATATATCTTCTTCCGGGATAATCCCCGCCACCGTTTCGGGATAGCGCCCCCTCTCCGCCTTTTGAGGGTTTTGCGCCGACGGCGCCGCGGCGGGAATAGGCGGCCTAAGGGCTTTTTTGTCTGCGGATTTGCCTAAAGACTTCCCCTTGATCAAACTGCTTGCCTTACGGCGCAAGGCGTTTATCTTGTTTTTCAGAAAATCAAAATTTATCTTCCGCAACATTTTTTGTATTTTTTACCGCTCCCGCAAGGACACAAATCGTTTCGTCCGATTTTGTGCTGTTCCTGCGAAGATTTTTCTCCTTTTTCGTTTTCCGCCGTTCTCTTTACTATCGGCTGGCGTCTTTGCGGGGGCAACTGCAAACGGAAGATATAGTCAACAAACATATCCCTTACGCGCGTCATCATATTCTGATACAGATTGAAGGATTCCTTCTGATATTCTATCAGCGGATCCTTCTGCCCGTAAGCCCTAAGCCCTACGCTCTTTTGGATTTGGTCCAACTCGTATAAATGTTGTTTCCAGCTTTGATCCAGAAGCTGCAAGAGAAGCATTCTTTCTATCTCGTCAAACAAAATGCCCTGCTCCAGAAAATAGTTCGCCCTTTGCGTATAGATCGCTTTTATCTTCTCTATTATCTCGTTTAACAGTTCCTTGTCGCTTCTGCCGGCGGTGTTTTCCGCCGTGTAGCTTTCCTCAAGAGTAAAGTGTCTTTTTAATACGGCGTTTAAACTGGCGAAATCGCTCTGCCTGGGATGGTGGCGATTGTAAAATTTATAGAAAATTTCTTCCGCAGTTTCCTCTATCATCTGATTGATGCGTTCGGTAAAATTGGCCCCGTCCAAAATGGCGTTCCTAAGATTATATACCGCAGTCCTCTGCTGGTTCATTACCTTGTCGTAATCCAAGAGGTGCTTTCTTATGTCGAAGTTGTGCCCTTCCACGCGCCTTTGCGCGCCTTCTATCTGCTTGGATATTATGCGCGATTTTATGCTTTCGCCCTCTTTCATACCCAAGGTCGTCATTACCGAGGCTATCCTTTCGCTGCCGAACAAGCGCATAAGCTCGTCGTCCAGCGCAACGTAAAACCTGCTTGAGCCTTTGTCGCCCTGCCTCGCGCAGCGCCCGCGCAGCTGATTGTCTATGCGTCTGCTTTCGTGGCGTTCGGTGCCTATCACCGTAAGGCCGCCGTGTTCGGCCACATATTCCTGCTCGGCCTTATCGCACGGATTGCCGCCCAAGACGATGTCCGTTCCGCGCCCCGCCATATTAGTGGCTATCGTTACGGCGCCTTTGCGCCCCGCTTGGCTGATTATCTGCGCTTCCATCTCGTGATATTTCGCGTTTAATACTTTATGCGGTATGCCGCGCTTTCTTAACAGTTCGGAAAGTTTTTCCGATTTTTCTATAGACCTGGTGCCCACCAATACAGGCATGCCCTTGCGCCAAAGCTGTTCCACGTCGTCAATGACGGCGTTAAACTTCTCCCGCTCGGTCTTGTAGATTATGTCAGAGTCGTCCTTCCTCCTGCAAGGCTTGTTGGACGGTATCTCCACCACGTCTAATTTGTAAATAGTCCAAAACTCATTGGCTTCCGTCATCGCCGTACCGGTCATACCCGAAAGTTTGTTGTACAGCTTAAAAAAGTTCTGGAAAGTTATCGTAGCCAAAGTTTGGTTCTCTTCCTTTATCGGCAAATGTTCTTTGGCTTCCACCGCCTGATGCAAACCGTCCGACCAGCGGCGCCCAGGCATAAGCCTGCCGGTAAATTCGTCTACAATGATAACTTCCCCGTCTTTGATTACGTAATGCACGTCCTTCTCGTACAAGTGATGCGCGCGCAATGCCTGATTGATATGGTGCACCCATTCCGATTCCACGTCGTTATACAAATTGGGTACGCCGAGCATTTTTTCGGCCTTGGCTACGCCTTCGTCGGTTAAGGTTACGGTGTGGTTCTTTTCGTCGATTAAAGCGTCGTATCCTTTGGATAAATCCTCGCCAGCGTATTTGGCGTTTACTTCGTCCTTTTCCGTTATCTTGCGGATCTTGAGAGAGGGTATCATTCGGTTTACTATATAGTACTTGTCCGTCTTTTGGTCCGAAGGACCGGATATTATTAAAGGCGTTCTGGCTTCATCTATCAAGATGGAGTCCACCTCGTCGACTATACAATAGTTTAATTTCCTTTGTACTCTGTCGCCCGCACGCACCACCATATTGTCGCGCAGATAGTCAAAGCCGAGTTCGTTGTTAGTTACGTAGGTTATGTCTTTTAAGTACATCTCCCGCCTTTCGGCATTATCCATATCGTGGCTGATATAACCAACCGTCAAACCCAAAAATTCATGTATAGGGCCCATCCACTGCCTGTCGCGTTTGGCCAAATAGTCGTTTACCGTAACTACGTGAACGCCTTTGCCCGTCAAAGCGTTGAGGTAGGAAGGCAAAGTGGCTACCAAAGTCTTTCCTTCCCCCGTTCTCATCTCCGCTATTTTGCCGTTGTGCAAGACCATGCCGCCCAAAAGCTGTACGTCGTAATGCCTTAGGCCCAACACCCTTTTCGCCGCTTCTCTTACCGCGGCGAAGGCTTCGGGCAAAATGTCGTTTAAAGTTTCGCCTTTGTTGAGCCTTTGTTTAAATTCTTCCGTCTTCGCTTTTAAAGCCTCGTCACTCAAAGAGGAAATATCCTTCTCCAGCGCATTTATCTTTTCTACCGCAGGTTGGTATTTCTTTAACTGCCTTTCACTTTTTGTTCCGATTATTTTATCAACTATATAGGTAAGCATATTTCCTCTTTATCTTTAAATTTTTATTGCCTGGCGGCGCACGCCCTTTTCTCCCCGTGGAACGGAGATATTTCCCTCAGCCTCTTTATTATCGGCGGAAGAACCTTTATAACTTGCTCCACTTCCGCTTCCGTATTGAACTTGCCCAGCGAAAACCTTATCGAGCCGTGCGCAAATTGGAACGGCACTCCCATCGCCATCAATACGTGCGAAGGCTCCAAAGAACCCGACGTACATGCCGATCCAGAAGACGCACAAATATTATATTCGTCCAACATCATCAATATCGATTCGCCTTCCACATATCCGAAACTGATATTGCTGGTATTGGGCAGACGGTTTTCCCTGTCGCCGTTGATACGGCAATCGGGTATTTCTTTAAGAAGGCCGTTTTCCAAGTTATCTCTTAACACGCGGACTTTATCCTCATATAAAAACAATGTTTCCTTTGCTATTCTCGCCGCTTCGCCGAAGCCTACTATCGCGGGGACATTTTCCGTTCCCGCACGGCGCAACCGCTCCTGGTGCCCACCCACCATAAAAGGGAAGAATCTAAGCCCTTGCCTTATGTAGAGAGCGCCTATTCCCTTAGGCCCGTTTATCTTGTGAGAAGAACACGAAAGCATATCCGCGCCCGCCAGCTTTACATCTACGTCTATCTTGCCTACGGCCTGTACTGCGTCCGTATGGAACAATGCCCCCGCCTCATGCGCCAAAGCGCAAATGTCTTTTATCGGGAAAATCGTGCCCGTTTCGCTGTTGGCCCACATCACGCTGACAAGCGCGGTATCTTTATCCAATACCGCTTTATATTGCTCCATATTGAACCGACCATCTCCGTCAACGCCTATAAAATCTACTTTGTACCCCTCTTTGCCCAACTTCTTGAATACTTCCAATACCGCGGGGTGCTCTACCGCCGAAGTGATTATATGCTTTTTGTTCGGATAAAATCGCAAAGCGGAATATATCGCGCTGCTGTCGGCTTCCGTCCCGCCCGAAGTAAAGACCAATTCCGCCGCGCTCGCGTTGATTAAATCCGCCACATTAACCCTGGCAAGCTCTATCGCTTTCTTGTTGCCGCCGCCGAAATGATGCATACTGCTGGCATTGCCGTATTTATCCGTAAAATACGGAGCCATCGCCTCAAACACTTCCGGCAACACGCCTGTGGTGGCGTTATTGTCAAAGTAAATCAAGCTCATGCCTGTTTTACCTCTATGTCTTTGGAAATTTTGTCCCTTAAAGTCTTTTCCACAAAGCCTTTAAGCGTCGCGGCCGCATTCATACAGCCGCCGCACATGCCAAGCAGCTTCACCGTAACTATATTGCCGTTTATATCGGTAAGTTCTACGCTGCCGCCGTCTAAGTTAAGTTTGGGCTTTATATCATTGTTCAGAACTTCTTCCACGGCTTTTATTTTTTCCACTATTGTCATTTCGGAATACGGCTTCTTTTCCTCCGCTTTAGGGGCGGAAGGGACTTCGCACGAAAGAACTTTGCTTAATATGCGGCCGATTTCTTCTTTACACTTCCCGCACGCTCCGCCCGCTTTGGTAAAGTGGGTTACGTCTTCAACCGTCTTAAGATTATTGTTGTGTATCGCTTGGATTATAGCCTGCTCGCTCACGTTGAAACAATGGCATACTATATTGGTGCCCGGCTCTTGCTCAAATATCACGGGCGCGCCGCCTTGTTTGTATGATTTTATCGCCGCGTCCAAAGCTTCCATACCCATAACGGAACAATGCATTTTTTCTTCCGGCAGGCTGCCTAAAGCCTCGGCTATGTCCCTGTTGGTTATCTTTAGCGCCTCGGACAGCGTTTTGCCTTTTACCATCTCAGTCAAAATCGACGAAGACGCTATCGCGCTTGCGCAGCCGAAAGTTTGAAATTTTACGTCCTCTATAACCTCGGTCTCTTTGTTTACTTTTATGGTAAGTTTTAAAGCGTCGCCGCAAATTAAGCTGCCAACCTGGCCCGTTCCGTCTGCGTCTTTTATTTCCCCCACATTCCTCGGATTTTTAAAGTGATCCATCACTTTATCTGTATAATCCCACATAAAATATCTCCAAATCTGTTAAGTATATTATACTATAAAACGCCACGCCCCTCACGACGCAAAAGCCCTCGCTTTACGCGAGGGCCTTTACCGTTTTATACAAATCCTTTTATCTTGCCGCCGTTCTGAAAAAATTTCCCCGATTGGAGCCCAGCGTCGGCTTGCCCATCATTTTGTCGGCTATCAACACTATATCCTTACGGCCGGAAGCATAAAGCTCCTTGCTCTCGCCGAATATATCGCCGCTTTTCAAAACGCCTAAATTGCCGTGAGAGTTTATTTGGACCTCAAGCTTTATGTTGCCTTCTACGTCATCAATAAGCAAATCTTCCTTGCCGATATTGAAATTCATCGGGAACTTCGGATTAATTATCCTTTTTATCGCTATCGGGACATCGGCCTCGTTTTTTACGACTATGGAGCATGAAACATTGTCTGCCTGCGCCGGTTTGCGCAGCCTTTCCGCCACGTCAACCTTACCCGCAAGCGTAAAGCCCTCGTCCGCTTTAGTAGTACTTATAACGTACCCTCCAAAGGCGAGCACCAAAAATGTGAAAGTTATTACCAAATATTTCATATTACAAATATTATACCTTTTTTTGCCCGTTTTAAACAGTGTCTCTTTCTTGTTGTAGGCGCATAAAAAAAGCGGAACGCTTTGGCGTTCCGCTTTTTAATCCCGAAATTTATTTCTTGTATTCTAAAAAGCCCCAGACTACAGAGGAGTGTATCCACCCCTTTACGCCGTCAGTACCTTCCACCTGCAGCCAATTACCCTGCTTCTTTATGAATTTCAGCGGATATCCCTCTTGCACTATCCACGCCACTTCCGCATTGCTGCTGGGCGATACCCTAATATTGGCGTCGCTCTTGGCCGAAAGACCCGGAGTTTCCGAAAGCAAATTCTTGTGTATCCAGCCTTTAAAACCTTGGAAATCCTTTACTTCCACCCAATTCCTGTTTTTGCTTACGCCAAGCATTCTAAGCGGGGTATACTTCCAAACTTTAAAAGCCACTTTGCATCTGGTGCTGGCGCAAGTTCTTATATTGCCCTCTTCTACTCCTACGCTGGCATATTCAGCCGCGGCAAAAGCGTTTACTCCCAAAAATAAGGCTATGAAAGCCGCAGAAATTTTTGTTATGTTTTTCATATTCTCACATACTCCGTTAAATATCTAATTTACCCGCTGAAAACAGTATATCATATTTTTTCGTTCCCGCAAGCACCTATTGCCTTTGCGCCCATCTTGACGTTTGGCGGTTCCTGCTTATTATATAAAATGCTATCATTATTTAAAAGAAGATAACTGGGAGTTGTACAGATGAAAGAACAAATTATCGCACTGTTGCAAAAAGTACGCCCCGCCCTCCAAGCCGACGGCGGCGACGTAGAATTCGTAAACTTCGACGAAAAGACCGGCGTGGTTACCGTTAAACTTAAAGGCGCCTGCGGTTCCTGCCCTATGGCTACAATGACCCTTAAGAACGGAATAGAAAGGTATCTTAAAGAGGCCCTTCCGCAAATAACCAGCGTAGAAAAAGCTTAATGCCTCTGGTCGATTTGCACGCCCATACCAAACATTCAGACGGGACAAACAGCCCGTCTGAAGTCGTTTGCCATTATAAAAGAGCCGGCGTAAGATTGATGTCCATAACGGACCACGATACTCTTTCAGCCACAAATGAAGCGCGCGAAAAAGCCAAAGAACAGAATATCCTTTACGTAAACGGCGTGGAAATAAGCACGAAAGAACACGACCATCTCCATATACTCGGCTTTAACGTCGATCCCGAAAACAAAACCCTGCTGGAGTTCCTGGAATTCGGCAGACGAGAAAGAAATCAAAGAGTAAAAACCATTATCAAACAACTGCGGGAAGCGGGCGTCGATATCGTGGAAGAAGACGTTTTCCGTTTGGTAAAAACCGTTGCCTCGCGCGCCCATATAGCCGACGCGCTAAAAAACAAAAAGCTGGTTTCCAGCAGGCAGGAAGGTTTTAAAAAATACCTCGTGCAAGGCCGCCCGGGTTATGCCCCGCCCAGAGGAGCTTCCGTTGCCGAAACAATAAAAATCATACGCCAAGCCGGCGGCTTGGCTTTTATCGCGCACCCCGGCATAGTCAAAGACTGCTGGAACTTCCCGGCTTGGGTAAACGCGGGTTTAAACGGTATAGAAATTTACTACCCCGCACATTCTTTCCAAACCAAGCAGGACCTCTTTGCCATAGCAGACAAATATAAACTGCTGATAAGCGCAGGCTCCGATTTCCACGGAACCAAAAGCGGCAGATGTTGCTCGCCCGGATTTGATATTCCGCAACATACTCTTGAGGACTTAAAACAGGCCTTCGGATTGTAATTATGATTACCATTGCACACCGCGGCGCAAGCGCCTATTTTAAAGAAAATACCCTTAAGGCTTTTAAAGCCGCCTTTGATTTGGGCGCCCTCTTTATGGAAACGGATTTGCAGCGCTCCAAAGACGGGGTTTTAATCCTCTATCACGACTACCGTCTGCCAAACGGACAATATATCAAAAATCTTAATTATTCCGCCCTGCGGAAATTGCAAGTGCCTACTTTGCCCGAATTATTCGAAACGGCTAGAAATCCCTCTGTAAAAATCAATCTGGAAATAAAAAACGACGCTAATCTCTACCCGAATATAGAAAACCAACTCTTTTCTTATCTTAAAAAAGAACCCAAAGGGCTACTGGAACGCCTGCTTATATCTTCCTTTGACTTTGATACGCTTATACGAGTGAGGAGATTAAATCCCTCCGTAAAAATCGGCCTTCTTACCAGGGATTTTAATCTTGCCCAAGCATTGGAGATAAACGCTTACAGCGTAAATATAAACGTCAAAAGAATAAAGCCTTCAATAATCAAAATATGTAAGCGCAACAATTTAAAAACTTTTGTCTATACAGTCAACGATTATAAAACGGCTTTAGAGCTAAAAGAGATGGGCGTTGACGGCGTTTTCAGCGATTTTCCAGAAATTATGTCGCCCGCCTTCTTAAAAATTGGGCTTTCCATTTAAAACAACAAACATCCCCAGCCTATCCGGGGGTTTTCACGGCATACAAATAAAATAAAAACCCCGATATTGCCATCGGGGTTTTTTAAATATCGCAAAGAATTTTATTCTTCGTAAGAATATTCGTCGCCGGAAGTTTCCTCATAGGAATAATCGGCGGAAACTTCTTCCGGCTTGAATGCTTTGGGTTTGGCCCATAATCTTTTTGTATTCTTATAGTCGGCCGACTTGGGCTCATCGGTCCAGACTTGATTATACTCGTCAAAACTATACGTGCCTTTATCGGGCATTACCCTAAAAATATAATCCGATTCCACCAAAGGCGAGCCGCCGCGGCGTTCTCTTTGCGCTTGCGCCGATACGTCCAAAGCTCTGTCTACGTCGCTTTGCAAAGCGCCTCCTTGTAAATCGCTTTTGTAATCTTCCGGAACAGGCTCCTTTTCCAAGGCCGCTATTTGCTCGTTGAAAGTCCTCTCCTTTATTTTACCGGAAGACGTCCCGCCGCCGTAACATCCGGCAAAAAACGCGGGGAGTATTATGAAAAGTAGAAGTTTTCTCATTTTAATTTCCTCTCGGCCGCGCGCAAAGTGTGCTCAAGCAGACACGCCAAGGTTACCGGCCCTACTCCGCCCGGAACCGGCGAAATCGCGCAGCTCTCTTTTATGTTTTCAAAATCGATATCTCCGCAAAACCTTCCTTCTTCGTCTTGATTGGTGCCGACATCTATCAGTATTGTACCTTTTTTTACCATTTCTTTTTTGATAAATCTGGCTTGCCCCGCGGCGCTGATCGCTATATCCTGTTCCAGCAATACTTCCCTTAAATCTTTTGTTTTGGTATGGCAGACCGTTACCGTAGCGTCTTTGCACATCAGCATTTTGGCCAAGGGGCCGCCTACCGTATTGCTGCGCCCGATTACGCAAACCTTCTTCCCGCGGAGAGCTATCTTATGATACTCTAAAAGACGCATTACCGCAAGAGGGCAGCAGGGCACAAAACTGTCTAATTTTAACACGTCGTCCCAAGTCTTGCACATAAACAGCCGCCCCATACTTATAAGGCCCGCCCCGTCTATGTCTTGATCGGGATTTATCAATAGTGAAATGTCCAACCCGTTTAATGCCGGCGGCAAAGGACGGGGGATCAGCAGGGCGTCTATCGTTTTATCGCCATAAATCTTGGATAACAGTTTGACAAAATCGCCCGCTGATGTTTTGGCGTCCACCAATACAATGTCGGCCTGTATTCCCGTTTTGCGCGCGGCGTTTACTTCTTTGGTCAAATAAAGATGCCCCGCGTAATCGCCTTGCCAAGAAACGCCGACAAGCCTTGGCGCTCTCCCCAGCTTCGCGCTTAGTTCTTTGGCTTTTTGAGGCAGGCTTTCTCTTATCGCGGCTGCCAAAGTTTTCCCTTCCAGTATAGTTGCCATTATGGAAATTTTATAAAATTTTGCCCCTCTTTTCTATCAGACAGCCCGGTCAAGACGTTTAAGCACCGTGAAAATTTTGATAATAAAGCAAGGCTATCACCGTTTTGGAATCGCTTATCTTCCCGCTTTTTACCATTTTTAGAGCTTTTTTATAATCTATAAGTTTTACGTTGACAAATTCGTCCGCGTCCAAATGCATTTTGCCGCGTTTTAAATTCTCCGCCAGATATATATGCAACACTTCGTCGGAAAAAGCTACCGAGGTGTTAAAACTTAGAAGTTTCTTTATTTTGCCCGCTTTATAGCCCGTTTCTTCCTCCAGCTCGGCGCGGGCGCAGGCGAGCGGAGTTTGCCCCTTCTTCATTTTGCCCGCCGGAAGTTCCAAAGTTATCTTCTTAACAGGATAACGATATTGTTCGACCAACAGCACCTTGCCTTCTATAAAAGCCAGCACCGCGCTGGCCCCTGGATGTAACATATATTCCCGAAAAGACGTCTTCCCGTTTACAAGTCTTACCGTATCTACATTAAAGCCCGTCACTCCTCGATATATCTTTTCGCTCTTTATTTTCTTTTCTACTAATTTACTATAATGTGTCATAGAGCCTCCAAACACAGCTTTTTTTATATTAGCTTTTTATACGGCAAAATAAAATGACGGAATTTGTACATCTTCATAACCATACGGAATATTCCCTGCTTGACGGCATGATCCGCATAGCCGGCAAGGGGCCTTCTTCCTTCCTAAAAAAACTGGCCGAACAAAAAATTAAGGCTTTAGCCATGACCGACCACGGCAATATGTACGGCGCGATGGAATTTTATAAAAATACCAGAGAAGTAGGCATAAAACCCATAATAGGCTGCGAGTTCTATTCAACCCCTTTCAAATACAATGTCATCGACAAAGACAAAAGCTCTTATAACCATCTTACCGTCTTGAGCAAAAACTTACAGGGCTATCACAATTTGATGCAGCTCAACTCCGATGCCTGGGTAGACGGGTTTTATTACCACCCCAGAATAGACTTCGATTTGCTTTGCAAAAACAAAGAAGGGCTTATTGTCCTATCGGGCTGTCTTAAAGGGGAGCTGGCGCAAACGGCGCTTAGCAAAGGAGAAGAAGACGCCATAAAACTGGCTTTAAAGTATCAAGAAGCTTTGGGCAAGGGCAATTATTACATAGAAATCATGGACCACGGCATACCGGAAGAAAAAGCCGCCCTAAAAATACTTCTGGAAGTATCCAAAAAAACAGGGATACCGCTCGTCGCCACCAATGACTGCCACTACGAAAAACGGGAAGATTGGCAGGCCCACGATATCCATATGTGCATAGCCATGGGCAAAACTCTGGACGACCCCAACCGACTTAAGATGAACACCCACGAATTATATTTCAAAAGCGGCGACGAAATGGCCAAACTCTTTGACTATGCTCCACAGGCTATAAAAAACACTTTGGAAGTAGCCGAAAAATGTAATTTGGAGTTTAAGAAAGAGGGCTTTGTAATGCCTAACTTCGAAATACCCAAAGAATTCGACTCCCATTCCGATTATCTCAGATTTAAATGCGTAGAGGGCCTTAAAAAGAAACTTAAAACCGACCTTATTCCCGAGGAATATCAAAAAAGGCTGGATTATGAACTCTCCGTAATATCTTCTATGGGTTTTGCCGTTTACTTTCTGATAGTGGCCGATTTCATAAGCTATGCCCGCAACAATGATATACCCGTAGGCCCGGGCAGAGGCTCCGGCGCTGGCTCCATAGTGGCCTACAGCATGGACATAACGAAACTTGATCCGATAAAAAACAAATTGCTTTTTGAGCGTTTCCTTAACCCCGATAGGGTAAGCATGCCGGATTTGGATATAGACTTTTCCGACGCGGGCCGCGAAAAAGTGATAGACTATATGCGCCATAAATACGGCAACAAAAACGTGGCGCAGATAATAACTTTCGGTACAATGAAAGCAAAGCTGGCCCTAAAAGACACCGCCCGCGTTTTAGGCTTCAGCGTAACCGATACAAACCGCCTGGCAAAATATATCCCCGACGATTTAAAAGCCACCATACAAGGCGCCATAGAGCAAGTGCCGGAAATCCGTTCGGAAATGGAAAGGGACCCGAAAGTCAAACAACTTTTTGAATACGCAATGAAAATAGAAGGCCTTAAAAGGCATACGGGAGTACACGCCGCCGGCCTTTTGGTGACAAAAGAGGAAGTGACAAAATACACTCCTTTGGCGAAAGGTTCAAAAGGAATTATAACAACGCAGTTTGAAGGCAATACCGTATCGGATATGGGGCTTTTGAAAATAGACTTCCTGGGCCTTAAAACCCTAACCGTAATAGACAATACCATCAAAATGGTAAAAGAGCTGCGCGGCATAGACATAGATATAGACAATATACCCTTGGACGACAAAAAAACTTACGAACTGCTCCAGGCCGCGCATACCACCTGCGTATTCCAATTGGAAAGCGGCGGAATGAAAGACTTGGTAAAACGCTTAAAACCCAGCATATTCAGCGACATTTCGGCTTTGGTCGCCCTATACAGGCCCGGCCCCATGCAAAGCGGGATGTTGGATAGTTTTGTCAAGCGCAAAAACGGCACCGAAAAAATCACCGTGGACCACAAGCTTATGGAACCTATCCTCGCCGAAACTTACGGCACTATGATTTATCAGGAACAAATTATGGAGGTTTCCAAAGCTTTAAGCGGTTTTACCCCCGGCGAGGCCGATACCTTGCGCAAAGCCATGGGTAAAAAGAAGCTGGATATTATGGAAAAATTCCGCGAGAAATTCATCTCCGGCGCGGAAAAGAACCGCGTCCCGCCCAAGCTTTCCAATAAAATATTTGACCAGATGGCGAAATTCGCCGAGTATGGTTTTAACAAATCCCACTCCGTGGCTTACGCTTTGGTTTCTTACCAAACGGCTTATCTAAAAGCAAACTATCCGATAGAGTTTATGTGCGCCTCTTTGACAAACGAAATCGGCCACAACGCCATAGGTTCTTCCGATAAGGAAAATAAAATCGTTACTTATTTGGAAGAAGCCAGAAGAATGGGTTTTGACGTTTTGCCGCCCGACATCCAAAAATCAAAACCCTATTTCAGCGTGGAAAAACTGCCAAACGGCAAGGAAGCCATCCGCTTTGGGCTCACAGCCATAAAGAATGTCGGGGAAGAAGGCTGCAAAAATATAGTTAAAGAAAGGGAAGAAAACGGCCCCTATAAAGACTTATACGATTTCTGCGTAAGGATAAATCTATATTTGTCAAACAGAAAGGCGTTGGAGTCTTTCACTATGGCCGGCGCGTTTGATTCTCTAATGCCGGGGGACGACCCTTTAACCGTTCGAGCCCAGCTCTTAAGCGACATGGCCTCTATCATCGCCCATGCCGCTAACATAAAATTAGAAAAAGAAAGCGCCGCCGATACCTTGTTTGGGGACAGCTTTGTGGACATAACCGAACAATCCAAACCTATCCTTAAAAAAGCCGCGCCCCTAACCAAAACGGAACTTCTTAACAATGAAAGGGAAGTTTTGGGCCTCTATCTCTCGGGACACCCTCTGACAAAATATCAAAGGCATATAAAGAAATTCCTTAAAGCCGACATTTCTGCCATTCACGACAATCCCACCGTAGGCACCGTGGAAGTGGCGGGCATAATAGCCAGAATAAAAAAACGCCAGACCAAAAATAAAGACAATTGGGCCCAGCTTACAATAGAAGATGAATCCCAATCGATAACGGCAAACGCTTTCAGCCGCGCTTGGGCCGCGATCAACGGAAAAGTGGAAATCAATCAAGCCGTAATAGTCACTGGCGACATCAGGGGCGACGAGTTCTCCGCCAAACCGGAAATCATGGTATCTTCCGTGGAGCCTATTCTTAACGCGATATCAAGAAAAGCGGCGCGTTTTATAATACACTTGCCGTCCTCCTGCGAAAAAGAAGCCATGCTTAGGCTTAACGCCTTGCTGCAAGCTTCGCAAGGCTTGACGGAAGTGTTTTTGGATATAGAAGAAAACGGCAAAAAAACCCTGATAAAAACGCCTCACAGAACTGTTCTTCACAATTCCCTGATTAATTTTATAGAAGAAAACTTTGGACAAAACGCCTGGGATTTCGAGACCAAATAAAACCCCCTTAAGCTTCTTTAGACGAAGATCTTTATTTACACCGACTAAAAAACCTCTTGCATATATTAAATTTTTTTATTAGACTTGTGGTATCGGGCTTACGGGCCCCATTCCAAGCAGGAGAATGACCATGGCAGAAAAAGTTCTTAAAGTTGGTGTAGAACGCGAAGACGGCTTTCTTTATTACATAGATAAAGACGGCGACGTCTCCAGAGTACAGATGGCCCGCGGCGGCAAGAAAGGCGGTAAAGCCAAAAAAGTAGCCAAAGCCGGCATCAAAAAAGAGAAAGGCTTTCTTTATTTCTTAGATAAGAAAGGCGATATCTCCAGAGCGAAAATGGTAAACGCGAAATAAAAGTTTACTCATTGATTTAAAGCCCCCGCTTATGCGGGGGCTTTTTCATTAAGGCTTTGTCCAAAAGAATACCCTCAAGACCAGTCAGCACCTTTCCCATCATAAAATATTCCATTGGGTCTAGATATAGAAATAAAAACCCCGCATATTAATACGGGGGTTTTAGCGCTAAATTTATCCGCTTTACTTTGCCGGAGGAACCGGCGCTGAAGCATGTTTGGGGGCAGGCTCCCTCTCCGCCCTAGGCGCCGGCTTTGCGGCGTCGGGGGCATTTTTGTGATGAGCGGGCCTCAAATGCTCCTCGGGCATAACGCCGCGCGCGGGCCTGGGCTCGGGTCTTACAATCCCCTTAGAGCCGGGGCCAAGCACCGTTATCGCACCGATGTCGGCGCGGGTGTCGGCGGCGGCAAAGTCGAGCTCAACCCAGATTTTGGGCATATCGCTTTTCGCTTTATATCTCTTGTTGACTTTCTTTACTTCGCGCAAAAGCTGTTTATTTATATTTACCGAAGACGGGACTTGCAAATACGTAAACATTTCCGGTCTTTCATATACACCGCTATATTCCTGCACGTCTTCAATATAATCCGTCAATTCCTCCGTAAACTCCTTCGCGGATTTTACAGCTTGCGCCACTTCTCTCGCGTTGGGCATATCTGCGGCGGTGAATACTTTATAGCTTATTACCGCGTTTTGCCCTCTATCCAAATACGGGGCGACGCATCTTTCCCAGAAAGAGCTGTTCTCTATATAATATTCCATATCGTCTTCAAAGGCGTCCATATTGCCGTGCAGCGCCTTAGGGAACATTACAACGCAATCCTGCGCTATATAATTATGAACGCGGAAGCTTCTTCTGTCTTCGCGTCTTACTCCTCTGTCATCGGGTCTCGCGAAAGCCGCTGTCGCGCTTAAGACAAACGCGGCGCATAACAACAATCCTGCATACTTCTTCATTTCCATTTAACCCCTCCTTTTATACAGGCCTACTAAAAGCCGGCTTTTAGCCGGCCTTATATAGTATGCCGTATTTTAAAAGAAAAACAAGCCCCTCTTTACGGCGGGGACATTCTGCCAAGTTCCGCTCCCGGCTTAAAAGGTTCTTTTAGAAAGACTTGAGCTATATCGTCTATATCCCAGTTCTGCTTGCGCGCTATGATAGACTTATAAAGCGGCGCGGATAAATCTCTGCGGCCTTGCGCGTCATAGCATTGAGCCAAGCGAAGTTCATTATACAGCTGCCAGCGGCTCATCTCCTGATGTTTTGTCGCCTGCCTGCTTTGCTCAAAAACTTTCGCCGCTTCTTCGTATTCCCCTTTTGCCATCAAAGCCGTGCCCATTGCCGTATAAGAACGCGCTATATATATGTCTTTATAGAAAGGCTTTATACCAATATTACCCAAAAAATCAACCCCTTGTTTATAGACATTATCATAATCCTTGTTCTCGTAAGAAGCTATTATCGCAACAAAGTTATAAAGAGGATTATTTGGATATTTTTCCAATATTTCTTGTATATACTTATCGGCCAAAGGAGGATTGTAATATTTATCGCTTTCTATCGATATTTCCACCAACAACAATTTGGCCGTATCGGCGCTGAAGCGGCCTTTGTCTTTTATCATATTAAGATAATCTATACCTTTTTGGGCGTCCCCGCTGACAACCAATTTAGCCAATACTTTTACCACGGCGGGCAAGGTTCCGGCATAATATTGATATATCGCTTCGCCCAAATAGGCGTCGTACATTTCCGGGTCAAGTTTGGTGGCTTTATTCATATATTTAAGCCCTTTCCTGCCGGAGAAATACGCTTTTATATAACTTTTATTGGCAAGTTCAAATCGCGCCTTGACGCCATAAACTCCGCCCAACGCCATATAAGCCTGGGCTTCGTCGCCGTTGTCTTTAAGCCATTGTTTTATGCCTTCTATCGAACTTGAAATGCTCTCTTCAAAGATTTCCGCCTGTGCGGGATTGCTCTTTTCAAACTCGTATTCGAAGCGGGACCACTCTATCATCGTTCTGCCGAACAAGGCTAAAGGATAATTGGGATAGCGCTTTAGAAGAGTTTCTATGTTCTTACGAGCGGTATCAAAATCCAAGGAGTATACCGCCTGTACTCCCGCATCCGCCAAGGATAATACCTCAGGCGTGAGAGAGTTCGCCCACCCTAAACTGAAACCGAACAACAATCCCGCGGTTAAAATCAGCCGCTTAATCATTGCGGACAATCCTGTCTTTGCCGAAATAAGGGCGCAGGGCTTCCGGTATTATAACGCTGCCGTCGGCCTGCTGATAGTTTTCCAAAATGGCGGCGAAAGTCCGCCCTACAGCGACGCCGCTGCCGTTTAAGGTATGGACATACTCCGTACCCTTTTCCCCGCCGCGTTTGAATCTTAAATTCATACGCCTGGCCTGAAAGTCGGTGCAGTTGGAACAGGACGATATCTCCCTAAAGGTATTTTGGCTGGGGAACCATACTTCCAAGTCAAAAGTCTTGGCTGAAGAAAATCCCATATCGCCCGTGGAAAGTAAAACTCTTCTGTAAGGAAGACCCAAAGTCTTTAAAACGAGTTCCGCTTCCTGCGTCATCTTCTCAAGTATATCCATAGATTCCTCGGGTTTAGCCAGCCACACCATTTCAACCTTGTTAAATTGATGCTGTCTGATAAGGCCTCTGGTATCCTTGCCGTAAGAGCCCGCTTCCTTCCTAAAACAAGGAGTATATGCGGTAAAGGCTTTGGGCAAATCGCTGTCCTGCAAAGTTTCGCCCCTATGCATATTGGTAAGAGGTATTTCCGCGGTGGAAATCAAATACTGATCGCCTTCCCCGTCTACATGGTACATATCTTCCTTAAATTTGGGCAGCTGGCCGGTGCCGTAGAGGACTTCCGCATTTACTATGGCTGGGGGCATAAATTCCGTATAGCCGTTTTTGACATGCAGATCTATCATAAAGGATATCAAACTCCTTTCCAAGCGGGCGCCGTCGCCTTTTAACAAGACAAACCTGCTGCCGGAAAGTTTAGCCGCCGTCGCGAAATCCAATATGCCCAAACTCTCGCCGATTTCGTGGTGGTCCTTAACTTTAAAATCAAACTGAGGGATAGGCAAAGTGTTTTCCTTCACCACGACATTGGCCGTTTCGTCCGGCCCGACGGGGACATCGTCCGCAGGCAGATTGGGAATAGTCAAAAGCGTTTGACGGATTTTCTCTTTAAGAGCGGCGACTTCGCTCTCTTTGCCCTGCATACTCTCTTTAAGTTTGTTGGCTTCTTCCATTACGGCTTTTGCCGCGTCCGGCCCTTCTTTGGCGCGCACTAAGCCTATTTTTTTGGAAATATCGTTTCTTTTAGCTCTTAAATTTTCCACTTCCTGAAGGGCGGCCTTATATTCCCTTTCCTCTTCAAGTACTTTTTCCGCCAACTTGGTCAAATTGGGATTTCTGGAGGAAAGTTTCTTCTTTGTTCCCTCGGCATCGGCGTTTAAAATTTTAATGTCTATCATAATCTCCTCTCGCTAAATCGTTTACGGAATAGGGTTTGGGGAAGTATTTCTTTATCGGGCTGGCCTTTTCTTTGCTTTCGTCCAATACGAAATCCTTTACCACCCCCGTGTCAACGGGTACATATATCATCTGTCTTACGAAAAATAAAACCAAAGGTATCAATATGGCGCACAGTATCAGCCAAAAAGCGGGGCTCCCGCCGTGAAATTCAAATCCATCGTCCCCGCCTATCTTCATAGCTTTTCCTGTTTTTTCTGATACTCCAGCTTTGCTTGGCGGACCTTTTTGTCAAAACTCTTTATCAGAGCGTTCGCGCTGGAAGAAAGGGCGTCCAGGCCGCTTACCCCTTCCTTTGTGTCATCGCCGACCCAAATGATTTCCGCCGTATCCACATCTATCATTTTAGCTACCACCCCCACTTGGGCGTAAATGGTGTATTCTACGGGGTATATATCCCTGCTGCTTGTATGCTGCTGGCCGGCATAAGTGCTTTTTATTTGGACATTGCCATCTGCGTTTTTTACAACCTCTTTGGAAAATACAGGCTCGCTGGAGGTTCTTTTGCTGACATTGTAAACCAACTGTTTCTGCTCCGGCATATAGGAAGTTATTTCCCCCGTCAAAAGGACATCTACGCCGAGCACCTTGCCCAATTGTCGCGTTACCGCCGGCGAAAGATAGGAAGTGGTTGATAAGTTCTGCTCTTTCAACACTTCCTCTATCTGCGCCCTTTCCACTACGGTATATCCGTATTTTATAAGGCTTTTGGTAAAAAGGTTTTCGGCACCGCTAAAAGCATCTTCGGGGGAGGCGAAAGCCAAGACGCCTATCCTAGTTAAATTATTAAAATCATAAGTCTTGCTTATATAAGTTTTCGGCGCGCAGGCTGCGGCTAAAAAACAGACGGCTAATATAAGTATCTTTCTCATAATACCATTATATAATTTTTTACCTTTGCGCCTAAATTTAATAAGATATAACTATGACAGAAAAAGAACTTTCCGATAAATTTAAAAAAATAAAAGCTGTTCTTACAGATGTTGACGGCGTATTGACGGATTCCACGATGAATTTCTTCGTAACGCCGGAAGGGAAAACGGTGGAAATAAAGAAATTCAGCGCCTACGACGGCATAGCTTTCCATATGCTCAGGGATTGCGGAATCATAACCGGCATCATTACCGGAGGCAACGCGCCCGCTACGGAGCGGAGGGCGGCCTCTTTGGGGATGGATTTTCTGTATTATAATTTCCTATCAAAACTGCCGCCTTTGCGGGATTTTATGAAACGCGCCGGCCTTAAAGCGGAAGAAATAGTTTTTATAGGCGACGATTTTATAGATATACCCGCCTTAAAAGAAGTCGGCCTGCCCTGCGCGGTATCCAACAGCAGAAAAGAGGTTAAGGAATTATGCCTCTATGTAACCCAAACTCCCGGAGGCAAGGGCGCCTTTAGGGAAATTGCCGAACAAGTGCTTAAAGCGCAAGGTTTTTGGCCGCAGACAATGCTCAGCGCGCAGCAAGGCACTATCGGCAAAAGCAAGAAAAAGCAAACTACTGTTATAGATTATAAAACTTGGGACCCTTCTTACCAAGGCGTCTTTTAATCCTAGGCCGCACTCTTGCCCGCGCCGAACAATACGCGCGCGGCCTGTATTTTGATAAAATATAAAAATCACATCTATCTTTAAGGAGAAGATAAATGAAAAAACTACTCATTGCAGCGATGTTTTGCGTCTTTCTTTCCCCGGCTTTCGCGGGTATTGACCAAGGTATTGATAAGGGTATGACTCACATTTCGGTTTTGGGCGGATTCGCCGTCCCCACCAGCGAATACGGGTTTTCCCCCTCGGATTACGGGCTTTACTTTGACGATGAAAATTTTGATTATGGCGATGTCGGCCCGACCTACGGTCTGCAAATAATGCACTACCTGACCAAAAACATCGGTTTGGGGTTGGAATTTAACGCAGCAAATTATCAAAAAGTGGAATACACCTTTTCCGTAGGGGCCGTTTCCGAAACGGTAAAAACTTCCGCCGATAAGTACTCCTTGTTTTTGGTCGGCAAATTCAACTTCGCGCCCGACGCCAAAACCAGGCTTTACATACCCGTGGGCGCCGGCTTCGCAAAATATAAAGGTAAAATGGAATCCGATGTTTTTGGAGAAGAAGAACAATCCGCCACCAAACCCGCTTTATATGTAGGATTGGGCGTTGAAAGCGATTTAAACGACATCTTCTTCTGGGGTTTGGAAGCCAGATACAACCACTGGTGGATGGACGATGACAAATTCACCGATACAAATTATCTTTCCGATATTTCTTTAATGCTGAAAATCGGCGTAAAACTTTAGTTTCGCGAACCCAAATAAAGCCCGCCTTGTCAGGCGGGCTTTTTTATCGTACAGCACCTATTTTGATATAATAATCTTATGACGATAACCGTAATAGTATTATTAAGCGTAATAATATGTTTGGCGCTTTTTCTGCCTTTTACCGTCCATGCGGTGGAAAAGGAACTTGAAGCGTTTTTGTTCGTACTCGGCATTTTGGCCGTAAGCATTACGGGATTGTGGAGCTGGGAACTTGTATCCCATGCTCTTAAAGAGCCGATAGCAATATCTTTGGCGGTCCTCATTACGGGATTGCTGTTCCGACAATTTAGAAAAGCGATAACAAAATTTATAGAAGTGGTGGAAGCCAAAATAGGCCTTAAGCCGACTATATTTTTATTTGTTTTCGTCCTGTCGCTTTTATCCAGCGTAATTACGGCGATAATAGCCGCCTTGATATTATGCGAGATAGCCGCCACTTTGCGCCTGTCCAAAAGGGATACAGTGCACGTAATAGTTATGGGCTGTTTCGCGATAGGCATGGGGGCGGTATTGACGCCTTTGGGAGAACCTCTTTCCACCATAGTAACCAGCAAACTTTCAGAGCCGCCGCATAACGCGGGGTTTTTCTATCTGTTTAATTTGCTGTGGGAATTTATATTGCCGGGCGTACTGCTTTTTTCGTTGTTGGCCGCCAGGACAAAAGATCCCCAGAACCTCACCAAACAAAGCGTAGATCACGAAAGCAAAAAAGACATTCTGGTAAGAGCGGCAAAAGTGTTTCTCTTCGTAATGGCTTTGGTGTTTTTCGGGCAAGGTTTGACGCCCTTGGCGGAAATCAGCATATTAAAACTGCCGGAATGGGCGCTATACTGGGCTAACTCTATTTCAGCGATATTGGACAACGCCACCTTAGCCGCGGCGGAAATAGTGCCAAGCATGACGAACAAACAAATAGAATTTTTGCTTATGGCCCTGATAATATCGGGCGGTTTTTTGATACCGGGCAATATTCCCAATATTATCTGCGCGTCAAAATTTAAAATTAAAAGCAAGGAGTGGGCGAAAGACGCTTTACCGGTAGGCATAGCGGCAATGTTGGTTTACTTTGTGATATTGAACCTTGTGCCCGTAGCGTCTAAGTACTGATATGATAATAACGGAAGAAATAATTATAAGGATTTTATCCGCCTTGATTTTAGGCGGAATAATAGGCCTTGAAAGGCAATACCACGACAAGCCCGCAGGCTTTGCAACCAACACCTTAATCTGCGCCGGATCGGCGGTGTTTACGCTGTTGTCGCTTACGGCCGCTTTCCATTACGGGGCTGATCCCGCAAGGATAGCCGCCCAAATAGTGGCGGGGGTCGGCTTTTTGGGCGCGGGCTCCATATTAAGGGACGGGAATAAAATTTCCGGCTTGACTACGGCGGCGGGGATATGGCTGGTCGCCGCTGTGGGCATGGCCTGCGGCTACGGAGAGTTCGTTATCGCCGGAACGGCGACAATCTTCGTTTTGATTCTCCAGCTGTTTATACGCAAGCTTATGAACAGTTTTGACCATATACGCCTCTACGATTCCCTGACGATAAAATGCGAGCCTTCCGCCGATATCCTGCCAAAGATAAGAGAAACCCTCCAAAAACATCAAGGCGAGATTATTAAAGAGGATTTGTTTAAAGAAGACGGACTGTTTGTCGTCAAAATGATAATAAACATGTCCAAAAAAGCTTTCTCGGAAAGCTTTCAAGACCTCATATTGATGAAAGAGATAAAATCACTGGATAAATAATTATGACAAACAATACCGCCGTACCCTTATTTAATTTGCAAAAGCAGCACGAGAGTTTAAAGGAAGAAATAAACAAAGAAGCCTTGGAGGCTTTAAACTCCATGAAGTGGCTCTTAGGCCCCAAGACTCAGCAGTTTGAAGCTGATTTCGCCAAAGCCTTAAACGCGAAACACTGTATCAGCTGTTCCTCAGGGGCAAGCGCGATACAAATAGCGCTTATGGCCGCGGGTATAGGCAAAGGCGACGAGGTTATCACCACGCCCTTTACCTTCGTGGCTACCACTACTTCCATAACCCTTGCGGGGGCGGATTTCGTTTTCGCCGATATTGACCCTTTAACCTATAATCTTGACCCTAAAGACATTGAGCGCAAAATAAACTCTAAGACTAAAGCTATCGTTCCCGTCCACCTCTACGGATACCCCGCCAATATGCCGGAAATTATGGCCCTCGCCAAAAAGCATAATCTTAAAGTTATAGAAGACTGCGCCCAAAGCCATTTGGCCTTATGCGCGGGGAAATATACCGGTACTTGGGGCGACGCCGGCGCGTTTAGTTTTTATCCAAGCAAGAACCTAGGCGCATGCGGCGACGCCGGCGCGGTAATCACAAATAACAAGGAAATAGCCGATGCCTGCGCCAGCATAAGGCACAGCGGCCGCTCTTTGGGCAAAGCCTATGAATACGATAGAGAAGGCTCCACTCTAAGAATGGACGAAATCCAAGCCGCGATATTGGGCGTAAAACTTAAACACCTTGCCCAATGGACTGAAAACCGCGCAAAAGCGGCCGAGCTTTACCGAAAGAAACTAAGCGGCGTAAAAGAAGTGGTCCTCCCTCCCCAAGCGCCCGAAGGCTGGAGCCAAAGCTATTATGTCTTTACAATTAGAGTAAAAGACCGCGACGCTCTTAGCTCTTTCTTGAAAGAGAACAATATCGGCAACGCCGTTTACTACCCCGTACCGCTTTATAAACAACCCTGTTACGCCCACTTGAACTGCAAAGCGCAGGATTACCCAAACACCGAAGCGGCCGCGCGGGAAGTTCTGTCTATCCCGATGTTCCCCGAAATTACGGAAGAACAAATAGATATTGTATGCGGGAAAATAAAAGAGTTTTATAACAAATAATAATTCTTTTACAAAAAACCTCCTGTTCAGGCAGGAGGTTTTTTTATTTTAAAATATCAGTTCGCTTGGTTGTAGCCGCCGTAAAAAAATATCTCTCCCAAAGCAAAAAAGAGGCTTTATTGCTCTTCCGCCCGCAGGCGGCATATTATATTCGCAAAATAAAAACTCCGGCGTAGCCGGGGTTTTCACAACATACAAAAAGCCCCTCTCTGATTAAGGGGCTTATTATCTATCACGGCAAATCTTTTTTATTTGGCGTTGGCTTTCGTCATAGCGGCGTCAATTCCGCCGACTATAAAATCATAGACGGCGCAATCCGCTTTAAGCAAAGCTTCCTTTAAAAGGGGCTTTTGATCCTCACTGAATTTGGAAAGAACAAAATCCTTCCCTTCAAAATATTCCGGCCTAGGGCCTATGCCTATTCTAAGGCGCGCTATATCTTGCGTTCCCAGCTGCTCTATGATGTGGCGCATGCCGTTCTGCCCGCCGGCGCTGCCTTTCGCTCTCAAACGAACGGAGCCTAAGGGCAGGCTCATATCGTCAAAAATTATCAAAATATTCTTGGGCTTTATTTTGTAAAAAGAACTTACCCCCCTTACCGCATGTCCGGATAAATTCATATAAGTCATCGGTTTGAGCAAATAAACAGTATTGCCTTCCATCTCCGCTTTGGCCAGCAAGCCCTTGTCGTTTTGCCATTTCTCCCACGAGCAATTAAACCGCCCGGCAAACACATCCAAAACCATAAAACCGGCATTATGGCGGGTGCTCTCATACTGACGGCCGGGATTGCCTAAACCGGCTATTAAATATACTTCGCCCATAAACTTATAAAAAATACCTGCAAAAAGCAGGTCTTAAAAAGAAGGGGCGTATAGAAATACGCCCCTTCACACGCAAGATTATTTCTTGGCCGCTTCGCCTTCTTCTTCTTTCTTGCCTTTAGTGGCGGAAAGCTCAGGCTGAGCGGGCGCATCAGCCGCGGGTGCGGCGGCCGGCGCGGGAGCGGGTTCGTCCTTAGGCATAAGCACATGGACGACCGTTCTCTCTCCTTCGCCCAATATCGTTACGCCTTTGGGCGCTTTAATGTCCGCTACGGATATGTGATTATCCAAGGTAACATTGGTAATATCCACTTCAATATGGTGCGGAATATCGGCCGGCAGACATTTTATCGTTACTTCGCGCAATATGTGGTCCACAATCGCGCCGTTTGCCTTGGCGAAAGCGCATTCTCCCACCAACATAACCGGTACCACCGTTTCAATGGCGTGGTCCATGGATACTCTTTGGAAATCAATGTGTATCGGAGTGTCTTTTACGACATGATACTGTACTTCCTTTATGATAGCCTGCTCTTTGCCTGTGGGCAAAGATATCTCAACTATTACATTGCCGCCGGCTTTCTGTATGGCAATCAAATCTTTTTCCGAGACCGTTATGCTGGCAGGCTCTTTGCCCGCGCCATAGATAACGGCGGGAATCTGTTTCATCGCTCTTAATTTAGAAAGTTCGCCCCTGACTCCGGCTTTCTGCCTGGCTTGGGCTGTTACTTTTATCTTTTCCATTGTGCTGCTTCCTCCAACTTCTGTTTTTTATTTGAAATTTTTATTTAAACATCTCGCTTATAGAGCTGCCGTCATGATTTCTCTTTATCGCGTCGGCAAAAATATGCGCTATGCTTAACACTTGTATTTTATCGCTCGCTTTGCGTTTTTCCGGCAAAGTGTCGGTAATAAACAATTTTTCTATCGCGGAGTGTTCTATTTTGTCCACGCCGTCCCTGGAAAGGACCCCGTGCGTGCAAACCGCGTAAATCTTTTTCGCGCCGTTTTCCTTTACCTTATTGGCCACCGCAGATAAAGTGCCGGCGGTATCAACGATATCGTCAACGATTATAACCGTTTTGTCTTTTACATCACCGATGACATTATAAACCACGGCCTCGTTCTTTTTGGGGCGGCGTTTGTCTATAATGACCAAGCCCGCCTCCATTTTCGCGGCGAATTTTCTGGCCCGTTCCACCCCTCCTACATCAGGCGAAACCACCACCAAGTCTTTTGGTTTATTCTTAAGGAAATACTCTAAAAATACGCCTCTTGCCCTTAAATGGTCCACCGGTATATCAAAAAAACCTTGTATTTGTCCGGCGTGCAAGTCCATAGACATTACCCTGTCAGCCCCTGCCATGGCTATCAAATTTGACACCAATTTTGCGGTTATAGGTACGCGGGGGTTGCTCTTCCTGTCGGCACGGGCATAACCAAAGTAAGGTATTACCGCCGTTATTCGTCCCGCGCTCGCGCGGCGCATGGCGTCTATGGCGACAAGCAATTCCATAAGATTTTCATTGGCGGGCGAACATGTCGGCTGGATTATATAGCAATCCGCGCCGCGCACGCTTTCCAATATTTGAACGTCTACCTCGCCGTCGGCGAACCGGTCCACCCGCAAGGCGCCCAGCTCTTTGCCCAAATGCTTGGCTATCTTTTCCGCCAAGGGCCTGTTCGCGTTACAGGTAAATACCTTTAAATCTCTGGTACATTGGCAACGTATCATTTTTTATTTCTTCCCTTTCTTCCTGTTTAAATTCACCTGCCGCGCCCTGGCTATCGCCAATTCGCCCGCAGGTATATCTTCCGTCACGGTAGAGCCCGCGCCTATCTTGGCGCCGCGCCCTATCTTTACCGGTGCAACAAAATTCGTGTTGGATCCTACAAAGACATCATCGCCTATTACCGTCTTGTGTTTGTTTACCCCGTCATAATTGCAGGTAATCGTGCCCGCGCCTACATTGACGCCCGCACCCATTTCCGTATCGCCTATATACGTCAAATGCGATACCTTAGACCCTTTACCTATTACAGCCTTTTTTATCTCCACATAATTGCCCACTTTCGCGCCTTCTTTTAAAACCGCGCTCGGCCTTAAATGAGCATAAGGACCCACTTGGCACTTCTTGCCTACGGTAGAATCCGTTATATAGCTGCCGCTCTTTATTACCGCGCCGTCTTCTATTTTGCTGTTTTCTATCCAGCAGTCCGGCCCGATGATACAGTTCTTGCCGATTACAGTCTTGCCTTGTATGTGGCTGTTGGGATATACGACGCTGTCAGCCCCTATTTTGACCGTAGCGTCTATATAGGTAACCTCGGGGTGGATTATCGTTACTCCAGAGGCCATTAAAGCTTCGTTTGTTCTTTTCCTCATTATGGCGGCCGCTTGCGCAAGCTGCTTCTTGGAGTTTATTCCCATAGCTTCAGTAAAGTCCTCCGCCTTATATACTTCCACCTTCTTGCCGTTTTCCTTAAGCAAGCCTAAGGTATCGGTAAGATAATATTCCTTCTTTGCGCCTTGCGGCTTTAAATAGGCCAGCATCTTTATCAAAAGAGGCGTATCAAAAATATACATGCCGGAATTGACTTCCTTTATCAAAGCGGTTTTCTCGTCGGCTTCGCTCTGTTCGACGATCTTCTTGAAAGAGCCGTCCTCTTCCTTAACTATACGCCCGTAGCCGTAAGGATTTTCTATATTGACCGTAAATACCGTACAAGACGCCTTTTTGTCATTGTGGCGTTTAATGAGTTGCTTTAAAGTTTCCGCTCGCACCAAAGGGGCGTCGCCCGCCAAAATCAGAACATTGTCGTATTTTTTGATAAAAGGCAGCGAATCCTTTACCGCCGTTCCGCTGCCGGTAAGATTTTTCTGCAATAAAAATTCCACCGGGGTTTTTATTCCCCAGTTATCCAAATTGTCTTGTACCGTTTGCTTTAAAAGGCCCGCCTGATGGCCGGTAAGTACGCCTATGGCCGAAGGCTTTAATTTTTGGGCCGTCTTAAGTATGTGCGAAAGTATAGGCCCGCCGCAGATTTCATGCAATGGTTTTGGTGTTGAAGACTTCATTCTCGTGCCTTTCCCGCCTGCGAGAATTAGCACGCATAGATTTTTTTTGGCTACCATAATTCCTTTACTCTTGCCGTAGAATCTTTACTACTGTATATATTATACAAAAAAAAGAGGCCTTTCCAAACAAGCCCCTTTCCCCTGTTTATCCGAACAAACTTTCGCTTTTGTAGTTTATAAGCGCCAGAAATTCTTCTTCCGTCATTATTTTTACACCCAGCTCTTGCGCTTTCTTTAACTTGGAGCCGGCCGCCTCGCCCGCGACGACGGCATATGTTTTAGACGATACCGAACCGGAAACTTTCGCGCCGTTTTCTTTAGCCAAAGCTTCCGCCTTGGCGCGGGGCATTGTTTTTAACTCGCCGGTAAAAACGAAAGTCTTGCCGCTTAAAACGCCGTTTTCGGCGCGCCGCGGCGCGTTTATAGGTGAAACGCCGCTGAGCTTAAACCTTTCCAACTCCTTTTTTACTTCATCTTCAGCAAAAAAATCTTTTATGCTTTTGGCTATTACCGGGCCGACTTCAGCTATTCCTTCCAATTCGGGCAAAGAGGCCGCGGCCAAGCGGTCAATACCGCCAAATTCCTCCGCCAAAATCTGCGCCGTTTTTTCCCCCACATATCTTATGCCGAGCGCGTATATGAATTTGCTCAAAGGCCTGCGCTTTGAAGCTTCTATAGCGTTAATCAAATTGTCGGCTTTTTTATCGCCAAAAGCGTTTAGGGCCATTATGTCAAATAAAGTCAAAGTGTAAATATCGGAAAGTTTTTTTATGGAGCCGTTGTCCACCAGCTGCTCTATCGCGGCCTCGCCAAGCCCATCTATATCCATAGCCTCGCGCCCGGCGAAATGTTGGGCCCGCGCCTTAATTTGGGCAGGGCAATTTGGGTTTATGCATCTTATCGCCACTTCGCCTTCTTCCCGAACTAAAACTCCTCCGCATATCGGGCAGGCGCTAGGCGCTTGTATGGCAGGCACGCCTTGCGCGCCGCTTACCACTTTTACGACTTTGGGGATAACTTCCCCCGCTCTTTCCACAAGCACTTTATCACCTACTCTTAAACCGAGTCTGGCGATTTCGTCAAAATTGTGTAAAGTGGCCGAAGATATTACCACGCCGGCGCATTTTACCGGCTCCAATTCCGCCACAGGCGTAACCACGCCCGTGCGTCCTACAGAAAAAGCTACTCTCTTTACCGTAGTTTGGCATTGCTCCGCGGGATATTTGAAAGCTTCCGCCCAGCGCGGGCTTTTTGCCGTCTCGCCAAGCTCCTTCTGTAAAGCGAAGGAATTTACTTTTATCACCAGCCCGTCGGCGTCATATTCCAAATTGTGGAGGTTTTGGCCGAAATACTCATAGAACTTTATAACATCTTCTATATCTGTAAAAACCTTCCGCACCGACGATACCGGTATGCCGCAGGCTTTGCATTTGTCTATAAAACCCGTAAAACTATCAACACCCATATCGCCCCAGCCGTAGCTGTGCGCGTAAAAACTTAAAGGCCTGCTTGCCGTTACGGAAGCTTCTTTCTGCCTTATGGAGCCGGCCGCCGCGTTGCGCGCGTTGGCGAAAGGCTCCAAACCTTGCTCCTGCTGGCTTTTGTTCAATTGGATAAAATCCGCTTTCTTTATAAAAACTTCCCCGCGGATTTCAATAGCGCCTTTAACCGGACAAAGCAATTGGTGCGGAATATCTTTTATCGTTTTTATATTGGCGGTAATTTCTTCCCCTGTTTTACCGTCGCCGCGCGTAGCCGCTTTGGACAGCAGGCCGTCTTCGTAAGTTAAAGAGCAGGAAACGCCGTCTATTTTTGTTTCCACCACCATTTCAAAATCCGCTCTTTTAAGAAAAGAACTTGTTTTTTCATACCACTGCCGAATTTCCTCGGCATTGTATGTATTGTCCAAAGAAAGCATGGGCGCCAAATGCTTGTACGGCGCGAAAGAGGAAGACGCCGCCCCCCCTACTTTGCGGGTAGGACTGTCGGCCGAGGCGTATTGCGGATAGGCGGCCTCCAGTTCCTTTAGGCGGGCGTATAATTGATCGTATTCGTAATCGCTGATTTCCGGAGCGTCCAGATTATAATAACGCTCGTTATGGTAAACTATAAGCGCTTTTAAACGCTCTATTTCGGCTTTAATTTCCATGGCGCTCAGATTTAATTCTGTCTAATAATCCATTAATAAATTTGCCGGAATTTTCCGTAGAGTATTTTTTGGCTAATTCTATCGCCTCGTCTATAATCGCGGGGATAGGCGCTTTATCGGCGCTGAACGCTATTTCGTAAGTCGCCATTCTAAGAATGGCTCTGTCTACGGCGGACATTCTCTCCACCGACCAGTTCTTCGCGCTCAAAGACAATATCTTGTCCGTCTTGCTTAAATTTTTTATCGTTCCCTGCACCAAATCCTTGCAAAAAGAGAAAGTTTCCTCGTCCAAACTTTCGTAAAAACCGTTGACGAACATCGTCGCCTCGTCTTTAGACAGTTTGCCCGTGTCCGTATAATATAATGTCTGTAGAGCGTATTCCCTGGCTAGGCGTCTTTTACTCATAAATTGTCCCGAAAATATTAATTTGCACCGCTGTTATTAATTTTATCAAATATGGGAAAGTAAAGCATCCGCTTATTAGCTTAAAAGATCCGAAACGATAGGTTTATCCCCTTAGGAAATAAATACCGCTTGGCCGGCCTTTTCCCAAAAGAGCCTTCGCCATTATACTTCCCCCGACAAAAAGCCCCGCCTTATTGCAAGCGGGGCTTTTACTTTAACCAGCTAGGTTAAATTTTATTTCGCGCTGTCTTCCGGTTTTTCTTCTTCCTCTTTCACCACCGGCGCCACGCGCGAGATTTTGTCATTATCCTCAAGCCTGACCAATCTTACGCCTTGCGCGTTCCTGCCGACGGAGCGGATTTCCTCGCAGCGGATCCTTATCGCCATGCCCTTTTCCGTTATGACCATAAGGTCCTTGCTCTCGTCCACCAGCTTGATGCCCGCCACGCAGCCGTTGCGCTGGGTCGTCTTTATCGTAATGACCCCGCTTCCGCCGCGGTTCTGCGTTCTGTATTCGCTGAATTCCGTGCGTTTGCCGTAGCCGTTTTCGCATACGGACAGAACATCCGGCTGCTCGCCGTCGCGCTCGGCTTGTTCCATACCGATTACGCTGTCGCCCTGCGCAAGTTTTATGCCCCTTACGCCTTTGGCCGTTCTGCCCATCGATCTTACCTGGTTCTCGTCAAACCTTATGGACTTGCCGTTCTTCGTCGCGATTATAATGTCGCTCTTGCCGTGCGTTTCCTGCACCGACACCAACACGTCGCCTTCCTCAAGGCCGATCGCTATTATGCCCGTGCGCCTGATATTGGCAAACTCGCTGAGTTCCACCCTCTTTATCGTGCCCATTCTCGTGCACATCGTAAGGTAAGTTTCCCCGCAGTTCTTGGGGTCAAAATCCTTAAACGCTATCGCGGAAGTTACTTTCTCTTCCCCGCTTATCTGCAACAGGTTCACTATCGCCTTGCCTTTGGACTGCCTGTTGCCTTCCGGTATCTCAAATGCCTTTAAGGCAAACACCCTGCCCCTGTTGGTAAACATCAGTATCGTGGAGTGGCTCGACGTAACGAAAAGATGCTCTATAAAGTCTTCCTCTTTCGTCTTGCCGCCTATTATACCTTTGCCGCCGCGGTTTTGCGATTTATAGGTGTCTAAAGGAATCCTCTTGGCGTAGCCGTCATTGGACAAAGTTATTACGACATCCTCTTCCTCTATAAGGTCTTCTATGGAAAAGTCCGATACCTCATTGGATATTTCCGTCCTGCGGGCGTCGCCGTAGTTCTTCTTCATCTCGCCAAGTTCCGTAACAATAATATCCAATATCCTCTGCGTGGATCCCAAAATGTCCTGCAATTCCTTTATCAAGGCTACCAAGTCTTTCTGCTCCTGCTCTATCGCTATGGAAGAAAGCTGCGTCAGCTGGTGCAGCCTCATATCCAAAATGGCCTGCGTTTGCGCTTCGCTGAGCTTAAAGCGCGTCATTAAGTTAAGTTTCGCTTCCGCCGCGTCCTTGGATTTGCGGATTATGCTTACCACTTCGTCCATATGCGCTATAGCGACCAACAATCCTTCCAAGATATGTTCGCGCTTTAAAGCTTTGTTCAAATCAAAGCGGGTGCGGTTGGTGATAACTTCCTGGCGGTGTTTGATGTATTGGCGCATAGCTTCCTTCATACCCAATACGCGCGGCTTGCCGTCTACTATCGCCAGCATATTCACGCTGAAAGAACTCTGCAGCTGCGTATGCTTATACAGCTGGTTCAATACCACTTGGCCGTTGCCGTCCCTTTTTAACTCTATTACCAGGCGCATGCCTCTGCGGTCGGATTCGTCGCGGATATCCGATATTTCCATTATCTTCTTATCCTTGACCAGGCCCGCTATCGTTTCTATAAGATTAGTCTTGTTGACTTGATAGGGTATCTCCGTAACGATTATAGCCTCGCGCCCGCCTTTCATTTCCTCAATTTCCGCTTTGGCCTGTATCTTTAAAGAGCCTTTGCCCGTTTCAAAATAATCAAATACGCCCTTAGTGCCGCGCAGTATCCCGCCCGTAGGGAAATCCGGCCCCTTTACTATTTGCATCATTTCCTTGGTCGTTATAGCCGGGTTCTTTATCAAGGCTATTATGCCGTCGCAGATTTCGCCTAGATTGTGCGTAGGGATATTCGTCGCCATACCTACCGCGATGCCGTTGGACCCGTTTACCAAAAGCTGCGGCATTTTGCCCGGCAGCACCGAAGGCTCCTGCAAGGAGCCGTCGTAGTTCGGTACAAATTTTACGGTGTCTTTATCTATATCTTCCAAAAGCTCATCGGCTATCGCCTGCAGGCGGACTTCGGTATACCTCATCGCCGCGGCGCTGTCGCCGTCAACCGAACCGAAGTTGCCCTGCCCGTTCACCAGCATCTTGCGCATTGAAAAATCCTGCGCCATACGCACTAAGGCGTCATATACCGCCGTATCGCCGTGCGGATGGTATTTACCCAAAACATCACCCACCACACGGGCAGATTTCTTAAACGGCTTGTTGTATTTGAGGCCCATCTCCTGCATAGCGTATAATATGCGCCTGTGCACCGGTTTTAAACCGTCCCTGACATCGGGCAGCGCGCGGCTGACGATTACGCTCATGGCGTAATCTATAAAGGACTTCTTCATTTCCTCGCCTACATCGCGCTGTTTTATACTGCCGAACAAATCAACGCTTTTTACTTCCTGTTCCTGCGAATTATTGTTTAAATTCTCTGCCATTTAAATACTCCTTAAATATCCAAGTTGCTGACTTCAAGAGCATGACTTTCTATAAACGCTCTTCTGGGCTCCACTTTATCGCCCATAAGCATGGTAAATATCTTTTCCGTATCGGCGCTGTCCTCTATCGCTACGCGCAGCAACTTGCGCTTGGAAGGATCCATCGTCGTTTCCCAAAGTTGTTCGGGGTTCATTTCGCCAAGACCTTTGTAGCGCTGTATGTTCGCGCCTTGAGCGCCGGCGTCTTTAACCGTTTTCAAAAATTCCTGCAAGCTGTAAACCAATATGTCTTTTTTGCCGTCGTTTACCGTAAAAAGAGGATTGGTTCTCTTCTTTTCATCGGTTATCGCGGGGTATTGGCTTAAGGTATAGCCTTTCTCCGCCAATTTGTTTTCTATGGCGAGAAGCTTGGTGAGCTCCGTCAGGCCTTGATAATCCAGCTCCAACATGTCTTCCGTTATTTCTTCTTCCGGAGTACCGTCGGCTATAAGAGTTTCCCTTTTCTCTTCTTTGTACTGCTGTTCGTATTCCCTAAATTCCGTGTCGCTGTAGAAATATTTGTATCCGCCCGATTCAAGCGGCGTGCGGAACAAAGGTATTCGGCCCGATTTCTTAAATTCTTGGAAGTCGTGCAAACTTAAGGCTTTTATCTCAAGTTTCATTACCATATCTTCCGTTTCTTTTAACAGTTTTAAGAATTTTTCCAACTCTTCTACGCTGAGTACGCCGCCGTCTTTCCTCTTGGCCGTAATGGAGTTTAAAGCTTCTTTAAACAGCCAAGCCTGCATTTGCTCTTCCGTTTGGATATATTCTTCGCTCTTGCCTTTCTTTACCTTATACAAAGGCGGCTGGGCGATATATATATGGCCGTTTTCTATCAAAGGCTTTAGCTGCCTGTAGAAGAAAGTCAAAAGCAAAGTGGTGATATGCTGGCCGTCAACATCGGCATCGGCCATCAACACGATTTTATGGTATCTTAACTTTGATATATCAAAACCGCCTTCGCCTTCGCCTACGCCCGTGCCCACCGCGGAGATTAAAGTGCGGATTTCCTCATTGGAAAGTATTTTGACGAGCTGCGCTTTCTCTACGTTCAAAATTTTACCTCTTAAAGGCAATATCGCTTGGAATACTCTGTCCCTGCCTTGCTTGGCCGATCCGCCCGCCGAATCGCCTTCCACGATAAATAACTCGCAATTTGCGGGGTTCTTTTCCTGGCAGTCTGCCAATTTGCCCGGAAGGCCGCCTGATTCCAAGGCGCCTTTCCTGCGGGTTAAGTCTTTGGCTTTCCTCGCCGCTTCGCGCGCGACCGCCGCGCCTATGCATTTTTCGCATATCGCTCTGGCCGTTTTGGGGTTTTCCTCAAAGAAAGTAGCCAGCGTTTCGCCCACGATAGAGCGGACTATGCCCTCTATTTCCGAGTTGCCCAATTTCGTTTTAGTCTGGCCCTCAAACTGGGGATGCGGTATCTTCACCGATAACACCGCCGTCAATCCTTCGCGCAAATCGTCGCCGGTAATATTCAAATCTTTATTTTTTAAGAGATTGTTGCTCTTAATATATTCGTTTACTATTCTGGTTAAAGATGATCTGAATCCGCTTAAATGAGTTCCGCCTTCTATCGTGTTAATATTGTTGACGAAAGAATACACGTTTTCGGAATAGCCGTCATTATACTGAATAGCAAAGGATATATAATTGCTGTCTATTTCTTTGGTGAGGTATATGGGTTCGGGGTTTATTACCCTCTTGTTCGTATTTAAATATTTTACGAATTGGGATATGCCGCCTTCATATAAAAATACCTGAGATTTATTTTCGACTCTCTCGTCGGTAAGAGTTATTCTTACCCCGGCGTTTAAAAAGGCCAGCTCCCTAAGGCGGTTGGCGATAGTGTCGTAAGAGAATATATTATCCCCGAAAATTTCGCTGTCCGCCTTAAAAGTCACCTTCGTGCCGTGTTCTTTGGTTGAGCCAATCTCTTCCACTTTGCCCTGCGGTTTGCCGCGTTTGTAGGATTGAAAATAGATTTTTCCTTCCCTCTTTACTTCCACTTCCAGCCATTCCGACAAAGCGTTTACGCATGACACGCCCACGCCATGAAGACCGCCCGACACCTTATACGCGCCGCTGTCAAATTTGCCGCCCGCGTGCAGCACCGTCATTACCACTTCCAAAGCGCTTTTACCTTTGAGTTTTGGGTCTTTAACATTCTTCATCGGATCGACGGGAATACCGCGGCCGTCGTCTTGTATGCTGCAGACATTATCTTCCTTTATCGTTACGTTTATATGCGTAGCGTTGCCGGCTAAAATTTCGTCTACTGAGTTATCCACCACTTCGTAAATAAGGTGATGAAGGCCCGGCGCGCCCGTTGATCCTATGTACATCGCAGGACGTTTCCTTACAGCCTCAAGGCCCTCTAAAACTTGTATTTTTGAAGAGTCGTAATTCTTTTCCAATTCCGCTTCTGATATAGTCATTTTACACTCCTTTAAATTATCAAAATCCGTTTTATCCAAGCTCTGTCAAAGTTTTTATTTAATTCCCTTATTATTTCCTTCTCTTTAAGTTTAAGTTCGTGGCGGGCGGCCATTACTTTTACTTTTACGTATATAGTGCCGCCTCGCACCGCGTCTATAACCCAATATTTGGCATTGGGGCCCAAAACTTTCCCCCAAATCTTTTCCAATATTATAAGGCGGTTAAGCGTACCGTTCAGTTTGGAAAAAGAGTTTAAAACCTCTTTTGACTCATGCCAAATTTCCTTTTTCTTTATTTCCATCAGCCTAAGCCTTTACCGGCATAATAACGTATTTATATTGGTCCTTATTCTCCGGTTCCGCCAATACGGGATTGGAGCCGTTTACAAACGAAAATACGATATTATCGCTGTCGACTATCTTCAGGACGTCTATTAAATACTGAGGATTAAAAGAAGTGCTGAAATCTTCGCATTCACATTCAACTTTAAGCTCATCGGAAAAATCCATCTTCGAAGAACTGGCAGATATGCCAAGCAAATTATTGCTTAGAGAATACTTCACCGTTCCTCCCAAATCGCCCGCGCATAAAGCGGCGCGCTTGGTGGAAGACAATAATTCCTTCGCGTTAACTTTAAGAATAATATTTTTCTTAGTAGGAATAACCTGCTCATAATTAGGGAAATTGCCTTCTATAAGTCTCGATATAAAAGTCGTGTCCTTCATATTGAAACTTATTTGATTGGCGCTTACGGTTACGTCTATAAAATCTTCGTCTGAGGGTTTGTTTATCGTCAAAAGTTTCAACAGCTCGTTTAAAATCTTGCTGGGGACTATTATTTTAAATTCCTTGGAATTTTGTAAAGCGGGCGCTGTAGCCAAAGCCAACCTTCTGCCATCGGTGGCGACAAGTTCAAATTTCTCGGCCGTGTTAACCCATAAAAGTCCGTTTAAAACATATCTGGTTTCTTGAGTGGAGGAAGAAAATATCGTATTTTCTACCATCTCTTTTATCTCTTTGGCTTTTATGCTGAAATTTTCGTTCCTTTCTATTTCCGGCACTATCGGATATTCGCTCTTGGGAGTTCCTATTACCCAAAATTTAGACTTGCCGCTTTTAATATGAAGTTTATTATTTTCGTCCGTTTCCAAATTTATTTCTTGGTTTGAAGGTAAATTTTTTAATATATCGGCAAATTCCTTTAACGGTACGGTTATTGATCCTTTTTCCAATACTTCGGCTTTTATATTGTGTATGGTAGCCATTTCCATATCGGTTCTGGTCAATTTGACATTACCGTCCTGCGCTTCCATAAGAAAATTATAGAGAATCGGCAAGGTAGTTCTGCCTGATAATCCCGATTGAATAATTTGTATGCCTTCCAAAAAATTTTCCTTAGTAATATTTATCTTCATATTATTATCCTTATTATTATATCCTGTTAATTGTGTTGATAATGTTCATGGCACTATACAAATCTTTTTAGTAATTTGTTGATGGTTGTCACTTTTTATCAACATTATAAACATTAATTATCAAAAAACGGTAATGTTAATTGTTGTCAACAGCTTTTACCTTTGTTATTAAGTCATTGATAATAGGCGCAAAAAGAAGATTATTGTCTATTTCTTCCTTTACCTTTTCCTTAGCGTGTATTACCGTAGAGTGATCCCGGTTAAACTCTCTTCCTATTTCCGGCAGTGAAAGAGAAGTAAGCTCCGTAGCCAAATACATGGAAACCTGCCTGGGCCACGCTATGGAATTATTCTTTTTCTTTGAATTTAAATCTTCTATGCTTATCTTAAAATATTTGCATACCACTTTTTTTATTTGATTTACGCTTATGGAATATTTTTCCCTTTCAAGAGTCAAAATATCTGCAAGTACTTCCTTGGCTATGGATATTGTAGCGTTTACGCCGTGGATATTGCAGTATGTTGATAAACGGAAAAGACAACCTTCCAATTCCCTTATACTGCCTTGCACCCCTTCCGCTATAAAGGCCAAAACGTCATCGGTAATATCAAACTGGTTTGAATCTCTTTTCTGCCTTAAAATCGCTATTCTGGTTTCAAGATCGGGGCGTTTTATCTCGGCTACTATACCCGAAAGAAGCCTTGAAGACAATCTTTCGCTAAGCCCAAGCTGGTTTGGCGTCCTGTCTGAAGTTAAAACAATCTGTTTTCTGTTGTCAAAAAGACTGTTGAAAGTATAGAAAAATTCTTCCTCGCAGCGCTCTTTTCCCACAACAAATTGTATGTCGTCAATCAATAGACAGTCTAAAGAACGATATTTTTTTCTAAAAGAATCCTGTGTCGATTTCTGTAAAGATTCTATATATTCCGAAACAAAACCCTCCCCTGACATATATAATACTTTGGCGAAAGGTTTTTCCTTTAATATTTGGTTTCCTATAGCGTGTAAAAGGTGGGTTTTTCCCAAACCCGGCGCGCTGAAGATAACAAAAGGATTGTTGGATCTTTCCCCCATCTTTTTTACCACCGCCTCTGAAGCTTTATAGGCAAATCTGTTTGAAGGGCCTTCTATAAAACCTTCAAAGGTAAAGTAAGAATTAAGTTTGTTTATAAAAGGATTTCTGCTCTGATAGGAATAAGTTTCAGGCAGGGAGTGATAATCATCCCGAGAAGGATCTTCCTTGGAAGTTATGGTATACTCTATGGAAAAAGTGGTGTTTAAAATTTCGGTCAAAGCTTCCAATAGGCTGTTTTCATATCTGTCCTTAATGGTTTTAAGCCAAACTTCGCTGGGTAATTCAATTTTTAAAATACCCCCGTTAAAAGAGATAATTTTCATTGGTTTTATCCACATTTCGCATACATCTTTACCAAGGCTGTTTTCCAGCTTTTTTAAAAGAGCGGCCCAAATTTCGTTTATATTAAGATTTTCCACCGTAAACACCAAACACACTATAAAATATTAAAAACGCAATATGGGTAAATTTTAGCAGTTTTTGATAAAATTAGTCAATAAACAGGGTTTTTGAAAAGTATTTTTTCTAAACAAAAAACGCTCCTTAAAAGGTACTTGTAAAAAAGGTACTTGTAAAAAAGGTATATAACTATATACTTAATAATGGTTAATTTTATATACTCTTTGTACGGAGGAAATTACAAACTATGAACTTAAAAGGAACAAAAACTGAAAAAAACATTCTTACGGCTTTCGCCGGGGAATCGCAAGCCAGAAACAGATATACTTTCTTTGCCAGCAAAGCCAAGAAAGACGGATATGTCCAAATAAGCAAGATTTTTGAGGAAACCGCCGCCCAGGAAAAAGAACACGCCGAAAGGCTGTTCAAGTTTTTAGAGGGCGGAGAAGTTGAAATAACGGCTTCTTTCCCTGCCGGGGTAATCGGCAGTACGGAAGATAATCTTAAAGAAGCCGCCGCGGGCGAAGACCACGAATGGCAGCATATGTATCCCGATTTCGCCAAAGTTGCTAGGGAAGAAGGTTTTGAAGAAATCGCAGTGGTTATGGAGAATATAGCCGTAGCGGAAAAACAACATTCCAACAGATATAAAGGACTCAGGAAGAATATTCTTGATGGCACGGTGTTTAAAAAATCCGCTCCCGTTATATGGAGATGTCTGAACTGCGGGTATTTGCATGAAGGCAAGGAAGCGCCGGAAAAATGCCCGGCTTGCGCTCACGCTCAGGCTTATTTTGAGCTTCTCTGCGAGAATTGGTAATACTATGGCAAGAGAAATAACCCTTAACGGGAATAAATTCTCTTTATTGGGCGAGGAGCTTAAAGTCGGCGCGGCGGCGCCGGATTTTACGCTTTCCGCCAATGATTTAAGCGACGTGTCCCTTAAAGATTTTAAGGGACGCGTCGTTATTTTGACAACGGTGCCTTCTCTTGATACGCCGACTTGCTCTCTTGAGACGGCGCGCTTTAACCAAGAGGCCGGCAAATTGGGCGAAAAGATAAAAATACTTACCGTCAGTAAGGATTTGCCTTTCGCGCAAAGCAGATGGTGCGCCGCGCAGGGAGTAAAGAACCTGCAGACTCTTTCGGATTATAAAAACACTTCCTTTTCCAAGGATTACGGCGTTTTGATTGAGGGATTGGGCCTGCTTGCCAGGGCGGTTTTTATAATAGACGCTCAAGGCATAATAAGATATATTCAGTTTGTAGAGGAAGTATCAAACGAACCGGATTACGAAAGCGTTTTAAGTAAAGTCAAAGAATTGATATAGGGGGATAATATGGAATTGAACGATGTATATAAATGCCCGGTATGCGGCAATATAGTGGAAGTGCTGCATGTCGGCGGCGGGGAGCTGGTCTGCTGCGGCAAGCCTATGATTAAGATGAAAGAAGGCTCCAGCGACGGCGCCTTGGAAAAACACGTCCCGGTAATAGAATATCTTGATGATGGTATTTTGGTAAAAGTCGGCTCAGCCGCGCACCCGATGCTGGCGGAGCATTATATAGAATTTATAGAAGTTCTTACCGATGATGGCAAAATCGGGCGCAAATACTTAAAACCCGGGGATAAACCGGAAGCGAAATTCAGCTTTAACGGTAAAGTTGTCAAAGCCCGGGAATACTGCAATTTGCACGGATTGTGGTCGGCGGATAAAAAATAAAGAAGATAAGGAATAGGGAATATGCAGGCGATAAAAGTTACGGAAAAGATATATTGGGTAGGCGCGATAGATTGGAATGTAAGGGATTTCCACGGTTATTCTACGAACAAAGGCACTACGTATAACGCTTTTTTGATACTGGGCGATAAGATAACTCTTATAGACACCGTCAAGAAAGAGTTTTATCAAGAGATGCTTTCAAGAATAAAAAGCGTGATAGACCCCAAAAAGGTGGATATAATCATATCCAATCACGCCGAACTGGACCACAGCGGTTCTTTAAAAATGGCGATAGCCGATATGGCGCCTGAACACGTGTACGCCTCTGTAATGGGTACGGCGAATTTAAAAGCGCATTTGGGCGAGGACTTGCCTGTGGAAGAGATAGCCAACGGCGGAAGCCTGGACATCGGACAAGACAGTTTGACTTTTATAGAATCCAGAATGCTGCACTGGCCCGACAGTATGATATGCCTTTTGAAGAAAGAGAACGTTCTTTTCTGCAATGATATTTTCGGCATGCATTACGCCAGCTGCAAACGTTTTGACGACGAAGTCTGCGAAAAGGACTGGATTTACGAAGCAAAAAAATATTATGCCAATATCATATTGCCCTATTCCAAGATAGTGACGGCCTTTTTGGGACAGGTGACAAAATTGGGCATAAAGCCGAGTATAATCTGCCCGGACCACGGTCCGATATGGCGTAAGGATCCGTCGAAGATAATTAATCTTTATGCTGAATTTGCGGCGCAGAAAAACAAAAACAAAGTATTGGTTATATACGATACAATGTGGGGCAGTACGGAGAAGATGGCCTCTTCCGTTACCGACGGGTTAATAGCCGCCGGAGTGGAAGTAAAGCAAATGTCTTTACACGCCGCTCACAGAAGCGACGCCGCCACGGAACTGTTGGACAGTGCGGGTCTGGTGCTGGGTTCGCCGGTATTAAATCAGGAGTTGTATCCTTCTTTGGGCGATTTGATAACCTATTTCAAAGGCTTGAAGAAGCAAAATCTAGTAGGCGCGGCATTCGGCTCTTACGGCTGGAGCGACGGGGCCTTAAACGAGCTTGAAACTATTATGAAAGAAAAGCTCAATATAGAAATAGCGGCGCCCGCCGTAAAAAGCAGATTTGTCCCTACGGAAGACAAGCTGAAAGAGTGTTTTGAGCTTGGTTTGGCGGTAGGCAAAAAGGTATTGGAGAAGAATAAATAATGATAGATGTTAAAGCATTGTCGGATTTATCTTACGGACTATTTATCGTCAGCAGCGAAAAAGACGGAAAGTTTAACGGCCTTATAGCCAATTCCGTATTTCAGGTAACGGCGCAGCCGGCGCAGGTGGCTGTAGCTTTAAACAAGAATTCTCTTACGCACGATTATATAATGTCGTCAAAGAAATTCTGCGTACAACCTCTTATGGAAACGGCGCAAATGCCGTTTATAGGCATTTTCGGCTTTAGAAGCGGACGGGACTTCGATAAATTTTCCAAAGTGCAATATAAAGTGAACGAAGACGGTTTGCCCGTCGTTACGGAAAACACTTTGGCGGTTTTGTCGGTAGAGGTAAAACAGAGTATAGATTTGGGTACTCATACGATGTTTATCGGACCGATAAAAGAGGCCGAGGTTCTGTGCGATCTGTGCAAGCCTTTAACTTACGATTATTATCAGACGGTGCTTAAAGGCAAGACGCCAAAAGGCGCCACTACTTTTAAAGATTATCAAGGAGGAGCAAAATGAAATACGTGTGCAATGTATGCGGATATGTATACGACGAGGAAATCGGCGATCCGTCAAACGGGATAGCGGCCGGGACGAAATGGGCCGATGTCCCTGAAACTTGGGTTTGCCCGGTATGCGGGGTAGGGAAGGATCAATTCTCGGCTCAGTAATTTAACGGTTGTACAATCAATATTAAACCCCCGTCAAAGCGGGGGTTTTTTATCTGGCGGAAAGGATTTGTTTTCGCGAGTAAAATTTGAAAGGATACAGGCTACGGTGCGGACGGCAAAGCCGGCGTGTATGCTTTGGAGCCGGGAAAAAATTTTAATATTGTTCGCGAGGTCTTTCTCTCCGGAGGAAATTTTGTTGGCTTTTATCTTTGGGCGAAAAAAAGGGAGGATATTTTTATCCCCCCTTTTCTTGTTTTAAACTTTTATTTTAAGCCTATATTTTTTAGGAAAGGCTCGTTGGAAACTTCTCTGCCGAGGAAGTTTTTGACGAGGGTTTCTTCCTCGTAACTGCCGCCCGGCTCTAAAATTTCCTTACGGAATTTTTTGCCTATTTCCGGATTGAACAAACCGTATTTTTGGAACTCGGAGAAGAAATCCAAAGCGATGACTTCCGCCCACAAATAACCGTAATAGCCCGCGTCATAGCCGCCCATAAGATGGTCAAAGCTGGCCTGCGGATAAGTATCTTTGGTCATCGGTATCATTCTGATTTTCTTGGAATATTTCTCCCACATTTTTGTGGAGTCTACGGGTTTTGTCGCGGTATGATACATCATATCGATTTGCGCGAGGAAGTTCTGCCTTATATAGAAACTGCCCGAGAAATGATTTTTTGCCGCTATCATTTTGTTTATTGTTTCGTCGTCGAGCGGCTGGCCCGTTTTGTAATGCTTCGACATCTTTTTGATTACGGAAGGATCCCAAGCCCAATTTTCAAGGATTTGGGAAGGCACCTCCACAAAATCCCTGCTTACGGAAGTCCCAGAAATTGAGGAGTATTTGGCCTTGGTCAAAACATTATGCAGGACATGCCCAAACTCGTGGAAGAGAGTTTCCACCTCGTCGTGTTTGAGCAGGGAGGGTGCGTCTTTGCTCGGCGGGTTTAAGTTGGCGACAATGGCGGTAAAAGGCTGTTGATAGGTGCCGTCGTCTTTTAATTCTCCGTCGACCAAGTCAAAGCAGGCGGCGTGTTTGTATTTGCCGTCTCTGGGATATAAATCCATATAGATGTAGCCGATGATATGGCCGTCTTGGGTGTCAAGCACTTTATAGCTTTTTACATCTTTATGCCAAACGGGGATATCGGCCTCTTCAAATTTAATGCCGAACAAATTGCCGAAAATCTCAAACATATTGGCTATCACTATATCGGTTTGGAAATATTCTTTTATTTTTTCTTGGTCTACATCATAGTATTCTTTTTTATGCAGATTGGTCCAATAGCCGGTGTCCCAAGCGTGGAAGCCTTTTGCCTTTAAGCCGGTTTTTTCTTCTTTGAATTTAAGCAGTTCTTTTTCTTCGGCTTTGGCTAGTTTCCTTAATTTCTTTTCCAAATCTTTAAGGAATTTTTCCACATTCTCTGGGGTTTTCGCCATTCTGGTGTCAAGGCGGTTTTCGGCGTGGTTTTTGTAGCCGAGCAATTTAGCCGTTTGGTATCTCAGCGTCAAGGTGTCTTCAAGCAGTTTGATGTTTTCTTTGCCGCCTCGGCGGGAATATTTAAATTCCAAGGCTTTGCGCGCCGCTTCATCTTTGGCGTTTAACATAAATGGCACATAGTCTGGATAATCAAGAGTAATGATGTATTTCCCGTCAGGCGTTTTATTTAATTTATTGATATAATCTTCGCCCATGCCGTCTAATTGTTCTTTTGTAACTTCAAGGCTGTCTTTGTATTCGCGGATGTTTTTGGAAAACTCTATGGAGTTTTTCGCTTTTTGTTTATTTAATTCTTTGAAGGTTTCCAAATCTTTATCGTTAAGGGTAAGACCGCTTTTCTTAAAGCCTATCATAGCGTCTTTAAGCATTTTCGCTTCAATGGGCCCAAGTTGGGGATTGGTGTCGGCGTAATCTTTAAACGCCTGATAAATATCGCGGCGCGTGGCGACTTCTATAAGATAGTTGCTTACTTCCTGCTCGAGGGCGAGGGCCGCGTTTCTGAGTTTTTCGTCCTGCGATACATAAGCCAAGAAACCGGCCTGGCCGAGCGAATCGGAATAAGCGTCAAAGGCTTTGTCGTAGGCGAGATAAGTATTCTCGAAAGTTCTGTCTTTTTTGTCGATATTTATGATGGCTTGCAAATCTTTTTCCAGCTGGGCTCTGGCGGCTTTTTCGCGCGGGGCCAAATCCTCCGCTTTATAATCGAAATGCAAAACTCCGTTTTCATTGAACATATTATAAGGCATATCACCCTCCGCAGCGTGTAAACTCACCGTCGTAAAAAGCAAAGCGGTAAGAAACAAAATTTTGTTCATAATAATCCTTTACACTTACATTATATTTTTTGTTATAATTTATTTTATAAAATAATGCCCCTGTTTTCAGGGTAATATCACTTAACAGAGAGAATAAAAAATGTACGAACCATTTGTTCCAAGGGAGATATTCCTTACTAAAGGTGTAGGCAGACATAAAGAAAAACTCGCGAGCTTTGAAGAAGCTCTTAGAGACGCGAAAATAGCTAAATTCAACTTGGTGCCGGTATCAAGCATTTTCCCGCCTAAGTGCAAGGTGGTTTCAATCAGCAAAGGGCTGGAACATTTGCACGCCGGGCAGATACTGCACTGCGTAATCAGCAGAAACACCAGCAACGAAAACAGGCGCTTAATATCCGCTTCCGTCGGATTGGCTATTCCGAAAGACAAAAATACGCACGGGTATATATCCGAGCATCACAGCTTCGGCGAGGCCGACCAGAAAGCCGGCGATTACGCCGAAGATTTGGCCGCGATGATGCTTTCGACGACCTTAGGCATAGAATTTGACAATAACACCACTTGGAACCAGAAAGAAGAAATCTGGAAGATGAGTGGTAAAATCGTAAAGAGTACGAACATAACCCAATCGGCGATCTGCGTCGACGGTTTATGGACGACTGTGGTAGCGGCGGCGGTATTCGTAAGGTAATTATGCATCCTGAACACGCGACGCATTTTCTTGCGGTGGAAGAAGGACAACCTTCCCTAGAAGACAGCCGCTTCGCAGTAATATCAGTACCTTATGAACGCACGGTTTCTTACGGCGGCGGGACGAAGTTGGGCCCCGCCGCTATTATTGAGGCTTCCCCCCAAATAGAATTTTGGGACGAGGAGCTCGGCATAGAAACTTATAAGCAGGGTATTCATACTCTCCCCCCGATAAATTGCAAAGGGAGCGAAAAGGTGGTCTTTGACCGAATAGAAAAGTATGTGGAGAATTATATCTCCAAACATAAAGCCTTCCCTTTTTATCTGGGCGGAGAGCATTCCATTTCCCAGGCTTTGATAGCGCCGTATATAAAGAAATACGGCAAAAAACTTTCCGTTTTACACTTCGACGCGCACGCCGATTTAAGAGAATCTTATTTCGGCGATAAACGCTCGCACGCCTGCGCGCTGTATCCCGCCTCAAAAGAAGTTAAAGTGGTGCAGGTGGGGATACGCTCCGTCGGCAGCGATGAAAAGGAAAATGTCAACAGCGGCAATGTCGTCACTTATTTTATGCACGACAACCTTGATGTAAAAAAACTGACGCAGAAGGTTTTAAAGAGCCTCAGCGATTTGGTTTATATCACGATAGATGTGGACGGCTTTGATCCGTCGGTGGTGCCGGGTACGGGCACACCTCAGCCGGGCGGTTTTATGTGGTATGAGGCTATGTCTTTATTCAAAGCGGTATGTATGAATAAAAAAATAATCGCCATCGACGTAGTGGAAACGGCCCCGATGAAAGGAAGCCATATATCGGAGTTTAATGTCGCAAAGATGATATATCGTCTTATGGGCTATTTGACGGTAAGCAAGAAAAACAAATAGTTTTAAAAATTAAGAAAATTGTTTTCTTAATGTTTTTAATTAAGAGAGGGTGCCGAAAGGCATCCTCTTTTTTTGTTTTAATCAAAAGGCGGACTGTCCTTTGCGATAAAATTTCGTTTATTATTTAATGGATGTTTTCTTTCCTTAAAAGTTAGTATTCCTAACATATTTGCTAAAACAGCGGATATTTTTTTTGCTTAAACAAGATAAAAGCTTTAAAAAAGGCGATTTTGAGCGCCAAAGCCCCGGAAAGCCTTTTTTTGCGCTTAAGCCCCTATGTCTCGTTTTTCGCACAAAAAGCGAACCAAAGGCGAATTTAAAGGTTTTGGATATTCTCCGACGGAGATATTGCCTTAAAAACACGATCAAAGTGTTTTTTTGAGAAAAATTGGTTTTCACATGAAACCAATCTCCTTTTTTATTTTTTAAAAAGATTTTTAAGTATCCCTTTTTTTAAACTTTAATTTAAGAAAACATTAAAAGGCTGGAGTTTCTTAGTTTGGTATAAAGGATATATAAAGTTTGATTGGAACAAAAAAAACACGGCCTTAAAAAGGCCGTGTTTTAGGAGGAGTATTATTTATAACATTTTATTTTTAAGCCTTTGTGCCATCATATCCAATTCCTCTATAGAATTGTAATGCAGCACCAATTTGCCTTTGCTGGGGTTTTCCCCGTATTTAAGTTCTACTTTTGTGCCCAAAGCTTCCTGTAAAGAAGATTCAAAAGAGAGGGCGTCCGGCGTTTTCCGCGGTTTAATTTTTACCGCCCCGGTAGAAATATTCTTTGCCGCTTCTTCGGCTTGCCTGACGGACATTTTGGAAGACAGGATTTTTTTAAATAATATTTCTCTGTTTTTTCCGTCGGTTACCATTAATAAAGCCCGCCCGTGCCCTTCGCTTATGTCGCCGTTTTTTATGGTTTCTTGTATTTCAGGCTCTAAGTTAAGAAGTCTTAGGGAATTGGATACAGCCGCTTTTGATTTCCCGCAGTATTCCCCCAGTTCCGTTTGGGATATCATAAATTTCTGCATTAGGCTTTTGTATCCCAAAGCGGTCTCAATGGGGTTAAGGTCTTCCCTTTGGATATTTTCTATAAGAGCCAAAGCGCACATTTGCTTGTCGTCGAGCTTGGTATGAACTATGCAATCTATTTCCGTAAAGCCCGCCAGTTGGGAGGCTCGAAAACGTCTTTCCCCCACCACGAGTTCGTATTTATCCATTCCGGCATCATATACCACTACTACGGGTTGGGTAAGGCCGTGTTTTTTTATGGATTCGGCAAGCCCTTGCAAAGACTCTTCATTAAAGGTTTTTCTGGGCTGATATCTGTTAGGAATAATTTTATCAAGCGGGATTTTTTGAACAGCGCTTATATCGGGATTTTCATTGCTGTTATCGATATTTCCGCTTAATAATGCGTCTAATCCTTTGCCTAAAGCTTTTCTCATAGTTTGATTATCCTCCAAAATCAAAATCGGAATTTTTGGAAGAGCTTGAATATTGTATATTTGCAAAGTCTTCCGCTTTTGCTCCCCTTCTCACTAAAAACTCAATAGCTAAATCCATGTAGGCTTTTGTCCCTTTGCAGGAGGGCTCGTACTCAAAGATGCTTTGTCCAAAGCCGGGCGCTTCGGCTAACCTGATATTGCGGGGAATAGGCGTTTTGTATACTTTATCGCCGTAAAATTTGGAAACTTCTTCTTTTACCTGATTCGCTAAATTCATTCTGCCGTCGTACATGGTAAGTATTCCGCCGTCTATTTTCAGTTGAGGGCTTAAAAATTGCTTTACTTTTGTCGTGGTGTTTATGAAACGAGCCAAGCCTTCCATGGCATAATATTCACATTGTATGGCTGTAAGAACATTATCGGCCGCGACCAAGGCGTTTACCGTTAGAAGGCTTAAAGAGGGGGGGCAGTCTATAATGATAAAATTGTACATTTTCCTTATGGTCGAAAGCTGCTCTTTTAAGAATTTTTCTCGCCCGTTTATGTTTACAAGCTCTACTTCCGCACCAGCCAAATCTTTGTTGGATGGAAGAATATCCAACATTTCATTACTGGTCTGACGCACAACTTCCTTAAACGCCGCCGTTTTTGTTAAGAAGTGATAAACGGTTTTATCATTGTCTTTTACTTCTATCCCCAAGCCGGAAGAGGCATTCCCCTGCGGATCAAAATCCACGAGGAGAACTTCCTGCCCTAAGCAGGCAAGAGCATAAGACAAGTTTACGGCGGTAGTGGTCTTCCCCACGCCGCCTTTTTGGTTGGCAATGCAAACTATTTCACCCATTATAATCTCCTATTAAGAATATTTAATATAAAATTTCAAATTAAGTCAACCTTTTTGTGGTTTTCACATGAAAACTTATCCTTTTCGCAAGGGTCTGCCGTTTAAAAGAAAGGATATAAGATTATCTTTCCTATTTTATAAACGATGTTTTTGAAGATATTGAAAGGGTTTGTCAAATAATTTCGGATACAAATTTGTTTAATGGGGGATAAGTTTTCATGTGAAAACACCCCGGTTGCTGTGGGTGGCTGGTAGTGGGGCGATTTAGGGTTTTTAATAAAATTTGATTTATACCAAATAATACGCTGTTATGAAATGTTTGGAAAAGCTTTTAGGGAGGTTTTAGAAATTTTAAAAAGAGAATCTCTTTTGGGAAGGCAGGAATACCCCTTTATCTTACAAGGGCAAAGCTAATAGCTTTTTAAGATGTTTTTCGTCAAAATTTAATTTTTAAGGAGGGAGCTTAATTAGTACTAACAAAAGCCCTCTTCAAATACGAGGGCTTTTGTTCTATGGAAAAGGCTGTGTTACCTTACCAACCCTATTCTGCTTGGCGGCCAGTGGATAAACCAGGCTTTGCCTTTGATGTTTTCTTCCGGGATAGGGCCCCAAAAACGGGAATCGCAGGAGAAATCCCTATTATCACCTATCCCCAGATATGTTCCTTCAGGGATAGTTACGGGGCCGAAATAATCTCTAAGATATACCCCTAGGGCCTTTTCCAGCTTGCGGTTTTCCCAAAGTTTCTGATATTCTTCCTGGGTATAAGGGAGTTGTTCTTCAGCGAGTCTTTCCACATCTTGATAAACCTCATAAGATTGTTTAGGCATAAGCTCCCCATTAATAAAAACTTGTTTGTTTTTTATTTCCACTACGTCGCCCGGCATACCGATTACTCTTTTGACAAAATCCCTGCCGTATTGGGATTCTCCGCAGTTTATTTGTTCTTTGCTGTCAGCGGGGAAGCGGAATACTATTATATCCCCCCTTTTTATGTCATTGAATTTTATCAGGCGGCCCTTCATAAAAGGCAGTCTTATGCCATAAGTGATTTTGTTGACGAAAAGATTATCTCCTTCCAACAGGGTGTTTCTCATAGAGGCGGAGGGAATTTTAAAGGCTTGCAGGAACAGGAACATTACCACCGCCGCGAAAAAAGCGGCAAAGTAAACCGTTTCCGCCCATTCCATATTAAAGGAAAATATTTTTTCTTCCTTTTTTTTGTCGGCTTTTCCCGCGGAGATAAAATTGTATACCGCCCAAGCTAGGGTTATAGTGGTTATAAGGGCGAAGGTTTTGGGGGAAAGGCCTCCTTGTATTCCATTCTTAGCCATAAAATTGAATATATAAATTAACAGGTTTCCGCCTATTAAAGCAAAGAGTGCGTTCCAAATGCCAAAAAAAGTTTTATTGGCAAAAATATTTTTCTTTTTTAGTATTTTTGAAATTTTTGCGAAAAGAAAGGCTATTACGCCCGTTATTAATAAAGTAAGTTCCATATTATTACCTTCTTAAGCCTAGTTTTTTTATAGTCTTTTTGTTTGATAAGGCAAATTTAATTTTAAGCGCCTTTTGAAAAAACCACCACAAAAAGGGTAATTTTTCCAAAAAGAGCTTAAGTTTAAACATAAAAAGATACTTTTTGTTATAGTTTTGGATAGTTACTTCCGCCCCGCCGAGGCCCAGCCACTGATTATAGAATTTATTCCAATCGGGGAGGGGATAATTATCCCAAAACTTATAATCGCCCATTGCGTGCAGAACAAGGGCGTTTTCCGTTTTTATGGGCGAGAGTACAGGATGTGAATTGAATTTTCTAGGCAGGACGGCGGGTTTTATCGAAAATTTTTGCAATGCCAAATTCAAAATCCCCTGATCGGCCCAAAGCAGAAGCGGAGCCAATATTTTGGTTTGCTGGTAGCACCAGGCGCCTATTTTTATCGGATTTGCCATATTGTCGCTAAAAACAAGTATTCCTGCGTTAAAATTGCGCCTTAACATATCAAATCCCTTTATCGAGCCGGCGAAGTTGCAGGCGGTAATATTATCGTCGTGTGCTATGGCGAAGCCCGCTTTCTTGAATTTAAGAATATTAATTAACTCTTTTCTTACCAATATATCGCTGTCGAGCCACAGGACTTGGCGGTATTGTTTAAGCAGAAAGAAACATTCATATCTGGCAAGGGTAAGTTGGCTGTATCTATATATGGTGCGGATGGCGGACGTGGAAAAATTCAACCGATAATCCTTTAAAAAAACTCTGCCTATGGCCCGCAGCGCTTTTCTGTTCTGCGGGGACAAATTCTGGTAGTAAACGATAATATCGGCTTTTTTAAACAGAAGGGGGGAGTTTTCTTTAAGACTTAACAGAGCGCTGCCGGCCGCGAAGGCGGCTTTATCGTCGGTGGCCATTACTATCGCTAAAGGTTTTTTCTGCTGCGGGGTTTGCATCTGTCAAAAGTCCACGGAGAAGATTTTCGCTTCAAAAGGCAAAAGATCCAAGAGAAGGCCTTCTTTCTTTGCCTGCGCGCTGGGGAGAATGGTTTCGTTTTTCTTAAAATGTTCTTTTAGAATCAGGTTTTCGTCTGACGGCACTTTGTCTAAAGGCATTATGCATTTAGAAGGTACGGAGCTGTAATTGATGACGATAATCTTTTGGGTCGTTTGCTGGGTCCACGCCCAACAGAGAATATTCTTGAAAGAAGAGTCTTTCTCATTTGCCGGTTTCGGGTTTTTTATGGTCCACTGTCCGCCGTGGAAGCAAGGATTGTTTATAATATCCAAGAATTGTTTGTAGAAAGACAGCATATCCTCATTTTTGACTCTTATGCCCCGCGTATATTGGATAGGAAGCCTTTTTTCTTCTCCGTAGAGTTGGGATATGGTAAAGAGTCTTGCGCCTATTAAAGTATAGGCTGCTACGGCCGCCGCTTTGGATTTTTCTCGCCCGAAAGCGGTAAGAGGGGCTTCCTCGTCGTGATTGGCTATAAAGCGCAAAGATCTTTTTTGATATAGATGTTCCGCGTTAAGGTGTCCTTGAATATCCTGCGCGGTAGAAAGCAGAAGCCTGTCGTAGAGTATTTTATCGTAAGTATAGTCAAAACCCAGTTCCTGTACTTCCCATTCCATTCCCCAATATACTTCCGCCAGAAAGGTGAATGAAGGATATAGATTTTTCACCTCACTTATTATTTGGGGCCAAAATTCTTCGGAGGGCGTTTCTTCTTTGACTACAGTTCCCCAAGTGTCTCGGAATACCTTGTTAAGCATCAGCATAACCATATCGCAGCGCAGGCCGTCGCACAATGGAAGGATTTTAAAGAGAGTGTCTTTAAGGAAAGCTCTCGCTTTGGGGTTAAATTGATTTATTTGAGCGGTATCCGTCCATGAGGGGAAATAAGGATCCTTGCCGTGCGCTATCCAATATCCTTTATCCGTTTGAAAAAACAGTTCTTTTTCTTTGGGTTCATCGTCCATGTGGACAAAAAACTCTTTATTGGTCAAGGTAAGAGGATTGTCTTTAGCCAAATGGTTTCCCGCGAAATCCAAAATAAGTTTTATGCCGAAATCATTTAATCTTTTTTTAAGAGTCAGCAGGGCGGCGTTACCGCCGAAATCCTTGTTTACGCTGTAATCGTAAATCGCGTATTGGGAACCGACGATGTCTTTTTTATCGTAATTTGGTACTGTTTTGGCCAAATAATCGTTAATGGCTTTATCTTGCCTCGCTATGGCTCGCGAGGCGGGGCTTTCCTGCCAAACGCCCATAAGCCAAATGGCGTCAAATCCGTGGGATTTAATGTCAAAGAGGTTTTCTTCCGGCACATCGGCCAAAGTGAGTTTTTTGTTTCCCAAACGCTCTCTGAGCTGTTTGAGCCAATTATGGGCGTTAATTTCCAAAATATGGGGATTTGTACGCATAAAAACCTCGATTAATTATGTTATATCACTTTATTAAAAAAAAGTCCATAAATTAAGCAAAACGAGATAAAAATTTCTACAATTGTCTTATGGATAAGCTTTCCATATTGGACAGAGAATACGGCATAGCGGTAAACGCGCTAAGGGAAATGTATAAAAACTTGGGGCGTTTTCGGCTTGCAATGCTGACGCCTTCTCTCTACGGCAGCGGGGTGAGCGAGCTGGCTTCTACGCTGGAGGGTTATTTCCGGGAATTGGGGCTTGACTGCTTTTGGCGTGCGATAGAGGCCGAAAAAGACTTTTTCGTTCTCGGCAAAAAGATTACCGATTCGCTTTCTCTTAGCATGAACAGTATAAGCAAAAAGGAGTTGGAAAAATTCGCCGAAATGTCCTCCCGCCTGGAAATACCTTCGGACTGCGACGTTTTGTATCTGCATGATTTCCACGGTTTAATAGCTGCGTCGAGGATAAAAGGGATAAAGAAAATATATCGCTGCCATTTTGATATTTCGCGCGCGAATAAAGACGTGTGGGATTTTTTAAGGCCGTTTATTGAAGATTGCGACGCTGTTATTTTCCCGTCGCCGCAAAGCCATCGTCCTTTAAATAGGGAGGTCGACTATATATTGCCTTCCATAGATCCCTGTTCGGTAAAGAACACTTTTGTTGAGAGGGAAGGGCAACTGGCGGTTTTGAAGAACTATAATATTCCCCGCGACAACCCCATAATTTTACAGGTATCGCGTTTTGACAGGGTAAAAGATCCCTTCGGACTGATAGACGTTTTCAAAGAAGTGTCTGAGGAAATCCCTTCGACATTGGTGTATGCGGGCGGTTTCGCGCCCGACGATATAAACGCCGCTGCTTTATACCAGGAGTTGAAGGATTATGCCGGCGGGCACAAAGATATAATTCTGCTCTCGATAAACAGGCACGATTACGAAATAGCGGCGCTTCAAAGCGCGGCGGACGTCGTAGTGCAAAAGAGTTTCAGCGAAAGTTTCGGTCTTTCGATAACGGAAGCGCTGTGGAAGAAGAAACCCGTCGCGGCAAGCGATGTCGGGGGGATAAGGCATCAAATAATAAACAATAAGACGGGTTTGCTTTGCGCGGATAAAGAGAGTTTTGTTCTGAACATAAAACGGCTGTTGACGGATAGGGCTTTGTCTTTAAGGTTGGCGGCTACAGGGCATGAATATGTGAAGGAGCATTTTATAATTACGCGCGAACTTAAAAACCATGCCGAAGTTTTCAAAAAGATAGTATAATGGAAATAAGGCTCCGTTTCGCCGAGCCGGGGCAGAGTATGATAAAGAAAGAGGACCATATTTTAATAGCCGGCTTGGGCATACAATTCGCCGTTATAATGTGTATAGGGGCTTTTGGCGGATATTATTTGGATAAGAAGTTTGGCACAATGCCCATATTCATGTTGGGCGGCAGCGTAGCGGCCTTCGCATTGGCGATATATATAATGGTGAGATCGGCGAAGGCGTACGTATATAAAGGAACGAAGAAATGATAGAAGAACTTTTGGCGCACCACATATTGGACCACAGTTTTGGCATAAGTCTTTTCGGTATACAATTACCAATCACTCAGCATTCCGTATATATGTTTTTCATCAGCGTGTTTTTGTTGATATTTCTGGCGGTATTCATCAGGAAACGCGGCGGCCGCGTTAAAACGTTTTTGGAGATGTTCGTCACGTTTGTCCGCGACGAAATCGCTATTCCAAACCTAGGGGAGAAAGAGGGCCGCAAGCTGACACCGTTTTTCTGCACGCTGCTGATTTTTCTTTTGACGGCAAACTATATAGGAATGTTGCCGGGCTCCAGAACGATAACGTCCAACATTTCCGTAACGGGCGGAATGGCGCTGTTGAGTTTGGTGCTGATAATGGGCTTGAGCATAAAGGAGAACGGCCCGATAGGCTGCCTTAAGACGTTTATTCCGGGCGGGGTTCCGGGTTGGCTGGTTCCGCTTTTGTTTCCGCTGGAGATTTTAAGTTTAATAATAAAAGTATTTGTATTGGCCGTCCGTCTTTTTGCGAATATGACGGCTGGCCATATAGTATTGATAGGCTTGTTTTCGTTTATATTTATTATGGGCGAAAGGAGCATAGCGGCGGGTTACGGCACGGCCGGGCCCGTATTGGGAATGACGCTTTTTGTAAGTATACTTGAATTGCTGGTCGCGGCGATACAGGCGTATGTATTTACATTGCTTACGGCTATATTTGCGGGCTTGCAAATGCATTCACATTAAGGAAATACGGAGGAGCTAAAAATGGAACTTGAAGTACTTAAATACATAGGAGCAGGATTTGGCGCGGGCTTGGCGGTAATAGGCGCGGGCTTTGGTATCGGCAAGATAGGCGCGGCGGCATTGGAAGCTTCCGGCAGACAGCCCGAGATCGCGGCGGTAGCCAGAATCACGATGATTATCGCGGCAGCTTTGGTGGAAGGCGCGACGTTTTTCGCGTTGGTAATCTGCTTGATGATGGTCTTATAATAAAAGGGAAGTATGGACGCGTTAATCAAACCCGATATAGGGTTAATGTTTTGGACGATAGTGAATTTTCTTCTGCTTGCTTTTTTGCTGGCCAAATTCGCCTGGAAGCCGCTGATGAAGTCTTTGGACGATAGGGAGAAGCAAATAGCGGAAGATATTTCCGGCGCGCGCAAAGCCAAAGAAGACGCTGAAACCATCAAGAAACAGTTGGAGCAGACCTTGGCGGATACCGCCAAAGAGAGCTCAAAGCGGATAAAAGAGGCGTCTGAAGCGGGCGAGCAGCAGCGCCAGACGATAATAGCGCAAGCCAAAGACGAAGCGCAAAATCTTATCAGCCAAGCCAAGACGGAAATAGAAGCCGAAACGCAGAAAGCGATAGCCGCTGTTAGAAAAGAGCTGGTGGACACCACAATGCTTGCCGCGCGCAAGGTAATCGGCAAGGAAACAGACAAAGCGGTAAACGAGAAGCTGATAGAGGATTTGCTTAAGGACATAAAAGCGAAATGAAAGCAAACACTACGGTATTGGCGCAGAGATATGCCAAGGCTTATGACGGCGTAGCCAAAGATAATGCGGCGGCGCAGAACAATTATGAGCTTTTTAAGGGCGCATTATCGGCGCTTAAGGCTGTTGAGTATTACATAAACAATCCGACGATACCCGCGCGCGTCAAGCTGGAAGTGGCTTCAAAGGTTTATCCGAAACAGGACGTGGCGGGCGCATTTGTCAAATTATTGATAGCGTCGGGCAGATATTATTTGGCGGGCGAAATAGAGAAAGAACTTTCCGCTCTGCTTGACGCGCGCTTAGGCATAAAGAGAGTAAGCGTAATCAGCGCGGCCGAACTTGACGAAAAAGCAAAGAGCGGGCTTAGCGCGGCGCTTAGCGAATATTTCGACAGCGCCTTGGCGCTGGAATACAAATTGGACGCCAATCTTTTAAGCGGAATAATGATACGCTGCGGCGACGTTTTAATAGACGGCAGCGCGCAGGGCCGGCTTAAACAGATGTCAAAAATTTTAACGGAAAGGTAGAAATATGGGTATAAGACCTGATGAGATAACGACGATCATCAAAGAGAAAATAGAGAATTTTGTACCCCAGACGCAGACCGACGAAATCGGCACGGTAATAAGCGTGGGCGACGGAATCGCGAGGATATACGGCTTAAACAAAGCGGTGTCGGGCGAGTTGTTGGATTTTCAAAGCGGTGTAAAAGGTATGGTAATGAACCTGGAGTACGACAATATCGGCTGCGTGCTTATGGGTTCGGATACGGCCGTAAAAGAAGGGGAACAGGTCAAGCGCACGGGCAAGGTAATCAGCATACCCGTGGGCGAAGCGCTTTTGGGCAGAGTGGTAAACCCGTTGGGCGAGCCGCTTGACGGCAAGGGCCCGATAAAGACGACGGAAACCCGCCCTATGGAAATAGTGGCGCCGGGCGTAGTTGAACGCCAGCCCGTAAAACAGCCTTTGCAGACCGGTTTAAAAGCGGTTGACTCAATGGTGCCGATAGGCAAGGGCCAAAGGGAACTTATCATCGGCGACAGACAGACGGGCAAAACCGCCATCGCGATAGATACTATAATCAACCAAAAACAGCAAAATGAAGGTGTAATCTGTATATATGTCGCTATCGGGCAGAAGCAAAGCACGGTGGCGCAGGTGGTGCAGACCCTGACGGATTTCGGCGCGATGCCTTATACGATAGTTGTTGCGGCCAACGCGTCGGACCCGGCCTCTTTGCTCTACGCCGCGCCTTACGCGGGCTGCGCGATGGGCGAATATTTTATGTGGAAGGGCAAGGACGTCCTTATAGTATATGACGATCTTTCAAAGCACGCTCAGGCGTACAGGGAAATGTCTTTGCTGTTAAGAAGGCCGCCAGGCAGAGAGGCGTACCCGGGCGATGTTTTCTATTTGCATTCCAGACTTTTGGAAAGGGCTTGCAAACTTAACGACGAAAACGGCGGCGGATCTCTTACCGCTTTGCCTATCATAGAAACGCAAGCCAACGATATTTCGGCTTACATTCCCACGAACGTAATATCCATTACCGACGGGCAGATTTATCTGGACGCGAACTTGTTCCGCTCCGGCATGAAACCCGCGATAGACGTAGGGTTTTCGGTTTCGCGTGTGGGCGGCAGCGCGCAGAAGAAGACTGTTCGCAAAGTATCTGGTACTTTGAGAATAGATTTAGCGCAGTATCAGGAATTGGAATCGTTCGCGCAGTTCGGCTCGGAATTGGATAAAGAATCACAGTTCCAGCTTGCCCGCGGGCAGAGAATGAAAGAGCTTTTAAAACAGCCGCAGTACAGCCCGATGATGGTGCCTGAACAGGTCCTTACGCTTTTTGCGGGGACTAGGGGCTATGTAGACAATATAGCGGTAAATAAAGTTTTGGATTATCAAAACGAACTTTTGGCTTTTGTAAAAGCGTCGCACCCGGAAGTTTTGAAAGAGATTTCCGAAAACGGCAATATCGGCATCGGCGAGGAACTTGAAAAGAAGCTGATCGCCGTACTGGAAGAATTTAAACCTCTGTTTAAGGAGAGCAAATAAATGACGCAGAAGAAATATTTAATAACGGGCGGGGCCGGTTTTATCGGCAGCAATTTGGCTTTTGAGTTGCAAAACCAAGGGCACAGCGTAACGGTTGTCGACGATTTTTCGTCGGGCCATTTTAAAAACTTGTTGGGTTTTAAGGGCGACATAATCGCCGCGAACGTGTTTGAGGAAATGCCGGGCGAAGATTATTTTGACGGCATATTCCACGAAGCGGCGATAACCGACACCAATATCCACGATCAGAAGCTGATGATGGAGATGAACGTCGAAGCGTTTAAGAATGTCCTTTACTATGCTGCGGCCAACGACATCAAAAGAGTAGTGTACGCTTCTTCGGCGGCGACATACGGCAACGGGGAATGCCCGATGAAAGTAAGCCAGACTCCAAAGCCGGAGAACATTTACGGATTTTCCAAGGCGATAATGGATAATGTCGCCAGGGAATTTGCCGCCGAAAACAGAGATATGGTAATAGTCGGGCTTAGGTATTTTAACGTATACGGGCCCGGCGAATATTACAAAGGCAAGACGGCGAGCATGATGTATCAACTTTACAATCAGATGAAGCAGGGATACCGCCCGAAGATATTCAAGATGGGCGAGCAGGAGCGCGATTTCGTTTACATCAAAGACGTAATAAAAGCCAATATGTGCGCTTTGAACAATGCCAAAGAGTCCTGCGTAGTAAATGTAGGCACGGGTATACCGCGCAATTTTAACGATATAGTCAAATGCCTCAACAACGAGCTTAGGCTGAACTTGGCGCCCGATTATATTGATAATCCGTACAGCTTCTATCAGATGAAGACTCAGGCCGACATCAGCTATACTACGGAGAAAATCGGCTACACTCCCGATTATACCTTGGAGAAAGGTATAGCCGATTACGTAAAAGTATTGGAAGCCAGAAACGCAAAATAAGGAAAAGGCAATATGGAATCGCTTCGGGATATCAGGCAGGAAATAAAAGCCATCAAATCGACCAAGCAGATGATGCTTACGATGAAGATGATTTCCTCTGCCCGAATAAAGAAAGCGCAGCAGCAGATGGAGGACGGGCGTCCTTTCGCGAAGAAGATGGCGGAAATGATAGACAATTTGCGAAAGGACATACAAAATCCGTCCAGCGAAATACACAAGCTCCCCGCCTATCGCTTTTTTGACAACAGCCGATCGGACAAGAACAGCGTGGCATTGCTTTTAATAACGGCAGATAAGGGCTTATGCGGCGCTTTTAACGCGGTAGCTTTAAGGGCGGCTTTAAAATGGGTTAGGGAAAATTCCGATAAAGAAAAATACGTATTTGTTGTAGGCAAGAAAGGGCGCGACTTTATGAAGCGTTTGAAAGTGCCGCGCCTTCACTTGGCGGGCGAGCTTATCGGAATATTTCCGCGGGCGTCGTATGCCCATGCGGCGATGATAAAGGATACTTTTTCCGATTTGTTCAGGGAGCATAATATCAGCACGGTGGATTTGATATACAACGATTTTAAGTCGATGGCGTCGCAGACTTTGGTGCTCAAACGGATACTGCCGTTTGACTTCGACGAAATACCCGGAGAGGAAGATGTGTCGGACTTTATCTTTGAACCGGGAATGATAGATATCTTTTTGACGCTTATCCCTCGTTATTTAAGCGCGAGCATATACAGATATTTATTGGAGTCCCAGGCGGCGGAACTGGCCGCGCGCATGAACGCCATGGAAGCGGCCAGCAAGAACGCGGGCGAGATAGCCGATAGTTTAAGCGTGAAGTTAAATAAGGTAAGACAGGCGACGATTACCAATGAGATAACCGAAATCGTAAGCGGCGCTAATGCTTTGAATAATTAAGAGGAAAGGATATGAATAAAGGCACGGTAGTACAAGTAATAGGGCCGGCGGTGGACGTCAGATTTGACGGCGGCGTTTTACCGTCGATAAACAATGCTTTGAACATTAAAGCGGGCAAGGACGTGACGATAGTGGCGGAAGTCTCGCAGCAAATGGGCGATAATATTGTCCGTGCGGTGGCTTTAAGCTCTACCGACGGCTTGGCGCGCGGCGCGGAAGTGGAAGACACGGGCGCTCCGCTTAAAGTACCGGTAGGGGAAGCGTGCTTGGGCAGGCTTTTAAATGTTTTGGGCCAGCCTCAGGACCACAGAGGCCCTATCAATACGGACAAATACGCCTCGATACATACTCCTCCTCCGTCGTTGGAAGAACAGCAGACCACCCCGAAGATTTTTGAAACGGGCATAAAAGTATTGGACCTTATCGCCCCTTATATGAAAGGCGGCAAGGTGGGTTTGTTTGGCGGCGCGGGCGTCGGCAAGACGGTAGTAATTATGGAGCTTATCAATAACGTGGCCAGGCAGCACCACGGCAGTTCCGTATTTGGCGGTGTCGGCGAGCGTTCTCGCGAAGGGAACGATTTGTGGCTGGAAATGCAGGAAAGCAAACTTTCCGACGGCTCTACCGTACTTGATAAAACGGTTTTGGTTTACGGCCAGATGAACGAGCCGCCCGGCGCCAGGGCGAAGGTGGCGTTGACCGCCTTGACGGAAGCGGAATACTTCCGCGATCAAAAAGGGCAGGACGTATTGCTGTTCTTAGATAATATTTTCAGATATGTATTGGCCAACTCGGAAGTGTCGGCCTTGTTGGGGCGTATGCCTTCGGCAGTGGGATATCAGCCTACCTTGAATACGGAAATCGGCGCTTTGCAGGAGAGGATTACCTCCACCAAAAAAGGATCCATTACCTCAATACAAGCCGTATACGTTCCCGCAGACGACTTGACGGACCCCGGCGTCGCCGCTACCTTTACGCACTTGGACGCGACAACCGTTCTTTCAAGGCAGCTGGCCAGCTTGGGTATTTACCCTGCGGTCGACCCGCTTGATTCCACGTCCAGAATTTTGGACGCGCGCATAATCGGGCAGGAACATTACGACGTGGCGCAGGGCGTAAGGAAGATCTTGCAGAAGTATAAAGATTTGCAGGATATTATCGCGATACTCGGTATGGACGAACTAGGCGACGAGGATAAAACGGTAGTCGCCAGGGCAAGACGTATACAGAAATTCCTCTCCCAGCCGTTCTTCGTGGCGGAGAAATTTACGGGTATGCCCGGCAAATACGTCAAACTGGAAGACACTATAAAAGGCTTTAAAGCAATAATAGCGGGCGAATACGACCATATCCCTGAGCAGGCGTTTTTCAACTGCGGCGGAATAGAAGACGTGCTTTCCAACTATGAGAAGATGAAAGCCAAAGGCCAGGACTAAGTATGGCGGGGAAAAAACTTAAACTGCAAATTATAACGCCTCAGCGGCCGGTATTGGATAAGGAAGTGGACTTCGTCTCCTTGCCCGCCTATAACGGCGAGATGGGCGTATTGCCGGGCCATATACAATACGTGGCGAAACTGAACTACGGGGTATTGCGTTATAAGGAAGGAGATAAGGAAGAGACTTTCGCGATAATGGGCGGCTTGGCGGAAATTGAACACGATAATGTGCGCATATTCGCCGAGGACGCCGCCTTAGCCGAAGAAATAGACGAGGAAGCCGCCAAGCAGAAATTGGCTCAGGCCAAGGCTTCTTTAACTAAACACGACGCCGATATAGATATGGAATTGGCGGAGATAGAAATAAAGAAAGCCTTGCTGATGTTGAAAGTTAAAAAGAAAGCGCCTAAGTTTTAAAACCAAAACCCCCGCCTTTAAAGCGGGGGTTTTTTGTAATACAAATTTTGGACAAGGCTTTAACAGCCCCTCGTTTTGTGAGAGGGCCTTTTATGAACAGATTTTAATTAGGCCAGGCGATAACTTCCACCGTTACGCCGGCTTTCTTGGCGGAGCGGACAATATCATCTACGGTGTTTTGATCCGGCATTTGGAAGCCTTGGATTCTTTTTAAATTCCAATATACTTTTGTACCGCGCGGCATTTCCAAGAGTTTTTCCTGGGCGTATCTCGATCCTACTATGATATTGTTATCCTGTGTTATTTCTTGGAAAGTTGAGGATATTTTAACGCCGTTTTCGAATATGGCGTAGGCCCAATCCTGCCCGTTGTACCAGGAATACATTTCATAAGAAGCCGCGGGCCTGACGGGCGAAATATCCGTCTGAGGATTTAAGCTGCTAAAGGAAACTCTGTTTCCCCTAGGTGTAAAGCAGGCGCTTAAAGTTAAAGCGGCAAGAACGGCTAAAAGGAAATATCTCATCAGAACCTCCTCACTTTTATTTTTCTGGGCGATATGGCGATGGCGCGCATAACTTCCTGCGGCCAATTGGAAAGTTGGCCCGCTTGATTTACGCAGACTACGTCCGTCACTCCTTGCACCAGCAATGTGCCGTCTTCTTTCTTAACGAAACATTCAAAAACTATCCTTACGGGCGAGAGTTCTACGGCATAAGTCTCCACGTCTAAGGTGTCGCCGTATTTGGCGGGATGTTTGTACCATACTTCCTGATGATGTACCATCATAAGGCAGTTCTTTTGGGCAAGAGCGGGTACGCTGAAGCCGGCCTGCTCCATAAAATCGGTGCGCCCTTCCTCGAAAAATTTTAAATAGTTTGCGTAATAGACCACCCCGCCGCAATCTGTATCGTGATAATATACTTTTCTTTTCACTTTATTCTCCTATGATTTTGATAAGGATTCTTTTATTTCTTTGACCGTCGAATTCGCCGTAGAATATTTCCTCCCACGGGCCGAAGTCGAGCCTGCCGTCGGTTACCGCGACTACGACTTCCCTTCCCATAATAGTGCGTTTTAAATGGGCGTCGCCGTTGTCTTCGCCGGTAAGATTATGCTGATAGCCGTTAATGTCATAAGGGGCGAGCTTCTCAACCCATTTTATAAAATCTTGATGAAGGCCGCGCTCATTGTCATTTATGAAAACGCTGGAAGTTATGTGCATGGAATTTACCAAACATAAACCTTCCCGTATGCCGCTTTTTGACAAGGCTTCCTGAACATAATCGGTTATATTGACTATTTGGTATCTTTCTGGTGTTTTTAAAGTAATATATTCGGTATGGGATTTCATGTCTTTACTCCTTTTAAGAGTTTAAAAAAATAATATCATTTTATGTTAAAATAAGCTTATGGATAAAGAAAAACAGACATATATTCTTCAAGTAGCGGGCGTGGCAGTGTTCGCCCTTTTGCTGCTTGTGCCGGTGATGTGGTACGCCAAGAAGGCGCAGTCGCCCCAAGACGCAATAACGCAAGAACAGCTGAAATCTTTTGAATCCGACGATCTTGAATTTGTGGAACGAGAGGAAGTCTCATATCAAGAGTTGGTGCAGGGAGCCCAGCCTGGAGAGGGTATGCGCGGTAAATTCAGCAATGTCGGTACGGCGATAGCGTCGGTCAATATAAACAATATCGTGATGATGACTCCGCAGGATTTGGAAAGCGTCGGCGCGACGCCGTTTTCGCTGTCAAACACTGTGATGACCAATTTGGCTACCCCGCAGGTTATAGAGGTCGTTTTCGATAATGAAGATGTGCTTAGAGGTTTTACCTCCCGCAAAGACGTTTACGAGATGACTTCCAATTATCTAAAGTCGTACGACCTGATTTCTTCGCAGAGTTTCGCCATAGACAAATTCGTCAACGGTCCCGCCGTGCAGGGCGTTTTGAAAAACGAAATGCTTTTAAGGAGCCTTCTCAAAAGCAAATTGATGGCTTATATATTCAACAGCCCGGCGGGCAAATATTATCTAGGCAATCCCGCCAGAACAAAACGGCTTTTGGCGTCAAATACGACGCTGGCGCCGTATTTGAAAAATCAGACTTTAAAGCAAATCCTGTCCGAAATACCGGCCACTCGGGCGGCGGCGGCGCAAATATTTGATTAACTTTTGCAAAGGGTTTTGCTTTATGCTATAATATTTATACGGATTTACGCGGGCGTGGTTCAATGGTAGAACGCGACCTTGCCAAGGTTGAGACGAGAGTTCGATTCTCTTCGCCCGCTCCATTTAGACGGCCTCTTTAAAAGAGGCCGTTTTTTGTCGGACGATATCCGCGCCTCCTGGATATGTAAACCTTATGGTTCTTGTTTCTTGACGGCTTTTAACCGATTGACTTGGTTTTTTTTTTTTTGATAAAGTGTGTTTGGTTCGGCCGAAAAAGAAAACGCCTTCTAACAGGAGGATTTTTCTGTCGGTTAAAAAGAGAGTTATTGAGACTTATGAAAGACAAAAAGGGTTTTACTTTGATAGAGATATTGATAGTAGTGTTGATTGTTGCCATATTGGCGGCTATCGCTTTGCCCTATTATGATAAAGCCATATTGAAAGCGGAAACCAGGGGCGTCCTGGTTAATTTAAAGGCTATCGGGGAAGCGCAAAGGCGTCATTATTTGGCTACCGGTTCTTATACCACGAATAAGAGCGATTTGGATATAGAAATTCCTCAATTGAGGGGCAGGGTTTTTAGGTACCCATACCAGTTTAGAGCTAGCTATGTACAGGTTTTTGGCTATTATAAAGATACTAGCTTTTATATCGCGTATTATTATAGTACTAATATGGATTATGTTTTTTGCGCCGCGCAGACAGGAAATTTGGAGGCCAATAAAATCTGCCAAATAATCAGCGGCAGGGAGACGCCCGACGCGGTAAATTTGGGGGATTCGGGATTTTCCCAATATATGATGGCTTCTTAGATGATATCCTTTTCCAAAACGATACGGAGAAGAGGAAGGCCGTCCCTTTTAAAAGGACGGCCTTCCTTGTAGTCTTGCGATATTTGGTGTTTTATCCTTTCCCCGGCTTATTTATGATAAAATCCCGTAAAGAGCGCTTATCCGTGTTTTTTTATGTAATCTTTAACTATTTGTTTAAACATTTTTCCGCGGTGTTCAAAATCTTTAAATTGGTCAAACGAGGCGCAAGCGGGCGACAGCAGCATAATATCGCCTTTCTGCGCTTTGGAGAAGATATAGCCAACGGCGGTTTTCAAATCGCCTTTTTCCGTAGAGGGGAACAGTTCCGACAGTTGTTGTTTTATGTTTGCGGAGTCTTCCCCTATAAGTACGGCGTGTTTGCAGAATTTGTTTAAGAAAGGGATAAGCGGTTTGTAAGGGGCGCCTTTTCCGCGCCCGCCCAGAATAATCCATATTTTATTTTCGCTTTGCAGCGCTTTAAGCGCGGTTACGGTGGAATCTATATTTGTCGCTTTTGAATCGTTATAGCATTTAATGCCTTTATATTCGCAGAAAAGCTCTATACGGTGCTCAAGACAGTTAAAAGTATTAAAGCCGTCCTGCACGTCCTTTTGTTTTACTTTCGCGGCAAAAGCCATTAAAGAGGCGGCCATGGCATTTTCTATATTATGTATGCCAAGAAGAAGTTTTGGCGGCTTGATATGACAGCCGTTTGCAAAAATCATTTCGTCACCGTCGAAAAAGGCGTCCACTCTTACGCTGTGGCGCGGGGTGGAGGAAAAGCTGAACACTTTGCATTTTGCCCTTTTCATAAATTTTACGCAGACAGGGTCCGCCCCGTTGGTAATGAAAGATCCGCCCGCTTTTTGACAAGCGAAAATTTTGCCCTTAGCCGCAATATATTTTTTAAGACTGCCGTGATGTTCTTCGTGGTCTGGGGTGATATTGAGCAAGGCGCTGACGAAAGGTTTAAAACAGGTGCTGTCTTCAAGTTGATAGCTGGAAACTTCTATAACTATAATGCTGCCAGGCTCTATAGAATCCGCCACTGAGGAAAACGGTTTGCCGATATTGCCGACCGTGTAAACTTTGCGGTTCTTTTTTTCGTTAAGGCAGTGGGCTTTCATAATCTCGCTTAACATTACTGTGGTGGTTGTTTTGCCGTTTGTACCGGTTATGGCGAAAATTTTGCAGTTTTTGGGGACAAATGCGCAGGCCGTTTCAAGTTCGCTGAAGATGGGTTTTTTAAATTGTTTTAATTTCTTTATGACGGCGCTTCTTGGCGAAATGCCGGGGCTCTTGATTATAAAATCGCAATTGTAAACGGCGTCGGAATGGCCGCCCGTTTCCGTTTCTATTCCCTCAAGGCCGGTGGGTACGGGAATAACCCTGCTGTCGCTTATCAGAACTTGAAAGCCCTGCCTTTTTAGCAGTCTTGCGCAGCTTATCCCGCTTTTGCCCATTCCGAGCACGCAGGCTTTTTTGCCTTTAAACCGCTTTGGCGAAAACATACTCTTTTAAAGCCTTTTCGGCTTCCTCCCTGTCGGAAAAATGTATAGTGCCGCTTGGCAGGATCTGATAGTCTTCGTGCCCTTTGCCCGCGATGATGACGATATCGTCCTTCTTTGCCGTTTTTACGGCCTCAAAGATGGCTTGGCGCCTGTCCGGTATTATGTTGAAATTATCGGCAAAAGGCATACCCCTTAAAATATCTGCGAAGATAGTATTGGGGTCTTCTTTGCGGGGATTATCTTTTGTTATCAGCACCAAATCGCTGTTTTTTGAAGCGCTCTCGCCCATTAAAGGCCGCTTCGTCGTATCGCGCTGCCCGCCGCAGCCGAAAACGGTTATTATACGCCCTTTTTTAAACGGAGCGACGGCGTCGTAGGCCCTTAGCAGGGCTTCGTTGGTGTAGGCGAAATCCACAAACAGATAGAAATTCTGCCCCAAATCCACGCGTTCCATTCTGCCAGGCACGCCTTTTAATGCGCTAAGGCCTTTTATGGCCGTTTTTATGTGTATGCCCATTCTGGCTGCAGCGGCCACTGCGGCCAAAGCATTGTAAACATTATGTGCGCCCAAAAGATTTATTTTGGCGGGCTCGCCGTTGATTTTAAAACTTACGCCTTCAAGAGAAGTTTTTATGTCGCTTGCCGTAAAGTCAGCGGGTTTTGTCAGGCTGTAGGTTATCAGCTTGACTTTGTTTTTTAACATTTCGGCCAGCTTGTCGCCATAGGGATCGTCTATATTGATTATGGCGCTTTTCTTTTGTTTAGTATTGGCGGGCGAGATAAGATTTTCAAACAGTTTGCGTTTGGCGGCGAAATAATTATCGAATGTGGAGTGGAAGTCGAGGTGGTCCCTTTGTAAATTGGTAAAAATAGCTATATTAAAATCTATTCCGCGCACCCGCTGATATTCCAGCGCGTGGGAGGATACTTCCATAACGACGTCGCCGCAGCCCGCTTCTTTGGCCCGGTAAAGTATATTTTGCAAAAGCAGAGGCGCGGGAGTCGTGTTGGGCGCTTTGCTTATCTTTTGACCATTGATGCGGTAATTGATGGTACCCATAACGGCGGGCTTGCGTTTGGCTTCAAAGAGTATGCTTTCTATCAAATAGGATATGCTCGTTTTGCCCTTTGTTCCCGTAATGCCTATCATATTTAAATCTTGGGAAGGATTTCCGTAAAAAGAACAGGCGGCATCGGCCATGGCGTGGTCAATATTTTCTACTTTAATTACGGGTACGGGATAGACTTCTTCCAATTCTTCCTGCGTTACTATTGCGCAGGCGCCCTTTGCCAAAGCGGAGGGGATATATTCGTGCCCGTCAACCGTATGTCCTTTTACCGCGAAGAATACCCAGCCATTTCCTATTTCTTTGGAATTTTGGCTTAGCCCCTTCACTTCGGTTTTAGGCAAATTTTTGTCGTATTGCCCGAACAAATCTTCAAGAGTCATATATCTATATAGTAACAAATTGCTAGAATTTATTTATGATAACGCGCGAGTGCCTGGATAAGATATATCATAAATACAATAAATTTGAACTAATATCGCCCGATCCGCTGCAGTTTGTCCATAATTACAAATCCGACGCGGATAAGGAAATAGTCGCTTTAATTGCCGCCAGTTTCGCTTACGGCAATGTAAAGCAGATAATAAAAACCGTTGATAAGATTTTATCAATTTTGGGGCCTTCGCCCAAAGATTTTATTCTAAAAACTTCGCGTGGTGATTTGCAAAAACTGTTTAAAAGTTTCAAATACCGCTTTACTACCGAGGAAGAGCTTATAAATTTGCTCTTGGCAGTACAAGGGGTGCTTGAAGAATACGGCAGTTTGGAAAATATGTTTCTTTCTTACTACAAGGAAAGAGGCGACTTCTTGTTTGCCGAACGTGCTTTTGCCGCGAAGCTCAGAAGCTACGGCAAAATGGATACTCTTATCCCCAACCCGTCAAAGAACAGTGCTTTAAAAAGACTTAATTTGTGTCTGCGCTGGTGCATACGCAAAGACGAAGTTGACCCGGGCTGCTGGCGCGAGATACCGGCCTCCGCTCTTATCGTACCTCTGGACGTGCATATGCACAGGGTTGCTAAAATGCTCGGCCTTACAAAACGCAATCAGGCGGATATGAAAACGGCTTTGGAAATTTCAGCCTCTTTGGCGAAACTTTGCCCCGAAGATCCGATAAAATATGATTTCTCTCTGACCCGCTTCGGCATCAGGGACGATATGAGCGAGAAGGATTTGGAAAATATTTAAAACTTTTCCGCCCTTTTTTAAACATAAAAAACCCCCGACACAAGTCGGGGGTTCCGTAAAATAAAACTACATATTTGTTATAAGCAATATCAGCAGGCCCAAGAACAATAAGCATAATGCCAGCTTGGTAAGGCCCAGGTGCTTCTTTAGGAAATCATTAAACCCTTTGGATTCATAGCCCATTACGCTTAAAGCCAAAATCACTATCAGCGGTACGATGAACATCAGATTGTATATTATGAGATAGAGCATAGCTCTGATAAAATGGGCATCCGCTTCTTTTAGGATCAGCGCTATCGTCGGCAAATATACCTGCCCCGTGCATACCGCCTCCACCAAAGAGACCACAAACCCAACGGCAAAAGCCGCAAGAACAAGCCTTAGCGTGCTTTTCTGTTTATCCCTTAAAAAGAACCTCATAACTTTGTGGATATATTCTTTATAACTCTTTGGCAGCTGAAGCAATATTTTATTGTGGTCTTTCGTTTTTTGATAGATTATGAAATCGTACAAGCTGAGCAGCAGGAAAACGGCGCACAGCGCAATAGTCAGCCATTTGAAAATCATCATTACGTAATAAAAGGAGCTCATCGCATAGAGGAAGTTGAACAGCCCCAACCCTATCGCTATATAAGCTAGGAATACCGCCAAGCAATAGGCCGAGCCCACTAAAATGACTTCTTTTCTATCGTATTTATATACCGCGAGGAATGAAACGAAGAACACTATCACCGCGAAGGCGCAGGGGTTAATGCCGTCTATCAAGCCCGCCGCTATTATGGCCCAGAAGGTGATTTGTTCAAACATATTCAAAGTTTCCTCTTTGCTTACGCCGGGTGCGATTTCGTCGTTTTCGCATGAGGCGGCGTTTTGCGATTCGGAGTTAAGCTCATCGGCTTTGCATTGTTCTATATAAGATTTTGTGCCGAAGTAAGTTCTCTCATTATTTGCGAGGGCTTTTTTTATAGCCTCGTCCGCGCCCGTTTTTATTTCGGCCGGATAGCCCATCAAAACGCTTTTGCCGACGACCAAACAGGGTACGCCGGCGGAATTGACGTCTATGCCATACTCATTTAGAGTATCATTGAAAATTATGTTCACGCCCGCTTGGCTTATGTCGTATTCCACGAGCTTTACCGTATCTTTATATTGTTTTTTAAAGTCGTTCAAATACTCTTTTTTAAGCCTTTGGCAGTGCCCGCACCAAGGCGCGGTAAACAATGCGGCTTCAAGCGTTTTAGTCTGTTCGGCAAAAGCCGAAGAATTTAAGGCGCTTAAAGCGAATATCGTAAGCAGCAATATCCTTTTTAGCATTATCGTTTCTCCTAACATCGCACATCGTAAGACATTATAGGATGTACTTTCATTTTAAATTTTTCTCCGCAGTCGTCAAGCTTTTTTCTTTCCTCTAGCGTCAGTTTTTGATTGGATTGCTCCAACTTTTGGTTTAAACTGTAAATTAAATTATTGTTATAATCGTTTAGCACTTCTTTAGGGCATTTTGCCATAATCAGTTTGCCTTGCTCGGCCGCCTGTTCGAACCAATATCTGGTGGAAAGGTCAATGCACTCTTCTTGGGTTACTTCAGTGTCTTGATATGCTGGGAGTTGAGCTTTGCCCTTTTGGAGAGCAGCCGTTTTGGGCCAGAACACAAGCGCGGCAAAAATGGCGGCCGCACCGGCCATAAGCCATAAGGCGCGGGCCCCGCTTTTGCGTTTATGGATCTTTGCGTAAACCTTATTTTGGGCAAAGCCTTTTTTGTCGAAATCCGCATTTTTATATAACTGTTCTATTTTTTCTTCAGGCGACATTTTCCGCCTCCAATAAAATCCTTAATTTGTTTACCGCCCTGTTAATTATGGTGCCGGCATTGCTTTCGCTTATCTTCAGCATTTGGGCGATTTCCCCGTTTGACATACCGGAATAAAACTTTAAAGCCAAAATATCGCGGTAGTTGCTTTTAAGTTTTCCCATGGCTTGCTTGAGTTTTTCTTCCAATTCTTTTTGTTCCGCGGCGGTTTCAGGATTTTCTTCCTTGCTTTTAAAGTCGTCTTCAAAAGCAGAAAGCGAAAGAACTTTCCTTACATAGTACAAACGGAAAAAGCTGTTGACCTCGTTTCTGGCTATCGTAAAAAGCCATTGGCGCAAATTGCCTTTGAGCGGGTCGTAAGAGTTTTGTTTGTCAAATACTTTCTGCCAGGTTTTTGACGCCAAATCCTGCGCCAAATTTTCGTCTTGTACGCGCAGTAGCAAATAAGCGTAAACGGGTTTGAACATTTCTTTGTAAACAGCGTCAAAATCCATAATAACCTAACCGCCTTCGTTAATACTACGCTCGGCAAGATAAAATGTCACACTCAAAAAACCGGCTTTTTAAAAGCCGGCTTTCGTTAAAACTTTTTGCCTACGTTCATCAGGCATTGTCGGCACGGCTTTTTGGAGTAGTCTTTCTCCTCTATCGCCTTGAATATTTGTTTGGCGAAGTCCGTCAATGTCGGGTCCCTGGCGCCCATTACCAGCACGACGTCGCCCGGTTTCGCGCTGGCGGCTATGTCGGCGGCTGTTTCGTTCCTGCAGGGCAGAAATTTTACCGGTACGCCGTTATGCTTTAAGCCTTCGTATATCAGTTTGCTTGATATATGTTCGGGTATGGTGCCGCCGGCGTAATATATTTCGCTGAGCCAGAGGGTGTCTTCCTTTTTTATCTGTCTGGTAAATTCTTCTATAAACTCTTTAAGCAGCAGCTGTACGGAAGTAAAAGCGTGCGGCTGGAAAAACGCCAAAACCCTTTTGCCTCTTAAATGAGCCGCTTTTAAAGTGGCGGCCAATTTGTGAGGGTTGTGGGCGAAGTCGTCGATTACTTCTATCCCGTTTATCTTGCCTATGGTGTTAAAGCGTCTGTAAACGCCTTTAAATTCCTCCAATGCTTTGGAGCATTCCTGCAAAGATACGCCCATCTCCAAAGCCGCCGATATGGCGCCCAGCGCGTCTTTTACGTAATGCTCGCCTGGCAGATTGATGCGGAATTTTTGTCCGCGTACGGTAAAATCGGATCCGAACCCGTCAAGGCGCAAATTGTCGGCGGTCAAGTCGCCTGTTTTAAGGCCAAAAGTTTTGCACTTGCCGCCGATTTCCTTTAAATTGTCTTCTTCGGCGTTGATTATAAATTGCCCGCAGTTAATGCTGAACTTTTGGAAGTATCCTTTAAGAATATTAAGCTCTTTATGGTCTTTGGCCAAGTTCAACATTATGCCTATTTTGGGGTGGTAATTTACCAAAGTGCCGTCGGACTCGTCGGCCTCTATAACTAAAATGTCGCTTTTGCCTTTATAGACATTGCCAAAATATCCTTCCGCCTGCAAAGAAAGCAAAACGCCGCCCGTAATTAAAGAGGGTTCTTTTCCCGCTTTTCTTAAAATTTCAAACAGCATGGCGGTGGTGGTGCTCTTGCCGCTGGTGCCAGAGATTGCTATCGTATAGGATTCTTTTACGTGTTTGGCCAAAAGGTCGGAGCGGTGCAATATGGGTATGGCATATTTTTTGGCCGCCTGTATTTCTATATTGTCGGGCTCTATGGCGGAAGTCAAAATGACGGCATTGGTGTTTTCGTCTATGCCGCTGCCGTCTTGAGGGTATAATTTTACGCCCAGTTTTTTAAGTTCTTTCCAAACGGGCAAGTCGGTAAAGCCTTTGTTGATTAACCTGTCGGAACCGGTGACTTCGTCGCCCGCCATCGCATGCAGCTGCGCCAGGGCGCTCATTCCGATTCCGCCTATTCCTACAAAATGAATTTTCATAATAAGTTCTCCGTAAAATCTTGCATATCGTAAAAGCCCGGCTTTTTGCCCGCCAGCCATAAGGCTATCTTTACGGCGGACGCGGCGAACAGCCGTCTGTCCAGGGCTTTGTGGGTTAAGGATATGACTTCGTCGCCGTTATGCGATTGTAAATTCAATATATGCGTGCCGGGGACCGTCCCGATACGCTCAAAGGTGATTTTCTCCTGCGGGAAGTTTATCAGCTTGGCCAAAGCCTTCGCGGTGCCGCTGGGCGCGTCTTTTTTTTGAGCGTGGTGCGCTTCGTGCATTTGCGGTTCGTAGTCTTTAAAGAGAGCGCACGCCTCTTGCAGCAGCTTGCCGAACAAAAATACGCCTATGCTTACATTGGCGCTGTAAAATACGGGGATTTCTTTCTCCGCTTTAAAGCGGGAGAGGAAAGCCTCGTCCAAATTGGTGGTGCCGCAGAGAAGCGCGGCCTTTATCTCTTTCGCCGTTTGATAAGCCGCCAAAGCGCCCGAAGGCAGGGAAAAATCAATAATCACGTCCGCTTTTGGCGCGGGCTGTGCGGTGTCTTTGTCCCTAAGCTGTACTATGCGGGCTTTATCTTGGTATTGCTCCTCGATAATTTGTTTTATTAGGCGGCCCATTTTGCCTTGCGCACCGTTGATGATTATATCCGTCATTTAAAAATTCTCCAGCAGGTGCTGCGCTATCTGTCTGCCGTTAAGCGCGGCGCCTTTGAGAAGATTGTCAAAGGTAATCCAGAAATGCAGAATGTTTTTATCCTCATAGTCGCGTCTTATCCTGCTTATGAACACTTCATCTTTGCCGGCGACTTCTTTGGGGGTGTATATTTTGCCGTCGCATATTACGCCTCTTTGCGAGGCGAACAAATCCTGTATGCTTGGCATATCAAAATCTTCCTCGGCCCTAAGCGTAACGCCCAGGCTGTGGCTGACCATAACAGGCACACGCACGGTGTGCGGGCGCACTTTTATATCGGGCAGGCGCAGTATTTTGCGTGTTTCGTTTATGCCTTTAAGTTCTTCCGAAGTAAATCCGCTGGGCTGAATTGAGCCTATCAAAGGTACGCAGTTGGCTTGATACAAAGAGCCTTCGGTATTAAAATCCTCTATCAGCTTTTTGCCGCCGCCGCTTATCGCCTGATAAGAGCAGAAGAAAACTTCTTTAAGAGTGTATTTCTTTTTTAATGGGTTTAAAGCCATCACAAGGCCCGTAGTCGTACAGTTGGGGCTGGCGATCAGGCGGGTATCTTTGGTGATGGTATCGGCGTTGATTTCGGGTATTACAAGCGGCACCGAAGGATCATTCCTGAACTTGGCCGACATATCTATTATAAACCCTGCCTTATCTTTGAGTTCTTTGGCTAGGACTTCGCTTACCGGATCGTCGGTGCAAAGTATGGCAATGTCGCAGCGCGAGGGTTTCTCGTCCCTGCCGTAAGCTTGTATTTCCGCTTTCGCGTCCATGCGCGCAAGCTCTTTGAGCATTAATTGGCCGACTTTGCCGGCCGCTCCCAAAACAGCGATGGTCTTCATCTTATAATCGTCCCCACTTCGCCCGTTTTATAGTATATTATCCTGATTTCCACGTTCTTTTCCTTGGCCAGTTTGATGGCGTCGGGATGCAGAACATTTGCGCCCTCTAGCGCGAGTTTATACATAACGTCAAAATCCATAAGGTTAAGCTTTTCGGCGTCTTTGTTTTTGTTGGGATCTTTATTGTATACGCCGTCTACGTCTTTTATCATCTCGACGTGGTCCGCGCCGAGCTGGCTGGCGATAAATACCGCCGACACGTCGCTGCCGCCCCTTTTAAGAGTGGTGATTTCCTTATTCTCGCCTATGCCCTGAAACCCCGCTATTATCGGGATATGGCCTTTGTCTAGCTCCTTTTGCAGGCGGTCGCTTGTTATGCATTTGATGTCCGCGCCGGCGTGTTCGGGCGTAGTGGTAAGCCCTATTTGCGAGCCCGTCAAAGATACCGCCGGCAAATTTATGTCGTTTAAAGCTATTGATAACAATGCTACACTTATTCTTTCCCCCGTAGTTATAAGCATATCAAGTTCGCGTTTGTTGGGGTTCTTGCTTAAGGAATAGGCATTGTCCAAAAGAATATCGGTCATATTGCCGTTGGCGGAAGCCACCACCACAGGCAGAATGCCTTGCGACACTCTTTGTTTTATCAAATTGACGGCGAGAAGGATTTTCTCTTTATTGGCCAGAGTATTCCCGCCGAATTTCAATATTGAAATCTTTTTCATATAAAAAATTCCTTAGGATAATTTTCAAACATTAAATCCAAAGCGGCTTTAGTCTTTGGCGCAAGTTCGCCCAAGGGCAGGCGCACCTCTTGCGAGCAAAGCCCTAACTTGGAAAGCAAATACTTGGAGCAGGTGGGGTTAACCTCTAGGAAACTGCCGTTTATTATCGGCCACGCCGCTCTGAAAACTTCCATAGCTTCTTTAGTTTTGCCTTGCTCGAACAGATTGTAAATCTTTACCATGGCAGGAGCCATAGAGTTGCCCGCCGCCGTTATCAAACTGCGCGCGCCCAGCCCCAAGAATACGGGCCAAAGGTCGTCGTTGCCGCAGATGTATTCTATCCGCTTTGCGGTAAATGATACCGCCGTTTTTACTATATGGGTGATATCGTAGTCGGATTCTTTTATCGCTTTTATTTGAGGGACGGCTTCAAGCAGGGCTCCCAAGAAATCCTGGCTTAACTTCTGCCCAGTTCTGCCGGGGATATGGTATAAAACTATCGGCTTGCCCGCCTGCGCCGCCAATGAAAAATGCTTTATCATTCCGCTTAAGTTGGGTTTATTGTAGTAAGGCGTTACGATTAAAAGAGCGTCAGGGTTGTAAGCGGAGGCTAGCTCGACATTCTTTAAAGTGGTTTGAGTGTTGTTGGACCCTGCCCCTATTATGACTTTTGCGCGCCCCGCCAGTATCGGGCAGGCGAAGTCTAAAATTTGTTTCTTTTCCTCAAAGGACAAAGCGGGCGTTTCCGCCGTAGTGCCCAAGAGAACAAAGCCATTGACTCCGCCTTTGATTTGGCGTTCCATTATTGCGCCAAGGGCGTCAAAATCTATTTCCGAATTTTTAAAAGGCGTTATCAGCGCCGTATAAATTCCCTCAAACATAAGCCCTCCCATTTGTTTAAGTAAATTGTATCATTTTATTGATATAATTAAAGTTGACGGACATTTAATTAAGATTGACCTTTGATGGGGGCGTTTTTGATGGAAGATAATAAAGAGAATCCGCTTCAGGCTCTGCCGGCGGAAGAACAGCCTAAAGAGGCGAAGACCAAAAAAGAAGGCCGCGCCATAAAGATTTGGCTGACAGTTTTAACCGCGGTTTTTACTTTGTCTATGATCAGCGGATTGTATTTGGCGCTTACGCCCGGCAAAACTGTTCGTTTGGCCGCCATCGGCCAAACGGGAGGGACGGCCTCCGCCGGGAGGGGAGAGTCCTTGTTTAAAAAGCTCTCTACGGAAGAAGGCGCAGCGGTGGTAAAAATAAGGGGCGTAATACAAGAAGGCGGCGACAATGGATTTTTCTCCAAACAAAACAGCGCTTCGGCCATATCCAAGAGGATAAGGGAGCTTGCCGATAAAAAGGAAGTAAAAGCGCTCTTGCTGGATATAAATTCGCCCGGCGGAACGGTGGCCGCCGTGCAGGATATTTACAATTCGATTTTATTTTTTAAATCCAAGAATAAACCCGTAGTCGCTTTGTTTAGGGACGTCGCGGCAAGCGGCGGATTTTACATCGCTATGGCGGCGGACAAAATAGTCGCCCAGCCCGGTACGATGACGGGCTCCATAGGCGTAATTATGCAGGCCAACAATATAGAGGGTTTGTTTGACAAGCTTGGTATAAAGGTTACGCCAGTAAAATCGGGCAAGCATAAGGATATAGGGTCCGCCTACCGCCCGATGACGGAAGAGGAAATCGCTTTATTGCAGGAAATGATAAACGAAACTTATCAGCAATTTTACCAAGCGGTTAAACAGGGCCGCCCGAATGTGGACGAGCAAATGCTGCCGATATACGCCGACGGACGGGTTTTTACCGGCGCCCGCGCCAAGGAAATAGGTATGATAGACGCTTTGGGCGGGGAGGAAACGGCTCAAGTGTTGTTGTCGGAGCTGACGGGAATAAAAGACATTAAATTGGTAGGCGTTCGGCCGAATAATTTCATGGAATTGATTTTTATGAGCGGCGCTTCTATGGAAAACAAATTGGGGATTTCTTCCAAGATAGAGGATTTTACCACTCCGAAAGTTTCGTATCTGTGGACGTATTAAGGCGGTTCTATGAATTTTATCAATACGGTTTACGATTTTGTCACGGAGCCTTCCAAGGCCGTTGACGACATAATAAAAACGCGCTCGCTGTTTATGGCGTTTTTGGGTTATGTTACGGGCTCTTTAAGCATAATGATAATGCTGGCTTTGGGTGCGGGCGGAATGAGCAATTTCGGTTTTACCTTTGCGTTTTTCGGGGTATTGCTTGCCGATATATGTATAGGATTTTTTGTGGCCTCAAGCGCGCATTTGCTGTTGGAGCTTTCTACGGGCAAAGGCAGTGCGGCGGGTTTGTTTACGCTTATAGGGCTTTCGCAGTTTTCTTTGACGCTTTTGGTCAGCTTCGCTTTAATGCAGGCGGCTTTGCCGGCCTTGGCCGTGCTTAAAGGCTTTGCGGTAGTAATAGTGGCGGTTTTGCAGCTTTGTTTTATCCTGTATATGATGAACAAGGCTTACGGCCTTTCCAAGGTAAGGACTTTCTTTACGCTTGTGCTTTCGCTTGTGCCGGCGGTATTAAGTATATTTATGGCCGGCGGCGCGGCTTTGGCGCTGATTATTTATCTGCTGTTTTAGGGCCTATATACTTATATAAATCCTGAGAAATATCGTTAATGTGTTTGCGGATTTGAGGCTGCTTCTGTTCCAACAGGGGCAGCAGCGTGCCGCGCACCCAGTTGCGGGTATAAGCCTGGTCGGAATTGGTTTCGTCGTTAATGAAAGAAAGTTGATGCTCTTTTATGTAAGCGTTCACTTCCGCGCGGGTAATGCATAAAAAAGGCCTTACTATTTCCAGCTTGCCTAGCGGCCTTCTTATGGGAATGCCCAGCAGGCCTTTGGCTTTGGTGCCGCGCAGAATATTTAAGAGGAATGTTTCGGCATTGTCGTCAAGATGATGCGCGAGAGCGATTTGCTTGCAGCCGCATTTTTGAGCCGCTTGGACAAGCGCCTCGTAGCGGGCTTTCCTGGCGGCGTGCTCCACGCTCAAGTTTTCTTTTTTCGCCAAAGCCTTAACGTTTGCTTTTTTTAGAATGAAAGGGATGTCTAATTTTTTAGCCAGCTCTTTGGCGAAAGCGGCGTCTTTGTCGGCCGCCTCCCTTAGGCCGTGGTGAACGTGGCAGGCATAGATGGGAAATTGCTTTTTTAGGCTGAGCTGTTTGACGAAATGCGCCAAAGCTACGGAGTCTGCTCCGCCCGAAAGCCCTATGAGTACGCCGATTTTAGGCTTGAAGAACGCGTTTTGCTTCTCAAATTTAATCAGCGTTTGCCAGGTCGTAGCTTGAAAATTGCTTTTATCCATGAAATTTATTCCAAAAAAAGTATAATTTACTTAATAATTATATAAATTTAACAACATGGGGGAAATATGGCGCAGTTAAAGAAAAGGATAGTTATTATCGAAGACGAAAGAGATATCCTTGAATTGTTAAATATGATCTTAAGCCGCAGCGGGTATGAAGTTTATCTATGCGACAACGGGCGCAATGCCCTTGATTTGATAAGAAAGGTAAGGCCGCATTTGGTATTGTTGGATGTAATGCTGCCGGGCTATGACGGAAAGGCTATTGCCGCCGAGATGGCTAAAGACGAGGACTTGCAAGGCACCTCCATAATGATAGTTTCCGCTTTGGAAGCGTCGGAGAAAATGTTTACCGGCAGTCCGCAGGTAAAAGATTTCTGCCTTAAACCGTTCAGGACCAGCGTTTTGGTGGAAAAAGTGAAACGCATTATGGGCGACGCTTAATCTCTTTTTAAATAAACGGATATAGAAAAGCCGCCTCAAGGCGGCTTTTTGTTTGTCGTAATGTTTAAATTGCCATGCGCAAATATCAAGCCATGTTCCAGCTGACGTATTCTTTGGCGAAATTGTGCAGAAATTTTTGCAGCAGTTCTTGATTGTCCGCCTGCTTTTTTGTCAGTTGTTTTACGCTTGCGGCGTTAAGCTTCTTTGAAGGGGTATTATTTGTGTCTATGCCGATGCCCAAGGCTATCCAATCCAGGCCGCCGTCGGCCTGGGCGGAAGTTTCTATCAGAATGCCGGATATTTTCTTGTAGTCTTTTCCGTCAAAGGCCAAAACGTCGTTGGGCAATTTTATTTTGCTTTTGATGTTATAAAGGTCTTTAAGCGTTTGGGCTACCGCCCTGCCCGCTTTTATGCTTAGCAGGTCAAGAGGCATGGTTTTGGCGTTGGGGCGTAGTATAAGGCTGAAATATAAGTCTCCTTCTTTTGATTCCCAAACTCTTTCAAAGCGGCCGCGCCCCGCGGTTTGCCTTTTTGTGATTATTAAAATTCTGTCCTCTTTGAAAAGAGCCGCAAGCTCTTTTGCCACATCTTGGGTGGAGGTTGTTTCTTCAAGTAGTATTGTTCTGTTTATGGTAAATTTGAAGTCCATATATAAATTTTACCTTTTTTGGCGGAGTTTTTTCGGCGTTTTTACCGCCATGTCTTTAAGTTCGAACAGGGTGTCACGCAGCTGCGCGGCGAGTTCGAAGTTAAGATTGTCGGCCGCCTCAAGCATTTGTCGTTCGGTTTCTTTAATTAAAGCAGGCAGATTTTTTGCTTGCGGCCTCACTTCGCTTAAAGTATGTATCATAGATAAGGCGCCGGATTGGCTTTCCTGTTCAAACTCTTTAAGTTCCACTTCCGCCTTCTGTATGGTTTTAGGTTGGATATTATGTTCTTTGTTATAGGCCTGCTGCAAGGCGCGCCTGCGGTCCATTTCGGCCAAGGCGTATTTTATGGAGGGGGTTTCCCTTTGAGCATACAGCAAGACTTCCCCGTCCACGTTCCTCGCCGCGCGCCCCGCGATTTGTATTAAAGTCGTTTGGTTCCTTAAAAACCCTTCGTTGTCCGCTTCCAGTATGGCTACCAAGCCCACTTGTGGAATGTCGATGCCTTCCCTTAATAGGTTTATGCCGACCAATACGTCGAAAGCGCCGCGCGAAAAATCTTTAAGGATTTCTATCCTCTCCAAGGAATCTATATCGCTGTGCAGATATCTCGCTTTTACGCCCTTTTCCAAAAGGTAAACGGAAAGATCTTCCGCCGTCTTTTTTGTGAGCGCTAGCACCAAGGTTCTTTGCTTCTTTCTAGTTTTGTCTTCTATGCGCAAGAGCAAATCGTGTATTTGGCCTTCCGCGGGCAGAAGTTTTACGGGCGGATCGACTAGGCCCGTAGGACGGATTATTTGTTCCACTATATTATTGCCGCTTATGCTTAACTCATAAGGGCCGGGCGTGGCGGACACGAAAACGGTGGAAGGCAGCAGGCTTTCAAATTCGTCAAAGCGCAGCGGCCTGTTATCCAAGGCGCTGGGCAGGCGGAACCCGAAGTCTATAAGCATTTGCTTCCTGGCTCTGTCGCCGTTGTACATGCCGCGGATTTGCGGGACGGCCACGTGCGATTCGTCTATAAATACGATAAAATCGTCATATCGTTTGAAATAGTCAAACAGACAGTTCGGCCTGCTGCCGGGCGCGCGAAGCTCCAGCTGGCGGGAATAGTTCTCTATACCGGGGCAAAAGCCCGTTTGTTCCAGCATTTCCAAATCGTAAGCGGTGCGCTGTTTTATGCGTTGCGCTTGCACAAGTTTGTTTGACTGCTCGAAAAATTTTACGCGCTCGGCGCATTCCAAACGTATGGAGTTAAGCGCTTCCTCCATTTTTTCGTCTTCGGATACAAACTGCTTTGCGGGGGAAAGCCAGACTTCCTCGATTTCGTTTACCGCATCGCCGGTAATCGGGTGTATTTCTTGTATGGATTTGATTATAGGGCCTTCTATCTTAACCCGCAGAGCGTTTTGCGAATAGGGCGGAAAGACGTCCACAAACGGGCCTCTTATCCTAAAATTGCCTTGTATAAATTCCGTTTCGTTGCGTTCGTATTGTATCTTGATAAGGTGCTTGGTGAAATCGGTTCTGGTAAGATTTTCCCCTATTTTAAGATGTATCCTAAGTTTTTGGAAACTTTCCGGCGAGCCTATATTGTAAATGGAAGAAACCGAAGCGACGACTATAGTGTCTTTTCTGCTTAAAAGGGAATTCGTCGCTTTGAGGCGCAATTTTTCTATATGGTCGTTTATGGCGGCGTCTTTTTCTATATACAAATCGGTTTGGGGGATATAAGCTTCGGGTTGGTAGTAGTCGTAATAGGAAATAAAATATTCCACTGCGTTTTCCGGGAAAAATTGTTTAAATTCGCTGTAAAGCTGCGCCGCCAATACTTTGTTGGGCGACATTATCAATACCGGTCTTTCCAGTCTTTCAATTACATTCGCCATTGTAAAAGTCTTGCCGGAACCTGTAACGCCGAGCAAAGTCTGGCGGGCGACGCCGTTTTTTATATTGTCGGCAAGCCGCTCTATGGCTTTGGGCTGGTCTCCTGAAGGCCGAAAGGGGGAATGTAATTTGAATATACCCATAACATAATTATATAAATAAAAGAAATGCTCCGCCGTACGCATAATAATATACGGCAAAAAGGGGTTTTTTGCAAAAAGCGGAATATGGAAAGGGTTCTATATTTATGGTAAAATATATTTAATAACTTACAGCTTTTAAAGTAAGTACGGGCAGTTGGCGCAGTGGTAGCGCGTCCGCCTCACACGCGGAAGGTCACAGGTTCGAACCCTGTACTGCCCATATTATAAAAGGCAAAAAAATGTCGATAGATTTTCCTTTAATATTAAACTTCTTTATAGCTGTGCTGGCCATATTGAACCCCATCGGCAATGTGCCGATATACCTCGAACACGTAAACCAAGATTCCACGGACGTACAGAAGAATATCGCCAAACTTTTGGCTTTGTCGATATTCATTATCTGCGCGTTTTTCTTTTTTATAGGGCAGCCGTTTTTAAGCTTGTTCGGGATAAGCATACCCGCCTTCAGAATAGCGGGGGGAATACTCATTATGACGATAGGGTTCCGCATGCTGCACGGCAAGCCGAAGTTCGACAATGAGGGCTTGGAAACGAAAGCCACCACGGCCAATTCTTTCAAACAGGCGACGGAACGCTTAAGCAGTTTGATAGTCCCTTTGGCTATGCCGATATTCGCCGGACCGGGCGCGATAACTACGGTTATATTGTATGCGCAAAAGCCGCATAATTTTATTACCGTGGTGGGAATGATATTTGCCTTGGCGGCGGCGTGCTTTGTGATAGGTTTGGCTTTGTATATGTCGCGCTGGGTATTTAGAATACTTAAGAATAACGGTATGCAGATAGTTTCCAGAACTATGGGTTTGATACTTTGCGCCATCGCGGTGCAGTTTGTGATACAGGGTATCGCCCAGCTGATACCCGGCTTGATAGACCCCGCCTATCTGCACAGTTAAAAATTTGTCGCTTGGCCGTTATGCGCTTTGCGGCGTATCTTTTTTGTGCTTAATCGGTTTGAAAAGGAATTTTAATTTAATATCATAATGGTATGGCAATGACAGAAGAAACTTTATCTTCAGGCAAAAGCGGCTATATAAGCTTGGCCAACAAATACAGGCCTCAGAGCTTTGAGGAAGTCGTCGGGCAGGAAAGCGTATCTACCACTCTTAAAAACGCGATAAAGTCCGGCAGGATAGCGCACGCGTATCTGTTTTACGGGCCGCGCGGCTGCGGGAAAACTACTACGGCCAGAATCTTGGCCAAAGCGTTAAACTGCACTGGCGAAGGCAATGATAAACCGACGGCAACCCCGTGCGGGAAATGTCCGCAATGCCTGGAGATTGCTTCCTCTAGCGATATGGACGTCTTGGAGCTTGACGCGGCGAGCAATACGCAGGTGGAAAAAGTACGCGAAGCCATAATAGACACCGTCGCTTTGGCCGCGGGCCGAGACAGATACAAAGTCTTTATCTTGGACGAAGTCCATATGCTTTCCTCTTCGTCTTTTAACGCTTTGCTCAAGACTATTGAGGAACCGCCCGCCCACGTTGTATTCATCTTGGCGACTACCGAACTGCATAAAGTGCCTTTAACGATATCCTCACGCTGTCAGACTTTCCGTTTCAAACCGATAACGGAAGAGGAAATATCCTCCCATCTGATGGATTTGGCGGGCGCTGAAAATATAGAGCTTGACGAAGAGGCCGCTGCTATAATAGCCAAAAGCGCGGGCGGCGCTTTAAGGGACGCGCTAACGATTTTTGATAGGGCGATAGCCTTTTCCGGCGGTAAAGTAAATAAGGAATTAGTCTCGCAGATGCTGGGCATTTTGCCGCAGGATTTGGTTAAGGATTGCGTGGAGGCCATAATAAATAAAGACGCGGCGCGCCTGCACGGCGTGTTTGAAAAGGTAAGGACTGAGGGTTTTGACTCGCTTAGTTTGCTTAAAGACGTAAAAAACGCGTTTGGCGAGATTTTTTATCTTTCTCTTAACAGCGGCAAAGAGCCTTATCCCGGCGCGAAAGAAATTCTAAAAAAAACCACGCCCACCCATATAGCGGCTTTGACGCGCAAAATATCCAAATTGACCGACGAGGTTAAATTCTCGGATACGCCCGCCTTGGCGGCGGAAGTAGGTTTGTTTACCGTTATGCAAAACAGCATAGACATAGACGCGCTAATCGCCCGTTTGGAAGCGGTGGAAAACGGCGCCGCGGCCTGCGAATCGGAAAAAAAAAGCCTAAAAGAGTTGTCTGACTCGTCTGGTGCGGAACCTATAAGCAAAGCCAAAAGTTTTGACGAAATCAAAAAAGAAATTTTTAGCTCCGACGCGCCCGCTATGCCTAAAGCGGCCGAGGCGCTAAGAAAAGAGTCTTCTTCCGAGGCGAAAGGCTATACCTATCCTGCCGAGGCTGAAGCAAAAGTCGAGCCTCGCGAAGAAAAGAACTCGTCGGAGGCGCATGCCAAATTAAATCCTTTGGATTTTTCTTCTCCGTTAGAAGTGTGGCCCTCATTTAAGGAATATTTGGAGCAAAAACACCCTCTTATCGGCGAAGCTGTAAAAGCGGCGCAGGCGTCTTTCCCTAAAAAAGACGAATGGGAATTAACCTTTAAAGAAAGAGAAGCCTACTTAAAAGATATTGTTCAGGGGCGTATGGGCGATTTGGAGAAATCGGCTTTGAGGGTATGCGGCTGCAAGATAAAATTTAAACTTGGTTTATCGGCCAAGAAGAATTATTCTTTTTTAACGGAAAGCGCCCCCGAACCCGAAAAGAGGAAAACGCCTTCAGCCGTACCAGTTGAGGCGAGATCTTCCGCCAGGGCGGAAGATAAAGATGACATAATCAGCGCGGAAGAAGCTTTCGTAGACGGTGATTACAGTTCGGGCATTCAAACGCTTGATGCTCAGAATACGGAAGACCTCAGCCCGAAAGTAAACGAGATTTTGGATATTTTTGACGGACAAATAATAAACGGATAAAAATGAAAAGTTTGGACAGATTGATAAAATGCTTTAGAAGGCTGCAAGGCGTCGGGCCGCGCCAGGCGGAGCGTTTCGCGCTGCATTTTTTGAGGGCGCCCGAAAGCGAAGTGGCGGAATTTACCGAAGCGCTTTTAAAGATGAGGGAAAATGTTCATTACTGTCCGATTTGCTTTTCTTACAGCGAAGGCAGCCTCTGCGAGATATGTTCCGACAGCAGCCGGGACTTCAGCCTCTTGTGCGTGGTGGAAGAACCCAAAGACATAGAAGCCATAGAAAAGACGGGCAGCTATAACGGGGTATATCACGTTCTGCACGGCTCGCTTTCCGCTATAGACGGCCGCGGCGCCGACGATTTGAAAATTAAGGAACTTGTTTCCCGTATAGAAAATGCCGAGCGGGAAATCCGGGAAGTAATTATCGCAACCAACCCCGATACAGAAGGCGAAAGCACCTCGCTGTATCTTGCCGATATTTTGCGCGGCCTTGTAGGCAAGATAAGCCGCTTGGGCTACGGTATGCCTTTGGGCGGGCATATTGATTATATGGACGAACTTACTTTGGCCCATTCTTTAAAAGGCCGAACGAAAATCTGATGACTTCGGACTTTTACAAAAGGCCGCTTTTCTTAATACTAATCATTTACGCTTTAGTTTTATTTCTCTTTTTGCCGATACCTTCACCGAAGGAGGATGACGCCTCTTTCCTTGCCGAGGCGCGCGCGCAAGAGATGGTTATAAAAGCGGATTCTTATCCGTCAAACCGAAAAGACAAACAAGTTTTTAGCGCCAAAATACTTCGCGTAAACGGGGAAGGAACGAAAGGGCGAGCTTATGTCTATTGTAAGGGCTGCCCTCCGATAGGTAAAGGCGAAATATTGACCGTCCAGGGTGTTCTGGGCGAGGTGCGTTCGGAAGACAATTACGGTTCCTTTAATTGGAAAAATTATTTGGCTCGGCGCCATATATTCAGCCAAATAGACGTGCGGGAAGTGAAAAGCGTGCAAAGAGCCTCTTTGTTTTGGCGTGTTATATCCGCTATCCGCGCGGATATGCTTAAAGTTTTTACAGAAAATTTTGACGCCAATCTCTCGGCCATACTAAGCGGTATCGCCATAGGCGAGAAAGGCGATATTGACAAGGGTCTTTACGCCGCCTTTCAAGACAGCGGCGCGATACATCTTTTGGTGGCTTCGGGCGGAAACGTGGGGTTTGTCACGCTTATGGTGTATTTCCTTTGTTCTTTGTTTTTCGCGGGGCGGTTTCTGCCGGCTTTCGCGGCGTTAAGCGCGGCGCTGTTTTATACTTTGATAGCGGGCGCGGACGCCCCTTTGATAAGAGCCTATATTATGACTTTCGCCGCCACCGCGGGCTTGCTTTTGGGCCGAAAGAGCGGCGTGCTGCAAGGTTTTATAATAGCGGCTCTGCTGATTTTGCTTTTTAATCCGCAGAGTATTTTTGACGTCGGGTTTCAAATGTCGTTTTTGGCTACTTTGGCCATTATCTATTTCGTATGCAATTTTAACTTTACGGCGCGCCTGCCAAAAACCGCCGCTTGGGCGGCTGAATTATTCTTTATTTCTTTAAGCGCGCAGCTTGCTTTGCTCCCTATTTTTACGAATTGTTTCCACAAAATATCTTTTGCCGCTGTTTTATCAAATATATTTTTGGTTCCTTTAAGCGGATTGATAATGGGCGGGGCGTTCCTTTTGTGGTTTGTATCGTTTTTGCATATTTCCTTTATATTTAAGGGGGCATGTTTCTTATTAAAAATATTGTTGGTAATATTTAATTTTTTGGTGGAGGCTTTCGCCAATACGCCGTTGGCGGGTATAACCGCGCCCGCTTGGAAGACGGGATATGTCCTAGCCTATTATGCGGCTTTGTTTGCCGTATTTAACTTCCCGCTGTTTAAAAACAAAAAGAGATTTTTTGGCTTATGCGGAGCGCTGTGCGCGTTGTTTTTGCTCCACGCTTTCTTTACGAACGATGACATAACAGCCGTTCTTAAGGGGCGCTATAACTATTCTTTGTTCGTTAAAGAGAATGGGAAGGTAATAGTAGTGGGGGCTGGGGTAAGCCCCAAAACGCTTAAATCCGCCGTGCTTTCCTCGGGATCTAAAGAGATAGACTGCATTTTCGCTTCAAGCAGATATAAAAGCGCTTTGTACGCTCTGACGGATATCGAGGGTATAAAAATAAAGAAGCTGTATCTGCCGCAAGGCGATATGCCCGCCGCCGCGGCCGCGATTATAGCCCGAAGCGAGGCGGAGATTTATCCGATTAGCGCTGGGGAAGAACATTGCGCAGTGTACGTAGAGCGCGCCTGGTATTACGGTAAAAACGGCGAAAAATATACGCCTGTAAAAAGCGATAATTTAAGTTTTCGATTTAAAGGGTATGATTTTTCCGCTAATATGAAAGCCTACGGCTATGAAGGGGTTTTTACGCGGTTTAATTAAGGATACGGCCCCTAAAAGGAAGCCCTTAACAAGGGGATTAAAAGGGGGATTTAATTTGCTTCCAAGATTTAATTATCGATTTTAAATCTTGTTTTACTTCCTCAAGGAAGACGGTTTGCGGCGGATAATTTCGCAACAGGAAGTTCTCCCAAGAAGAAGCGTCCGCTATGTTCTTTTTGGGGGAGCCGTCGGGAAATCCGCCGAAATAAGGATATATCAAGCCCTCTTTGTACGACAGTTCGCCGGCATACTTTGCCAAAAGGGAGCTCATTTTTTCGCATTTCCGCTTAGGTGCTTGGCAATGTTTTCCTTTCCAAGAATCTTCCCCATATACATAATAATTGCTTTTGTTTTTCCTGTCATATATAAATAAGGTGGCCGAGTAGGAGGGTATAAATTTGCCGGAAAGATAGGAGTCATATACCAAATTGTAGCCCTCTTTGAGATAAGCGAAGAGATAAAGCAGTTGGTCTTTGCCGTCCTTGATCTTTATGTAGGCGGGAATGTCTTTCCCGTCCGTTTTTACCTGAATATACAACCCGCCGCTGTCTGGTATGGGTATATAAAAGATTTTTTCTTCAAAGTTTTGAGGGGTCTGCGCGGAGCCGCAAGACAATATTTCACCCGTTTTAAAATCCACCGTGCGGTAAGCTTCCTTTGGGTTGGGGCTTAAAGAGGATAAAGGCAAAGGGACGCTTTGGCATTGCGCCGGTTCTTTTAGAGTTTTAACCAAGTTGTCGTAGTTGGAAGGAGTTATTTGCGTTATGCTTTTTACTTCTCCGTTTTTGCAATAAGTATAAATCGTTCTTGTCCCTTCATAGTTTATTATTAAGGGGGCCCTGTCTTTCTGGCGCGCGTTTCTATAACTTACGTTTTGGTTACAGAAAGAGGTAAATTGCAAATCGGGCCAAGAAGGGTCAGCCAATTTCTTTGCCAAATAAACGGCGTTTACGATGGCGTCGGCATCGTCGCAGGTTAGGCGGTTATGGTGGGACATTATCGACGCTTTTACGCCCGAACCGTATTCCCCTGCGCTTGGCAGCAGCTGCTCGTCGTATAGGTCTTCCATTCTAAGAGAATGGCCGATTTCATGCACCAAATTTGTATAATACGAGGTTTTTTCGTTGGGTGTTAAAGCGTAAATATGCATTTTGTTTGAACTGAAATTAAAGCATGCCAGCGCGCCGTATATGCAGCTGGCGTAAATATCTTCAATGGTTTTTTTGAAATGGAATGTTATTTGCGGGTTTTGCGCGTCTGATATATAGGCCGCGTCGCTTGCGCCAAATTCCAAAATATCGATTATGCCAGAGATTTCTTTTTTGCGTTTGTCATCTAGTCTGTCTAATACGTTATTAAACCACTTTTGATAATCGCCTGGAATAGGATAATTGTTTGATGGGTTTAGGGGGTCTTCTATCTCGTATCTTAGAGGTTGTTTAGCGGCTATGAGATCTATGGCGAAGACCTTATTCTCGTCTTGAGAATAATCCAACGCGTGCGCAAGCGCCCAGGCGGGAATGCCGCCTGAAATCAAAAAGACGCAAGCTGCGAAATAGGGGAGTATCCTCATAAATATAGAATACATTACTCCTATATTACGAAACAAGGGCATAAAGGCCTAAGTTTTAGGGATATAAAGTCCCATAAAATTATTTTACGCCTTGGTTTGCCGCTTGGCGCATGAGTTCTTTTATTTCCCGCTCGTCACCCAAGAAATAATCCCGCGCGTAATTTAAATTGTCGTCAAATTCAAAGACGTAAGGTACGGCGGTCGGCAAATTAAAAGAGGAAATATCTTCATCGCTTATATTCTTTAAATATTTTACTATCCCCCTTAAACTGTTGCCGTGCGCGGCGACGATTATCTGACGGTTCCTTTTTAGAGAGGGGAAAATTTCTCCCTGCCAATAGGGCAGGCATCGCGTTATGGCGTCCTTTAAAGATTCCGTTAAGGGGAGATATTGGCGGGGGACATTTTTGTAGCGCCTGTCTTTAAAGGGGGAGCGCTCGTCGTTTGCGTCAAGCGGAGCGGGGCGCACGGCAAAGCCGCGCCGCCATAAGCGGACTTGCTCCTCCCCGTATTTCTCGGCCGTTTGTTTTTTGTTCAGGCCCTGCAAAGCGCCGTAATGTTTCTCGTTAAGGCGCCAGCTTTTGTTTACGGGTATCCATTCTTGATTAAGTTCGGAAAGTATAATATTAAGGGTGTCTATCGCTCTTTTAAGCAGCGAGGTATAAGCCGCGTCAAACATAAAATCGTTTTCTTTGAGCAGGCGTGCTGCTTTTTTCGCTTCCGATACGCCTTGCTCGCTGAGCGGGCAGTCGTACCACCCGGTAAAGCGGTTTTCAAGATTATATTGGCTTTGGCCGTGTCTGATTAAGACTATTTTTTTCATAATTCCCCCTTTAAAAGATAGTCTATAAAAACGGGAAAGAAAAGGGTCAAAAAGAACCCCCGAACAAATCGGGGGCTTCTTTATCTGAATAAGATTCTTTTATTCTCTTTTTCCCTTTTCTTTTTGAGGTAGGAATCCAGGCTCCATTTGCCCGCGCCAATTATTATAAAGCCCGAGAGCAGAGCAAGCGCGAACAGCGTGCCCACGATATTCACTTTGTTGAAGCTCCCCGCGAAAAAGAAGAAGCCCGAAAACAAAGTAATTACCGCCATTATAACGCTTGAGGCCCTAAAGAAAAGCCCCATCATAATAAACAGCGCCGCTATAAAAGTCGCTATTACCGCGGCGGTGCAAAGTATCCTGGCGTATGGCAAGCCTATGTCTATCCCGTTTTGGACGAAGGCGTTTAAGTGTAAAGTTTCGCCTATTGCCAAAAACAGGAACGAAAGAGCGAGGATTATCCTCTGCGTCAGCAGCATAAGAGATAAAGCCTTGCTCTGTTCGGTTATGCTCATAATATTGAAACACCCGCCGTTAAAGAGAAGAACGTCTGTCTATCTCCGGTATTTTGAGTGAAGTTAAACCACTCTACCGAAGCATTGACGTCAACCATAAATACATTGAGTATCACACCCAGCCTTGCCGTATCGGTGGAGGGATAATTGTCCGTTTTAATAAACGTATATCCCGCATAGGGGCGGATAAACTTGTATGTGTATCCGGCGTCCAAGCTTAAGGAATAGTCCAAATATCCTTCGTATACGGCGGTGAAACCGGGGATATCAAGCCAAAGCGGAACGCCTACTTTATCTCCGGAGAAATCCAAAGCCTTGGTATAAGTCAGCGATGCGTCAAAACCGCCGGTCTTCTGATACAAGAACATATAAATATCCTGTTCGGTAACGTCGGTGTCGGGCGAATAGAAGGAGTGGTATATGGTCTTGTACCCCAAACCCGCTTTTAGTTCCTCAAGAGGGATAACCTTAAACAGAAAGTTTTGCAGGCTGAGCGCGGCGTGCACGTCCCAGAAGTAATTGGAATAGTCGTTTGCTTTTGGGGTGTATCCGCCTTCGGCGCCTACTTCAAGCAGGTCATAAAACGGCGTAGTGACGTTTGCGGCAAGGCCGTATTGATACATAGTGTTCATTCCGTTTTGTTCGTACATGGCGAATTTTGGCGTAATGGACAGGGGCGTTAAAGGCAGAGAAAGATTATAACTCGCCCTTACCGCGGAATAATCATTGTTCCCGGCGACGCCGGAAACGCTCAACTGCCCGAAGCTGAAAGCTATCGGGCAGGCAAGCAAAACTAAACACAGAAATAACTTTTTCATATATTTTGAGTTATTATTTCTTGCAGGGGCGGCATTTCTTCTTTGCGAGGGCCGCGTTTTTCTTGTCTTCGTCCTGTAAGAATTTTGCGTAATTTTTAGGTTTTCTGTTCTTCCAGTTTTTCTTATGGTAGCCGTAGCCGACAATCAAAGGAGCGGCGAGGGTGACTTCGCTGTATACCATCTGTTCCAAAGAGGTGGAAACTTTGCCCCAGCTGGAAGCTTCTTTAAGAGTGGAGCCTGATAAGGCGCCGTCTCTTTCGTCGGCGACGGTGATTTGCACCGCGTATTTATGCATAGGCGTATCGGCGCCGAGTATTTCCGCAGCGACGACGGTATCCTGTACAAAGTTCTTGGGAACGCCGCCGGCGAACATTAAAAGGCCGCTGTCTTTGGAATTGATTTTGATTTTGGTAAGTTCGAGGAAGTCTTTTGCGCTGTCCAAAGAGACATGGGCTTCGGGATGTTCCGTCTGATGGGCCACAAAGCCGAACCCGGCGGAGCAGTCCGAGAAAGCGGGCACGAATATGGGCACGCCTTTCTTGTAAGCGTGATAGATTACGCTGTCTTTGCCTTTTTTGTTTTTATCGAGCCATTTGCCCATTTCGTAGATGAACTCTCTGGAGGAGTAAGGCCTGGGTTCGAGGCTGTCGGCGATGATTTTTACCGTCTCGTCGCAGACTTTAAGTTCATCTTCATTGATGTAGGTGTCGTAAATTCTGTCTATATGCAATTCGCGCAGGAGGTTATCGTCGGCGTAGTGCTGATCGCCTTTATAGTGTTTGTAACCCAAAGCTTCAAAAAAGTCCTGGTCTACGATATTGGCGCCGTTTGAAATAATGGCGTCAACCATATTGTTGTCAATCATATCTACAATCATTTTTTTAAGGCCGGCGGAAATTAAGGAGCCCGCGATGCAGACGAAGATGCAGCAATTTTTATCCTTAAGCATTTTGTCGTAAATGCTAGCGGCGCGGTTTAAATCTCTGGAGGTATAAGCCATATCGGCCATATCGTCAACTAATTTTACTACGTTGTGTTTTTTGATGTCTATATGTTTTATGGTTTCGTTCAGGAAACTTTTTTGCGTCTTTTTTTCCATTTTCTCTGTGTTCTCCTATGCTATAATTTCTTATAATAATTATATTAAATAATAATGGAAAACTTGTAAATTTTTTGGAGGTTTTTATGTACGAAGCCATTAAGAAAGAAGACCCCGCCGTCTATAACGCCATTATGGAGGAATACGACCGCCAGCAAAACAGGATAGAGCTGATCGCGTCGGAAAACTTTGCCTCGCCCGCGGTAATGCAGGCGCAGGGCTCCATACTGACAAACAAATATGCCGAGGGGTATCCCTCCAAAAGATATTACGGCGGCTGCGAGTTCGTGGACAAAGTTGAAACATTGGCCATAGAAAGAGCAAAGGAACTTTTTAAAGCGGAAGGCGCCAACGTGCAGCCCCACAGCGGAACGCAGGCCAATATAGCGGCTTATCTTTCCCTGATAGAACCGGGAGATACGGTATTAGGCTTAAACTTGTCGCACGGCGGGCACTTGACGCACGGCCACCCCTTAAACTTCAGCGGCAAGTATTTTAAGATAGTTGAGATGAACGTCCGCCAAGACACCGAAGAAATAGATTATGACGAAGCTGCTAAAACAGTCTTGGCCACTCGGCCCAAGCTGATAATGGCGGGCGCGTCGAACTATTCCAGGATTTTCGATTGGGCGCGTTTAAGACAAATAGCAGACAGCGTCGGCGCGTTTTTGGTTTGCGATATAGCCCATTACGCGGGGCTTATCGCGGCCGGGGAATATCCTTCCCCCGTACCTTATGCCGATTTGGTAACCACCACCACGCATAAGACATTAAGAGGCCCAAGAGGCGGCCTTATTTTATGCAAAGAAAAATACTTAAAGAAGGTCAATTCCACCGTTTTCCCGGGCACGCAGGGCGGGCCTTTAATGCATATAATAGCCGCCAAGGCCGTATGCTTTGGGGAGGCTCTAAAACCGGAATTTAAAGTTTATCAGCACCAAGTTAAGTTAAACGCGCAGGCGCTTTGCGCTGCTTTGAAAAATTTGGGCTACCGCATAGTGGCGGGCGGCACCGACTGCCACGTGTTAAGCGTTGATTTAAGGAGTAAGAATATAACGGGAAAACAGGCCGAAGCCGCCTTGGACAAAGCGGGAATAACCTGCAACAAAAACACCATTCCTTATGATCCGCAAAAACCTATGATAACCAGCGGCATAAGGTTGGGCACCCCCGCGGTAACCACCCGCGGAATGAAAGAGGCGGATATGATTAAAATCGCCAATTTTATCGACAGGGCGATAAATAATTGCGAGAACGAAGCGGAACTGGCCAAAATATCGGATGAAGTTAAAGAATTCCTTAAACAATTTCCGCTTTACGGAGAAGCCTTATGATAGACATAGCCATCATCGGCGGCAGCGGGCTATATAATCTTGCCGAGATGAAGAACAAAAAAGAAGTGGCTGTAAAAACGCCGTTCGGTAATCCGTCCGACAAAATAATAACGGGCGAAATAGGCGGCGTTAAAGTCGGCTTTTTGGCCCGCCATAACAGGAAGCATATTTATTTACCCTCGGAAGTGCCTTACCGGGCCAATATTTACGCCCTAAAGAAATTGGGGGCGAGGATAATATTGTCTTTCAGCGCGGTAGGTTCTTTGAAGGAAAATCTTCCGCCTAAAACCTTGGTGTTCCCTGATCAGATTGTCGATAAGACCGCGGGCAGAGAGCAGAGCTTTTTCGGCAACGGGATAGTGGGGCACGTTTCTTTCGCGAAGCCATTTTGCGAGTGCGTCCAAGCCGAGTTGCACAAACAAGCCAAAAAGCTGAAGATAAAATCCGCGCGAGGCGGAGTATTGGTGTGTATGGAAGGGCCAGCCTTTTCCACTAAGGCGGAAAGCGAGTTCCACAGGAAGATGGGGTGGGCGCTTATCGGTATGACCAGCTGCCCCGAAGCTAAATTGGCGCGCGAGGCGGGCTTGGCGTATGGATTTTGCGCCATGGTTACGGATTTCGACGCTTGGAAAGAAGGCGAGGAAGTAACCGCCGCGAAAGTAAACGAAACTATGAAAACGAATGAAATCTCCGCCAAGAAACTTATCTTGTCGGCCGTTCCCGCTATAGCAAAACTTAAAAGATGCGGAGCCTGCGGCGAAACGATGTATGCTTCAGTATGCGCGCCGCACAAGAAAGTAAACAAGGCGCAGTTAAAAAAGATAGAGCTTATTCTTAAATAAAGAATTTGCGGTGAAAACATATGAATATCCCGTTTTGAAAAAAGCGGGATATTTTTTCTGTCCGGGAATTTTTCGTCGTATGATGCCGGTTTTTTTGACATTCAAAACGGTATTGTTGTAAAATATACTTACCGGTAGGTAAATAAGAATGAAAGATAAAAAGCACGAAGAAAACATGAAAGAGAAAATAAAGAAAGCGGCCTTTATGCTTATGGCGGAGAAGGGCCTAAAAGATATTTCCATGCGGGAAATAGCCGACGCCTGCGGCGTAAGCAAGCCGGTGCTTTATTATTATTTTAAGGATAAGGAAGACCTTTGTTACAGTTTGATAGAAGATTCTTCCATTCTTAACAACGAGAAATTAAAGCTCTTTGCGGACACCGGCGCCTCGCTGGAAGAGATATTGGCTTTTATATTTTCCAAATACATTATAGATATAAAACGCAAAGAGGTCTTATCGTTTGTGGTGCATGTCAGCAGTTATTTGCTGTCAAATCCAGAGTTGGAAAAGAGATTCGCTTCAATGAGGAAAGTCAATTTGGCGATAATATCGGACATATTGGAAAAGGAATGCAAAGCCGGGCGCCTTGGCAAAAAAGGCAAAGATATGGCCATGCATTTGATTTTCGCCAATATCGCGCACTTGGTGCTTCACAGCCACGGCGCGGAATTGAAGTTTTGGCCGTCATATCCAAAGGATATGGCGAAGGCCGTGCTTACGGCTATCAATTATAAGGAGAAGTAATTTAATGAAAAGAACTATAAGCCTTGCTCTTATGTTGAGCATGGCGGCAAACATACTTGTGCCGCTTCCGTTAAGCGCGGCGGCAAGCGGGGTAAAGAAGCAGAGCGGCGGGGTTGATTTGTTTGCTCTTAAAGACGCCGATAAGGAAGGCGCAATAACTATGCAAGAGGCCGTGGATATTGCGATGAAAGACAATAGCACAATACAGATAGCAGCCAAAAACGCCGAGATTTACGCTCAGCAGGTAAGGCAGTATTGGTCTTCGGTATATCCGCAGATAACGGCAAGCGGCAGTTATACCAGGGCTTTAAGAGGGCAGGAGATGATAACTTCCATGGGCTCTTTTAAGACCAGTCTTGACAATGCCGCAAGCGCCAGTGTGGAGGGCAGTCTTATTTTGTGGAAAGGGGGGGCGGTAAAGGCCGGGATAAAGGCGGCGCGGTACGCTTCCCAAAGCGGATACTTGCAGCTTGAGGAAACCCGCAACAATATTAAGGATTTGGTTACGACTTTATGCTTCGGGATAATTCTTTCACACGCTTTGATACAGGTACAGAGGGAGAATTTAAATATCGCCAAAGACCATCTTAAAGAGATCACTTCCAAATATAAGCAAGGCTTGGCCAGCGATTTGGACGTATTGAACCAAAAGGTAAAAGTATCCAACAGCGAACCTCCTTTGATAGAGGCGGAAAACAGCTATGAACTTGGTCTGCTTACTTTAAGGCGAGTGCTTAACAAAGATCCGCAGGATCCGCTTTCCCTTACATGGCAGCTTAAAGATATTTTAAAGGTGGAAATACCTTCTTTGGACGAACTATATAAAATGGCGAAGGAAAACCGTCCCGAGCTTGTCATATCGGATTTGAATGTGCAGATAGCCGACGAAAATATCAAAATCGCCAAAGCGGATCATTACGGTTCGATAGCGGCATTTGCCAATGTATCTTACAGCGGCACTTCCGATCATATAATGATACCCGTGGAAAGCGACAATTCCTCTTGGGGCAGCAATGTCGGTTTAAGGGTGAGCATACCGTTGTTTGAGGGTTTTAGAGTGGACTCTTTGGTAAAGCAGCGCGAATTAGCCTATGACCAAGCCGTTTTGCAGGCGCGCGACACGGAACGCAATATCAGGATAGAGGTAAAACGCTGCTGGCTTAATTTAAACGAGGCAAAAAACAGAATAATGGCCACGAAAGGCACGATAGCTGAGGCCCGCAAAAATTTGGAACGCACGAATATAAGATACAGAAACGGGCTTGCCAGCCGCTTGGATTTGGACGATTCCGCCCTGCTTTTGCATGACGCGGAATTACAGTATGTACAGGCCGTACACGATGCTTTTACGGCGCTGTCCAATTTGAATTATGCAGTAGGAAAAGAGGTAGCGAAAATATGAAGAAAATAACGGCTATAATATTATCGGCTGTGATTTTGGGCGCGTGCTCGGGCAAGAGCGACAAGAGCGCTTTGGAGCAGATGGAGACGGACCGTTTCACCGTAGAAACGGAAACGGTGACTTTAAGGGACGTCAAATCCGATTTATTGTTAAACGGAAGCGTCAAAGCGTGGGAGGAGGCGGTAATATTCCCGCGGGTAGACGGCAAATTGCTGGAGAACGTATTGAAAGAGGGCGACAAAGTAAAACGCAACCAAAATTTGGCTTTGATAGAGCGCGACGAAGTCGGCGCGGTATACGAACCGGTTTTGGTGCCCTCCACCATTAACGGAGTTATCGGCAAGACCTATTTGGATCCGGGCGCGAACGTAACAAAGACTACGCCCGTAGCTTTGGTGGTCAATCAAGACGAAGTCCGCGTTTTGGTTGACATTCCCGAAAGATACATCGGCAAAATACGTTTGGGGCAAAGCGCGGAATTTACGGTAGAGGCATTTGGCGAGAGGCAATTCCCGGCGAAAGTATACAAAATAAGCCCGGTAGTCGATTCGCAAAGCAGGGTGGTAACGGTTGAACTTAGGGCCGATAATTCCGACGGCGCTTTAAAGTCCGGAATGTTTGCCAAAGTGAAGTTGGTCTTGGACGAGAAGAAAAACGTCCCCGCGCTTAAACTTACCAGCGTGCAGAGCGAAACTTTGGAAGACGGCACCACGGCCGATTACGTCTATGTGGTGAACGAAGGCGGCGATACGGTGTCAAAACGGGAAGTGAAGGTGGGTTTGAAATCAGCCGACACTTACGAGATTGTCTCCGGCGTTAAGGAAGGCGAGGAAGTAATAAAAATCGTTTTCGGCATTAAAGACGGCAGCAAAATCAAGATAGAAAATAAATAAGGCTTATAACCATGCAAGAAAATAAAGAAACAATTAAACGCGAGGAACAAAACGGCCAAAGCAATATCGGCGGCGGCATATCGGCCTTATTTATAAGAAGGCCGGTAACCACGGTGATGTTCTCTTTGGTGTTGATAGTTCTGGGGCTTATAGGGTACAGCCGCATGGGCGTGGATATGTATCCTGACGTGGATTTCCCTTACGTTACCGTACAGACTACTTTGCAGGGCTCAAGCCCGGAGGAAATAGAAACTTCGATCACAAAAGAGGTGGAAGAAGCGGTAAACGTAATATCGGGCATAGACACGATAACTTCCCAAACGATGGAAGGGGCTTCTTTTATCATAATCAAGTTCGATTTGGAAAAGGACCCCGACGTCGCCGCGCAGGAAGTGCGCGATAACGTAAACAAGATAGAGAAGGAATTGCCAGACGGCATTGATTCGCCGGTAATATCCAAATTGGACGTAGGCGCCGCGGCCATATTGAACGTGGTGGTAACGGGCGATATGGATATTATCAGCTTGACCGAGCTTGCAAAAAAGCAGGTTAAGGAAAATATCGAAAACGTAAGCGGCATAGGGTCTGTGGATATAGTCGGCGGCCGCGAGCGCGAGATACACGTGATAATCAATCCTTTAAAATTGGCGTCTTTGGGCGTTTCAGTCGGCGCGGTGAAATCGGCGATAGTGGAGCAGAATATAGAGATCCCGGGCGGCCGCGTGGAAAATGTCGCCAACGACTTTAATTTGAGAGTTTTGGGGCGTATAGACAGCGTAAAGAGTTTTGACGATATCGTAGTCGCCACGGTAAACGGCGTGCCTATAAAGATATCCGATATCGGCCGCGTGGAAGATTCCGGCGAATACGAAAGGAGCGCCACATATATTAATGGGAAGAGGAGCGTTTCCTTAAATATCAAGAAGCAATCGGGCACAAATACTTTGGCGGTAATAAGCGCTATAAAAGAAAGGCTTGAAAGGATTAAACCTTTATTGCCGCAGGGCGTGGAGATTTACACCATATCGGATACTTCCGGTTATATAGAGGAATCTTTCTTCGCGGTAATGGAGCATTTGGTGGTGGGCGCGTTTTTGGCGGCGATAGTGGTGTTTATGTTCATGGGGGACTTACGCTCCACGGTAATATCGGCCATGGCTATACCGACGTCAATTATCGGTACGTTCTTTTTGATGTATTTAAGCGATTTTACCTTGAACAATATGACGCTGCTGGGGCTGACTGTTGCGGTGGGTATAGTTATCGACGACGCCATTATTATGCTTGAAAACATACACCGCCATATGCAGGAATACGGCAAGAGCGCGCTGCAGGCCGCTATTGAAGGTTCGAGGGAAATATCATTTGCGGTAATAGCGACGACGGCTTCGCTGGTGGTAATTTTCGTACCGCTGGCTTTTATGACGGGCATTGTAGGCCGTTTCGTAAGGAGTTACGGTTTGACGGTGGCCTATGCCATCACGATCAGCGGCGTAATAGCTTTGACTTTGACGCCTATGCTGTGCAGCAAATTTCTGAAGGCGGAGCGCGCCAAGTCCCGCGCCGATAAGATGGTAGACAGCGTCAACAATGCGATAAACAAGGTTTATATGGCCTGCCTTAAGTTCGCTATGGGGCACAAATTGCTGATGGTGGTTTTATCTGTTCTTCTGGCTATATCGCCGATATTTATATTGGCGGGCGGAATGGTCGGCGTTGACTTCATACCCGAAGACGATTCCGGGCAATATCAGATAAACCTTAAGGCGCCCGACGGTACGAGTTATCCTCAAATGGACGCTTTTATGAAGCAGGTCGAAGGCGAACTCAAGCAAATGCCTTTTATAGACAAAATGTTTATGGGAATAGGCGTATCGGCCGACAGTATTGTCAACACGGGTTCTTCAACTAACAGGGGATACTTTATTTTGGAATTGGAAGACTTAAAAAAGAGAGGCAAAGGCTACTCTATATTTGAATATATAGACGCGACGAGAAATATCCTAGCTAAATATGACGACGTAAAGAGCCAGGCGTTCGTTATCAGCGGATCGCCGGGCGGCGGAATGGCCAAGATACAGTATGTAATTTCCGGCCCTGACATGAACGAACTTTTGTCTTACGCCAATGCGGTGTACGATAAGGTGAAGGACACCCCCGGCATTATAGATTTGGATTTGGATTTTGACTTTGCCAAGCCCGAATATAGGGTTTCCATCGACCGCGATAAAGCGCACGACTTGGGTGTGAAGGTAAGCGATATTGCCTCGACGTTGCGTACGCTGGTGGGCGGGGAAGAAGATATATCGAAATACAAGGAAGGCAACGAACTTTACGAAATAAGAGTCCGCGCCGACGAAGACTACAGGAACAATAAAGAGGTTATCTCTTCTATGATGATCCCGGCCAAGCGAAACGGGGAGGACGTTCTTGTCCGCCTTGACAGCGTGGCTACGATAGAACAGGGTTTTGGTCCTTCGCAGATCAATCGTATGAACAGACAGAGGCAGATTACGATAGAGGCCAACACTTCGGGCAATATGGATATGAACAAGGCCATAAGCATAATAGATGCCGCTTTCAAGGAATTGAATGCGCCGGCGAACTATACCTCCGGCTTGGAAGGACAGTCGAGCGAAATGGGCAAGATGTTGTCAAGCTTCATTATGGCATTTGCCTTGGCGATATTGTTTATTTATATGATATTGGCGGCCCAGTTTGAGAGTTATGTACATCCGTTCGTGGTTCTTACGGCGATACCGCTTACGATACCGTTTGCGCTGCTTACTTTGGCTTTCACCGGGGAAACGCTGAATATTTTCAGCTTATTGGGAATGTTCATGTTGATGGGTATAGTAAGCAAGAACGCGATATTGCAGGTGGATTATACCAATACTCTGCGCCATGCGGGATACGACAAATATAAAGCCATAATGGAAGCCAACAAAGTAAGGCTGCGCCCTATTTTGATGACGACCGTAACGATTATCGCCGGTATGATACCTACGGCATTGGGTACGGGCGCGGGATCCGGGTTAAGGCGCAGTTTGGCCATAGTGATAATCGGCGGGCAGACCTTGGCTTTGCTGATAACTTTGCTTATGGCGCCGGTGGCGTATACTCTGTTTGACGATTTCGGCGGATGGGTAAAGAGAGTGATACTGCGCCAGAAGAAAAGCGGGCAGGAGGCTTAGCCCCCCGCCAAAGTTTTTAGTTGAGGCAAAAAGCCCCGCTTTACGGCGGGGCTTTTTAATTAAGGAAACGGCAGGAAGGCGCACGGGCTTGACCGTTTAATGAAGGATGCTTTCTTTGGGTGTTTTGCTCTTATAAATGTGGTTTGGCGGGTAAAAACAGCGGAGAAAATCTTGTTAAAAGGGCGCAAAAAAGCGGGCCTTAACCGTTGCCTTGTAATTATCCATTACCTTTAAAACGATTAACGCCCGCTTTTACAACTGGAGCTATCCTCCATACCTTCTCCTCGGCGCAGATACCTTCTCCTTCGCGTTCGCCGCCCATAACGGCGGACCACACCTTCTTCGGTATCAGGCCCTACTGTCCGACCGTCTCATGCGCACACCCGCTCAGGGGATTTTATGTCCGCATCCGGCATCCTCACGTCATCGCAGCGTCTACACTCATAACACCGCACCGCCGGAAAACACCACCCGGTCAAACAACAGTAAATTTTCAAAACGGGCAGTCTCCTTATGTAGGAGTGAGAACTGGTTCCATTCCCTCAGAACCCTCTTGTTATCACTGCCCGTAAAGATATAATACGCCCCAAAAAGGAAATGTCAAGGCCCAAAAAAGAAAATTTTTAAAAGCGGCAATAAAGGCCGAATATTTCGGCTTATTTCACGCAAAGAACTTGTTTTTTATGCTACAATGCCGATATACGGAGGGTTTTATGGCGGCATCGCTTTTGAAAGAGGAAGACTTTAAGGGGTATGTTGACGGTAAAGAATGCAAATTGGCGACTTTAAAAAATTCAAAAGGCGTAAAGGTGCAAATAAGCAATTACGGCGCGAGGATAGTATCGTTTTTAGTCCCCAACAAAGCGGGTGGGCTTTACGATATCGTAATAGGCCATGACAGTTTGGAAAACTATAAGAGCTCAAACGAGCGTTATTTTAACGCCGTGATAGGGCGCTATGCCGGGCGTATCGCGCGGGGCAGGTTCGAGCTGGGCGGCAAACAATATAATTTAAGCGTGAATAATGGGGATAATCATCTGCACGGCGGATTTAAAGGCCTTAACGAGCAAGTCTGGTCCTTTACGGAAACGGGCGATAATTTCGCGGCTTTGGAATGTGTTTTGCCTGACGGCTTGGACGGTTATCCCGGCGAGTTTGGGATAAACGTTGCTTATACGCTTACGGAAGACAACGCTTTGCTGTTTGAGGTTTACGCCCAATGCTCCCAAGACGGCATTATCAATATAACAAATCACGCGTTTTTTAATTTGGGCGCGCACGGCAGCGACGTGTTAAATCATAAATTACAGATAAACGCGGAACGCTATTTGCCTTTAAACGAGAATTTGATACCTTTGGGCCGTATGGATAAAGTGGAGGGTACGCCGTTTGATTTCAGGAACTTAAAGAGCATAGGCGCGGATATAAAAGCGGCGAACGAGCAGCTTAATATCGGCGGAGGTTATGACCACAGCTATGTCTGCGACGAATATAAAGGGCGCAATTTATTTTTGGGGGCCTCTGTAGAGAATGAGGATAGCGGTCTTAGACTGGATATTTATACCAATCAGCCTTCGGTGCATTTTTACAGCTGCAATTTTTTAAACGGCAAAGATAGGGGAAAAGGGGGGGTAATATATAAGGAGCATGGCGCGTTTTGTTTGGAAACGCAGCATTTCCCCGACAGCCCCAACCATAAGGATTTCCCTTCAACGCTGCTCAAATCCGGCGGAGAGTACTCGTCCTTAACCGTATATAAAGCGGGCTGGTTATAAAAACGGTTTGCAAGGGCGCGCGAATTATAATATAATAATTGAAGAAAAGACGAATATGCACGGCGCGATGGCCAAGTGGTAAGGCGGCAGTCTGCAAAACTGCTATTCGGGAGTTCGATTCTCCCTCGCGCCTGCATTTTAATGCCAGGTAAATAGTGGCAAGTGTCTTTTGCGCTTTAATTTGATATAATAAAAGGAACCATTGCGGGCGTAGTTCAATGGCAGAACCTCAGTTTTCCAAACTGATGACGAGGGTTCGATTCCCTTCGCCCGCTGGAAGTATTTGTGGAATTTTGCTGGGATAGCTCAGCTGGTAGAGCATCTCCATGGTAAGGAGAAGGTCGTGGGTTCGATTCCCATTCCCAGCTTTCGGATTTAATTAAAAACATATAGGAGACAAAGACTATGGCAAAGGAGAAGTTTTCAAGGAACAAACCGCACGTAAACGTAGGAACGATCGGTCACGTAGACCACGGCAAGACGACGTTGACTGCGGCGTTGACGAAGGTATTGGCGAGCGAAGGCAAATCGAAGGAGATGGCGTACAGCGATATAGCGAAGGGCGGCGTAGTAAGGGACGCGAGCAAGATTGTAACGGTAGCGGTATCGCACGTAGAGTACGAATCAGACAAGAGGCACTATGCGCACATAGACTGCCCGGGGCACGCTGACTATATTAAGAACATGATCACGGGTGCTGCGCAGATGGACGGTGCGATATTGGTAGTATCGGCGGTAGACGGTCCTATGCCTCAGACGAAGGAACACGTATTGTTGGCCAAACAGGTAAACGTACCGAAGCTGGTAGTATTTTTGAACAAAGTAGATTTGGTGGAAGAAGCTGAATTGCTGGACTTGGTAGAGATGGAAGTCCGCGAGCTTTTGAGCAAATATGAATTTGACGGTGACAACACTCCGATAATCCGCGGAAGCGCTTTGAAGGCGATAGAAGGGGATCAGAGCGAGATCGGCGTACCTGCGATCAAGAAGTTATTGGAAGCTTTGGACACTTGGATACCCGAGCCTAAGAGAGAGACGGACAAGCCGTTCTTGATGGCGGTGGAAGATGTATTTTCTATTACTGGCCGCGGCACGGTAGCTACGGGCAGGATAGAGAGAGGCCACATCAAGGTAGGCGATCCGGTAGAGATAATCGGGTTTAGGGATACCTTAACCTCGGTAGCGACGGGCATAGAGATGTTCAGGAAATTACTGGACGAAGGTATAGCTGGCGATAACGTAGGCATCTTGCTTAGAGGTATAGACAAGAAGCAGGTAGAGAGAGGCCAGGTATTGGCGGCGCCCAAGAGCATAACGCCGCACAAGAAGTTTATCGGGCAGGTCTATATCTTGAAGAAAGACGAAGGCGGAAGACATACGCCGTTAACACCGGGCTACAAACCGCAGTTCTACTTTAGGACGACGGACGTGACGGGAGAGTTGCAGTTCAAGGGCGACATGATAATGCCCGGCGACAATGCAGAGATAGAAGTAACGTTGATCACGCCAGTGGCGATGGAAGAGGGAGTAAGATTCGCCATAAGGGAAGGCGGCAGGACGGTAGGCGCCGGCGTCGTTACCAAAATCCTTGAGTAACAGTTTGAAATAGGAACCTAATAGGGACATTGGGTACAATGTCCCTATAGGTATCTTTAGAGGGATTAAATCCCGAAATTTAAGACAGGACAGAAAAAATGGCAACAGCAGAAAGATTAACATTCGTGTTATCGTGCACGGAATGCAAAAACAAGAACTACTATTTTGCTAAAGGCAAAAAGAAAGACTATAAAGTCGAATTAAACAAATTTTGCAAGAAATGCGGCAAGCAGACTTTGCATAAAGAGAGCAAAGCCTCCAAATAAGGTTTCGCATAGATTAGAGTATGGGAGCGTCGGTTAACTGGTAAACCACCGGTCTCCAAAACCGGGACTGAAGGTTCGAGTCCTTCCGCTCCTGCCAGATTTTAAGAAACGGTAGGTTATATGAATAAAGCAATAAGTTTCCTTAGGGAGTCATATTTTGAGCTTAAGAAGAGCGTATGGCTTTCCAGAGCGCAGATGATACAATCCACGATATTCGTTTTTATTGTGGTAGCTATAATAGCTGTATATATAAGCGGGATAGACTTTATCTTATCTTCGGTGTTGAGTAAGATAATAGGGAGCAATTAAAATGAGCGAAGAAACGAAAGCCAATCAAACCGAAGCGTCCGTAGCGAAAGAGCACGAATCACGGGAGAAGTACTGGTACGTTGTTCACACTCAAACGGGCCACGAGGACAAGGTAAAAGAAAAGATTTTAACGCAAATAAAAGTACAAAACTTTGGTGATAAAGTCTTTAACGTATTGGTGCCTACCGAAGAAGTGGTCGAAGTAAAGCAAAACAAAAAGACCTTAAGGAAACGCAAATTTTTTCCCGGATACATATTGGTGGAAATGATCTTAACCAGCCAAACCTATTGGTTCATAAGGAACATAATAGGAGTGACGGGCTTTTTGGGCGATCCGTATCCTGTGCCTCTTCCGGAGGAGGAAATAGCGGGTATAGTGGAATTGACGACTGTTACTGACGGCAAGCCCAAGCACGCGGTACAGTTTGACCGCGGCGAGCAAGTACGCGTTACGGAAGGGCCGTTTAAGCATTTTGTCGGCGTAATAGAAGAAGTAAACGAAGCCAAAAACAAGCTGAAAGTGATGGTAACGGTTTTTGACAGAGCTACCCCCGTAGAAGTGGACTACTTACAGGTTGAGAAGATAAACTAGATTTAGCAGCAGCCCGCCAAGGCGGGCAGATTAAGGAGTAAAATAAAAATGGCAAAAGAGAAAAAAATCAAAGGCTATATTAAACTGCAGATACCGGCAGGGGCCGCGAATCCTGCGCCGCCGGTAGGCCCGGCATTGGGTCAGCATGGCGTAAACATCATGGAATTCTGCAAGCAGTTTAATGCCAAGACCGCGAAGTTGGAGAAAGGAGTCAAAATACCCGTGGTAATAACGGTATATGAAGACAGATCATTCTCTTTCATCACGAAGATGCCGCCGATGGCGGTACTTATAGTAAAGAAGCTGGGCCTTGCGAAGGGTTCCGGCACGCCCCATAAAGACAAAGTGGGCAAGTTGACGCAGAAACAGTGCGAAGAGATCGCGGCGGAGAAACTGCCGGACTTGAACACCAAGGACGTAAAGCAGGCCGCCGAGATGGTAAAAGGCACGGCCAGAAGCATGGGCGTCGACATAGTAAAATAAGGAATTTATCCAGGGAGGGCTTAACGGCCCGTTAGACCTAAAGGAGACAAGATGGGAAAAAGAATGGAAGCAGCTAAAAAGACGATAGACAGCAAAAAGCTCTACACGTTGAAAGAAGCGGTAGCTCTGTGTAAGGAAAACGCGAAAGCCAAATTTGACGAAACCGTCGAATTGCACGTCCGCTTAGGCATCGACACCAAGAAATCGGACCAGCAGGTAAGGACGATGGTAGTTCTTCCGCACGGCACCGGCAAGACCAAACGCATAGCGGTATTGGCCAAGGGCGAGCATGCTCAAGACGCTCAGAAAGCGGGAGCCGATTTGGTAGGCGGCGAGGAATTGGTGGAAGACATACTTAAAGGCAAGATGGACTTTGACGTCCTCGTAGCTACCCCGGACACGATGAGGGATTTAGCCAAAGCGGCCAAGATATTGGGGCCTCGCGGCTTGATGCCGAACCCGAAAGCCGGCACCGTCACCTTTGACGTTGCTACGGCGGTAAAAGAGCTTAAGGCCGGCAGGATAGAATTTAAAGCCGACGCTTACGGTATCGTTCACGTACCGGTAGGCAAGGCCTCGTTCGAAGCCGATAAGCTGTTTGACAACGCAAAAGCTGTTTTGGAAGTAATCAACAAAGTAAAACCTTCAACCTCCAAAGGCGTGTATGTAAGGACGGTCTCCTTATCTTCCACGATGGGGCCAGGTTTACACGTTGACACTAGTAAAGTGAACGCTTAATCAGACTCTTTTGCTATAAAACCCCGCTTTTCTAAGCGGGGTTTTTTGTTTGTATCCAAAGAATGGCTTTCGAGGGCGCATTCGTTGGACAATAAAATTCTGCTGAGTTTTTATGCTAAATCGGCGGAGCGCATTTGAAGGGAATGTTTTTTTGCGAAATAAAAGTATGTTGGCCATAAATAATAGCGGCGATAATTTTGATTGCAGACGGGCTAAAAAGCTTTAAATGATTATTTCGCGTTTATTTTTATATGCCACAGGAACTCTATATTGCCGTGCATACCGGTAATGGGCGAATTGATGAGTCCTTGTTCTTGGGCATTGTACTTGGCTTCAAGATTTTGCTTAAAGAAATCCCTTACCAAAGAAACCGCTTTTTGACGGTTTTCGTCGGTTTTGACTATGCCGTGGGGTACTTCTTTGGGGGTAAGCTCAAATTGGGGCTTAATTAAGAATACTATATCGCTGTTTTGGGCCATACAAGAAAATAATGCGGGCATAATCATTTTAAGAGAGATGAAAGAGACGTCAACTGCGGCGGCTTCAAACGGGTGCGGGAACATATTCGGTGTTATATAACGCGCATTTGTGTTAGGGCGGAAGAAGAAGTTTTTAAAGGCGGTAATCTCGCTGGCGATTTGGCCTTTGCCGACGTCTATGCCGTAAACTTCTTTAGCGCCTCTTAGCAGGAAACAATGGGAAAATCCGCCCGTCGCCACGCCTATATCGGCGCAGATTTTATCTTTTACGGATATTTTAAAAGAGTCCAAAGCGCCTTGCAATTTTAAGCCGCCCCTTGATACATAGGGGCAGGATTTCTCTTTTAGGGAAATATTATCCTCGGGTTTGATGTTTCTGTCGGCGCGGGTCTCAACTTGGCCGTTTACCAAGGCTTCACCGGCCATAATGATGGCTTGGGCCTTATTCCTGCTTGAGGCCAAGCCCAAATTAACCAGCGCATTATCCAAACGCAGTTTAGGCATTTTCCTCCTTATCGAAAGGTTCAAGAACCAAGGTGGAGCCTTTCTCTTTTAGAGTTTGCACTTTAAATTTTACTTCGTTTAATTTTTCCGTCAATTCCTTGGAAAGGGTCAAGCCCTCCTCAAATAGTTTTGAGCTTTCTTCCAATGGGATAGTGTCGCCGTCAAGGGCGTTTACTATTTCTTCAAGGCGGGCCAGTTTCGCCTCGAAAGTATTTTTCTTGCTCATAATGTTTCCACCTCAAAATTATCGTAAGAAGTTTGCACCGTCAGGTGCTCTCCTTTAAGGGAAGATCGCACCACCTCGCCCGTCGCGCTGCGTCTGACGATGGCGTATCCCCGTTTAAGGGTAGCCTGCGGGCTTAAGAGCGCGAGGCGCTGTTCAAGAAAATGCTTGGCGTTTGCTTTTGTTTTCAAAAGAATATCTATTTTAGTATAAAGCGTTTCTTTAAGATCGTCCAAGGTTTGCTCTTTGCGTTCGAAAAATAATGCGGGCTCTTTAAAGTATTTGCTGTTAATCGCCAAAGAAAGTCTGCTGTTAAGACGTTCATACTTTATCGTCAGAGAGTTAAGCAGCAGTTTGTTTAAGGAAAATAATTTTTCCGCCGTATCTTGCGCGTTTTTGACTACCAGCTCCGCCGCGGCCGAAGGCGTAGGCGCTCTTAAAGAGGCGGCAAAATCGGTTAGAGTAAAATCCGTTTCGTGTCCGACGCAGGATATAATCGGTATTTTGCTCGCGGCTACCGCGCGGACGACAAGCTCCTCGTTAAAGCTCCATAAATCTTCTATACTGCCGCCGCCCCTGCCCAGCAAAATAACGTCGGGCGGGGGAGTTAATTTTTGCAAATTTTTCAGGGCTTGAACTATTTGCTCTTTGGAGCCTTCGCCCTGCACCAAAGCGGGCGCTATTATTATTTCCAGATTGCGCCCCCGCCTTTTAAGTACGGAAAGTATATCCCGTATCGCCGCGCCCGTTGGCGAAGTAACCACGCCTATCCTTGAGGGGAAAGCCGGAAGCGGAAGTTTTTTGTCTTCGTCAAAAAGGCCTTCTTGGGAAAGTTTCTCTTTCAATTTCTCAAATTCGGCAAACAAATTGCCCTTGGTCTTTACTTCCGCCTCTTTGACGATAAGCTGGTATCTGCCTTGTTTGATATAGCAGGATATTTCGCCCCGCGCGACTATAAGATCGCCTTCTTTTAAAATCAGCCCGCGGGCATAGCCTTTAAACAACACCGCCGAGATTAAGGCGTTCTCGTCTTTAAGGTCAAAATAGATATGCCCGCTGGAAGCGGTTTTTAGATTGGAGATTTCGCCTTCTACGGCGACTTCCCCAAAAACGCCTTCCAGCATTTGCTTTACGGTTTGGCTGATTTCGGTTACGGAAAAGATTTTATCTTTAGAGAAAGGGAGCATTATTTCTTCTTCCTTAAATTTTCCTGCCGCTCTTTTATAATTCTTTCTTTGCCCATTACGGTCGGCTTATAAAATTTTTTGGGCATGGGCATATATTGCTGGTCAACGTAATGGTTGGGGTAATCGTGCGCGTATTTATAGCCCTCGTTTTTAATCGAGCTTCTTAAATGCGGGGGCACATCCCTCCTCGGTCCGTTTTTGACTTCGTCCAAAGCGGCGTCTATGGCCAAATAGGCGGCATTGGATTTTGGCGCGCAGGCCACGTATATGGCCGCCTGTGCGAGCGGTATTCTCACTTCCGGCATACCCAGCACCTGCGCGCTTTTAAAAGCGGCTTGCGCTATGACTATTGCGGTAGGTTCGGCTAGGCCGACGTCTTCCGCCGCGCAGATAAAAATACGTCTTGCGATAAAGCGCGGGTCTTCGCCCGATTCGAGCATTCTGGCCAGCCAATAGACGGCGGCGTCCGGGTCCGAACCGCGCATTGATTTTATGAAAGCAGATATTACGTCGTAATGATCGTCGCCTTTTTTGTCGTAGTTAAGATGTCTTTTTTGTATGCAGTCTTTGGCGATATCGAAAGTTATGTGTTTTGGTCCGCCGACATAGGGCGTAGTTATTAAAGCCAGTTCCAAGGCGTTTAAAAAGCGTCTGGCGTCGCCGTTTGACTGCGTGATAAGGAAATCTTTCGCGTCGTCGTCAATAATGAAGTTTTGGCTTTCCTGCGCATTCTTCGTTATTTTTGAAAGATTTTCCGCGCTTAAAGGTTTGAACTCAAAGACGGAAAATCTTGAAAGCAAAGCGTTGTTGATGTAGAAGTACGGGTTTTCCGTTGTTATGCCGATAAGGATTATCTGCCCGCTTTCCACCGAAGGCAAAAGTACGTCCTGCTGCGTTTTGTTAAAGTGGTGGATTTCGTCCAAGATAAGCAGGGTGCGTTTTTGCTCGAAATTATTTTCTATTCTAAGGCGGGCCTCTTCCAAAACTTTTTTTAAGTCACCCACGCCCGCGGCCGCGGCGTTAAGTTCGCTAACGTGCGCGCGGGTAGTCTTGGCGATAAATCTCGCGAGTGCCGTTTTGCCTACGCCCGGCGGGCCGAAGAATACGGCGGAGCGGACTTTATCGGCCTCTATAAGTCGGCGCAGGAGTTTGCCCGGCGCGAGAATATCTTCCTGCCCTGCGAAATCTTCCAGCTTTTGGGGCGCCAATCTTGCCGCCAGAGGCATATTTGCTTTTGCGGCTTCGCGCCTTTCTTCTTCAAAAAAATCGCTCATATCTATTTAAGGGGCAAACGGTTTAAAGCAAGATTTAACTTTTCTATCGCGCTGTCCAGCTGCTTTTCGCCCGCTTTGCTTTTTTGCTCTTCGTTATTGTTTTTCATATAAGCTTTGGCAGCGTAGAAAAGTGTCGTGTGAAGCAATATTTTGAAAGTGTCCACGGTATGTTTCTCTTCCGAGAACTGATCCATCTTGTTTTCTATTTCTCTTGCCAAGGCGTTGACGTCCAAAGGGCCGAGCCCTTCCAGCACGACATCGTCGAGCTCTATTCTTTTTATCGTTACGGTAACAGGTTCTTGTTTCTTGCTCATTTCCCGCCCAAATCGGGGGAAGAGGATTGCTGCTCTATTCTCTCTATCTCCCGTTCTATTTTAGCGTAAAGTTTCTTTAATATGGAAGTCGTTACGTCTTTCCATTCTTTTAAAGCCCGCGCGGTAACTTGCGCGCTTTGCAGTACTTTTACGTTTGACTCCAAAGTTCTGACTTTAGCTTGAAGAAGCATATTTTCCTCTTCAGCCTGCGCGAGCCTGGCCGATATGCGGTCTATTAGGAGGTGCAGCTGTTTGTATTTGTCGTCTTCCATACTTTATGTTTTATCTTAATTCCGCGCCCAAGTCCGATTTCAGTTTTGCGAGGATAGCCTCTACCGCTTTGTTTACTTCCGCGTCGGTAAGGGTTTTCTCCTTGGAAATAAAATCGAAACTTAGGGTAATGCTCTTTTTGCCCTCGGGCAAGTTAGAGCCTTGATACAAATCTATTAAATTGTACTTTGTATCCGGCGCCGCCATTTTTAATACTTGGCGCACCTTATCGAACGTTATGTTCTTGTCTATAACTACGGACAAATCCCTCTTTGAAGCGGGGAAAGCGCTTATCTCGCGCGCTTTTTTGAACTGCTGCGCGTCAAAGAGTTTTTCAAGGTTTTTGACGTCAAACTCAAAGGCGTAAACGTCTTGCTTGATGTCGTAAGCCTTTAAGGTCAGCGGGTGCACTTGCCCCAAAAATCCTATTTTCTTGTTGTTTAAGAGAATATCCATACAGATTTTGGGGTGCATATGAGAAGGCGCGTTTTTCGACGGCTGGAAAGTTACGCCTTCAAAATCCCTCAAAATATTTTCCGCCGCGCCTTTAAGGCCGTAAAAGCCCACTTTGCACTGCGGGTTCATAAAAAACTTTTCGCGCGGGGTTTTGCCGCACATAACGGCGCCGAGAGAGAAAGTTTCCAGCGGGAAACCTTTCTGCAAAGAGAAAGTTTTGCCGTACTCGAAAAGCGCCAAATCGTGTCTGCCGAAGTTTTGGTTGAGAGCTATGTTTTTCAACAGGCTCATAAGCAGATTCGGCCTTAAAAATTCCATTCCGTCGGCGAGCGGGTTTTTTATTTCGACGGCGGTTTTGTCGCTGAAGGAGAAAAGACCTAAATCCTTTTGCGATACGAAGTCAAAATTTTTACACTCGTAAAAACCGAGCCCCGCCAAAGCGTCGGAGAATTTTTCCCCGAGGTCCACCGCTTTGGGATTCTCGCCGAAGTATAGGGTGGCGTGGGTTGTGCCGTCGCCGTCCGCGGCCAAATTTTCCAAACCGATATAGCGCGCGGCCTCTTCCGCCAAATCCCATTTGTGGTTCAAATCCCTTCTGTAAGAGCCGGGCGTAAACAGCCAAGCGCCCGAATCTGAAGTTTTTAAGTCCGCGCCAAGCCTGCCGAAGATGTCTTTAAGGCGCTCGCGGTCTATTTCCATTCCGAGTATCTTTTCCAGATCCTCGGGTTTAAATTCTATTTGAGCGGGGCGGTAAGGATTAGGGTAAACATCGTTGATTTCGCTCGGTTCTCCGCCGCAGATTTCAAGCACCAGGGCCGTCGCCATCTCTATTGAGTTAAGGCAGCCTTCTATATCGACGCCTCTTTCAAACCTTTGGGAAGATTCCGTGCTGAGCGCGAACTTCTTTGAAGTTTTGTTTATGCACGGCGGATAGAAATACGCGCCTTCCAAAAAGATGTCTTTGGTTTCAGGTAATATACTGTCGCCTTTGCCGCCCATAACGCCCGCCAAGGCGACCGCTTTCTTGCCGTCGGCTATAACGAGGTTCTGCGGCGTGAGGGTGCGCTGGGTATCATCCAGCGCCAAAAAGTTTTCGTTTTCCTGCGCCCAGCGTACGTTTATTTCCCCGCCTTCAAGGTGGTTAAGATCAAAAGCGTGCATCGGGTGGCCTATTTCAAAAAGGACATAGTTGGTAATATCGACAAGCGCGTTTTTTGGATTGACGCCCATGGCCAAAAGGCGTTCCTTCATCCAGGCGGGCGACTCCGTATTTTTTACCCCGCGGATTATCCTGCCCGTATATCTGGCGCAGCCGTCGTCTTCGGTGTGTATGTTGATTTTTAAAGCGGATCCTTCGCCTTTGTATTTCTTCCACTCCCTCTTTTTTAAAGGAATATTTAACAAAACGCTAAGCTCCCTTGCTATGCCGAGGTGACTCATAAGGTCCGGACGGTTGGGCGTTAGGGAAACGTCAAATATCGCGTCGGCTTTGCCGTATAATGTTTTTACGTCCGTGCCGACGGGTATTTTCGGGTCCAAAATCATAATGCCTTTTTGGCGTTCGGCCGCCAGGCCTAGTTCATCGGCGGAGCATAACATCCCCTCCGATATTACCCCGCGTATTTCGGCCGGTTTAAGATAAATCTTGCCGAGCCTCGATCCCACATTGGCCAAGGGTACCGTTTGCCCCTCGGCGATGTTCTGCGCCCCGCAGACTACGCGCTTGGCGCCGTCTTTGGTTTCCAAATCGACAAGGTGCAGCTTTTCCGAATTGGGGTGCGCGTTTATCTTTACTATTTTGGCGGCGTAAATGTCGTCAAAATCGGCGCCCGTCTTTTTTATCTCTTCCACTTCCATGCCAAGAACGGTAAGTTTGCCTGCCAGTTCTTCGGGTGTAAGATCCAAGTCGATAAAATCTTTAAGCCAAGAATAAAGTATTTTCATTTAAAATTGCTCCAAAATCCTAATATCGTTCTCGTAGAAAGTTCTGATGTCCTTGATGTCCAAAGAGAACATCGCCAGCCTCTCTACACCCATGCCGAAAGCGTATCCGCTGTAAACTTCAGGGTCGATATTGCAGTTTCTAAGTACATTGGGATGCACGATGCCCGCGCCGAGCATTTCCTTCCAGCCGCTGCCTTTGCAGACGGGGCAGTTCTTGTCCTTGCCTTCGCAGAATACGCATTTTACGTCCACTTCCACGCTGGGTTCGGTAAACGGGAAGAACGACGGCCTAAATCTTACTTCCGCCTTCTTGCCGAAAAGCCCCTTCATAAATACCGTCAAGTCCCTTTTTAAATCCGCCAAACTTACGTTCTTATCGACATATAAACCTTCTATTTGGTGGAATACCGGGCTGTGCGTAGCGTCAAGCGCGTCTTTACGGAACACTCTGCCCGGCGCCATAATGCGTATGGGCGGGCGCTGCTTTTGCATAGTTCTTATCTGCACGCCCGAGGTGTGCGTTCTTAAAACGAAATCCGTCTTATTGGTGTTCTTGACGAAAAAGGTGTCCTGCATATCGCGCGCGGGGTGGTGCGCGGGGATATTCAAAGCGTCAAAGTTGTGGTACGCGTCCTCTATAAAAGGCCCGTGCGCCCATACAAACCCCAGTTTGGAGAGAATATCGGTCATTCTCTTTTGGGCTATGGCCAAGGGGTGCCTGCCGCCTTTATTGAAAGGATAGGAGGGCAAGGTTAAATCCAAATCCGCCTTGTTTAATTCTTCGTTAATGGCCGCGGTTTCAAGCTCGGCGGTTTTGGCCTCGAATAAGGAAACGAGTTTCGTTTTCAAAGCGTTGCTTAAGGGGCCGAACTCCTTTTTCTCTTCCAAAGAGAGATCTTTAAGGCTCTTTAAAAGCTCGGTCAGTTCGCCTTTGCGCCCTACGGCGGCGACTTGCAAGTCCTGCAGTTGTTTTAAATCTTGGCAGGCTTGTATCTTGGAAATATAATTGCTTTCTATTAAATTTAACTTACTCTTTAATTCTTCTATCATAATATCATTATAGAAAATTAGAATGATTAAACATAGCCGAAAAAGCGGCAAAAAACATAAAAGCGCAAGGGAAGAAAATTCTCCGCCGCTTTTCTTTCGCGAAATGGGCAAGAGCTTGCCTTTTCGTTTTACCCTCCGCGGAATTTAAGGGCGGTATTTATTTTGCTTTAAGAGGAAAAGATATTTTGTTTTTTGAAGCTCTTGCCCGGCGCTTTTGGCAGGGGCGCGAAAAAGAAAGCCGCCAAATCGGATTTGGGAAAATATGCCCCAAATCGGCCCTGGGGAAATACGGCTCTGCGGCCTTGTGGAAATATAACTTTGCCGGCGGCGTTTTTCCGCTTGGCGGAGGGCTTTTTGTTTGGGGTAATGGCGAGGCTCCGCCCTTGGGCAAAGGCGCGGGGGAAGAATATCCGCAGACGCAGAAGATGGGTAGTTGAAATCAAAAAATTAAAAGGAAAACGAGCAATAAAAAACCCCCGGCGTACCGGGGGTAAATTTTGCCAACTCCAAAATTAACGTTTGGAGAATTGGAAGCGTCTTCTCGCTTTGGGCTGGCCGGGTTTCTTTCTTTCGACCATTCTGGGGTCTCTGGTTAAGAAGCCGGCTTTCTTCATGGATTTTTTGTTATCCTCGCCCAGCACCGCCAAGGATCTGGCGATGGCGTGGCGTATGGCGCCCGCCTGAGAAGCGATGCCGCCGCCGCATACTTTGACGTTTACGTCAAAATCTTTCTCGGCTTTAAGTTCGCTTAACGGAGCTACCACGGTGTCCTGATATCTTGGGCAGCCGCGGAAGTAATCTTCCAATGATTTGGTATTGATTGTTATTTTACCGGAACCTTTCACGAGCTCAGCCTGAGCTACGGAAGTTTTTCTTCTGCCGGTTTTAATCTGTTTGGTTTCCATAGAAATCACCTTTTATTTTGAGAACCTTTCCGCAAAAGAATGTTCTTCTCCGTTGAAGATTCTAAGTCTTTTCATTCTTTTAGCGCGAAGTTTGTTGTTGTCGAGCATGCGGTATACGGCCAGCTCGATGACCTTCGCGGGGTTGTTTTCCATCTGCCTCTTGAAAGGAACTTCTTTAGCGCCTTTCGCGTAGCCGGAGTGGGAGAAATAAACTTTCTCTTCAGCTTTTTTCCCGGTTACTTTGATCTTCCCGGCATTGGTAACAACGACGAAATCCCCGCAGTCCATATTGGGGGTAAAAGTTCTCTTGTGCTTGCCCATAAGGTAGACGGCCAACTGCGTCGCCAATCTTCCCAAGGTTTTGCCGGCGGCATCGATGTGATGCCATTTTCTTCCTGCTTCGGCTTCCTGTACGGAAGGTAAGTATGTTTTGCTCATTTTGTACCTTTTGTGTTTTATAGGATTTGACTCGGGTCCTATTACTCACATAAATTTGCGCTCTTTGCGCCCGCGCTACCACTGCGCGGCCAACTTTTAGTTGAAAAAAGAGGAGTGGTTGGGATAGGATTCGAACCTATGTAGGGCACGCCCGACGGTTTTACAGACCGTTGCTTTTGACCGCTCAGCCACCCAACCGTTCCTCTAAAATCTTTTCAGCTTTCATATCGCGGCGAAAATCCCAACACCGCGTTTTCTTTATAAAAACCGGATAATTTATTATAGCAAAATATTTTGTATCGCTACAAATTATTTTTTCGTTCTTAATAAATTATAGCAAAATTTTTAAAGAGCTTTTATCTTCTTTAAAAACTCTTCCCAAGGACAGCTATCCCCGCCGCCCTGCGCGAAATCCGCCTTGCCGCCACCGCGCCCGTTTATCGTCTCCGCGACGGCCTTGGCTATCTTGTTGGCGTCGGCGCCTCCTTTGCAGCTTTTTACCACAAAAGATTTTTTGCCTTCTCTGTCGGCGCTTATTATTACTACTTTGCCTTTGTTTTTGTCCGACATGTTATCGGCAAGCGTGCGAAGTTCTTTTATCTCGCTGTTCTCCGCGTTGAATACTACCGCGCAGACCCCGTCGCTGAATTTAACTTCGCATTGGGCGGAATTGTCGGCCCCGCTTAACAGCTTGCGCTTAAGTTCGGCTATTTCTTTCTTTAATGTTTGTTCCGTTTCCAGCAAAGACTGCGCTTTTTTCGCCAAGTCCTCAACGGTGGTGTTTAATATCCTTGATGTCAGTATAGCGGCGTTTGCGCCGTGTTTTAAGTACTCCACCGCGCTTAAACCCGCGACGGCCTCTATACGTCTGACTCCCGCCGACACCGCGCTTTCCTTGAGTATTCTTATATTCATTATTTCGCCGGTGCTCTTTACGTGCGTTCCGCCGCAAAGTTCAAGGCTGGCGCGGTTTTTCGGGTCTTTAAAGCCGTCCTTGGATATAAGAACAAATCTCGCCGGGTCGGCGTAAGTCTCGCCCAAAAGCACCGTCGCGCCAAGTTCTTTTGCGTCTTTTAGCGGGCGCACTTGCGTTTCCACTTTCAAATTCTGCTCGATTATGCTGTTGGCCACGCCCCATACCGCCAAAAGCTGGTCTGGCGTGGGCGGGGTGGATATGGTATAGTCGAAACGCAGCTTTTCCGGCGAAACGAAAGAGCCTGCCTGGTGTACTTCGTCGCCCAATATCGTTCTTAAAGACGCGTTGAGTACATGCACAGCCGAATGGTTCGCCGCCGCTTTAAATCTCGCCACGGGATCAACCGCAAGCGTTATCTTCTGCCCTTTGCGCAAAGAGCCTTTGATGATGTTTACTTTATGTAAATAAATTTTTTCAAGCGGTTTTTGGGTATCGCTTATTTTCGCGACGGATTCACCGGCAACTTCGATAGAACCTGTATCTCCCACTTGTCCGCCCGACTGCGCGTAAAAGCTGGTCGCATCTGTTACGATATAACCTTCTTTGTCAAGAGTATCCGTCGTTTGATAATCCTTGGTAAGCAGGGCGAGTATTTCGGCTTTCTGGTTTAAAACGTCATAGCCGGTAAAAACCGTTGCGGGCAGTTTCGATTCGAGCTGCTGCATTACCAGCACTTTTTCTTTCTCAAACTCGTCAATGTCGGCGCGGGAGCTTTCTTTTGCTTTTTTCTGCGCGGCGAAGAAGCCTTCCTCGTCCAATTTGATGTGTTTTTCGGCCAAGATTTCTTTTGTCAGCTCAAGCGGAAAGCCGTAAGTTTCGTACAAGTTGAAAGCCTCGTCGCCCGATAATTGGCCGGGATTGTTTTTTATGATTTCCTGCAGGCGCTGTTCGCCGTCGTTTAAAGTTTTGAAGAAGGACGTTTCTTCCGCCTTTAAAGCCGCAATTATATGAGTCGAACTTGTTATAAGCTGGGGATAAATATCCTTATAAATGCTAAGTACGCTCGGTACCAGCAGATGCATAAAAGGCTGTGTCCTGCCGTGCAGCTTGCCGTAGCGGGCCGCGCGCCTTATCAGGCGGCGCAGGATATAGCCGCGCCCTTCGTTTGAAGGTAATACTCCTTCCGACAGTAAAAAACTGGACGCGCGGATATGATCGGCGATAATTCTTAAGGCCGAAATTTCCGCGGGTGTTTCCCCTTTTATGTCCAGTATTTTCTTTGCGTAATCTATTATCGGGGTAAAAAGATCGGTGTCGAAAGGATTGTCCACGTTCTGCATTACCATGCAGAGCCTTTCAAGGCCCATGCCCGTATCGATATTTTTTTGAGGTAATTTTTCCAGAGTGCCGTCTTCTAGGCGGTTAAATTGCGTAAATACCAAATTCCATATTTCCACAAAACGGCCGCAATTGCAGGCTATGCCGTTTTTGGCGCAGTCGGGGCAGCCTTTGTCCTCGCCGAAATCGTAGTATATTTCGGAGCAGGGGCCGCAGGGGCCGGTGGGTCCCATGGTCCAGAAATTGTCCGCTTCGTCAAATTCCGATATGCGGCTTTTGTCGATTATTTTTGACCATGCTTCGTAGGCTTCCTCGTCGCGCGGGGCTATGCCGCCTTTGTATATGCTGACGTATAATCTGTTTTTGTCTATTTTAAGCTCGTTGGTAAGATAATCCCAAGCCCAGGTTATAGCTTCTTTTTTAAAGTAATCGCCGAAAGAAAAATTGCCCAACATCTCAAAAAACGTCAAATGCCTTTTGGTGAAACCGACATTATCTATATCCGTGGTCCTAAGGCATTTCTGCGAGGTCGTCGCGTTTTTAAGGTCTTTTTTAAGGCCCAGAAAATTAGGTTTGAACTGCACCATTCCCGCCGAGGTGAACAAAAGCGTCGGATCGCCGTGGGGGATAAGAGGGCTGGATTCTATTATCGGCAAGCCCTTTTTATGGAAATAATTTAGAAAACTGCTTCTCACGTTCTGACTTTTCATATAAAAAACACCTCAAAATATTATAAAGTATATCATATTGGGACGAGGCGCACCAGAATGAGAACCGCTTTTATAATCAATCCCAAATCGGGCAAAAAGCTTGGCTGCGGGAATATCAAAGAAAAGATAAAAAAATATTTTCCGCAGGCGGAGACGGTATTTACCGAATTTAAGGGGCACGCGCGGGACTTGGCCCGGCATTATGCCGATGAAGGTTTTGACGCCGTCATCGTCGCGGGCGGCGACGGAACGATAAACGAAGCCGTGCAAAGCCTCGCCGGCACGCAAACGGCTTTGGGCGTAATCGCTTTAGGAAGCGGCAACGGGCTTGCTAGGGAGCTGGGATGCCCTTTGTCTTCTTTGGAAGAACGAATTTCCGCTTTAAAAAAATTCGAAATAAGACAGTTTGACTTGGGGCGCGCCAACGGCGAATATTTTATCAATTTGGCGGGCCTCGGCATGGAAGCCGACATCGCGGCGAAATTTGATGAAATCGGCGCGGGCGGCAAACGGGGGAAGTGGCCCTACTTTAAAATAGGCGTACAATCTTTTTTCGAATACAAAGCGCCTTTGCTTAAAGTTGAGGCCGAGGGCAAAGTGTTTGAATTTGAAACAATGTCATTGGTTTTTGCCAACGGCCGCCAGTACGGGAGCAATTTCAAAATAGCGCCCCAAGCGGAGTTCGACGACGGCTTTTTGGATATGACAGTTATACGGCGCGAAAGCATTTTTAAACTGGCGCTTGGTTTGCCGAGTTTTTTCTTGCCTTCTTGTAAAATCGTGAGTATCGCCGATACTTATAAAATAAGGAGGGCGAAGGTTTTTCTTGACGGTCCGTTCAGCTATCACATTGACGGCGAACCAAAAAAAGGGAAAGATTGTTTGGAAATAGAAATATCGCCAAGCGCGATAAAGGTGTTGTGCGCTGAGCGAAAAGGGCGGGCAATATAAACGCGGGCGCGAAATCGGCGGCAAAATGTCGTTGACAGCCCGTCTAACAAATGGTTTAATAAGCACACGGGCCAAGCCCGAGGGTACAACTGGAGGATGATTATGAAACTCAAAATTACGGCTAAAAACATAAAGCTTACGCAGGCCATAAAAGATTTTGCTTCGGCCAAAGTGGACAAGCTGGATAAATTCTTTGACGATTCGGCTTGGGCCGAAATAGTCTTAAGCGTAGACAAAAAAATAAATCAAAGGGCCGAGCTTACCGTACATGCCGGCCGCAAGAAATTTACGGGGAAATCCATCGAGGAAGACTTGTATAAAGCCATAGACGCCACCATTCTAAAAATAGAGGCTCAGGTAAGGAAGAACAAAGGCAAAGCCGTGCAGAGCAAAAAAGTTTTCGCAAAGGAAGATTTGGCTTCCTATTACGGAGCGGTATTCGCGCCGCAAAACGACGTAAAGTTCTCGGTAATCAAGCAGGTTGAAGTACACCCGATGAACCCGGAAGACGCCGCCTACGAAATGGAAAGGCTGGGATACACCTTCTGGATGTTTATGGATGAGGAATCCAAACAAATCAATCTTATCTTCAAGAGATTGGACGGCACCTACGGCCTCATTCAACCCGTGAGGGCGCGATAAGAAGGTAGAAACGTGCCGGAATTCGCCCGTTCCATAACCGTAGCGCAAATGCTCGAGGAAAAGGGGTCAGAGTTGAACCTCGAGCTTTTGTGCGGACGGGAATATATCGACAGGGAAATAAACAATCCCAGCATAAACAGGCCGGGCTTGGCTTTGGACGGGCATTTGGAAAACTTCCGCTCGGAAGTTATCCAAATAATGGGCCGCGGCGAATACGCTTTCTGCGCGAAACTTTCCTACAAGAAACTCAAGGCGAATCTTAAAAAGATGTTTAAATCCGGCCCAGTGCCCTGCGTTATAGTTACGGCGGGCATGAAGGTTTTGCCGGGCATAAAACAGGCCTGTAAGGAAGAGAAGCTGCCGCTTTTGAGTACTTGTCTTGATACCGCCACTTTCGTATCGGAACTTATAGCTTATTTGGACGATTGCATCTCGCCCAGAACTCATGTCCACGGAGTATTGGTAAAGGTTTCAGGCATGGGCGTTTTGATACGCGGCGACGCGGGCATAGGCAAAAGCGAATGCGCTTTGGAGCTTATCAAAAGGGGGCATATCCTGGTAGCCGACGACGTGGTGGAAATACAGCGCAGGCGCGGGCATTCTTTGGTGGGGTCGTGTCCCCCGATGCTCAAGCATTATATGGAAGTACGCGGGCTGGGGATATTGGATATAGAACTGTTATTCGGGGTTGGCGCGGCGATGGACAGCACCCCGATAGAGATGGAAGTCAATTTGGTTGCCCCAAACGGCGAAATAGACCGTTTGGGCATAGAACAACAGCGCAGCAGTATTTTGGGTGTGGAAATAAATTCTTTGACGATACCTGTAACGCCGGGGCGCAACTTGGCCGTACTGATAGAGGTCGCGGCCTTGAACCAGCGTTTGAAAGGACAGGGCATAAGTTCCGCCAAAGAATTTAACAAGAGATTGCTGGAGAAAATGAAAGGCAAAAAGCATGGAACAGAATAAGAGGGGTAAGTTTTTTATAATTACGGGGATATCGGGCGCGGGCAAAACTCAGGCGCTGAAGATATTCGGGGATTTCGGATTTTATTGCGTGGATAATTTGCCTTTGGCGTTATTTGCCAATTTCAGCAAATATATCAGGAGCAGAGGCGACAGCGAAAATATCGCGCTGGGCATAGACATAAGGGAAGGAGAAAGCCTGAAAACTCTGCCGGAGGTTATGAAGTCGATAAGAAGGCAGGGCTTTGAGCCGAAACTTCTGTTTTTGGAAGCCAATGACGAGGTGCTTGTCAGGCGCTTTTCCGAGACGAAGCATAAGCATCCTTTACAGGAACAGCTTTTGACCGCTTTGGAAAAGGAAAGGCAATTCCTTATGCCGATAAAGCAGCTGGCGGACGACGAAATAAATACCAGCAATCTGACTTTGGGCGAGTTGAAAGAGAAAATTTCAAAATTATTGGAAATAAAGCGCAGCCAGGAAATGAATATATCGGTAGTATCTTTCGGGTATAAGCACGGTTTGCCGCTGGAGGCGGATTTGGTAATGGACGTGCGCTTTTTGAAAAATCCCTATTATGTAGCCGCGCTTAGGGAAAAGAACGGCCTGGATAAAGAAGTGCAGGATTATATAAAGAAATCGCCTCACGCCTTAAACTTTTTAAAGAAATTTACGGAACTGGTGGTATATCTTGTTCCCAAATACATAAAAGAAGGGAAATCGTATTTGACGATAGCCGTAGGTTGCAGCGGAGGCAAGCACAGAAGCGTATTCATGGCGCATTCTCTGGCCGAGATTTTAAGGGAGAAAGGATTTAAGGTTTCGGAATTTCATAGAGATCTTAACATCGTTAAGAAAGAGACATGGTAAAGATAATACTCGTGGCGCACGGCTGCCTTGCGTCGGCTTTGCTGGAAACTGCTTCCAATATATGCTGTTTTGAGCAGAAATCGGTGCGGGCTTACAGTATTAGCGGACGAGTGGATTTGGATAAAATAGCCGAGGACATAAAAGCCAGCGCGCAAGGCGCGGAGGTATTGGTATTGGCCGATACTTTCGGGGGGAGCTCTTGCAATATGGCGCTTAATTGTACGAGCGGAATGGAAAACGTAAAAGTAGTGTGCGGGCTTAACTTGAATATGCTTCTTGCGGTTTTGAATAATATGAACCGTCTGGAATTGGCGGACTTGGCCGCCAAAGCGGTTGAAGACGGCAAAAAGGCCGTATTCAACGCTACGGAGAGTATAAAATAATGGAAATAACGCTTCTGAGAATAGACAGCAGATTGATACACGGCCAAGTAGTGCAGGGTTGGCTGCCGACGGTGTCGGTAAAGGAGATTGTGGTAGTATCCGAAACGGCGGCCTCTAGCAAGCTGATGTCTAAAATGATGCGTATGAGCTTGCCGCAGGAATATTCCCTGCGGATATTTGCCGCGGAAGATGCGGCTAAATATTTAAAGGAAGGGCCGGCGCAGAAAATTATGGTGCTGGTTGAAGACTTAAAAAGCCTGTTTGCGATGATGGATTTGGGCGTATCGGCAAAAGAGGTAAACATAGGGAACACAAAGTACGAGGACGGCAAAAAACAATACGGGCAGGGGGTTTTCTTGTCGGAGGAGGAGGTGTCCCTTATAAAGCAAAAGGCGCGCAGTACGGGCATAAGTTTCGTTTTAAGAACTTTGCCGACATCTTTGTCTACGAGGTTATTTTAATGGCGGGCTTCCTGCTTATATGCGCCGTTTTGGCTTTCTTGGAACTGGATACCACTTATTGGGGACAGGTGCTGATATCAAGGCCGATAGTGGCGGGCAGTATCATAGGGCTTTTGAGCGGCAATTTCTTTTTGGGCTTGCAGCTTGGCATTTTTACCGAACTTATCTACCTGGATTTTATGCCGATAGGCGGGGTAACTCCGCCCAGCGGCGCGCTTAGCAGCGGAATAGCGGTGATAATGGCCCAATATTTCGGGCTGGACATATATTTCGCGTTTTTCGTGGGGATAATAGGCGGGCTGGCGTTTTCTTTCGTGGAGAAGGGATTGCGCCGCTTGAGGACTCGCAATTTGCCCCAAATAGAGCAGGCGTTAAGAAGCGACAAGACAAGCGCGGGCAAAATAATATTTCAAAGTTTGTTGCTTCAGTTTTTGGCGACGTATGCGTTTTTATTGGTATGTATAAGCGTAATAGGGCCGGCTTTCGGCGGAGTAAGCGCAAAGATACCGGAACATTTGCATATAGCTTTTAAATTTTCTTATTTCGTGGTGCCTTGGGTGGGTTTGGCGGGATTGCTGTTGTCGTTCAGCGCCAAGCCAAAATCGGATTAACGAGATGAAAAACAAAATCAAAATTTATTTTAGGATTTTTCTTTTGCAGGGCTTTTGGAATTTTGCGCGTTTGCAAAATGTCGGAATGCTTTACATTATGGAGCCCGCCCTAAGGCGTATTTACGAGGGGCGTCCGCAGGTGTATTCGCGCGCCAAATCACGCAATTTGGAAACGTTTAACACCCATCCCGCGATGAGCGGATACAGTATCGGCGCGATGATAAAACAGGAAGAAAAACTAGCGGAAAAGGAAGGAGATGAATTGTTAGAGGAAGAACGGGAGTGGCGTATAATAAGGGCCAGCACCGCCAATACCGCCGCGTCGATAGGCGACAGATTATTTTGGGCGACTTTAAAACCTTTGTCATTGGTGTTTAGTTTCGTAATTTTATTTGTGGGGCAGGTGGACGTTTTGCAGGAAAACGTATCCGCGGCGCAAAGTTTAACCGCCGCTTTACTTGCATTGGCCGGTTCGCTGTTAATCTATAATATACCGGTATGGATAATAAAGTTTAAGGGTTTGGCGGACGGCTATCAAGGCAATGAAGACAACTTTTACGGTCTTATTAATTTAAATTGGAACAGAATGATAGTTTTTCTTAAACTGTTGGGGCAAATATTGGTTCTGTTCGTGATTTTTTACGCGATATACATACGCTTTCGCAAGTCGTCTGCAGACCCGGAATCTATAGCCAGAATATCGCTTTTGGCGGCCTTTTTGATATTGAGTATCTTTATGAGGAAGCTTAATATCCCCAACATATTTCTTTATTTGGCGGCTACCGCAGTGTTTAGTCTGGCGGCTTTTTTGGCCTGAACGGAGATTTTGTGATTAAAGAGAAAATAGAGATAAAAAACAGACTGGGAATACACGCCAGGCCCGCGGCGATGATAGCGCAGGAAGCGGGCAAATATCAGAGCGACATATTTATTTCAAAAGATGGTATGGAAGTAAACGCTAAGAGCATAATGGGCATTATGATGATAGCGGCGGAACAGGGCAGCAGCATAGAGCTTTCCATCAGCGGCAGCGATGAATTTTCCGCGCTTGATGGATTAAAGACGGTATTTTCCAAGATATTTGAGGAAGAATGATAATAGTAAAGGGGATAGCGGCCAGCCCGGGGATAGCGATAGGGCCGGCATATTTGGTAAAACCGGACAGCACCGCGATAGAGAGGAGGAAGATCCCTCCCACCAATATCGGGTGGGAGCTGCGCCGTTTTGATGAAGCCGTGGAGAAATCCATGGCCGATTTGGAAGCCAGCCAGGCGCAGGTAAAAACATTGTTCGGCAGCAAATACGCCAAGCTGATAGCGGCGCACAAACTCATTTTGACCGATCCGCTTTTGATAAATTCCGTAAAAGGAAAAATAGAGAAAGAGCATTTAAGCGCGGAATACGCCTTGTCGTGCGCGGCCCGGGAACTGACCGTTAAATTCGACGCTTTGAAGGACGAGCGGTTTAGGGAGCGCAAATATGACTTGGCCGACGTCGCCAAACGTTTGTTTGAAAATCTGACGCAAAAAAAGCAAAATAAATTTTCCGCCATAAAGGAGCCTTCCATAATAATAGCGCATAATTTGTTTCCTTCCGATACCATCAATTTAAAAAGCAAGAATGTTTTGGGCTTCGCCACCGACATCGGCGGCAAGACCAGCCACACCGCCTTGCTGGCGCAAAGCATGCAAATGCCGGCTGTGGTAGGCCTTTCCGACGCGTCAAGCCAAATAAAAGACGGCGATACCGTAATTTTAGATGGTGAAATAGGCGTTTTAATCATCAATCCGGAAGCCAAGATTTTAAAAGAGTATAAAGAAGAACAAATAAAAATAGACCAAGAGGAAGAATCCCTGCGGCAAATAAGCGCTTTGCCCAATGAAACAAGCGACGGGCACAAAGTGTCTTTGTATATCAACTACGATCCGCGCCGGGATTTGAAAGCGTGGGATACCTTCCGCTCAGATGGGCTGGGTCTTTTAAGGACGGAATTTATCTATATGGACCGTTTTGACCCTCCTTCGGAAGAAGAACAATACCAAATATACAAGAAGACCGCGCTTCGTTTTGACAATCGCCCCGTTACGATAAGGCTGGCGGACTTGGGCGGCGATAAAATAACGCAGCTTGGTTTAGGGCGGAGAGAAAAAGAGGACAACCCTTTTATGGGTTGCCGCGGCGTGAGGCTATTTTTAAAATATCCCGAGCTGATGTATACGCAGTTAAGAGCGATAGTTAGGGTTTCGGCCGAAGCGGAAGCGCGGATAAAGATAATGATACCGATGGTATCCTCGGTGGAGGAAGTGCGGGAAGTAAAAAGCGTTTTGAAAACGGTGCTTAAAGAAATGGAGGAACAAGGGGTTGTTCCAAAACAGAAGATAAGTTTGGGCGCTATGATAGAGGTCCCTTCGGCGGCTTTGAGCCTTGACGGCATATTGCCGGAAGTGGATTTCGTTTCCATAGGCACCAATGATTTAATACAATATTTAATTGCGGTGGACAGAGTCAACCAGGAAGTGGCGGAACTTTACGATCCTTGCCACCCGGCGGTATTAAGAACGATAAATTTTATAGTTCAGGCCTGCAGAAAGAAGGGCAAACCAGTCAGCATATGCGGGGAGATGGCCTCGGACCCGGAGATGATCCCTTTCCTGATAGGGCTTGGCGTGGATATATTGTCCCTGTCGCCGAGAATGTTTTTAAGGATAAAGAGCGCTTTAAGAGGGTTGATTTTTGAGGAATGTTCCAATTTGGCCCAGGCCGCGATATTGATGAGCAGTTCCGAGGAAATAAGAAATCTTAAAGACACATACAATACCAATGAAGAAAATTCGTAATTTTTCCATAGTAGCCCACATAGACCACGGCAAGACCACCTTATCCGACAGAATATTGGAAGATACAGGCACAATCCCAAAACGAAAAATGACGGCCCAGCTTTTAGACGGCATGGAGCTGGAGCGCGAGCGCGGCATAACGATAAAAGCCAAAGCAGTAAGAATAAAATACAAGGACTATATTTTAAATCTGATAGACACGCCGGGACATGTTGATTTTTCTTATGAGGTGGCCCGTTCTTTAAGAGCGTGTGAGGGAGTATTATTGCTTGTTGACGCTTCGCAAGGGGTTGAGGCTCAAACGGTGGCGCATGCCCATTTGGCGCAAAGCTTGGGCTTGAAGATAATACCGGTAATCAATAAAGTGGATTTGAATCAGTCGGATGCCGATATAGCCGAGGAGCAATTATGGGAAGTGTTAAAAGAACCCATTACGGCCGAGCGCGTCAGCGCTAAGACCGGCCTGGGGATAGAGCATCTTTTAGAGCGCATTGTGCAGGATATACCCGCTCCGCAAGGGGAATTAAACGCTCCTGCACGAGCTTTGATTTTTGATTCTTATTATGACGCTTTCCGCGGAGTAATAATTTATGTCCGTATGATTGACGGCAAGATAAAGGCGGGGCAGACTTTGAAGTTAATGGCTTCGGGTTTTTGTTCCAAGATAGAAGAAGTCGGCATAATGACGCCGAAGCTGGAAAAATGCGCCTCGCTTCAAAGCGGGGAAGTGGGCTATATAATAGCGGGAATAAAAGACATACATCAAGTGCAGGTGGGCGATACGGTAACTACGGCGGATAACCCCGCGGGCGAGCCTTTACACGGCTACAGCGAAGTCAAGCCCGTAGTGTTCGCCAGTATCTTTCCGATTGAGTCAACCGAATATCCTCTGCTTCGCACCGCTTTGGAAAAACTTAATTTATCGGATTCTTCTTTCAGCTACCAAAGCGAAACTTCCAAAGCTTTGGGCTTTGGCTTCAGGCTTGGTTTCATGGGCCTTTTGCATATAGAGATTGTAAAGGAGAGGCTTGAGCGGGAATTCGGCCTTTCTTTGATAGCCACCAGCCCTAATGTAATTTATCAAGTCAAGTTCGTTTCCAGGAAAAGCTACCCGCAGGAACTCGCGGCCTTGGCCGACGCGGGCGACGGTTATAAATGGATAGATAATCCCGCCAATTTCCCGCCATACGGCGATATAATAGACATCAAAGAACCCACCATAAAAATAAAGATAGTAACGCCGATAGCGTATATGGACGGAGTAATGACTTTGTTGAAAGAAAAACGCGGCGTATTCATCAGCCTTGACCATTTATCCAGCCAGCGCGTGATGATAAATTATTATATGCCTATGGCGGAAATGGTGATAGATTTTTACAATAAACTCAAATCAGTGTCCAAGGGTTACGCCTCTTTTGATTACGAGATAGACGAATACCGCAGCGCCGATGTCGTGCTGATGGAAATACTTATACACGGCTCGCCGGTTGACGCTTTGTCGGTCATTACCCATAAAGACAAAGCCGTATCGCGCGGCCGCCTTTTGTGCGAGAAGTTAAAGGAGCTTATCGGCCGCCAGCAATTTGAAGTGGCGGTGCAGGCTAGAGTGAACGGCAAAATAATAGCGAGGGAAACTATCCCGGCGTACCGCAAAGATGTCATCGCCAAATGTTATGGCGGCGATATAACCAGGAAGCGCAAATTGCTTGAAAAACAAAAAGAAGGCAAAAAGAGGATGAAGAGTATCGGCGCGGTTGATATCCCGCAGGAAGCTTTTATAGCGATGTTGAAAATAGAGGAATAGGATTTCTCGTTTATGTAAAACGGTCGCTTCCAAAGCGGCCGTTTTTTGTAATGTAATGTGTAAAAGCGAATGAAAAAATTTGCGTTAAGAAGAATTAAAAATCTATCCTTTGAGCCGCTCTTTTATCAAAGCTGTTTTCTTGTCAATAACTTTATTGAATATAAAATCGCTTAAGCAGTAAAACGGGCTGGCGAGCATAGTGAGATAAACGGTTTTTCTTGATATTTTTTCTGTCTTGCTTTTGTCAAGAATGTTTTTGGATGAGGCAATCATCAGCAAGGTATCCAAACCCCAAATAACCGGCCATGCCACAGAAGCTCTGTCGAAAAAACGATATTTTGGTATTTCACGCATAAAATCTTTAGCGGCGGCGAGATTGTTCACGCCCCAAGTAATCCATTTAAAAATAACGGGTTTAAGTTTTTTGTAAGTTTTCTTTTCCAATAAATCTTGCGGCATTAAATTGTTTTCGGTCAAATCAGTAAGGGGGAGATAAATCCTTCCTATCTTAACATCTTGCGCCATATCCCTAAGTATATTTGTAATTTGCAGCGCCATGCCTATTCTTTTCCCGTTTTGAACAAAGGCGGGATTGTTTTTTCCGTCAAGGATAAGTTTTGACCAAAACACTCCGGGCTCCCCGCCCATATGCTCGCAATAAATTTGAGTGCGCGCTGTATTGGGAGAGGCTTTTAAAAGACCGCTTTCGCTGTCCGGGAAATAGGAAAGATCCCATTGCATCGCTTTGCAAACCGCATTTACCACAGTCAATATCATGTCTTTATGGCAAGCGGAAAAATTGTTGAAAGCGTCAAGACATATCGAAATATTTTTTAACAGCAATCGCTCGCTTTCGTGAAGATTGTTTTTTTCCGGCAAAGCGGCTTGCAATTCTCTAAGCAAATCGGGGTCGGAAGTTTCCACCAGCTTCGGATATATATTTATAAGGTGCAGTCTTTTGTCCAGCGGAATTATTTCCGTATCGGCGATACTGTCGGCGGCGCGGCATATCAAATAAGCGCAGGAAAAAACTTTGCTCTTTTTTTTCGGCATAAACTTTGCGCTTAAGTATAAACTTCGCGCGGTGCTTTTAAGCAAGAAATCTATATCCATAATCAGATTGTAGCAAAGTTTAAAGGCTGTGATGAAAAAAGTTTAAATTGTTTTGCCTTAAGGGCAGTTGTTTTTTTATTTTTATAAGCGCGGGATAAGATATTTGTTAATATATATAGGTATATATAAGAATATTATATATAATAAGAATATAAATATTGATGTTGACAAAATAAAAACAATTGTGCTATACTAATAATATAATAAACGCGGCGGTTAGCCGGTTTAAGAGAAGTAAAGAAAGACCCTTTTTAAAAATAATAAAATAGGGGTTGACAATTTTTCGCTTTAATGCTATACTATAAAGGTAGCAAGAACGAGCCGCTGTTAAAATAAAAAAAGTTTGACAAGCTCAAATAAAAAAGATATACTTAATATATAAAGCAGGAAAGAAACTTAGGTCACAAAAAATTAGAGTTGACAAGATTTCAAAACAAATGCTATAATAAATAAGTAATCAAAAATATAAGCCCAGCTTTTTTAAGACATTAAAAAAGCACTTGACAAAAGAAAGCAAAAATGCTTTAATATAAGAGTAGTCAAGATTGATCTTTAAATTAGTACAGATTTTAAGTTTTAAAAAGTAGTTGACAAAATAAATTAAATTTGTTTTAATATAAGAGTAGTCAGCAAGAGATGTTTGGAAGCATCTAAAAAGGTCAAGCAAAAAAAGCTTGACAGACTTAAAAAGATTTTATAAAATATTCTTGTAGCCTAAAAACGGCTGCGGGAAAGAAGACAAAATTTCCAATTTACTTCTCGAAAGAGAAAGTAAACGAGGGAATTTCGCTCTCTGAAAATTTGATCGCAAATGTGCGAATGGGCAACTTGAAGCGGGTGATACAACCGCAAGGGGTATCAGCCGATCGAGTGACATTCAAACATGAACTTATATATACCTTATATAAGGTCAACGTTTAATTCTAATGAAGTACAACAAATAAAAGAGTCAAAAGTCAACAAATCTTCGTTAAGCGTTGCGGATGCTTAAGCACTTAGGTGTTTAAACATCTTCAATTTTAATGGAGAGTTTGATCCTGGCTCAGAGTTAACGCTGGCTGCGTGCATAACACATGCAAGTCGAACGGGGATTATTAGTGTAGCAATACATTGATAATTCTAGTGGCAGACGGGTGAGTAATACATAAGGAATCCACCTGAGAGTGGGGAATAACTGGCCGAAAGGTTAGCTAATACCCCATAATATAAGGAAGTGGCATCACTTTTTTATTAAAGGTTTTTCGCTCTCAGACGATCTTATGGTCTATCAGCTAGTTGGTAGGGTAACGGCCTACCAAGGCTACGACGGATAGCCGGCCTGAAAGGGCGACCGGCCACAGGGGCACTGAGACACGGGCCCCACTCCTACGGGAGGCAGCAGTGGGGAATTTTGGACAATGGACGAAAGTCTGATCCAGCAACGCAGCGTGAAGGACGAAGGTTCTCGGATTGTAAACTTCTTTTGCAGGGGAAGAAAAAAATGACGGTACCCTGTGAATAAGCCACGGCTAACTACGTGCCAGCAGCCGCGGTAAGACGTAGGTGGCAAGCGTTACTCGGAATTACTAGGC
>CALUXE010000002.1 GCA_944324675.1 uncultured Elusimicrobiales bacterium | reverse complement strand
GGGAATTTATATAAGTTGTATAGGGGAAATGAGGCAAAAAATGGCTCAAAAAACCCTAAAAATTAATATTTTCCCTGCTTATCAGGGAATTTTGGATTAAAAACATCAGCATATTGCTACAAATACTACACACTCCGTTTTTTATGCGTCCGCTTTAAGGCGGATTTTTTATTGCCAAAAATTCGTTTTCGGCCTTGGCGCCTAGCCCTCTCAGGAGAGGAGTTTGCCTTCTTATGGATATTTTTATTAATTTATCGGGCACTTGACTAAATACATATTACCGCTATAATTAGGGAAGTCCTTAAGGGGGTAATAAAATTATGAAATCAACCGTAAAATCAAGTCTTTGGCTGGCGGCCGCGGGAATAATCTTCATAGTAAGCGGCATCGCCGTATTGGCCTATCCCGGCGCCGCTTTGGAAACTTTGGCGCTGGTATTGGGCATATCCATACTGACCACGGGAATACTGCAACTTGCGGCCTTCCTAAATAAATACGAACAAAAAAGAGGCTGGCTGCTGTTTTGCGCCATAATAGACGTTCTGCTTGGCATATTTTTACTTTCGCATCTTGTAGCGACCGCCATGGCCTTGCCTTTCGCGATAGGAATTTGGGCTCTTTTTACCAGCATAGCTAAAATATCGGCCGCAATAATACTAAAAAAAGCCGCCTTCAAAAATTGGTGGCTTTTGTTATGCGCCGGCATTATAGGCGCTATTATATCCTGCCTTATCATATTCAGCCCGGTATTTGGGGCTCTGTTTATAACGGCTTATATAAGCGTATTTTTGATTTTCGCGGGCTTAATGTCCGTATCTGAGGCCGCTTTTATAAGAAAAATATCCAAATAAACAAAAACTAATTGGGGAAGCCCGCCTAGTTAAAGGCGGGCTTTTTGTTTGGCACAAAATTAATTAGGAGCGCAACATCCGGCGCTGAAACTATAGCCGCAAGCACCTATAAATACGGCGATATATGAGGCTCCCCTTACTCCAAACATCCCTGCACAGCCGCCGTTTTTGCCGCTACCGCAGCGGACAGCGAAATACGCCCCCGCCCCAAGTATAAAACTCAACGGGCTTTGCGAAACGGGATAGGGCCTGGATAAAACTGACACATTGGCAAGAAAAACCCTAGCAAAGACGGAAAACTTCTTTGGAAACCCGAGCCTGCCCATACGCCTAAGCCAAATCTTATCCCTTACGAGCGGGGCCTTAAAATTATGGCTCAAAAAGCCCCCCATTTTGGGCAGACGGACAACTTCATCAAGCTGCGAGCCGAAGACTTTTGTAAAATTGACAAATTGGCTTTGTAGGATTTTGACAAAGCAAAATACTTTCGCGAACTTCATAAAAAAGGCCGTTTTATTCGGCCCCTTTATTTTTCCAATATGCTAAGCCAAAGCCGTATCTTATTTCTGACGACATAATCGTATTTGCGGGAATGATTGTAAAAATATTCGCCTTCAAGCATCTTCGCGTTTTTGGCCTTCTTTTCAAAATCCTCAAAAAAAGATCCGTAGTCGCCGCTCATGGTGCAAAAAGGTATTACCCTCTTGCCTCGAAAATCAGTCCTATCCAAATAAGCCGCAACAGGCCAAGCCGCTTTTCCCCACCATATAGGCGAACCGACAAAAATAGTATCGTAGTAATTCGGATCCGGCAAATCAGCGACGATAAGCGGATATCCGCCCCCCTTTAGGTACTTGCGGGAAGAAAAATATACAAGAGGGTTTCTCTTTATTTCACGCTCGGGCAATATTTCATAAAGTTTCCCGCCCGTTATCGAAGCTATTTCCTGCGCCAGCCTGCGCGTTTTGCCGCCAAGAGAATAATACACTATCAGCGTTCTGCCCAAATCGGGCAGGGGCCATTCTTCTTCCCCCTCGTGGAGATTTATATCTTTCTTTTTCTTAACGTATACGTCGATAATGTTCCAAGCGACCAGCACCGCAAAGCCAACCGCGACCAATGAAACCCAAGCAAACAATTCACTGTACATTTTTGCGTCCCCTCGCCGAAACGGATTTCAGCATTGAGCCCAATAAAGCAAAGAAACAAAATACGGCGAAATAATTGCCCGCGACCATAAGCAAAACCCCCCTTTTAAAAGAGGGTGGTTCTCTTTAAAATTGCACATTGGCCGAACCCAAGGCAAAACCTCTAGGCTCCACTAAAAAACACTCTTCAACTTAACAATTACGCCCCATTTCGTAGGCCTGCTTGTATACGGGAAGAGTTTTTACCTCCCCCATCTTCCACACGCCAAGCCCGTAGATTACGCCCTTTTCTTTCGTACCTTCAAGGCACAATACGGTAAACGCGCGGAAACAATCTACGGTGGTCTTTATGTTATTCTTGTCCGTATCCGCCGCCGTAACTATATAATAAAACTCCTTGCCGGATATTTCGGTATATCGGGCGACGCATCTGTCTATCAGCGCTTTCATTTGGGCATTGATTGAATAAAAATATACCGGGCTGGCCAAAACTATTACGTCGGCGGCTATCATCTTGCCCAAAATCTCCGTCATATCGTCCCTGCGCAGGCAATCCCCTCCGTGCGAGGCGCAATAGTTGCACCCAGAACACATGCCAACTTCCTTATCTCTTAAAAATATCTTCTCCGCTTTATGGCCCGCGTCAAGTGCGCCCAATAAAAATTGGTCGCAGAGTAAATCAGAATTGCCGCCCTTCCTGGGGCTGCCAGATATTACAAGAACATTCTTAGCCATTTCTTACTCCTTTCTTGCGAGAAGATCCTTCTCGCAAGATAAAATTTTTGTGTCGTAGACCTTAATTTTATAGTTTAATCTCTCAAGAGTTTTGGCCATCTCTTCCATCTTAGCTTTCAAACGGTCGCGTTCTGCCACCAATAAATTGCGGCGCTTTCGCTCCGTCCGTTTTCCCTTTTGGTAAAGGTTTACGTATTCCACCAAAGTCTCTATAGACAGGCCCGCACCCCTCATACATTTTATAAATTCCACCCAGCCGCAATCGGCTTCGCTGTAATCGCGAATGCCGCTTTCCCTACGGCGAACTTGCGGGATAAGGCCCGCTTTCTCATAATACCGCAATGTGTCGGCGCTGAGGCCGTATTTCTCGCTAACTTCAGAAATGGTCATATCACTCCCCCGATGATATACATTATATTACTTTGAGTTAAATCCAAGTCAAACAAAATAAAAACCCTTGATATTATTATAATATCAAAGGCTTCAGTTTTAAAGTGGCGTTATATCAATTTTATTTTTGAGATTTAAACGAAGCTTCGCGCGAAGCCCTACGCGCCAAAACCGCGAAAAACGAAGAACCCGCCGCGCACACTACAAATACTATCCCGGAAGAAATCATAATATCCCCAAGCCCGACGATCGGAGATACTATGCTCCCGAACAAAAAACCGACCGCGCCGAGCAAAGCCGACGCCGCGCCCGCCTGCGATCCGGCGCACCCCATCGCCAAAGCCACCGCCGCGGTAAAAGTAAGCCCAAGCATAAAAAGCAACACCAGCAATAAACCCTCAAAAACCGCCAGCGGCGCGTTAAAGCCCAAAGCCAAAGCCAATAAAACGCTGCATATCATCATACCGCGGCAGCTTACCGATACGCAATGCTCCTGGCTTTTAAACCGCACCGAAAAACCCGAACCGCCTACTATCGCCAAAGAGTTCAGCGCAAACAACAGCCCAAAAGCGAAAGAGCTGTACCCGTAATGTTCCTGAATAATAAAGGGAGAAGCCGATATATACGCAAACAGCAAACCCTGCGCAAACGACATTTGCAAAACGTAATACAGATATTTCTTGTTGGCGAAAAGCGGTTTGAAAAGCGATAAAGTCTTGCTTATTTTCTGCTTAGAACGCTTCGGCCTGGAAAGCGATTCGTTAAAGTGCAGGCAGGCCCCCAACAATATCAGCCCCAAAATAAACAATATCCAAAATACTCCCTGCCAGGACGTAAACCGCAAAGCGGTGCCGCCTATCACCGGGGCGGCCACGGGCGCTATGCCGTTTATCGAGCCAACAACCGCCAAAGCCTTGGCCAAATTGCGGCCCTTAAATTTATCGGCGGCAACCGAACGGGAAATGACTATCCCGCCCGCGCCCGCTATGCCTTGTATCAAGCGGAGAAATACGAATATTTCTATCGTCGGGGCAAAAATACAGCCTATGGTTGAAAGCAAAAACAATATCATCGCCCACAGCAGAGGCTTCCGCCTGCCGTACTTGTCGCTTAGCGGGCCGAAAAGTATCTGCCCCGCCGCCAGGCCTAGCATCGAAAACGTCAAACCGAGCTGTACCATCGACGCTCCCGCCGAAAAATATTCCGCCATCGCGGGCAAACTCGGCAAATACATATCCGTCACAAACGGACCGAATGCCGTCAACATGCCCAAAAATACGAATAAAAAAAAGGCCGAATTGCGCCTTTTTACGGAGTTCCCCTGCCAGGTTCCTTTATCGCTTGCCATATTTATATTTTATCTTTTTCAAAAGCAATTTCCACAACGGCGGCAATACAAAACCGCCGATCAAAATGTTAATATATATGCCATGACCAATAATCTCTTTGACGCGCTCGGCCTTAAAAAAAGCGTAATAAAAGCAATAAAAAATTTGGGCTATTCCGCCCCTACCCCCGTGCAGGCGGAATTTATTCCCGTCGTTCTTCAAGGACGGGACGCTTTGGCTTCTGCCAAGACGGGCAGCGGCAAAACCGCCGCCTATGCAATACCCGTATTAAATTTCCTTCTGGATTATGATTCCAAAACCGCCCTCTTCGTCGCACCCACCAGAGAATTGGCCCAACAAATACAAAGCGTTTTCAGAGATTTGGCAAAAGACACCGATATAAACACCGCCCTCATCACCGGAGGCAAAAATATGCAGGGGCAGCTTAGGAAACTTAAAAGCAACCCAAGAGTAATAATCGGCACTCCGGGGCGCCTTAATGATCATCTTAAAAGGAAAAGCCTCAAACTGGACAATACCGCCATAGTCGTTTGGGACGAAACCGACAGAATGTTGGATTTGGGTTTCGCCGCACAAATAGAGGAAATTATATCTTTCCTGCCAGAGCAAAGGCAGACTTTAATGCTCTCGGCGACTTTCCCGCCAAGAGTATTAAAACTCGCGGAGAAATATCTTAACAATCCGCAAAAAGTCATAATAGGAGAGCTTAACAACCCAGCCGAAAACGTAACTCAAAAGAACATAAAAATAGAGGGCAACGACAAGTTAAAAAAACTTACCTCTCTTTTAAAGGAAGCTCAAGGGCAGATCTTGGTATTCGTGCAAACCCAGCGCGCCGCGGCCGAAATTACAAGATATTTGAAGAAAAACCTCTTCGACGCCGCCGCCCTGCACGGCGGTCTTAAGCAAAAGGACCGCGGCGCCGCGGTAAAAGGCTTTAGAGAACACTCCTTTAAAATACTTATTGCGACCGACGTCGCCGCCAGGGGGCTGGATATTCCCGCAATTTCAACCGTAATCAATTATGAGCCGCCTCAAGTACCGGAAGAATATATACATAGACTCGGCAGAACGGGGCGTTACGATAGAACGGGGCTTTGCCTCAACCTTATCGCGCGGGCGGATAGAGCTCAATGGAAACAGGTGCGCGCTTTCTTGGATAAAAAATATACTCTTAGCGGAAATGGAGAAACCATTCCGCAAAATCATAGCGGCGACTCAGAAAACAAATCCAAAGTTTTTCCGCCGCACGCCCCCAATCCCTCCAGGGAAAAACAAGAAGAAATCGCGTCTCCAAAAACGGAACCGGAGGGCAAAAGCAAAATACTAAAAAATCCGTCCTCCAAAGTAAGTAGAAAAACGGAAAAACCCGCGGGGAGGAAACTCTCTTTAAACAAACTGGAGGATAAAACATCCTCCCCCCAAAAACAGGAGGAATACGTCTTTACTCCTTTCAAAAAGGTATATGTGGGGAAAGCAAAAAAAGAGCCTTGCGCTCCAAAAAACACGAATAAAAAACGCAATCCTCCGATCAGGCGCCACAAAAAAACCCGCCGATAGTTTTTGAGCCCTATTTTCCCCCATATCCTCAAACAAATGTTCCCGTCAAACATAAGAATACAAAACCCCGCCCATATAGATAAAAAGAACATAGAAAAATCACCCCCGCGGAAGCCGAAACTTAAAGTTATCCCCCTAATTTGATATACTAAGGTATGCTTAGCCTGATTTTTAGAGTGTTTATAGTGTTTACTGTTTTTATAGCTGGCGCTTTCGTGGGCAATATATACATGCCTCAGAAAACGTTGGAGCAGAGTTATATAGTATCCTTGGATGAACCGGAAACGTCTTTTGACACCAATGACACCCCCGGCCTTCAAAACGCGCTGAACGCTTTAACGCAAATGAGCGCCGCCTTGGAACAGACCGATATGGACAAGGAAACCATATTCCGTCTTGAAGACGCGATAAAAAAACAACTCTATGCCAAAACTTTTAAAGCGGCTAAAGCGGAATATGAAATTGAACTGCTGAAAGTGCAAAAACATCCCCAAAACCATGACTCTTTCCTTAAAGCGAAAGACATCTATTATTCCGTATCGGATATGATCGAACAGGCTTATCCTCCGCTTCCGCAGCTGGAAATCCCGATAGTAGATTCCCCCGCCACTAATCAGCTAAACATACAAATTTCGACTGCGGCCGCGCAAGGGCTTATTTCATCGGCAACAGCCAGCGGCGCTTCGGCCGAGGGGCTGCCGCAGCCCGAATACAAAAACGAAACAAAACAGTAAAGGGGGTTTTATGGTCATAGCCAAATTCGCGGGAAACAAAAAAATTAATGTTGAGGCCGCAGGTTTCACGATAAACGTCGACTTGCCCAAAAACAACGGCGGCGACGCTTCGGCGCCCAATCCGTTTGCGCTGATGCTTTCTTCTCTCTTGGCCTGTTCGGCTTACCATCTGCTGTTCTTTGTGGAGAAACTCGGCCTTAACAGAGAAGATTTCCATATGGAGCTTATACCGGAACTTGACGCTAACGGAGATATGCAGAAAGCCTTAATTAAGATATTTGTGCCCGACGCCTTCCCCAAAGAGAGAGAAGCCGCTTTAATCGGTTCGGTATCGGCCTGCAAAGTGGGCAGACATTTAAAAGCCCAAAGAACTATCGAGATAGTAAGGAAATAGCTTTATTCGAGCAATAATCCGGTTATGCGCTTTAATAAGGCATAACCGGATTATTTATCTTAAAACTTAAATTCCGTCGTCTCTTTTCGCATATTTCATACATTTATAGGACTTTATGCCCTTGTACCGCGAAAAGGTATTGATTATAATTTAAGTTAAGAGTGTCTATTATGAAGAAAGTTTTTATTCTTTCATTGCTGGCGTCGTTCTTCGCAGCCTCTTTAAGCGCGGGCGGCTTTAAAGAAAGTTTGGCCGAGGCCCTCGCGCCTTCTGCCGACAAGTATCTGCTTTTTACGCAAGGTTTTACGCCTTCTTCCCGATTACAAAAGGAACCTTCTTTTTGGGACGGCTTAATTTCCTGTTTTTCTTCCTCAGACAGAGAAGAAAAACAAGAGGCCGTAGCGCAATATATATACAATATGTATATCATAGACGCCGCCAAAGGCTTAAGCCTTCCGCAGCCTATGATTGACACTTCCTATACAGGAGCGCTCGATCCGATATACCGTTCGGATTTTAAAAACGGAGCGGAAATAAAAAATTTCTATTACAAAAACTTGGACGCCATTAACGCTAAAATCGGCTTATTTTTCTCTCAAAAAAGATTTTTAAACTATAATCCCAAAGACGAAAAAATATTAAAACAGCAGTCCGACTATATAAATATGCTCGTTAATACCTATAACAAAAACAAAGCTTTCTCCTATAATTACGGTCCGGCGGCGCTGAGCCGACAGGAACTCACCTCCGCAAAAAAATCCCTTTTAAAGAAATATATATCAGACAATAACAAAATCAACAAAGATTTATCCGTAATATATGAACATACAGACCCTATAAAAATGCTCGATAACGCCACCAGAGTCGGGGGATCGGCAGTTTCCGCGAAAAGTTATACTTACAGGCCGCTCAGCCAAGAATGCGCCGCCTGTTCCTATTCCTTCTGCAAGCATATTTGCGACGCAACGCAAAGCGGATATTCCTTATATAAATTGCTCAGAGTCTACGAAATTTACGCGAAACCCTCAACCGGATTGCTGAAAAACGCAAAAGGACGGAGGGAATTTTTCTCCCCGCAAGGCGAAAAATACCCCTCTTGGGATTATCACGCGGCTGTATTATTGGTCTTTGAAGAAGAAAGCGCCCTCAGCTTTACCGTTGTGGATACGCTTCTCAGCGAAGAACCCGTATCATACGAAAATTGGCTGGCCTTTTTCGACCGAGCCGACACCTTCTTTACCATAACGCCTTTTATAAGGAGGGCAAGCGTGGAAAAAACTTTTCTGCCTACAGAGGAAATACCTTCCTCTTACCAACCGCATCCTGTACGAAACTAATCAATTGACTATTTTGAAAGCGGCGAATCCCGCGAAAACGGAAAGCAGACACAAACCTAAAGTCCCTGCTATATACATAAGAGCTTTGAGCGTTTCACCGTTCTTAAAAAGAAGCAAAGCATCCAAACCGAACGCCGAGAAAGTGGTAAATCCACCCAAAAGGCCCGCTATTAAAAAATATTTTACCGCTTGAATATTTTTAAACTCAAATCCCGCCAAAAAGCCTATTATGAGGCAGCCTATAATATTAACGGAAAAAGTGGCCAAAGCGTTGTGCAAACCCAATTTCGCCACAAACGCCGTAGATACGCCGTAACGCAAAACCGCGCCCAAAAAACCGCCCGCGCCTACCGCCAATATATTTATCATTTCATCTTTCCTTCTTTAATGTCGCCGTACAAAGCCCAAAATCCGCGCCCGTGCTGTTTGACGTAGTATAAGGCCTCATCTGCCCGTTTAATTAAATCGTTTTGATCGTCCGTGTCGTAAGGGAACACCGATATACCCTGGCTTATTGACAGTTTGATATCCGCGCCACCCGTATATTTAGGGTTAAGTTCTATCGAGGCGACTTTCTCCGAAAGGCGTTTGGCTATATTCTTGGCTTCTTCGCCCGTAGTTCTTGGCAGCATTATCACTATTTCGTCCCCGCCGTAGCGGCACGGCAAATCGGTCTGCCTCAAACTGCCCGATATTACGCCGCTTACCGCTTTTAAAGCCTCATCGCCCAATAAGTGGCCGTAAGTGTCGTTTATCGTCTTAAAATAATCTATGTCCATTATTATAAGCGAAAGCGTAAGATTAAAACGTTTTGATCTATATATTTCCTGAGCCAAATTCTCATTAAAAAACCGTCTTAAGGCCAGCTTGGTGAGCTCGTCATAATTGGAAAGTTCCTGCACTTTCTCGAAAAGGCGGGCATTGTCTATCGCCAAAGCTATCTGGGCGGAAAATTGCTTAAGGCTCATAATATCTTCCGTGGCTATCGGCATGCGCGAGAGCATATTGTCAAACACCATCCAGCCCAAATTCTTGCCCTGCAAAGTCAAAGGCAGCGTCAGAATTATATCGGAACTTCTTACCGCGGGGCAGATATTGGTTGTACCGTCGCAGTTTAAAGTGAAGTTCTTAGATAAAGCCTCGTTTATGTCTATTTGCTTAACCTCGCCCGACAAGTCCGCGCTGTAAGCCTCCTGAAGCTGATTGGTTTTCGGATCGACCAAATAAAGAGAAGTCCTGTCGAAATAAAAGCTTTTTTGTATGCTCTTTAAAATTTCTATCAAACTGTCGCTTAAGCGAATGGACGTCGCGAATACTTTTGCCAAATCGTTTAAGGCCTGCGCCCTTTGCAGCTGGGAAGTGTTATAATGGTCAATCTCCGTCATGTTTATCTTTGACGAGAGTTCCCGGCATAAAGCGATTAGAGATTCTATCTCGTTTTGAGTAAAAGGCTTGTTTTCCTTAAACCGCTCAACCCTTATTACGCCATACGCGCTTCTTGCCCTTTGGCCGCTGGCCAAAGCCTCGAAACTGCCCTGCGGGCTGCGCCATTGAACCAATACATATACCGCCGGATAATCCAAACTGGGCGACATCATATACCCGTCTTGCAGAAGTTTTATCACTTCGGGCGAGTATCTGTCCACGAAAATGTCTTCCTGCAAATCATAACACTTCCCTTTTTGGCACATCGTCCTTAAGGAAATGATAGATTTTTCTTCTTTCCAATCAAAAAACAATACTCTGTCCGCAGACAAATACTCCGCCAATACCGGCAGAGCATGACGCAGCAGCCTGTCCATATTGGCAAATCTATCAGACAGACCCTGATAAAAATTGTATAAAAGCAAACTCCTTTTATTATGCATGCTCTACTCGTTATAAAGATGGAGGATATCGTTTACTTCCTCATCGCCTTTTTTTAATTCGCCTTTCAATATTTCCGGTGAATATTGATTCATCACTATCGCGCTGGCCGCCTTGGACATTATATTTCCCAACACTTCCATTACCGTACCGGACGCCAGGTGGTTTCGCATAGTCCTCGCGCCCGCTATTATGTGGGCGTAATTGCGTATGCGCTGGGGCGAGGCCAAAAGAAAACTCTCGAAACTCCCCTCCAGCGCGGGAAATACTTCCGTCATGGAAGCATACTCTATCTGTTTCTCCGGTCTGGTCAGCCATTTTATCAGGTCCAATGCCGGCTGAATATTCGCGCTGCCCCGCACTATCCCCAAATTTACGCCGCTCATATAATTTATATGATCCGCACCGGTTTTCGGTATCGGCAAAGTGCCCACCTTAAAATCGCTTTCTCCGCCTTCAAACATTGTAATCCCTTGACGTCTGGTAAGCATTATGCTTGACTTCCCGCACGATATGGCCCCGTTGGAGCTGCGCTCCCTAAGTATGGGCATATATCCCTTTAACGCCAACTCTATAAAATCTTCCATACCGGCCAAAAATTGCTCCGTACCCAAGCCCGACATAGAACCGTCCTCATTATAAATATCGGCGCCGCGCCCCCATACGCACGGCAGCGCGGATCTATAAGAAAGAGAACCGCGCCAGTCGTTGTTCTGCACGGGATAATAGTCTTCCCGCCCGCTAAAATACTCTTTAAGCCGCGCGCAGGCTTCCAAAAAGCCGGGCCACGTATTAAGAAGTTCTTCAGGTTTGGAGGTTATCAGTTTTAAATGGTCTTCCCTGTAATGAAGCGCGGTTATGTCCATCCACCACGGATAGGAATAGATATCGCCCGTGTCCTTTTTGTAACAGAACGGTTTTAAAGGGTCAAGGCAGTTGTCCACCCTAAGCAGTTTATCCAATTCCGTAAGATTCTGCAAGACATTGGCTTTGACAAGAAGATTCGTCCAATAATGCGGGAAAGCTATTACATCGGGGCAGCCCGAACGGCCGATCTCGTGCTTCAAGGTGAACATTTTCGTCCACAAAGTACGCCTGTTTATCACCCTTATATTTATGTTAAGCCCCGGATTGTGTTTCTTAAAATCGGTTAAAAACTTTTCTATCATACGCTGGGTAAGCGTACTGTTGTCGGGCATCATCCAAAAGATCATTTCTTGGGCCAACTCCTCACAACCATATTGGGATTTATTTTTATATTCTCCGTATCTTTGCCGCGCTCAAGTTTTTTGGCCGCGCATAAGGCTATCATGGCGGCATTGTCGGAAGAAAGGCCCCTCATCACAAATCGCGCCTTTATTCCTTTTTTCTCGGCCTCTTTCGCCAACATTTCTCTTAGCAAACCGTTGGCCGCCACGCCGCCGCCTACCGCTATGTTCTTTACTTTATAACGCTTGGCCGCGTCTATGGCTTTCTTGACCAATGTCTCCGCCACCGCCTGCTCAAACGAGGCGCATATATCGGGCACGCTTATATCCTTATGGTCGCGCAGATAATAACTTACCGCCGTCTTTATTCCGCTGAAGGAAAATTCGCAGCCGCCGCCTATCATCGGGCGCGGGAATTTAACGGCGTTTCTGTCGCCCTTCAAGGCTTGCTTCGATACTTCCGGCCCGCCGGGATATCCCAGCCCGAGCAATTTCGCCACTTTATCGAAAGCCTCGCCCGCGGCGTCGTCCCTGGTCTTGCCCAGAATTTTATATTCGCCGTAATCCTTGACAAGCCACAATTCGCTGTGCCCTCCTGATACTATAAGGGAAATCAGCGGAAATTCAAGAGGACTTAATTCCGGCCCGCCCGTAAACTCGCACGCCAAGAGATGCCCCTCCAAGTGGTTTACGCCTATTACCGGCCTTTCAAAGAGATTGCCCAATGTTTCCGCCGCCACGCGCCCCACCAACAGCCCGCCGGGCAAACCGGGTCCGTTGGCAAAAGCTATATAATCTGGTATGGTATCGCCCAGCGCCGCTTTAATTACGCCCGCTATCTTGGCGGCGTGCGCGCGGCTTGCAAGTTCCGGCACTACGCCCGCATACTTCTTGTGGATATCTATCTGCGTGTATATGACATTGCTCACGACTTCCCGCCCGTTCTTAAGAAGAGCTGAAGAAGTTTCGTCGCAGGTGCTTTCTATGCCAAGGATATAAGTATCTTTCACCTTTAGGCCGCCTTACGCTATTTCCCGTTTTGCGCCGCAGCATTTAAATTGCCGAGCACGTCACGTGCTTTTAAGATTTCCACCGCTCTTTCCAATACCGGGTCTTCCGCGGTTTCTTTTTCCGGCTTAACGGTCTTCTTGGAAGGGGAATAGATTAAATTAGTCGTGTAAAAAGTTGCGGCGCGCGCTTTAGCCAAGTCAAAATCTACTATTATATCCGGTACTATTCCGCCCGTCTCTTTAGCGTTCTTGGCTTTAAAATCTTTATGTATCATGCGTCCAAGGGGAGTGTAGTACTTGGCTACAGTTATTCTTAAGCCGGAAGTGTCGGGAAGATTGATAACCTGCTGTACGCTTCCCTTGCCGAAAGTACGCGCCCCTATAAGCAAGGCCCTCTTATGATCTTGAAGCGCACCGGCCACAATCTCGCTGCCGGAAGCCGAACCTTCGTTTACCAGCAATACCATCGGTATATCCGGATATTTCGCTTGAGCGTTGCTCTTATACTCTTTAAAAAACTCTTCCTTTCTTCCTTTGGTGTATACGATAAGCTTATTTTCCCCGATAAACAGTTTGCTCATATTAACAGCGCTGTCCAAAAGACCGCCTGGATTAAAGCGCAAATCGACTATCAAAGCTTTCATGCCTTCCTTTTGCAGCTTTTCCATGGCCTTTTCAAAACCTTCTATAGTATGCCCGGAGAAATCGGCAACGTAAATATAGCCGATATCGCCGCCCAACATTTTGGAAAATACCACTTCGGGCACGATTTTATCCCTTTTTAAAGTAAATCTCTTTGTTACGACTTTGCCGTTTTTTTCGTCCTTGCGCTCAATCTCCACCTTAACTTTGGTGCCTACTTCCCCCCTCAACGCGGCGACGGCCTCATCATTTTTCATCTCCGACACAAGCCTGCCGTCTATTTTTATAACTTTGTCACCCGGCTCCACCCCCGCTTTATAGGCGGGGCTGCCCGGCAAAGGCGTAATTACCGCAAGCTCGCCCTCTTTTGCGGAATTAAGACGCATTCCCACGCCGCCGAATTCGCCTTTCGTATCCTCGCGCATGGCTTTCATGTCTTCCACGCTGATGTATTCCGAAAATTCGTCAAGCTGCGAGGCCATGCCGTACAAAGCGCCTATCACCAAATCTTTGGGCTGCTTTTCTTCCACGTAATTATCCTGTATCTTGCCCATGACGTCTACCAGTATCTTAAGCTGGTCCAAACCCGTATCTACGCCCGAATAGGCAAACGGGAACATCGTCCCCATAAAAAAAGCGGCTATCATAAAAATTACGTATATATTGATTTTCTTTTTCATAAATTTTTCCTTTTATTTCTTTTCAAGCCAAAGTTCCGGATCCGAGGCTGAAGTGCCCGATCGTATTTCAAAATACAAGGCGCTCTGCCCGCTGCCCATCGCCGAACCTTGGGTATCCGTCCCGCAAAGCCCTATTATCTGGCCTTTGTTTACCTGCTGGCCCAATCTGGCGCGGATTTCGCTCAAAAAGCCGTATATCGTAAAGAACCCGCCGCCGTGATCGACTATCACCACATTGCCGTAGGAGCGGAACTCGCCCGCGAATATCACGCTGCCTTCAGCCACGCTCACTATCGGCGCGCCTTTATTGGCGGCTATCTTTATGCCGTCGCGGAATATCCAAGTTTTTAACTGGGCTTGATATTCCTTGCCGAACTTACTTATTATTTTACCACTTACCGGCCACGGAAGAGAGTTTCGCCCTATGTTTAACTTCGCGCCCGTCTGTTTCTGCCCGGTTCTCTTCTGTTCGGCTTTGCGCCGCGCCTCGGCCTCTTTAAGTATCTTCTGAAGCTGAGCCGCCGAGGCTTTTAACTCCTTCAAATCTTTGCTGGCTTTCTCATACAAAGCATGAGCCTGCTGCAAATCTTCTTTTTTCTTAATATAGTTGCCCTGTATCGCGCTTTTTTCTTCTTCCAGTTTGTCTCGGCGCGCCAACAAACTTTCCTGCTTTTCTTTATACCCTTCTATTTCCTTTTGCGTATTTTCTATCTCATCGGAAAGTTTTTGCATAAAAACGGCGTGCGTCTTTAAAGTGGAGGAAAGCGCCAAAGCGCGGGTAAGCTCGGAAGAATTGTAATATTTCTCACCCAATATTCTTTCAATGGCGTAGTTGGAAAACTCCTGCTTCATTATGTTCTGCCACAGCGGCAAATTGCTTTGCACCACTTCCCTGTGCTGGCGCATTAAACTGCTTTTGGTCTGCATGCCCTCTATATCGCTGCTGATTTTTACGGCCAGCTGCTCGGTCTGTTTTTGCTTTTGCGTAAGAGCTTTTAGTTCTTTTGACAATGCCGCCTCGCGCGCTTTATACTTCTTTAGCTGCGCTTCCTTTTCCTTGGCTTGACGCTCTATGGAGGCAAGCTCCTCCTTGGACGCGGCGTTCAACGGCGCGGCCATAAGCATAAACAAAGCCAAAAAGAATACTAGAACTTTTTCCATTTAGCCAAAGTCCAACCGAGCATCAGCGTCAGCACCAAGCAGCCCGCCTGCCCCCAAATATCCCAAATAAACCCCCGCTCGCCCGCCAGTTTTAAAGGGGAGGCCAATATATAGCTAAGAGCCAAGGTGAAAGCATAACTTAAAAAACCGCATATTACCCCGCCAAAGCGCGCGGATAGGGAGGTTATCCTTGTATAGTAAGCTTCCACGAAAAAACAAAACGTCAAAAAGAAAAACACGCTAAGGCCCAATACTATATTAATATACTTGACTATCCCGCCCAAATATACCGCCGCCTGAGCTTGGCTTTCCTTATAATAGGCTTGGGCGTCCTGAGCCATTGAGGAAAAGTTCTCATTCACCCAAACTTCCGGGTTCATCATTACGGACTGGTCCGTCTTTATCTCAAAAAACGCCGGTAAAAAATCCTCCTTGGGCAAAAAGACTTCAAAGCCGTTTTGCTCCGGCAAAGCGCCCGGCAAAGCCAAAGCCTCTTTCGCGTTAAGATATCGGACGTCCTTAACCCCCGGCATGGAATTTAAAGTCTTGGTAAACTCTTCCGTTTCCGCCGAGCTGGCATTGTTCAAGACCACGGCTATTTTAAAATCGCTCATCAACATATCAAACGAATCGTAAGCCTGGCTCCTCATAAACAATGCGCCCTGCGCCAAAAGCGCCAAAGCCAGCAATATGAACATTATCCTGCTTTGCCCGCTGAAAACCGCTTTATTTTCCGTCATATAAAAACCCTTCTATTATCTTGTTAATGTCGGTATTATGCAATACTCCCGGTTTATCAGGAACGCCCGCGCCGTAAAAACTCACGAAAAGCGGGCTGCCCGTATGATTGCCCGTACTCCATACTACGCCCAATCGCTTGTTGACTTCTTTTAAACTATCCTCAAAATCGCCTTTTTCCTCTATTACGTCCAAAGGCAGCTCATATCCCATATTCGCCTTAAGATAATCCTGTATCGCCTTAGGGGTTTGGCGTTTTTCGCCTAAAGCTTCAAACTCAGCGCGCATATCGCGCTGCATTTTCGTTTGTTTGGCTATTATGTCCAAATTGCTTTTGGCCGAATAATCCTTCTTGTCGTATAACGGATAACCTTGCTCTTGCTTTAAGGTAAGTTCTTCCCCCTTCACTTTCCTGTACTGAAATCCAAATCCGCCCGTGTCGTGATCCGCCGTCACTATTACCATTGTATCGGGATTGTCGTCCGCCCATTGTTTTATATAGCCCAAAGTTTCGTCCAATTCCAAAAGCTCGGCCAGAGCAGCGCCTTGATCATTATCGTGCAGCATCCAATCCAACGCCCCCGCTTCCACCATCAGGAAAAAGCCTTTGTCATTTTTGGAAAGTATTTCTATCGCCTTTTCAGTCATTTCCTTTAAATCGGGCGCGTATTCCGCGGGGTTTATACTGTATTGCAAAGCGCCGGCGCCAAATAGACCTATCAACTTCTTATTCTTAGCTTTTTTAAGTCCTTTTTTGTCAAATACCAAAGGATAACCGCTTGTTATCAGTTTCTGGAGCAGACCGTTTTGCAAAGCGGGCGAAAGATCTTTGCGGTAGGGCACCTTCTTAAGAATACCAGCATATCTGTCGTCTTTCAAATCCTGTTCGGAAATAAAATAGTCCAGCCCGCCGCCCAAAAGAACATCCGCCCCGCTGTTAAGAAGCGAAAGCGAAATTTCCTCATATTTCCGGCGGCTGTCAACGCCGGCTGCGTAAGCGGCGGGGGTGGCGTCGCTTAAATAAACGTCGGTAACCAGGCCCGTCGCCATACCGAGGCTTTTAGCCTTTTTCAGCAAACTTTCGGCGATTTGTCCGTCCGCGCCCATGCCCAAATATTCCGGATACGTAAGCGTACCTTTCGCCATATGCGTTCCCGCCGCGGCAGAATCGGTAACAACGGTTTCCTTGGTGGCGTTTAACACTATGCCCAGATTGGAGGCGGAAAATAATTTCTCCATATTTGAGGCCCTGTCGGCATAAGGCGAGTTCTGAGCATAACGCGCGTATTGCAACAAAAGCCCCATCGCAGCTGGCCCCCCGCCGTCCGCCACCACAAAAATCACGTTTTTTTTGCTTTGCGCAAAAACGGTCGAAAACAAAAATAAAGCTATAAGCAGAGAGAATATTTTCCGCATTTAAAATCTCCTTTTAAGTATCTCATTAAAGCATTTAATATATTGCCTTGAGGAATTCTCCCAAGAGAAATCCTCCGCCATGGCATTGGCCAGCATGGCTTTCCACACTTTCCTTTTGGCATACACGCTTAAAGCGGTGTTTAAAGCGTTTATCAAGCCGTTTACGCTCAGTTCGTCTATAAAAAAGCCCGTCTTTAATTCCGCCGTCATATCGCCCTCATAGCCTTTTACCGTATCGGCAAGCCCTCCTAGCTTGGAAACCACCGGCAAGGTGCCATAGCGCATCGCAATCATTTGGCTTAGCCCGCAGGGTTCAAACCTGGAGGGCATCAGGAACATATCCCCGCCCGCGTATATTTTATGCGCCAAGACCTCGTCAACCACCGCTTTAAAAGCGAAGGAGGAAGGATAACGCGCGGCCAATTCCCTTAAAATATACTCGGCTTTGGCTTCGCCCTTTCCCTCAATTACAAATTGCATTTTCCCTTCCATCGCCCTTATCAAATCGGGCAGGAGGTCCACCCCTTTTTGATAGGCCAGACGGCTTACCATAACGCACAGCGGGATATCCGGGTTTTGCGGCAAGCCGCAAAGGCCTTGCAGATCCGCCTTGCAAACGGCTTTGCCTTTTAAGCTTTCGTCGTCATAGCCCATGGTTATCATAGTATCGGTTTGAGGGTCCCACACTTCGCCGTCTATACCGTTGATTATGCCTAAAAAGTCCGCGCCTTTATGCCTTAAGACGCCTTCCAAGCCGAAACTGTTTTGCCCTCTTAAAAGTTCTTGCGCGTAAGTAGGGCTTACCGTATTGACCTTATCGGCAAACACTATTCCAGTCTTTAGATAGCTTATGCCGCCCCAATACTCAAACTTATCAGGCGTGAAATCAGGCTCAAAGAAACCCGCTTTGACAAAACTGTTCCGCCCGAAATAACCTTGATACGCTATATTGTGTATGGTGAACATACAGCGCGTGCGGGTAAAGAAGGCGTCGGTCTTGTAAACCGTCTTAAGATAAGCCGGCAAAAGCCCCCCCTGCCAATCGTGCGCGTGAATGATATCGGGCCTGAAACCTATAAATTTGCACGCCTCCAGCACCGCGCGGGAGAAGAATATAAATCTTTCGTCATTATCGGCATAATCGCCGTGCTTGGTAAAATACAGCTCCGGCCTGTCAAAATATTTGTTTGATTCAATAAAGAACACTAAGGCGTTGCCCCATTTCAAATATGATATGCGCGCCGTTTCCAAACGCGCGCCTACGGGTATGTAAAATACGCCCGGCACCGTTCTTAAAGATGAAGCGTTGTTGATATTTCTGTAGCGGGGCAGGAACAATAATACTTTGGCGCCTCTGATTCTGGAAAAATCCTGCGTAAGCGCGCCCACCACATCTGCCAGCCCGCCCGTTTTACAAAAAGGGAACGCTTCGCTAGCGGCTAAAACTATATTCATAAACTTCTCCTCATTTATAGGCTTCTATTTTAATTCTTCAAATCCTTCTTTCAGCATATCTTCTTCAAGCCCGCTTTCCCGCTTATAGGCCTCGTCGGGCAAAACTTCTTCTTCCCGCCCGTCAGATACGCTTTGCTCGCTTGATGCGGGGACGGGCGCCTCGGCTCGCTCTTGCGGCTTTAGCGCAGGCTCGTCTCCAGGCGCTTTGCCCTGCGTGTTTTCGTCTTTAGGCGGCAAAGGGGCTTGTTCATTCCTTTCTCCGCTATCCGGCAGGCCTGGCGTAGCGCCTCCCGTCAAATCGTCTTGGGCGTTTCTGGTATAGATATCGCCGTCGTCTTCAAGAGGAAGGATATTATCCTTAACCTGCGGCAGACTCGGGCCGAAAGGCAAATCGCTCTGTATTTCTTTGGGGCCTTTGCTTTCAAAAGTCTTAAGTTCGGGCAGCTGCGAAATATGGTTTAGTCCAAACAGTCTTAAAAATTCGTCCGTAGTGCCGTAGACCATCGGTTTGCCGGGCGCGTCCTTGCGCCCGACCACGCGAACCAAGCCGCGCTCCATAATTTTTTCCAACGGGGCGACGATATCCACGCCTCTTATCGCCTCTATTTCCGCTCTGGTAACGGGCTGTTTGTAGGCGATTATGGCCAAGGTTTCCAAAGCCGCGGGCGAAAGCTTGTCGGAGCTTTTCTCGTTAAATAAAGCGCGCACCCACCGCCCGTATTCGGGCTTGGTGGACATCTGAAAGCCGCCCCCGAGCTCCACTATCTGTATAGCGCGGCCGCTTTGAACATATTCCTGCGCCAAAGTGTTTACTATATCTTTCGTCAGCTGGATATTGTTTATCTGCGCCACTTGCGAAATTTTAGCCGCGCTTAAAGGACGGTCCGTTATAAAAAGCAGATTTTCCACTATCCTTTTATAGTCTTCCGTGCTGAATATTTCTTCTTTGCCCTCAGCGGCAATATTGCTTTTCTCTTCCATTACGCTACCGCGCTCCTTGCCCGTTTACGGTTTGCTCTTCCTTTTCCATAAGTTTATGGTAATCCGCGTCTTTTTTATCGGGATTCATATACAACCGTATTTCCAAGCCTTCCCCATCTTGCCGAGCCAATATCTTTCCTATTTTTAAAAGTTCCAAAACCGCCATAAAGCAGGTTATTACGCCGCGTTTTTTTGTCTCGCCCAGAAAAACTTCGTCCACCAATATCCAAGGTTTCCTTTCCAACAGATACAAGACTTTCTCTATTTTCTTGTCTATAGGGAATTCCTCTATCTTCAAAAGGTCGGCGTTTTCGCGGCTTTCCAAATTCTCAAAGGCGCGCCTTACGGCCGCCAGCAAATCAAAAAGCTGTATATTCAGCACTCGTTCGTTTCCGTCAAACACCGGCGCGCTTTTATAAAAATTGTCTTTATATTTTTCAAAATTATCCTGCAAATACCCCGCCGCCCGCTTGAACTTTTGGTATTCCACTATCTTTTCTATAAGTTCTTTGGCAGGGTCGGGCCCGTCTTCCTCGGAAGTAGGCACCTGCGAAGGCAAAAGCTGCCGCGCCTTTATTTGCATAAGCGTGCTGGCCATTACCAAAAACTCGCCCGCGAGTTCCAAATTAAGCTGTTTCATAATATCAAGATACTCAAGATACTGAGAGGTTATCTCCGATATGTTTATATCGTAAATATCCAAATTGTCTTTCTTGATAAGATGTAAAAGAAGGTCCATCGGGCCTTCAAATACGTCCAAGTGTATCCTGATACTTTCGTTTGTCATAACAGCTTCATCACTTTCTTGACTTCTTTTAAAGTCGCCTCCGCGCTCTCGCGCGCCTGCTGAGCGCCGCGCTCCAAAATTTTGTTTAACAAAGCCTTATCGCTTTCGTAGAAGGCTCGGCGTTTGTTAAATTCCGTTATTTCCTTCTCCATAAGCTCAAATAAATGTTTCTTGCAAGCCACGCAGCCCAAAGCTCCGGCTTTGCATTCTTCGCAGCGCTTTTGATAGTCGGGATTGTAAATCTTATGGAAAGCGTATACCGTACATCCTTCCGGATTGGCCGGATCATTGGCTCTTTGCTTGTTAGGATCGGTAAACATAGACATAACTTTCTTGCGCACCGCGGCGGGCTCCTCGCCCAAATCTATCGTATTGCCGTAGGATTTGGACATTTTCCGCCCGTCCAAGCCCGGCACTTTCGGCACGGAAGTAAACAAGGGTTTGGGTTCAACAAGAATATTGGTGGAATAGATATCGTTAAAGCGCCTTGCGATGTCGCGCGCTATTTCCATATGCGCGGTTTGGTCTTGCCCGACGGGTACATACGCTGCCTTATGGATAAGTATATCCGTTGCCATAAGTACGGGATAGCCCAAAAATCCGAAAGAGGACATCTCCGAAAGCTCAGCCTCGCTCAGCATTGCCATTTTCTCCGCCGCCACTTTATCTTCCTGCCCCGCGTATTTCTTGCGGAAAAGCTCGTTAAGCTGTTCCTTATAGGTAGGGTTTCTCAACAGCCAGCCCAGTGGAGTTATCATACCCAAAAGAGTTGTCAATTCGCTTATTTGCGGGACATGCGACTGTATAAATACCGCGCATTTCTCGGGGTCTACGCCCGCAGCCAGCCAGTCTATTACCATTTGCTCGCTGTTGGCCGCCAGGTCGTCGGTGTTTTCCGCGGCGGTGGTCAAAGCGTGCAAATCCGCCACGAAGAAATAGCATTTATATTTATTTTGCAAATCAACAAAATTTCTCAAAGCGCCGAAATAATTGCCCAAATGCAGTCTGCCGGTGGGCCTCATTCCGGAAACAACAATCTTATCTTTAGTATAATCCATAAGGAACTCCGATAAAACTCAGTATTAAAGTCAAAAGAATATTAAAAACAGGCGTAATGACTTTGCTGAACACGCCGGTAAAAATCAAAACCGCCAATATGATAAAGCCGTAACGCTCCCAGCTTAAATAGCGCGCGGCCGTATGCGGCGGCATAAAATACGATACTATTTTGCTGCCGTCCAAAGGCGGAACGGGTATCAAGTTAAATATGGCCAAAACCATATTGATTATTACCGTATAAAGCAAAAGTTTAAGCGCTATGGCGGAAAAAGGCGCGGCCGCGGCCACGACCTTAAACAACAGCGCGGCGGCCAGCATCAGAGCGATATTCGTCAGCGGCCCCGCCAAAGCGACCTTAGCCATATCCTTGCGCCCGCCCCTAAGCCTAAAGTAATTGACGGGCACCGGTTTAGCCCAGCCGAACATAGGCGCGTTTATCATAAACAGCGCCAAAGGCACTATTATCGTGCCTACCATATCTATATGCTTTAGCGGATTGAAATTAAGCCTTCCCAAAAGATAGGCGGTATCGTCGCCGCATTTATAAGCGGCGTAGCCGTGGGCGAATTCATGCGCTATTACGGAAAATATCAGTACGGGCAAATATAAAATAAAATCCATATAGGATTATTCTACTAATTTTGGAGCGGATATTGTTTATCACTCGCGTGAATGGTATACAGGAATCCGCCAAGCGCAAGCCCCCGGCTATGCGGGGAAAGGGCTATTTGAGGGATTTCAAGAAAGAAACGGCGGCCTTTTTATTTTTAATTTCGCCCCGGTATTGCGCTTTGGCCAGCTTTTTAAGCGCCGCGCCTAGCGCCGCGCCTTTGAAACCGAGTTGTACGGCCTCCCCGGCCTTGAGTAAAAGCGGGCGCAATTTAAAAGGCTCTACGGCTGGTTTGTAAAGTTTGATAATTTTAACGGCTTTTTTACTCAAAGCTTTGGCGGGGGCGGATTTCTCTTCCCGCCATTTGAGGACCTCAAAACAAAGCGCCGTAGTTTCCTTAGGAAGCAAAAGAGAAGCAGCGAAATCTGCCCCCCTTTCGCCCTGCATAAGAGAAAGCCAAGCGAGTTTTTCCTCAACGCTCTTAAAAATATCCAGCTTGGCATTGTACTTTAAATTTTTAAAAACGAAATCCAAAAGGCCGTATTTATCGGCCAATATCAATGTCTTATAAGAGTCCTTTTCCCGCAGCATTTTGACGAATTCGTTCACTATTCTTTGGCGGGACAATAAACTCACCCGTTTTTCCCGCACCGCTTTCTTAAACAGTTTTTCGGTATTTTTCCCCAAAGGCCAGCCAAACCGCGCCGCAAACCTTACCGCTCGGAACAGGCGGGTGGGATCGTCCAAAAAACTTTTATCGTGCAGTATTTCTATATAGCCTTTGGATATGGCCTCGCGGGAGTTAAACAAATCATATTCCTTAAAGAACTCTCCGGGCATTATGCTCAGCGCCAAAGCGTTGCAGGTAAAATCGCGGCGCATTAAATCTTCTTTTAAATCGCTCGGACTTACCTGCGGTAAAGCGGCTGGCTTAGCGTAGACTTCCGCGCGGCAACGCACAAAATCCAGTTTTAGCCCGCAGGCCAAATCTACACGCGCCGTGCCGAAAGACTTAAAATATATAGCCTGCGCCCCGTACTTTTTGACGCAAAAATCTATAAGGGCGCGGATATCGCCCTCTACGCAAATATCTATATCTTTGGTATCTTTCCCTATAAACCTATCCCGCGCGAAACCGCCCACGGCCCAAGCCCTTACGCCGACGCGCAAAGCTTCTTGCCCGATTTCCGCGAGAATAAGTCTATATTCCTTCTTCATATTTTGGGCGGAAGCTCTTTGCCCTCCCGCAAATCCTTAAGCAGAGCCGCCAATAAAGTCAGAGCGGGGTTCTCAGCCAAGACCGCCTGGGCCGCTTCCTTGACGTTTTCGGCGTCGTATTTATCCCGCGCTACGGGAATATATAAAGGGTACCCCTTCACCCTCGCATGCGAAGGCGCCAATGCCGCCAGCTTGAAACCTTTTTGAGCCGCAACAGCCGCTATAACCTCGCTCTGGCAGGCGCAATGCTCGTCATAATCCAACAGGGCTTTAAGCTCTTCCAAACCGGCAAGATAAAAAGGACTGTAGCTTATGTTCATTTCGGAAAGGTTTTTGCGCAGAAATTCAAAGTCCTTCTGCATTTTCTTTTTGACCTCGTCAAACTTGTCTTTTTCCGCCTTAGGCGACACGAAAACCAAAAGTTCTTTTGGAGGATCAAAGTAGACTATATCCCTGTCGTGGTAGAACATCTCCCCGCAGGTGGGGCAGGACACCAAATTAAGCTCCCCGCCGAGCAGAGATTCTTTAAGTTCGACGTCTTTATCGCCGCGCACCAGCGTCCAATACTCGGCGTCAAACGCTTCGCATCCGTTGGGGCAGTTTACGCTGCCCTCGCCTTTAATAGATTTCATAAATACCTTCCCGACCCTAAAATCAGATATGCCCCGTGCGGGACTTGAACCCACACCCTCGGTTCCGAAGACCGGTACTCTATCCAATTGAGCTAACGGGGCATCGCCATATTTTACCATTTAAGGAAATAAAATAGGCCGCCGTTTATTTTGCCGCGCCAAATTTGCTAGAATTAGCTTATAAACTTTTCTAAAGAGGAGTATTTTTATGGGTGGACATTCACACTGGGCAGGTATCAAACACAAAAAGGCATTGGTAGACGCCAAAAAAGGCAAGGTCTTCACCAAACTTATCCGCGAAATTACCATAGCCGCCAAAATCGGCGGAGCGGATTTGGGAAGCAATGCCAGGCTTAGAAAGGCCGTCGACGACGCCAAAGCCGCCAATATGCCTGCAGATAACGTCAAAAGAGCTATTATGAAAGGTACGGGCCAGCTCCCCGGAACCGTATACGAAGAAATCACTTACGAAGGCTACGGGCCGGGCTCGGCAGCGGTTATAGTGGAATGTACGACCGATAACAAGAACAGGACTTTCTCCGAAATAAGGAAAATTTTCTCCGATAAAGGCGGAAGCATCGGCACCAGCGGATGCGTATCTTATATGTTCGCCAAAAAAGGTTTGATTCTGATAGACAAGGACGCCACCACGGAAGAAGAACTTATGAATATCGCCCTGGAAGCCGGCGCGGAAGACATTAAAACCGAAGCGGACGGCTTTGAAGTCATCACCGCGATGGAAGATTTGGACGCCGTCAAAACCGCACTTGAGGCCAAAGGCTTAAAATTGGAATCGGCCGAACTGACGATGATACCTTCCAACGAGGTTTCCATTACCGACTTGGAAACGGCTTCAAAAATAGAACGCATGATTGAAGCCTTGGACGATCACGACGATACCAAAAATGTTTATTCCAACTACAATATCGCCGATGATATCTTAGCCCAGCTTGACAAATAGAACATTGGGCATAGACCCCGGTTTGGACAGGACCGGCTGGGCCGTTGTGCAAGACAACGGAGCGGCCGGTCCCGCTTTAGTGGCCTGCGGGCTTATCCACACCGCGGCGGACACCCCCCTGCCCCAAAGGCTTTGCGAAATCTATGAAGAAATAAAAAAAGTGGCGCAAGAGTTCAAACCAGACCAAGCCGCCATGGAGGAAATGTTCTTCCTTAAAAGAGCTTTGACGATGTCTCACACCATACAAACCCGCGGCGTAATTATGCTGGCTTTGCATCAGGCCGGGTTAGCCATTTCCGCCTATCCGCCAAAACGGGTTAAACTTACCATAAGCGGCAGCGGCGCAGCCGATAAAAAACAGATGCAGCGCATGGTCCAGCTGACGCTTAAATTGCAGAAACAGCTCTCGCCCGACGACGTCGCCGACGCCGCCGCCATCGCGCTTTGCCATATCAAATGCGCCCCTTTAATGATTCAAATAAAGCAACAGCAAAAATTCCTGGAAAAAATAAAACAGGCAAAGAAAGAACAGTTAAACTCTTTTAAAAAGAAACTCGCCAAATAAACAAAAGAAACAATAAGACATCGCCCGCTTCTTTTGCGGTTTTGCCGCTTAGGCATCTTCCCGTTTTTTAAAATCCGAACAGACAAAACAAAATTTAGATATATCGCGCCGTAGCTTTTTACTAAAGGCAAAATAAAGTAAAATGTAAATATGATAGCTTTCTTAAAGGGAGAAGTGTTTGAACTAAGGGAAAATTCCGCGATAGTCTTGGCGGGCGGAGTGGGCTATGAAGTCAATATGCCGCAGGCCTCGCTGAGCTCTTTGGAAGAAGGGCGGGAAGCTTCCCTATACATAACGGAATCGCTTTCCCCTTACGACGGGACCAGCTTATACGGTTTTTTAAACAAAGAGGATCAAACCCTGTTCTTGCTCTTTAAAGAAAGCATACCCAATACCGGCCCCAAAAAGGCTTTGGAATTTTTAAGCAAAGCGCTAAGAAGCCTGCCCGATTTCCATAGGGCGATAATAAACCAAGACGCCAAAATACTTACGGGCATATTCGGCTTTACGGCCAAGACGGCGCAGAAAATAATAGACGCTTTGAAAGGGAAAATGGACACCTTCACCGTACAGGGCGAAACGAAAATAAAAACTCTGGATACGCCTTATATGTCGGAGCTTTTGGCGGCCCTCAGCGCGCTGGGATATAGTATGGCGGAGGCCAGACGCGCGATAGAAAAACTGCACAATGAGGGCGGGCTCTCCAATAATATGGAAGAAAATATTAAATCGGCTTTGAGGATACTTCGCAAATGACGGCTCATAACGAATATTTAAATGTGGAAGCTACCGTGGAGGAAAAGAACTCCTCTCTGGAGCACGCCCTAAGGCCCGCGACCTTGGCGGAATTTGTCGGGCAGGATAAACTTAAAGAGAATTTGGAAATTTTTATATCCGCCGCCAAAGCCAGGGGCGAAGCTCTGGACCATTGTCTTTTCTATTCGCCGCCGGGCTTGGGCAAAACCACTTTGTCCAATATTTTAGCCAAGGAGATGGGCGTAAACATAAAAAGCACATCGGGCCCCGTTTTGGCGCGACCGGGAGATTTGGCCGCCATGCTCACTACGGAACTGAACGAAGGCGATATCCTTTTTATAGACGAAATACACCGCCTAAACCCCGCGGTGGAAGAAGCCCTCTACCCCGCTATGGAAGATTTTACTTTCTTTATAAATACGGGCAAAGGGGCGGGCTCCACCACGCTTAAACTGGCGGTTCCGAAGTTTACTTTGGTCGGCGCGACGACGCGTTCTGGCCTTTTGACCGGCCCGCTTAGGGACCGCTTCGGCATAGTGTTCAATTTGGGTTTTTACGAAATTAAGGAAATTACCGACATTTTGGAACGCTCGGCAAGACTGCTTAAAATAGAGGCCGACAGGCCGGGCCTTACGGAAATAGCGCGCCGCTCGCGCGGTACGCCCCGTATAGCCAACCGCCTGTTAAGAAGGGCGCGCGACTTCGCGCAAGTTAAAGGCGAGGGCGTCATTACCGAGGAGATCGCCGTTATGGCCATGGAAGCTTTGGACATAGACAAAGAAGGCCTGGACAGCGTAGACAAAAAACTGCTCGGCGCCTTGATAGAGAAATTCGGCGGCGGGCCAGTGGGTATGGAAAACCTTGCCATAGCCGTATCGCAGGAAACCGACACCCTGACCGACGCCATCGAGCCCTACCTGATAAAAGCGGGCTTTATTACCCGCACGCCCAGGGGGCGCGTCGCCACGCAAAAGGCATACGACCATTTGGGCCGCAAAAACCCCAACGGACTTTTCTGATGAAATACATATTCCGCCTTTTTATATTATCGGCGTTCGCTCTTTTTCCGCTTCAAACGCTGTGCGCTAAAGAGGTCAAAATATTGATAGCGGAAAACAAACCTTCGCTGTCGGTGGAGGCCTCCGCCTCTTTTAAAATAACGGATTTGGCAAGCGGCAAAAAATATTTGGTAAAAAAAGGCGGCGAGTTTACCGTATCGGGCGATAAAAAAGGCGTCAAGGCGGGCAGCGTAAAGTCCTCAAAAGGCCTGCTTCTGGCTTTGACTTCCCCAAAAGAAAGTTTTACGCTCGGCGGCAATAAATACAACGGCAAACTGCTTATACAACCCGCGAAATCGGGCGTGAACATAATAGAACAAACCGATTTGGAAAATTATCTGCTCGGCGTTCTGCCCTACGAGATGAGCGCATCCTGGCCTCTTGAAGCCCTAAAAGCGCAGGCCGTAGCCGCCAGAACTTATACCCTAAAAAGCATAGAAGATAAAAAAACGCAGGACTTCGACCTTTACTCCGATGTGCGAAGCCAAATGTATAAAGGTTCCGTAAAAGTATATGAAAGCGTAGAGAAAGCGGTAAATCAAACCAAAGGCGAAACGCTGACTTACAAAGGCAAACCGTTCTATACCTATTATCACGCCAACTGCGGCGGCCATACCGACCCAATGCCCTGGCTTAAAGACACGATAAAACCTTTAAGCGGCGCAAAATGCGGATACTGCAAAAACAGCAAAAGCGCAAATTGGCAGGCGACGATAAGTTTAAGCGCGATAAACAATTTCCTAAAACAAAACAAAATACCCGGCACCTTCAAGAGCGTATCCGTAGCCAAGAAAGAATCTTCCGGCAGAGCAAAAACTCTGACCATAAGGACAAGCAAAACCAAAAAGGAAGTAAACTGCAACAGCTTTAGGGTGGCGGTAGGCTCCACTAAAATGAAAAGCTGTTTCCTGACTAAAATCAAAGGCCGCACTTTTACCGGCAAAGGCTACGGACACGGCGGCGGAATGTGCCAAGACGGCGCCAAAGGCATGGCCGAAGCCGGCAAAGATTACAAGGATATTTTGGACAGATATTACCCATCTTCCAAAATAACAAGGATTTAATATGGCGTTTGAAAGATTTAAAAAATTTAATGTTGACGACTTAATAGCGAAAAACCCCGCCGACCCGCGCGATTCCAGCAGGCTGATGGTGTTAAACAGAAAAACGGGCGAGATAAAACATCAAATATTCAGGGATTTGCCTCAGTTCGTAAACGCGGGCGATACCATTGTGATAAACGATTCAAAAGTATTTCCCGCGAAACTGTTCGCCCATAAGGAAACGGGCGGCAAAATGGAAGTATTGCTCGTCAGGCAGCTGCAAGACAAATATTCCTGGGCTGTTTTGTTAAGGCAATACAAACCGGGTACAAAATTAAACTTCGGCCACGATTTGCGGGGCGAGGTAATATCCAATACCGAAAACGGCGAGGCCATAATAAAATTCAACAAAGAAGACATTATGCCCTATTGCCGCGAATACGGCCTTATGCCTCTTCCCCCTTATATAGAAAAGGCGCGCAAGCACGCCGGCATGCCCCTTTCGATAGGGAGCGACAAACAGCGTTACCAAACTGTATACGCGCATAATGAAGGCTCCATAGCCGCGCCGACGGCGGGCTTTCACTTTACGCCGCAGCTGCTTGATGCGCTTAAACAAAAAGGCGTAAATATCGCTTATGTTACTTTGCATGTGGGCTGGGGCACATTCAAACCGCTTCGCACCGAGCCTGAGGACCATACTATGCTGGCCGAGTTTGCCGTAATGCCTAAAGAAACGGCCGATATAATCAATAAAACCAAACGAAACGGAGGCAGGCTCTTTTCAGTCGGCACAACCAGCACCCGCACTATAGAAAGCTTCGCCGACGATAAAGGCTTAGTCGCGCCCGGCGGCAAGTGGACGGATTTGTTTATCTATCAAGGCTATAAATTTAAAGCCGTTGACGCTTTGATAACCAATTTCCATTTCCCCGATTCCACGCCTTTATGCATGGTGTCGGCTTTCGCCACCGAGGATTTTATCTATAAAGCCTATAGCCAGGCGGTGGAACTTAAATACCGTTTTTATTCTTTCGGAGATTCAATGCTGATATTATGAGCGAACTTAAAGAAATTAAAATAACCTCGCCTTTTACCGTAGACGCGCGGGACGGCTCCTCAAAAGCCAGAACGGCGCGCCTTTATACCAGACACGGCCTTGTGCAGACGCCCGTATTTATGCCTGTGGCCACCCAGGCCTGCGTCAAAGCTTTAACGGAAGAGGACTTGCACCATGTAAAAGCGCAATGCATACTTTCAAACACTTATCATCTCTACCTTAGGCCGGGCACCGACCTGTTGGAAAAGATGGGCGGCCTGCATAAATTTATGCGTTGGAACTCAAGCATACTCACCGATTCGGGCGGGTTTCAGGTGCACAGCCTTTCGCATTTAAGGAAAATAACCGAAGAAGGCGTATGGTTCAAATCCCACCACGACGGCAGCAAACATTTCTTTTCGCCGGAAAATGTGATAGAGGCGGAAAGCAAAATCGGATCCGATATCTGGACTTGCCTTGACGTCCTTATCCCCGCCACCGCCAAAGAAAACGAAGCCAAAAGAGCGCTTGAAATTACCAAACGCTGGGCCAGGCGCGCGGCGGCCAAATACCATTCCATGGTGCCGCAAAACATAACAAGAAACGAGGACGGCTCTTTTAATGTCCCGCACTCAATTTTGTTTGGGATAATACAGGGCGCCATTTACCCCGAACTCCGGGAAGAAGCCGCAAAAGATATGGCCGCTTTGCCGGTGCACGGCTTTTGCATAGGCGGGCTTTCCGTAGGCGAAACTAGGGAAGAAATGAACCTCGCCCTGCGCCATACCGTCCCGCATTTGCCCGATGGCAAGCCGCGCTATCTTATGGGGCTTGGCACCCCGCAGGAAATTTTGGACTGCATAGGACAAGGCGTAGATATGTTTGACTGCGTTTGGCCGACCAGAGTCGCCAGAAACGGACAGGTAATGACCAGCGGCGGCAAGGTGAATATCAAGAACCTCGTCTACCGAACGCAGGACAGCCCGCTTGACGATAAATGCGATTGCTTCGTCTGCAAAAATTATTCCAGGGCATATCTGTCGCATTTGTTCAGAGCCGGCGAACTTACCAGCCACAGACTGCTTTCAATTCACAATATACGCTTTCTTACCAGAATGATGGAACAGGTAAGAAGCGCGATTAAAGAAGGAACCTTCCTAAAATTCAAAGCGGAAATGGAAGAAGCCTATAAATAAAAAACAAACCATTTAAAAAGCCCCGATTTATATCGGGGCTTTTTTATTAGGCAGATTAAAATATCAAGTATAACTTTCCATATAGGTGTATAAGCCTTCTTTTTTGCAGCGCTTTAAAGCGGCGTCGTAAATACTTTCCGCCGTCTTGGCATCGCCCAAAGCATAGATAAGCTGCGCCAAAGAGAACTCCGTAAGAAGCTGCCCTCGGATCTCATCGGAAGAAGCGAAAAGCTCCTTTGCCGCTTTAAGTTCCGCCAGAGCCTCTTTAAGTTTATTCTTCCTTTTCAGCACATCGGCCTTGCCCCATTTTACAAACCCCAAATCCACCGTATCGTTTATACTGGTGTATAAGGCATCGGCGCGTTTATAGCGTTTTAAAGCCTCGTCATAAGCGCCAAGCTGCCTAAGCCCGTTGGCCATTCCGCAGTTTGTGTAGGCTTTGCCGAATATGTCCTCGCTGTTTTTAAATATCGCTTCGGCCTTTTTATAATTGTCCACACACCCTTTGATGTCGCCCGCTATTCTGCTGATGCCCGCAAGGCCGCAATAGCCGTATGCCTCAGACATTTTATCCTTAGCGCGTTTGGCAAGCTTTATTGAATGTTTAAAATATTCTATTCCTCCCTTAAACTCACCTTTCAAACGGCACATCCCGCCCAAAGCCCAATATATAAAAGATATTCCCGCAAGGTCCTTTTCGCTTTCATAGTAGCTTAAAACTTCTTTTAATAACTGGGCGGCCTCGTCCAAGCGCCCCAACGCCCTTAAAGACATTCCCATCTCCTGCAAAGCAGTCATAGCGTAATCCAAAAATTGCTGTTTCTTGGCTATGTCAAACGCCTGCGACGCTACGTCATACGCCGTCTGCGCTATACCCAAAGTTCTGTAACATCTCGACATGGCCAAAGCTATATCCAGCTTAAACAACAAAAAATCTTCCCCGTCTTCCGCAGTCGCCTTGGCGGGAACTTTATTGTAAGAATCGGCCTTGGAATACAATACTATAGCTTCCTCAAAATGGCCAAGCATACGCCGAGCCTCCGCCATTAAATAATATATCCTCGCGCCGCGCCCTTTATAAGAAATCAAATCCTCCAGCACTTCCGCAGGTTTATTATCGTCCAAAAGCTCCTCGTAGAAATTTGCCTCCCGCATACAGCCCTCCGCTTTTTGATTTTTATATATTCTAACATAATAAAAAAATAACTATCCCCTTCAAGGGGATAGTTATTTTCTAAAACTTTGGCGTCAGCGCCTCATTTTCTGCTCAAGATATGTCTTTAAATCGTTGACGTCGTTTGAATGGAATACTGCTTCCTGGTAAGTGATTTTATTGGCCAAATACAGATCGCCCAAAGATTGATTCATGGTCTGCATGCCCTGCTTTTGATTGGTTTGCATAACATGAACAAGCTGCTCAACTTTCTTGTCCCTGATAATGGCGCGCGCCGCCGGTGTAGCCAATAAAACTTCCGGCGCTAATATGCGGCCTTTGCCGTCAGCTCTTTGCAGCAACTGCTGAGAGATAATGCCTTCCAATACAAAAGAAAGCTGCGTCCTTGCTTGGTCCTGCTGATTGGCCGGGAACATATCCAATATGCGGTTTATCGTCTGCATAGCGTCGCTGGTGTGCAGAGTTCCGAATACCAAGTGTCCCGTTTCCGCAGCGTTTAAGGCCTGCTGGGTAGTTTCAAGGTCGCGCATCTCGCCTATTAAAATAACGTCCGGATCCTGCCTTAACACATACCTCAAAGCCGTGGCGAAATCCTTTGTGTCTTGCCCTACTTCCCGCTGGTTGATAATACTCCTTTTATGCTCGTGGATAAATTCTATCGGGTCCTCCACCGTCATTATGTGGTACCCGTAATGCTCGTTGATAAAGTTTATGATGCTCGCTAAAGTCGTCGATTTGCCCGAGCCGGTAGGACCCGTCACCAACACCAAACCTTTTGTCAGATGAACCAAAGAGTCTACCGCCGCCGGCAAGCCGAGCTCCCTAAAGGTTTTAAACTCAAAGGGAATAGCCCTTATAGCCACGCCGACGCTCCCGCGCTGTCTGTATAGGTTAACCCTCATTCTGCCGAAATTCTTTAAAGAAATGGCGAAATCCAGTTCGTTGGCGGATTCAAAACGGCCCTTTTGGTCTTCGCTCATCACAGCGTATATCAAATTTTGTATCCGCTCGGAAGTTAACACCTCATACGGAGTTTGAAACAATTTTCCGTCTATGCGCAAAATGGGCGGAACGCCCACCGTCAAATGCAAATCCGACGCGTTCTTGTTCTTCATCAGTTGAAATAATACGTCTAAAGTCAATAAATCTTTACCGGTTCCATTACCCATATTTGCTCCTATAAATTATTATTTACCTACCAAATCCACCGCCGCATTATTCATGCCGCCGATATCCCCGCTGTTAGCGTTTACCGAAAACATATATCTTATCGGTTCGGATCTTACCTTGGAAGCGAAAAATTCCACCACGTAAGTATTGCCGTGCAGCAAATTGCTGCTCCATCTCGTTTGATAGTCCCGGCCGTATATCTTACCAAATCGCTCGTCTATCGTAGTGCCGTCCGAAAGTTTGTAATTCCTAACCAAATTTTCACAATGGCGAGCCATATCTTGACTCGTGTCTTGTACGCTTCCGTTGCTTTGCGTCAAATTGCCGTTGGCTATCGAAGACGACGCAAACGGAGCTTCGGGCGAAGCCAAGCCTTCGTCTATACCCTGTATCACGGAGCGGGATATCTGGCCTTCCATATCCAAGGCGCCCGCGTTCGCCTCAGCAGTCTGAGTGTTTGAGTCGCCCTTATTTTGCTCGGAAGTAAACATCATCATTAAAGCAACTATCACCAAAACGACCATGGACATTACCATAATATATATCAGATCGTTTCGTTTATTCTTTGTTCCGCGCGCTCTGCCGTCTGCGGAACTTATTATCTTGCCGCTGGTCGTAGGCGCCGGTTTTACAAATTGGCTGTTTACCGAGTCCTGAACGGACAATAACCCCGCGTCGGCTTCGTGCTTTTCCGCGATAACCCCGTGATTGGGAGAATGGCTTTGTCCGTATTCCTTCTCATCGTCTATGGAAAGAATGTCGCCGGCGCGAGAATCCTCATCGTAAGGTTTTTGATCTTCTTGCTTATCCTCGCCGATTTCATCGTCTTGCGTTATAGGCTCGCCAGATATATTTTTACTTCTAAAAGACTTTTCGCTGTCAGGCTCTATATGTAGCGCCGGCTCGGTAGAGGTAAAAGTCTCCAAAGAATCGCCAGCGCTTCCCCTTTCTTGTTCGTCAGGAAGTACGGCGTCTTTATTTCCTTTAATCGGGCCATCTTTAGCCTGTTCTTCCTTAATTTCGTTTGGATTCGGCTTTAGCGAATCGGAAGACGCAATATGTTCCCCGCCCGGTTTGCCTTTAAGAATACCCTTGGGGGAGGAAGATTCTTCCTTTATAAGAGTTTCTTCCTCGTTGAAAAGCAACTCGGCCTCTTTCTCTTTTGCTTCGAGGGAAGGTTCTTTCAAAGCTTGCTCTATTTTCTCGTCTTTGCCGCCCAAAACCGCCGAGGCGGGGATTTCGTCTAGCAAATTGTCGTCCATCGCCGCGTTAAGAGGCGAGCGAGCGTGTATTGTTTCCTCCGCGGGGAAATCGCTCTGCGCCGGCAAATCGTTGGGATTCACGCGTTCGGTATAGACATTATATTCGGTCGGCGCTTTTTCCGGCTCGGCGGGAATATGCGGCAACTCTTCTGTTATCGGCTTGGGCTCCAAGAGAGGATTTTCCCCGTCCGGCAAAACGGCTTCCCCTTTTGAAAATATCGGCTTAACCTCGGGAAGCCCTTCATTATATCGGTTAGATTCTTTTACCGAAGGAGCGGTCGAAGAGAAGTTTTCTGCCGTCGTTTCGGAAAACCGTTCGGATATTAAAGATCCTTCGGAATCATTCCCTCTTTCTTCTTCGTTCCGCTCTTTTGGCTCGGCGGATTCTTCCGACGGTTTGGCATAGTGTGAAGGATCCAGAAAATACCCGAAGTCCCGCATATACTGCTCTGCCGGTTTCCAAGCCTCGCTGTTTTCGCTTTCGTGTTCCGGACAGACAAAAGTATCGGCCGAAAACTCCGCGTCGTTTACTATCTCCCCCACGGGAAGCGGCCCCACTACGTCCGCACCCTTTAGATACCAATATTTCATCCTCGCCCCTTTATTCTATCTAGCAATATCGCAAAGCTGCCCTCATTCTCTTTAATACCATATCTTTGCCCATATATTCAAGCATTTTAAATAAGGTAGGGCCGTTGGTTCTCCCCGATACCGATACTCTAACGGGATGAAATATTTGCCCCGCCTTCAAACCGGCTTCTTTGGCGGCGGTTCTGGCGGTCTGCTCCAACGTTTGTTCCGTGAAGTCCTGCAAAGCGCCGTATTTGTCTATCATTAATTCAAGAGCTTTCTTCGCGGTTTCGGTCTTAAAAACTTTGTTTACCGCCGCCTCGTCAAATTTGACTTCCGCCGTAAAAAAGAAGCTTATCAAATCAGGTATTTCCCGCAAGGTTTTATACTTTTCCTGCTCCAATGCAACTATTTGCTCAAGCCTTCCTTCGTCTACGCCTTTGGCTATGCCCGCTTCCTCTATAAACGGTTTTGCCCTGTTTAAGAGTTCCTTAGAGCTAAGTTGTCTTATATAATCGCCGTTCATCCACATCAGTTTTACCGTATCAAATACGGCCGGGCTTTTTTGGCAGCCCTTAATGTCAAATTTCTCTTCCAGTTCTCCCGGCGCGAAAAGCTGCTGCGAATCGGGCGTACTCCAACCCAAAAGCGCCAAGTAATTTATCATGGCCTCCGGCAAAAAGCCTTGGCGTTTGTATTCTATTACGCTGGTGTCGCCGTGGCGTTTGGAAAGTTTCGTGCCGTCGGGGCCGTGTATCATCGAAAGATGCGCGAAGATAGGTTCCTTCCACCCCAAAGCCCTGTACATCTGTATTTGGGCGGGCGTGTTGGAAATATGGTCATCGCCGCGGATGATGTGCGTCATTTCCATAAGATGGTCGTCTACAACGCACGCGAAGTTATACGTGGGATATCCGCTTGTCTTTTGGATTACCAAGTCATACAAATCCCTATTGGCAAAGCGCACTTCCCCTCGGATTAAATCGTTAAACACCGTTTCGCCCTCAGTCGGCATTTTAAAACGTATTACGTACTTGCGGCCCTGGGCCTCAAGCTCGGCCTGCTGTTCTTTGGTAAGATTGCGGCACTTGCCGGGATAGCGGGGCGGGCGATGTTCGGCATGCGCTTTTTGGCGCATCTCCTCAAGTTCCTCGGGCGTACAGTAGCATTTATACGCTTTGCCTTCCGCCAAAAGTTGGTCTATATATTTTTTGTATATCCCCATATCCGCGCGCTGAGCCTGATAATACGGAGGAAAATTGCCTTTGACGCTGCCGTCGGGCATTGGGCCTTCGTCCCAAGTCAGGCCCGCCCACATCAAACCTTGGTATATCGCGTCAACGGATTCCCGCGTGGATCTTTCTTCGTCGGTGTCCTCTATCCTTAAAATGAAAGCGCCGCCTTCTTTTTTAGCGAAAAGATAGTTGAAAAGCGCCGTCCTCAATCCGCCGATGTGAAGGTGTCCGGTCGGCGAGGGGGCAAATCTTACTCTTATAGTCATATGATAAAAACCTCTTGTCTATTCTATAAATATATTATACTTATTTATTAAGGGACTTTTATATCATATGCCGTATAAAGGAGATTTTAATGTCAGTAAGGATTATAGCCACCGGAGGCACTTTCGATAAAGAATATAATGAACTTACAGGGGAGCTCTTTTTTACAAGAACACACCTGAAAGAAGTTCTTAAAATGGGGCGCTGCCGCCTGCCCGTGGCGATAACCCAGCTTATGCTTAAAGACAGTCTTTTTATGAACGATAAAGACAGGGCCGAAATCGCCAAAGCCTGTAAAAAGGCTAAAGAAAACAATATAGTGATAACCCACGGTACGGATACCATGGAGCAAACGGCGCAATATTTGGGCGCTAAGGTGAAAGATAAAACCATAGTTCTTACCGGCGCGATGATCCCTTACAAATTCGGCACGTCGGATGGAATCTTCAATTTGGCTACCGCCATGGCTTTCGCCCAATCGCTGCCCAACGGGGTATATGTCGCGATGAACGGAAAATTATTTTCTTTTGACAATGTCACAAAAAATAAAAAGAAAGGAATTTTCGTTTCCAAGGTGTAAATTTTATGTTTTTGATATTTTTGCTTATAACCGTACTCTTGATGAGCTATGTAAGCATAGCTTGGACTTGCCTTAACACTTCGTTTCTCTCTTTTAATCTCGCGGCTAAAATAGCGCCCGCATGCTTAACGTTGCTTTTGCTGGCCGCGTTCATAATCCCCCATCAAGTTCACAATGATGTTTCTTACGCTCTGCAAGCATGCGGTCATATTCTGCTGGGGATATTGTTTTTATATTTTATAACGGTAATGGCGGCTATGGCCCTGCAGCTGCTTTTTAAATTGGCGGGCCACCCAATTAAAACCCCTCTGGGAATATTTGTGATGATAATCGCCTTTATCCTAATAGCAAGAGGCGCTTATAACGCTTTCAAACAGCCCGCTGTCGTCAATATTACCGTAACTACCGACGTGCCCGGCACAGACGGTATAAAAATAGTTCAAGTTTCTGACACTCATTTCGGCGCGACGGTAACTCCCGCGCGGGCGGCCAAACTCGCCAAACAAGTAAATGAATTGGAGCCCGATTTCATATTCTTTACCGGAGATATCTTTGAATACGCGGGGCAATACGCGCCCCTTTTCGTAGAGAATGTCAAAAACATGAAAGCCAAACTGGGCAAATACGGCGTACCCGGCAATCATGAATATTACAGCGGCGTCAACGCCAATATGGACTTGTACAGAGCCGCGGGCATTATTCCCCTTCAAAACAAAACCGCCCATGTCGGTGAAATAAATATAGTGGGGGTAAACGACATTTCAGCTTCGGGCATAAAGCCGCACTATTTCGAGCAAATCATAAGAAACGGCACCGTCTTTAACAATAATTACAATATTTTGCTTTCCCACACGCCCTTGTATTTGGAAGAAGCCGCAAACAATAAAATCGGGTTAATGCTAAGCGGGCATACCCATAACGGACAAATTTGGCCTTTCAAATATCTTACTGCGTTAAAATTCCCTAATATAAACGGCCTTTATGTTAAGGACAAAACAAATCTGTACGTAAGTTCCGGCACTTTCTATTGGGGGCCTCCTTTCAGATTGGGAACCTTCAACGAACTGACCGTAATAACTTTAAAAGAGGAAGAAAAATGAAATGGCCGAGCCTGTTTTTGGCCCTCCTTTTCGCCGCTTCGCTTAGCGCGCAAGATGCCGATAAAGCCGACTCATCCGCGCAAAAACCCAAAGCTATAAAAGTGGAAGCGCAAAACCAACCGGCAAAAGGAAATTTATCCGTCAAGGCGGCCAATCTTGAAATCCCTAACGAACCGCAAACCCTGTTTGACGCTTTATCCCTGCAGGAAAAACTTGCCCAGACGATAGTCATCGCCACGGATATCGACAATGCCGACAAATACAAAGACGCCATACAAAAGGGGCTTGTCGGCGGGGTGCTGATACAGTGGGGGAATTATTCTCTCCCCCAAACAAAGAAGCTTGTCGACAAATTGCAAAGCTGGGCAGAAAAAAGCCCTCATAAAATACCTCTGCTCATTTCCATAGACTACGAGGGCGGAACGGTATACACTCCGGTAACTTTGGGATTTCCGTACCTGCCGACTAATATGATGCTCGCCGCGTCGCAGAATACGGAAGATACCGCAACATTGTTCTATATAGTGGCAAGCGAACTTAAAAATGTGGGCGTACATATTAATTTCGCGCCCGTCGTAGACGTAAACATCAACCCCGCCAACCCGATTATAGGGGTGCGCTCGTTTGGCTCCGACACCAAAGTAGTGGGCGATATGGGCAGCGCTCTTATAGACGGGCTACAAAAGGGCGGGATTATGGCGGTGGCGAAACATTTCCCCGGCCACGGCGAAACCGTGACGGATTCCCATCTAGATTTGCCGCGCCTTAATATGACAAGAGAAGAATTTTACCAAACCCATATTCCCCCATTTAAGCAAGCCATTGACAACGGCGTTATGGGGATAATGACGGCGCATATAGTCTACGATTTTATAGACCCGCAAACACCCGCCACTTTCTCCCCAAAAATTCTTAACGGCCTGCTGAAAGACGAATTGAAATTTAAAGGGCTCGTAATATCTGACAGCCTGGATATGGCCGGCGCTACGAAAGGCAGCAGTTTAATAGAAGCCGCCTCCAAGGCGTTAAACGCGGGCGTGGATATGATACTTACCAGTAAAAGAGACCCAAAGCTTACCCATAAACAGCTGATGCAGAAAATCGGGGAGGAAATCCCGGAAGAAAGAATAAACGAAGCCGCCAAAAAGATTTTCGATTTGAAGGTCAAACTCGGACTCTTTGACAAAGACGCCTATCACGGCGACGTTTTCGACTCAATAAAAGCCTTCGATATTTACGCCGGCAAAATAGCGGAAGAAGCGGTAACGGTAGTCCGCGCGCAGCCGGGCGTATTGCCCTATAGTAAAAATCTTGCCGGGGAAGCTTCAGGGCGGGCTAAGCTTACGCAAACGGCGACAAAAACCGCCGAAACTAAGGAAAAATATAAACCCAAATTATGTTCCGTATTCTTTTCGCCCTCCCGTTTCGCCGATCAGCTGCCGATAATAAACGCGCCGTTTTTGGAAAAAGGCTGGGAAGTGGAACATTATAACGCGCATCTGCGCCCGAAAGAAATCGACATCAGAAGAGCAAAAAAATGTATGAGCAACGCCGATTTGGTCATATTGGGCAGCCTTCAATGGGCCGACAAACCTATACCCAGCCAAAAAAGAGCCATTGAACAGTTGCTAAAAGAAGATAAGGATATCATTTTCCTATCTCTTATGAGCCCTTACGACATCAAATTCTATCCGCAGGCCAAAAACGTAATAGCGATATACGGCGTAAATAAACCGAGCGCGCGCGCCACGGCGGAAATTATTTTGGGCAATAAAGAGGCAAAAGGAAAACTGCCGATAAAACTCTAAAAGGGCCGCGCCCAAATAAAACAGAATATTATACAAACGATTTGCCCTAGAGTAAGATTTTTATTATCCTTCCGCAAAAACATTTAACCCCATAAAACGAACAGGCGGCATAAGCATAAAGCTATGCCGCCTGTTCTTTAAAGAGAAACTCTACTTATTTTGTTTTTTGGCGTCCATTTTGGCTTTTATAAACTCATAAACCGCAGGCATTACAGATATGATTATAATCGCCACTATCACATAATGGAAATGATTTTGCACCAGCGGCGTAGCCGCGAAATAATATCCGCTTAAAGCAAACAGCAAAACCCATATTACCGCGCCAATTACGTTATAAACGGCAAAGTGCAAATACGTCATTTTGCCTATACCCGCCACAAACGGCGCGAAAGTCCTTATAATCGGGATAAAGCGTGCGAGAATAATAGTCTTGCCGCCGTATTTTTCGTAGAAGTTATGCGCGGAAATCAAATGCTTTTTGTTAAGCCAAAAACCCGTATCTTTGCTGAATATCTTGGGCCCGATATATTTGCCTATCTCAAAGTTGACGCCGTCGCCCAATATCGCCGCTATAACTAAAATAATTATCGCGTAAGGCAGCTCTATCACCGAGCCTTCCACACTCGCCAAAGCGCCTACCGCGAAGATAAGCGAATCGCCCGGCAAAAACGGCGTTACCACAAGGCCCGTCTCGCAAAACACCACCGCGAAAAGCAGTACGTAAAGCCATACTCCCATATATGCGGCCAAGGCGTTTAAATGAACGTCCAAATGCAGAAAAATGTCTATTATCTGCCCAATAAGTTCCATCTCTTAAGCCTCTATCCTGGGGAACAGCGGCGGATACTTTTCTATTGCGCCGGCTTTTAAGCGTCTTGCCATTTCTTCTGCCGTCTGCGGCATAAAAGGGCTTATCCATTTGCAGACGTATCTTAAGGCGAAAACAAGCTCAAGCAATATGGCATTGGCTTTTTCCGGTTCGCTCTTTGCCAAAGACCAAGGCTTCGTTTCATCGATATATTTATTCATTCCGCCGATTATAAGCCAAGCCGTATCCAAGGCTTTGTCAAATTCCAAGTTATTCATATGGACGTCGTACTCCTTATCGGCGGCCGAACACCTTTCCAGCATACTGCCGCTTACGGCGCAGTCTTGCGGAATTTCCTTTAAATTCTTCGCCGCCATATTAAGCGTACGCGAAAGAAGATTGCCCAAATCATTGGCCAAATCCGCGTTAAATCGCTTTTTGAAAGCCTCCATGCTAAAATCGCCGTCGCCTCCAAAAGGCACTTCCCTAAATATGAAATATCTAAGCGGATCTACGCCGTATTTGTTGGTGATGTCGCGCGGATCTATGAAATTGCCCAAAGATTTTGACATCTTTTCCCCTTCCACCGTCCACCAGCCGTGCGCGAAAACTTTCTTGGGCAAGGGCAGCCCCAACGCCATCAACACGGCAGGCCAAATAACCGCGTGAAAGCGGAAAATTTCCTTCCCGATAAGGTGCGTATCGGCGGGCCAATATTGTTCAAAATCGCATTTATAATCGGCCAATTCCTTTATCCCCAAAACCTTGCCGTATCCCACGGCCGATATATAGTTGATTAAAGCGTCAAACCAAACGTATATCGTGTGGGCCGGATCGGACTTTACGGGTATGCCCCATTTGACTTTCGTTCTGGTAACGGATAAATCCCTAAGGCCGTTTTTGACGAAGTTCACTATTTCCGCCGCGCGGAAATGCGGGCTTAGGAAATCTTTGTTCTGCTCGTAAAATTTCAGCAAAGGCTCCTGATATGCCGATAGTTTAAAGAAATAAGTTTCTTCCTCAATGAGCTGCGGCTCCTTTTTGTGGATTGGGCATTTGCCGTCGACAAGTTCGCTTTCGTCTATATAAGCCTCGCAGGAGAGGCAATATTTCCCGCTGTATTTACCCTTATATATATCGCCTTTTTTAAGCAGGATTTCAAATATTTCCTGTACGGTAAGTTCGTGGCGTTTTTGCGTGGTGCGGATAAAATCGTCATAGCTTATATTCAGCACTTTCCACAAATCAATGAATTTTTCAGCCATATTATCCACCCATTTTTGAGGGGTAATCCCGGCATTGTTGGCGGCTTTTTCAATATTGGCTCCGTGTTCGTCCGTGCCCGTGAGGAAATAAACGTCTTCCCCTTTCGATTTTTTGTATCTGGCCAAAATATCGGCGGCCAAGGTGGTGTAGGCGTGGCCGATATGCGGCGCCGAATTCAAATAGTATATGGGTGTTGTTACGTAAAACTTCTTTGTCATATAAAGACTCCTTAATATATAAAATCTTCAATCTTTAAGGCTTATGCCCAAATCAAGCGCGCTTATCAAAGCGGCTTCCGCCACCATCGAGGGCGAAACATTGCGCGCTATCGCTTTCTTATAGAATACCAATTTTGAAAGCAAATTTTTAAGTTCCTGCCCCTGTTTGTCCCCGCCGCTTTTTATCCAGTTTTCATGCGCCGCAACCGCAAGCATATCCAACGTGAAGGATACCTGCGCGCGGCTTTGCGCCAAAGTTCTGGGCAAATTTAACGCGAAAGCCGTCGGGAAAGCCGCGCCGCCGGGCAGGGCGGATATTTCGCCCAAAATCTCGGCCGCGCGAAACGCGTTTACGCCCGAGCCCTGCGCATATTTTACAGCGCGCCGAGCGAGATTTTCTTCGACGAAATTATCCTTTAATATATTTATCAGGACGTCTTCCCCCAACGGGGAAAACGCTATCGCCTGGCAGCGCGATTTTATCGTATTCAACATAGCCTCTTTCTTTGAGGAAATCAATATCCACACCGTATTTTCCGGCGGTTCTTCTATAAATTTAAGCAAAGCGTTTGCCGCTTCCGTCTGCATAGTTTCCGCGCTGTCTATTATAAAAACCTTCCATTTGCCCGCAACCGCCTTCTGCTGGGAGGCGGCCGTAAGCGCGCGAACGGTATCCACTTTTATACTCTGCTGTTTTTCTGGCTCTTCCTTCTTCAGCATCGCCTGATACGCGAAATCGGCAAAAATAACGTCGGGGTGGGTTCCCGCCTCTATATGCTTGCAGTTGGAACACAGCGAACAGTTGTCGCCTTTTGCGGCGCAATATCCGTCAAGACAGTTGAGCGTTTTGGCAAATTCCAAAGCGGCGGTCGCCTTGCCCACGCCAGCGGGGCCGTAAAATATCATCGCGCCCGGTATCCGCTTGGAAGCTATAAAGCCTTTAAGTGTTTCAAGCGCTTTATCTTGGCCCGAAATTTTTCTAAAACTCATTAAGCGTCCTTGCTCCCTTCCAAAATGTTATGGCGCTTGATTTCCTTAAGGACCTCTTGTTCTATTTCCGCTATCGGCCTGTCGGCGTTGATTATCACGGCGTTTTCCGTTTTGGCGGCAAGTTCTTTATAACCGCGGCGCATTTTATGGCGGAAGGCTTCGTCCTCCAGTTCAAGCCTGTCGGAGAACAAATATTCCCCCCTCTCGGTAAAGTATTTGTCCGACATTAAAAAAACCAAGGTCAGATCCGGTTTGACGTTTCTGGTGGCGATTTCGTTAAGTTTGTTTATTATATCCATATCTATCCCCCTGCCGTATCCCTGATAGGCGCAGGAAGACATCGTATACCTTTCGCAAATTACCACCTGCCCCGCCTCAAGCGCGGGAATAATCTTTTGTTCGGTATGCTGGGCGCGGGAGGCTTCATACAAAAGCAGTTCCGCCATCGGGCCGACGGTATTGGTGGGATCGAGCAAAATTCTACGGATCTCCTCGGAGACATTGTCGCCGCCGGGCTCGCGCGTTATTACAACGTCAAAACCGCGCGCGCTGAGATATTTGTTGAGCATATTGGCCTGGGTGGATTTGCCGCAGCGGTCCGGCCCTTCAAAAACTATAAATTTTCCCTTGTATTTCATTGTATCCTCCGCAGGCTGTATTTCTTTAATTTTATCAATTTTGCACCCTTTTTGCCATTTTGCCGGGCCTAGCCTTCCGCCCGACGACAAAAGGAAAAAGAGCGTTTAATTATATATAATAGAAGAAATATCTTTTCGGAAGGGGTAATATGCCTTTACGTTTCAGCGCGGGTGCGCAAAAAGTGGTGCTTATCGCACAAGGAGAAGCAAAAAAATTTAATCACGACTATATAGGCACCGAACATTTGTTGCTGGGCCTCGCTTATGCGGAGGGCGAATTTTCCGCCAAAATACTGACGGCCATGGGCGCCACGCCCGCCAAAATAAAAATGGAAATAGAGCAGCTTGTAGGAATAGGCGACAATTTGGTAATGCTCTCCGAAGCGCCCCTTACTCCCAGAGTCAAAAAAGTTTTGGAACACGCCTCCGAGGAAGCCCAAGCCGCCGGCAGTGAATTTATAAATACCGAACACATCCTCCTGGGCATAACCGCCGAGGAAGAAGGGGTGGCGGCGAAAATACTTGCAAATCTCGGCCTTAACGGCGAGATAATAAAAGCGGTAATATTAAAAGCGATCAAAGAACACTCTGCACCTCAAGACAAGGGGAGGACCAATGGTCAATTCCAGCAGGGCAAGCCGGACTTTAGCCAAAAGAGCAAAACGCCAACCCTTGACGAACATTCCCGCGATTTGACCGAACTGGCCATGCAAGGCAAGCTGGACCCGGTCATCGGACGAGAAGACGAAATGGAGCGCCTTACTCAAATACTCGCCAGAAGAACGAAAAACAATCCCGTTTTAATAGGGGAGCCGGGCGTGGGCAAAACGGCCATAGTAGAGGGTTTGGCCCAACGTATGGCAAGCGGAGAAATATCCGATATTCTACACAATAAAAGACTGATAACCTTGGACTTGGGTTCTTTAGTCGCGGGTACAAAATACCGCGGCGAATTTGAACAGCGCCTTAAAGACATTATAGAGGAAGTGGAAAAAGCCGGCGACATCATTCTATTTATAGACGAGTTCCACACCATAGTGGGCGCGGGCGCGGCGGAAGGATCGATGGACGCTTCCAATATGCTTAAACCAGCCCTCGCCAGAGGCCAGCTGCAAGTAATCGGGGCGACTACCTTCGACGAATATAGAAAATACGTAGAGGCCGACCCCGCCTTGGAACGCCGTTTCCAACCCGTAACGGCCGAGCCCAACAGCGTTGAGGAAACCATAGAAATACTTAAAGGCCTCAAAAGCAATTACGAAAAACACCATAACGTCATCTTTACCCTGGAAGCCTTGGAAGCCGCCGCAAACATCGCCGATAGATACATAACCGACAGGGCCATGCCCGACAAAGCCATAGACCTTGTAGACGAGGCCGGCTCCAGAGCGCGCCTTAAAGCGGCCATGCTCCCGCCGGAAATTAAGGAAAAGGAAAAACAATTAAAAGCCTTAGCTTCTCAAAAAGAAGAAGCCATAAACAAACAGGAATACGAACAGGCGGCAGCTTTAAAGGAAGAAGAAGAAAAACTTAAAAACGAGCTTTCGCAACTGCGCGGCGATTGGGACAAAAAACGTTCCGAAAACAAAACCGCCGTCACCGAAGAAGACATCGCCGTTGTAGCCTCTAAATGGACGGGCATACCCGTAACCAAACTTACCCAGAGCGAAACGGACAAGATTTTGAAGATGGAAGAATATCTGCATGAACGTATCGTCGGGCAAGACGAAGGCGTAAAAGCCATATCACAAGCCATAAGAAGAAGCCGCACCGGCCTTGGCAATCCCAAACGCCCGATAGGCGGGTTTCTGTTCCTGGGCCCCACGGGCGTGGGTAAAACAGCGTTGGCAAAGACTTTGGCCACTTTCTTATTTGGCGATGAAAACGCGATGATACGCATAGATATGTCGGAATATATGGAAAAATTCGCCGTTTCCAGGCTTATAGGCGCGCCGCCGGGATATGTCGGCTACGAAGAAGGCGGACAGCTTACCGAAGCGGTAAGAAGACGCCCTTACAGCGTCGTAGTATTAGATGAAATAGAAAAGGCGCACCCAGATATTTACAATATCCTTCTGCAAGTGTTGGACGAAGGCCAGCTTACCGATAATTTGGGCCATAAAGTAAACTTTAAAAATACCGTTATCATAATGACCTCGAACGTCGGAGCAAGAGAGATAACCAATAAAGGCAGCCGCCTGGGCTTTACGCCCCAGGAGTCGGAGGAAGAACAATACGGCGAGATAAAAACAAATGTTATGGAAGAGGTAAAAAAGACTTTCAATCCCGAATTTATCAACAGAATAGACGAGCTGATAGTCTTCCACCCTTTAAATAAAGACCATATGCTTAAGATATTGGAGCTTAACCTCGCCGACATACAAGCCAAATTGGCCGAACAGCAGCTTAAGATAAAATTCACGGTAAACGCAAAGCAGCATCTTCTGGACAGCGGGTTTGACCCCAAGTACGGCGCCAGACCTCTGCTCAGGACTTTGCAGCGCGAGTTGGAAGATCCGCTGGCGGAGTTTATTTTGAAAAACCAATATCCGCCAAAAACGGAAATAACGGCCGACTTTGATAAGGAAAAGAACAGAATTTCCTTTAAGGCGGCCAAAGCGCGCGCCCCCAAACAAACGGCGGCGCTACACTAGAATTTTTAGAATTTAAGGAGGAGTACATGAGCGAAGCTAATTTAGACAAAGCCAAAGCCTTGCAGCTGGCTTTAAGCCAAATAGAGAAATCTTTCGGCAAAGAGGCAATCTGCAAATTGGGCGATAATACCATAAAGAAAGTGGAAGCCATTCCCACCGGCGCTTTATCCTTGGATTTGGCGTTGGGTATAGGCGGAATACCGCGCGGAAGAGTTATAGAGATTTTCGGGCCGGAGGCGGGCGGTAAAACCACGCTCAGCCTGCATATAGCCGCGCAAGCGCAGAAATCGGGCGGGACCGTCGCTTTTATAGACGCGGAACACGCTCTTGACCCCGTCTACGCCGCGGCGATAGGCGTAAATATAGACGAGCTCTTGATATCCCAACCCGACAGCGGCGAACAAGCCTTGGAAATTGCGGAAAAACTTGTGCGCTCCGGCGCTTTGGATTTGATTATTATAGACTCCGTAGCGGCCCTTGTCCCCAAAGCTGAAATCGAGGGCGATATGGGCGACGCGCACGTCGGTCTGCAAGCCAGATTGATGAGCCAGGCCTTAAGAAAACTTACCAGCTTGCTCGCAAAAACCAAGACAAGCATCATTTTCATCAATCAGCTAAGACAGAAAATAGGCGTTATGTTCGGCAATCCCGAAACTACCCCTGGCGGTCTGGCGCTTAAATTCTACTCCTCCGTCCGCTTGGACGTACGTAAAATCGAGAACCTTAAAGCGGGCGAACATATTATCGGCACCAGAGTAAGAGTAAAAGTTGTAAAGAACAAGGTCGCCCCGCCTTACAGACAGGCCGAATTTACCATGCTGCACGGCGAAGGCATTTCCAGAGAAGCCTGCCTTATCTCCATGGGCGTGGAAAGCAATGTGGTGGAAAAGAGCGGCAGCTGGTTTATATATAACGGCGAAAAGCTAGGCCAAGGCGCGGAAAACGCCAGGCAATACCTTAAGGACAATCCCGAAGTCGCTTCCCAAATAGAAGAGAAACTAAAGGAAATTTACTTAGGCGTTGGGCCTATCCCGAAAAAAGAAGACAAAAAGAAAAAATAAATATTTAAACCCCCGTTAATTCGGGGGTTATTTTTTATGAAAAAAGACGTTTTACCATCGGATAAAACATAACAATCAAAAAGGAGTTTAAATCCCAGATTGTCAAGAACGAAAACAGGGATACTCTTAAACAAAAACAAATTTTATAGAATATTTTTATGCCGATAGAAGAATTTAAAAACCACCTAACGTTCGAGCGGCAGCTCTCCCCCAATACCATCGCGGCCTATATGCGCGATTTAAAACAATATTTGGAGTTTTGCGAACTTAACGCCGTTGAACCCTCAAGCGCTTCTCCCGAATTGTTGGATACTTATATCTACCACTTGAAGTCGGAGGCCAATTTGGCGCCCTCAAGCGTTTTCAGAAAGACTGAAGCGGTCAAAAGCTTCTATAAATTCCTAATGGTGGAGGGAATAATAAAAGAGGACCCGACAAGATTTCTCCTTTCGCCAAGGCTTATACGTAAAATTCCGCAGCAGCTTTCGGTGGAAGAAGTGCATAAAATACTCGCTTTCACCCCCGAGAACTTCGCCCAATGGCGTACTTTATGCATAATAACGCTCTTTTACGCCAGCGGAATACGCGTATCGGAATTGACAAACCTTCATATCGAAAACGTAAACACCAAAGAAGGCTGGGTTTTGGCCTTCGGCAAAGGACGCAAACAACGCTTCGTCCCAATCCACGAGCACGCCTGCAAAGTGGTGGAAGACTATCTATCCCAAAGGCAAGCGCGCTTCGCGGGCAAAGATACCGACAGCGAACTTTTCCTAAACAAAAACGGCAAGAAAATAAGCAGAATTTCCGTTTGGAAAGACATCGCCGCTTTAGCCAAAGCCGCCGGCATAACAAGACGGGTATACCCTCATCTGTTCAGACATACTTTCGCCTCGCACCTGCTAAAAGGCGGCGCGGATTTAAGAAGCCTGCAGGAAATGCTCGGACACGAAAGCCTTAACACCACCCAAATCTATACACACGTAAACGTTAGGGATATAAAAGAAAAACATCGCAAACTGCACCCGCGCGGCTAAAAACCGAAATCAAAATTTGTCGGCAGTTTAAAATCCGAAGAACTTACCACTATATCTGATATCATGGCGGATTCTTTGTAAGCGTTTTCGCTAATGGCTTTTAACGCTTCGGATTGTTTCGTCAAAAGGGGTATGTATTCTTGATTCTCGCAGATGACGTCGGCCACAAGTTCGCCGCCGTACATATCTTGCAAAACCATCGTATTTGCCAGCATAAGCTCCGGCGTTTCTCTGTAAGAATAGTCTAAAGCTCTAAGCACTAAAACCCTTTTGTTGGAAAGGAAAGACTCCGCCTGAGCACTCTGCGCCGAAAGCATATACAACACCACCCCGCCCGCAACTATCATCGGAATAGAAGATTTAAAACTCAAACGCTTGGATAAATTCTTGAAAAATCTGTTCAAATTCTCCCTATAAAATTTAATCTCCCTGCTGCCAACGCCCGCAGACATCCCGCTAAATTTATCCAAGGACTGCTTTAGAGTGCGGCGGACAAAAGCTATATCCTCTGCGCTCGCGGCCCGCTCAAATCGAAGCAAATCCGCCTCCATTGTTTTAACGAATCCATCCAGCTTATCCGGCAAAAATAAACCCGCCTTTCCCCTTAATTTCGTCATAAGAGAGTTGTATTCCTCTTTGAAAACCTTATATTGCACGTTAGCAAAAATATCCCTCTTGGCCGTCAAATTCCTTTTCAAAACAGCTATTTCCTTTTTCAGAGCCGCTTCTTCCGCTGGAACATTCGTTTTCAAAAGTATATTGCGGGCAGAATTCCATTTTCGTTCCAAATTATGGAATTCCCTTTCTATCGCCGCGAATTTCTTTTCCGCCTCCTGCCACTGGGATTTTATTTCCGCAGATCTATAATATTCAAAATACGCCAAACGGTGTTTCCTTACTTCCTCCAAGGCGGGTTCGTACACTCTCGCCTTCTCCTGTTTATAATGATTGTCAAGCGCGGGGAAATTCATGGAAAAATCTTTTTCCACCTCTATCAGCATACTCTTGCCTGATTTTAGTATGCGGGCGTTTTGCTCATTGGCCAGAAGGGCTTCTTTCGCGGCTATTTCCGCTTCCAAAGCGATATATTCCCGTATTATCTTATCATAGTGCGCCATACCCGCCAATACCGACATCGCAAGCAGATCCCCCCGATCCTTAGCGTAACCCTTAGACTTGTATAGCATCATCTTTATGTCTTCCAAAGGCATCTCTCCGCCGGCGCGGAGAACGCTTCCTCCGGCTAGAATGAATATCAATGCTAAAGATAAAAATTTTTTAAACATTCGCTTATCCGCAGTATTTAAGATATTTTAATTTTAATAAATACTCTCCATTTCCGCCAGGGAAATTAGACCCAAAAGAACATGGGCCTTTTATCCCATTTTTCAGATATACCCATTTATTACAAAAGAAAAATCTATAATATATTATGCCTTCAATAACAGCTCTGAAAGGTATCGGCCCGGCAAAAGCGAAATTGTTCGCCCAGCTTGATTTAAGCTCGGCAAGCGATTTGCTGCATTATTACCCGAGAACTTATCAAGACAGACGCCTCGATGCCAAATTATCTCAATTTAAACGGACGGAAAATGTAGCGGGGATATACACTGTCATAAAAGCGCAAACTATCCCAACTAGGGCTTTGCTTATATTTAAAGCCTTCATGCGCGACGATAAAGGCAATGTGATAGAGGCAGTCTGGTTTAAAAAGAAAATGCGCCGCTTTGACCCTTTTATGCAAATGCGAAAGGATTTTAAAGTCGACGCTAAACTTTGGATTATTGGCAAAAGAGAGGATAGAAATTCTTTCTTCTCCAACAAAATAACCGTAGAGGAATATTATCCCGTCAACTCGCCCGACGCCAAAATAAACGCCGGCGCCATTATCCCCGTTTACGCCTTGACGCAGGGGCTGAGCAATAAATTCTTCCGCGCGGCGGTCTTTGACGCTTTAAACAAATATTTGTCAGAGGAAGGGGAAGCCCTGCCTCAGCGGCTGATACAAAAACGAAATTTGCTAAATATTCGCCAAGCGCTATACGCGATACATTTCCCCAAATCTTTCGCGGAGCTGGAAAACGCCAGAAGGCGTATGGTATATGAGGAATTTTTGCTGATGACAATGGCTTGGTCCATAAAGAAGCGCCAAAGCGTACGCCAAAAAAAGGAACATTCCTATCAAATAAAAAGGACTTTGCTTACCCCTTTCAAGAACAATTTGGATTATACTTTTACAAAAGCCCAGTCGCGAGTGATAAACGAGATCTTCGCGGATATGCAAAACCCGTTCCCAATGACCCGCCTGGTACAAGGCGACGTAGGTTCCGGGAAAACGGTCGTGGCGCTTTGCGCCATGCTTCTGGTCGCGGAAAACAAATATCAATGCGCCTTTATGGCCCCGACGGAAATCTTGGCCACTCAGCACTTTATAACCCTAAAGCGATACCTTAACGGTTTGGGCGTAAAAATAGACCTGTTGACTTCCAAAACCCCCAAAAGAGATAAGGATAAAATCCTAAAATCTCTTGCCCAAGGCGATTTGGACATTATTATCGGTACGCACTCCCTAATAGAAGACAATGTAAAATTCAAGGATTTAAAACTTATAGTGATAGACGAGCAACACCGTTTCGGCGTAAAACAACGCGCCAAACTCAGGGCTAAAGCGCGCGATATTGATATGCTTTCAATGACGGCCACCCCCATACCCCGGACTTTCGCCTTGGCTTTTTACGGGGATTTGGACGTTTCCACCATAGATCAGCTTCCGCCCGGCCGCCAGCCGATACTTACAAGCCATTTAAGCGAGAGCAAAGCGTTTGATATGGTAAGAGAAGAAGTCTCTAAAGGAAGACAGGCTTATATCGTCTATCCGCTGATAGACGAAAGCGATAAACTCCAACTTAAAGCGGCAACGCAGGAATTCGAAAGAATAAAAACCCTTATGCCGCAATATAAAGTCGCCATGATACACGGCGCGATGAAAAGCGCGGAAAAACAAAAAATAATGGAAGATTTCCTTAACAAAAAAACCGATATTTTGGTAGCCACGCCCGTAATAGAAGTAGGTATCGACATAAAAAACGCCACAATAATGGTAATACAAAACGCGGAACGTTTTGGTTTGGCGAGCCTTCACCAATTAAGAGGGCGAGTAGGAAGAGGAAGCGACAAATCTTATTGCGTACTGGTAACTCAAAATACTTCCTCCGTTTCTTCCGAAAGGATAAACGCCGTTTGCCAAACCAACGACGGTTTTAAAATAGGGGAAAAGGATTTGGAACTAAGAGGGCCCGGCGAAATACTCGGCACCCGCCAATCGGGCGAATTGGAATTTAAAGCGGGCGATATAATAAAAGATAAAGACGTCTTGCGCTGGGCCGTGGAAGACAGAGATTTTTTAATAAACTATGACCCTATGCTGCGAAAACCGGAAAACGCCCCCTTTAAACAGCGCCTTATCGATTTGTATCAAAAATATTGGGATATTATAGATTTGGGCTAGAAAATTCAATATCGCGCTATACTCGCTACTATTTTTTTATTAAAATAATCTTAATATGTTAAAGAAAATATTATGTAATTACGAATTTATTTGTAACGGCCAAACATTTAGATCTTTTGGGGCCTATCTAGGGGATACAGCAAACACAAAAGTCGCTAAGCAAAAAGATTATTCTTCGGATATAGTATGCCTGGCTTTGAAAATTACCAAAGAAGAATTAGCCAGAATGATAAACACAAAATATTGGGATATAACTAAAGCTAAAATAGAAGCGGCGGGCATAACATTCAGAAATTTGGACATTTACTTTTACCCCGCTGAAAAATAACCCCTAAAGCCACAAAAACGAACCGTTGAACCCAAAACCCGTTTGGCCCAAATTACGGGAAAATACTTGCTCCCTAAACAGCTATAAACCGCAAAAACGGCGGGGCTTTAATGCGCCCGCCGTTTCGCAATACAAAAACACGCCGCTTTAAACGGTTTTGCCCCGTTCTACGGCTTGCGCCTCCTCGGAGCAATAGACTCTGTAATCTATATTCGGAAAGATATTGTCCTTCTGTTCCAAATCCCAAATAAAACCCTCGTCTATGCGGTTGCCCATAATCATATCGTAAATGGCTATAAAGCGCTTTACGTGATCTTTAGTGCGTTTGGTGGAATATTCCTTGGCAGTGCCTACAGTCATAAGGAAAGCCCAATCGGAAGACTGCATAAGCACCAGTTCGCGCGCCGCCTGATTTAAGGCCCTTCTCAAAACGCCCTCGGCGTTGGGGAATCTGTTGGCCAATTCCACCATACGCTCTGCCGCCTTGATAAGATGCCTGTATATCCAATCGTTGCCGCTGTTGAGCCATACGTCGTGATAGCCCTTATCGCCCCAAGACGACATCGAAGGCTGTACAACCTGATTGACGGGATATTTTTCAAGATATTCAAGCGGAGTTATAAGCTTTATGTCTTTCTGGTCGTAGTGGATTTTCTTGAAAAGGAAATAGAGGAAATCTATACCCTCATACCACCAATGGCCGTAAAGTTCGGCGTCGTACATGGAAACTATCAAAGGTTTCCTATCGGTAATTACCGAGGCGAGATATTCCAGCTGTTTCTGGCGGTTAAACATGAAATTGCCCGCGTGAGTCGCCGCCACTTCTTTAGCGTCATTTGGATAATACGGCTGCTTCTGATTTAAAGAAACTTTACCGGTAATTTTGTGATACTTCATACCGATATTGCGTCTTACGCCGTCGGAGTGAAGATACGGTTTGATATAGTCGTAATCCAAATCGTATCCCAAATCTCGGTAGAATTCTCTGTAACGTGGGTCGCCGGGATATCCGCTTTCCGCGCTCCATACCTGCTGGGCCGATTCCATATCTCTGGAGAACGCCGCCACGCCGTTAGGCGTGTATACGGGCGCGTATATGCCGTATTTCGGCCTGGGCGTGCCGTGCATTATGCCGTGCGATTCCATAAAGAAGAATCTTATGCCCTGCTCTTTAAGGAAGATATCGTCGCCCGGATTATAGGCGCATTCCGCCAGCCAAATGCCGCGCGGGTTTCTGTCAAATCTTCTTCTGTAATCTTCCGCCGCTATTTTAATTTGCGCGCGGACGCTTTCCCTGTGCACCTGCAAAGGCAAATAGCCGTGCGTGGCGCAGCAGGTAATTATTTCCAGCTTGCCCATATCCTGGAATTTTTTAAAGCCCTGTAAAATTTGGCCGTGATAATAATCTTCAAAAAGCTCGCGGTAGCGCTTGAATTTCTGATTGTACATCAACGCCACGTGGTAAAATTCCGTATTGGCCGTACGGTTGAGTTCTTTTTCCGAAAGTTCAATCCTCTGATTTAAATAATGTCTGAATCTGCTTATCAAAAGCTCGTCGGACATCATGGCGCACAAAGGCGGCGTGAGCGACATCGTTATCCTAAAATCCACGCCTTCGGCCGTAAGCTTTTCATATACATCCAAAAGGGGCAGATAGGTCTCTACCATAGCCTCATAGAACCAGTCTTCCTCCAAGAAGTCCGGATATTCCGGATGCCTTATAAAAGGCAAATGGGCGTGTAATACTAAAGAAAGGTATCCTTTTTCCTGCTGCATTATTAGGCCTCCTTTTGTCTTTCGGCTTTAATGGTTATGGCTCTTCTCTTTTCCGTCTTGGTGTGGTGATGCGCTTTTATCGGTATTACTACCTGCCCGTCTTGAAGGGAATATCTCAAAGAGAATGTCCCGTCCGGGCCGAGCTGTATTTCCTTATCGCCTATCAAAACTTTTGCGTTTTTGCTGGCCTGGCCGTATACGATAAGTTCGCAATCGGCTTTAAGCCAAATGTCCTCGTCGGTTTCTTGCGTCGGAGCGGGTGCGGCCAAGCGGGCAGAACCCCAAGAAGACATATTGGAAGTCGGCATGGTGTTGACGTCCAGCCCGAACATTTTCCAGCGCTGCTGCAGTATATTATGCAGTTTCTCGCTCGCGCCGCTAAGAGAGCCGAACAACTCCACTCCAGACATTTTTACCAATTTCTCGTACTCGCCTTCGACCATCATCCATTTGTCGTCTATCACGTCGGACATCTTGCCCGGAGGCGTAGTCGTGCTGTTGCTTCTTGTAAGCAGCACAAATTCCCCTTCCGGCGTTATGATGCCTATATCGCAGATGTATTTGCGCGCGCCTACCGGTATGTTAATATACCAACTTCTCGCGTCCAAAACGACGGGTATGTCAAAATAAGAATTGGAATTATTGCCGTTAAATCCTTCCACCCCGGTAATGTCGTGTACGCGGATTACGCTTCTTGATTTATCAAAGATATCGCGTCCGCGTTCGCCCATAATATATTCGTAAGTATCCTTTATTATATCCCAAAAAAGGAATATCCAGCCCGGGTCCTTGGGCAAAAGGAATGATTCCGTCTTTCCGTAACTCTGCGGCAAATCGTATTGCACCTCTTTTACGGAGTCATGATCTATTTTTATTGCTGCTGTTGATGAAAGTTTCTCTTCCATACGTCTTTCTCCCCTTAATTTTCCGGTTTTAAAATCCCCAATTTTATTACTTCCTCTAATGACGGCTTAACCAATTCGTGGGAAATCTCTATGGATTTGGCGGCGGCGCTAATGTCTTTAAGTCCGTTTCCGCCAACCACAATAGCCACCGATTCGTCTTTGTGGATCAAACCCTGCGCCACCATTTTCTTTAAGCCGGCATATGTCGCCGCGCCGCCCGGCTCGGCGAATACGCCCGTTTCCCGGGCCAATTCGGGTATAGCGGTAAGTATTTCCGCGTCGCTCACCGTTATAGCTATACCGTTTGATTCTTTTAAAGCCTGTAAAGCCAAGTAGCCGTCCCTAGGATAATTTACCGATATGCTGTCGGCTACCGTATTGGCCTGCACCGGCGTTAAATCCGTTCCGTTCTTCCAAGCGTTGGTAATCGCCGCGCTCCCTTCCGCTTGAACGGCTATCATCTGGGGCATCTTTTCTATTATGCCCAGCTTGTTAAAATCTTTAAAACCGCGCCACATTCCAGCGACTATCGTCCCGTCTCCGGCGGCCACTATTACCTTGTCCGGCGCTTCCCACTGGAGTTGCTCGCAAATTTCAAAGGCGCAAGTTTTTTTCCCTTCACGGGCGTACGGGTTATAGCCCGCCGCGCGATTATACCAACCGAACTTCTCGCTCGCGCTGCGGCACAACTCAAAAGCCTCGTCATAAGTACCATCTACCCTGATTACTTCCGCACCGTAAATATAAAGCTGTACAAGTTTCGGTTCCGGAGTATTCTTTGGCGCAAATATTACCGTCTTTATTTTTAGGTTTGAAGTCAAACAGGCCAAAGAGTCGCTCGCGTTCCCGCTTGAAGCGTCCGTAATTACCTTGGCCCCAACTTCCAGAGCTCTGGCTACGGCTACGGCACTGCCTCTGTCCTTTATAGAGCCCGTCGGGTTGCGCCCTTCGTCCTTGATAAAAAGCTGTGATATTCCCAAACGCTCGGCAAGCTCATCTGCCTTATAAAGCGGAGTCCAGCCCAGCTGCACGGGCGGTATATCATCGTGATCGTCTATCGGCAGAAGATCTATATAGCGCCACATATTGTACGAGGTATTATTTTCCAAAACCTCGTAATCTAAACGTTTGTTAATTAACTTATAATCGTAATTGACTTCCAGCGTGCCGCCGCAGGAATTGCAAACATAGTCCGAATCCCTCGTCTTATATTCTTTTCCGCAGTTGACGCACTGTAAGTTTAATATCTTTTTCATATCTATAAAATGATAGCATTTTTGGAGACTTTTTTATATTAAAACCCCCGTTTTTTAGGAGTTTTCTTTAAAAAAGGCTTTAAATTATCCGCCCGCGCCCCCAAAAGCCGCGCTTATAGCCCACACGCAAATAAAAAGCCCCCGTTTTCACGGGGGCCAAAAGCATTAAAAATAAACTTTTATTTCCCCAGCATCGCCAGCAATATGCCTGCCACTACCGCAGAGCCTATTACGCCCGCTACGTTGGGGCCCATCGCGTGCATCAACAGATAGTTGCTGGGATTATATTCCTGCCCGACTTTGTTGGATACGCGCGCCGCCATAGGCACAGCCGATACGCCGGCAGAACCGATAAGCGGATTGATTTTGTTCTTGGAGAACAAATTCATTATCTTGGCCAAAATTACGCCCGAAGCCGTACCCACGCAGAAAGCTATCAAACCCAAAATTACTATGGCGATAGTCTTAAACTGCAGGAACTTTTCCGAAGCCAATTTGGAACCTACCGCCAAACCCAAAAGTATCGTAACGATATTGATAAGCTCGTTCTGGGCCGTCTTGCTCAGTCTTTCCGTTACGCCGCATTCCTTTATCAGGTTGCCGAACATCAACATACCGATAAGCGGGGTCGCGTCGGGTATAAAACAGACGCAAAGCAAAAGCACCACCAACGGGAAAAGTATCTTTTCCCTCTTAGATACGTGGCGGAGCTGCTTCATCTCTATCTTTCTTTCCTTTTCCGTAGTGAGAAGCTTCATTATCGGCGGCTGTATTATCGGCACCAAAGCCATATAGGAATAGGCCGCCACCGCTATCGCGCCCAAAAGTTCCGGCGCCAATTTAGACGTCAAGAATATCGCCGTAGGGCCGTCGGCTCCGCCGATTATGCCGATTGAGGCCGCCTCTTTTACCGAGAAGGTCAAATCCGGTATAAAGTTGCCCAGCATCAAAGCGCCGAATATCGTAAAGAATATGCCGAACTGCGCCGCCGCGCCCAATAAAGCCGTCCTCGGGTTGGCGATAAGCGGCCCAAAGTCCGTCATAGCGCCCACCCCCATAAATATCAGCAGCGGGAAAAGGCCGGATTCTATGCCGAACCCGTATACCTGCCCCAAAAAGCCGCCGAAGGCCGTGGTCACTACGCCGCTCGGGTCAACCGTGCTTACCGATAAAGCCGCTATGCCCGCTACCGGTATATTGGACAAAAGTCCGCCAAAACCGATAGGTATCAAAAGCAAAGGCTCAAACTGCTTTACGATGCCAAGCCAAAGTATGAACAGACATATCGCTATCATTATGCCTTGGCCTAATGTTATATTGTAAAGGCCCGTCGTCAGCCATAAGTTCGAAAAAGACTGTAATATCTCTGCCATTGTCTTCTCCTTAACCTAACACCGCCAACAAAGTGCCCGTTTGCACTTGGTCGCCGGTTTTTACCTTATAGGATATTTTACCGTCAGCGGGCGCTTTGATTTCCGTTTCCATCTTCATGGCTTCCATAACCAATATGGTCTGCCCTTTCTTTACGGCTGCGCCTTCTTGGGCGGAAAATCTCATCACCGCGCCCGGAAGCGGGGCCTTTATCTCTACGCTAGCGCCCGAAGATGCCGCCGCCGCTTTATTTTCGCTCTTGGCCGAAGCGTCTATGCCTTCCTTAATGTCTATATCATAGGAAGTACCGTTGACTATCGCTTTGCCGCCGGAAAGTTCCACCGCGAACTTCTCCCCTCCTACGCTTACCGTATAAGCGCCGGCAGATGAGCCTTCTTTCTTGGGAGCTACTTTCCTGATGCCGAGTTTAGCCTCGCCTTTAAGGAAGGTTATGCCTTTCTGTCCGCAAGCCGCGGCGATAAAGATATTTTCGTCCGTAATGGGCAAATTGTTCTGCTCGAGCAAAGCCTTAGCGGGGGCGACGCCTTTCTTGGGGTTGGCGTCATTGATTTCAAGGACGGTTTTCTTAGTAGGCTCAAGACCGAGCTGCTCGCTGGCCAATTTTACCACTTCCGGATCGGCCGGTTCCGGCGTCTTGCCGAAATAGCCAAGCACCATCTTGCCGTAGCCTTCGGCGAATTTCTTCCAAGGCCCAAACATTACATTGTTGAAAGCCTGTTGGAAGTAAAATTGGCTTACGGGAGTTACCGAAGTGCCGAAGCCGCCTTTTCTTACCGCTTCGCCCATCGCTTGGAAAATTTCGTCATATTTATCCATTATGCCATTGTCTCTGAGCATCTGCGTATTGGCCGTAAGCGCGCCGCCCGGTAAAGGCGAGAACGGTATCGTCGGCTCTACTTTCATAGCCTCCGGCGGCAAGAAATAATCTTTCATGCAGTCTTTAAAGACATCTTCCACTTTCTTTATCTTTTCTATATCGATATCCAAAGTGTAGTCCGATCCTCTAAGCGCGTGCCACATCGTTATAATATCGGTTTGGCAGGTGCCTCCCGATACAGGCGCCATGGAAAGGTCCAATCTGTCCGCGCCGCCGTCTAAGGCCGCCAAGCAGCAGGTAGCGCCGTTTCCGCCCGTTTCGTGGGTGTGGAAACAGACCTCAACTTCAGGCGGCAAAATCTTTTTGGCGAGCTTTATCGTTTCCCTTACCGTGGAAGGGGTGGCTGTACCGGAAGCGTCTTTGAAAGCTACGCTGTCAAAGGGAATGCCGGAATCTATAATTTTCTGCAAAGTCTTGGCGTAAAATTCCGGAGTATGGACATTCCCGTGTTTATCCCAACCCGGCGCCAAAGACATCATTGTTACCGTCACTTCGTGTTTAAGCCCGGCCTCTTTGATGCATTTGCCGCTGTATATTAAGTTATTTACATCGTTTAAAGCGTCAAAGTTTCTTATTGTGGTAACGCCGTGTTTTTTAAAGGTTTCCGCATGCAGCTTGATTATATCGCTGGGCTGGGAATCCAACCCCACCACATTCACGCCGCGCGCTAAAGTTTGAAGATTGGCTTCCGGGCCCGCGGCTTTGCGGAACGCGTCCATTACATCATAGGCGTTCTCGTTATTGTAGAAAAAAGCAGATTGGAAAGTAGCCCCGCCGCCCGATTCTATATGTCTTATGCCCGCCTCTCTCGCGGCTTCCACCGCGGGCAAAAAATCTTTTGAGAGAACTCTCGCCCCGTATACCGATTGAAAACCGTCCCTAAAGGCGGTAATCATAAACTTAATCTTCTTCATACTTTATCTTTTCTCCTTTATTCTTTAAAATCTTGCTATTTCATCATGCTCTTGGCCGCGGCCAAGGCTATCGCTATCTTTACTTTATCGTCCGATACGCTAACTGACGCAGGCGCCGAACTCGCCGTTTCCTTAACCGGAAACCACTTGTTTAAAACCCCTTCTACCGCAAATTCCAGCACTTTCATTATAAATACCAGTATTATCAGGAACATGAAAGTCATTCCCATTCCCACTACCATTAGCTCCACGCTTTTGGCAAATACGCTTCCTTCCATAAATATTCTCCTTTGCTAATTAAAAATCCATATCGCCGATTTCTATCAGGCGGCGTTTGCCGCCTTCGTTTAATACCAATCGGCCGGCTTCGTCTATGTCTTCGGCGATGCCGTGCAGTTCCTCGTCAAATACCCGCATCGTAACGGCTTTGCCCAAATACAAAAAACTCTTCTTATACCGCTCTCTTAAAGGCTCAAATCCCGAATCCTTTAAAAGGGCGAAATCCGCCGTAAAGTTTGCAACTATCTCTTTAAGCAGTTCTTCGGCGCTTTTATCCACGCCGAGGCTCTTAAGAGTAATAGACGGCTTTTCGGAATTTATCTTATCTTGGCTTAGGTTTACGCCCGTGCCTATAATTACCGCCTTCAGCTTTTCACCGTCGAAGATAGCCTCGCTCAATATTCCGCAAAACTTCAGCCCCTTCGCCAAAACGTCGTTGGGCCATTTAATATACGCCTCAACGCCATGCGCCCGCGCGCTCTTGCATACCGCCAGCGCCATAAGCTGAGTCAGCAGGCCAAGCGATTTTATCTTATCCAAGCCGTCCTTTAACACCAAAGAGAAATACAGCCCCCCCTCTTCGGAGGACCATTTCCTCAGTTTGCGCCCGCGCCCCTCGTTCTGGCGGCGCGCGCGCACTATATCAAAGTGCTTAAGATTGTCAATATTGCGTCCGCAATATGTATTTGTTGACGTAACGCTGTCCAAGAAAATTATCGCCATCTTTTAATTATTTTATCAAATTGCGAGCCTTTTGGGGCACCGTTCCCCCACGCGGAGAAGGCCCGCCCGCCAATTTTATATAATTGTTTATATGGGTATACATATGGATATACATTCCCTCATGTGGGTTATTTTTTGGGTGGTGATAGCCATCGCCCTGTTCGTAGATCTTGTAGTGGTGAAGCATCATCACGGCAAGGTTAGCATTAAAGAGGCTTCTCTCATGGTGGCGGCTTGGATCGCCCTCGCGGCTTTATTCGGCGCGGCCGTTTGGCTTACTTTAGGGCAGACTAAAGCCTTGGAGTTCTTTACAGGCTATGTGATAGAATATTCGCTATCCATTGACAATATGTTCGTTTTTATCATGATCTTCGCCTATTTCGCCGTACCGCCAGAGCATCAGCCCAAAGTGTTGATTTGGGGTATTCTGGGCGCCGTTATTATGAGGTTTATCTTCATCTTTATAGGAGTGCAGCTGATAACCCAATTTAAATTTATGATTTACATCTTCGGCGCTTTGTTAATCTACACCGCCGTTAAAATGCTGGCGCATAAAGAGGAGGAATTTGACCCCTCCAAAATGCCCGTGCTTAAAGCTTTAAAGAAAATTATGCCTATGAAAGACAATTACCACGGGGAAAATTTCTTTATAAAAGACGCGGGCAAATTATTCGCCACTCCGCTTTTCGCCACCGTATTGGTTATAGAAACTTCCGATTTAATCTTCGCGATAGATTCCATTCCCGCGGTTCTTTCCATAACCCACGACACCTTTATCGTTTATACTTCAAACATCTTCGCCATAATAGGCTTAAGATCGCTCTACTTCCTGCTGGCGGGCATGGCGGGCAAATTTGAGTATCTTAAATACGGCATAGCGGCCGTATTGGTGTTTGTGGGCATAAAAATGCTTATTTCGCATTTCTACCACTTCCCCACGGCTCTATCGCTTTTGGTGATAGTTATAATATTGGCCATAGCCATAGCGGCCTCCGTAGTACGCAAAAAGCGAGTGGAAGCAAAACAAAGTTAACAGTATTCAAAAGCCCCTCAAAACGGGGCTTTTTAATTCAACGGATAAAAGATAATCCCGCCGCGATACAATCCCCGCCACCTCAAAACAACAACTTGAAATGCGTAAGCGTTATACGCGCGAATATATTTTTAAGAATATTGCAAGCGGGTAAGCAAATTTGCTATCCTTGTTAAACAATCGGCTTTAGGGGGCGACCAGTTTCGACAGATGTCTCTGAGGTTCGGTTGCAGGTACCGGTTGGCCAGGCCGGTTAAAATAGGGCCAAAACAATTAGTTGGCAACAACTACAACAACAACGTTTGGGCTACGGCCTAAACCCGTTTGCTCTTCTTCGCCGGCGGGCGGAGCATAATGGTCAAATCAGCCGGATGCGGGCGGAAAGGTTCGTTTAGCCTAATCCGCCTTAAGACAAACTAAACAAGCGCGCAAGCAGCGGCTTCGGGCAAGCGGGCGCGTTTTTATGCCGAAGCTAAACCTGTAGGAACCGTGCTGTATGGATGTTTGGACGCGGGTGCGAATCCCGCCGCCTCCACTTGATATAAGGGCGTTTTTCAGTTAAAGCAAAAGCCCGACTTGTTTTCGGTATTATCCGCCGATTACCAAATACTCTTTGGCACAGGAGCATTGTATGGCGATATCAGACATAAAATTCGGGACCGACGGCTGGCGCGGAATCATAGCCTGGGATTTCACTTTCGAAAACGTAAGGAGAATGGCGCAGGCTTTGGCAGATTTTATCAATCTCAACGCCCCTTCGGATTTGGGCGATAAAACACATATCGCCGCGGTAGGCTACGACAGAAGATTTCTATCCGATAAATTCGCCGCGGATATCGCCAGCATTCTAAAACTGAACAAAATAGACGTAATCCTTCTGGACAAACCGGTAACCACCCCTTTGATGAGCGCGTTGTCTTATACAAAATTTTGGATTGCCATTATGGTAACCGCCAGCCACAATCCCTCGCAATACAACGGCATAAAAATAAAGGTGGACGGCGGTTCTATTTCCGGCAGACTGACAAAAGAAATAGAGGAAATGCTGGACCAGAAATCGATTTTGTATATTCCAGGCCATCAGGTGGATGCCACCTCGGGGCTGGAAAAACTGTATTTTAAATATATAGCCTCAAAAGTCAACATAAAAAAGGCCGCCTCTTTGAAAGGCAAAGTAGCGGTGGACTATATGCACGGCAGCGCCGCCGGATATATGGAGCAGCTGCTGGGCGAAAAACGAGTCTTGGCCTTAAACGACAGCCGCGATCCCTGCTTCGGCGGAATTAAACCGGAACCCAAAGAAAGCAGCTTGGGCGAACTTAAAAAGACTGTTATCAAAAACAAATGCCTTCTCGGCGCGGCCTTTGACGGCGACGGCGACAGAACCGCCCTCATAGACGAAAAAGGGAAATATTTAAGCCCCTGCATGGTATCGGCCATAGTGCTAAACCACTTGGTAAAAACGAAAAAAGCGAAAGGAAAGGTGCTTCAGTGTCTCTCTATGGGCTATTTGAATAAACGCGTAGCCAGAGCCGCCGGCTTGGAATTTGAAGAAGTGCCCGTAGGCTTTAAATATATATCCGAACGCACCGCCCTTGAAGAAATCGCCTTTGGGGCGGAAGAATCCGGCGGTTATTGCTGGAAAGGCCTCATGTCCGAGCGAGACGGCCTGACTTTAACAATGTTCATTATGGATATTATGGCCTCAAGAAAAATGGCTTTAAGCGAATTGGCCAAAGAAATAGAAAAGGAATACGGCGCCAGCTGTTATCAGAGAAGGGATTTCAAACTTTCAAAGGCAGTAGATAAAACGGCCATGGCCGAAAAACTAAAAAAGAAACTCCCCAAGAAAATATTGGGCCGTCACATTGCCGGAATCTACACCTTTGACGGCTTAAAAATAATTTTAGACAATGACGAATGGCTGCTTATCCGTCCTTCGGGCACGGAACCCGTACTCAGGCTTTACAGCGAAACGGGCGACAAAAAACAGACCGAGGCCTTCTTGGACTTCGGAGAGAAACTGGCCTCCGCTTTTAAATAATTTTTAACAATAAATATGAAAAAAATCATTATCGTCGACGATTCCGCCGTACTAAGAACTACCATACAGAACGCTCTAAACAGCGAAGGCTATGACGTTATGGCCACGGCGCAAGGCTCGCAGGAGCTGTTTAAATCCTTAAATGACGGCTTCATCCCCGATTTAATACTGCTGGATATGTTTTTCCCGGACGAATCCGGCATGGATATACTTAAAAGTTTAAAGGAAGCTTATCCCGATATTAAAGTATTGGTAATAACCGCCATGCATAGGGAAAGTCTGAATAAAGAAGTCAAAGCGGCGGGCGCGGACGACATTCTCTATAAACCCTTTGATATGGACGATTTGACTTTGGCCATACAAAAGCTGGCGATATAGAATAAAACGCCCGCCACAATGCTGGATGCTGAGCCCCGCAAACGGTTTTTCTATCGCCAAGCATCTGTTTTTAACGGCAAATAACAATGGTTTTTGCGTGAAACAAAAAATCCCCCGAAGAAACGGGGGATTTTGTCGATAAGAAAAACTTACTTGTCGTCCTCTTCCTTTTTAAGGGTTTCCCTCAAAAATTCCGCCACGATGTCGCGCGCGCCCAAGCCGAACGCTATCGCAAGGCCCAATCCCATAGAGGCGAGCAATATCAATATAACGTCGTTAATCAAGGCGAAGTTAATATTTACCTGTTCCAAAGCCAAAAGTATAGCAAACACCACCACCACGACATTTATTATCTTGGAGAAGAAGACCCCCCCTTTTATATTGTTGGCCTTGGCCGAGTTATGCACCACCTTTTCCACAAAACGGCCGAAAATCAAACCCGCGAAAAGTATGACTATACAGGCAAACAATTTCGGAATGAACGCGAGCAGATTATAAAGCAAAGTTTTTATCGTCCCCAAGCCCAAAGAATCGGCCGCTATCATAATGAAAGTTATCATTACAGCCCACGAGAGCACAAAAGCTATTACATAAGTGGGGCTTTTGCCGAAGCCTATTCTGGTAAGTATCTCGTTTACGCCTACTTTGGAGGTCCACGTGTCAAGTTTTATCGCGTTTAAAAGTTTGCGCACTATAGTGCTGGTCCAGCGGGATAAAAATAATCCCAAAAACAGCATCACGAGCGCCACTATTATGCCGGGGATCAACTCCACCGACTTGTTGAAAAGAACAACAAACGGTTCTATCGTACGGTTGGCAATAGTTTCCAATTCGGAACTCATTTTAAATCTCCTTATTTATATTCTAATTTCACCAATTTGTATTTGCGTTTGCTCTTGGGCAGAGAAACCTCAAAGGTATCGCCCTCTTTGCAGCCCAATATCCCGGAAGCCAAAGGCGTCTTTACCGAAAGACGGCCCTCATCGGGATTAGACTCCATCGATCCTACCAAAGTGTACGTGGTCCGCTCGCCGTCGGACATATCCTCTATCGTAACGGTGGCGCCTATTCTGGCTTCCGTGCGGTCAACGTCTAAATCGTCGGTAATCTGCGTATTGCGAAGCCGTATTTCCAAATCGTTTATTTTTGACAGGGTCTCCGCTTGTTTCTCTTTCGCGGCGACATACTCCGCGTTTTCCTTAAGATCGCCCTGTCTTGCCGCCTCGCCTATTTCCTCGGAGAGCTGCGCTTTTATCTTCTTCAGGTCTTCAAGTTCCTCCCTCATTTTCTCATAGTTTTTGCGGCTTAGATAAAAAATTTCGCTCACTGTCTGTCCTCCCACGCTTTAAACCATAAGGCCTAAAGCTATCTTTAATTATAACATTATTATCGCTTGGCTACATAATCGCTAACGGCCCCGATAAATGATATAATTGGGGGAAATCTTTGAAAAAGGGGATTGTTATGAAAAGATTATCGGCGATTTTTTTCTCGTTGTTTCTATTCTCTAATCTCTTTGCCGCCAATGAGGTAAAAGCCCTTGGCAAAGACCCTATAATAAAAGCTATGGATACGGAGCTTAAACGCTCAATGAAAAAGCTGTCGAGGTTGGATCCTCCGATTTATTTTCTGTCCTATCAGATTGATTCGGAGCGAAGCGTATCCGTGGCGGCCACCCTCGGCGAAAAAGCCTATTCCTATACAAGCAGCCATTATACCGCCGACATAGACGCCAGAGCCGGCGGCAGAGAACTGGACAACACCCGTAAACTTAAATCCATAGATTACGGCAGGCGCAATCCCAATATTCTTACAAGCGGTTATATGCCTTCCCCAAAACAAATAAGGAACATGCTTTGGCTCCTAACGGAAGAGGCGCTAACCGCGGCTCAGGAAGATTATCTCAAGGTAAAAACCAATGCGCTGACTTCCTCTAAAAGGGAAGACAATTCCGATGACTTTTCCAAAAAAGGCAAGGCCGCCTCGTATTACGCTCCGATAGAGGATTCCCCCTTAATATCACAGCAAATGCTGGAGGACATGACAAAGCGTACGGAGCAGTATTCCGCCATATTCAAAGATCAGGATTTTATACTTTCCTCGGCGGTATCCTATTCCGCGGCTTTGAAAAATAAGTATTTCGTCAATTCCGAAGGAACAAAAATAGTGCAAGGGCAAGTCTTGGCCAGGCTGTCTTATAATATAACTTCCCGCAACAAAGACGGCATGATTTTAGAAAGAGGCAATTATTACGATTTTACCACGCCGGACGAAATCCCCTCCTCCGAAAAAGTGATCAGCGACATAAACCGCTCCATCGCCGAACTAAAAGCGCTGCAAAACGCGCCCGCGGCCGAGCCGTTCCACGGGCCGGTAATACTGAAGAATAAAGCTACGGGCGTATTCTTCCACGAAATTTTGGGGCACCGAGTTGAAGGCCACCGCCAAAAGGACGATGACTTCGGGCAAACTTTTACCAATAAAATCAACAAGCAGGTAATATCGCCCTTAATAAGCGTATACGACAACCCCACAATGAAGTATTTTAACACCGTTCCGCTGCGCGGATATTACGCCTACGACGATGAAGGGATAGCCTCCCAAAACGTAACGGTAATCGAGAACGGCGTTTTAAAGAATTTTCTTATGAGCCGCTCCCCCATAAAAGGTTTTGACTCCTCTAACGGACACGGCAGGAAACAAGCAGGTTACCGCCCCGTATCCCGAATGGGCGTAACTATGGTCGAAGCCGCCCAAACCGTACCTTTTGACACTTTAAAGCAAATGCTGAAAGAGGAAATAAAGAAGCAAAACAAACCCTACGGCCTGATAATAGACGATATTTCCGGCGGATTTACAATGATAGACACTTCCAGCCCTCAGGCCTTTAAAGTCAATCCGCTTTTGGTATACAAGGTTTACCCCGATGACAGGCCCGACGAAATAATCCGCGGCGCCGATATAGTGGGCACGCCCTTAACAAGTTTTAATAAAATAATAGCGGCGGCGGACGATTATGCCGTTTTCAACGGGTCCTGCGGGGCCGAATCGGGCTGGGTGCCGGTATCGGCGATAGCGCCAAGCGTATTGATATCGGAACTTGAGGTCGAAAGGGTGCAGCGTTCTTATGACAATCTCCCTATACTTCCCCCTCCGCCGGCCGAAGAACCCCTAAAGGGAGGCAAATAAAATGAAGAAAATTTTAATTTTAATAATCGCATTATTTTTTATCGTCCCTTTAAACGGATTAGACTTAAAAAGCGCGCAAGAAACCGTTTTTAAAGCCATGCGCGACGAGATGGCCCGCACGATGAAAAGTCTTCAAACAAAAGGAATGCCCCAACCTTATTTCGCGACTTATAAAGTCAAGATACAGGAATTATTCTCGGTCAATGCTTTTATGGGAGAGGAATTGGTTGACGTTTCTTCGCAAGGCGATATCGGCGTAAGCGTAATGATGAGGGTAGGCGACGAAAAAACAGACAGCAGCTTTTTTGAGAACACTGTCTTAACAACGGCCGGCGGTCAGCTCCCCAGCTTATCTTACGGCAGCTTAAGAAGAGCCTTATGGCTAAAAAGCGACCAAGCCTATAAAAAAGCTCTAGACCAATACGCGAAGAAATTGGCCTACCTAAAGAAGAAGGATTTAAAACAGGAAAATCCTGACTTCTCAAAAGCGGAAATATCCTCCGACAAACCTTTATTGGACTTTAAACCTTTCGATAAAGACTATCTTGTTTCCCTGGCTGAAGAAATGTCCGCCCAAGGCAATGTTAAAGAGATCAAAAGGTTTTATACCCGCATACGCATCTGGCAGGAACCGACATTCTACCTATCCAGTGAGGGATCAGAATACATAAAAGACGACTCCGGCATAAACATATATTTAAGCGCGCAAGCCGATACCCCTGAGGGTTTTCCTTTGATTTTATCAAAATCAATGACATTTAAGGACCTGTCGGAACTGCCTTCAAAAGAAAACCTGATAAAAATAGCGAAGGATTTCTCTTTGGAAATACAAAACGCGGTTAATTCTCCGAAAGGCGGCGCCTATATAGGCCCCGTACTGCTTGAAGAAGAAGCCGCGGCGGCTTTGTTTAATAAGGTTTTCGCCAAAAATGCCCAAAAAACCAAGAAAGTTCTTTCCCTTAACCGCGATATAGACTATAATATGGGCGACTTCGCCCAGAAAAAAGGCCTTAGAATTATGCCCTCCAACTTCCATGTTATAGATGATCCTCAAGCGAAATCTTTTAACGGGAGAAAACTCGCGGGCGCTTACAAAGTGGATGACGAGGGAGTAGCGCCGAAAAAACTGCAAATAGTCAAGAACGGAAAGCTGACGGAACTGCCCGCGACAAGAAGCTCCGGCGAAACAAACGGCCACGCCCGCCTTGGTTTCAACGACGAAAAGCTTTTCGCGCAAGCCTCGGTCGGCAATTTATTTTTCCTAGCGCAAAAAACCTATTCAAAGAAGGAACTTAAGGAAGAACTGATGAAAAGCTGCCGCAAAGAGAATTTGGATTATTGCTATATAATCCGCCGTTTTGACACCCCAAATATAATAGCCTATAAAGTGAACGCCAAGACCGGCGAAGAAACCTTAACCCACGGCTTGGAAATGCCCTCCCTTTCGACAAGAACTTTAAGGGACATAATCGCCGCGGGAGACGATTTAAACGTCTTCAACTTTATCTCCACCCTAGAGCCGCCTTATTCCATAATATCGCCTTCGGTACTCTTAAGCGAAATGGAACTCAAAGAAAGCCAAACGGAAAACAAAAAGCCGCCTAAGCTGGAAAAGCCTCCCATGGACTAAACGATCTGATAAAGGCTGCCCCTTAGAAAGGCGGCCTTTATTATTCTCAGTATAAAAACTTTCAAAGCGGGTAAATCCGGGGGCTTCCCAAGGGGCGGCCGGCCTTGACTATGAGAAATCGTTTTGTTACTATATATTTTTAAGTATGGATAAGCAAAACAACAATATCCCTTTGATACTTAACGAAAACAGAATATTCATCATAAGGGAAGACATAACCAAGGCGGACTTGGTTTCCAAGTTGGTGCGTTCGATTTGCTCCGACCTGCCCAGTTTAAACGAAGACGAAGTGCTGTCTTCCGTGTTAAAGAGGGAGCAAGGTATCAGCACTACGCTGGATACCGGATTAAGCATTCCCCATGCCAGAGTTGAAGACTTGGACGCTTTTCAAGCGGCTTTGGCGGTATTGCCGACCCCAATAAAAGACGACTACGGACTTGAGGTAAAGGCAATGTTTCTTTTCTTTTCGCCCGCGGGGCAGGCTTACTTTCCCAACCACCTAAAACTTTTGGCCGCTTTGGCCGAAAAATTTAGCTCCTCTTTTATAAAAGACTTATCGGAAACGACCGATAAAAGCAGTCTTTTAAAGAAAGTTTCGCTCTAACCCATTATGACCCAAGAACCGCCAGCGGAAAAAACAAGCAGATTTAAACTTAAAGGCGTAGTCGTAATGACGACCGCCATGCTGACTTTTATAACCTTTTGGAAAGCGGCGGCTATAGTGCTGTGCGATTTCGGATCAAGCGCGTTTTATGCCGGCAGCATAGCAATGAACGCCATAGGCCCCGCCTTCCCCTGGTACATATTGGCGATAATGATCTTCGCTGGGCCTATTTTGCTTATGTATATGGAAGCCTGCTCCATGTTTACCCGGGGCGGCATATTTCCCGTAGTCAAAGCAGGGCTTGGAGAAAACGCCGCGAAGCTGGCTACGGCGGCCATATTATTTGATTTTCTTCTCACGGGGCCTATCAGCGGCATATCCGCGGGGCAGTATATAGTGGGCTTTATAAACTCGATACTGGAGTTTATAAACGCGGACATGACTTTGCGGGGAGATGGCTTCTCCATATTATTCGCTATAGCGGTAACCGTATACTTTTGGTATCAAAACATCAAAGGCATAGAAGACTCCAGCGAGAAGAGTTCTCGCATCATAAAATTTTCGGTAATGGTATGCGCGATAGTGGTGGTATGGGCGCTTATCACTTTGTTTATAAAAGACAATATATCCATTCCCCCTCTAAAACCGCATTTTAACGAGCATTCTTTGGGCTGGGCCGCGGATATTCCGTTTCTGAAGCATATAGGGATATTCGGCGTACTGATGGCTCTGGGCCATTCCGTATTGGCCTTAAGCGGGATAGAAACATTAGCGCAAGTATTTAGGGAAATAGAGTATCCCAAGATAGAAAATCTAAAGAAGGCGGCCCTTATAATATTTGTATTCGCCTTGGTATTTACCGGAGGGCTGACTTTTTTGGCCGCTCTGATCATCCCCCCCGAGCTTATGGTTACGAAATATCAAAACAATCTACTTGCGGGCTTGGCGATGAATTTAAGCGGGCCGACGGTGTTCAAATTGATATTACAGGCCTGTATAGTGGCGGCGGGCGCGGTAATGCTTTCCGGCGCGGTAAACACTTCTATAATAGGCGCGAACGGCATTATGAACAGAATGGCCGAAACAGGCATATTAACCGATTGGTTCCGTAAAATACACCCCCAATACGGCACTACCTATCACATGATTAACATGATCTGCGTAATGCAGATTATGGTAATATTGTTTTCCAGAGGCAATTTATATCTGATAGGCCAGGCTTACGCCTTCGGGGTTCTGTGGAGTTTCGTATTCGAATTGGCCTCCATAGTGGTTCTGCGCTTTAAGGAGCGGGAAAGAAAGCGCCTTTTCCTTATGCCCTTCAACATAAAGTTCGACCATTACTTGATACCCGTAGGGGGCATCTTGGTTGTGCTAGTGGTAGTATTATTGGCGCTTACCAATTTGATTACCAAGCAGGTGGCGGCGGTTACGGGCATATCTTTTGCGGCGTTTTTCTTTTTGATATTCAGCGTATCGGAAAGATTAAACGCGCAAAAAGCCAACGATATTTTTGAGGAAGGGCACCGCGAGAAACTAAATCATACGGAAACGGATACCTTGGAAAAGGCTTTGTCCGCCCTAAACAGCGAGAACCGAATACTGGTGGCGATGCGCGATCCGGAAAACATGTATCCGCTCGACGCGGTGCTAAAAGATTTAAAAGACGATGAAACGGATATAATAGTACTCTATGTCAAACCTGTTGAACATTGGCGTATAGGCAAAAGGGAAATGGCAAAGCCCGTAGACGAAAACGAACTCTTTACCAATATTATTCTAACGGCGGAAAAATACGGACGCGAAGTTTTCCCCATAGAAATCAACAGCAACGAGGTTTTTTACGCCATCAGCCAAGTGGCGCTCGCGGCCAAAGCCAAGGAAATAATTATGGGTGTTTCCGGCTCATATGGCGCGCATGACCAAATGGAACGTTTGGCCATGGCTTGGGGCGTACTGCAAAACGGACGGCCGCATGTCCCCATGACGGCCAGAATACTTTGGGAGGGCAGGGAAGTTTCCTATAAATTTTAACTATGGCTATATTGAAAATATATAAATACGGCGAAGATATTTTAAACAAAAAGACGCAGCGCGTAAACTTTAATCTTATGGAAAAGAAGCTGCCAAAAATAATCAGCGATATGACGCAAACCTGCCTTGCGATGAACGGAGTAGGGCTTGCCGCGCCGCAGGTGGGGCTGGATTTGTCAATAGCCGTGATAATGTATCCGCTTGACGAGGAAGGCGAAAAATACAAAAGATTTGTTTTAATCAATCCGGAAATATCACGCCAGGAAGGCGGCGTGCTGAGCAACGAGGGTTGTTTATCGTTTCCGGGGTTGAATATAAAAGTGAAGAGATCACAGAAAATAAACGTAAAATACCTTAACGAAAAAGGTATGCCTGTAGAGATAAAAGCCGACGGTTTTTTGGCTATAATCATGCAGCACGAAATAGACCATCTTAACGGACGGGTGTTTATAGATTTGCTCCCGCCCGCAGAAAAGGCCGAAGCCAGAAAGAAACTAGAACTTCTGGCGGGAAAATGGTAAAAGAACTCCGCGTCGGCTGCCAATATTTTCAGAAACAAAAATAAACATCCCCCAGCCTCGCTGGGGGCACAACATACAAAAAAGAAGCGCTAAAAAAGCGCTTCTTTTTTCGGCAGAATGGTATTTATTGTGATTTGGGGCGCGGAATATTCTCAAGCTCGTTGATAAGACTGTAAAGAGTCGGCTGGAGCTTGTTTACGTATTCGTTTTCAAAGGTATTTATACGCTGCTCTATTTTGGCAAGCGCTTTGGAAAACTCAAGATTGCGCTTTTCCTCTATCAGTTTTATTTCTTCAATGCGATAGTGCAGCTCTTTAAGTTTCTCTTTAATTTCCGCCGCTTCGCGCGCGTTTACCGCTCCGCCTTTGGCGAAAAGGCGCCTCGCGTCCAAAGCCGCTGTCGTCGCCGCGGAGGGAGCTTCCTCCAAAATGTCCAAATCGTTATCCTGTTCTCTCGGGCCGCAAGCTCTGTACTTGGCCACGAAATAAAACAAGAGCACCAAACACAGAAGGAAACCCGCTAAGCTAATAATTATTGTAGGCATATAGATATATTACCATATTCGCGAATATTTTTACTTTACTTTTTTCCGTTTAAAAGAGTTTTATTGCCTTCGGAGGCAAATTCCCCTTCCAGCACTTTCAGGGCTTTGTCTATTTGGTCAACCACCAAATATATTCTGCTGGGCGAACCGGCGAAAGAACTGCCGAATATCGTATTGATATTTATATTGTTGCGGCTCAGAACTCTGCCCAATTCCGCCATTATGCCGGGGCGGCTGTCGACTTCAAGGCTGATGGCTTCCGTCTTTACCGCGGTGTAACCGCCGCGCGTCATAAGGTTAAGAACTTCATGTTTGCCGCACTCGCCGTCGCTTAAGACGAATTTGACCACCGCCGCCTCATAGCGCACCTCTGAAGATAAACCGGAAATATCCAACCCCGCCGAGCATAACAAATCGGCGAATTTTTCTAAAGCGCCCGGCTCATTTATCAAAAAAACGCTGTATTGATTTACCTTTGATACTTTCATAAACACCCCAAAGTTTTATTTATTATTTTTAGCATTTCTTTATGGATTTTTCCATTGGTACCCAAAAATTCCGCGCCGTATCGCTCCAGCTTGGCAAAATCCTTTCCCTTAAAGTCTGTCACTTTGCCGCCGGCCTCTTTTATTATCAAAGTACCGGCGCAGCAGTCCCAAGGATTTATCGAAAATTCCCAATATCCGTCGGCGCGGCCGCAGGCTATCCAGCAGCAGTCCAAAGCTGCCGAGCCGCTGCGGCGAACGTCATGGCTTTCAAAAAGGAAATCGGTAAATATAGGGATATGTATTTTCCTTATCGGCCCGCGATCATACGGGAAACCAGTTATCAAAAGGCTGTCTTTCAACTTGCTTACGGAAGACACTTTTATTTTTTTGCCGTTGAGTTTGGCGCCCTTGCCTTTAACCGCGGTAAAAAGCTCTCCTTTAAAAATGTCCATAACCGCACCCATAATAGGCACGCCGTTATCGGTCAGGGCCACCGACACCGCACTATGCGCGAAAGTATGCGCGTAATTTGTTGTACCGTCTATCGGATCTATTACCCAGACATAGCGGCCTTCCTTTTTTAGGCCGGATTGTTTTTCTTCAGCCAAAAAAGCGTGCTCGGGAAAGGCTTTCGATATTATCTTTACAATCTCTTTTTGGCAGGCTATATCCGCCGCCGTCACCAAATTGCTACTGCCTTTAAGCTCATAGCCCACTTTGCCTATACGACGTTTGGCCAAAGCCGCCGCACGCTTTACGGCTTTTATCATTATTTCGTATTCTTTCTTCATAGAGAAAGAGCCTCTTTATCGTTTAGATAATTCTCCACAAAAAGCATGGCTTTGCAATCGTCCTCATTGTACATCAGCACCTTTTCCAGCCGCTCCTTATCGCCCGTTTTAAGCCAATTTGTAAAATACACCATACTATCCATGGCGCCGCAGTCGTCTTGGCGCCACCTAAAACCGAAAGCGGGAGCGGCCGCTTTTAAAGACAAGCTGGGCGCGGGCAGATAAAAGGCTTTTTCAACCTCTATCTTCAGATCCACGCAGAGAGACACAAGTTTTTCCAAATCCGATTTTATGTTTGGATATTTTTCGCATAAAGAGCGCATCTTTTTAACTTCGTACTCCGTCCAATGGTACAAGGCCGCCTCGTCTTGGCCGACATAGTCGGCAAACTGCTTGAATATAACTTCTTCCTCGCTCTCGTTTCTAGCCACAAAATACACGAACTTATCCGCTTCCTTATCCCATATTCCTATAAGATAGACAAAAGATGTACTGCGTGCGGTGAAAGTTTCCGTCGCCTCAAAATCGAAATACAAATTGCGTTTTTTTACGGCAGGCGGCCAATGAGACAAGTCGCGCCTAACCGGCATATTTTTGTGATAGGCCAAAGCGTGCGCGTAAGTTTCCACGGCCAAAGACTCGTCGGCGACGGGTTCTTTTAAAATATCCTTTATTTTTTCCAAGCCGGCTTTATATACTTCCTCGTAATTTGCAAGGCCGTTTTCCCTTAAGACATTGCGCATTTGCGCGTTTAAATGAGGGAAGAGAACCAAATCCTTGTTCTTGAAAACATATTCGTTGGCGTATACCCGCCAAGGAGGGAGGGCGGCCTTCGGCGGCTTCTTCGCTTCGGGCCTAAGTTTGTTTTCCCTGATGTCGTGCCATTGCGCGACATATTCCAAAGCGCGGGGTAAAACTCTAACGCAATCTAAAATTTGTTCTTTCTCCTTAAGAATAAAAAGGGCTGAACCGTGATTGTAATTTTGTATCTCGGCAAGGATATTGTTCATTAAAGCGGTCTGCATGGAATAATGCTCTTTAAGTTCGCCCGCGCGCTTAAGCTGAACTATTTTGTAATGATATTCGCCGAAAACGCTTTTGCCCTCATTTACTTTGAAAAGCAAATTCACGCTGCCGTATAAGCCCCGGGGCCGTCTTAAATCCCAAAGAACGCCGCCTATAATTCCGTCCTCTCCTCTAGCCATAGCTTCAAGCGTACGCTTAAATTTTTCGCTCTCACTCGAGCCGTTTATAACGGTAACTTTTGGACAATGCGCGTATATCCACGCGTCGCGGTTGCTCTTGTCCGTTTTGCCGCGGAGATGTTCGTATAAATTGGGTTCTTCCACCGCCGCTTCTTTGGGGGCGTGAAAATTACACCACAAGCCAAAAGGGTCCTGCAAAAGGATAAACATTCTGCCCGCCGGGAAATCTTGCGGCCCGGGCGTTCTGGAAGCGGAAAATTCTGCGAATAGTTCCTCTGTCATTTAATATATTTTATATTTTTAATGTTATTTAGCCAAATGCCTTCCACTGCTTAACACTAAGCGCAGCGGACAATAAAACGGCCGCGAAACGATTCTTTACTGAAGATACTGCTTTCCCACAACTTAGAAAAAAACAAATCGGGCAAGCCAAAAACTTGCCCGATATTTTTGAAATTCAACCGCTTCTCTTGTCACTGCCTAGGAACTTGCTGTTGGGCCTGCTGCTGCGTCTGCCGGGCCTGTTGTTGTACAGCATCTTCAAGTATTTTCTGGTATTTGGCGACTTCATTTAGCAGCTCTTGGTTACCCTGCTCGGCCGCAAGTGAATTGGCCTTGACGAAATCCGCCCTAGCCCTATCGAAATTTCCCTGTTGGGCATAGCCCAACGCTCTGGAGAAGTAGCTTGCCCCATCTTTATTATCCAACTCTATGGCTTTTGAGAAATCCTCCACCGCTTTTTGAGCCTCGCCGCCTTGAAGCGTCTGTATACCTCTCATTCTGTAAGCCGAAGGCATGTTCGGATTGATTTCAAGCGCGGCGTTTATTTCCTTAATAGCTTCCTCGCCTTTGCCCTGCTCCATAAGTATGGAAGCCGCGCCGATGCGCGCGTCGGGCAAGTTCGGGTTCATCGCCGAAGCTTGTCTGTAATCTTTTAATGCCGCCTCTTTATTACCCGCCGCCGCATTGACTATCGCTCTGTTATAATAGACCTCAGGCACATCTGGTTGGCGCTGGGCCAGCTCGTTGAATTTATTTAAAGATTCTTGGTAGTTCCCGCTGGCGTAGGCGTTGGAAGCGTCTTTGAAAAGAGCCTCCGATATGCCGTCCCTGACGCTCCTTTTCTGTGTGTTTACCCCGCGCGCCAAATTGGAAATATTTTCCGCCTGTATGGCGCCCTCTTTATTGCCCTGTTGTTCGTACAAAGCTTTTGCCGCGTCCGCGTCCGCGGCGGCGGCTTTGTTGTTGCCCATTGACGAAAGCAATTTCGCTCTGTTCAACAAAGCCGAAGCGTTATTTTTATCGGACTCTATCGCTTTGGAATAATCCTCATACGCGGCTTTATAGTTTTTATTTTGCATATTGAGCGCCGCGCGCTGCGCGTATAAACTTGACGGATTTGAAGACATTTCTATCGCCTTATCCAAATCCGCCGCCGCGCCCTGATAATCGCCCTTTGCCATCTTTTCTTTGGCGGCGGCGGTATAATCCAAAAGATTTTTCTTGCCTCCGCTTTGTTCCTGCGCCATTTTACGGGAAGCGGAATTAAGGAAGGAATTAAAATCGCCCGGGTCGACTTCCCCCGAATTCAAGCCCGCCGACACTTGTTTGAATTTTTGCAGCATATTTTTATTGTCGCTGTTTTTCAGCCCCGCGGATATGCCGCTCAAGCTGCGGGTAAGTTCGCTTTTTAGTTTAGCCGCCGTATTTCGGTCTGCCGCGGGGGAAGAAGAAACCCTCAGTTCCTTCGCCGCTTTAGCCATATCCGCCTTTGCCGCGGCCGAATTTTTATTTAAAGCCGCGCTTTGAGTCTTGATTAAGTTCAACGCTTGGGCGGCCTGCATATAATTTGCCCTGTCGCCCGCGGAGGCAAACAGTTTTTGTGCCTGCGCAAAATCTGCCATCGCGGGCCTTATTCTGGCTAAATTGATATTGCTCACGCCCCTGTTATAATAGGCCTGCGCCAAGTTGGGATTTAAATTCAAAGCCGTACTCAAGTCCATATTGGCGCGTTCATAATCGCCGTTCATCATTAAAGCGGTGGCTCTGCCCAAATATAAATCGGCCGAATTGGGATTCAAAGACAAAGCCTTGTTATAGTTGTAAAGCGCGCCTTGATAATCGCCTTGGTTCATCAGCAGGGCCGCCTTGGCCGCATAGGCTTGCGGCTCATCGGGGCGGAGGCTTATTATCCTATCCAATCCCGCAATCATATCCCGCGGATCGGAAGCGGCGTTGAAAGATTCCAAAGCCTGTCTAAGCGCCTCCTGCGCGGGATCCGCCGCCGCGGTATTCTGCGCGTAAGCAGCCTTCTGCGTCTGCCCCATATTCTTCAATTCGCCAAGCAGATAATATCCGCCGAACCCGATCAAAGCCAAGCACAGCAATATCCCGATGATAAGACCCGCAAAAAATTTCATTGTTGCTCCTCCCCCTTTTTCATACTGAAAGGACAGCGCTTGTTCATAAGACAATTTCCACAATGGCGGGTATCGGGCTCAAATTCGCCCGCTTCTATGCTTTCGCCCGCCAAAATAAAAGTATCCAGTATCAATTTCTCGTCAAAAATGGAAAAATCGGCAGATATTTTCTTGTCCAAGGCGACAAAATATATCGTCGCCTTGCCCTTTTGCATATTCCACGCGCGCCGCGCGCCTATGCTGTATATACCCAGCTGGAGCGAATTTTTTATGTCGAAGTTATCGTCCATTACGGCATCCGTTTTATAATCTATCACTTCCCAGCCTCCGTCCGGCAAACGGTCAATTCTGTCTATCTTGCCGCGGAAACGCCACCCTTCATATTCGAAGACAAATTCCCGTTCCGTAGCGTCTATCGTTGTGTCGCGGGCATATTCGTTCTGCTCATAAATTTCCAACATTCGCTTGCCCTTGAGATAATATTCCATCTGCTCGCCCGCGCTGCCATATCCCGCGCCCAGCCAATAGCGGTTATAATATTTAAGCAGTTCGCTCGGGTCGTTGCTTTGCGCGTGGTAGGCTTCCAATGTACGGTGTATCGAAACGCCGAGCGACGTCGCGGGGATAAGCCCCTCCCTTTTACCGTCTATATATTTTAGCTTGAAAAGGTACGGGCAATCCCTGTATGTCTTTACTTTGGAATAATTTAATTCTTTAGGGTTGTTGGGTATCATTTTTATTTCTCAGAAAGTGCACTAAAGTATCGCCGTATTTTTCTTCCCTGTATACTTCCAGCGAGGGCGGTACGGCAAAGTCTTCCGTCTTGTGATGCTGCAAAATTATTATGCCGTTATCGGCCAAAAGTTTGGCCCGCGCCACTTTTTCCAGAACGGGGGCGGAAAACTTTAGCGGCTTGTTGTTTATGTCCCTGTACGGCGGACCCATAAAAATAATGTCGTAGCCTTCGCCCTCGCTGTAAGCGTAGAGCCAAGCCAAATCTTTGGCGAGCAAATCGCCCTTTAGGGATTTACCCCTGTCTTCAAAGCCCAAATGCTCCAAATTACGCCTTTGCGCTTTAAGGCAGGCCGGCTCCTTATCCACCATAACCGCCTTAAGCGCGCCTCGCGACAAAGCCTCCAGCGACACATTACCCGTACCCGCGAATAAATCCAGCATAATAGCGCCGGTTATGCGCGGACGGATTATGTCAAAAACCGACTGCTTTATCCTGTCCGATATCGGTTTAACGGGCAAGTTCTTCGATACCGAAAATATTTTGCGGCCCCTGGCCGTACCGGCGATTATCCTCATACTATATGTGCGCTATGCCTTCTTTTATGGCGTATCTTATAAGATCGGCCTGCTTGTGTATGTTGAGCTTCCTCATTATATTGTTGCGGTGCACATGTATAGTATTGACGGAAAGACCGTATTCGTCGGCCATGCGCTTGCTGCTGTATCCCTCGGCTATCAGCTGTAAAATCTCTTTTTCCTTTGGGGTAAGCTGTTTTCTGCGGCGCGCCCTGCTTATTTTGCCGCTGGGAAGCCCGTTCTCAAAATAGCTTCTTACGGAAGAAGACAAAAACACCTTGTCTTCCGTCACGGCTTTTATCGCTTCCAAAATCTCGTCTGCTTCGCTTACTTTTACCACAAAGCCTTTGGCTCCCGCTTTTAACGATTTTTCCACCGTAATTCTGTCATCGTACATGCTAAGCATTATAACCTTGGACGAAGGCTGCGCCTTCTGAAGTTTGTAAGCAGTTTCTATACCGTTTAAAACAGGCATTGAAACATCTACCAAATATACGTCCGCGCCTTCCTTCTTGGCAAATTCAAGCAGGTCCTTCCCGTTTGAAAAATCCGCTACAAGGCGCATATCCTTTCCTTTGCGCTCCACTACGGCTTTTATGCCATCGCGTACTATTACGTGATCATCAGCCATCGCTATTTTTATCATAGAAACCTCTTATATGAAATTATCGGGCAAACAACCTTTATTTTTGTTCCCTTTCCGCGTTTGCCTTCTATAGCCATACTGCCGCCGATATAGGATATATTTTCTTTCATTCCCAGTATCCCCAGTTTGTCGGCGGATTTGCTACCCTCTTCCTCGTAGCCGATACCGTTGTCCTCAACCGACAGCAAAATTTTGTCGCCTTCCCGGTCGACTCTTATTTTTACCTTGTCGGCTTTGGAATGCTTAACCACATTGTTTAAAGCCTCTTGAACCGTTCTAAACAATACGGTCTTGACGCCGTCGGAAAGATTTACGTCGTCTTCTATTCCATATTTATAGTCTATTTTAATAGAAGATCTTTCCGCAACGCCGTCGACCAAATGCCTGAGGGCGGCGTCCAGCCCGACGTCGTCAAGCTGGGGCGGCCTTAAATTGATTATCGCTCTTTTCATTCTCTCCATGGAGCTTGCCACCGCTTTTTGCAGCTTGCCCGCGTCTTTAAGAGCTTGAGCCTTTTTGCCGTCTTTTATGTCTTCCTTAAGGATAGACAGAAGAGAATTTATCACTACCGCGGCCGAGCCGATTTCGTCGTGTAAAAGAGAGGCTATTTTCTTCTTTTCCGCTTCCCGATTATTCATCAAAAGCCGGACCATGCTCGGCGCCTCGCCTTCCGCCACCAAATAGGACAAATTTTGCGTTTCCGGTTTTTTATTAACCTTTCTGACTATGCCCAAAATCTTGTCCACTTCTCCGTTTTCCTCCGCAAAGGGGACTAGCATCGTTCTGTACAACTCGGGCTTTTTGTCCGAAGAGTCCAAAAACCATTCATAAGATATTTTTTGATTATCGAAAGCCTTCTTGTGGGAATCCACGTGCAGGGCGCTTTTTTTTACCTGATCCTTAAAATTTTTAGGAAATTCATTGCCGCAGCCGTAAATAAAAGCGCATTTGTTGCTCCTGTCCAAAAGATATAGGCAGGTGTATTTGGAAGCGGAGGATTGGCTAGCCTCCTGCAATTCCTTTTGCGGCGCGCAGGAAAAATCCAACTCCTTCTTGCCCACGCGGCAGCAGAGCGAATTTTTTTTCTTACAAATATCCATAATTTTATTGTACTAATTTTCAATTATGTTTTATAGTTACATAAATTGATATAATTAAATAATGAATATATTCAAGTCTAAGTTTTTTATACTTTCCTTTATCTGCGCGGCGCTGTTCGTCATATTTGTTTCCGCGGCGGTTACATACTATATCGTATCGGGTATCCCCCCCGTTTATGAGCTTGAGGAATATTCCCCTTCTTTAACCACCAAAGTTTTTGACAAAAACAATAATCTTATTTACGAATTTTCCGTAGAGAAACGCCAACTCGTCCCGCTTGACGAAATACCCGTAGACATTCAAAACGCCGTAATAGCTATGGAGGATAGAAATTTCTTTAAACACGCCGGTTTTTCTCTCAAAGGCATTCTGAGGGCTTTGATAAACGATCTTTTGATAGGGAAAGCGGCACAGGGCGGATCTACGGTGACGCAGCAGCTTTCCAGGGGCGTATTCTTAACCAAAGAGAAGAAAATCATAAGGAAAATAAGGGAAATCTTCCTTTCCGTACAAATAGAACGCGCTTTCAGCAAGCAGGAAATCCTGCAAATGTACCTTAACGAAATTTATTTGGGCGAGGGAGCCTACGGCGTTAAAGCGGCCGCGAAAAAATATTTCAATAAAGACTTGAGCGAATTGACTCTGGGCGAAAGCGCAATGCTGGTCGGAGTAATTCCCCTGCCAAGCAGATACAATCCTTTCGCGCACCCGGAAATGGCGAAACAAAGAAGGGCCTTGGTGTTAAACTCCATGCTGGAAATGGGCTTTATAACCGAAGATGAAGCCAAAGCCGCCAAAGAAGAACCTTTGCCGGAAAAGAAACAAGCCGACGAAAAGCCAGGCCTCTACTTTATCGAATACGTAAGGCGCATACTGGAGCCCAAGTACGGAATGGATACTTTCTGGAAAGGCGGCCTTAACATCTATACCACCATAGACATAGAAAAACAGGCCCTCGCCGAGCAGATAATGAACGAGCGCCTGCACGAATACGATTTAAAAATAGCCAAGAATTTGGGTATAGAAATTATAGACGAAGATATCCCCTCGGAAGAAAACCTCGAAAACGAGGAGGAACAAACCTCCGAAGAAAAACCGGAACAGGAAGAATATCCCCAACTGCAAGGAGCCTTTTTCGCCAGGGACGTCAAAACGGGCGCCATAAGAATAATGGTAGGCGGGAGGAACTATGAAGAATCCCGCTTTAACAGAGCGACTCAAGCCAAAAGGCAGCCGGGCTCGGCTTTCAAACCCTTTGTCTGGATGGCCGCTTTAGAGAAAGGTTACACGCCTTCTTCAATGGTAAAAGATTTGGAAATGGTATTTTATTACGACGGCTCCAACTGGCGCGTATTTGACGAAGCCAAAGACCAATATTCTCTGCAGCTGGCGGCGCAGCCTTTTATGTACAGCAAAGATTTTGACGTTTGGGCGCCGAGGAACTTTGGCGGCGGATCTTCCGGATTTTCCACTTTAAGGAGAGCTTTGGAGCTTTCCAAAAATCTCGTGGCGGTAAACCTGATTGACGCCGTAGGCGTAAGAAACACGATAAACGTGGCAAGAAGGGCGGGCGTGAAATCCGCCTTGCCCAACGCTCCCGCTTTGGCTTTGGGCGTATCCGTGATGAGCCTTGACGAACTTGTAAGCGCGCTAAGCACCTTCGCCAATAACGGCATTTACGTGGAAGAATACGCCATAGAGCGGGTGGAGGACCAAAACGGACGCGTGCTTGAGCAACATATTCCGAATGAAAGAGAAGCCTTCTCCCCGCAGGATTCCTTTATACTCATAAATATGATGAAAGGCGTAGTCCAGCGCGGCACCGGTGGCGCGGCCAGAGTGCTAAAGAAACCTTTGGCGGGCAAGACGGGCACCTCGCAAAGCCACAGGGATACCTGGTTTATAGGAATGACGCCCAATATAGCGGCGGGCGCGTGGATGGGATACGATGACGATACCTCCCAGGAAAGCGGACGCTGGACCGGCGGAGGCGCGGTAGCCCCGTGGTGGACGGCCATAATGCAGGAAGTGTTGAAAGACGAACCCGCGGACGACTTCCCGGTACCAGACGGCATATCCTTTGCTTTTATCAATCCCGATACTGGCAAGCTGGCTTTGCCGGGCGACAAAAACAAATTCCTGGAAGCCTTTAAGAAAGGGACGGAACCGAGCTCTTTCTAAGGAAAGATTTCAAAAAGCGCCCTTATCCCGAAAGGAAGGGCGTTTTTTTATCTTTATAATATATGTCGATAAAGAATATATTGCTGCCTAATATTTCGGCCGCGGCTTTTTTAATAGCTGACAAACTCAATAAAGAGGGCGTCGCAAATACCCTTTTTGTCTGCCAAGACGAGCAGGAGATGGAAGATTTTATCTTCGCTTTGCAAACCTTCGCGCCTCACAAAGATTTTATCTTTCCCTTAATAGGGGAAGACAAATACTCCCTAAGCGCGGGCCTTTACGATATTTTTACGTCCGACAAGCCCGTCGCCGCGGCGGCTTTGTATTCCGCCTGCGCCAAAGAATTGCCCGGCAAAAAGGATTTCTCGGACGGGATAATCAACTTAAATATAGCCCAGACCATAACCAGGGGGGACCTGCTCTTTAAATTGGAAAAATACGGCTACGAGCGGGCGGACTTTACCGAAAAATCCGCCCAATACGCAGTAAGGGGCTCCGTAGTGGATATCTTTAGCCCCAATTACGAAAGCCCGTGCAGAATATACTTCAGCGGTAATATGATCAGCACGCTCTCTTTGTTTGACATAGAAACGCAAAACACCAAGGAGAATTTGGAAAGCTATGCCGTTTCCCCGCTCGCTTTTGAAAAAACACCCTCCAATTTGGCGAACTGGACAAAAGATTTTGATGTCTTTCTCTACAATCCGCCCGAACAAGCCTCCTCCCTATTGCCGCAGGCGCAAACCGCTTTTTACAATTTGCCCGTAGAGGGTTTTGAGGACGGCGGACTTAAACAGAATACTTCCCTTAACGCAGATTTTAAACTTTTCGATTCCTTGGCGGGCGAGCGACTTAGAGAGGGTTACTCCCTAAAACTATACTGCCTTAATATGGGCGAGCTGAGAAGGCTGCAGGAAGTCTTCGCCGATTATGAAAACCTGCGTAAGATACCCCTGTTGATAGCCCCGCTTAGAGAAGGTTTTTACAGCCCTAAAGAAAAGTTTATAATTTATACTTCCACTCAAGTTTTGAACAGGACTTACAGGGGATCTTCTCTGATAAAAAAATTTGACAGCAATCAAGCCAAGCATATCCGTTTTAAGGAGCTGGAAACTGGTGATTATATCGTGCATCAGGAACACGGCATAGGCCGCTACCAGGGAATGAAAACCCTTATGAACGACGGTCTTCCCGTAGACTGCCTTATTATCGAATATAAACGCGGCGAGAAACTTTACATTCCCGTAAGCGACTTCAGGAAAATACAAAAATACATAGGTTTGAAAGGCAAAGCGCCCAGGATTTCATCTCTCAGCGGAAATGCTTGGCGCGAGGTTAAGAAAAGAGTAAAAGAAGACGCACAGAAAACCGCCAAGGAAATTTTACGCCTTGAAGCTCTGCGCAGAGCCAATAAAGCCCAAGAACTCTTCGGCGACGACAGGCTGGAGCGGGAATTCGCCGATTCCTTCCCCTACGAACAAACGCCCGACCAAACCAAAGCCATAGAAGAAATTATGGCCGATTTGATACAGCCCCGCCCGATGGACAGGGTTCTTATAGGCGACGTAGGCTTCGGCAAGACGGAAGTGGCGATGCGCGCGGCTTTGCGCGCGGCCTTAAGCGGAACGCAGGTGCTGGTATTGGTGCCGACCACCGTCTTGGCCGCCCAGCATTACAAAACCTTCACGCAGAGAATGGCCGCCTTCCCCGTAACGATAGAAATGCTATGCCGCTTCCAAACGAAAAAGGAACAAAAAGACATCGTCGGAAGGATAAAGAAGGGGCTTGTCGATATAGCCATAGGCACGCACAGACTGCTTTCAAAAGACGTGGACTTTAAAAATCTCGGCCTTTGCATTATAGACGAAGAACACCGCTTCGGCGTAAAACAGAAAGAGAAAATAAAAGCCAAGTCCCTGGGGGTGCACACCTTAATGCTTTCGGCCACCCCGATACCAAGAACTTTAAACCAATCGCTTTCCAGCTTGAGGGAAATGTCGATAATCCAAACGCCGCCGCAGGGCAGAATGTCGATAAAAACCAGAGTATTGCCTTACAGCGACGAGCTGGTAACCACTGCCATACGGGAGGAAATCGCCCGCGGCGGGCAAGTGTTTTATCTTTACAACAAAGTCGAAACTATGCAGGAAAAACTGGCCTATCTGCAAAAACTTCTGCCCGAAGTCCGCATATGCGCCGCGCACGGCCAAATGGATGAACGCTCCCTGGAAAATACCCTCTGGGATTTTTACAATAAACGCTACGACGTGCTTTTGGCTTCCACGATAATAGAATCAGGCTTGGACGTCACCAATGCCAATACTCTTATAATAGAAAACGCGCAGGATTTTGGGCTGGCTCAATTATATCAGCTGCGCGGCAGAATAGGGCGATCTACCAACAAAGCGTTCTGCTACCTGCTGCACCCACAATGGCTTTTAAAGCGAAAAGAGGAAGAAGTGGAATACTCGGTGGATAGTTTCTTCGGGAAAATAGCCAAGAAGAAAAAAGACGTCAACGACGAAGCCCGCAAACGCCTCAGCGCGATAATGGAGTTTAGCGAACTGGGCAGCGGCTTTAAACTGGCCCTGCGCGATTTGGAAATAAGGGGCGGAGGCGAATTGCTCGGCGTACGCCAACACGGATACGTAAATGAGGTCGGCCTTTCTTTATACTGCGATTTGGTCGCCAACGAGGTCAAACGCCTAAAGGGTATACCGGTGGCAAGAACTTTATACGCCACCACAAACTTCAAAGTTCCGGCCTATATCCCGCCCGATTATATGCCTAACGACAGCGAACGTCTTAGATATTATAAAGAGTTTATGGTATCGGATTACGAAGGCAAAAAACTGCTGTTGGCCAAATTGGAAAATATGGCGGGCAAAGCCCCTAAGGAACTTCTTAACCTGATAGAGATTATGCAGCTGTCCATGGACGCGGGCAAAATAAATATCCGCCACATAGAAAGCGGGGAGAATTTTACGGAATTCTTCTTTACCCGAACCTTTAAAATACCGGAACACTCAATCGGCAAACTGCTGGAAGTTTTCCGCCAAAATTTGAAGTTCCTTCCCGCGCCCAACGGCGACGGCCTTAGAATATATCATAAAAGCGGCGAACCTATCACGCAAGCCAAAAAACTTATGGCCGTATTAAACGCCGTAATGCTGGGCGAACAAAACGCAAATGACGCCGCTCAAGTAAAATAAAGACATAATCAATACATAGCCGTTTGATCCGCCCCCGTATACAAACAAAGCGTTTTTGTCCGCCTTTATTGTCTTATCCGCCTTAAAACTGCTAAACTGTATGTATGAGGAAATTAACTCTTTTGGCAGCGGCTCTGCTTATACTGTGCGCCTGCGAGAAAACGCCGCTAAATAATAACGCGCAAAACGGGGACGTCCTGGCGACCGTGGCGGGCGAACCTATAACAACAACCGATTTCGAAACGGAGGCGTCTTCTTTGGACGATTCCTTTCAAAAATATTTGGATACGGATATCGGCAGGGAAAACTTCCTTAATTATCTGATAAACGAAAAACTCATCATAAAAGCCGCCAAGGACAGCGGTTTGGAAAATGATCCCCAATATATTAAGGAAATAAAAGACATAGAAGACCAACAAAAACGAAGCTTGGAAAAAGCTAAAGACTATTCTCTTTCCCGATTGATGGCGCAAAAGCTATATGACGACGGCACCATAGCCGTAAGCGAAGAGGAAATAAAAGCCTACTACGACAAATATCCCTATCAGATTTATCTTATGGAAATAGTGCTGCAAGACGCGAAAGAAGCGGCCGACGTAACCCGCGCCATACGCAACTCCAAGACGAAGCAGACCTTCCAAGACGCGGTAAAAAGATTTTCAAAAGATCCAGTTTCCAAGAAAAATAAAGGCGAATTGCCGCCCTTCATTCCGGGCGAATATCTGCCGCAAATAGAAGTGGCCGCGGCCAATACGCCCGCCTATCAGGTGCAGGGATTCATAAAAACGCCGCGCGGATTTCATATAATAATGAAAACGGGCGAAGAAAAACTTAGCTACAATAAAGCTAAGGACCGTATAAAAGAAATTTTGGAAAGACAAAAAATGGACGCCTACTTAAATTCCCTAAAAGGCAAGTACGGCGTGGAGGTAACAAATAATGAAAGCAAATAAAATAACCGTGATTATGGCGGCCTTGTTTTTAGGTACGGCTCTGCTTAACGCGAAAGTGGTGGATTCAACCGTAGCGACGGTGAACGGAACTCCTATAATGAATTCCGAATATCAAAAAATAATAGACACCACAATGGAAGTATACAAAAAGCAAAACCCGGCCCTGCTGGAAAATCAAGACAACGTAACAGCCATAAAAGAAGAAGTTTTAAACCAAATGATAATAGAGCAGCTACTTTTACAAGCGGCCAAAGAACAGAATATAAAAGTAAAAGACAGCGAAGTCAACGAAAACGTAATAGAAATAAAAAAACGTTTTGAAAAAGACGAGAACGGCAAAACCCTCTCCGAAAAAGAAGCGCAAAAAGCCTTTAACGCGGAACTAAAAAAAGAAGGGCTTAGCTATAAGCAATTTGAACAACGCATAAAAGATCAGCTTGCGGTAAAGAAAATGATTGACGCCGTCGCCAGGGAAAAAGCGAAAGCACCCACGAAAGAACAGACCGAACAACTCTACGACGATATACGCGTATTGATGAAGGGCAACGAAACGGAAATAAAGAAACTTTCCAGAGAAAGACTGACTTTGGCCGCCCCTTTGGCCGCCAAACTTACCCAGCTTACGGCGGAGCAAATTAAACTATCCCCCATATTCATAAAGGTGGATAAAAACGCTACTCAGGCCAACTGGAAACTTAAAGAAAAGGAAGCCAAGGACATTAAAAAGCAAATAACTTCCGGCAAAGTTACTTTCCTTGAAGCGATAGAGAAATACTCCGACGATAAAGCCTCTTTGGCTACCGGCGGCGAAATGATTTTGATTAAAGGCATTATGCCTAAAGAATTTGACGAGAAAGTGTTTAACATCAAAGTAGGCGCGATTAGCGATCCTATCAAAACGGACGACGGCTACTATATAATCAAAGTCAACGAGAAAAAGGCTCAGAAAGACTTTACCTACAAAGATATAGAACCCGAATTGGCGCAGTTCTTGGCGGCGACAGAAATGCAAAAAGCCAATTTGGATTACTTGGCCTCGCTCAAAGACAAAGCGGAAATCAAGGTAATGGTGAAGTTTGAATATTCACAGCCGGCAACCGCCAATACGGACGAGAAAGCGCAATCGGAAAAAGACGGCGCAAAAGCGGATACCGACAAAGCAAAAGCCGAGCCCGCCAAAACCGAAAAGAAAAAATAGCTTTAGGCTTATTTCAAAGGGCGGGGCAGTCCCGCCCTTTTTAATTTATGAAGAAAATAATAATAACCTTGGGCGATCCCTGCGGCATAGGGCCCGAAACTACTTTTAAGGCTTTAAAAAAAATCAAATCCGCTACGGCGGAATTTACGCTTATCGGCGATATCGAAAACTTTAAAAAATTCGGCCCGCTTAATGGCGATATAAAACATATCGACATAAAATCCCCCTTCCGCGCGCCCAAAGAGGCGAAGCCTTCAAAGCGGGGCGGAGATGTTTCTTTTAAAGCTCTTAAAAAGGCGGTGGATTTAATGCTCGCCAAACAAGCCGACGCTCTTGTTACCGCGCCAATATCAAAAGAAGCCTGGCAAAAAGCGGGCGTAAAATATATGGGGCATACCGAATTTCTCAGAGAAAAAGCCGCAAAACAAGGCGCCCTTATGACGTTTAAAAGCGGACGCCTGCTCTGCGCTTTGATAACCGAGCATTACGCCCTAAAAGATTTAAGCAAAGCCTTAAATAAAAAACGCATTAAAGACGCCGCCAGAATATTGGCAAATATCGCGGGGAGAAACACTCCCATTGAAGTTTCCGCCCTTAATCCTCATTGCGGAGACGGCGGCAAAATAGGCAAAGAGGAAATCGAAACGATAATGCCCGCCGTAAAAGAATTAAAAAAAGAAGGCCTCAACATATCAGGCCCTTATCCGATAGACACTATATGGCTGCGCCATAAAAAGGGACTCAGCGGGGCCGTTTTGATAACTTATCACGACGCGGCCTTGCTCGGCCTTAAACTGGCCGCCAAAGAACCCGTAATCCACATAACCGCGGGCCTTAAATTTTTAAGAGTGTCGCCGACGCACGGCACCGCTTTTGACATAGCGGGCAAAAACAAAGCCGACGAATCTTCAATGCTGGCGGCCATAAAATACGCCTTATCCAAATAAGACGCAAAGACCTAAAATACAATTAATGCTATTCTCTAAGCGCGGTCAAAGCCAAAACTTCCCGCGCGCCGTTTTCCTTTAAAACGCGGGCGCATTCTTCCAAAGTGGCGCCGGTAGTGCAAACGTCGTCAATCAAAATAAAAGCCTTGCCTTTGACATCTGCGCCTTTCTTTAAGGAGAAAGCCTCTTTTATGTTCTCTTTGCGTTCGGCGCGGCCGAGCGAAGTTTGGCTTTTTGTTTTACGCGTTCTTATCAATATGTCTTTTACTTCCACGCCGTTTAATTTGGAAAGCTCTTTAACCATCAGAAAGGCCTGATTAAACCCCCTTTTCCTCAAACGTCTGGAGTGTATGGGCACGGGCGTTAAAAAATCAGCTTCAAAATACGGCGGGTTTTCCTTATATGTTTTATACATTAAAGCGGCGAAGAATTTGGCTATGTCGGTATATTTTTCGTATTTAAACGAGTGGATTAAAGAGCGTGAAGGCTCATTGAAAACCAAGGAAGAGCGTATAAACGAACATTTATATTTTGAGGCTTTGCCGCCTCGGCAGTTAAAGCAATAAGCCCCGCCGTTTTTTAAAGGCAGCCCGCAGCGGCGGCAGATAAGCCCGTCGCAGCGCTCTAGTTTAAGCGAACATTCCCTGCACAGCAAAGCCGGATTTGACTTCGGGATATCCCGCCCGCAGCAAAAACAGGTCCGCGGAAAAAATATATGCAAAAACAAATCGCGCGCTTTTATAAAAAATTTACGAATCATAAATATCCCCGCTAGAACTGTATCGTAAGGACGGTGCCGATATTATAGGCGGTATAGGAATCCTCCGCTATATAAAGATGTTTGAAATTCTGGAAAGCGCCGGAAAGCGTTATGCGCATATTTTTGGAAATTTCATAATCCAAACTAGTGGTGATATCCAGAAGGTCGCGGTTTTCTTCCACGGTAAAAGAACGCCTGCGCGAATAGCTGGCGGTGGTATTCCATATCACGCGGTTTGTCATAAGATACTGCGCGCCTAAAATCGGCAGGCGGAAGCTGAAGGGCAAATTGAAGTCCACCCTGACATTAAGGCTTGGCACGATTTCCTCCACGCTGTCTACCAAGACATCGCCCACTTCCTCGCTGCGGTCATAGATATAGGTTATCTTGGGAGTGAAGCGGAAAGCGCGGTGCGAAAAGGAAGTCTGCGCGGAAAAATCTTTCCTTAAATAGCTCGCCAAAGGTTGATTGACCAGCAAGTCGGTTTGGTCTTGCTTCTGTTGGGTATAGCTTAAAGTGGTGTCGAAATAATTAAAAAGCACAAAGCGCAAATCTCCGCCGTAAGCTACATCTTCCTTATAGCTCGTGCCGAGAGTTTCATTCGTAGATAAGGCATATTTGAGTTTCAAATTTGTGCCGGAAAGTATTTTGTCCGACGCGCCGAACAGCTTTTCCAACTCGTCTATATAGAAAACCACGTCGGGCAGAGTGGAAGTCACCGTTTCGTACTGCGAGCCCAAATCCTCGCTGGTCTGATAACTCTGCGCGAAATTGTTGATGATAGAAATCGTCTTTATCGGCGCGGCCATTCCGCTAAAGCCGTACTCCTTAAAAGGAGACCAGCGCATAGCCGCGCTGTAAGTATCGCGCAAAGTCATACTGCTCCTGTAACTGTAGGGCGAATTTAAGCCCATGGAACTCCTGAGCCAAAGTTTGTCCAAAGTTTCAAAAGAGTCCGGCACGTTTTCCCAAGCGTCGCCGTCCTGCATTCTGTAAGAGCCCGATATCGTAAACGCGGAAAATAATTTAGATTTGGGCAGCATATCTCGCCCGTTTAAAGAGAGCGACACATTGCCCTCAGAGCTTCTGTTAATGCTTTTTACGTCGCCGATGTCGAAAGTATAGGTATTATCATTTACTTTATAGGAAGTCTTGGTAAGGTTGTTGTTCTCGTTAATGCTGACGCTGTAACTGGCGGTAGGCGTAAGCCAAGGCGCTATCCTAAAAGCCGTACTGATAGAAGCCGTCTCCGCCGCCGCCTTGCTGTACTTTTTGTTTCTAAATTCCTCTATTCCGACGGAAGCGTCATAATATCTTCTCTTTTCGTCGGCGGTGCTTAAAGTGTAACTGGGTACTATCGAAGTACCCTGCCAAGGCGAAAGCGTCATCTTAAAATTATAGTTTTGCGTGGTGGTGTCGCTGTTATAGCTGGTGCCCTGCGCCGCTATTAACTGCGAATCGCTGTAATCTATCTTGCTCTTTACCAAAGAGGTTCCCGCCGAAAGGCTTTTGATTATATTGTCCTTGCTCTTGGCGGTATGGTTAAGGGTGACGCTGTAAGTGTCGCTGTCGTCGGCTCTTTGCAACATTTGATATTCGGCGTTTTCAAAAGAATAATTTACCCCTATCTGCGGGAAATTGGAATTGATGTATTCCGCGTTTATGCTTCCGCTGTCGCGGTTTACCTCGCCTTTATCCAAGAGGCTGACCGTATTGCTGCTGTCATAGCCCAAAACGTCCGGCGTCACGATATTGGAACGGTTATATTTTGCGTTGATGGGCAAATTCTTAAATCTCTTAAATTTGAAGTAATAATCTTCCTGCGTATTTTTCTGATTGGCCGCCACCGCCACAGGCGTTTGGAAGTTCTCGTCCACATAGGTGACCTTGCCGCCCGCGTCAAACCAATTATCCACGCTTACCTGCGCCTGCGCCATATAAGCGTTGCCGACCGTTACTATGGATTCCGCCAGGAAAATATCGTCCAGCCATACCTCGCCCTGCGGAGTAGTCCCGTCGCTTTTCATAATACCGGAAGTTATTATGCCCACCCTCTTGTAATTTAACATACCCTCATTGGTAACAGTGGCGTCGTAATCGGAAACATTCTCCCACCTGTCTGGGATATTGTCGCCGTTGGTGTCGATAAGTTTTAGACTGTACAGATGCCAAGCGTCTTTAAAGTTAAGAGGGACCCGCACCTCGCTGTAATTGTTTTCGTCGGCCGCTATACGAAGGAAGAAATAAGTTTCCTCGTCTATTTCGCCGTTATTGTAAAGCAAAAACCTAAATTGCTTGTGCTTGGAAAAATCCATCGCGCTGAAATTCCTCTGCACGGAAACTTTATCAAGCAGCGGGTTTTTGCTGAAGTCGTACTGCAAAGCCAGGGACTGCTCTTCTATATTGTTGGTGCCGTCGTCTTTTTTTAAGTCGTTTACAGAGCCGTACAAAGTGCGGAAGACCTCTCCGCCGTCGCCGTTATCGCTGAAAATAGGTTTGTAATTCATATTATCGACATTGTTTATTCCGTAGCTTAAGAGGACTTCCTCATCGGTGTCGAGAGGCTGCCACACGCTGCCCGATACACCCAAAGAAGCTATCTTGATTTGCCCCTTTAGCTTCCCGCCGTTGGGGTTTCTTTTGAGGGTAATACGCATTTGCTGTATGGAAGTCCAGTCCGTACCCCAAACATTTGTGGCGGATCCGAAATCCACTTCCTGATTAAAAGTTTTCCAGCCGCTGAAATTTATCTCCCCGCCCGGAAGGCCGTTGATTTCCTGTCCCGCGAAACCGAAATTCCCGCCCGAAGTCAAATCCTCCGAATCCAATAAACCGTTGCCGTTTAAGTCCTGCGTTTCTATCACGCCCGTAGGCTGTGGCCAAGGGTTATATACGTTATTGGCAAAAGGATTATATCTCTGATATGAGCCGTCCGGGTTGATGTAAAGCCAGCCCATATCTTCGGAGTTGGTCAATTTGCCGGTACATCTTAAATCTTCCGTTTTGGGGACGGTGTTCATGCCCGCCACATAGTATTTACTGCATACCGGGAAAATCTGATCCAGCGAAAATCCGTCGGCAAGAAGTGCGCCGTAATCGGTGTAATTATCAGACATTTCGTTTATCGTACCAAACGAAATATTGATAAGCGGGCCGTTTTCTTCGCCCTGCATAGTCAGCTCGAACAAGGTCTTATTGGAAAAGTCTACGCCCGAACTGCTTATCGGATAGACTATGGAAACTTCGTCCCTGTCGCCAAAGCCCTTATCCTGAGCTATGCTGAAGTCGTAATCTATCAGCAGTACGTTTTGCTTGTCGTCGCCGTTGGCTATCGCCGAAGGGTTTATCTGAAGCATAGGCACGTCTTGGGAGTCCCATTTAATGGCGTCAAAGAAGTTGGTGCCCGCCGTAGGGTTGGAAGCTATTTTCCAATCGCTGTATATGGTGGAAGCTTTTACGTATTCCTTGGTTTCTTCCATACTGTCTATCATAGCGTAGCCGAAAAGGTTTTCGTCCTTTCTGCTTTGCGCCGCCTCCGCGCCCAAAGTTACGTGCACGCCGTCGACCACTTCCACATTGTCGACTTTAAAATCCGCTTCCATGGCCATCAAGCTGCTTGTCGTTGCGCCCACATTGGGCACGCGTTTTGGCTCGCTGCCCGATTCATTCAACAAGCTGGCGCCGACGGATATTTTATCGGTAAAATCATAATTAAAACGCCCGCCCATAAGCGCCGTATCCTCGCTGCCGCCGGCCACGTCGTAGGTAACGTCGACTACGCTGTTTGAGCCTATCAAATCGGAATTGTAAAAAGTTATAAAGCCCGAAGCGTAGTCGACGTAATAGTCCTTGTTGCGCTCCATAGTCGCCCCGTTTACTTTTACCGTTTCGGACTGGACGACTATATCCGGCTCCAAAAAGTACGTTTTTACCGTGGAGGTATACTGCACGAAGAAATATCTGTTTGTGGAGGAAGCGGGCGTAGCGTTATACAAACTGACGTCGCTGAATCTTCCGCCTATCTTAAATATGCCCTTATCGTAATCTACGGTAAACTGGCAAAAGGGTCTGGTGTCGTTCGCGGCGCAAACTTCCGCGCCGTCGGATTCAAGCAATTTCAAAATAAAATTGCCGCTGCCGTCATCGCGCGTAATCTGAGTGGCGCCTATGCTGTAATAGCGCTTCATTTCCAACTGATAATCAAGCTCGTCGTTTGAAACAAGCGGGCGTTCGTTATTCGTCTTTATTAGTATCGGATAACCGTCCGGCTGGGCGGAGCTGGCCCAAACCCCCTGCGAGTTTTGATAATCTATCGCTACGACATCCGTCGCGCTGAGGCCGTTGTTAAATATGAGGATATTTTGGTTATAGTCTATCGTGTAGTCCACGCCGCGCGTCAGCAATTTGAAGGCCGCCGTTCCGCCGTTGGTGGGATAGACGGCGCCGGTTTTTATGTCCACCGCCTTGCTCGCCACCTGATAACCGCCGTTGGTATGGTCGTCAATATAAACCTTTTCCGTACCTTGTTTTATGGAGTAGGTCCACTGCGTACTGGTGCTGGCGCCGGTTTGGTAGCCGAATGTCAAATCGTAATATTTGCGCCTTATATATTGCAAGTCCTTGATGTTTACCGTTTCAAAGACGCTGTCGCCTTTGAACTGTTTGCTTTTGTTCTCGCCTTTGTTTTGGCTGCCGATAAGCCTTAAATGCGCGTCGCCGTATTGAAGGTGCATTTTCGCGCCGAACACCTGTTTGCTGTAAGATATAAACTCCGTGCCCGGCAGGGATAATTCTATATCGCCGAAGTCCGCGCTTTGAACTATTTCGCCCGGCTTGCCCCGGTAGGATACGCCTATGTTTTGGGCGTCTTCGCGCTGGTCGTCATAATCGATGTCTACAAAGATTCTGTCGCTTATCTTGCCCTGCACCTTAAGCTGCATTTCCTGCTCAAACTCCACGCTGCTGGTATCGCGGTCGGTTACGGTGCTTTTGCTCTCTTTATATTTCTTGGCGTCGTATTTTATGCCGAAAGTCTTGCGGCCGGTCATCGATATCGTGGTGCCGTATATCGGCAAAAGCAGAGATGGGTTTAATATCTCGATGTATTCCGTAGCCTGCTCTCTGACTTGGACGCCGCCGTCCATATCCTTTATCACTTTTTCCAGATAGGCTCGGTTATATTTGTAATATTCGTCCTCGTCTTCGGAGGAGTCTTCCTCGTAAGGCAAAAGGAGCGGTTTATCCTCGGCCAAAAAGCCGTATTTGGAAGGCTCAAAAAGTTTTATCCCGTCGCCGAAACGATTGGGATCTTTAAAGACCGAGTTTTCAAAGCCCTGTTCGCGTTCCTGCGCGGCGGAAGGGGCTGCCTCCTGCGCGCCATAAGCGTTTAGGCCCAGCCCTTCAGTCATCAAACAAAAGCTAAGAAACAGCCTTAATATTTTTTTAAGCACAAAATCCTCTATTTTAGATTTTATAAAAAATAATAAGCAAGCGTATCATTTATATGCTTGCTTATTTATATGTTTAGATTTTATATTTAATATTAAATGGTTATATTCTCAGAATTTTAAACTCCACGTAAGCCACTATGGCGAAAAGTCCTACCGGCAGCCAACCGGCAACTATCGGATTTATCATTCCGCTTTGGCCTGCGGAAGTGAGCATGGAAACTATCCACCAAAAAGTAAAGCCTATCGCTATAGCCGCCACTATGTTTAGCAATTTGCTCGAACGCTTTAAAGCTATCGCGAAGGGCATACCCAAAAGACACATTATCACTGTTGCAAAAGGCGCGGCCAGTTTCGCGTTTAGGAAGGTTTCCTCCTGATAGCTGGTCAGCCCGCTCGCCTTTAAAAACTTTATCCGTCTAAGCAAATCGCTTATGCTGAGATAAGAAGCCTTCGCGCTGCCCACCGCTATTTGATCGGGCGGGACGGAAAAATCGGAGTCCATAATCTCAAAACTTTCCTCTTTTATGCTTGCGTTCTTGCCGAAATACCTGGTAAAACCGTCCTCAAACACCCATACGCCCTTGCCTTCGTCCCAAACAAAACGCCGCGCGCTTATCTGAGAGCTTATCGCCCATTTATCGTCATATACGTCTATAAACATACCTTCCATAAGCCCTTCGTCGGCTTTGACCGTTTTCGCGAAAAGCACTCTCTTGCCGTCCAGCCTTAAAGTAACGTCGTTTTGCACGTTAAAGTACCAATCCTTTTCGCCCCTTATTTTACGCTGGCGGGTAAGTTCGGCTTTCTTGCTCATATCCGGCACGAAAAATTCCTGCACGCAAAAGCCCGCCGCCGCTATTATGAAAATACATAAAATCAAAGGCTTGAATATCTGCCTTACCGAATAACCGCCCGCCAAGCACGCCGTCCATTCCCCTCCGGAAATCATATCCGATATTACAAACAAAGCGCTTAGCAGGCACGCCACGGGCAATACTTGTATCAGCCAAGAGGGCATTGTCAAAAAGCTGTACTTCACAACCAAGGCCAAAGTAGTGCCGTAGGTGTTTATCCAGCGCATTTTTTCCAAGCTGTCGCCCAAGAATATCAGCACGGCAAATATGCTGATTATAAATATAAAAGGGCCCCAAAATTTCTTGGCTATGTATCTGTCTATAATCTTCATCAGTCCGAAAGCCTCTTCTTCCACAAATAAACACCCGCCGCCAAACCGGCTATTACCGGCAAAAACGGCGCGCTATATACCAAAAATGTAATATCGGTCTTTTCCGCTACGCTGTTGCCTATGGTTATCAGGCCGAAATAAGCAAAAATAAACGCCAAGCTGTATATCATCGCGCCGGCGCGGCCCGCTTTTTTGGTGGTGATAAAAGCTACGGGACAGCTTAAAAGGAAAAATATCAAAGGACATAAAGCCATAGAAATACGATAGCTAATTGCCGGGCGATATTCCCGCCATTCCTTTTCTTCCATTGAATCCTTGCCCTGCCTTACCGCTTTAATAAGCGCCGGTGTTGTAAGCTCGGCCGCTTTTAAACGACGATCGTCAGTACTCTTTTGGCTTAGAGGAATATAAACTTCGTACTTATTAAATTCGGAGGTGATTATCTTCCTGCTTTCCAAAGAATATACTCTCTGCATCTGCCCCTTAAATAAAGTGAGCCTTATTCCCTGCGAGCCTATATCCACCTTGCCTCTGGAAGCGTTTACCTTGGTGCTTAGGGCGCTGTCGTCGTTTTTGCGCGAGAGATGGACCTGATAGATGATGTTATTGTCTTTATCCACGTCTTCTGCAAATAAATCCCAGTCGCCCAAATCGATGAAAGTGCGCGGCTCTATATTGACCTTGGATATTTTGGATGCTATATCTTCTTTGCTTTGCTCTACATGGTGGCGCCCCAAAGGGCTGAGCCAGCCGTTAAGGCCTGTCATTACGGCCACGAGCAGAAGCGCGAATATAAGTACCGGGCGCGCTATTTCCATAAACGAAAACCCCGCCGCGCGCAGCGCCATAATCTCGCCCGTTTGGCCCATGGAGGTAAGCGTCATCAAAATGGCGATCTGCAAAGCCATAGGCACGCTGAGCACCAATATGTCGGGCACCATATACAGCATAGTGGAAAACACCCAAAACACGTCGGCGCCGTAGTTCATGGCATAGGTAAATATTTGGGAGAACTGCCCCATAAAAACGACAAAAACGAATACGAACAATATTCCCAAAAAGAATATCGCCAAGTTTTTTGATATATATCTAAATATTATTCCCGGCACAAAATTATTTTAGCAAATATATACAAGCCCCGTTGCGCGGGCGCGGAAAAGGGCGGATGCGAAACTTCTTGCCAAACCCCATATTTGCGGCGCGTCTTTCCTTTTGGCTTAAATTTTTGTATATTGCTTTAACAGATTTATATATTTATGAGGTATTTATGGCCAATGATATCAAGTTTTCTACCGCCGGGTTCAGAGGCACCATCGCGGAAAATGTTACCGCTCAAACCATTTACAGACTCTCCGTTGCCATAGCCGAGCATATTTTTACGGACGAATATTACGGATTTGAAGGCGAAGGATACCAAAAGCATATACTCGAAAGAGGTTTTAAATTCAAAAGGCCGCTTGTGATAGTGGGCACCGATACCAGATTTATGTCGGATAAATTCGCCGATATAGTCTGCGACGTTTTGGCCTCAAAGGGCATAAGCGTCAAAAGGGCATTTTATCCTTTGCCTACGCCGGTAGCTGAATGGGCAGTGCTTAAGGAAGGCGCCGTAGGCGCCGTGGTAATTACCGCAAGCGAAGCCGATTATACCCAAAACGGCCTTAAATGGATTTCTTATTACGGCGGGATAGCCAATAACGAGGTTATCGCCGACATTGAAGCCAATACACCCGCGGCTAGTTCCGTAAAAGAACTGCCGGAGTTCGGCTATAAAAATTCCGCGGTAAGCGAATTTAACTTCAGGGACGAATATATCAAACATTTAGCCTCTTTGATAAACGTAAAAGCGATAAAGAAAGCAAAGCCCAAAGTGGGCATAGACCCCCTTTTCGGAACGGCTGACAATTATTTCAGGGAATTTTTGAAACTCTGCGGCTGCGAAGTGGAGGGCCTGCACGAAGGTACGGACGTCCTTTTCGGTGGCAAGGTCCCCAATGCCGGGCCGATAGCCCTTTCGGAGCTAAGCAAATTGGTGGTCAAAAAGAAACTCGACGTCGGCATCGCCTGCAACAGCGACTGCGATAAATTCGGCATAATCGGGCCCGATGGTTATTGGATCTCTCCGAACCAAATCGCGCCGATACTGCTGGAACATATAATAGAATACCGCGGCCAAAAAGGCAGAGTATGCAGAAGTTTAATCACCACCAATTTGATAGACGAAGTGGCAAAAGCGCACGGTTTGCCGGTAAGGGAAACCCCTGTCGGATTTAAATACATAAACGAGCTTATGATGACAGGCCAATATATCTTCGGCGCGGAAGAATCGGGCGGCATAGCCATATCCAACCATATGCCCGACAAAGACGGCTTGGCGGCTTGTATGCTCACGTTGGAAATGCTGGCGGTAAGCGGCAAAACGCTAAAGCAGCTGTTTAAGGATTTCTACAAGAAATACAATATGTATTACGATAAAAAAGTCAGCATTCCCAAACGCGAGCTTGAAATCAACCAGATTATGGAGAAGTTGAACCTCCGTCCGCCGCTGTCCATCAACAAAACTTCCGTTTGGAGAATAGACCAAACAGACGGATTTAAATTTATTTTAAGGAACGGCAGCTGGCTGGCTTTAAGGCCTTCCGGCACGGAACATCTGATAAGGATCTACGCCGAGGCTAAGGAAGAAGCGGCACCCGCGAAATTGATAGCCGAAGCCCAAAAGATAATACAGTCTTTATCGGAAGATTAAAGCCGTCCTTAACAGGGGGTATAAGTATGAAGATAAAGGCGGTAAAAGCGAGAGAAATTCTGGATTCGCGCGGTTTTCCCACCGTGCAGGCCGACATCGTCTTGCAAGACGGCACGGCAGGTTCCGCGGCCGTACCCAGCGGGGCTTCAACAGGCAGCCACGAGGCCTTGGAACTGCGCGACAATGACTCTCGCTACAACGGCAAAGGCGTACTAAAAGCGGTAAAGAATGTTTCCAAGATAGAAAAAGTTCTTAAAGGAAAAGACGCCGACGACATACGCGCGCTGGACCAAATAATGATAGCCTTAGACGGGACAAATAACAAATCCCGCTTGGGCGCGAACGCGATATTGGCGGTATCGATGGCCGCCTTGAGGGCGGGCGCCGCGTCGGCGAAAAAGCCGCTCTACCGCCATATAAGAGAAGTGTACGGCCTTAAAGAAAAGGGGTGGCTGATGCCTACGCCGATGCTCAACATAATCAACGGCGGCAAACACGCCGACAGCGGCTTGGACGTACAGGAATTTATGATAGTGCCCGCTTTCGCGCCGTCTTTCAAAGAAGCGCTGCGCGCGGCGGCGGAAACATATCACGTTCTAAAAAAGGATTTGGCTAAAAAGGGTATGGTAACCGCGGTAGGAGACGAAGGCGGTTTCGCGCCCAAGATAAGCAAACATTCCGAAGTGTTAAAAACGATTATAGAAGCGGCTAAAAAGGCGGGATACCCAAAAATGAGCCTCGCGCTGGACGCTGCCGCGAGCGAGTTTTATCATAACGGCTTTTACAAATTTGAAGGAAAAAACAAGACTTCCGCCCAAATGACGGAAATCTACGGCGATTGGATTAAACGCTATCCGCTTGTCTCCATAGAAGACCCTCTTCAGGAAGACGATTGGGACGGCTGGCGCCATTTGACGGCCAAGCTGGGCAAGAAGATAAATATAGTGGGCGACGATTTGTTCGTAACCAATAAAATCCGTCTGGAGCGGGGTATAGCGGAAAAGGCGGCCAATTCAATTTTGATAAAATTAAATCAGATAGGCAGCGTAAGCGAAACGATAGACGTGATATATTTGGCCAAGGCGGCGGGCTATTCCTGCATAATTTCGCACCGTTCGGGCGAAACGGAAGACAGTTTTATAGCGGATTTGGCGCTGGCCGTAAACGCGGGCGCCATAAAAACGGGCGCACCCGCCAGAAGCGAACGCTTGGCTAAATACAATCGCCTTTTGCTGATAGAAGAAGAACTGGGCAAAAAGGCGCTTTACGCCAAAGATGCGGTGTTTGGGAAATGAGTTTTATAAGGAAAGCGAAAACTTTTTTGATAATAGCGGCGGCGATGGCGGCGATACTTCTGTTCAACGGAAATTTCTTTAGTTTGATGCACAATATCTTCGAGCTGAAAAAACTCAACGCCCATTCCGCCGCGCTTGATGAAGAATATAAAGAACTTACCGAGGAATACCAAAAGATATTGGACGGCGATACCTCCTATCTGCAAAGGACGGCGCGCGTCAAATACCACATGGTAAAGCCCGGCGAAATTGAATTTAGGATAGAAAAATGAAAGTATACATTCTCCAACTTGGCGAAATGGCCAACTGCACCTATGTAGTAGAACACAAAGGCAAGGCTTTGATAATAGACCCCACTTGGGATATGAAAGCCATCTATAAACTTATAGAAGAAGAAAAACTGACGCCCGAAGCCGTACTCTTTACGCACGGCCATTACGACCACGTCACCGGCTCGCACGAACTGATGACAAAATACAAAATAAAGGGATACATCAACGCGGCCGACGCCTATAACAGCAATCTGCCTGAGGAAGACCTCATTACTTATGAAGGCGATTACAAGACCAAAATAGCGGGTTTGACGGTAGAATTTTTAAGCACGCCGGGCCATACGAAAGGATCCGTATGCATAAAAATAGGCGATATACTTTTCACCGGCGATACGCTGTTCCCCAATGCCTGCGGAAGGACAGATTTGCCGGGTTCCAATCCGAGGGAAATGTCAAAAAGCCTTCAGCGCTTGGCCAAGCTGCCCGGCAAAACCATAGTTTACGCGGGCCATTCTTACGGAGCTGACGGGACGGGAATTACCACAATAGAGAAAGAAGTAAAAAACAATCCGTTTATAAAAATGGCCTTAAGAGAGCCCGACGACTTCGAAGACATTATATGACGAAATATGCCCTCATCACCGATTTTGACGGAACGATTACCACCGAGGACATAGGCAATGCCTTGTGCCTTCATTACGGGCTTACCACCCCGCAAAAAATAGAACGCGCCTACAACAGCAAGGCCGACGCGCGCGAATGGATGAAAAGCCATTTCGGTTCGGTAAGAACCACTAAAGAGGATTTTGAGGCGATAATATTAAAAAAGGCTTTGGTGCGCCGCGGCTTTAAGGAACTGTGCCGCTACGCCAAAGAAAACGATATCCCTTTTGAAATAGCCTCGGGCGGCCTAGACATTTACATCAAGCCCGTACTCAGGGCTTTTGACTGCGGCCCGATAGACATCGGCAGCGTTACGGGCGTAATAAAACCCGAAGGCATAGAAGTGTCTTTCCCCAATTATAACGGGCTTAGTATGGAAGAATTTAAAGAATCTAGAGTAAGACATTATAAAGAACTGGGTTATAAAGTAATATTCTTCGGCGATGGGCCGGGCGATTTCAACGCGGCCAAAGCGGCGGATATGATATTTGCCACGTCTAGGCTTGCCGCCCTGCTCAAAGAGAACGGTATTCCGTATAACCATTTTGAAGATTATACCGCCGCTTTGGCCTTGTTACGGAGGGAAAATGTATCCTTATCTGCTGCCTGAGATCTTCGGCAAAGCCATACCGATGTACGGCGTAATGACGGCGCTGGGCTATTTGGCGGCGATATTTTATTGCCTCCAATACAGAGAGCGGCTGGGCTTAAACAAAGATAAGCTGCTCGACATTATTTTCTATCTTATTTTGGGCGCGCTGATAGGCGGAAAATTATTTTTTATACTGTTTAACTACGACGCTTTTTCCGCTTCGACTTTGATTGAAAAACTTCGCTACGGCTTTGTGTTTTTCGGCGGGCTTATCGGCGCTGGCGCGGCGGGATTATGGGCCGTAAGAAAAAATAAAATTCCGTTTTTTAAAGCGGCGGATTTCTTCGCGCCGGCGGTCGCGCTGGGCCACGCCATAGGCAGAGTGGGCTGTTTTCTGGCGGGCTGCTGCTACGGCAAGGAAGCCCCGCAATATTTGGGAGTCCGTTTTACCAGCCCCGATTCGCTGGTGCCGGACCATTTGCACGGCCACGCTCTTTACCCCGTACAAATTATAGAGGCGGGTTTGGTATTCATACTTTTTCTGGCGCTTAACAAAATGGCGAAGAAACCTCAAAAAGAAGGTAATTTGACCGCGGCGTACGTGTTGGGTTATTCGCTGATAAGATTTTTTACGGAATTTATGCGCGCCGACGACAGAGGCAGATTTTTCCTTGGGCTTTCGCCCTCGCAGATAATCGCGCTGATTTTGGCGGCGGCGACCGCGGCCTTTTTGGCCAAGAGGAACTATGCGAAAAAAACAAACGATAATATTTGAGGGCAAAAGCAAACGTTTGGATATTTTCGTTACGGAATATTGCGAAAATTATCCCAGGAATTTTATACAGAACCTGATAAAAAGCGGGGCGGTATCGGTCAACGGGAAAGAGAGAAAACCCTCCTGGCCGCTTGAAGACGGCGACATAGTCGAAATAATTTGGCCGCAAAGCTCCGTCAGTTTGAATATAAAAGACATAACCGTAGCGGAAACCAAAGACTTTTTGGTCATCAACAAACCCGCCGGACTTTTAGTACACCCGCAAAGCTCTTCCTGGGAGGAAAACCCAGAAGTATTGGACAATATGGAAGAAACCTTGGCAAGCGTACTGTTAAAAAGCAAGATAAAAAACTTCGAAAATCCGCCCAGAGCGGGGCTCGTGCACCGCTTGGACAGGGAAACCAGCGGCATTATGCTTATAGCGAAAAACGAGGACTTCCAACAGGCGGCAAGCGCGATGTTTGCCGAGCGGGAAATGTCAAAGACCTACAACGCCATTTGCTGCGGGAATCTGCCGCAGGACGAGGGGATAATAAACGTCCCTATCGGCAGGGTAAGCGGCGGAAAAATAAAAGCCTCCCCCCTCGGCCGAGAGGCCATAACCGAGTACAAAGTTAAAGAACGGGCCAACGGCTTCTGCTTTATGGAGCTACACCCGAAGACGGGGCGGACAAATCAGCTGCGCGTGCATATGAGCTGGCTGGGCTACCCCGTATTGGGCGACTGGCTTTATAAAGGCGCGCAAGCGCCCAGGTTGATGCTCCACGCAAGGAAACTTGAATTCATACACCCCTTTACCGGCAAGAAAATTTCTTTTCAAACGGAACCGCCCCAAGATTTCGCGGACTGCTGGAAAAAGATAAGGGAAGGGAAAATCTAAAACAATACCCGCTTTATATACTCAAAAATAAAAAAACACCAAAGCCTATAGCCGGAGATTTTCACGATACACAAAAAAGGACGGGTATATCGCCCCGCTTTTCTGTTTAGCGAAAGAAGGGCAAAACTAACGGAAACAGATTATAAAGAGCTATTTGGATTATTCCCCAAAACTTCCAATGTCATTACATAAATGGTAATATATATACATAAGGAGATTTTATGGATACGAAAACCCTTTCGGATTTTATAGCGTGGTCCAAAACCACCGATTTACAGGAAGTAGTGTTTAAAAAAGACGGCGTCAGCGTGGAAATATCCACCGCGGCGAAAAATCCCCGAGCGTCCGATTTTTCTTGCAAACTTACGGCGGTAAAAGCGCCTGCGGTAGGCATATACGGCTTGGGCAAAAAAGGCAAAGCCGTAACCGTGAAAGAAAATATGCCCGTAAAACAGGGCGATATTTTGGGTTATGTCGAGATGAACAAAACCTTTAAAGAGATTCCCGCACCCGTCAAAGGCACTTTGAAAATCATTTTAGCTTCGGAAGGCTCCGCCGTGGAATACGGCCAGCCGCTTTTCTTTATAGAGCCATAAACTATGACGAAAGAAACTATAAAACCTTTTAGTAAAGTTCTGATCGCCAACAGGGGCGAGATAGCGCTGCGCATTATACGCACTTTAAAGGAGATGGGCATAAAGTCTGTAGCTATATATTCCGAGGCGGACAAATATTCCGCCCATGTAAGCCAAGCCGACGAAGCCGTCTGCATAGGCGCGGGGCCGTCTTCTTCCAGCTATTTGGACATAGACGCGGTAATAGCGGCATGTAAAATAAGCGGGGCGCAAGCGGTGCACCCGGGTTATGGTTTTTTATCTGAAAACGCGCGTTTCGCGCAGGCCGTAATAGACAACGGTATGACTTTTGTCGGGCCGACGCCTCAAGCCATTTTAAAACTGGGCGAGAAAGCACACGCCAGAGCTTTGGCCATTTCGGCAAAAGTGCCGGTAATACCCGGTTCCGACGCAATAGTAGAAAAAGATTATCTTAAAGCGGCCAAAAAAGTCGGTTTTCCGATAATGATTAAAGCTACTATGGGCGGCGGCGGCAGAGGCATGCGCCCCGCTTTTGGGCAAGAAGATTTCCAAAAGGCGCTTGATACCGCGCAAAGCGAGGCGAAAGCCGCTTTCGGCGACGGAAGAGTATATTTTGAAAGATTGGTCCTAAATCCGCGCCACATAGAGGTGCAAATAGCGGCCGACAATTACGGCAATGTGGTGGCTTTCCCTGAAAGGGATTGTTCAATGCAGCGCAAGAACCAGAAACTTATCGAGGAATCGCCATCTCCTTTCGTTACCGAGAAAGTCAGAAAGGAGCTTTGCTCCGCGGCAATACGCTTGGCCAAAGCCGCCAATTACAGCGGAGTGGGCACGGTGGAATTTTTAATGGACGAAAACCATAACTTCTATTTTATGGAAGTAAACACCCGTCTGCAGGTGGAGCACCCGGTAACGGAACTTGTCAGCGGGACGGACTTAGTAAAATTGCAAATAGAAATAGCGCAAGGCAAGAAACTCGACATCAGCGCCCAGCGCACGCTTGAAGTGCGCTGCCACGCGATAGAGCACCGCATTAACGCCGAAGACTACAAAAAGAATTTTATGCCCTGCCCCGGTACCATAGAAGAATGGATACCCGCTGGCGGCTTGGGAGTAAGGCTCGACAGCCACGTACACGCAGGGTATACGATACCCTCTTTTTACGACAGCCTTATAGCGAAGCTTATCGTCTTCGCGCCGGACAGAGAAACCGCTTTAAAACGCAGCAAAAGAGCCTTAAACGAATTTTACGTCAAAGGCGTAAAGACAACCTTGGACTTCCATAAAATAATGGTAAACGACGAGGACTTCGCAAACGGCAATATGAATACCGGCTTGGTGGAAAGGATTATAAAGAAAAATGAAAGCAAAAAATAAAATCCTTACCTGGCCGCAGCTTGAGGATTACCTTAAAGAACAAAGAGCGCAAGGCAAAAGCATCGCTTTTACCAACGGCTGTTTTGACATATTGCACGCGGGGCACGTCAGCATATTGGAATTTTCGAAAGAGCAGGCCGATATACTTGTTTTGGGTATAAACAGCGACGCCTCTGTAAAACGTTTAAAAGGGCCTTCCCGCCCCATTAACAATGAGCAGGACAGGGCCTTGGTCTGCGCTTCTTTGCAGGCGGTGGACGCCGTCGCTCTCTTCGAGCAGGATACCCCTTACGAGCTTATCAAACTGATAAAGCCCGACGTACTTATAAAAGGGGCCGATTACAAGGAAGATCAAGTGGTCGGACGGGAATTTGCCAAAAAAGTGGCGCTGTTTCCGCTGCTTGAAGGCCGCTCAACCAGCAATACCATAAAGAGAGCGGCGCAAAAATAGATTTAAGTTTATCTTTAAAACGATAAAACTATATTAAATAAATTGAAGGTAAAATACTATGGCAGATATTTTTGAGAAATGCAGGAACTTTAAAGAGGCTAAAGCTTTAATGCGTATGGGGATTTACGGCTACTTCCAGCCGATATCTTCGGCTCAGGCGCCGGAAATAGAATTGAACGGGAAGAAATACATTATGGCCGGATCAAACAATTATTTGGGGTTGGCGAATGATCCTGAAATGAAGAAGGCCGCCGCGGAAGCCGCTATGTCCAGAGGCACCGGTTCCGCCGGATCAAGATTTTTAAACGGAAACACCAAATACGCCGACGAGCTTGAAGCCAAATTGGCCAAATTTAAAGGAAAAGAGGCGGGATTGATATTCTCGGCGGGCTATCAGATGAATTTGGGCGTAATATCAAGCCTTCTTAAGAAAGGCGACGTCGCCATAGTAGACAAGTTGGACCACGCCAGCATACTTGACGGAGTGAAATTATCCGAAGCGGAAATGGTGCGCTTTAAACACAACGACATGCAGGATTTGGAGCGCGTACTCTCAAAAATAGACGACAGCAAGGGCAAACTTATAATAGTCGACGGCGTATTCAGCATGGAAGGCGATATTTGCAATCTGCCGGAAATAGTAAAACTGGCAAAGAAATACGGGGCCAGAATTATCGTCGACGATGCCCACGCTACCGGCATACTCGGCAAGAAGGGGCGCGGAACCTGCGAACACTTCGGCCTTGAAAACGGCGAAGTGGATTTGGTCGTGGGTACTTGCTCCAAGACTTTCGCTACGGTAGGCGGCTTCGTAGTAGGCGACGAGGACATCATCCACTATATAAGGCACAATGCCAGGAGCCAAATATTCTCCGCCGCTTTGCCGCCGGCCTCTATAGCTTCCATAAGCAAAGCTTTGGATTTGATTTGGGACGATATGTCGCGCAAAGACAAACTCTGGGCCAATACCAAACGCTTAAAAGAAGGTTTTAAGAAACTCGGTTTTGACATCGGCGCCACGCAGACCCCGATAGTGCCCGTATTTATCGGCACGATGGAAAACTGCTTTAAGATGTGGCGCGCCACTTTGGACGCCGGCGTTTTCTCCACCCCGGTTATACCGCCGGCCGTGCCGCCAAACAAATGTATGATGAGGGTTACGCTCATGGCTACCCATACCGACGAACAAATCGATAAGATTATAGAAGTATTCGGCAATGCGGGAAAGGCTTTGGGCATAATAAAATAAAATGCTTAGCGTAGAAAAGGCCGAACTTAAGGAGTTTATTGCTTTCCCTCTTGATTTATACAAGGGAAACAAGTTCTACGTGCCCGAACTTAAAACCGAAACGAAGCACCTTTTGACTAAAGATCCCTTTTGGCGCCACGCCGAAAGGGAACTCTTTTTGGCCAAGCGCGAACGCAAGGCCGTAGGCAGAATAGCGGCTATAATCAATGAAAAACACAACAAGCACGCCGGCGACAATATCGGTTTCTTTGGGTTTTTCGAGTGCGAGAATAATCCCGAAACGGCAAAAGCCTTAATCCAAGCCGCGGCCGATTGGCTTAAAGCCAAAGGCAAAGACGCCATACGCGGCCCGGTAAACCCAAGCACTAACCACACCTGCGGCACGCTTATAGATAATTTTGATTCCATGCCCTGCATAATGATGCCTTACAATTTCCCTTATTACGACGAATTACTTAAGAGCACGGGACTTGAGAAGGCAAAAGATCTTTTGGCTTTTGAAAGAACGGATAAGGATAATTTCTCTCCGCGTATGGAAAAGATTATCCTTCGCATATTGAGAAACCCCGAACTTACCATACGTTCCATCAATATGAACGATTTTGACAATGAAGTCAAATACGTGCGCGAAATATACAATGCGGCCTGGAGCCAAAACTACGGCTTTGTACCCATAACCGAAGCCGAAATAAACGATACGGCAAAACAACTAAAGATGATAGTAAAGCCGGAGCTTACCTGTATGATAGAAATTAAAGGGGAAGTAGCCGGATTTGCCATTTCAATACCCAATATGAACCACGTATTGAAAATCCTCAACGGCAATTTAAATCCTTTTAAACTGCCCCAAGCCCTCCTCGCCTGGCGCAGAATAAGGGACTGCCGTATGATAATGCTCGGCGTACACCCCGACCACCGCGGACGAGGATTGGAACTTCTGCTAATCAAACATGTGGTAGACGAAGGCGTAGGAAAAGGCTGGAATAAAGCCGAACTTTCCTGGATGCTTGAGGATAATAAAGCCATAATATCGGTAATAGAAGAAGCGGGCTGTAAAAAAACCAAGACTTACCGCCTTTACCAAAAAAACATATAAGAATATATCGCCTAAAATTTTTAAGCCCGCCTAAACGCGGGCTTTTTTATTGGGCATATACTTAGAAGCGATAAAACGGCACTGGCTTTAAAATTAAAAATACGAGCGGACTTTGAGAAAAATAAAAATGATTTTACCGGATTTTCTCTCCCGCAAAGCTCTTAAAAGCGAAGGCAATTCCCAAATACATAAAAAAGCCCCGGCTTTTGCGCGCGGGGCTTTTAAAGTATCAAAAATCTTAGAACTTAACGGATGGAGCCTTCTGCGCTTGAGCGGCCTCATCATCAAGTTTAAAAAGTTCAGCTTTTTCGAATTTAAATTGCTTGGCTATTATATTTGAAGGGAAAGATTCTATCTCTATATTAAGCTGATTTACGTTGGTATTATAGAATTTGCGCGCCGCCTGGAGTCTGTCTTCCGTTTCGGTAAGCTCCTGCTGGAGTTTCAGGAAATTCTGATTGGCTTTCAAATCGGGATAATTTTCCGATACGGCAAACAAACTCTTGAGCGTGGAAGTAAGCATATTTTCCGCCTTGGCCTGCTCGGCCATGTCGCTTTTGGAATTTATCGCCATATTGCGCGCTTCTATCACTTTTTGCAAGGTGGAACTTTCGTGCGCGGCGTAGCCCTTTACCACTTCAACCAGGTTCGGTATAAGATCGTAACGCCTTTTGAGCTGTACCTGTATGTCGCTCCACGCCTCTTTCACCCTGTTCTTTAAAGTAATAAGCCCGTTATATATGCTTATAACGTAAAAACCGACGGCAAGCGCCGCTATTATCAAAAATAAAATTATTCCCGTTAACATAAAACCCTCCCGTAAAATACCTATATATTATACAAAAACGGGAAAAGACAGACTAATGTTCTATTTTGAGAACGTCCTTCTTCTTTACGGGCAGGCATTCCTGCAGCTTGAATTTGCTTTGATCCGGCACCATCGCCTTAATGGCTTCGATGTCGGCGTCGTTAAGCACTTCTTTATAATAGGTGGTTCTGAATTGGTAGTTAATGCCGGAAGATATAATCATAGCCATGCTTTCCTTGACCGCGTCAAGATTGGTCTTGCCGCAGATGGCCTCGTACTTTTCAAACGGAGCTTTTATGTCCATTGCTATAAAATCCAGCAATTTTTTGTCGATGAGTCTTCTCAATACGGCGGGATTGGTGCCGTTGGTATCCAATTTTATCAGATAGCCCATAGCCTTGACTTTCTCGGCGAATTGCTCCAAATCCGGCTGAAGAGTAGGCTCCCCGCCGGTTATCACAAGCCCGTCAAGCGCCTTCCTGCGCATATTAAGATAGTCTAAAATATCTTCTTCCGCTATGGCGTTATTTTTATCCTGGGCAGGCGGTATAAGTTCCGGATTATGACAATATGCACAATGCAGATTACAACCTTGCGTAAATACTATGGCAGAAATACTGCCCGGAAAATCTATCATTGAAAACTTCAAAAGTCCGCTAATCTTCACTACTACACACCTGCCTTAGGATAAAAATATCAAGTTAAAAAACTAGCACCCGCACGAAAGTTTTATATTCTTGCGAAGCGCAAACTCTTCCTTTTTGCCTTTGTTCCAGTTCTGTACCGGCCTTAAATAACCCACCACTCTGGAATATACTTCGCAGTTCGTACCTTTTACCGCTTCTTTCGCGGCTTTAAGTTCGGAAATTTTTGCTTCTATATTGTGTCTTTCTTGTGCTGTCATAAACCTTCCTCCTATGCGGCTTTTTTGGCCGCCTTTATTATTTTTGCAAATTATTTTTTTACTAACAAGACCCATTTTTTTGTAGGTCCTTTGCTCTATTTACAAAGCAAATCTTTTACTTGCTGTACAGTTGCTCCTCGAGGAGCGCTATCTGCTTTTCTATGTTTTCTATCTTCTCGGCTTTACATTTGGGGCATTCAAAATGCTCGCCCTCTATATACCCGCATTTGGGGCATACGCTGAAAGTCGGCGTTATGGAAAAGTACGGCAGCTGATAGCCTTCGCATACTTTCTTGATAAATTTCTTCAGCGCTTCCGTATCTTTTATCCTCTCGCCCATAAAGATGTGCAGCACCGTCCCGCCGGTATATTTCGCCTGTATCTCGTCCTGCAAGTCCAACAGCTCGAAAATATCGTCGGTATAGTTCACCGGCAGCTGGCTCGAGTTGGTATAGAAAGGCGGCCTGCCCTGCGCGGCCTGTTCATTGTCGGCCACGATAATATCTGGAAATCTCTCCCTGTCCAATTTGGCCAATCTGTAAGAGGTTCCTTCCGCCGGCGTCGCTTCCAAATTATAATTGTTGCCGGTTTCCTTTTGATACTCTATGAGTTTGGCGCGCATAAAGTCCATAACCTTTACGCCGAACTTCCTGCCTTTCTCGCTGCCGACGCTTTCGCCCAAAAGATTTAAGCAAGCCTCGTTCAAACCCACAAGTCCGATCGTGGAGAAATGGTTCTTCCAATACTCGTTAAAACGCTGCTTTACGCTCCTTAAATAGAAGCTCATATAAGGGTATAAGTTGGCGCTGGTAAAGCGCTCTATTACCTTTCTTTTGATCTCAAGGCTCAGTTTGGCGACGTCCATTCTATCTTCCAAAAGTTTAAAGAACTCCTCTTCCGTAGAGGCCAAATAGCCTATCCTGGGCATATTTATCGTTACCACCCCGATTGAACCGGTAAGCGGAGCCGATCCAAAAAGCCCGCCGCCGCGGCGGTTAAGTTCGCGGTTATCTATTCTCAAACGACAGCACATCGAACGCGCGTCTTCCGGATTCATATCGGAATTTACGAAGTTCGCGAAATACGGTATACCGTACTTAGCCGTTATGTCCCACAAAGGTTTATAGGCCGGATTATCCCAATCGAAATCCTTTGTTATGTTATAGGTAGGGATAGGGAAGGTAAATACGCGTCCCTTCGCGTCGCCTTCTAACATAAGTTCCAAAAACGCTTTGTTGAACATATCCATTTCCTTTTGGAACTCCCCGTATTTCTTATCCTGTATCTGTCCGCCGATTATAACGCCCTGATTCTTATAATAAGAAGGCACCACAAAATCCATAGTTACGTTGGTAAACGGCGTTTGGAAGCCTACCCTGGTAGGTACGTTCACGTTGAACAAAAACTCCTGCAAAGCCTGTTTAACTTCCTGATAATTCAAATTGTCGTAATAGATAAACGGCGCCAATAAAGTGTCGAAGTTGGAAAAGGCCTGCGCGCCGGCGCTTTCGCCCTGCAAAGTGTAAAAGAAGTTTACCACCTGCCCCAATGCCGTCCTCAAATGCTTTGCCGGCCTGGATTCCGCTTTGCCCGCCACGCCTTTAAAACCGCTTATCAAAAGATCCTGCAAATCCCAGCCCACGCAATAGGCGCCTAAAAGGCCCAAATCGTGCAAGTGGAAATCGCCGGAAGTGTGCATCTTCTTTACATTCTCGGGGTATATTTTATTAAGCCAGTAGATCTTCGTAATTTCCGAAGATACATAATTGTTAAGCCCTTGCAGGGAATAGCCCATATTGCTGTTTTCGTTTACCTGCCAGTCCAGCTTCTGCAAATATTGGTCAACCAACTCAACGTTAAATTTGGAAGAAATTTCCCTTACCTTAGCGCGCTGGTCCCTGTACAATATATAGGCCTTCGCCGTTTTATGGAAATTGGAAGTCAAAAGCACGTCTTCCACTACGTCCTGCACGTTTTCCACGCTCGGGGTAATTTCCGAATAAAGCTGCTGAAGAATATTCACCACTCTGATGGTAAGCTTCTTGGCCGTATCCAAGTCGAATTCATTGGTCGACTGTCCGGCTTTATATATGGCGTCGGTTATTTTCTTGGAATCAAAAACCTGGGTCGTTCCGTCTCTTTTGATGATTTTCAGCAAAATATCGTTATTGGGCATGGCATTATCCTCTTAAAAGTTTTAAACAACGGCTTATGTTGTGGATAAAAGTTGACAATTACACCTTTAAAAACATAAAAAACAGGCCGTTTTCAGCTTATCGCCTTTAAAATTCTACATAAGTTGGCAAAAGATTTCAAATCCCGTCTAAGAAAAGATTTTTAGAGAGTTATCAACAAGCTTTTTTACGTCGGAGAAGCAAACATTTGTCCACAGTAATTATTACTGTGGACAAATAGTGTTTTTTTTACTGTTTTTAGATTATTTTTTGAAGCTATTTTTTCTCAATCAGACCAAAAAACGGCCACTTTCATAAATAGTCAAATGTTTTCCGTTTTTTAGTATTGCGCTGACCAATTTATTTTGCGTATTCACCAAATCCCAATGCAACGCGGATTCGTTAAAACCGAGCTCTTTTTTAAGTTTTTTGTCGAGCTTGGCGATATTCCCGCTGAAAGTATCGCTGTAACTGGAGCCTAAAGCTATATGGCTGTTGCCATATTTGCCGCCGAAGTTCTCATCATAAAGAGTGTCGGCCATAAAGCGGTCTATCTTGGAAAATCTGGTATCGGTCAAAGAGTATTCGCCGATTTGACAGGCGCCTCTGTCCAAAGAGAGCATCTTTTTTAGGAAGTCTTCCCCCTGTCCCGCGCTGGCCTTTACCACGCGCCCCGCCTTAAATTCCAGATGGATATCTTTTACGTAGTTTCCGTTTCTAAAGCTCATCAAATCGCTGTAATAGACGCCGCGGGTACCACGCCAATCGGGGGAAGTGAAAATCTCGAAAGAAGGAACATTGCAGCCGCCGCCGCTTATAAAGCGGCGATTCTCGCCTAAAAGTATCTCCAGGTCCATACTTTCCGACTGGGTGCGCAGTTTGGCTATCGGCAAAGACGAGAGTCTCTTGCTTACTTCGTTTATGGCTTGGGTAACCTCGGCGAATTTTTTGGCCGGGTCTTTCTCGTTTAAAAAGCAGGCTTTGCTTATTTGCGATTCATATTCTTTTATACTCAGCCCGGCTTGTTTTGCAAGGCCCTCGGTCGGGAAATTTGCCAAAGTCCAAGAGAATAAACCTCGCTCTTCTCTATCGTCCATAATTTCCCGCACCGGTTTCCTGGCGATAGTGGCGAGGGCTATTTTCTTTGGGTCGACGTCTTTTAAATTTGCCAAATTCTGCGGAGCTCTTAAAGCGATTAACCCGTTAAGATTTTCTGTAAAGAGCTTTTCCCACGGAGGCATAAACTTTATTTGTTTGTCGCTGCCTTTGGTATATAAGATTTTAGACATTTTCTCCGTAGCGTAGGGTCTTAAAACGACATTGAATCTTTCTTCTATAAGTTTGGCGTAAATTTCTTCGGCCAAGGGCAGGGCTGGCATATCATAGCTTACGAGAATATTTTCCCCCTGTTTGAACTTCCCGCCTTTTCTTGCGGACTTTAAAGCAAAAATCATTATATCGGCGTATTTTTTAAGGTCCATTTTTCTCTCCTTTTATATATAATATTTATGATACAAAAAATATGAGGCGGCTAATATGAGAAAACTTCTTTTTACCCTTATTGCTTTTTTATCCATGTCTTTATCGGCCTTTGCCGACATCGCTCCGGCAGAGCAAATAAGCTATACCTTCCTCTTTGACGGGATTGTACCGATAAAAATAGTCTCCGAACAAAGCGAACAGCTTCAGTGCGAGGATAACCAATGTTTAAACCCTAAGCCTTTGGGAAAGTTCGGCATACAAGCGTTAAACTGTGACGAGGTTTCCTGCTATGCGGTATCTTACGATTTTAACCCCTACCAAAAACTTATCGTTAAATTTGATGACGGTTCCATACGAGAGTCAGACATATTTAAAAAACCCGACGCTAGGAAAAGCTCCATGCTTGTAACCGTAACGCCCGACGCTTTGAAAGTGGAACGCGAAAAAGTAACCCTTGCGCCGGAACATCTGACAAAAAGTTATATAATCAGCGCCCTACTGTTTGTATTTTTATCCGAAGTCCTTACCGCAGCTTTATTTATCTTTATGAGCAAACTGCCGATAAGCATTCTTCTTTGTTTTACAGGGATTAATTTGTTCACTATTCCTTTGAATTGGTGGCTGCTTTCTAATTACACACAAAAGGACGGGATATTATGGGGGGCAGCCTTCTTAGTGGAATTTCTATTGCTTTATCTGTTTTTCGGCAAAAGAAGATTGGGTAAAGAGATTTTCGGCCTAACGCTTTTTGCCAATGTGGCGGGATATTCATTCGGGATGATACTATCCTTTTTGGTCACTTTCTTTTAAGGTTTTTCTTTCCAAACGAGACTGGGTATCTTCTTAGGAAGATACCCAGTCCCATATAATATTCTGTTTCTATTTGTTAAATCTTTCCAAATAGGGCTTATAATCGGGCAGGACGTTTTCGTATTCGCTGTCGAACAACGGCGAGGATATCAAAAAGTCTGCCGTAGCCCTGTTGCAGGCTACGGGTATATTCCAAACGGCGGCGAGCCTCAAAAGAGCTTTGACATCAGGGTCATGCGGCAGCTGGTTCAGCGGATCCCAAAAGAAAATAAGTATGTCTATTTTCCCTTCCGCTATCGCCGCGCCGATCTGTTGGTCTCCGCCGAAAGGCCCGCTGTTATATCGCAGCACCTCACAGCCCAAAGCATCCTTAAGCAAAGCGCCGGTAGTACCGGTCGCGCAGAGTTTGTGCTTTAGAAGCGATCCTTTATTATAAACCGCCCATTCAAGCAAATCTTTCTTTTTGTTGTCATGAGCCACCAAGGCGATGTTTTTACATTTTTTCATTAAAGGCATATTTTCCCCCCTTAGATACTATTCTATATAATTTGGGGGAGAGGAGAATCCCCTTCAACGGCTTGATAAGTTTAAAAAGTACGGATATAATATAACTGGAGTTCAAACAAGATAAGGGGGAAGTATGTGGGAAAAAGACATTGACATAAACGAAGTTAAAGAAATACGCGTACGCACTACGGTATATTTCGGCGCGGGCGCGATAAAGAAAATAGAAGATATAGCCAAAGATCTTAAAGCGAAGGGTTTGGACAAATTGGTGATAGTCACCGGTAAAGGGGCATATAAAAAGACCGGCGCCTGGGATTATGTTCAGGCGGCTTTAAAAAACCATAATATAACCTATGTCCACTATGACGGCGTAACGCCCAACCCCAATACCCATCAGGTAAACGAAGCGGCGAAAATGGCCAAAGAATTCGGCGCCAAAGCAATGCTGGCGATAGGCGGAGGCTCGGCCATAGACGCGGGCAAGAGCGTGGCGATACTTATGGAAAACCCGGGCAAAACGGCGGAGGAATTATACGAGTTTAAATTCGCCCCTGAAAAGGCCGCCCCGATAATCGCCATCAACCTGACGCACGGCACCGGCAGCGAGGCCAACCGTTTCGCGGTAGTAACGATACTGGAAAAGAATTTTAAACCCGCCATCGCCTACGACTGCATATATCCTATGTACTCCATAGACGACCCGGCCTTAATGGTAAATCTCTCGGAAAATCAAACCAGATACGTATCTATCGACGCGGTAAACCACGTGGTGGAGGCCTCCACGACAAAAGCGGCCTCGCCTTTCTCGATAGATTTGGCGGTGTCGGTGGTGCAGCTTGTCGGCAAATATCTGCCGATAGCGCTGAAAGATCCCCACAATTTGGAAGCGCGCTACTTCCTGGCTTACGCCGCGTTGATAGCGGGCGTGAGTTTTGATAACGGGCTTTTGCACTATACCCACGCCTTGGAACACCCGCTCAGTGCCGTAAAACCGGAACTTACCCATGGGCTCGGCCTGGCGATACTGCTTCCGGCGGTGGTCAAGCAAATATATGCCGAGAAGTCCCACACTTTAGCCGCGGTGCTCGCGCCGATAGCTCCGGGCCTCAGCGGCTGCCCGAGCCAAGCCGAAGACGCGGCAAAGGCCGTGGAAAAATGGCTGTTCTCGGTAGGTTCTACGGCAAAGCTCAAAGACGAAGGCTTCCACGAAGAGGACGTGGACAAAATGACGGAGCTTGCCTTCACGACTCCGTCTTTGGGGCTCCTGCTCAGCATGGCACCCAATGAAAGCACCAAAGAAAGAGTCAAAGCCATATATCAGGAATCTTTGACTCCTTACAATAAATAAATTATCGGAAACGATTCAAAGGCTCTCCTTCGGGAGAGCCTTTTTTTGATAAAATAACCCTGAGGGGGATATTATGCAGGAAGAAATTTTTAAAACCAGATACCACGAAATGAACCCAAAGGGCCAAATACCCGTTTGGGTATTGCAAAATTACTTTCAGGAGGCCGCGGGCATAGACGCGCACAATCTATCCTACGGCTGGGAAGAACTCTCGATAAACGGCGTAGCGTGGATATTGACTAAACTTCAAATCCAGCTCTTAAAACCGGTCAGCGGCGCGCAGAAAATAAAAGTAAAGACTTGGCACTGCTATTCCGACAAAATACAAAGCCGAAGGGATTTCATTATGTTTAACGAAGCGGGCGACCATATCGCCAAAGGCGTAAGCTGGTGGCTGATTATGGATTTAAGCAAACGGAAAATAACCCGCTCTCCGCAAAGCCTGATAGACTTAAACGACAAAAACCCCGCCCCGATTATGGAAGCATCTATGGAAAAGGCTCCGCGCGAAACGGAACTGGGCGAACTTTTAAACACAGTTAAATTGACCGCCCGTCTTGAAGATCTGGACAGCAACAACCACGTAAACAACAGCCATTTCTCGGCTTGGGCGCTGGAAAGCCTGCCAGCGGAAAAAACGGAAGGCAAAACCCTAGCTGAGATTATCATACACTTCAAAGCGGAAGTGCGCCACGGCGACGAAGTGCTCGCAAAGCTCTATACGGCGGGCCAAGATTGTTATTGGCATATATTAAAACGCCCCTTAGACGATAAGGAAATTGCGGCGATTTATACCAGATGGGAGTAAAGTTTAGCCCCGCCTAAAAAGCGGGGCTTTTTAATTTCTGAATTATGAAAATAGAACATATCGCCATATACGTAAAAGATTTGGAAAAGACAAAAGAGTTTTACGCAAAATATTTCGACGCAATAGCCGGGATGTCGTATCATAACAAAAACACGGATTTTAAAAGTTATTTTCTCTCTTTTCAAAGCGGCGCCCGATTGGAAATTATGCATAAGCCCGATTTGGCGCCAAACATATTAAGGCCGCATTTGGGCTACGCGCATTTGGCCTTTTCGCTGGGCAGCGAAGAAGCGGTAAATATTTTAACCGCCAAGCTGGAAAAAGACGGACATAAAATCCTAAGCGCACCAAGAATAACGGGCGACGGATATTACGAAAGCGTCATTGCGGATCCGGACGGCAACCTTATAGAACTTACAAAGTAATATAACCGATAAAAAACGCGGCTAAAATCCGCCTTTTAATTTAATCCGCATAACGAAATAAGCCCAATAAAAAAGCACGGCCCCAAAAGCCGCGCCCAAAACAATTTACCGAACTATTAAATAAAAAACGGAGAGGGAGGGATTCGAACCCTCGATACCCTTTTGGGGTATACAGTCTTTCCAGGACTGCTCCTTCAACCGCTCGGACACCTCTCCAAAATCAGCGGCGCTTCAACGCCGATATATAGATTATACCAAATACTTGGCGCTATGCCAAACGCCGAAAAAATAAACGATCCAGGTTTTCAAGTGCAGTCCCCCACCTACATTCTGTACTTGAATATTTTTATATTCGGTTTGCGCCCGAACAGGCTCAGTATCAACATCGGTATCGCCATAATGGCGAAAACCACCAAAAAAACACACAGCATCATAAACCCGCTCAGCAAAGCCGCGGCGGCGCCCAATACCCCCATCAGAGCTTTTCTCAGCGGGTTTAAATCGCGCTTAATGCTTTCGGCGCGCGGCGCCCCCGGAGAAGATATTTTTCGTCCGCTCTCGTCGTAAACTTCGGGCTCTATAATTTCCTGCTCTTCGTATTTCTTATTTTCCATACTTTATATTTTTTGCAAAAAAAGCATATTTTGCCAAGCGGGATAACCCAAAGCCGATAAAACATATTTTCACTAAAGCCTTATATCTCTTAAAATTGTAAAATATAAGGGTAAAGGCGTAGAGTCACATTACGCAAATTAAAAAAAGAGGAATTATTATGCTGCCTAAAGCTTATGACCCTAAAGAAGTGGAAGAAAAAATATCCAAATTATGGAAAGACAAACACGTTTTTAAAGCCGAAATAGACGAAACAAAAAAACCGTACGTAATAGTAATCCCGCCGCCGAACATCACCGGCGCCTTGCATATGGGCCATGGGCTTAACAATACTTTGCAGGATACCTTAATACGATTCCACAGAATGAACGGCGAGTGCGCCAACTGGGTGCCCGGCACCGACCACGGCGGCATAGCTACGCAAAACGTAATAGAAAAGAAACTATCCAAAGAGCAAAAACTGTCCCGCCACGATCTGGGCAGAGAAAAATTCGTCCAAACCGTATGGGACTGGTATAAAGAATGCGGCAACGCCATATACAATCAATTTGAGAAGATGGGCTGGGCTCTGGACCAAAGCAATATCCGCTTCACCATGGACGAAGACAGGGCCAAATCAGTATACGCAAGCTTCAGCAATCTTTGGAACAAAAAATATATTTACCGCGGCAAACGTATGATAAACTGGTGCGTAAGATGCTCAACAGCGCTTTCCGATATAGAAGTGGAACACGAACAGCATGCCGGCAAACTTTGGCACTTGCGCTATAAAATGGAGAACGGCTCCGACGGCGTAGTCATAGCCACCACCAGGCCCGAAACCATTTTCGCCGATTCGGCGATAGCGGTAAATCCCAAAGACGAAAGATACAAAAACCTTATCGGCAAAAAAGTGCGCATACCTTTAATAGACCGCTTAATACCCATAATAGCCGATGAGGCGGTAGAAATGGAATTCGGCACCGGCGCCCTCAAAATAACGCCCGCGCACGACCCCGTCGACTACGAAATCGGCCAAAGACACAGTTTGGAAACTTTTATCGTAATTAATGATAAAGGCAAGATGATTAATCTGCCCGAGAAATACCTCGGTATGGACAGAGATCTCTGCCGCAAAGAAACCGTCAAGGATTTGGAAGCGGCGGGCCTTTTGGTCAAAGAAGAAAAATATAATAACGCCGTCAGCACCTGCTACCGCTGCCACAGCGCCATTGAGCCTTATCTAAGCGAGCAGTGGTTCGTAAAAATGGACGAGCTGGCCAAAAACGCCTTAAAAGCGATAGAGGAAGAAAAAGTAAAATTCCACCCCGCCAACTGGAAAGGACCCCTGACAAATTGGCTTAAGAATATACAAGACTGGTGCATATCCAGACAAATTTGGTGGGGGCACAGAATACCCGTTTGGTACTGCCGCCATTGCAGTGAAAAGGGCCTCACTTTTACCACGGACAAGCAAGGCAAAGAACAGCTTTCCAAAGTTTCCTTCGAGGACGGCGCAAAGCCGATAGTTTCCTTCGAAAAGCCCGAATGTCCCCAATGCCACGGCCATGACACCATACAAGACCCCGACGTTTTGGATACTTGGTTCTCCTCCGCTTTGTGGCCGATGTCGGTATTCGGCTGGCCGGAACAGACCAAAGAACTTAAATATTACTATCCCACCAGCATATTGGTTACGGGCTATGAAATCATTTACCTTTGGGTGGCCAGAATGATAATGATGGGCCTTGAGTTTCAGGGCGAAGTGCCTTTCAAAGACGTTCTGTTAAACGGCATAGTACGCGACAAAACGGGCAAAAAAATGTCCAAATCCCTGGGCAATGTGGTCGATCCGCTGGACCTTACGCAAAAATACGGCGCCGACGCGGTAAGATTTTCGCTTTTGTCCCAATCGGTGCTGGGCAAAGATATCCCTTATGGCGAGGAAAGCATTATCGGGGCAAGAAACTTCTGCAATAAAATTTATAACGCTTCCCGCTTCATACAGATGAACAGCGAAGGCATAGAAGGCCCGCTTGAACTGCCTGCCAAACCCAAAGAGCTATGCGACAGGTGGATAATATCGCGCTACAATAATGCGATAAAGCAAGCCTCGGACGAAATCAAAAAATACAATATGGCCGCCGCGGCGGATATACTGTACCATTTCCTCTGGGGCGACTTCTGCGATTGGTATATAGAACTGGCCAAACAGCGTTTTGACGGCGAAGACCGCAAAGAAGTCATATCAATACTTATCAATATTCTATATAACACGCTTAAGGCTTTGCATCCTTTTATGCCTTTCATTACCGAAGAAATAGCGATGAGCTTAAAGAAATACATAAAAGATCATAAGGAATTTTTAATTGAGGAATCTTATCCCGCCTACAATCCCGCATTATCGGACGAACAGGCACAAACGCAGATGGCTCTGCTTCAAGGCGTAACAACGCAGATAAGGACGATAAGAGCTCAGTTTAACGTCCCGCCTGGCCTCAAAATTAAAGTTCTTTTAAATACGGCCGACAGAAACGACTTGGCGGTAATAGCGAAATATCAAAATTACATTACCAGTATGGCCAAAGTGGAAACGCTTGAAATCGGTTCCGACATAGCAAAACCCAAACAAAGCGCCACGGGCCTACACGGAACGACGACGGTATACATACCGCTTGAAGGCCTTATAGACTTCGATAAAGAGAAAGCGCGCTTGGATAAGGAACTTGCGGTAATAGAGAACGGAATACGCAACCGGGAGAGAATGCTCGGCAATGAGAACTTCGTCAAGAACGCGCCTAAAGAGCAGGTGGAAAAAGCCAAGAACGAACTTGAGCAAATGCTGTTAAGAGCGCAGCAAATCAAAACGGCGAAAGAAGACTTGAACTGATAACAATCCCCGCCCCAAAGCGGGGATTTTATAACTTTATGAAGATACTTATAGCGACGCACAACCGCCATAAACTTGCGGAACTTTTGGCGATATTGCCCCAAAACACGATAAAAGGGGAAGTGATAGAATATCTATCTTTCATTGATTTCCCGGCCATAGCCGAGCCTGAAGAAACCGGCCTTACTCTACAAGAAAACGCCGCCATTAAAGCACGCTGCGGGCTTAAGAATACGGGTCTTATCAGCATAGCCGACGATACGGGCCTTATGGTAGACGCTTTAAACGGAGCGCCGGGCGTACTAAGCGCGCGTTACGCCGATCAGAACAAAGCCGATTATGAAGCCAATAACAAGAAATTATTAAAGGAACTTTTACCTTATAAGGGTAAGGATCGTTCCGCTCATTTCTCCACCGTTGCGGCCTTGGCCGCACCGGGTAAGGAAATAATTTTTACTCAAGGCAAGATTGAAGGCTTCATCATAGAAGACTATAAAGGCTCCAACGGCTTCGGATATGACCCTTTATTCTTGGTTGCGGAGGCGGGCAAAACAATGGCGGAAATGAGCAAAGAAGAAAAAAACAAAATCAGCCACCGTTTCCGCGCGTTTAAGCAAATGGCCGAAATAATAAAAAAATTGTGAAAACCGTTTCTCTAAAACATTCTCCCCTACGCAACAATAGTTGCGAATACTGCTCCAAATAAGCGCAGAGAGATTTGCCCCTCTTTAAGTAAAAACCTGCCGCCAATCAACAACCTCACGTTGCCATATAACCACACGCTCAACGTAAAGCAAAACCTTTGTAATAAACGCAAACTTTTCTTAAACAAGCGTCCGCATAAAATTATCCGCCCCAGCCGGGGGTTTTCACAACATACAAGAAACCCCGATCAAACGATCGGGGTTTTATCAAATCATAAAACGAACTATTGCGCCGTCAATTTGTCCAAATCATTGTCGCCCTTTATTTTTTGACGAGCCTGGTCAAGCAATCCGCTCTCTTTGGCGTGGATCATAAAATTGCTCCACTCGTCGTCGGTAAAGCCGTATTTCTGCTTAATGTAGTTGGAAGATACTTCCTCATAATCCGCGGCTTCGGGATTGCGTTTTTTGTAATCATCTTCTATAAGGGTATATTCCACCGCTATTTCCAACATTACTTCCTCGTCGCTTTTTTCTTCTATCGGTTTTTCCGCTTCGGGGAGGCGCTCCTCCGCGGGTTTATTTTGTATCACCGCCACAGAAGGGCCCTTGTCGCCTTTGTTTAGAATTATAAATATCGACAATATAACCGTAAAAAGCACAAGAGAAGTCAACGCCGTATTTATCCAAAACGACATATCCTTCTCTCCCAACAAATCCTTTACGGCATATAAAACCAAAACCAGTATTATTATTACGGCTATAAATACACCCATTTTTTTCTTCTCCTGTCAATTATTATAAACTTCGTTTCCGTTGCGATTGTTTTTAACCGTTTTTCCGGTGTCTCTTATTAAGTCTTGCGCCATTTGCATTACTTTGGGATTCTTACTATATTCAAGCAAAATTTTTCGCATTTGTGGATTATTCAATATCTTTTCCGTCATTTCCCGCGGCGAAAGCTGCGCATTAGTCATATCCTCGCCCATCGCCCTGCGCATATCTTGCACAAAGCGCCGCAACTCTGGATCGTTCTCGTAAGTATTATTAAAAGTCAATTCCAAATCTTCGTTGTTTTTGAATTTTTCCCGTCCCATTTCGACAGAGGGAACCTCTTGCGAGTTTATATACGCCTCCTGCTCTTTCGCCAAGGCGGGCAAATCTATCTGACCGCCGAAAAACGGTTTCTGCATTTGTTTTTCCGGCACATAAGCTTCTTCTTCGTCCAAGGCTATCATCATTCTGTCGGGCAAAGGCTCTTCCGTATCGCTTTGGGCGGCTTTTTCCGCCTTGTTTATAAAAGGATAATAGAAGTCTTCTTGTTGAGCTTCTTCGCTTTCCTCAGAGGAGGCAGGCTTTAGCCACACGCTTTCTATACGGCGCGCGGCCAGCACCGCTACTATAACGGCTAGGGAAAAAGCTATTATCGCTACATATATTTTGGATTTAAAAGTCATTTATCCATAACTTCCAACAATTCCACGTCAAACACCAACAGCGAGCCGGGCTGTATCGGGCCGGCCTGAGCATTGCCATAGGCGGTATCGGGCGGGCAGTACAATGTCGCTTTGCCGCCTTCTTTCATTTCCTGTAAAGCACTGGTCCAACAAGCTATTACGCCGTTAAGCGGGAACTCGGCCGGCTTGCCTCTTTTTATGGAACTGTCAAATTCCGTACCGTCCAGTAATTTCCCTTCGTAATGAACTTTTACCAAACTTGAGGCCTTCGGGCTTTTGCCTTTGCCTTTTTTCGTCATCCGCATAACTACGCCGTTAGCCAGCACCGTATTTTTTTTGTCTTTTTTTGCTTCTTTCAAAAACTCGTCCTGCTCCAATTTGCGCTTATTCATAACCGCGGTGGTATCTTCGCGGTAACGCTTCTCGACCAAAGGCTTATAATCCTCCAAATTCGTTTGGGAATTGCGGTTTAAAAGAGCGTCCCTCATGCCCTGCGATACCGCTTTGAAATCATCTTCGCTGCTGAGCATAAGATTGTTCTTCAAATTCTCGCCCAGCAAATAGCCAAGCGAATAAAGCACCTTCTCGCTTGAAGCGTCAGCCGTTTTATTTGCCGTCTGATTGTTTTCTTGGGCCGCTTGCTCCTGAGCAAAAGCCAAGCAGGCGGATAGCATCAACAAAGGCAACACAAAAAGTTTTTTCATTTTGAAGCTCCTATTTCTTTTCTATATATTCGACAAATTTTACCTTCATAACTGGCGCGCATTTCTTGCCCGCAGCCACCAAACTGCGCCTTTTGGCGTCCTCGCCGCGCGCTGAACCTATACGTTCGCTCTCGCTGAACGTGGCGAATATCCCGCCCGTTTCCACATCTTTTAAGGATACCGTAGCGGTGGCCGTACTCCAATAAAGGCCTTGTAAAGTATCGGATTCGTAATTGTCTATTTTTATATCCATGGTTAACTCAATATCATAAGTCTTTAAATCCTCGCCGACGCCAAACCCCAGTTCGTTTAAAGCGTCTATTATATACGTCTTTACGGTTATATCGTCGGAGCCGGAAAGTACGGCGTTTATTTTGACGTCGTATAAAGTTTTATTGTATATGCTCTTATAGGAATACAAAGCGTCCTCATCGTAGGCGGAACCGTCGAAAGATATTTTGCGGTATTCCCTGTCCAATTCTTCCCTTTTATCGAGCAAATCCGGCATAGTGAAGGCGTATTTAAGTTTAACGTATTTGTCGCTTTCGCCCGCTATCTTGGACACCAGCCCGTTAAGCTGGCCTTCTATCGGCGTGTAGTATGGTTTTATCGTTTCCAAGGCAGGTTCTCTTTCCAATACGGCTATGGCGTAATATCTTTTGTTTTCTCTATTCTTCCACCATTGAACCGCTTTTATTTGAGATATTATATTATCGCGCCGTATTTGAGAAGCCTCATCCTGGGGCAAATCGTCAAATAATTTGGCGAGTTCCGCCACCGCCGCCGCTTTAGCGTCGTTCTTTGCTTGGGCGAAAGCGACTTTGGTTATATACTTGTCGGCGGGATATTTGGCCATTTTTTCGTTTAATATATTTCTGTTGGCGGTGCACGCGCCGACAGCCAAAACCGCAAACAAAAGATAAAGGATTTTCTTCATTTTCGGCTCCTCATCGGGAGGTTCTTGTATGCAAATACGTTCTTCTCCCTTTTATAATTTGTACATTTTCAAAGAGGTATTCGTCAATAGTTCGCCCGCCCGCGCTTATGAATTTAATTTTTATATTGTGGATGCCGGGTTCCAAAAACAGGTTCGCCATTCTTATCTGAGCGGGCAGCGTAAACCAAGAGCGGGTATCGGCGACTTCCGTCGCGTTGGACAAAATGCTCATAATGGACCCTATTATAAAGCCCATATCCTCGCCCCAGTTCTTTTCCGCGATATGCCGCGCCTGAACGCTTAAAATGTATTTCGTTACCGCTCTTATTACGGTACGGGTATAAATGCCTTTCATACTCTGGCTTAAATCGGCCCGAGCCTGCCAAGCGATATCGCTGACCAGCTGCGTGCGTACGGGTGCGTCGCCGTCGGCCGATACTTCCGAATATTTTATCTTGTAAGACATATCCTGAAATTCCGGGAAACTTACCGTTATTGACCGCCCGAAAGCGCCGGCATACACCGCGTTTATCAGCCCTTGGCTGGTAGACGCCAAATCGCTGTTGCCTTCCACCGCGAACCAGATGTCATTCCAGGCCAGCATAACGCTTCTGGATATTTTTATCGGTATTTTGCCGTTATAGTGCAGTATTACCGCCTCGCCCTTGTCTTGATAATCGGGCGGCAAATCAATCTTGGGCATACTCGCCGATGATCCCGCCTGTCTTTCATAGGCGTTTTTGGCGTTTTGGCGCGATATTCTGGCGTCGGAGAGTTTGCCGTTGTCCTCATATATCATACTAGCGAAATACTGCGCGAAAGCGTCGTCGTTATATAAGGCTTTAGGGTTGGCCTCGCGGTTTCTGTCCAGCATAAAAACTATTCTGTTGGCTTCCACCAAAGCGGAATTTTCCTCGCCCTCATAAAGATAATTTACCGCACTGTTAAGATGCAGCATAGCCTGTTCAAACAACGGGGGTACATAAGCGACGGTATTGTCGTTTATCATTAAAGCGCCTAAAGAAGCGCTTATGCTTTTGGCGTAGAGTTCCTCTGTTATCTCGCCCGCCGCAGACAGAGAAGAAAGCGCGCCCGTACTGTCACCGCGCGCCGTTTGTTGGGAGCTTAAATCAAGATAATACAAAACCGCGTTTTTATCGCCGTAGGATTTAGATTTGTTTTCTTCTATCAGGGTTTGCGCTTTGTCAAAGCGGCCCTCGTCCATCTTGGCAAGAACTTCCTTTTTATAGCGTAAAGAAGGCCCGGCGCACGCCGTTAATACGCTTAACGCTATTATTAAAAGGGCAAACCGGGCTTTCATATCTTTTATAATTTAAGAGATTTCTTGGCTACATATTTCTTAATTTGTTTTTGGCCGTTCCACAGTATTTTATTCGTTTCTATATTGATGAGTTTTAAGTTTACCTGATAAAACACCACCGATTTTCGGCCCTCTTGGTCCACTATGGAACTCAACACGCCGCTTAGCATATAATCCGCGCCGACTTCCCGCCCAAAGGCCTTTCTGGTAGCTTCGGAGGCGTATTCGTCCTGCTCAAGGCGTTCCTGACGGATTTCCCCCCGCTCCGAGGAGCTGGCCACGAATTCTATTTTCCCACTGTTGATTAAAGCCCTTTGCAGCTCTTCGACAAAAGCGCCGGTATTTATATGTTCCATAGTATCATTGACTACGGTGCCCACTATGACTACGGGCTCCTTCCCTCCCATTTCCTTTACGGCTTTAGCGTACCAAGCCCCGTTTAAACATTCCTGTATCATTGTTTCCGCAACCAAGCGCGAATCGGTATCGTTCCACTTCCCGCTTAAATCTTTGGTCACGCCCACGTCCATACGTTCCACCTTGGTGCCGCAGGCAAACAAAAACGGAAAAACCAACAACGCCAATAAAAATTTTTTCATTTTCTCTCCTCAAAAACTGATATATAGTTTATTTTCCCACTTAAAACGAGCATTGTCAAGAAGCAGAAACTTTCAAGCGAACTTAATATGTATGGCAAAAATTTGTATTCAACCCAAACGCGGCTCTCTTGGGGGCATATAAAATAAAACCCATCATTCCCCCCAAAAAAATAACCGCCGCTTAAAGCGGCGGTTAATCAAATCTGGTGGACCTGAACGGGATCGAACCGATGACCTCCTGCATGCCATGCAGGCGCTCTCCCAGCTGAGCTACAGGCCCGTACTTATATATTAACAAATATCGGACGAAATTGCAACCCGCCCTTAACGGAGCGGCGCCTTGCCGAAAAGCTATTTTCCCTGTTTTAGGCGAGTGGAAAGTATCGTCGGCAAGCCTCTGTTCTCTATCTTGGCCTGTACGGCCTCTATGTCGTAAGGCAGACGGATAAGGCGGAAAGTCTGCTCTTTTGTGTCCAATATCCCGAAAGAGGCCTTGGCGTTGGTGTCGCGCGGCTGGCCTATGGAACCGGGATTTATCATATAGCGTATACCCGGGAGCATCTTTATCGTTACGTCCGAACCCAAAAATAAATCTATCTGGGGCATATGATTGCTTTTATAACTCATGATAAAAGGGACGTGGCTGTGCCCAACAAAACACAAATGGCCTTTCCATTTTTCCAAGTTTAGAACAAACTGTTCCGCGCTGAGTAAATAATCCCTGAAAGGGTCCAAAAAAGAACCGTGGACCATACAGAAATCTTTCCCGTGGTACTCCCGTTTAAAACTCTTTATAAAATCCTGTGATTTTTCGCTAAGTTGGCCCGCTGTATAAATCATCGACTGTTTGGCGTAATCGCTGAACCAGTTGAAAAAGTCTTCCCGAAACAAACTCATATCGTGATTTCCCATTACGCCGACAAAATTCTTGAGCTTCATCATTTTTTGGCAGCATTCTTCGGGATCGGGCCCGTAACCTATAAGATCCCCGCAGAAAGCGTAGGCGTCCACGCCGACGCTCTCTACTTTTTTGAGCACGACTTCAAGCGCTTCATAATTGGAATGTATATCCGAAAGTACGGCGTATTTCATGTTACCCCTTATATTTATTTAACAATCAATACACTCTCCCTTAAACGAGAGAGCCCTCACTCAGACGCGGCGGCCACCAGCTGCCTTGTCTTCGCGTCTTGATCTTTTAAATTGAGCGAAAGAACTTTTGATACTCCGCTCTCCTCCATAGTTACGCCGTATAACATTTGCGCCGCTTCCATCGTACGCTTATTGTGGGTTACCACGATAAACTGCGTCTTGCTTGAAAACTCTTTTATAAGATTGGTAAATCTTTCCACATTCGCTTCGTCAAGAGGGGCATCGGCCTCGTCAAGAATGCAGAAAGGCGAAGGATTATGCGTAAAGAACGCAAACAGCAGAGAAACCGCCGTCAAAGCCTTCTCCCCGCCCGACAAAGCCGATATGTTCAAAAGTTTTTTGCCCGGCGGCTGAACGGTTATTTCCACGCCCGTTTCCAGCAGGTTTTCCGGGTCGGTTAAAGTCAGTTCCGCTTCGCCGCCTACGAACAAAGTCTGGTAAATACTCTTAAAATGCGTGCGGACCTGTTCAAAAGTATATTTAAAATTCTCTTTCGTGGTAGCGTTTATTTTGTTTATCGCCGCTTTCAAATCGCGTTTGGCTCCGCCCAAATCCTCTATCTGTTTTTTAAGGAAGTCGTTGCGTTGGGTCAAAGCGTCGTATTCCTCGGGCGCGGTCATATTTACGGCTCCCATATTTTCTATGCGTTTTCTCATCATCTTCACGCGCTCGTAATCCACTTTTACTTCCCCCCACTTCATCTGCGCTTCCTGCGGGGTTATATTCCACGATTCCAAAAGATTATTTATTATGGCCGTTTTTTGCCTTCTGTGATTGCCCAAATCGTTTTCCAAGTCATGTGCTTTTAACGCAAGTTCGTTTATGCGGGCTTTGCGTTTGTTAAGGGCGGTGCTCTTCTCGTCAAATTCCGTTTTTATCAAATTCAAATCGCCGCGCATTTTATTTTCCGCCACTTCAAGCGCGGCCAAAGCGTCGCGCTGGGCGGAAAGCTTCGCTTGAGATGACAGCTTTTCATCTTCCAAAACCTTTATTCGCTCCGTCGCTTTAGCCACATTCTCGCCGCGCTTGCTCTGCGCCTGCTTTAAATTATCCTCTTCGGACGCGGCCGTCCTAAGATCCAATTCCAAATTGTTCTTCTTTATCTTCGCCTCATATAATTTGGCATTGGCTTGTTCTATTTCCGCTTTTAAAGTTTGTTCCTCTTTTTCCAGCAGTTCTCGCTTATCGCGAAGGGTTTGTATATTGCCCTTGGCCTCTTCATATTTGCCGGTAAGTTCGGTAAGCTGCACTTTAAGCTCCCCGGTTTTTGCCCTGCGCTGAGCCACCTTTGAGGATATTTCCTCTTTGCTCCTGCCTATCTGCTGGCAGGACTGCTCCGCCTCCGCCAAACTTCTTTTATGTAAGTTGATGTCGTTGTTTAAAGAATTTAAACTTATGCTTTCTTCCTGATACTTGGCGCGCAAAGCCCGCAAAGACTGCTCCGTTTCCGCGGCTTGCGCATTTACCTTTTGCAAAGAATCGGAAAGGTCCCTCTCCTCCGCGTCCAACCGCTTTAACTCTTTCTTGACGGTTTCTTCCTCGCCCCAGTAAGCCTCCGGCGATTTTACGCCCGCAGCTCCGCCGGAAACCCAAAACCCGTCGCCGACTTCGCTCTCCAAAGCGCTGTAAGAAGCCGTTACGTATTTTATCAAGCCCTCAAGTTCCTCCGGGTATTGCAAAAGCCCGTCTACCGCCGAGCCCGAAAGAACGGAAGTTCCTTCCCTGCTTTGCGGCACACGTGAGAGTATTATAAATCTGCACCGCGCCTTGCCGTTTTGTTTAAGCAAAGAGACCGCCTGTTTTACGGCGTCGAAACTATCGGCCAAAACGGAATCCATAAACTTGCCCAAGCTTTCCTCCACCGCCAGGGAATCTTCTTCCTTAAATTTAAGCTGCTTTCTTAAAGTGCCTTTTATACCCGCTATGCCGCTTTCCTCCACAAGCTTGGTGCCGATCCAATAAGGGTCGTTCTCGCCTTGCGTTTGTATCATCTGCATTTTGGCGTTTAGGGAGGCGCGTTTGCCCTTCAAATTATTTAGTTTGTCGTTAAGCGACTGGCGCCGAGCGTTAAGATCGTTTAAAGCGGCTTCGGCTTTTTGCTGGTCTTCTTTAACTTGGGATACCAAAGTTTGTTTCTCTAAAAGAGCGGAGGAAAATTTTTCTATTTCTTCTTTCAAAACCCGCGCCCGCTGAAGCTGGGTTTGCAGATTTCTTTCCAAGTTTATAAGGCTCTCGTCCTCGTGCGCGCAGGAAGATTCCTCCAAAGCTATTTTGCCGGAAAGTTCCATCTGCTTTTGGGAGATATCCGAAGCCGCAGAAACAGCACGCTCCACTTCGTTTTGCGCCGCTTTTAAAGCCTGCTCATTGGCGCTGACTTGCGAATACTTCTCATTATATTTATCCTGCAAAGGTTTGTATTCTTCTTCCGCTTGCCGTATTTTTTCCCTCAGGGCCTGCAAGGCCGGGGCAAGTTCGGCCAATCTGGCCGAGGCCACCACCTCTTCAGATTGGGAGCTCTGCACCTGCAAAGTAAGTTCTCCGGCCAAGTTCTGGCAGTTCTGTATAGCGCCTTCCAAAAGGCCTATCTGATATTTGGCGGAGGATATATTCTCGTTAAATTGGGAAAGCTCCTTCTGCTTATGGGTAAGGTTAAGGTCCAAAGCCGCGACTTGCCCTTCCAATGCCGATACGGTATTGTTGGAGTCCTCTATCTCTTTTAAAATCGGTTCCAGTTCTTTAGCCGCCGCTTGAATTTGAGCTTCGTGGTTTTTTATGTTTTCCAAGGAAAGAGCTATTTCGCTTTCTTTAAGTTCCTCTCGGTACTTTTGATATAGTCTGGCTTTGCGCGCTTCGCTGTCGAGTTTCTTTATCTGTTCCGCTATCAAGGCCAAAGTATCGCTTAAGCGGGCTATATCCATATCCACTCGTTCGAGTTTGCGCACCGCCTCTTCCCTCTTGGCTTTATATTTTGATACGCCCGCCACTTCTTCAAACATTTCGCGCCTTTGTTCTGGAGTGGATTCCAAAATCTGGTTGACCGAACCTTGGTCTATTATGGCGTAACCCTCGCCGCCGATGCCGGTATCCAAAAACATCTCTCTAATGTCTTTAAGGCGGCATTGTACCCTGTTAAGGAAATATTCGCTTTCGCCGGAGCGGTATATTTTGCGCGATACGGTAACCTCGTTGAAATCCACCGGCAGTTTTCTTGAGGAATTGTCAAACACCATATTTACCTGCGCCATATTAAGCGGAGCTCTTTTCCTTGTACCGTTGAAAATTATGTCCACCATAGAGCTGGAGCGCAAGGATTTCCAAGACATTTCCCCTATCGCCCAACGCACGGAATCTATAACATTTGATTTGCCGCAGCCGTTGGGCCCCACTATACAAGATACGCCGGGCTCGAAATTAAGCCTAACCTTATCCGCGAAAGATTTAAAACCGATTATTTCCAGTGCTTTTAGATACATAATAATTCCGCATGATCCCGCAAGAATAAACAAGGGCTCGTTAAGCGGCCCTTTTTTATATGATACTATATTTTGCTTATTTATATATTTTTTGGCATAATTGAAATATATTTTACCACAAGGAGGCTTTTTGATGAAGAAACTATTGCTTTTTATCCTTATGCTAGGCTTTATAAGCCCGTTCGTTTTGGCCAAGGCCGTGACGAACCCGCTGTTTATGCCGTCAGAGGGGCAAATACTTTCCGACACTTTGGTTACCTTCCAGGATACCACCGACGGAAACAGCAACAAGGTCTATACCCTTAGAGAAGCGCTTTCTTTCGGCATTACCGACAGACTGCAGCTCGGCGGCTATATCGGATACAGCAAAATCGACGATGCCGACGCAAAAGATTTTACCAATCCAGGCATTTTTGCCGTTTTAAGGATTTGGAATATCGGCCTTGACGTGGACCTCGGCGGCCGCATAGAATTTGACGCCTTCGACGACTTTTCTGAAGGCGGCGTAGCCGACGGGACCGACAAATACGGCTTCTTTGCCAGAGCTGGCGCCGATTTGGGCATTTTTTATCTCGGCGCGATCGGCGGGCTGGATTACTGGGACGGTTTAAACGCCAAATTAATGAGCAAAAATGACGATAATAAAATCTATAACGGCAATTTAAAGGCTTTCGCCATTTTTGACGTTATGGACATCGTAGGAGTCGGCGGCGAAGCGGGCTATAAAGTCTACGACCTCGGCGGCGACAGCTATTATAAGGGTTACTTCCTTACCGCCCGTTTGGACATCAACCCCCTTCCCTCAAGGCTGGGCCTAACGGCTTTCGCCACCTTTGAGGACATAGAACACCAAGACGATACCTACACCCTCGGATTAAACCTCAAAGTAGCCATTTAGCTTTTAGACTAAACAAAAATCCCCGTCCTGTTAAAAGGACGGGGATTTTTTGGCGCCAAAACCTATTTTATCTTGGAGAACATATCATACATTATTATCGCGCCGGCCGCCGCCGCGTTTAAACTGCTTACTCCGCCTTGCTGCGGTATGCTGATAACCTCGTCGCAATGTTCTTTCGTTTTAAGCCTCAGGCCCGTTCCCTCCGAGCCTACAACCAATACCGCGGGGTAAGCGTAATCCATCTCTTTTATACTCTTGCCCGCCATATCGGCGCCGTAAATCCAAAACCCTTCGTCTTTTAAGTCCAGCAGCGCGGTGGTAAGATTGGTAACTTCCACAATCCTCAAAGTCTCCAAAGCGCCGCACGCCACTTTATGAACCGTACCCGTTATACCTACGCTTCTGCGCTGGGGCAACAGAACCGTGCTGAACCCCAGACAGGCCGCGCTCCTTAACATTGAGCCCAAGTTCTGCGGGTCGGTAACTTCATCGATAGCAAGCCACAAGTCCTTATTGTTGCCCGAACTTTCGTACAAAGCATTGGTCAGGCGCATAAGCTTTAAAGGTTCCGCGCGCGCTATCACGCCTTGGTGGTTTGCGCCGCCGGCCAAATTATTCATAAGGCGCTCTTCCATACTCTTTATCTTTACATTGTTGGTCTTGGCAAGGCGGATAACGTCTTCCACCGCTTTGCTCTGTTTTTTGTTCTCCACGATGTAAAGCTGGAGTATTTGGCGCTTTCTGCCTTTAAGCGCTTCCCTTATGGGGTGTATGCCGAAGATCAGCTGTTCTTTGTCTATTCTTTCCATTATACGCCGCACGCTCCGCCTATTTTATTTGAACCGAAGCTCGTCCCTACGGCCAAAGCCGCGCGGACTTCCTCGCCGTTCGGGTCGACTCTTTTAAGTTTCGATACCGCGTCTTTTACCGGTACGCTTATTATTTCCGTTCCTCTTAAAGCCACCATATAGCCCGTCTTGCCCTGCAAAATAAGCTCCACCGCTTCGGTGCCGAAACGGGTGGAAAGCCAGCGGTCAAAAGCCGTAGGCGTACCGCCGCGCTGCAAGTGCCCGAGCACGACAACTCTGCATTCCACTTTAAGACGTTCCTCTATCATCGCCGCTATCTTGCTGCTTATTCCGCCGAGCCTTATCGGATCGGTAGAACCCGCTATCTTGGTCTTTACCGCCATTTCGCCTTGCTCGTTTACCGCACCTTCCGCCGCAACTATTATGCTGAAGGTTTTGCCTTTGCGCTGTCTGTCCTCTATGGCGTCTATAATGGCGTCGTCGGAGTAAGGTATCTCCGGAATCAGACAGATGTCGCCGCCGCCCGCTATGCAGGAGCGCAAAGCTATCCAGCCCGCATAGCGCCCCATAGTTTCCAATATCATAACGCGGTGATGCGATTCGGCGGTAGTGTGGATTCTGTCGACGGCGTCGGTCGCAACGCTTAGGGCCGAATCAAAACCGAAAGTAAAATCGGTGGCGGAAAGGTCATTGTCGATGGTCTTGGGCACGCCGACTATAGGCACACCCATCTCTATAAACTTCTGCGACATAGATAAAGTGCCGTCGCCGCCTATCGTTACCAAAGCGTCTACCTTATTAGTCTTTATCGTGTGCAGAACCAGGGAAGATACATCTTTGGGTTCCTCGGGCGAGCCCATCGGCGCCAAAGTATATTTAAACGGATTGGCCAAATTGCTCGTGCCCAGTATCGTGCCGCCGCGCGTAAGTATACCCGATACGGTTTTGCTGTCCAATTCCATAAACTGGTTCTTTACCAAACCGTCAAAACCGTTTTTAAAACCCAATACTTCTATGCCGCAGTTAAGGGCGTGCTTGGCGACGCCTCTTACCACGGCGTTAAGACCGGGGCAGTCGCCGCCGGCAGTTAAAACGCCGATTCTTCTTACTTTCATATTATTTGCCGCTCCTTAAAATTTTAAAATCGCACCGCCAAATAAGTAAGCAAAGCCAAAACGAAAAACTGTCCGTCTATAAAAGTTTCGCTTGCGGTTGTGCGGGGTGTCTTCCTGCTGTAAAAATAGACCGCTATTATTATTGTATAAATTTGCCCCAAAAGCAGCATAAAAACTATGCCGCTCTTCCAACCCATTATCAAAAGCTGGATAAGCACCGCCGTCAAAGCCGCTATTATCAAGCTGATAGCCGTCTTGGTGGCGTTTATGCCGAAGGCTTTGTAGAAACTTTCCTTGCCCAGCATTATATCCTTGTTCTCCGCGCCGATGCTTAGTATCACCGAACGGATAAACACCAACAAAAGGCCGTAGCTGAACGCCAGCCACGCAGATTTGCTCATCAAAAGGCCTTGGCTCGCCGCCGGTACGTATACACAGACGAAACACCATCCCAAGGCCGTAATTATGTCTTTAGTACCCGGCAACCGCGAAAGGAAACTTATCCTGCTTCTAAACGGATAGGCCGCCGCGCCCAAAATCAAAAATACCAAAGTGGGCAGCCATACCCCCGCGCCGTAATTAAGCGAAATTATAAAAGCAATCAACCCTCCTAAAATTACGGGGGTAAGAAAACGCTTCTTTATTTTTGAAGGCATATCCTGCGGCGTCTTGTTGGCGAAAGTCAAAGTAAAGACGAAAAAAGCCGAAAGCAAATACAACTTTAAATCGTTTCGCGCGCCGGAAAGTTTCATGCAGACATATGTCAGACACGCCGCCGCCAAAGCAGTAAAAATGGAGCTCTTGACTATAAAATCCCATATCCTGCCAAGCATCCCCGAGAAAGAGGATGCTTCCTTCCTGTAATTTTTCACTCTGCTCGCCACATTGTCTATTACCCAGTTAGGCGTAGAGGCGCCCGCCGTAATAAAAATATTGCTTGGAGAAAGGACGTCTTCCTTTCGGATTTCTTCCTCGCTTTCCACATGTATTACCTTTGGGCATAATTCCCCGCACAGCTTGGCCAATCTGGCGGTATTGGCGCTGTGCTTGCCTCCTACCACTATTACCAAATCGGCGTTCTTGGCAAGTTCCAAGGTTTCCTTCTGGCGTTGTTTGGTCGGCTGGCATATCGTATTGTTGATTTGGCATATGTCGGCTTTCGCTTTTACCGCTTCGGCCGCTTTAAAAAAAGTTTCTTCCTTCTGAGTGGTCTGCGATACTATGTTTACCTTATCAAAATGCGGCAGCTTCTCGGCTTCCTCGGCGTTGGCTATCACATAGCCCTTGCCCCGCGTATACCCCAAAAGCCCTATCACTTCCGCGTGGCCGCCGTCGCCCACTATTACGGTATAGTAGCCCTGCTTGGCGTATTCGTCTATTACGTTATGCACTTTCTTGACCAGCGGGCAGGTGGAATCCACCACCTCCATTCCCTGGGACTGCACTTCCGCCTGAAATTCGGGCGTAATGCCGTGCGCGCGTATAACCAGAACGCCGCTCTTGTCCTTGGCTTGGGAAAGCTCGTCTATCGAAGTTATACCCTTTTCCGCAAGCATATCCGTCACCTGCTTATTGTGTATAAGCGGCCCGATGGTATATATAGGCTTCTTACCCGCCGCTTCCAAATGCAAGACGCAGTCTATCGCTTTTTTTACTCCGGGGCAAAAGCCCGCGCCGGGGGCGACTACAACGCCGTGGTTCTTATCTTTCATATATATATTCTACTAAAATACTCTACCGCTTTAGAGCTTGCAGGCGCTCCTTATCGGCTTTGCCTACCCTAAATGATTCCCGTATCTTGCTTATCGCTTTGTTATGGGTAAAAACGTCAAGCGTTTTCTCCTTCAAAAATTCTTCCGTCTTGGCGGGGAATTTTACGTAACATACGCTTATCGCCCACGCCACCCCCATTTGGCGGTAATAGCCTTCCGCTTTCATTCTGGATAGGGCCAGCAAAGTCTCGTCTATATATTTATCGTCCACGAAAAAGCACATTAAAAGGCAGGCCGCCGCGCGGGCGTAAAATTCCCTTTTGTCTTCTATGTAATCTTGCAGGAAAGACCATACCTTTTCTTGATGTTTCCTTATCAGTTTAAGGCCGCTTAAAGGGCTGTCGCACACCGCCCAGTTGTTTATCTTGGGGATATAGAGTTCTAAATATTTAAGCAGGACATCGATATCCTTTATGTAGCCCAGCAAGAAACCTTTAAGCATAGTATGCTCGGTATAGACCTCCGGCGCTTTAAGAAAGTAATCTTCCCAGTCGCCTTTGGCTATTCGCGCGGCCAACTTGCGCAAAATCGGCAGCCTAACCCCAAGCAATTTGCCGCCGCCCGCAGGTATCAAAGAGGCGGAAAAATCCCTAAATTCAGGCTCGGCATTTTCTTTTAAAAAATCGTCTATTTCTTTAATGTTCATACCTTAATTATATAAATTTGATATTATTCTTTAATGATTAAAAAGGTTATGTTTACATCTTCCCCCATCGGGGAGCTATTCTTGGCCGAAAAAGACGGCAAAATATGCGAAATAGCCCCCAAAGAGCGCCGCACCCGCAAAGATTTTATTCTTGCCCAAACGCCCCTGCTCTTGGAAGCCGAAAAACAGCTTGCGCAATATTTTGAAGGGCGGCGCAAAACTTTCGATTTGCCCTTGCTGCTTGAAGGAACGCCGTTCCAAATAAAGATATGGCAAAACCTTATCAAAATACCTTACGGGCAAACCGTCTCTTACGCCGAACTGGCGGAAAAAGCGGGCAATAAAAAAGCGGCCAGAGCCGCGGGAAACGCAAACAATAAAAACCCTATTTTAATAGCCGTGCCGTGCCACAGGGTAATCGGCGCGGACGGGAAACTGTCTGGCTTTGCCTGCGGAACAGACAAGAAAAAATTCCTGCTCGCTTTGGAGCGATACTTTAAAGACTAAACCGGCATAACGCCGCGCGGAGTCTCTTTGCCCAAAAGTATATCGGCGCAAACCTTTTGGAAGGGCGCCGTCTGCGTACCCGCCATAAGGAAAGAATTTATCTTTAAGCCCTCATCTACAAAAGGGCTCCCGAAAGAAACAAGTACGCTCTTGCCCGCTTTGGCCGCCGCTTTGTTAATAATCTCTTTTTGCTCCGCGGAGAAGTTTATCTTACCGCTGAACGCGGCGTAATTGGCCATGGTGCTTATTATAAGCACGTCGCTTTTATCGCCCGCTTTATACGGCTTTAGCTTTATGCCCTCGGCTTTAAGTTTATTGTAGAAATCTTTGGCCTGCATTTCGCCGCTTGGAAAGACGTCAATCTCCAAATAAGTTACGTTTTTGCCGTGTTTGAGCTTTATATCCTCACCCTTAAGGCAAATACCCGCGCGGGCCGTATCAAAAGAGAGTTTATCGGCCTGTTCCGCGCAGTCTTTACAGATGAAATCCTCCGCCGCTTTAAGTTTGGCTATCATCATTTCCTGCTCGCTTAAAGCGCTTATGGCGTGCTCTATCAAGGAACGGTCTTTCTTAACTTCCTTTTCCAGCTTCGCCATAACCTCAAAAGGATTTTCCGGGCATAACAATATATCCGCGCCCGCCTTGAAAGCGTCTACGGGATCGCGCCCGCCGATAGCTTTCATAACAAGGGCGTCCGTAACAACCAAACCTTTAAAATGCAGCTCGCTCTTAATAAAGCCCTGAATAGCCTTGGCGGAAAAAGAAGCGGGATTGTCTTTATCAAAAGCCGGAACCAATAAATGCGAAGGCATAATGGCGTCGGCCTTGGTCAAAAGTTTCTTATAAGGGATCAAATCTTCTTCCTGCAGCTTGGCCAAACTCTTGTTTACCGTCGGCAAAGAGAGGTGGCTGTCAAGCAAAGTCGAACCGTGGCCGGGAAAATGTTTAAGACAATTCAAACAGCCGTCGTCGGCCAAACCAAGCATAAAGGCCTTGGCCATATCGGTAACCAAAGAAGCGTCTTTGCCGAAGGAACGTGTATTTACTATCGGATTGGCGGGCGTATCGGCCAAATCCACATTAGGCGCGAGCACCCAATCCACGCCCAATTCCCTTGCCTGGCGCGCCGTTATCAAACCTTTTTTATAGGATAGATCTTCCTTGCGCGCCGCTCCTATTGATATGTTTGAAGGCAAAAGATACGCGTCTCTATGCCAACGGCCCAGGCCGTATTCATAGTCTGCGCTGATTATAAGCTCATTGGGCGAAGCTTGCCGCAAAGCGGTTATAAGTTCTTTTACTTCTTTAGTCGTACCGAAATATATGCAAAAACCGCCTACCCCCGCCTTGGCAAGTTCCAAGGCTTCTTTTACATCGCTCTTGCCGAACCAAAATCCGGCATGTATCAATCGGTTGGTATTCATTGTTTTATCACGCACCCTATGACCGAACTTTCCTTCGCGCCCGTAGCCTTAGGGCACGTACCCGCACGCCCGTTTAAAGTAAGCCACGCCAAATACGCGAACGCTGCCGCCTCTTTGGCCATCGGGTGAAGCCCCATTTCGGCCGTATTGCCAATCTTAATGTTCGGCAGCAGTTTGCCCAAATTCAAAACCAGCGTCTTATTGTAAACGCCGCCGCCGCATAAATAAAGACGCTTTATATCATATTTATTAAGTATAAACTTTTTTAGACTTTTTGCAATTATCAAAGCCGTCAGATAGTTCAAGGTGGAAATATCGGGCAAAGCCAGATTCTTGAAATGCGCTTTGACAAAACCTTCCGCCATTGCGCTTCTTTCAAGGGATAACGGCGGCCTGTTACCTACGAAAAGTTTTAAAAGCTCCTGCGCCTTTTTAACATCGGGCGCATAGGCCGCGGCTATTTTGCCGTCTTTGTCGTAAGTTTTGGCGCCGCCGCTTAGCAGATTTACGCCCGCGTCGCTTAAGCTGTTGCCGGGGCCGATGTCAAAACCGAAGGTGTCTTTGCCAAGACATACCGTAACATTGGATATCCCGCCGATATTTAAAAGCATAGCCTTTTTGCCGCCGCAGAGGTATTTATCGAACATCGGTACAAACGGCGCGCCCGATCCGCCCGCCGCAATATCGGCGGGCCTGAAATTATATACCACCGGTATCCCTTTAAAGCGGCGCGCCAAAAAAGCGCCTTCCCCTATTTGTAAAGTATTGGGTACCCTGCTTGAAGGATTGTGATACACCGTTTGGCCGTGCGAGCCTATTACCTTTATGTCCTTTCTGTTTATCTTATATTCTTTTATAAATTTTTCGGCCTTATCGGCATAGAGGCGGCCAAGCTCAAAATTAAGTTCGGAAAGTTCCGGCGCTTTCATATCTTTCGCGCCGAGTATTTTATTTTGGAGTTTTTTGTCGTAAGGATAATTTTTGAAGCGAACGACTTTCTTTAAAGCTATATCGAAAAGGCACAAAGTCACGCCGTCGGCGGAAGTGCCGCTCATCAGGCCCAGCGCGAGTATGCTTTTTTTATTCATTTATAATCTTGTCCAAAAAACCGCCGCTTTCCTTTAACAAAGTCTGCGCTTTCTTAAAGTCGACTTTAAGTTTGGCCATCACTATGGCCGCCTTTACATTGTAGCGTGTTTTTTTGGCAAGAGCAACCGCCTCTTCCTTTTCTATGCCGGCGGCCTTCGCTATCAGCCGCGCCGCCCTGTCTTTAAGTTTTACGTTGGAGGCTTTTACGTCCACCATCAAATTCTTGTAGACTTTTCCGCTTAAAGCCATTGCCATTGTGGTAATCATATTAAGGGCGCATTTTGTCGCCGTTGCCGCTTTTAAGCGGGTAGAGCCCGAAATAACTTCCGCGCCCGTAGGCAAATAAACAAAAATATCCGCGTTGGAAGTGTCCGCCGTGTCGCTGCAAGAAACAAAAACCGTCTTGTTGCCCCTTTCCTTTGCCGCGCGCAATGCCCCTAATGCGTAAGGCGTTCTGCCGCTGGCCGCTATCGCTATAAGAATATCGCCGCTTTTGGCTTTCTTTTTAAAGTCGCGCGCACCGAGATTAAAATCGTCCTCCGCGCCTTCAACCGCTTTAAATACGGCGCTTTCCCCGCCCGCCATAAGGGTATCGAATACGTCATAGCCGACGCTGAAAGTCGGCGGGCATTCGGCCGCTTCAAGCACTCCAAGCCGCCCGCTGGTGCCCGCGCCCGCAAAAATTATTTTCTTTCCGTTAAGATAAGTTTCGGCCGCAAGTTCGGCCGCCGCTACTATCGCTTTTTTGGCTTTGGAAACCGCTTTTACGGCGTTTAGATTTTCCCGCTGCATTTTGTCAAACATCTTTGCGGATGTGCAAAAGCTGAAGTCGGCGGAATTTTTGTTTAATACCTCCGTCTGAGGCAATTTTTCGCCAAGGCCGCTTTCAAGGCGGAGGGTGCGGTTTGTTTTCATAAATCGATCAGTCGAGCGATTTCAAAACATCGCCCATAGTCATTGCGGGCAGCTCGTCTTTTTTGGGGGCGGCCTCGGGCGTTTCGTAATAAGTTTCTTCCTCAAAGGAAACGGCGTCAGGCAGGACCTCGGGCAGCTGCGGCGTTCTGAGCCACTGCAATACTTCCTGCGTAAGGTATCTGTCTAGCATATCCACGCCTTTAAGGTTATAGGCCGTCATAAAAGTCACTTTCCCTTTGCCCGAAGCCAAATACGCCGCATTCCTGATAAAGCTGGCTTCCATAAGCTGCTTCCTGTCGGTGGAAGATACGCCGATAAACACCGGCCCTTTGAAATTTTTTATTCCTACCATTGTGAGGACGTCCCTGTTCTTTAAGGATGGCGTAAGCAAAACCACGCCGCCCAACTTCGGGTGAAACGGCAAAGACTTCGCCGCTACATTCGCGCCCAAGCCCGCGCCCAAAATGAATATATTGCCTTCGGACGCCCCTTTCCCGCGAAGATAGTTTATAGCGGCGTCTACGTCGCGCGTCATTTTGTTAAATTCATTGTCTACGCCCGTCTTTTCAAATTTATCGTAGGTGTTGATATTGGTGCTTTGGCCGTGTCCCCTAAGGTCCAAGGCCAAATAGCCAAAACCCGCTTTGTCCAAAGCGCGGCTGAAAGAGGGATATTCTTCTTTCTTGCTGCCCAAATCGTGCAGCAAAATTACGTATTTGCCGTTCTGCGACGGATTATAAAGCGCGGCTAAATTCCACTTGTCGGCAGTACGCAAAGTAACTTTATCCTGCGCGAAAACCGCGCAGGATAAAACCGACAAAAACGCAAAAAATATTGCCGTTTTAAACTTCATTACACTATTTCCTCTGGCTTAAACCAAAGATTGATTTCGCGCTGTGCGTCTTCTTTGCTGCCGGAAGCGTGCACGCAGTTTTGCATTACGCCGTCTTTAAAACAGCCGAAAGCGCCCCTTATGCTCCAAGGCTCTGCCTTGGCGGGATCCGTCGCGCCCAAAGCGCCGCGGACTTTGGCTATGGCGTCCTCACCCTCAAAAACGAAAGCGTAAATGCGGTGATCGGATATGCCGTTAAAATCGCCACGCATAAACGATATTACGCCGGGCAAAAACGGCTGGCCCGCCAAATTGGAATAATGTTCGCGCGCAAGCTCTTCGGTCATAACTCTCACTTTCGCGCCTTTAATATCCAAGCCCAGATGCTCCAGGCGGTCTATGATGATGCCGGTAAGTTTCTTGCTTATGGCATCGGGTTTCATTAAAACTAAAGTTCTTTCTTTCATATAAATAATTATAACAAAATAAAAGAACCCGCTTCTGACATAAAAATTTACGACGCCGTTGCCCTAAATGCTATAATTTAAAATACGAGGTATTTTATATGAGCGACAAAAAAATAAGATTCGGCGTCATCGGCGCCGGCAAAATCGGCACTTTTCACGTAAGAACTTTATCCAAAATGAAAAACATAGAGCTGGTGGGCGTTTGCGACAATGACCCTATGCGCGCGCAGAAATTGGCTTGGGAATACAACTCCACCGCCTATACCAGATACGAAGATTTAATCCCCCAGGTAGAGGCCGTAATAGTGGCCGCGCCTACGGAACTGCATCATAAAATAGGTATGTACTGCCTTGAACATAAAGTGAACACTTTAATGGAAAAACCGATAGCCTCCACAATGGATCAGGCAAGAGAACTGATAGCCAAAGCGCACGAAAAAGACGTAATACTCCAAATAGGACACGTGGAAAGATTCAACCCCGCCGTACTTGAAGCTTTCAAATATATAAAAGACCCCAAATTTATCGCTATAAAAAGACTCGGACCCTATGACCCGAGAATGGCCAATATAGGCGTAGTGCTCGATTTGATGATACACGATATAGACTTGCTTTTGACTATGCTCAAATCGGACGTGGTATCCATAGACGCCATCGGCCTAAGCGCTTTTTCGGAACACGAAGACATCGCCAATGTACGCCTTAAATTCGCAAACGGCTGCACCGCGGACGTCACCGCCAGCAGGGCCAGCTTCGAACGCTCCCGCTATATGAATTTGTATCAGGAAGACGCTTATATCTCCGTGGATTTTATGAACGCCAGAGTTAAAATTTACAGGAAGAAAGTGCCCATAATAAAATCCCTAAACGATATAGACGTAATCTACCCGACGGTAGACAAACAAATGCCCATCACTTCGGAAATTTTACACTTCGTCGATTGCATACAAAACGATAAAACGCCCGGCCCCAGCGGCGAAAAGGGCAGTAAAGCGCTTTTGATAGCCTTAAAAATTATAGACGAAATCAAACGCTATAACGTGCCCCAAGGCGCTAAAGAAGAAAAGCACGGGCCCATGCATCTTATGCACGAGATAGGTACGGCCGCCAAAATAGCCCTCGACGAAAGTTTGGGCAATCTTAAAAGAGGGAGCGGTAAATAATTATGCCCCATATTATTCCAAACAGCAAAAATATTTTGGTAGTCGCGGGCGACATATCGGGCGACGTGCACGCATCTAATCTGATAAAAGAGCTTAAGGCCTACGCGCCCGACATTACCGTAACTTCCATCGGCGGGGAAAGAATGAAGGCCGCAAGCGATAAATTCCTCTATAACCTCGTCGCGCGCGGAGCAAGCGGTTTTGTGGAACCCTTCAAAAAACTGCCGATGTGGGTAAGATTGATGAATATGATAAAAAATTACATCAACGAGAAAACCCCCGCCTGCGTAATTACCGTGGATTTCTACGGTTTCAACCACCAAGTTTTGGGCATAGCCAAACATAGAAATATTCCCGCCTATTACTATGTCTGCCCGCAAGTGTGGGCCAGCCGCGAATACCGCGCAAGAAGCATAGTAAGGCTGGCAAAAAAAATGTTCGTCATCTTCCCTTTCGAAAAGAAGATTTACACCGATTTGGGCGGCGACGCCGTATTCTTGGGCAATCCGCTTTTGGATAAAATACCCGCCCCGAAGGAAAATCCCTTCAAAGGCGACAATACCAAAGAATGGAAAATCGGCCTTTTGCCCGGCAGCAGGCCCAGAGAAATAGAAAAACACACAAAACTTTTCTATCAGGCGTTTAAAGAGGTAAGAAGATCTTTCCCCAACGCCAAGGCCTATTTGTTCGCCGTTCCTGAAGTAAGCGACGAAAAGATTTACGAACTTATCGGCCCGCGCCACGACGGCTTGGAAATCGTGCGCGAAAACGATTATGCCGCCAGAAGCGAAATGGACTTTGTAATCACCTGCTCCGGCACCGCCACTTTGGAAAACGCGCTTTTGGGTCTGCCGATGCTGGTGGTATACAAGACGGGCTGGGTAACCTATCAAGTGGCGAAGATGATTATCAAGGTGCCTTATATTTCCTTGGTAAACATATTAAGCAAGAAAGGCGTGGTGAAAGAATTTATACAAAAAGACGCCAACCCTAAAGCGATAGCGCAGGAAGTATGCTCGATAATAGGGAGCGAAAAGAATTACAATTCCATGCGCGCGCAGCTGCTGAAACTCAGAAGCCAGCTTGGCGAGCCGGGCGTAGCGAAAAGGGCAGCGCAAATGATAATTGACGAAGTTTTCCCGAAAGAGTAAGTATGGACGATCACTATTTAGACGAAATTTTGGCGGGTTTTAAGGAGTATAATCCCAATCACGACACGGCGATGATTGAGAAAGCCTACTTCTTCGCCAAAAAAGCGCACGAAAACCAAAAAAGGCTTACCGGCGAGCCATTCTTTACGCATTGCTGCGAAGTGGCGAAGATACTGCTTGAACACAAACTTGACGCCGACACCATTTCCGCCGCCCTGCTGCACGATACCGTGGAAGATACCGACACTACCGTAAAGGATATAGAAACAAACTTCAATAAAGAAATAGCCAATATGGTCGCGGGCCTGACCAAAATCGATCGTTTGGAAAATACTTCCACCGACGAAGAAACCGTGGAAAACTGGCGCAAAATGCTCATAGCGGTATCAAACGATATGCGCATTATCCTCATAAAATTGGCCGACAGAACCCACAATATGAAAACGCTTGACGCGCTCGCGCCAAAACGCCAAAAAGAAAAGGCTTTAGAAACTTTAAACCTTTACGCGCCGCTTGCGCAACGCCTTGGAATGTTCAGCATAAAAAACGAACTTGAGGACCTTTCTTTCAAATATTTGTATCCGGAAGAATACAAACAAATCGTCGCGGGCGTAGATCGCAAGAAAGCCAATTTGGACAAAAGACTGGCCGCTTTTAAAAACGCTTTGGGCGCGGTGCTCGATAAAGATCAAATACCGCATAGATTGCTTTCCAGAGTGAAAAATTATTATTCCATCTTCAGAAAGATGCGCAAGCATGACGCCTCCTTTGACCAAATACAAGACCTTTTGGGCGTACGCATTATCACCGATACCGTACTTGATTGTTATAGGGCTTTGGGAGCGCTTCACGCAAATTTCAAGCCGCTATCCGGCAGTTTTACCGACTATATCGCCATGCCCAAGATGAATATGTACCAAAGCATACACACGACCGTATTTTTTGAAGGCAGTTTAGTGGAAGTGCAAATCAGGACGGAAGATATGCACCGCACCTGCGAATACGGCATCGCCGCGCATTGGCGCTATAAACTGGGCAGCAAGGCCGACCCTAATTTGGACGAGAAACTCAACTGGATACGCCAATGGATAGAATGGCAGCGCGATTTGACGGCGCCAAGAGAGTTTTTGGAAAGTTTCCAAACGGACATCAACTTAAATCAGATTTTCGTCTTTACGCCAAAAGGCGACGTTAAGGTTCTGCCGGAGCACGCCACTCCGCTGGATTTCGCCTATTTGGTTCACACCGAAATAGGAGATCATTACAGCGGCGCTTTGGTAAACAATAAAATGGTAAAGATGAACAGCCCTCTTAAAAGCGGCGACATCGTTGAAATACAAACCCGCAAAAACGTGGAGCCAAAGCCGCAATGGCTTGAGGCGGCAAAAACCGCCCGGGCCCGCTCCAAGATAAAGACTTTTCTAAGAAGCAGAGGCATAGAACTGTGATCTGCTGGAAATGCAAAGCCGATATAGGCGATTTTGACAATTACTGCAAATACTGCGGAACGGGGCAGGGCAAACACGTGTCCTTCTATTACAAGATATGGGGCATGTGGCTGCTTTATTTGTTTATAGGGCCGTTCGCGATATATTTTGTGGTGCGCTCGCCTTTGATAGGCAAGTGGACTAAGTGGATATTTTCCCTGATAATGGTACTGTTGTTCTGCTGGTTCTCTTACAAATTAGTGGTGGAGTTAAAGAATATAGCCGACATTTATCTTTCCCTGCTGGATATGCCGCTTTATTAAATTTAATCCATAAAAAGCCCCTCCAAAAAGAGGGGCTTTTTATAAAATATATCCCAAAATATTTACTGGTTTATCAGCTTCATAAATATCTTGTTCAAAAGCGCGGGGTTCGCCTTTCCCTTCGACATCTTCATCACCGCGCCCACCAAAGCGCCTATCGCCTTGCCGTTGCCCGCTTTAACATCGGCCGCGGCTTTAGGGTTGACCGCCAAAGCCTCTTTGGCCCAGGCTTCCAACGCCGCCTCGTCGCTGATTTGCGAAGCGCCGGAACTTTCCACAAGGTCCTTTACGCTCTTGCCGCTTTCAAACGCTTTGACAAATATCTCCTTGGCCATTTTGGAAGAAATCTTGCCGCTTTGTATATAGTTTATCAGGGCGGCCAAGTCTTCGGCCTTTACGGGGCTTTCCTCTATCGCTTTGCCCGCAGCGTTTAGTTTGCCCAACAAATCTGTGCCTATCCAGTTGACGGCGTTCTTGGGCTGAGATCCAGCCTTTACCACCTTATCGAAATAATCGCATAAGGCGCGGCTGCCGATTAACAGCTTGCTGTCATAGGCATTAAGGCCGAGTTCCTTTTCGTAATATTCGCGCTTTTCCCAAGGCAGAACCGGCATTGAGTCCTTAACCTCTTTCAACATTTCTTCCGTTACCACTAAAGGAGGAAGGTCGGGCTCTGGGAAATATCTGTATTCCTGCGCCGTTTCTTTGCCGCGCATAGTCTTGGTTACGCCTTCTTCCTCGTTCCAAAGCATCGTTTGCTGGGTTATCACGCCGCCGTTATCTAAAAGTTCGCTTTGGCGTTTTATCTCGTAAGTTAAAGCGTCTTTTACGGCTTTGAAAGAATTGAGGTTCTTTATCTCTATTCTAGTGCCGAATTTCTCCGTACCTTTCGGCCTCAAGGACAAGTTGACGTCCACGCGCAGTTCGCCTTTCTCCATATCGCAGTTGGAAACGTCAAGCCACTGCATTATCTTCTTTAAGGAAGTCAGATAATTGTACGCTTCCTGAGGACTGCGGATATCAGGCTCCGAAACAATCTCCAGCAAAGGCACGCCCGCGCGATTCAAATCTATTAAAGAAGCGTCGCTTTCATGCGTGGATTTTCCAGCGTCCTCTTCCAAATGCGCGCGGGTAATATTGATTTTCTTGCTTTGCCCGTCGTCTGTTTCTATTTCGACGTATCCGTGTTCTATTATCGGTTTGTCGTCCTGCGAGATTTGATAGCCTTTTGGCAAATCGGGATAAAAATAATTTTTGCGGGCGAAAACGGAAACTTCGTTTATTTTAGCGTTAATGCCCATGGCCGCCCTCAAAGCCAATTTGACTGCTTGCTTGTTTATAACGGGCAATACGCCCGGCTGTCCGCTGCACAGCGGGCAAAGCGCCGTATTGGGCGCCATATCGCTTTTGGCGCCGCTGGGGCAGGAGCAAAACATCTTGCTCTTTGTCGCAAGCTGGACATGTATTTCCAGCCCTATTACAGGTTCAAATTCGTATTTCATATATTTAATATAATATCAAATATGGAGAATTATAAAAAAGGAGCCGCTCTCTCCGTCGCCGCCACGGTTACGGGGAAATTATTCTCCTTTTTAAGCAGTCTTTTATTGGCTTTCTACTTTGGCGCGACGGGTAAAACGGACGTTTACTTTTACCTAATTCTCATTTGTGCCGTGCTGACGGGCTGGCTGTCTTCCCTAAACGTTTCGCTGGTGCTGCCGGAATTTATGCACCAGAGAGAAAAATCGCCTAACGCCGCAATAAATCTGGCCAATTTCTTTTTGTATCTCTATATCGCCGCGGCATTGTTATTCTGCGCCGCAGCTTATATTTGGCCGGGCGAAATACTCGGCACGATTTCCGCCTTTTCGCCATCGGAAATAGAGCGCTCGGGCAATTTGTTGTTTTTAAGTGCGGTTTATTTTTTTTCGTTTTTTATAATGTCTTACCTGATAGCACTTTGCGAAAGTTACAGAATGTTCGGGATTTATTTCCTCGCCCCGCTTAATACTTTGCTCCCTCTGTTATTTTTAATTGCCTCAAAAAAACTGGAAGCCATGTTCCTGGGCTACATAACAGCATACTGGATTCAAGGACTCTTATCCCTTTATCTGCTGAGAAAAAAACAGGCCTGGCATTTTAAGCCGGCCAAACCCGAATTTAACAAAAAGTTTATACAAAATTTCCTCTATTCACAGCCCGGCGCCATGGTTTGGGCCGCTGTGCTTTACGCGCCGCTGTTTATGATTTCCTCCACTCAGGCGGGTATGGTAAGCGCGGTAAATTATTCAAGAATGCTTTCCGACAGTCCCACCGATATTTTAACCTCTAAAGTAAACGGCGTCGCAAAAGTAAAATTCACCGCCGAAGCCGCAAAAAAACAATTTGGCAAAATGGCCGATACCGTAATCAAAACCGATAAGTCCGTTTCCGTGCTGTTAATACCCTTCTGCGTGTTTACCTGCATCTTCGCCCAGGAAATAATAACAATGTTCTTTAAAAGAGGCAGCTTTACCGCGCAGGACGTCGATAATACCGCCAAATTCTTGGCGATGTTCATTATGGCCGTACCGTTTATCGGGTTCAACAATAATATATCCAATGTGTTTTCCGCTCTTAGAATAATCAAAGAGATTACCCCCAGATATCTGATACTCGGCCTGATTTGCGCCGCGGCGTTTATATTCGGCGTAAAATATTACGGTGCTTACGCTTACCCGGTAATATTCCTGGCGATGTACGCCGTTATGACCTTTATGAATATCATTACAGTAAAAACCTTCGCCCCGTTTATACCCTACGGCAAAAATATGCTTTGGGTATTAAAAACGATTTTAATCTCTTTTATCTGCGCGGCTATCGTTAAATACGCGTTCGCTTTTTATCAAGGGAATGTCTTTATGGAAATATTGATAAAAGGAAGCGCTTTCGTTTTCCTTAACGGCCTTGCGCTTCTTTTCAGCGGCGATTTGGCCTATCTTACAAAAACGGCGGGCATAAAATGGAAATTACGGTAATTACGGCCTCTTACAACTGCCAAAACACAATAGAGGAAACGATAAAATCCGTCCTGGCGCAAAGTTACGGTAAATGGCGGCTTATCGTTTTTGACGACGGTTCTACGGACTCAAGCCCGCAGATAATCCACAAATACGCTCAGCAGGACGAGCGGATAAAACTCTTCTCCCACCCCGACGGAAAAAACTTGGGCTTGCGGGAAACTCTTAAAAAAGCCCTCTCCTGCGTAAAAACGGATTATGTCGCCTTCTTGGAATGCGACGATATCTGGCATAAAGATTATCTTAAGGAAAAACTGGCCTTCCTTTCACAAAATCCGCAGGCGGAAATAATATTTAACGACGTGCAATGCTTTGGAAACGAGGACCGCCGCAAGAAGCTCGCCCTGTTTAACAGGGCGGTAAAAATATACTTAAATATTTTAAATCCTTTTTCAAATGCTTATAATTTGAACTTCCCGCTTATGGCTTTCAATCCCATTCCAACTTTTTCCTGCGTTATGATGAAAACCGCCCTGGCCGAATCTTACGGCTTTCAATCCCCCTTCGCCCCTATGACGGACTATTATCTTTGGGCGCGGCTCTCCTTTAAGCGCAAATTTTATTTTATCGACAAGAAACTTACCCGCTGGCGCCTGAGCGAAAAAAGCTATACCATGCGCAGCCTGGCGGACAAAAAAGGCGAAAAAGAACTGGCAAAAGCCCTTAAAACTCTATACCGTAAAAACGATAACCCGATACTGCATATCCCCAAAGCTCTGCTTTCCCTCCTGCTGATAAGCGGTTTTAAGGCCATATCGTTAGTCGCGAAACCCATTGCAAAAGCCCTGTTGGGCATAGGCAAATAACGCCATAGTATAAAGAAACACTCCTCTAAATAAACAATAACCTCTCTTTGACAAAGGGTGAAGATGCGGAATTTGCAAAGTCCCGTCTGATTATGTATAATAATATTGCGGGGTAGAGAAGCCCGGTATCTCGCAAGGCCCATAACCTTGAGATCGCAGGTTCAAATCCTGCCCCCGCAATATTTTTATAAAGGTTCCGCCGAAAGGCGGTTTTTTTATACCTTACATCCGTATGAAAGGCAGTTCCAAACCAACAATATACCTTATAGACGGCCTGAACTTTATAAGAACTTTCTTGGCCGGCAACGGCTATATAAATGAGGATAATTTGACTTCGGAGCTTATATCTTGGCTGGACGATCTGGGCTCGCAAAAGTTATACGGCTCGGAATTTCAGCTGATACTCGACGGCACATACCGAAAAGTGGGCCCTACCGTAACGTCCTGCGTGCACGCCATATTTACCGAGGAAATGACCGCGGACGAAGTCATTTTAGAACAGGCGCAGTACTATAAAGAATATTCCAAACGCGCAGTCGTGGTAACATCCGACAGGGAACTGGCGCAAAAGGTCCGCCTCGTCGGGATAAAGAGCGTTTCCTGCGACAAATTTTTTAATGCCTTTTCCGATTAAATTTGCTAAAATATACTTACAATTTATTAAGGGCTGGTGGCGGAATTGGTAGACGCGACAGACTTAAAATCTGTTGATCGCAAGATCGTGGGGGTTCGAGTCCCCCCCTGCCCACATTTTTAAAGCCGCCGCATAAGGGCGGCCTGTTTTATATAATACGCCTTATAAGCGAGGTTTTATGTTAGAAGACATCAAAAGAACTTTGGGAGAAGTTTTCGGCTGGGTCACAACCGTCCACCCGCGCGGCAAAAAGACCGCCCTTATAATTTTCGCCCTTGCATTGGCCGCTTTCATTGTCTACCTTTTCACCTGTTCCATTCTATCCCTGACCGTAGCCGTATTGTACGCGGCAATAGGAATATTTGTGGCGTTTTTCTTCAGAGATCCGTACCGACCTACGGTGTTTAAAGAAGATGAAATCGCCTGCCCCGCGGACGGCAAAATAATCTCGATTAGAACCGAAGGCGACGATAAAGTGTTGGTAATACGCATCTTTCTTTCGATTTTTAACGTACACATACAAAGAGCTACCATAGACGGCGAAGTGCAAGAGATTAAATACACCAAAGGCAAATTCGCTTTCGCCAATAACCCCGAGGCGAACAACAATGAAAGGAATCTTATCAAATTCGTCAACGGCGATAAATTCGCCTATATGGAGCAAATCACCGGCGCCATAGCCAGAAGAATAGAATGTTGGGTAAAACCGGGCGATAAAGTAAAAGCGGGGCAATACGCCGGCATGATATACTTCGGCTCGCAAGTGGCTGTATATCTGCCTAAAGACAAGGTTAAAATCACCGTTAAGGAAGGCCAAAACGTACAAGGCGCGCTTACCGTACTCGGCCTTTGGAGATAAATCTATGAATTTAGAAAAAATAAAACACGCAGGCATTATTACCATCCCCTCCCTCTTTACCATGGGCAATATAGGGTGCGGATTCTTTTCCATTATGGCATCGATAAACGGCCATTACTCGAAGGCGGGCTGGCTTATTTTTATAGCCATGCTGCTTGATACCTTCGACGGCAGAGTCGCCAGAATGTTAAATGCGGAGTCTTCTTTCGGAGTGGAAATGGATTCTTTGGCGGATTTGATATCTTTCTGCACCGCGCCTGCTTTCCTCATTTACTATATAGCCTTGCAGAATATTACGGTATTCGGCGCGCAAATAGCTTTCATTTTCGTGCTTTTCGGCGCGATAAGGCTGGCTAGATTTAACGCTATGGCCCATGCGGGGAAATCCTCAAAACAGTATTTTACCGGTTTGCCCGTACCGGCGGCTGCGGCGGTTTTAGTATCCTTCGCGCTTTCTTATAATATATTCGCGCTGGACGCGAACGGCAAAGTTATGCCTTTTATGCAAACTTATCTCCCGTATATCTATAATTTGATAGCCTTTATTACGATAGGCTTGGCTTTGCTTATGGTTTCCAATATCCCTTATGCCGCTTTCAAAGGCAAGAAAGAAAACTCGCAGGATACGCCGCATAAAAAAATATCCGTTACCAAACTGGCCATTATCGCCATAGTGATAGCTTTTCTGTTTAAATATCCGCAAGACGTGGTATTTATCGTATTCGGGCTTTACGCTTTAATGGGCGTAATAATGATGATATTCAAAGCGTTTAAAAACATAAGCCTCAAAAAAGAGGAATAGATCCCTACATCTTTTAGCAAATAAAAAAACGCCGCTTAAAAGCGGCGTTTTTTATTTTATTATCAAAATTTTATTTAGACGATTTCCCGCTGATGTCCATATAGTAAAGTTTCGCGGCCAATTTGTCCATAAGCTGATCGCCTTCCATAGACATTATCGTTCTTAAATATTCCCTCGCCTTAGCGCTGTCGCCCCCGCGCTTTCGCAAAGACAAATATTTTATAAACAGGGCCAATTTGTCGCGGCTGTCCTTCTTAAGTATGGAGTCGGCCATTTTCTCCGCTTGTTTACTCTGATCCAAAGTACCGAAAGAGAGCCATAAGGCCTTGGTTAAATAAATATCGTCACGAGAAGGATCTTTATCCAAAGCGGCGTCCATATACAGCCAGGTTTTTTCCTCATCGTCGCCGCTCTTATAAATCTTAGCCAGCAAGAATAAGGTGTCCGCATTTTCCTCGGCAGACAACGCCTTTAAAGCCAACTCCAGCGCCGCCTCTTGATTGTTGGCCAGATACTGCGACATAGCATAATAATAAAAGAACGGGCCCGATATTTCTTCGCCGCCGGCCTGTCGGTAATATTCAAAAAACACATTCGCGCGTGAGAAAAGGCCTTCCTCATAATAAGCTCTTGCCATACCTAAAAGAGCGTCCTTGTTTTCTTTGTTTATTTCCAACACTTTTCTGAATATGTCTTTGGCATTGTCGGTCAGCCCGCCGATAAGATATATCCCGCCCAATGCAAGATTTACGTCTTCGTCTTTGGGCAGAAATTCCGCCGCCTCGTTATAAGTAAGCAAAGCTTTATCGTATTGGCCGCTTTCCTTGTAGGACTCGCCCAAAAGCAAATACATTTTTTTTAGGCGTTTTTTGGAAGCGGACGGATATTTAAGCAAAAATTCCTTGCCAAGTTCCTCCACTCGTTTATATTCCGCGTTGTCGTACGCCTCCTGCGCTTGGATTATCATCTGGTTTTGGGCATTGCGCGCGCTTATTCCGAACAAAGCTCGGCCTTGTTCAAAAGGCCATAGCAAAAACAAAGCGGCGAGCGCGAACAAGAATACTTTATTTAAAAACATAATCCACCGAATATAAAAGCAAATTGTCTTCCATATTGTCCAAAGACTCGTAGGCCGATTTGGCGCCGATTTCCAACGCTTTCAAAGATTCACCCGGGTTAAAGGAATGTATATCGCCTACGCGCGACTCTATAAGGAAATTGGCGCTCTTTTCGGAGCTTTCCGTAAGGAAAGCGCCCCTTAAATCGCCCGTCCTGACTATATAGCCCAAAATGGTCGTCGGTACGCTTTTGGAATAATCCGGCAGCGAAAATATTGCAAGTACCCAATCGGCCCCCATATCTTTAACCAAATCAACCGGCATATAATCCACTACACCGCCATCCACCAAATAACGCTGACGGTATTCCACCGGAGCGAAAATGCCGGGTAAATTCATACTGGCGCGCACGCCCAAAGCCACCGGCCCGCTGTCAAAAACCACTTTCTCGCCGGTCTTGATATCGGCCGAAACGCACGCAAAGGGGATATTAAGGTCCTCATAATATACGGAGCCGATTTCAGATTCTATAAATTCCTGAAATTGCTCCGAAGAAAACAATCTGTTGCCAAACACGTATTTGATAACGCCCAGTATCGTAAGATCTTTTGAAATATAGGAAAGCTTAGGGTTTTCCGCCAAATCCAATAACCTCGCCTGGCTTACCCCCGCGGCAAACATCGAACCCACTATGCAGCCCATCGAAGTGCCGGACATATAATCTATCGGCAAAGCGCTGGCTTTGATAACCTCCAGCGCGCCAATGTGAGAAAACCCCCGTACCCCGCCGGCCGAAAGCGTTACGCCTATCTTCGGGCGCTTATCCTTGGGAAGAGAAACAAATTCCCGCCATAAAAATTCTCGCAGTATCTCGTTTTCCCGTTTGTCGTCTATTACCCCGCCCTGCGCGTATGATACCGCCAAAAAACTTAATGCGAAAAGAATTATTCTTATGCCGTAAAACTTCATCAAATCTATTCTCTTATGTCCTGCCCCACCGCCAATTCCAATTTGGCTATCGCAAGCATATGTTCTTTTATTCCTTCAAGATAATCCACGCCCGCTTCGTAATAGTAGTTAAACACTTTTATGGCTTCTTCCTTGCTTAAAGTATTGTAATTTAGATTGCCCAATTCTTTGTTTATGGCGTCCCAAGTATTGATTCGTACGGCGGTTTCTTCCTGCCAGAACATTAAATTGTTATACGCTTCCAAAACTTCGGAACGAATGGAATCTTCTATCGCCGCGCGCTTAAGATTGCTTTGGCGCTGTTCCGCCCGTTTTTGTTTGAGCTGAGTGCCGTAATCGTATCCAAACGGCAGTTTCAACGCAAGAGTGGCTTGAATATTTTCGTCGTTGATATTGTCCTCGCCCTGGCGGTCATAGCCTATCCCGAGCAATATATTGGGATAGCGCCTGGCCAAAGACAGTTTCACCGAGATATTGTCCATCTCCAACTTATACAAAGCGCTTTTAAGCTCGGGGCGGAATTCCATCGCCCACAAAGTCGCCTTGGCCAAATCCACGTTTATCGGATTGAAATCGAATTCCCCGCTTATTACCACCTTGCTGTTAAGTTCTTTATTCAACACGTTTATCAACTTCAGATTGGCGGAAGACAACTCCTCTTTCAAAGCGTTTACCTTGCTAGTCATCTTAGCGCGCTCGGCCTGTATCAATACCCTTTCCCATTGCTTGTAGCTTTTGCCTTTCAAGTAGGATTCCACCCTCTTTACCATATCCTCAAGCAGGGCCTCCTTACGCTGGAGAAAAAGCTGCTCAAAAAACGCTTCCTTAACTTGATAAATTACGGAGTATTTGACGGCCTCGTAGCGGCTCATCGCTTCTTTAAGGCCCGCTTTCGCCATGCTTACCGTGCTTGAAATGCGCCCGCCCGTATACAAATACTGCGTCGCGGATACGCCTAAGCCGTAAAAGAGAGTATCGGTGTCGTGATCTTGAGCAGGGGCGATATATCTAAGCCCCAAGCTGTCGGGCAAGACTATCGGCGAATCCAAATTGTAACCCGTCGCCGCGGCGTTGAAACTTATCTCCGGCAGGTACAAAAATTTGGCTTCCTTTAAACGCTGCTCGGATATTACCACATCTTGCTCGGTAAGCAAAAGCTCGTAGTTGTTTTCCAAAGCCAAACGTATGGCGTTTTCCAAAGAAATAGGATCTTTCTCGTCAACCGAATATTTTATGCGATATTTCTGCGCGCCGGCAAGGCACGCGAAAGTCATTATAACGGCGAAAAGCGCCGCCGCCCTATTTTTCATCTTTACATTCCCCTTTTTTTCGTTCCAAGGTGTCAAGCATAGCGTTAAATTCTTTTTCCAAACCTCTAAGGCCGTCGCCGTCGCGCAGTTTTACCCGTACTTTATAGTTGCCTTTGGCAACCTCTTTGCATACACTTTCAAACCTGTATACGGGCCCCGCTATTCTGTTCGATAAAATCGCCGCCAGTATCGCTATTACCGCGAAAAATATGGCAAGCTTTATTATGGATAGCGGTATAAGCACCGAAACTTGTTCTATAAGCTCCTGAAGCAAAATGGGATGCGCCTTAAAAAAAGCCTGTATCATACTTACAAATTCATAAGTGCACATTACTACGCACAAAAGCGCAAGAAGCAATGACAAAAACACGAACTTTAACTGCATGTTCTTCTTGATGAAAATTATACTTCGCTTATACGGCTTTTTTATCTTATCCATAAATATTATATACTGCAGCTGTACTTAAGCTGCGCTATACGCTCCGCCTTATGATTGAAATTGCGCACCGCAAAATCCAAAGAAAAATTCTCGGTTACATATAATCTCAATCCGCCGTTCAAGCGGGACTCTTTTATCCCGTGTATATTATCCCACTCAAACATTAAATTGACTACGTCCTTTATATTATAAGCCGCCGATATGTATCCCGCCAGCTTGTCAAATTCAAACCCGTCAACGGTTACGTTTAAGCCGGGGTTGAACATCAAGCCCGGTATCAGCACTTCTTTGGTAAGAGCCAAATAAAGGCCCTTGGCCGGCTGTTCGTATTCGTCTAAATCGTGGTTATACTTAAAACCCTGATTGTCAAAACCTAACGCTAAAGCGGGCAAATGTTCCCCGCCGTCGTATAAACGATATTTTAACTGAAGCGCGGGCACGAGAAGTTTAATATCCTCGTCGCTTTCCCCCACCAAATGCTCCGCCGTTACGGAGGCTCCTATACTAAGACGGTTTATAACTGTAAAATCAAAATAGGCAAGTACTCCGCCGCCCGTAAATATCCGCGTTCTTACGCTTAAATCCCTAAGCGGCAGAACTTCCGCCGTAGGCGTATCTATCAGATAAGTATCGCTCTGCATCGCCCGCAGCGGCAAAACGCAAAGTATCAAAGCAGAAATCGAAAAAACTATTCTCTTGAACATATCGCTAATCTAAAAATATTCTTGGATCCCGTACGCCTTTAGGTTCCAATATTAATCTTACATTGTCTAAAAGATAGACTTCTTTTGTGGCCATAAAATCGTTGCGGTCATAAGGAAATTCCAACATCACTTTGCCTTTGCTCAGCTCGTCCAGGTTATATACCACGCCCTTCCGCCACATATCGGTACGGCTCTCGTCATTCTTCGTTCTGGGATTCCAATGGTTTACCAAAACAACCATACCTTTCTTTAATTCGTAATCGTCGGCCGGCCTCGTCTTGACGATAACGTTTTTCGTCTTTATCCGTTCGCCTTTTTTGGGGCCGTTTTTAAATTCGACTTCGTACCAGCCGGCCTTATCGGGGCCGGAAACCTTTTTTGCCAACGCGTAATAAGCGTAAAACTTATCTTCATACATAAAGGGCGCGAATACCGAATATCTGACTTGGCGCTCATAGGAGGCCTTCTTGGAACGATTATATGGTTCTTCCTCATAGTTCGCGTCTTTCTTATTGCCGCTGCATGCGCCGAAAAGAACCGCGCCGCATAATACAATCAAAAACAGTAATGACTTCTTCATTTTATTCCTCCGTATATATTATCGCCTTTAAGATCTTGACATACTATCAGCGGAAAATCTTTTACTTCCAACCTAAAAACAGCCTCCGCTCCCAATTCCTTATACAATACAGCCTCGCTTTTCAAAACGCTTTGAGCGCACAACGCGCCCAAACCCGCATAAGCAAGAAAATATATCGCCTTGCCTTTCATCGCGCGGTTTACCGCGGCGCTGCGTTCGCCTTTGCCTATAATACCAATTATACTTGTTTTTTTGACTATTGTAGGCGTATATTTGTCCATACGCGCGCTTGTGGTAGGCCCGCAGCTGCCAATAGCCTTATTAGGGCGCGCTGGCGTAGGCCCCATATAGTATATTACGCTGCCTTTCAAAAATTCCGGAATATCGCCACCGCCCAAAAGCAAAGCGTGAGCTTTATCCCTAAGAGAGTAAATCGTACCGCTTAGCAGGACTTCGTCGCCAGCTTTTAAACTCTTCAGACTTTCTTTATCTGCGGGAAGTAAAAGTTTCTTCATATCACGCCCTCTTTTATGCGATGGCTGTGGCAGCAAATATTTACCGCTACCGGCAAACTGGCCATATGGCACGGCGCGCTTTCCACATAAACGGACAAAGCCGTAACTTTACCGCCAAGACCTTGCGCGCCTATACCCAAGGAATTAACCTCTCTTAATATCTCTTTTTCAAGCAGGGTATATCTCTTTTGCGAATTGGCGCGGTTCCTCGTTAAAGCCTTCTTGGCCAAAAAAGCGCATTGCTCAAAATCGCCCCCTATGCCTATCCCCAAAATATACGGCGGACACGCCTTGCCGCCAGCGTCTTTTACGGTTTGTTTTATAAAATCTATTATTTCTTCTTTTCCGTCTGCGGGTGTAAACATTTTTAACCGGCTGGCGTTTTCCGCGCCGCCGCCTTTTAACAAAACTTTTAGTTTAATTTTATCCCCTTTGACTATGCTTAAATGCAAAATAGCGGGAGTATTATCGCCGGTGTTCTTTCTATTAAGCAACGGGTTTACTATCGATTTGCGCAAATATCCCTCTTTATAGCCTTTCCTGACGCCCTCGTTTACGGCCTCGTTTATATTGCCTTCGATATGAATGTCCTCCCCTATTTCGGCAAAAACAACCGTACTGCCCGTATCTTGGCACAAGGGATATTCTCCTTTTGAAGCTATTTTGGCGTTCTTTAAGATCAGCCTTATCAAATTGGCGGCGCGGCCCTTCTCCTTATTGAGAGCGGCCCTCAATAATTTTATTTCCTTCTTGGGCAAATTGTACGCCGCCTCAATACAAAGGGCGGCGACTATATCTCTTATTTCCGAGCTTTTTATTATCCTCATATTTCCTTAAGAGTTTCCCGCAACGCCTTTTTAATTATAGATACGGGCATCTTCTTGATATGCCCTTTCCGATACAAAACATCGCTAAGGGAACGCGCCGCTTTTATGTCGGCCTTAGCTTTTTTGTAAGCCTCCTGAGGGGTTATCTCCCGCCCGATTAAACCCTCCCTGCGCGCCTGTTCCACTACAGCTTTTACTTGCATGGGATATAATTCCTCGTCATACATATCGGGCAGTATTCTCTTGGGGTTAATCCCTTTTAGTTCCGCGCATTTCGCTATCGCTTTTGCCGCGGCAAGAGCCATACTATCGGTTATCCCGCGCGCTCTGCAGAGCAATACCGCTTTCAATATACCCGGGAAACAAAGCGAATTGTTTACCTGGTTGGGAAAATCTCCCCGCCCGCTGGCCGCTATAAAAGCACCCGCTTTCAAAGATTCTTCCGGCGATATCTCCGGCACCGGATTGGCGCAGGCAAATACTATGGCCTTGGGCGCCATAAGTTCTATCCACTCGCTTCTTATCGTGCCAGGCCCGGGCTTTGACAGCGCGATAACGACATCGGCGTTTTTAAACGCGCTTCGCTCGTCTTTAATATTCGCGCCATTCGTCTTTAGGCATAAATCCCATTGTTTGTAGAAATCGGGATCGTTTTTTAGGTCCGTTCTTTTTTTAGTTAAGGCCCCGCTCTTATCAAATATTATGATATTGCCGCCCGCCGCGCCCATAGCCATAAGAAATTTAGCCACCGTACTATTGGCCGCGCCAGCGCCGTAAAGAACTATCTTTATATTATCTATCTTCTTACGGGCAAGTTTTAAAGCGTTTATTAATGCGGCGCAGGTAACGCAGGCCGTGCCTTGCGCGTCATCATGCCATACTGGGATTGGGCAAGTTCTTCTTAACTCGTCAAGCACCTTATAGCAATTGGGCTGGCTTATGTCCTCCAAATTTATTGCCCCAAAACTCGGCGCAACCATATTGGCGAAAGCTATTATTTTCTCGGCCGAGGGCCTTCCCTTGCCGTCACGGCTGTTTATGCATATCGCGTCGGCGTCTATGCCGCCAAGATACTTCATAAGCATCGCCTTGCCTTCCATCACGCCAAGCCCGCCGGCCGGGCCGCAATCGCCGTCGCCCAATACGCGAGTGCCGTCGCTTAATACCAAAGCCCTATTGCCGCGCGAACTTAAATCGTAGGATTTCCAATCCTCATCTCTGATAGCCGTTGATACCGCCGATACGCCCGGCGTATACCATACGTTCATCCAACCGGAACTCATCGGCCCGGCTTTAGGCAAAACCGTCAATTTGCCCCCGTAAAAGCTATGCGAGGCCAAGGCCAGCTTCTTAAAGAAAAGAGTTTTTGCCCTAAGCCGTTTGTCGGCGTCAAATTCCTTCGGCAAAAACTCTTCTAAATTGCTCAAATCAAATTTTAGTTCCATTTTTACTTTGTCTTACTTGTAAACCTTTCCCGAAAAACTACTTTTCATTATCGCCGCCAAATAAATTGCCGAACATTTTTCCAAAAAGCCCCTTCCCTTTGACTTCTTCCTTCTTTCCTTCTATATCTGCTTGCAGCTCAGCTTTTTTGCGGGCTTGTTCCTGCGCTTGGCTCCCGCCTCGCGGCTGAGAGTTTCCAGCCTCCTGTTGCCGGGCGGTCAAAGCAAGTATCCGCTCCCTTTCCGCGGGAAGATTGTTTAGTTTTTCGGCAAGCGCCTTTAATCCTCTTTTGCTTTCCAAGTCGCCTTCCTCTATAAGAACGGATCTACCCAAATAAGCCCTCGCCACCACCGGAGAGACAGTTATAACAATACTATTGTCATTTTTCGCTACGGAAGCGAACTCCGAAATATTCGCCCCTTTAAACAGATATCCCAATCTTATGGCATCTTTGGGTTCGTCATAATACTCCATAATTCCTATTTGGCCCAGGCCTTTGCTGGAAAGCGAAGAGAATGTCGGAATTACTCTGTATAAATCCCCGTCATTACCCCGTATGAGCCCCAAATCCACTACTATATTTTTACCGTTTATGGCATCCGCTATGGATTGGGCGCCCTCCAACGGTCTGGCGCAAAACGGTTCTATCTTATCGGGATTGGAATGCTTTTGCAAATCCCTTTCCTCCAACAGACCTTGCCCCCCGTTTGCGACAAGGCTTTCAGCATCGTCCTGTATTCCGGAAATGGGATCGTCTTCGCAGGTGGTATGCAACATATAATCGTATTTTTGTTGATCAAACAGAGTATCCTGCCCTAATGGCGGATTGTTTTGGTTAGAATTATTGCCGGCCGCGCCCGAGCTTCCGCTTGAGGCAGATCCCCCCTCGGAAAAACCTCCCCCCTGAGCGCCGCCGTTTAGCGTTTCGTTGTGAGCTCCGCTTTGTAAAGAACTTCCATTGACATTACCGCTATAAATATTCCCGTTTAGCTTAGCGGATCCGTTTTCCTCTTGTTCGCGTCGTTCGTCTCTCATTATGCCGGCCGCCGCGGAAATATTCTTCTCCGCGCGGGCCGCCGCCGCTTCGAAATTCCCGCCCAAAGCGCCGCCAAAACCGTCAAGGCCGACTTCGGAACCGACGCCGTAAGAGTTGTAACTGCCGCCGCGGCGGCCGGCTATGCCGCTATATTTGCTGTCGTTTCTCTCGGCCCTCAAAGATGCAAGCGTCACTCCGTCATTAATGCCGGATACGCTTTCGCTTTGATAAAGTTCCTCGTCTTCAAACCCGCTCGAAGACGCAGCCCCTTCGGCTTTCGGCTTAGCTGCCGAGGGCACGGTTTTATCGACTTTATTCATCACATTGCTGTACACTTCTTTCGCCTTGCTGCGGGTTTCGTAAGATTCCACCGCGGAAGCCTCATAAAGCCCCCTTACGGGAACATTATCATGAACCGTCTGCTTTACGGTAGAAGGGACCCCTTTAAAATAGTCTCTGTTATACTTTTCAGCCGCGCCGCCGCTAGCGGCATAAGCCGCTCTCGCCTCCCCGTCTTCCGAATCCAAATCGCCCGCGTTGAATAAGGCGGCCATAGCGTAATATAATTCTTCGTTGCCGTCTTCTTCATAAGGCGCCGCATCCTTATCGCTGCGGCCGAACAATGCTTGCCCGTACATCCTCTTGAATTTTTTTGCGTATCTGGTAAAAATATTGCCCTTTTCAGGCTCTGCAATATCAAGTATAGGAAGGCTCTCCTCCCCGTCATATAAACTGGGATTAAATTCCACGGCGTCCTCGAAGGCTTGCCTCTTTACGGGGCGCGCCTCATCTTCGTCAAATACGGCCGGAAGAAGCAAAAAAACAACAAAACCACAAATAAAAATCTTAAAAATTAAACCCTTCGACATAAAATTTGCCCTCTGTAAATTATATTAAACTATTCTGCCCGAGGTAATCACTTTTTCCCCTTTTCTTTTTTGTCGGCCTCTTTCATGATTTTTATAAACTCCTGTTTCAGGGCTTCATCGGACATTACCCTTTGCTTAACAACGTCCTTTAAAATGCCTATTACATATGCCACGTCTTCCGGCGTGCCGGAAGAAAGCCTATCTGTTTCTATTACGGAAACGTTTTTTACCCCGGCTTTATTTAACGTGTCTTTAATCTTATCGTCATTAACTATAACGATATTGTTGCTTCCGCTCTCATTAACGTTGTCCAAAAATATTTCGGCGGGCATTTGCCTAAAGGAAGACATTTTATCTCCCCCCAATATAAAGTCGGGAGCCATATTCGGCGCGTATACGTATAAAAATGACGAGGGAGACGCCACCGCCACATTGCCCTCATTTTTGGCCATTTTTCCCAAATAAAATACCACTTTGGGCATTTGTTTTCTTAGGGCTTTGTTTTCCCCAAGAGTCTGTAAATACTTATTATTTTCGCCGCGCATATTATCCAAAGCGTAATAGCGTTCTTGCAATGCCGCGACATCCAAATCCACCCATTGGGGGCCGCCCATCGCGTATAACATATTGGAAAGCCCCGTCCTATTTAAAAACACCTCGGAAAAACTGGTGGGAACAGGTTGGCCGGCCCTATTTATATCCATATACGGCACCCGCGGATATCCGACATAAATATCAGGATCATTGTTCCCGCCGGTAAAAACCGTATCGGGTATCATGGCGGGGGAAAACACTCTTAAAAGGCCTTCTTCCGATTTTAATTCCTGCAGAGTTTTGCCCCATTCCGACATTATCTCGCGAATTTCCTCTCTGCTTGTACCCGGCGCAATAATGGGCAGCTGCTTTTCTCTGAAATTTAAATTGTCTTTTATTCCATATCTCCTCAGCAGATCGCTTACTGATCCGATATTGGCATAGATATTTGGAAGCCTTAACGCCACTATCGGGGCATTTAAATACTCCTCACTAGGTATTTTGTTAGGCGATTGCCTTAATTGAGATGTCATCAATAGACTTACCGGCGCGCGGTTGGAATTTGCTATAAGGTCCCGGGAAAGGTTTTGTTCGGAGGGATCGCCCTGAGTTTTTTCTTCTTCCGAGGAGGCTTCTTTATCATTAAGATACTCCCTGATTCTATTGGATAGACTTTCATATGCGGTCTCTATATCATCAAAGGAAGAACTATCCCCTTTCTTTGACGATCCGCCGGAAAGCCTGCCCTCCGCTGAAGATGGATCGGAATCTTTCCTGGATATTATCCGCGCGCCGCGATAATAGTCCCTGTCTCGGTTCGTATTTGAAGCGTACAAATTGCCGCTAACCGGCGCGGCCAAACTTCCAGGAGACATATATTTTACGCTCAAGCTTCCGTCCGGATTTCGCACATAGGCGGCAGTTAAACCTTTTTGAGCCGCTTTCTCTTTATGAAATTTGCTTAAAGCTTTTTCTATATTTCGTTTGTCTTTCAGGGAGGGGTAGGTCCCATTCTTATAGAACTTACCTTCTATCGAATAGCCGTTAAGCGAAGGTTTTAAAACAAGGCCGGGCGAGGCAATTACGGTACCTCGTTCCAAAGATATTCCATCCCCTTTGCCATACGCCGCACGAACGGAATCGATTTCCTCGTCCGAAAGTCCCGAGTCCCACTCATAAGAGGACGAACCCTCCTTAGGGCTGGCCAACAGAGCGTCGAAAGCTTCTTTCATGTATACCAAGCCTTCTTCGTAATAGCCATCCCCTTCGGCAAAAGAATTACGAGCGGGGGCCTCTTTCTTCTTAAGGCCGTAGAATTCCGCCAACTTCTTCATATATTTGGTTAAAGGATTTTCCGAACTGACCACAGGCAGCAGCCCTTCGCCATCCATTGACGCGCCGCTGCCGTTTTTGCCGCCGATATCTTCTTGAAATACAAACGGAACAACCAAAAATAACGCCAAGGCGGCTAAAACCCATATAAATATATTTCTTATATTCTTATGCGTCATAACCGCCTCCTCTCGAGTCCGTTTGACTATATGTTATCTTCGGAATTGATCGTTCTTAAAAACCCGTCAAAAACTTCTTCGTAATTATAGTCTTTGAGTTCCAAAATTTCCCTTTTGTATTTAACGTTAAGTTTATATCTGTAGGAACTCCACGCTTTTTTTATGATTTCTTTTACTTCGGGACTGTCGACAGTGTTGGCTATATCCATAGAGTCTTCGCCATATTGGTTAGACAGGCGGGGGTTCGCCCCTTTTTCCAACAAATAATTCACCATATCGGCATTGCCGTTCTTTATGGCGTACATAAGCTGGGTATAATCTTTATAGTCCCGGTAATGGCCGTCGCTGCCTTTCTTCAGGGGCCAGCTTTCGTATCCCACGCGTCTGACCTCTATAAGATACTTCAGCGCCCATAAATGATTATATTTCGCCGCTATTAAGGAAAGAGAATGCAAATATTCCGGGCCCTCCACGTTAGATATGTAATTGGGGCCGCAGACCTTTGTTATATTGCAGCAGCCGATAACGGCTTTACTGTAATTGCCAAACCTCTTAATTACGTCGCCCAACTCATACTCTACTTCGTTTATCTTGCAATACATATGATAATCGGCATGAGCCGGAAGGGCGCCAAACGCGAATATCGAAAGAGCCAAGACGAACAAGAACTTTTTCTTCATATTCTTTTACTCCATAAATTAATATCAAAGCTGTAAAAAACAACGCTTCCTTATTAAAATGTATTAAATAAGCGACCGCAAAACAAGGGTTTTTGGGCCCAAAAACACATGGGTCCTAGGGCCCAAATCAATCCTTTAATAAACGCGCTATATCCTGTTTCTTCGTTTCCTGATCGGCTTTCTTGCCTTCCTCTATATCCTTAATGGCGTTAGCGGTTTGATCGTAAAAATTCTTTAAATTGCCAGGCGTTACTATATATTTGTCAAATACGGCGACTTTATATCCGTCTTTCTTTAAATTTTCGGCCAAGGGCCTTTCTGGAACTACGACCAAAACCCTGTTCCTGTCTATTCGGTTTAAATCAACTTCGCCCCCTTCATCCACCTTTCGAACTTTATTGTTAAGCAAATTGGAAGTCACTTTGTAATAATAACTGTCTTCGGGCATAACCTGCATGGTAAAGGGCCCTTTTTGGCCGTTTATCATAATCAGAGGAGTAACCGCCCCTTTTGTCGTGTTTTCTATTTCGCCGCGGACATTGTTGTAATAAATATCGTTGTCTTCCCATTCCTTGAAGCTGACCGCCTCGCTGCCCAACAAAACGTCTTTGTTCGCTTCAAAAAACTCTTTGCCGGGGCCGTTGTCTATATTGTCGGGCAATATCCAGGGATCCTCCACTTGCCCCTGCTCGGAACTTCCAATAAAGGTTGAATTACCTAAAAGCTCGCGCGTCATCGCTTTGCGAGTACCGGCATTGTCTGGAATTATTCCCAAAGAGTTTTCATATCCCGCCTCTATGCTTATTGATACGAGATTCCTGGAAACCTGTTGCTCCTGAGTGTTTAATTCGGATTCGGTCGTAGACTCTGAGTCAATGGTTATGCCGTCATTTTCCTTCCGCAGTGACACTCCCATAGAGTTTTCGCTCACAAAAGGGCTGGCGTTTTGCAGTTTGTAAACTTTTGGCGTTCTGTTGGCCTGGTCTTCGGTATTATCGCCACCGGAACCGCCGCCGCTCTTGGCTGATAAATTTTTCCGCAGCTCGCCAAAACTCTCGCCCGAACCGAAATCAAAACCGCTTATGTCAAAATCGGAGTTCACGCCTCTACTCCCCAACCTAGAGGCGCCCCCGTCCTCCTCTCTCAATTCCGCCGCTTTGCCTTGATTAAAACCCCTTATTTTACCGCCGCCGCGCCCTTTATAAGAGGATATATCCCCTTTTACGTAGGCAGATCCGCTATGCCCGGAAGATAAATCTCCGCCGCCGTAACGAATATTTGCGCTTTTCATATTAACCGGCAAATTAACATTCTTTTGATAATTGTACGCGGGTTTGACTATTCTGCCGCCTTTTGCAAGAAAGTACTTAAGCGCTATGGGCCCGCCCTTAACCATAACATATTGATTTCCGTAAGGGTCCGGCATTATTTTATATTCCTTGCCGTCAAGTTCCGCCATGGAGGGAATAGAAGAAACGCTCGCGTTATGCAGCCCGATCGGACTGCTTGCCCGATCATCGGCCTCGCTCGGGGGGAGGGCTGCCGTTAGGGCGTTTGAGGTATCTTCCCCGCCGCCTTCCCCAGCGGAGCTCCCAGCCGAAAAAGGCTTCCCTTTTTCGTCCGAGGAGTTCTTGGAAGACAAGCTATCGGCAAAGGAGGCTTTCTTCTTCTTTTTCAGCCGATAGAAAGAGGAAACCCTATCGATTATTCTGGTAAATATTTCAGGCTTTTCTTCCTCTATGGAATATTCGCCGACCGGGGCGGATACATATTCGTCTTCCTCCATAGGAACGAAGAAGGGCAAAACCAAAAAAACCGCCACAACTATGATAAAAGCGTAAATACTGTCAACAGCATAGGATTTCATAAAATATTCCTCCGCGGTCTATGTATTCATTATTGACAATTTTTATTCCTTTTGCAATCCGTTTTTAGAAGGTTTTTCAGCTCTTTGCAATACGGCGCGGCATATTCCAAGAGCAAAACTCTTGCCTGCTTTTAAGGGCGCTATTTAAAAAAGCCGCCCCTTCTAGGCGGCTTTTGCTGTTGGCAAAACTTATAGAACCACCATATCTTCCAATTCCGGCCCGTTGGAAATCAGTTTAAGTTCCGGATACGGATAGGTGCTTTTAAGTATCTCTTGCAAATGCTCCAAGAATTTTTTGGCCTCGCCGCTGAATTGTTCGTAGGCGCTTACCGTACCCGCGTCATTGCCCGCAAAAAGATCTATATGGGTAATAGCTATTTTGGTGGCGGTATTAAGTATAATGGCCTTTCTGGCCGTTTCGTCTTCAAAACGACCTATCCTTCTAAGCCTTTTGCTGACGCTGCCTATTTCGCAGCCTTTGCCGTGGTAAAGCTCCAATTCTTTCTCGTCAAAAATCTCGCTTGCCAAAGGCCCCGGGCCCACTCTGCTCACGTAAGGCTTAAAAATGACCCAGCAATCCCTTACCGCTTTGGGGCCGAGCCCGGCCTCGCCCAAAAATGTAGACGCGGTTGTATCGCGTGATGTAACAAAAGGATATTCCCCGTGTAAAAGCGAAAGCTTAACGCCTTGGGTTCCCTCAACCAAAATATCTTCCCCTTTAGCCAAGGACTTATTTAAAAGTTCGGGTACGTCCCGTATAAATTCTTTAAGAACAGGTTCATCCTTGGCGAATTTAAGCTCGCGCCTTTCTATGCGTTCTTTTACCGCCTGCCCCAAGCCCGTGCCCACGCTGCCGACAGCAGACATAAAATGGCTGTCGCCTTTCTCCGCGGAGGTATGTCTATCTTCAATGAGTACGGCCATAGGGTCGATTATAAGACGGTCTTTTGTACCGGTAAGCTCGACTTCCTTCAAAAGCCAATCTGTTTTGGTATACGCGCCCGCGCCCAAGACCAGTTTGGTTTTAGGGTTAAGAAAACCGGAAGGAATATTCTTCAAAGTATACTTGCTGCCCCGATGCAAAACCGTATGGCCCGCATTCGGCCCGCCTATGCGGACGCAATAAGAGTAATTACCCTTATAGGAAAGATACGCCGAGATCTTGCCTTTTCCTTCATCGCCGGCCTGTCCGCCGGATACTATATCTATCATAAATAAACCTTCCTCGCAATTTCGGCCGACAGGCCGATATATTCTTCCGCTTTAAGGGAAAGAAGTTTCTTCCTTTGGGGCGGCGTCAAGTCTAAATTTTCCACAAAAGCGTCAATGTCTTCGGAGTTTATTTTTTTGCCGCGGGTGAGCTTTTTAAGGCTTTCATAAGCGTCTTGCCTGCCGTAAGTTCTAAGCAAGATTTGCAATGCTTCCGCGATAACTTCCGGATGGGAGCGCACTTGCTCCAAGGCGTATTGAGTATCCGCCTTTATCTTTGACAAACCCCCGTCTAGAGCTTTATAAGCAGTCAAGCAATATCCAAAAGCGCAAGCGATATTCCTTAATACCGTAGAATCCGATAAATCCCTCTGCAACCTAGATACCGTCAGCTTTCCGCTGAAAAACCCGAACAAAGCGTTGGCAAGCCCAAGATTGCCTTCAGCCTGCTCAAAATCTATCGGATTTACCTTCTGCGGCATTGTGGAAGAGCCCACCTCGCCCCTGACCTTTTTTTGCCTTATCAAACCGTCGGATATATAGCGCCAAATATCCTGCGATAAATCCAACAATATCATATTTATACGGCGCAAATTGTCAAAGAGTTCCGCATAAGAATCGTGGGGATCTATCTGGGTAGCGACTTCCCACAAAAATATTTTGCTTTTTCGGCCTTTATTGAATGTTTCTATAAAATTTTTTGAAAATTTTGGCCAATCAATATTTCCAAACGCCGCGGCGTGCGCGTTATAACAACCTACGGCGCCGCCGAATTTACAGGAAATTTGCTGTTTCTTAAGCTGTTTTATCTGCCTTGAGAGGCGATACTCAAAAACTTTAAACTCTTTGCCGAAAGTGGTCGGCACCGCCGCCTGCCCGTGCGTGCGAGCCAAAAGCACGTCGCTCGCGTAAGTTTTCGCGAAGCCGCGCAAGGCAGAGAGTATATCTTCCAGGGCGGGGATCAAAAGATATTGCAAGGCGTCTCTCATCATTACGGCGTAACAGAGGCTGTTTACATCTTCGGAAGTTAAGGCGAAATGCAGCCATTGGATATATTTGCCCAAGCCTTTTTCCTCAAAAGACAGACGCAGATAATATTCCACGGCTTTGACATCGTGTCTTGTGGCTGCTATGCCTTTAAAGCCTTCGTTTTCTATAAGTTTTACCGTTTCGACGGCATCTTTTGACGCCTGCGCCAAGGAAAGTATTTTCTTTTTATCCGCGGCGGATATTTTGAATATTCCGCTTTCCGCCAAAGCAAGCAAATACATACACTCCGCCTTGATTCTCATAACAATCAGGCGGTCCTCACCGGCCAAAGCGGCCAACTCTTTAAGAGCCTTGCCATATCTTCCGTCTAAAGGACTTAAAGCCATACATTCCTATTATATTTAATTATTTCAAAGTTGTACTAGGTCTTATTTACTTGTAGCAGGTCTTATTTCCCAGGCAAGTTTAGGACTTACGGCTCTTGCCTTCTGTTGTTATCTGTTGTTATCATATTGCTAAGTGGTATATTATGGGGACATGTATGAAAAAACTCTTCGCTTTAACAATTGCCTTTTCCTTTGTATTTACACCCGTTTTCTCCGCGTTTGCACAAAACGCTACGATATTTCCTTGGAAAGTTCCTCAAAACGCTGAGCAAGCAAATTCCAAAGAATATATGAAAGCCAAAGAGCTGAGCGAAAAAATATCCGAAATGGAGAAAAAACTGACTCTGCATACTTGGGGCAAATCTCTTGAAGATAGATCGCCGAGAAATACGAAAATACAGCGCCCCGCGATAACGCCAAAACATATTTACGAAGAATCGACTTCTCTTTCCAAAAAACTTGAAGAACGCAAAAGACAAACCGAAAACGAAGAAGAACAAAAACTCCGGCAAGAGTATAACGCCCTTAAAAGCGAATATGCCTCCATAATCAATCAAAACCCCCAAATACCCATAACAATCAAACAGGGGCAAATAAACGATGCCTTTGATTTATACAAACAGGCGGCAAATATGTCTCGTTGGAAAAATTTGCCGCAATACAAAAAGACGCCTGCGGAAATTCAAAAGGAACTGTCCGCGGAATTTTACGCTTTTGACAAAAAAATACAGCAAGGCCCGGCCTATAAAAGTTTTTTGGCTTTGGAAAAAGAGATGAAGCGCATAAACACGGATAAAGCGTTTGACGGGATAGCCGTCTCCCTATTTACTTTTTGGGCCTTGCGCAATCTTAGGGGAATCAATTTAGCGAAACCCGCGGCTTCCTTGTCGTTCTTTTCAAAAGAGAAAATAGCTTTTTACGGAAAAAAGATTTTTAATTTCGTGGCGGTTACCAGTATATACGCGGGTATAGATGAGGCTAATTTAAAGGCCACGCAAACTTCTTTTATGGAAATGGTTTCCAGATTGTCTTTCCTTCAGGATAATATTAAAGCGTTAAACAAAATTATATCATACGGAGAAAAATCCATTTTCGGCAATTCTAAAAAAGAAGATGCAATCCCCGATTCTTGGGGCGACGAGATCGACCAAATGACAGCTATAAGATACCTATACGGATTAAAATTCATTAATCTATATCTTGCTTATTCTGATGTGCCTTATAAATACGATCTGGCCCTGCTGGATATGTTAAGCTTGTTTTCCAAGCAATCCGATGTTTTCTTTGACGCTTTAGCGGAAGGAAAATATTCCGATGAGGAGAAACCGAGCCATATTAAGATAACGCCCTCATCCTCATTGCCGCAAAGAACGAAATATCTAATAAATAGTTTAGAACGTTTGCCTCCGTTCTTAAAATATAAAAAGACCTATTATTACGGTATGAAAACAAAAGAAGGCGAAACTATTTTTCAGAAACTTAATCCGCAATTTATAATCCGCGATGAAAAGGGGCGGCTTATCGACTGCGGCATATCCATTGGCGCGGATATGGAATCTCAGTCCAATTACTATATGAAAATAGAACCGGTATACGGCCCGCAATATGACGATAAAGATTATCTTTTTGAAGACATAAACCCCCGATATCAACGTTGTGAAGACATAAAAATTATGGCCTAAGCCAAACGCTTGCAAATATGAAAAAGCCCGGCTTTTTAGTCGGGCTTTTATTTTCGCGTTATCAAAACGAGCTTATAAGCCAAACACCTTTCGCCCCTCTTCAAGTATCTTGCGCAAATGCTCCTCGCCTTTGAAAGTTTCGGCATAGAATTTTACTATCGCTTCGGTGCCGGAAGGCCTGACAAGAAACCAACTGCCTTCCAAATACACTTTAACGCCGTCGGTATCCCGCACGTTTAAAACCTTTTCGCCGGCGACTTCTTTGAGGCCCGCCAAACTTTCTTTGTTAAACCCTTTAAGTTTCGCTTTGACTTCCTCCGTAACGGGCATATCGACGCGCGTATATACGGGATTGCCGTAAAGCTCAGTAAGCTGTTTATACAAGCCCGCTATGTCTTGCCCGGTATTGCTCATAATTTCAAGAAGCAAGAACACTGCCAGCATACCGTCCTTTTCCGTCACCCAATCGGCCGCGGACATACCTGCGCTTTCCTCGCCGGCCATTAAAAGTTCCCCGCTCAAAAGGCCTTGCACGAAGTATTTGAAACCGACGTTTACCTCATCAACGCGCAAACCTTTCGCTGCGGCTATTTTATCTATTAGGTGAGTAGTGCCGATGGTACGGCCGACGGCTACCGTTTTAGACGTCTTTTTATTGTCCGCCAAATAATTAAGCATAACGCAAAGCGCGTGATTGGGCGAAAGCAAACCTCCCTTTGAAGTCGCCGCGCCGAAGCGGTCCGCATCGGGATCGCACGCTCCCGCAAAATCGTACTTGCCGCTTAAAGCCAAATCTATCAGCGGCGACATCGGATACTTGGAAGAAGGATCCATTCTCGTCTTGCCGTCGTGGTCAAGCGGAATGAAGTTAAAAGAAGGGTTTTGCAGCTCGCTTACTATTTCCACATTGTCCAATTTATAATATTCTTTTATACCTTTAAAAAACGGGAGGCTCGTCCCGCCCATCGGGTGCAAAGCGGCTTTAAGCGCGGCGCTTCTTATCACTTGGAAATTTATCTTTCCGCCTAACGCTTTGACATAATTGCCGATTATATCGGGCTCGTACACAAGGCCGCGTTTTTTTGCCTCGTCAAGCGAGATAAATTTTATCTCGTTTTCGTTTTGCATAAAGTAATTGGCGTACTTTTCTATTTTTGACGTTATTGAAGAATCCGCCGGCCCCCCGGTGGAAGGATTGTATTTAAGCCCCATATCCTGCGGAGGATTATGGCTGGCCGTACCGTTAAGGCAAGCCGCGGCTCGTTTGGATAAAATCTCAAAGGAGAAGACCGGCGTCGGCACCGGTATCGACGGCAAAGAAACCTCTATCCCGTTGCCCGCCAAAACGCAGGCGCACAATTCGGCCGTAACCTTTGACATCAGCCTCGTATCGCCGCCCACAAGCACCTTGCCCTTTATGTTTTCCTCCAAATGCATTTTGGCTACGGCCTGGGCTATCGCTTTAGCGTGCAGAGCGCAAAAACCCGCCCCCAATACCCCCCTATGGCCGGAAGTGCCGAATTTGACCTTCGCGGGCCGCGAAGAAGGATTATAAAATTCCGTTTCCAATATTTTCAAATCTATACTTTGCGTAGGCAGTTTGCCGGCGTTCTTATCTGTCATAAATTCTCCTCCATAATCTTTTTATATAATATATTAAATGGATTGGAAAGAGAATTTAGACGAAAAAATAAAAAGTATTTTGCTTTTCGACGCTCCTATGCGTGATTATACCACCTATAAAACGGGCGGCGCGGCGCAGGTTTTGGCTTTGCCGGAAAACGAAGATCAAATCTTATATCTGAAACACTTCTCAAAAAAACACGGCCTTGCCTTCCGCATAGTCGGGTTCGGCTCAAACATATTGGTAAGCGATTCGGGATTAGATGGCATTGTCTGCTGCCTTAAAAATTACGCAGGCCTTTCGTTAAACGGCAACAAGCTTACCGCAAAGGCAGGCACCGCGCTTGACGAGGCTGCCCGCTTTTCGGCCGAAAAGGGCCTTGGCGGGATAGAGTGTTTAAGCGGGATACCCGGCAGCTGCGGGGGAGCGGTTTTTATGAACGCGGGCGCCTTCGGGCAGGAAACTTTCGACTGCCTTAAATCCTTTAGAGTAATCACTCCAGACGGCGAAATAAAAGAAATTTCCAAAAACGAAGTGAAGTACGCATACCGCAAAGTAACGGGTATTGAAGGCTGCATAATACTAAGCGCTGCTTGGGAACTGACAGCCAAAAACGCCGAAGAATTAAAGCAAAGCAGATTATCCATACTCGAAAGACGCGCGCGAAAACAGCCTTTGGAATACCCCTCCGCGGGAAGCGTCTTCAAAAGACCGCCAAACGATTATGCCAGCCGCCTGATAGATTCCTGCGGGCTTAGAGGCCTCAGCGTAGGCGGGGCGCAAGTATCGACAAAACACGCCGGCTTTATAATCAATTACGATAAAGCCAGCGCGAGCGATATTTACAATCTTATAAGAAAAGTGCAAAAAGAGGTATACTCCAAAACGGGAGTCCGGCTTGAGCCGGAGCAAATACTTTGGGGCGAGTTCCCGAAAGGGGAAGACTGCCCGCGGGCAACTCTTTCTTGACTCACGGGGTGCAAAAATATAGAATATATGTAACGGAAGCACTTGGAGTCATGGTGTAGCCTGGTTAACACGCTGCCCTGTCAAGGCAGAGACCGCGGGTTCGAATCCCGTTGACTCCGTATTTTAGTTTTTGATTTTCAGCATATATCCCCGTTAGAGTTTAGCTCCGACGGGGATTTTTTTATAAACAACCGATAGCATGGTATTATTGGGCCTATTTTGGGTTTTATAAAAATTTATTGGATTTTATGCTGACCGAACTGGGTAGGAAGTCGTCCTGGCGCAATCATACGCATCTCTACTTTTATCCTCAAGATATTGTAAGATAATAATATTGTAAGATAATAAGAGGATATAGCGATATGAAAAAAGCTCTATGTGTAGGAATTGACCGATACCCAAATGCTCCCTTGCATTGTTGTGTAAACGATGCACAATCCATTCACGAGTTATTGTCTTTTAACCAAGACAGAACCCCTAATTTTTCTGTCAAATGTTTGTTTAACGAACAAGCAACTAAAAAAAATATAATGACTGGAATTCGCGAGCTTTTTTCCAATCAAGCGGATGTCGCTTTATTATATTTTGCCGGGCACGGAAGCATGTACAATTCAGGGAATTATATTGTTACTATAGATTACGAACAAGGTAATGAAGGGATATCTATGTCTGATATTTTAAATATCATCAACACCTCTCCTGTTACCAATAAAATTATTATTTTTGATTGTTGCTTTTCTGGGGATGTAGGAACTATGCATAACTGCGGCAGTGAAGCCAGTTCAATATGTCCTGGTACAACTATCCTAACCGCAAGCAGATCTAACGAAACTTCTAAGGAAGTTAACGGCCACGGAGTGTTCACTAATTTATTATGCGCAGCACTGGGAGGAGGTGCGGCAGATTTATTGGGAAGAGTTACCCCTGGGTCCTTATATTCCTATGTCGACCAGGCATTAGGCCCTTGGGAACAACGTCCAGTATTCAAAACAAATGTTAGTCAATTTATTACTATCCGGAAAGTAACTCCCCCCATAGCGATTGAATCACTACATAAGCTAATTGCGTATTTTAAACAACCAAAAGACATTTATCCTCTTGATCCTTCTTATGAACCAACCGAAAAAAATGTATGTCAAAAAGAACATACAGATATATTTGCAGAATTGCAAAAGCTAGTCAAAGTCGGGTTGGTGGTGCCAGTAAAAGAAGAACACATGTATTATGCAGCTATAAACTCAACAGGATGCCGCCTGACTCCGTTAGGACAACATTATTGGTACTTAGTTAAAGACCATCGAATATAGTCCCTTCTTTGATTATTTGCCCACAAAAGTTATCAACGCTTGCCCTCAAGTAACAACTTTAAGTTATTCCAAGTCCACCGATACATTTTATCGGTGGATTTGGCAGTAATTGGTCTACGACAAGTTTTGTCTGAATATCCCGCTAACAAAAAATAGGGTCTATCCAATTGTTGTGTTAATTCCAACTCGATACCCACCCCTCTAGCACAATCTGTATTCTCACCACACAATACAATAACCACATCTGAACGTTTAATCCTTTCGGCAGCTTCCGCTTTCCATGTAACGGACTCTTCCTTTATTGACCAATCAGAAATTAAAAAGGGCGAATCTTCATTTTTAGCCTGTCCCACTAATAATTCTTTTATAGCTACATCGTTATCATAGTCAAAACTGATAAATACTCTTTTTTTATCCATATAGAACTCCTTTATTAACCGTACATTTAGTATATCAAATCAGTATTTACTTACCAATTTGATTTCTAATTATATCTTCCTGTTCCCGCCAATCTGGCGTGCGAATGGAGAGTAATTTTTTGAGTGTGCAATCTGTGGGTTTGGTACCATTTAGGATAGCACGTACAATGTTAGGAGACAAAAAGCTCAAATTGAGGATCCTGCGGACATATTGTACGCATACTTTATCCCACTTGGCTATATCCTGTGTGCCTGTACCACTGATTACGTCTTGGTGCCATGTATAAGCCTGATTTAAGATTTTGATAAGTTCAGTATTGGGTCTTTTTCTTGGTTCTACAAAGTGACCTACAATTATCTTTTCTCCGTTGGCTATTGTACCGATATGGTACAGTTCCGTATAAGTATTTTCATTTTTTAATTCTTCAGGTTTGAGTTGGTGCATTTCCCGATTTTCATAAATGGCATTTAATAGTTCAGTTACTTGTTCTTGATATAGTGTAATTTCTATCTTGTTGGGATTTAATTTAATGCGTTTGATTAAAGTTTTTTCTATATCTCGCGTTATTGGATATGATGGTCGCCGTTTGATAATTTCCTTTTGCTTGCTCACTCCAAACTGTTGGATATACGGATATATTTTTGTTTTGTCTTTCAAAAACTCACTAAACCAATTATCTATAAATTGCTCTAATTTAGGGAGCGATACTTTACCAACTCTTCCCACTTTGCCCGGCTCTTTGCGGATAATGGCTTGGCTTACATAATAGCGATATGTTTTACCGCTACAACCTGTACTCCAGCTCGGGCTCATAGCATTGTCTTTATCGTCATATAATTTACCCGATAAAAGGCTTTTGCTAGGGTCATAATGTTGACGGTTGATACGGTTATCCGCCATTACGGTTTCTACCTGTTCAAATAGTTCTGTTGGGATTATTCCTTGGTGTTCCCCCTGATACCAAGTGCCCTTATGTCCAACTAGACCAATATATGCTTTATTACGCAAAATACAGTTCAGGTTCCCTACGGATATATTGTGCCCCTGTTTATTTAACCACTCTTTTAGGAGTGTGGTACTTTTAAGGTCTACATACTTTTGGAATATGCTAGTAACAAGTTTTGCTTTTTCTTCATCCGGGTATATCTTTTTATCTTTACGGTAATATCCTAATGGCGGTTTACCACCCATCCACATTCCTTTCTTTTTACTTGCACTGATTTTATCTCTTATACGTTCTCCGGTTACTTCCCGCTCAAATTGGGCAAATGAGAGTAGCATATTAAGCGTTAATCTCCCCATACTGGTAGTGGTATTAAAGTGCTGTGTTATAGATACGAACGAGGCATTATGCTTATCTAGCACTTCTACAATCTTGCTAAAATCCATTAAACTGCGTGTTAAGCGGTCTATCTTGTATACTACGATAATATCTATAAGTCCGTTTTGAACATCTGTGAGTAGGCGTTTTAAGGCCGGACGTTCCATATTCCCACCAGAATATCCGCCGTCATCATATTCGGTGGGCAGTAATTGCCAATGCTCATGCTTTTGGCTCTTAATGTAGGCCTCGCACGCTTCCCGTTGGGCTTGTAAACTGTTAAACTCTTGTTCTAATCCTTCTTCAGTTGATTTGCGGGTATAGATAGCACAGCGTATTTTCTTATCACTCATTTTTTCACTCCAAAAAATATATTCCCGTTCCAGCTTTTCCCGGTTATGGCTCTCGCTACACCGGATAGGCTTTTATAGAGTGTATTCTCATATAGATACCCATTGGCAACAATTTCTACTTCATATTTTAGCCCTTGGTAGGAACGGATTAGTTTGGAACCTATCTCAAGGGTGGCTTTTGGGCGTTTATCAATACTTTTAGCAGCTTGAGCCACTTCATGAAAAAAGCCAAGTGGAGAAATCTTCTCACGCTTGGCTTGTTCATACCATAACAGGTATTTAATAATTAAACTTCGCCCAATTGGTGGAATAGGTCGGCCTATTACTTCTAGCCATTTTAACTCCAATTCCCGGGCTGATAAATGTGTATAGTTTTGCATATTCTCTCCTATACACATTCACGCTTCTTCTAGGCCTAGAAGTCAAGTTAAAATTCAGTGCCAATATAGTCAATAGCATCTAGCCCGGCATCAAAAGCATATTCGTAATAATCTTCCCGCCGGCCCGTGCCTAAATGGTGGCACAAACACATAATCCAAGGCCCATAATCGTTTTTGGCATACGTTCGCCATATGCCAAACATCAAAAGCGGATCCTTGAGCCATTTGCTGTATTTAGTTAAAAACATCAGAATATCATTAGGTGTCAATTTGTCCACGAATTGGCGCGGCGCGCCGTCGGTTGGATTAGTTATATACTCTCCGTCCTGCATTTTGCCCATACACACGATCGTGCCCATCACAGCAGGAGCCCCCGTACATGTATAAAATGCTACGCCCTCATCTTCGTGTTCAATGGCTTTGGAAATACGTTCATAAATTTGATTAGCCAAATCAATCGGGCTATGATGATAACAGTTCATTTTATCCAAAAACGACTCTCCTTTGTAGGTAAGTTTGTAACGCATAAAGAGCTGCACGGCTTCCCTCTTGGGATAAATATATCCTCTATCCCTACGCCAATTAAGGTGCAACTCAAAAAATAAATCATCCTCTGTCACCTTTTTAAGCGCATACAACGCATCAAAAAGGGCCTCTAATTGCACATCTTCGTCTTCTGTACTGCGTTTCCATTTGCGGATCATTTGATATTTGGTCATAATAGTCTCCCCATGGCTATATGTGTGAAGCCACACTAATTTCTCGGGAATGCGGGTCAATATCAAAATCTAAATGCGCTACCGTAAAAGATTCTGTTCGTTTAATAGTAATTTCCAATTGCATCCGCTGCTTTTCTAACGGAGAACCGGTGCTTTGCTCCATTTTTACCATCCCCACATAGGAAGATAAATTCTCCGGCAAAATAATCTTATGCGGATGATATAAACTATCAAATTTAAGCGGCACATAATGTGGCATAGTTACAAATAAAAATAACACCACATTACGCTGACGGGCTTGTGTCCACAAAGTCTCCGCATCCTCGCGCCACTCGTCTAATGTCATATTTTTTACACAAATCATTGGCCCTGTCAAGTTTGACGAAATTCCCTCATCCGTCGTCCATATCATAGGGAATAGGGCGATTTCTTTAAGGCCAAGCATAAACGCTTGAAAATCTTCCACATCTCCCTGTCCGCTCATCATCATATCCGGATCAATTTTGGCTTGCAAACAAGCCAGTTCTACAAAATCGTGCCGGAAAGTATCGCCGCCTTCCAAGACGCAGACAGATACCCCATTTTTCAATAATTTCAGCAGTAAGTTTGTTTTCCAACAAGACAATGTATTTGTATCTTGTCTACCGAAGAAAGTATAACACTCGCCGGGTGCGAATTCTCTGCATGAATTAGCCAAATTTTCATAAGGGACTGCAATACCCGTATTGGTTGTTTGTTTAGGCGCATTCATGTGATGTAAAAGTTTCCGGAACTGATCTGCTTGTTCTTTCATAGTTATCATGTTTTATTCCTCTCATCTATTCTTTAACCATTATTACAGGTACACACAATTTTAGGGATATTTCTTGTAATTCAACTTGCCATTTTCTTTTCTCACTACTATCCACTTCTCCTTCGTACGCTCTCCAAAACACTATTAACCCCAATTTAATTCCTTGCAAGGTTAGTTCTCGCGATAATCTGTCTACACGCTTTTTTATTTCACTAATATCTAGGGAAACAGCGTCATCTATATAAAGTGGACTCTTGGATAAATATGTCAATACCTCTTCACAGCGAGAATATTCTTCTTTATTTAAATATCCACTTTGAATCCGTTCCAATTTAATTTGGGTTAACTCTGAAAGTAAATATTCATAGAAATCATGCCTATCTTTTCCACATACAAATAATGCAACCGCCAAATTACTGGAAAAGTTCTGTAGAAGCATACGGGGCAAGTCTTCCTTCTTAAGACATGTAATTGCTCCTACATCAATCGATTTCGCAGAAGCATCTGCTAGTATGTTTTGTTGTATGGCTGTTTTTTTCATATTCTATCTCCTTTAATTGACTCGGAAACCAATGCCACTACCATAAGCATTGTGTTTAAGCTTTTGCTCGGTTTCCAGCATTTCTTTTAGCGCGTAAAAATCGTGCGCATGCCCCAATATTTCTGCCTTATTTTTCACAAGGGCAAAATCGCCGGGGGTTAGTTTATCTAACCCTACCACATCTTGTGGCTCAATCATTACATGGAAAAAGAACATAAAGGCACATACCACTTGCTGGAGAGTTAAAAAATCATACTTAATCTTAAAACTAAACCGCCGCAAACTGGCCGGGTCCAGCGTGTCCATGAGGTTGGTGGTGCAAATAAACGGATACGGGTGCGATTCCATCCAGGTCAACATTTCATTTACACCGGATATTTCCCACGAGTGAGAAGCCGTAGCACGGTCCCGCAAGAAACTATCAGCCTCATCAAAAATTAAGAGTGATTTATTCTCTTTGGCCTGTGCAAAGGCCTCGGCGATATTTTGTTCTGTTCCACCAACCCATTTGGACAGCAAATCTGATGCCCTACGGTGTAGCACATCCAATCCTAATTCTTGCGCTAAATACTGCGCATAGGCCGATTTGCCCGTACCACTAGCCCCGTATAAGCAAAGCGAGAAATTTAGCCGGCCCGAATGTGTAATTTGCTCCGTTAAAATATCTAAATTTATATCCGCATTAACAAGGGCGGTTTCAAATTCGGGATTTTCCGTATTTTCTTCCGGTTTTTTATAACCGCCGTTGAGGGCTTGGGTCATAAAAGAGAGGTGGTCTTTAACCGTATTTAAATCTCCTTTAGCCATATGGGTCGCATGCGTGGCGCCTGCAATCATGGATGGTGGCACTTCATACTTTTTGGCAAGTTTTAAGCTGTCCTCCTTGCCGCACGCAATTTTATTTTCCGTTAGATATTTATGCCAAATCTTTTGGCGCACTTCCACGGGCGGCTTATTAAAGCATACCGGCAACGTAAAACGCCGAATAAACGCCGGATCCATGCGGTGGATTTTGTTCGTCGTCCAAATGACAGGCACTTCGTTATTTTCCAATAAATTATTAATTTCCATTTTGCTTGTACGTGTTTCTAGGCTGGAAAATATATCCTCTCCTTCGTCAAAGAGGATACACGCGTTTTTGACATTTTTAAGCAAAAATTGTTTGCGGTAAAATTGTTGTAGCCGGTAGTTTTGTTCTATCTCTCCTTCGCTACATACCCCTACCGGGTATAATTTTAATTTAGCCGCGTGGGCCAAGTATTTAGCAAAACTTGTTTTCCCTGTACCCGGTACTCCATACAAAAGAATATTAAAACCTTTGTGATGTTTCGCTTGCTTGATTAGCTTTAATGCCAAATCAGCCGCTTCCACATACGCAAAATCAGACTTATTCAGCGGATTCTCTTCTATCACCTCTGTTCCCAATAAAGCTTGATAACGGGCCTCATCATTTTTATGCACGGTATTAATAAACCCTTGTGCCCAACTGGTCAGTTTAAAAAGTTCTCTAAAACGAGATTCGCGCAAAATTCCTAGCCGCCGTAACGGAGCGTTTGCATTGAGAATAGCAAACCCCATCCCATGCAGACATCCGGACACTTCCGTCAGCGCATATTCTTGTCCCTCCAGGTCGCTATGGAACTCATGCAAACAGCTTCTTAATAATTCATTGTATTGCGCCGCACCTAAAAACCGTATCACAGCTTCCTCTTGTATATTCAAATTGAAAATACGTACCAAATAAGAAATATTATCTTGCTGGGGGCAAAGCGGCAAACTCAAGTAAACACTGCTATAGTTAGCCAGGGCCTTCTCTAGCTTACTGATAATCTTATCTGATGCCTTTACGGTATTATAATCATATGGATTAATTTTTTTTAAACCCGGTAGTACGTTTTCATCTATTTTTTTTACTGTCAAAATCAAATTCCGTCTGGAATCTCTAATAGTTTGTAGATTTCTCAGATAAGGTAACAGTCTGTTGATATAGTAAAATGTTTCGTATTGTTCATAGGTATATTTCATAGTTTTAATCTCCTTTTGTGTTCCGTTACGTATAGTGTAAAAAACCCCTGCGACAACACTATGTCGCACCATAGCAACAAAAAAGACCTAGGCAAAATGCTAGGTCTTTTTTAAAAATAGAGAAATACCGCAGGATTAAGTAAATTGAAATCCTTGTTTAGCCAAACATAGCTGTACTAACTTTATATACTCCCCGTGTGTAAGACAGCGCGTATTTGTATGCTGTACTTCTAATATAATTCGCCCGGTATCTTTTTGTCTGTAAGAATAAAAGGATCCTTTCCTGGCAGGATTTATGAGCGCACAAGACACTTCTTGGCGGGGATCTTGTACATTTAAATGCTTCAATAATTCAGGAGAATGATTCGTATTAATAATGATATCCGGATTAATACCAGCTATTTGGTCTTTCAGCAAATCGGCATCATTTTTATAATATTGTTGCATTGCAAACGGGTCTATATGCGCTCCGCCTGCCATTTTTTTAGCATTGATGATAGCTATTTGCGGCAGTACTTCCCGGCACCATGATTGATACCCCCCCACAGACCACTCATTCTTTAAAATAGCCCCAGATGTTTTAATGATTAAGGCATAAGTTTTGGAGTACCCCCCTTGAGGGGCATGATAGGGGTTGAGATTATTTTTTTCAGTACACGCACGCCAATCCTTGCGCATATCGCCTCCGGATTGTCTATATCCTTCTTTTTCATTCATCTCTCTTAAAATCCACAGTATTTTAACGCGTGCCTGTGCAAAAGCCACTTCATCTACAATGCCGTCTTTTTTAATCCAATTCTCATTTGTGTAAAAATACTCTTCTACTTTATCTAATAATTCCCTATTTGGCATACGTAGCATACATTCACCTCATCCCTTTAAAAAAACAATGTTATTATATTATATTTCTTGCGACAACACCTTGTCGCACTGATGTGCTATACTGTTTGTAAGAGGTAACTATGCAAAAAGAAATGCACAACAAACTAACACGTCTTTTGTATGAACTTAACGCCCTGGATAAGGGCCAAATCCGTCTGAAAGATATGGCGGTGGAAACCGGTGTAGCGGTACGAACCATTCAACGGGATATGAATGATATACAAGAAGCTGATTTCCCGCTTTGGAACCCCGATCCCGGTGTATACGCATTTACGGAGGGGTTTTCGCTGGAGCGTATGCAGTTATCCAGCGCAGAGGCCTCTATTTTGGTGCTGATGAGCGATATGGCCTCCTCATTAGGCGGCAATTTCGGTCATTCATTTGCCATGCTTAAAAACCGCTTACTGGCCACTCCGCAGGATAACCCATTCTTTATCAAAATGAATAGCGGAGAAATGTATAAAGATACCCCCATTACACGCACGTTGGAAGATGCTATCCGTGCACGCGAGTGGGTAACCGTATGCTACAAAGGCGGCAGTCAAGCCTGCTACCCGGTACGTCCTTTGAAACTGTTGTGGAGTGAGGGTTTTTGGTATTTGCTTTCGCTTACAGATGACGACAAACTGTTAAAATTCCGCCTGGAAAAGATTTCCTCCGCCAAAGAGATGGGCAAGTTTTTTAAGTACGACAAAAATATAGACAAAACTCTCAAAGAAAGCACGAATGTATGGTTTGAAAAAGAACGACCCTTGGCCGTGCAGTTGGAAGTATCGGCCGAGTGCGCGCATTTCTTTAAGCAAAAGAACTATTTTCCACTGCAAAAACTGGAAAAGGAGCTAAAAGACGGGAGGATTGTTATCTCGTGCAAGGCCGCCAAAGAAGAAGAAATCTTGCCCACCATTTTGCATTGGTTACCGCATATTAAAGTGCTAACTCCCACGTCTTTACACAACCGCGTAAAAGACGTATTAAACGATTATTTAAGGAGCGCAAAATGAAGAAAATTTACTTAATTTTGGCCCTACTCGTGGCCGCTGGAGTGGGGTATGGTGCGGCACAAATACAAATCAAAATGGAACAAGTTAAAACGATTACCCAATATGCCGGAGCCCCCATTGCCCGCTACGATTTAGGCGACACGGAATGCTTTGTAGAATCAACGAGCCACAGTATGTTCTGTATAAAAAAATCTAGGAATTAAAAGGAGGAAATATGAATTATCAATTTAATGAAAATTTGAATATAATGTATCAATTTTCAAAAAAACGTTTAGAAAATCTAGCGGATAAGTATAAAATTAATAATCTCTATAAAAATTATTTAGCAACACCCAAAATAGAAACTTTAAATGATATGATGCGCCAATGTACAATTTCTTTACAAAATCGTCAAAGAGTTACCAACTCTATCAAATTCGATAAAAAAGAAACTGTATTAAAAATAATTTTACATAACTTTGATCCACACAATATTTGTAAAGAATATTCTAGTGGCAACGAAATATTTCAAAAATTCGAACTCGCTTTTGGAGATACTTTTAATAATTCTCAAAACACATGGAAAAAGTATGCAGATTACATTTATTCTGCTGCTATATTCCTACACCAATTTGATGACCTAAATGCATTCAAAGATTTTATTGAATCGTTTTCAGCCAATACATATACTAAAATTGCATTACCTTTGCTACTTGCTGAAGAAATTGAAGGATTTGGTTTCGCACTGGCCTGTGATTGTTTAAAAGAATCCGGATTAATTGACTGTCCAAAACCCGATGTACATATTATTGAAATAATTAAAAAAATGGGAAAACATATTTTAGACAATTTTGATGAAGTAACAAAACAAAAAAAAGAACAATATTATGCCTATCGCATTGTTATAGAAATGGCTAATAGAATCGGACGCACTGCTTATGAACTAGACAAGATCTTTTGGCTTATTTGTACAGAAAATTTCTATAGAAAAGAAGATCAATCCTTACAAAAACAACCAGGAAATAAAAAAAGAGCTGACAAAAATCGCGAGGATTTTATAGAGGAATTTATAAACAGCATCCAACAAATTAAATAATTGATTTTTGAATAGCCCCCTAAAGTTAGGGGGACTATCCCTAAAAATCAATTTGGGCTAGGGCTATAAAAACAATAAACATCAAAACCCCTAATACGATAAAACCTAGTATGCTCATATTTTTCCCCCTATGTGCGGTATAGTAATCATGCGCTAATTTTTGCGCTCGGTGGCTCCGTCTAACGCAAAGCCGATAATGCCTACAATAATCATTAAAAGTATTTCCATATTTCCGCCTCCTAGTACGTAGCAACTTCTTGTATTTAGGATAACAAAAGCGGGCGACAACATATTGTCACCCGTTTTGTTTGTCCGTCATAGCGGTTTCTACTGTTTCTTAGTCTTAAGGTCTAATACTTGCCCTTTGATATACTCGTAGGCTTTGGGATTCTTGGGGTCGACTTTTTGGGCCTGGGCAACCACATCCAACGCCTTATCAAATTGCCCCTCATACGCATATATCAAAGCCGCAAAATGGGTTTGCATGGCCTTATTGGTAATACCCGCGTTAAACAGGTCTATGGCTTTTTCATAATACTTGTTTAATATCAAGAAATAAATAGCATACGTAATAAACGTATCATCCTGCTTGCCTTGCTCAAACCCGTCCAAGGCATATTTCAAAGCACCTTTATAATCTTTTTGGGTATAGCAAATTAGGGCCGCTTGTTTATAAGGCCATACATCCTTCGGGTCATCCTTAATAAGTTTGGCACACTCTTTTAAGGCATCGCGGTGTTGTTGCCCTAACCAATGGAAACGAATCATAATTTTTTGAAGTTCACGCTCTTGCCACTTGCGATAGGCACTATTCCTAAAATCTTTATCATCAGCAACTTTATTAAATTCTGCAAGTGCCAGTAAAATTTGCAAAGGAGCACGATTTAAACTCCCGTCATCTAAAAAGATAGATAAGACGTTTTCCTTGGTGGCATTCATCGGCTCCCACTTCCCCGCGGCTTCTTTACGTTTTTTCTGCTCCTTGCGCCCAGCTTTTTCAACCTCTTTTTGAATAGGCAGCACCCATTTACTGGGCTTGCCGAGCCCCTCAGTAAGCGCATCTAGTGCATCCACAAAATCCAATGCGTTTTCTTTAGTGATGTTAAAGTTTGCCCAATCAAAATCGCTCCGCACACGGTAATTTACATTTTGTTTATTCGGTTTATAAAGCGGCAATCCGGCTTGTTCCAACGTTTCTATATCGCGCTGAATGGTGCGGCGGCTTACCCCACACTCCTCAGCGGCGTGGTCCAGATTCAGCACACCCTGATTTAAATCAATCATCAGTTTAATCAGGCGCGAGAGCCCCTTTTTCACGTCCTCATTTTTTGTTTTAGTTGATTTCTTCGGCAATTTTTTGAAGTCTTTATTTGTTTTCATAATTTTCTCCTATTGCACGCTATCCCGTAGTGCATCCACGATTTTGACCATGGTCCAAGTGTCTTGCTCGCAATATTTAAGTAAGTCTTTGCGTAATTGTTCTAACTCGGCAGGCGGTAAACTTTGTGAGTATAACACATCAAAGGCATCCATGTCATCCCCACCGTTGGCAACGGCCATGCCTTCGTAGCTCATTTCGGGTACGAGTGCGGGTAAAACCTTTTTAATAGACCAACTACAGTGCATTTTGGGGTGTAAATAATCCTGTTTAAAAGGATCGCCCGTATCCATAAAGCGTTCCGTCATGTCCAAAAGGCGTTTAGCATCCTTTCCGGGAATGGGCAAATCGTGTGCCATCTCTTTCATGCGTGTCTTTTCAAAAGCCGCATTATGAGCCAATATAGTACCACTATTACCGATATATTTAAGCAATGCCTCCACGCAACCATAGCGCGGATCTTCCTTGCCTGTGGAAAGATATTCGTAATGTTCAAACTTGCCGTTTGGCTCGCGTTGCACGTGGAGCGAGAATTGAAACGGAATTTGCTGATAAGGCCGCGAGTATTTCCACAAAGGGACAACGGGTTGCGTCGTCTCAAAATCCAAATAATAAAGCGGGTACTCCAGTTTATTAAGCCACGCGGTCACCGCCGCATGGTCAATATAAGGCGTGCCTGTGCGTAACACCTCTACCCAACGGTTATATTTTTCATTATCAAAACTATTCGGCGGCAAATCCGCTACGCGTACAATTCCCTGTGGCATAAACTTGCGTGCACGGTTACCGCGTAACAACGCAAACACGGAATCTTGCGGAATATCTTTCCAGCAATAGTCGTGGCACTCACAATCAGCACACCCGCTTTTATCCAGTTCGACCGTCGGTTCGGGAACAACTAGTAATTTCTTAATATCCTCTAAATTTTCCTCAATATCCTCATCCGAAAATAGTTCGCTATCCATCAGAGTTAAAAGGAAAAGTTGTTGTAAATCCGGCTCATCCGTTTCCATAAAATAGTCGCTATTTATGTGCATTAAATAACAATGCTCTGGCGTAACCCCACAATGCGTAAGCACATAGCGTTGGATAGAGATGTCGTCCACATAAATGGGATCAATTTCGCGCCCGCTACTTTTTACTTCCACCAGATTCCAGCCGGTAAGTGTTTTTTCCAAAATATCCACAAATACCAAAATACCGTTATAGCAAAATGCGGCCTCATAGATAGCCGGCACGCCTTGTGCCATGAGTTCCTGCGTGCGTTTAATGGCTTCTTGCGGGTTTTGGTAGCCATCTTTAACTAGCACCCCGCCCGAAAAGCGTTTCCAAGCCAGTTCGCCGACAAAATGGCCACGGTCAAATATTTTTTGCAAAGCAGGACTTGGCGGTGTAAGCACTTCTTTTTTGTTGCGGTACAGCCACAAACGTTTGGGGCAACTGCGGTATTTTGTGTATTGTGATTTGGATAAATGCATACGCACCTCTTACTTGTATGATAGCACATCAAAACCCCCAAAACATAATGTTAAGGAGTTTGCCGTCTTTGTCGTATAGATCGCACGAGTAGGCCAAATCCCGCTTCGTGCGTTCTAGTAATTCGTCGCCTTTTTTTGCAAACAAATGCAACTCGCCCTTTTCATCTATTTGTTGTTTAATTTCAAAATAAACGTAGACAAAATTACTGTCATAGGTGCTACCCCACGCCACTTTTTCCCAAGTGATGCCGTGTTTAATCATACCATCCGGCCCTCCATGCGCATGCATAAGGTCCAAAAAACGCTGCATATTGCCTTTAATTGATTCAAATTCCATATTATTCCTCCTAGCCCCGGCCACCGTGATGACCGGGGCATATTTCATTACCCTCTGCGGTAGAGCGGTCCACCGCAAGACGGGCATTTCATCCCAGCAGGCGGGAAAGTGAAGGTAAACATCTGACGGCATTTGCTGCATTCATATTTTTGTTCAGCCATATAGTTCTCCTATACATAATTTGTACTGCAGATATAGGATAACAAACCCGCGCGACAGCATCCCGTCGCAGTGCAAAAAAACAAGGGGAATAGAATATACACAGTAATAACTACCCCTGCAAAGTATATATAAGCCAACTTCCCCTAATAACAAGGTAAAACAATAACAATTACCCGCCTAACGGCGGGTTTTTATTGAATGTGGCAGAATTTCAGATAATGTAACGGTTTTACTAGAAACGGCAGTTTTTTGTTGGGTTTTATAAAAGACTAGATGCCCTCGCTTAATTTGTCAATAAAACATTGTGTCGCCAAGTGGTGTATTTCGTCACCGTAGCAATCAAAATGGGACATAAATATGCGGTTAATTATTCAAGTATTGTTTATTTGTGTTTATTATACCAATGTTTTAAACTAGCAATATGCGCTAAATCAGCCGCGCTTTGTCCGTGTTCTTGTCCTTGCCAATATTGCATATCTGTTTGGATATTGATGGCCGTTTCTAAATCTTTTATAGCTTGCACTTGTTCTTGTGCGCTGTCCGCCTGTTGTCTAGCATAATCGGCTTGTTCTTTAGCATAAGTAGTTGCTTTTTGTTGCTCAGATAGCATTTTTTCTTCAATATATTTCTTATTGACTAAATATAATAATTGTTCTAATGCTAGAATTTGTTCACTAGAATTTCTAGGGGTTGTTATTAAAATATTTTTCATTTTTTGAAGGATATTTTCCAGTTCAAGTAGTCTTGCATTGCTAACGTTTACTAATTCAGGGGTGGCCCCTTCATCTAATCCACACGCGATAGCAATTTTGTTCTCTTCCTCATTGAGATTTTCTTGCTCATCTTCTAATGTTTGCAAATCGTTTTTTAGACATAAATTTTCCTCTTGTAATCTTTTGAGTTCTAATTTTTTTTGTTTACCTAGTGGTAGTAGAAAAAAGAGCCCTATTACGATAATGCACAGCATTACCCCTAAAACTACTGGCGTTGGTATTCCATACAAAAAGGCTCCTATCCCACAAAAGATAAGAATAACAAAAAATGTTAGAGTGCTGGTTAGCGGTGAGCCTTTGGAATCAATAGCTTGGTTTTGAATATTTATTTTGTTTTCTACTTTGGTTATTTTCTTGTTTAAACTTGAAAACCTTTCTAATAAGTTTTGTCTCTGGTTTATAAAATTTTTATAATTTGTTTTTGCAATTTGAATAAGTTCCAAACTTTCATCAATTTCACTAATTGTCAAGTCTGCGGTCAGTATACTTAAAATATTAAAGTTAGCATCGGCCAAATATAATTTATTAAGGATGTTTTTTAGGCCACCCTTTTTTATTGTTGTTGGTAATTCTATTTTTTCTGTTTTACTATTGCTATATGAATTAATAGTGGCTAAATATCTTTTTATTTTAGGAAAATTGATTTCCCAACGTTCAGCACCATAAGGTTTGGTAATAAAACGGTTGGTTTCTAGAAAACTTAATATTGTCACTGCATATACCGAAGAGCCGAAATGAGCTTTTAGTAAATCATACGAAAATCGGCCCCTTTCAATAATTAAATTTAGGATTTCTTCTATTTGTTCTTTGGGTAATCCAAATTCATTCATATTTTTCTTATTCCTTTTTAGTTAAGTGGAAGTTTTGATAGTTAAAATTCATATGCAACATTAGGAAAATTTATAATTTAACTATATCAAATTTTGATGTTGGCGAATATCTTGTCGGACCTTAAAATCACTTTGCGCGGAGACTTTTTGAGCAAGTTGCGACACGTTGGCTTTTTGATAGGAATCATAAAAATTTAAAATAGACGAGTATATTTTAAAAACACCTTACGATAGCGGCCTTTGAGAATTCAGACACCATGAATACTGGACATAATCATAGCTACCACTTGCGAAATATCAGCCACCTCAAGCTGGACAACTTATTTGGTGAAAAGGAGTGGCGTTAATAAACAACTGCCAACATGTATTGCATTCATATTTGGTTTCCGGCATATATTTCTCCTATATATAATTTGTACTGCACATATAGAATAATAAATCCGCGCGACAGCATCCCGTCACGATATAAAAACCACCTTTGCTTCTTTTTACACTTGACTTTTTTGCCTCTAATATTTATACTATCTGTATAGTATAAGTGTCGTGTTTTTGCATTTTAGGATAAATATATGTACAGAAGAAAGAGTTTAATCTTAAAAATCTATAAGAAAGTACAACGCTCTAAAGATACCGCGTTCGTACTGGCCGACTTTTATACTTACTGTACAGATAATGACCAGATTTTACGCGCCTTACGTAAATTAGTAGCCGATAAAGTGCTTATCCGTATTGGGAAAGGGGCGTATGCTAAGGCCAAATTATCCGCGCTTACGAATGATTATGTAGTTAGTGGCGGTATCATCCAAGCAGGAAGACAGGCATTACAGAAATTAGGCATTAAAATCTTCCTTACACAGGCCGAAAAAGATTATAATAACGGTATTAGTACGCAAGTACCCACAGGACGCGTTGTAGGCGTAAATAAGCGCATGAGCCGTACTATCAGTTTTAGAGGCACAAAACTCACTTATGAAAGAATTTAACCCCTTATCCGCCGAAGTATTACAAGAATTAGCTGAGGAAGTATCCATCAGTCCTGCTTTTTTGGAAAAAGATTGGTATGCCACGCAAGCATTACGGATATTACAAGAGTTAAATACCTCGGCTTTTACATGCGTATTTTCGGGAGGTACGTGTTTATCAAAAGCGTATGGACTGATTAAACGGTTTTCGGAAGATTTAGATTTTAGGGTTCAAGGTACTGAAATTGAATCCCGTCATGCAAGACGTAAATATGTGGCTCAAATTATAGACACGCTTACCAAAAGACAACTGTTTAAAGATGTTACCGTCAAGAAAGAAGACCAGAGTCACCGTGCTATTTTAACATTAACCTATCCACACATATTTGAACAAGACCAGTCTTTAAGACCTCATATCAAAGTAGAATTGATTTTTCGCCCTGTAACCCTAGAAACTCAGATTAAGCCCGTACAGAGTTTAGCAGACCTTTTTTTACACAATGCTAATGGGGTTTTTAATATAGTTTGTATTAGTCCTATTGAAACAGCGGCTGAAAAGCTAAGTGCTCTGTTATGGCGTACCCTATACAGCAAACAGGATTTTGACCCTACATTACTGCGCCACTTATACGACTTGGCCGCTTTGAAGGAACTACTAATTGCCAATCAGCTCCAGTTCAAAGATTTATTACAGAAAAGCTATCAATCTGACCGGTTAAAGAGGGAACACCAGTACCATTTTGAACCTTTACCTCATGCAATACAACAAATACACCAAACATTAGCATCGGAGCCAAAGTATAAGAAGGCCTATCAGTCGTTTGTTCAAAATATGTGCTACGATACTAATGCGTTGTCTTTTGAGAGTGCTTTGGGAATTTTAAAGGACATTTTGTAATAAATTCCCTTAAAAAATAAAGGTTTTCCCTGTTTTGATTTTTAGGGAATTTGGGGTATTTGTATTGGGCAGATTTATAAAAAACACTTAAATTATAAGTGTATTTCTATAATTTCCCTGTATTTTCCCTGTTTGACAGGGAATAAAAACGTAAATTCTCGCCTGTTTGAAAACATTTTTCCTCGCTTTATCGTCGCTTTGCAAAGTATCAATTCTCGCCGCTTTGTCACCGCTTTGAAAAAGCGTCAGTTTTTACCGTTTCATTACCGCTTTGGAAAAACAAAAAGAGTGACACTTTTAGCCGCTTTATTGCCGCTTTGGAAAGAAAAAGCTATTAATTTCTGCCTGTTTGATAAAAAATATCAGCATAGTGCTAGCAAAACTACACACTCCGCCATTTAAACCCCGCTTTAAGCGGGGTTTTGTTTTTAGCGGTGACATTATACCGCTTCTATTGCCTTAGCAATTCGCTTTTGATAATATAAAAATTGATATATCAAAAAACCCCGTTAGGGTAAGGATAATATATGAAAATAATGTTAAAAACGATGTTGCTTCTTTCATTCGTTTTTTTAATTCAGGCTTGTTCGGATAAAGCCGCAGACAAAACCTACTCCCTTAAGGGAGGATTAAAAATCACACTCTCGCAAGAGGATTTTGGCTCTTTAAGGGAAATAAAGGTGGATTCCGAAGAAAATCTGCTTTTTTACCAAAACGAAGACCCTTCCATAACCGAAGTACAAACCTATATGTACGACAACTTTGAGAATTATCCGCCGATAAGTTTCTCTTACGCCTATACCAAAATGGACACCAATTTCTTTGAGAATCGCCCGCCCTTCGGTTTACAGGACGTCCTTTATGACGATATTGAAGACCTGGCCATAAGCGGCAAGTCCTGCAGAAAGAGCGTATTTACCGAAAGAGAAAACCAAAAGAAAGTCGTAATGTTGTCCTGCCACGACAATCGCCAATCTTGGGAAATCATATTCCAAACTTTCTTTGCCGAACAGGAACTCACGGAAGATCTCTCACAAGAAGAGAAGGACGCCATATTAAAGGCCGCAAAAGAAATTAACGACAATTTGGCCGCGAAAATAGATACCGCGCTTAAAACCATAGAAATAAAATAACTATTTTTTAAGACAAATCTTCCAAAAAGCCCCCGCCAAAAGCGGGGGTTTTATTTAAATACAAAGAATATATAAGCGCGAAATTATATTTTCTTTTGGAAGGCGAGCCTGGGGCTGCCGTCGTCGGTGTAAATAATCCCGCAATATTTAAAACCGAATTTGTTTATCAAACCCAGCATCGGGGCGTTGTCTTTATGCGTATCTATGCGGATATTGGGGCATTGTTTAAAACACCACTCCAAACAAAAAGAGGCCGCGCCGCTTCGCCTTCTGCCGCAAGCCAGGCGATGAATAACGCGGTAAGGCTCCTCGTTAAGCCAAGCGCCGTTATCTATTTTGGCGTAAGTCGGATCGGGCGAAGGACAGAAACTAAATACCGCCAAAATATCATTCCCTTCTTGGCAGAGATAAGAATTGCCGCGCGAGATATCCTCAAGCAGTTTTTCGCGCTTGGGATATTTATCCCCCCACTGCCCGCCGTTGCCGCTTTGCCTCATAAAAGCGCGGGCGCAGGCGTAGATAAGTTCTATAGCCGGCAAATCTTTTTCTTCGGTTTTTCTTATAAACATTGCTAAATTTTAGCAAATAAAACTCTTTGACAAAAGAAGGCATATAAACTATACTAATACTATACCCCAGGGGGGTGTATGGCTATAAAGAATATCACCGATCTTTATCCGGTAAGGGAGAAAGTATGGCAAAGAACGAAAGAAAAACTTTAATAGTAATAATACTGACTTTAATAACCATGGGCGCGGAAATAACTTTCGGCTATTTCAGCAATTCCATGGCGCTTTTGGCCGACGGCTGGCATATGGGGACGCACGCTTTCGCGCTGTCGATAACTTTCTTTGCCTATATGATGATACGCAAGTACGAATATTCCGAGAAGCTGGCCTTTGGCAGCGGCAAATTCAGCCCCTTGGCCGGCTTTGCCAGCGCGATACTTTTGGCTTTATCCGGCGTTTGGATTTTATACGAATCCGCCGAGCGCCTTTTTAATCCCCTGCAAATCAATTTTAACGAAGCCATTTCGGTCGCGCTAGTCGGCCTTTCGGTAAACGCTTTATGCGCTTTTATAATGGGCGGCCACGCCCACAGCCACAGGCACGGACATCAGCACGTGAGAAAAGGCGCACACAAACACGAGGATTTCAACTTCAAATCGGCGTACTTGCATATTTTGGCCGACGCCTTAACCTCGCTTTTAGCGATAGCTGCCCTGATACTTGGCAAATACGCCGGGTTAAATTTCCTGGATTCTCTGGTGGGCTTCCTGGGCGGCGCGCTGATTTGCTCTTGGGCGTTAGGGCTCATCAAAGCTACGGGCAAAATATTGGCCGACTATGAAGATCCCGCCCTTAAAGAAGAGCTCATCACAACCCTTAAAGAAGCGGGCGCGAAGATAGAATATCTGCATATTTGGAATACGGGCCAAGGCAAATACGCCGCCGTGATTAAATGCTCCGCCAAGCAAAGCGCGGAAGAGATAAAAGCGCTGATCTCCGCTCAAGCCGAGTTTGATTTGATAAACGTGGAAAAGACTATTTAAGCATTTTGTTTAAAAGGGCGACGACTTCTTCCAGTTTCGCTCTTTTAACTTTTTCGCTGTCATGTTCTATGGAGTCTTTTACGCAGCGGGAAAGATGATTTGAAAGTATCTCAACATTCACCTTTTTCAATATAGACTGAGTCGCCAACAGCTGCGAACTTATATCGACGCAAGCCCTGTCGCTTTCTATCATATTTATTATTCCATCTATTTGGCCGCGCGCCGTTTTAAGCAGGCGGATAGTCTTTTGAGTATTGTTCTTGCAATCGGTATGCAAAGCCATAGGCCCTCCGTTAGTTTATTATAGCATACGCATACCCCGTGCGGGTATTTGGCTATTCCCATTCTATCGTGGCGGGCGGCTTGGAGGTTACGTCGTATATAACTCTATTGACGCCTTCCACCTCGCCGACTATCCTAGACGATATTTTGTCCAAAACGTCATAAGGTATTTTGGCCCAGTCGCAAGTCATCGCGTCGACCGATGTTACGGCCCTTATGCCGACGGTGTGGAAGTAAGTCCTCTCGTCACCCATAACTCCGACGCTTTTGATATTGGGCAGGAAGGTGAAGTACTGCCAAATTTTGTCTTCAAGCCCGTTTTTGGATATTTCCTCGCGCAAAATGGCGTCGGAGTCGCGGATTATTTTAAGTTTATCTTCCCGCACCTCGCCCAGGCACCTTACCGCCAAGCCGGGCCCGGGGAAAGGCTGGCGCCACACCAAACTTTTGGGCAGGCCGATTTCCAAACCCAGCGCGCGCACTTCGTCTTTAAACAGAAGGCGCAAAGGCTCCAAAAGGCCGAACTTCATATTCTTGGGCAAACCGCCGACATTGTGGTGGCTCTTTATAACGCTGGCCTGGCCCGCGCCCGATTCTATGACGTCGGGATAAATCGTCCCTTGCAAAAGATAATCTATTTGGCCGAGCTTTAAAGATTCCTGTTCAAAAACCGAAATAAATTCCCTGCCGATTATTTTTCTTTTTTCTTCGGGGTCCCTTACGCCTTTTAAGGCGTTTAAAAATCTTTCGCCCGCGTTTACCCTAATCATATTGATGTGGTAATCGAGCTTGAACATTTTTTCTATTTCGTCGCCCTCATTCTTCCTCATCAGGCCGTGGTCAACGAATACGCATATCAAATTATCGCCTATGGCTTTATTGGCCAACACCGCCGCTACCGAAGAATCCACCCCGCCGGAAAGCGCGCAAAGCACCCGCTTGCCAGATGCCTTTTGTTTTAATTCTTTAATAAGCGAGGCGGCTATATTATCCATAGTCCAATCGCCTTTACAGCCGCAAATATCAAAAAGGAAATTCCTCAGCAAGGCCCTGCCGAAAGGGGTATGTTCCACTTCGGGGTGGAACTGTACTCCATAAATTTTACGTTTCTCATCGGCCATGGCCGCGACGGGGCATTTGTCGGTAAAGGCCAAAGTTCTAAAACCCGGCGGGAGCTGCCTAACGTAATCACGGTGGCTCATCCAGCAAATATCTTCGTTTTTTATTCCTTTAAACAATAAACCGCCGTCTATGTTTATCTTTACTTTACCGTATTCCTTGAAATCGGGGCTGACTACCTCACCGCCCAATAAATGCGCGGTAAGCTGATGGCCGTAACATATCCCCAAGACGGGTATTCCCAGCGAAAAAACTTCCTTTTCCACTTTCGGAGCGCCTTCCTCGTACACGCTGGCGGGCCCGCCGGTAAATATTATCCCTTTGGGCTTGGTTACTTTCGCTTTGGCAAGCAGTTTTTGGAAGGGGACAACCTCGCAATATACGTGTTCTTCCCTTACCCTCCTTGCTATCAACTGATTGTACTGCCCGCCGAAATCGGCTATCAAGACAATTTCTCTTTCCATTACAAACCCTTGCTGTAATTGCTTTCTTCTTTAGTGATAAAAATATCGTGGGGGTGGCTTTCCACCAAGCCCGCATTGGATATTCTTACGAATTTGCCGTTTTCCCTAAGCTCTTGCACCGTCTTAACTCCGCAATAGCCCATCGCCGCCTTCAGCCCGCCGACCAGCTGATACACCACATCGGCCAAAGCGCCCCTGTGCGGCACTCTGCCTTCCACGCCTTCAGGCACGAGCTTTTTGGCGTTTTCCTGGAAGTATCTGTCGCTGCTGCCCGCCTTCATCGCGGCCGAAGACCCCATACCGCGGTAAGCCTTAAAGGCTCGGCCGTTGTAAATTATATTTTCGCCTGGGCTTTCATTGGTGCCCGCGAAAAGAGAGCCCAACATACAAGTGCTAGCCCCCGCCGCTATCGCCTTGGCTATATCGCCGGAATATTTAATGCCGCCGTCGGCTATTATCGGGATATCGTATTCTTTGGCGGCAGTATAACAATCGTAAATCGCCGTTATCTGCGGCATACCTATGCCCGCCACTACCCTGGTTGTGCATATCGCGCCGGGGCCTATGCCCACTTTTAAAGCGTCTGCACCCGCTTCTATCAAGGCCTTTGCCGCTTGCGCCGTAGCGATATTGCCCGCTATAAGCTGACACTGCGGGAAATTCTGCTTTATCTTCGCCACCGCGTCCAATACGCCCTGGCTGTGGCCGTGCGCCGTATCAACTACCAATACGTCCGCGCCCGCCGCCAAAAGCGTTTGCGCGCGGTTAAGCATATCTTTGGTTATCCCTATCGCCGCGCCCACCAAAAGGCGGCCTTGCTCATCTTTGGCGGAATTGGGATAGATAATCGATTTCTCTATATCCTTTATCGTGATTAAGCCTTTTAAAATATTATTGGAGTCAACCAAAGGCAGCTTCTCTACCTTTGCGCGGCGAAGTATCTCTTTGGCTTCCTTTATGGAAGTGCCTTCGCGCGCGGTAACAAGATTTTCGCTTGTCATTATTTCGGCTATACGTTTGTCGTTGTCAGTCTCAAAACGCATATCCCTGTTGGTAATTATCCCGACAAGCCTGCCTCCGCCGTCCACTATCGGCACACCGGATATTTTATATTTCGCGGTAAGGTCTTTTGCGTCTTGCAAAGTATTGTCAGGGCCCAAAGAAAAAGGATTTGTAATAACTCCGTTATCGCTCCTTTTTACTCTGTCCACTTCCTGTGCCTGTTTTTGCAAAGGCATATTTTTGTGGATTATGCCGATGCCGCCTTCCCTGGCTATCGCTATGGCCAAAGCCGATTCGGTAACGGTATCCATACCCGCGCTGACAAGCGGTATGTTAAGTTTTATCTTTTTGGTAAGGCGGGTGTGGGTTTTTACGTCTTTGGGCAGCACCTGCGAATGCTGCGGTATCAACAGAACGTCGTCAAAGGTAAGTCCTTCTTTAGAGAATTTTTCTTCCATCGGTCTCCTCAAGCCCTTTTATTTTATTATACCATTTGCGGTTCGGGGGTCGATGCCCCCTCTTTTTTGTACAATATAAACGCCGCCTTTAGCCGCGGCTTACGGGGGTAATAATGAAAATTACAAACAAAATACTTTCGGCGCTTCTTTTTTGCGCCTTTTTACGAATTTGCCCTTACGCCGCAGAAAACCCCGCACTCTATGACGGATATACAATAAATAAAGTAACCGTATTATCCAAGAGAACCAAACCGGAGCTGCTTAAAAAATATTTCGCATTGAAAGAAGGCGGCACTTTTAACTCCGCACTCTATGAAACCGCGAAAAACGAACTGCACGATTTGAGAATATCAAAGAAACTTTCTTTTTCCCTTCAGCCCCTGGAAGACAATGCTCTCGATATCTCCATAAACGCCGACGACGGATATTATATCTTCCCGCTGGCTTTCGCCACCGGAGGGGAAAAAAGCGCGGCGGGCATCGCCTTGGCCGCGGGCAATCTTTTTAAAAGAGGCGAAACTATTATGATATTTGGCGGGACAGGCAAAGACGGATCTATGCTCAGCTTTATGCTTAAAGACGGAAGAAATACCTTTTTAGGAGCCGCCAAAAATATGAATTTCGAACAGCGTTTTTATCAAGGCAACTGGATTAACAATGACGGCATTTTCAGCACCTCTGACGATAAGGAAGATTTTTCCGATCCGCTCGCTCAAGTATATACAAAAGAAGATTCCTTCTATCTGCAATACTCCCGCGAATACGGCCCCTTTAAAGCCTTTATATCCCCGCAATACAGATATATAAGATATGATAAGGATTTCGCTTCCGGCAATTATAATACCGTCGCCTTCGGCCTAAACTACAAAAAAAATATCCGCTCCGGCGCCAATATGGGAGCCTTGTTCGGATACGGCCTTACCGACAAAGAAGAAAGCCTGAAAGATTTGCCAAAACCAATTTACGGGTTTTCCGCGCAACTCTCTTACGAAAACGGAGGCCCCTGGACAGGTGCGGATTTTGACATATCAAAACTTTCCGCTTCTGCGCAAAGCCTGACGGAACTTAGAAACAGGCATTTGCTCGCTTTGCAAATTCGGGGAGAAAGCGCCTTTAATTCCCCCTTCGCCGCACAAGTTCGCGCCCAAGATTTGCTGGGCGGACAGGGCAGATACAGCCGCACCCTTTTCGGACGATACGGCGCGGGCGCGAGCGCCTCTTTCACATATTATCTGCTAAGGAACAATACCGGTCTGCTCTCCCTGCAGCCCTTTTACGAACTCGCCTATGTCTACGACGCAGGATACCGCCACCAAAGCGGGACGGGCGCTTCCATATCCTATAAGTTTTGGAGGTTCCCCTTCCCCTTCGGCCTTAACTATACTTACAATTTAAGCGACTCTTCAAGCCAAGTATCCTTTGTGTTCGGCGCGAAGTTTTAGAACCCGATTGTATCGCTTGCCCCATAATGCTAAAATATTTACGCCTCACATTTAGCTGCGGGGCGGTTGGTTTAGAGCCTAGGGCCTCGCCCTAGGTTTTTGTTTTCCTTTTAAGTCAAAAATACTAAAACCCTAAGAAAGATCTGAAACTTTCACTAAACAAATGTACTCCGCTACGCAAAATTCCGAATAAATTCGGACAGACAAAAAATACTCCCCTAGTATTACCCTCAAAGATATCCCCCTATTATCCCCATAAACCGCCGTTATTTGAAATTCCGCTTTAATATTCTCAAATAAAAATCCTTTCGCGAAATCCGTCCCACAATTTATCGGAACCGAAATCGCGCCTTAATTTAAAACAGTGTTGCAAAATTTCTGTTTCTTTGTTATAATATCAGTAATAGTTACTGTTATTGATATTTAAACACTTTATGAGATATTCCAAACAAAGAGAATTAATTTATAATACCCTGAAAAGCAATCCGTGCCACCCTACGGCGGATTATCTCTATTCTTTAATAAAGCCCTTATATCCGCCCTTAAGCTTGGGAACGCTTTACAGAAATTTGAACCAAATGGTCGAGCGGGGCAGAATAAAAAAGATAAGCGGGCTTAACCAAGCCGACCGATTTGACCATATTGTCCAGGTGCATGCGCATATAATATGCGAGATTTGCGGAAAAGTGGAAGATGTCTTTTTAAGCGAGGAGCTTTCGCGCCAGTTAAATAAATCCGCCGAAAAAACAGCTTTTAAAATAAATCGCCGTGAAATAATTTTTAACGGTATATGTAAAGAATGCATAAAAAAACAGGAGAAATAAAATGGAACTCAAAGGATCAAAAACCGAAAAAAATCTTATGGCCGCCTTTGCCGGCGAGTCCCAAGCGAGAAATAAATACACCTATTACGCGAAAAAAGCGAAAGAAGAAGGCTATAACCATATAGCGTCCATCTTTAAAGAAACAGCGAAGAATGAAAGAGAACACGCCAAAATATGGTTCAAACTCTTACACGACGGCGATATTCCCTCAACCTTGCGGAACCTTAAAGACGCCGCCGCAGGCGAAAATTACGAGTGGACCGATATGTACGCCAATTTCGCCAAAGAAGCTAAAGAAGAAGGCTTCAACGATATAGCTTTCCTCTTTGAAAAAGTAGCCCAAATAGAAAAGGAACACGAAGAACGCTACTTGAAACTTTTCTCCGAACTTGAGAAAGGCGAAGTATTCGTAAAGACGGATAAAGTAACTTGGAAATGTATGAACTGCGGTTTCACTTTCACCGGAGAAAAAGCGCCCGAAATGTGCCCCGTATGCAAATACAAAAAAGCCTATTTTGAGGTAAAAAAATAAACTTCTCCGACCATATCGGCGCCGCGAAAAAGCGGCGCCTTTTTTATAATTAAAAATTTGTAGAATTTATTTATGATGCGTAATATAAAAATAGTAGCCTTTGACGCGGACGATACCCTTTGGGTCAATGAGGATCTTTTCCGCGAAGCGGAAGATAAATTCTTCAAAATCTTGGCCCCTTACGCCGAAAAAGCCTTCCTTAAAGAAAAGCTTTACTCAACGGAAATAAAAAATTTGCCGCTTTACGGCTACGGCATAAAAGCTTTCGTTCTTTCAATGATAGAAACCTCTTTAAAAATAAGCGGCAACAAAATATCTTCTTCCCTCATAGCGGAAATGATAAATATCGGTATGACAATGTTAAAACAACCCGTAAAACTGCTGCCAGGCGCTTTAACCGCTTTTAAAACTCTAAGCCAAAAATACAAATTGGTCGTCGCCACTAAAGGCGATTTGCTGGACCAGGAAAGGAAACTCCATAAATCCGGCCTGACGAAATATCTGCACCATATAGAAATTATGAGCGAAAAAAACATCCGCGGCTATAAAACGCTTATGAACCGCTTGGGCGTAATGCCGCAGGAATTTGTTATGGTGGGCAATTCCTTAAGGTCGGACATAATGCCGGTGGTAAAGTTGGGCGCGAAAGCCGTCTGGATACCTTACGCCCTTACTTGGCAGCACGAAAATATAAATACGGGGAAATTGCCGCACGGCTTTATCAAGGTGGATAAAATAGAGGACCTCTTAAAAATACTTTAATATGCGAGAGAAAAATATAGCCCTGCTTGATTTGTTTTTGACTTTCGCCAAAGTCGGAGTGATGACTTTCGGCGGAGGATACGCCATGCTACCGGTAATAGAAAAGGAACTGATAGACAAAAAACAATGGATGACCCGCCAAGATTTAATGGACTTTTTCGCCCTGTCTCAGGTAACGCCGGGCGTAATCGCGGTTAATACGGCTTCTTTACTGGGCTATCAAAAACGCCGCGTTTTAGGCGCTCTGGCGGCGACGCTGGGCATCATAACGCCAAGCATTATAATCATCACCGTTATCGCTTTGTTTCTGAAACAATATATGAGCGCCGAACTTACCGAACGGCTCTTTTCCTCAATAAGAATATGCGTCGCCGCTCTAATAGTAAACGCTTTGCTGCCTTTCTTCAAAAAAGGGATAGTAAGCGTATTTACCGGATTTTTGTTCGCATTTAGTCTGGCAGTATATTTTTACTTTAAGATATCGCCCGCTTTACTCGTGGTCTTCTGCGCGCTGGCGGCCATAATATACAATGCCATAAAGAGGAAAACGGCAAAATGATATATCTGCTTTTATACATTGAATTTTTTAAAATAGGCCTTTTTGCCGTCGGCGGCGGCTTGGCGACATTGCCTTTTTTGTATCAGCTGTCTTTAAAAACGGGTTGGTTCACCACCCATCAGCTGGCCGATATGGTTGCCGTATCGGAAATTACGCCCGGCCCTTTGGGTATCAATATGGCGACTTTTTCCGGCTTCAACGCGGGCGGGATTTTGGGCGGGATTGTGGCTACTTTGGGTATAGTCACGCCTTCGGTAATAGTTATAATAATAGTGGCCGGGATATTAAATAAATTTATTAAAAACAAATATGTAGCGGACGCTTTTACAGGCCTTAGGCCCGCCGTTTGCGCCCTTATCACCATAGCCGTTTGGGAAATAGTCAAAGTATCAGTCTTTGACATTCAACTCTATGAACAAACCCTAAATATAAAAGATCTTTTCCTCTTTAAAAATATAATCTATTTGGCATTGCTTTTCGCGCTGATAAGGAAAGTGAAGCTCCACCCGATAGCTTATATAGGGCTCAGCGCCCTGCTGGGAATATTTGTCCGTTTTTAAAGCGGATTGCTTTTTAATCATAAAATACTATACTTTAATATAGCAGGGGGGTAAAATGAAAAAGAAACTCTTATCTGCAGTTTTATCTTTAGTTTTGTTGGCAAGCAATATATACGCCGTTGAAATACCTGAATGCGTAGTTCGCGGCGTAAAGCCTACGGATAAAATATCCACCTTTGAATTTAATCCGTCATTGACGGTTATTGACGATGACGCCGGAATATCAGCCACTTCAATGACGCTCAAGTATTATTATTCTTTCAACAAAATATTTTCCATTGGGACCGAAGTCCCTTTAAAAAGATTTGAAAGCCCGAACGACTCCAAAAACGGCATCGGCGATATTCTTGTTTCCGCTTCGGCTCTGCTCAAAGAGGAAAAGCTCTCTTTCGGCACGACATGGGAATTTTATCTCCCCTCAGCCAAATATGACGAACTGGGCGCGGGGAAATGGCAATTTAGCCCGGCGGTGTTCGCGGAATATGAAATTGTGCCGCAAGTGTTTTTGGCCTTAGGTTACAAACACTATGTAAGTGTGGCGGGGCCATCTTCCAGAAACGATATAAATATGGGCAGAATAAGAACCATGGCCGCTTATATTTCAGACCATAACTGGTGGATACTTTTTGACCCGAAATACTATATGGACTATGAAAACGACTCAGACGAGTTTATTATAGAAATTGAAACGGGTATAATGCTTTTTGACGAAATATCAATGTATCTTAAACCCGGCTGGCACGCTGGCGGAAGCGGAAGGACTATGGACTGGTCCGTAAACTTCGGCGTAAAACTATTAAGTATATAAAACACTTTAATATAAATGCGGCAATAAAGAAGCCCCGCCTTTTCGGCGGGGCTTCTTATTCTTTTATAATTTTAACTTTTATAAGATGTATCTTAAGCTCAAACCGGCCATATGGCTGAATGCCTGTCCGTATCTGACCGAGGCGCCGTTTTCTATATTGCTGCCGCTCATACCTTCGCCTATAAGGAAAGTATAGGAAGCGTCCAATATGAAACCTTTGCCCAAGTTAAGCCCTATGCCGGTGCCGAATAAATGTCTGTTGCTGACGGGGACGAGCACATCCATATAATCGTCGTTGGTCGGGGTCTTGTCAAAGATATAGCTGCCTCTGAGTTTGACCACATTGGATAAAGTATATTCCGCGCCCAAACCCATTCTGTAAGTGTCTTTCCACTCTTTCTTCTGTCTGCTGGAGCCGGAAACGCCGGCGCCGGGCATATGCTCAAAAGAGATAGTCAAATCGTCAAAGCTGCTCCAGAAAATATTGGTCCAGTTAAACTCAATCAACAAATCGTCAATGGGCCTGTAGGATATGCCCAAAGCGAGCTGAGCCGGCAGCATAATGTCGCCGTGCGCCGAACCGTTGATAAAAGCCCCTACGCCGGGAATCGTCATCGGGTTGGAAAATTTGCTGGTTCCGTCTAAGCCTTGTTTGACTCTGGTCCTAAAGCTGGCGCCCAAATTGACCTTATCATTGGCTTTATAGGCCATGGCCATAATCGCGCCAAGACCCCAGCTGTCGCCTTCTACTTCAAGGTCATTGTGGGCGGCCCCTAAAGGTATTCTTTTACCCTCGCTGAATTTGAAATACATAATTTCCGCTCCCGCGGCGACGGAAAATCTGTCCGTAGCCTGGAATGCTATCGTGGGCTGCACCGAGTAGGACTGAACATCAACGTCATAAACGTCGGTCGCGCCGGCCCAATTCCTGTTGGGATAAGTTCCGCTAAGTCCAAAACGCGGAAACGCGCCCAGGCCGAAGTACCAATCCTCAAAAAGCTGTTGGGTATAATAAAACGTGGGTAAAGTCCACCAAACCCTATCGGGCGATTGGCTCTCGCCATCATAAGTTACCTTGGCGGAAGCCGTTATTTCGGTAACGCCCAGCTGAAGCTGCGTACCTTTCAGATCGGTTATCAAAGCGGGATTTAAAGCCAATGAGGCAGGCTCCGCTTCTCCGGCCAGCACGGCGCCGCCCATGGCATTGCCTCTGGCACTAAATTCATACAGCCCAAAACCCGCGCCAAGAGTGGATGTCGTACACAAACAGGAAAATACAACAAACGCGGCAAGTCGAAACATTTTATTCATTATTCCTCCTAAGCACGCGAAAACGCGCTTAAAATAATAAGGCACCGGCTTTATTGCTGGCGCCTTATATATAATTTTACCATTTTAATATCGCCTTGGCCAATTTACCACAGCCCTGCTGTATTCTTAATCCGTTCCGTAGCGTTGGTAAACCCTTAGGTCAAAAACATCTATTATGGAAAGGAAATGGTCAAAAATATCGGCCTGTATCCCCTCGTAATCGGCCCAATTGGTGTTGGAGGAAAAAGCGTAAATTTCCAAAGGCAGACCCTCGGTAGTGGGGGCCAGCTGCCTTACCATACAGGTAAATTTGTCAGATATATTGGGGTTTTGTTTCAGATAATTATAACAATACGCCCTAAAAGTGCCTATATTGCTAAGGCGCCGCGCATTATAATTATCTTCCTTAACGCCGCGTTTTTTGTTGATTTCTTCTATTTCCTTTTCCTTGGCGGAAAGATAATCTTTCAACAAATTCATATGTTTAAGCTTTTCTATATCTTCGTCCTTAAGGAAGCGAATGCTCTTCATATCTATATTAATGGATCGCTTTATGCGCCGCCCGCCGGATTCCGTCATGCCGCGCCAGTTGGTAAAAGAATGGGCTATCAAATCATAAGCGGGCACATTGACTATCGTATTATCCCAGTTGCGCACCCTGATAGTCGTAAGCAAAATGTCTACGACCTCGCCGTCCGCGCCTTGGCTGGGTATTTCTATCCAGTCGCCGACCCTTACCAAATCGTTCAGAAGCAGCTGAAAGCCCGAGGTTAAACCCAATATGGAATCTTTAAAAATCAACAATATTACGGCCGATAAAGCGGTCAAGCCGCCCAGGAAGTAAAGAGGTTCTTTGTTAAGCAGCGCCGACATCATCAGAATAATGGCCACTATCCACAAGATTACTTTCACCGCCTGCACAATGCCTTTTACCGGCAGTTTTATGCTGCGCGAAAATTTATCGGAAACTACGCTCAAAGCCGAACAGAAAACCAAGGTGAACATAATAATCCCCAAGCAGCTTAATACGCGTGATATCATTGAACTGATATTAGGATAATATTCCCCTATAAAAAACGGCAAAGAAGAAGCCAGGAAAGAAACCGCAAACGCGAAGAAGATATTGCTGAACAATTTGTTCTTCGACATTAGGGGCAGCCACCCTTTGGATATAACCGCTCTTTTTTCCAGCAGTTTTTCCACAGCTATCTGCAGGCCCTTGGCTATATATTTGGACAGCGCTATACATACAATCAGCAGAGCCACGCCTATAAGATATTTGAGCTGAGGCGGCAGGGTGGGAAATAAGGTTTCTATAAAAATCATTCTTGCATAACCTCCTTAAAATGATATTATAAGTATATAATTTTAATCTAAAAAATAGGAGTTGCCATGAAAAAGTATATTCTGCTTCTTGCCGCGGCTTTAATTTTGCCGGCAAACGCCAAAGCGCTAAATATTACTGATCCGTTTTTTATGCCCGCGCAAGGCCAAATAATATCGGATACCTCTTTGGGTTTTACGAACAATGAGTTTAAACTTGACAAAAGCTGGGGCCTTTACGAAAGCCTTAGCGCCGGATTTCGCGACAATTTGATGATAGGCTTATCTTTCGGCTGGGCGGATATAAAACACGAAGACAGCGGCCTGCAAGACATCGCCATATACGGCAAATATAGATTTATGAACGAAATCAGCCACGGCAGATTTTTGGACTTGGATGTCTACTTCAGCCCTAAGATGTTTGATTCCCCTTTTAACGGCGACGAAGGCGCGGCCAAAGGCTCCACCGATTTCGCGATGCACGGCACAATAGGCTCAACGAGCCTGCTTGACAATTTTACTTTGGGCTCTCGCTTCGGCTTTAAATATATGAGCTCCACCGACGCCATGTCTGCCGGGTCGGTATGGGATTTAACCGGTTTGGCGAAATACTATTGGGACGATTATAATTCTTTCGGGTTTTCCTTGGGGCTAAAAGGATATTTCGGCTTTGAGGAAGATTTCTTCGGATTTGCTTTCGGTATAGACTATTCTCGCGAAATCATACAGGACAGATTCGCCCTTACGCCCTACTACAACATAGAAAAACACACCAAGGATGTTACCACCTCGGCGGTATGGGGCTTAAACGCCAGATATTTATTTTAAACTAAAGCCATAAACAGAAACCGCGCGTAAAATACGCGCGGTTTTTTATTGCCTAAAAGCAGATTGTTCGGGTTTTACAGATAGGCCGCACCAGTAAAAGCGGTATGGACGGGCCCGCTCATAAGCACATCACCCGCTTTATTTATTTCTATTATCAAGCTGCCGCCGTCGGCCACTATTTCGGCTTTATTTTTAGTCAGGCCCCTTCTTGCCGCGCTGACAAGCACCGCGCAAGCGCCGCTGCCGCAGGCGGAAGTTATGCCCGCGCCTCGTTCCCAAACACGCATACGGATAACGGAGGGGCTTATTATTTGCGCGAATTCCACATTGGTGCGCTGCGGAAAAAGCGGATGCCATTCCACCTCAGGGCCGTTTTGCGCTAAATTTATTTTCTTAATGTCTTTAACGAAAAACACGCAGTGCGGATTGCCCATAGACACCGCGCAAGGCGAGTCAAAACCAGGCAAAATCTGCGGGAGATTGAGCGTATCCGTTTTGCGGCTTAAGGGTATTTCATCCCAATTGGTTTTGGCCGGGCCCATATTAACCGTTATCATTTTCCCTTTATAAGCTTTAAGAATTTTACCGCCGGGCGCCTCTATGGTGCATTCTTTTGTCCCTTTATATTTAAACACCAACTCGGCTACGCAGCGCGCGCCGTTGCCGCAGGCGCCCGCTTCGCTCCCGTCGGAATTGTAAATCACCATTTTAATATCGGCTTTCTTTGAAGGCTTTAAGACAAAAAGCTGGTCAAACCCGACGCCCGTCTTTCTGTCGCCCAAACGGCGTATATCCTTGGCGCTCAGTTTAATGCCGCCGTTCGCGGGCTCGATGATAAAAAAATCGTTGCCCAGCCCGTCCATTTTTATAAAGGGAATTTCTTTCATAATTTAAGTTTTTCTATCCTCTCTACGGCGTTTATCGTATTTTCGCGCGACCCGAAAGAAGTAAGCCTGAAATACCCCTCCCCGCATTCGCCGAATCCGCTTCCAGGCGTTCCCACTACATTTGCCCGGCTCAGCAAGATATCAAAAAAATCAAAAGATTTTATTCCATCGGGCAGCTTGAGCCAAATATAAGGCGCGTTTTCCCCGCCGTATGCCGTAAGGCCCAAAGAGGCCAAACCCTTCTTTATTATATCGGCATTGGCCATATAGTATTCTATAAGCTCTTTAACTTCCTTTTTGCCCTGCTCGCTGTATACGGCCTGAGCCGCGCGCTGTACTATGTAAGGAACGCCGTTGAACTTCGTACAGTGCCGTCTGCGCCATAAATCGTTTAAAAGGACTTCTTGGCCTTTGCCCGCGCCCTTTAAAGCCCGCGGAACAACCATATAGGCGCATCTAAGGCCCGTAAAGCCCGCGGTCTTGCTGAAAGAACGAACCTCTATCGCCACTTCCTTGGCGCCTTCAATCTCGTAAATGGAGCGGGGCAAATCGGGCTGGCGTATATATTCTTTATAGGCGGAGTCAAATATTATTACCGAACCATTCTTTTTGGCATAAGACACCCACTCTTTAAGCTGGTCTTTAGTCAATACCGCGCCGGTGGGATTGTTGGGCGAACATAAATAAATTAAATCGGCTTTAAAATCGGGTATTTGGGGCGCGAAATTATTTTCCGCCAGGCAGGGCAGTTTTAACACTTTGCGCCCCGCCATTATATTCGTATCCAAATAAACGGGGTATACCGGATCGGCTACGGCGACCGTAATATCGGCGGAAAAAATCTCCTGTATATTGCCGACGTCGCATTTGGCGCCGTCGCTTACAAAAACCTCCTCCCGGTCAAGCTTTATCCCGTAAGGCTCATAATCATTCTTGATAATATCGTCTATAAGAAAGGAATAACCCTGTTCCGGGCCATAGCCGCGGAAAGTCTTTGCCTCGGCCATCTCGTCGGAGGCTTTATGAAGCGCCTGCACGCAGGCAAAAGGCAAAGGACGGGTGACATCGCCTATGCCCAAACTTATAATATCGGCCGAAGGGTGTTTTTCCTTATATTCCTTCACTTTTTTGGCAATAGCCGGAAAGAGATAATTTTGTTCCAAATTTAAATAATTTTCGTTTATTTTAACCATGGGGATACTCCTCATTTACTAATAGTATATAAAAAATGATAATATTGCTTGTATGCGATTTTATTATTTGGCCTTTATATTACTCTTGATAAGCGCCTGTTCGGGCAAGCCCGCCAATGTGGGAAACAGCGGCAGCGACATTATCGCCTTCGGCGACAGCCTGACCTATGGCTACGGCGCGCAAAAGGCGGAAAGCTACCCAGCGGTACTGGGCACAATAATCGGCCGGGAAGTTGTCAATTTGGGCGTCAGCGGCGACACCGCCCAAGACGGCCTTGAGCGGCTTTCAGAACTGGACGATTATAACCCTTATATGGTCCTAATAGAATTCGGCGCCAACGATTATATGCGCAAAAGGCCTTTTGATCAAACAAAGCAGGCGCTGAGCGATATTGTGGATTATGTCCAACAAAGAGGCGCGATAGCGGTAATAGTGGATACCGGCGGGCCGGGCATGGGCAAATATACCGATTTAATGAAAGATTTGGCAAAAGAAAAGAAAGCCGTGTTTGTTCCGGGCATAATGGCGGGCATTTTTACCGACCGCTCTCTTAAATCCGATATGATACACCCCAACGCCAAAGGATACGAAATTGTGGCAAAACGGATATATAAGAGCATAAAACCCTACATCCAGTAAAACCATTTTTGCGTATTATCGGCGCGGAACGCTTTAAAACGAGTTTTAAAAGTTCCTCAAACAAAAATCCGCCTGTCTTTACAGGCGGATTTGTATTTTATCCTTATTTAGGCCTTATTTTTTAAAAGCGTTTTCCCAAGCTTCAAGTTCGGCTTTGGCGTCGGCTTTAGCTTGTTTGGCTTTAGTTTTAGCGGCTTCTTTATCGGCCTTGGCTTTTGCCAAAGCTTCCTCATATTTAGCCTTAGCTTTCGCTTCCTGCTCTTTATTTTCGGCCTTGGCTTTAGCCTCTTTATATTTGGCTTTGGCGTCGGCTATTTTCTGCTCGGCTTTTTCCTCGGCCTTGGCTTTAGCGGCTTCGGCGTCGGCTTTAGCCTGCTCATAACGCGCTTTTACCGCATCCTTATTTTCGGCCGCGGACTCTTTTATATTGCTTTTAGCCTCTTTATATTTAGCTTTAGCGTCGGCCTTGGCTTGTTTTGCCTTAGCCTTAGACTGCGCCTTTTTCGCACTTGCGTCGGCTTTGGCCTCGTCATATTTAGCCGTAACGGCCGCGGCTCCGCCTTGAGCGGAATTCTTTAAGTCCGCCTTAAGTTTTTTTACCTTATTGCCCTTATTTTTGACCTCGGCTTTTATTTCGGCCTTCTTGGTTTCCACCATTTTGGCGCAATCTTTTTTCTTGCACTTCTTTGAAAGTTTCTCAATGCACATATTCCTGCAGGTCAAGTCCGTCTTATGGCAACTGCAAGCATCCTCTGCGGCATAGGCAAAAACCGTCAGCAAAACAAAACTTGCGGTTAACACAAATATTCTTTTCATTCTAACGACCTCCGTTTATCTTAAATAAATCTCAGGCAAAATTATTGTACAAAATATATTTCCCTTTTTAATAATGCCCTTATTTTTGCTAATATAAATTAAAGAGGCGCAAGGATATTATTATGCACGAAAAAACGAAAGCTATTTATAAGAATTTTTGGTTTTTTATCTCAATTACGGTAATCCTGCTGGTGGCGAGCCTTTTCGCCTATCTTGATATTCTGCAAAAGAACCTCAAAAAAGATATGCGCGGCAATATTACCGAAATAGCGGAAATGGAAGCAAACGCCTTAAGCTCAAAACTAAAAGAGGAAACCCAAACCGTAAACGCCGTCGCCGGCATTATGGCTCAGTATTACAATATAACCGACCTTGAAACTTTTGTGGATATTCTAGACGAGGAAAACCGCAATAACGACTTTACCCAAATGGGCATAATATTAAACGAAGGGGAAGCCTATTTCCACGATCATTCCCTGGTAAAAGATTTCCTGCCTCAGGAAGAAATGGAAAAAATATTGGATGGCGAAACGGTAATAGTCGCCCCTATCCCCGACCCTTACAGCGACAAACAGTTAGTCGTTATAGCCGCCCCGATATTCGTATACGGCAAGCCTCAGGCGGCGATATTCGCGACGCACCCCACTTTCTATTACGAAAGGATTTTGGAAGTGTCCAAATTCGGAGGGCACGGATATTCCTATATCGTCAATAACGACGGAACCCTAATAATCAAATCAACCCACCACCAAGCGGTAAAAACAGCCAAAAACCTGCTGGAATATATGAAGGGCGTCAAATTCGAAAAACCGAAAAATATAGAGGTCTTCGTCAAGGAACTGCTTCAAGGCAAAAGCGGCATAGCCAGTTTAAAAGTAAAAGGCGAACATAAGTTTATGGCCTATATGCCCCTTGGCGTAAACGATTGGTATTTACTTTTCGTTCTGCCGACCGAACCCTTTATGGGCAAGGTAAACCAGGTAATGCTGATGTCGGTCGCGCTGTGTTTGGAGATTATATTGATATTCACCCTGCTGATGCTGCATATCAAAAAGACCGAAACTAAAAACAAAGAAGCTTTCTACCAAAGCGCGTTCATAGATCCCCTTACCGAAAGCGGAAACCTTAATAAGCTTAAAATGGACCTTTCCAAACTGCTGGCGGAAAACAAAGAGGCAAATTACGCCATGGTACTGCTTGATATAGATAAATTTAAGGTAATCAACGAGCTTTACGGCTTTAGGCAGGGCGATATGGTGCTAATACACATAGCCAACGTGTTAAAAAGCCATTTAAGAGAACGGGAAATTTACGCCAGATTTTCGGGCGACAAATTCCTATTGGTGATAGAATACAAAGAGAAAGAGGAAATAGAAAAACGCGTCCGCGAAATAACCAAGGAAATAAAGAATTGTTACGCCTCCACCGATTTGAATTACGAAATAATCACCAACTGCGGCATATTCCCGATAGAGCGCGGCCTGCCATTTTATCTCATGCTCGACAGGGTCAATTTGGCGTGTTCGGAAGTGAAGAAGAACAAATCGGTCAATTTCGCATTTTACCGGGATTTTTCCATAAAGCAAATTCTTACGGAAAAATCCATAGAAAACGGCATGCGCGAAGCGCTAGCAAACGAGCAGTTCAAAATATACTTTCAGCCTAAAGTCAATTTGAACACTTTAAAGATGGAAGGTGCGGAAATATTGGTGCGCTGGCAGCATCCCGCAAAAGGAATGATAATGCCCGACATATTTATCCCGATATTCGAAAGCAACGGTTTTATTTTGGATCTTGATATGTTTATGCTGGAAAGCGCAGCCAAAGAATTGCGCGCCTGTATTGACGAAGGGTTGGAGCCGGTCCATTTGGCCATAAATTTTTCCAGGCTGCATATAAACAATCCAAAATTCTGCGAAGAATTTAAACAAACGGCGGATTTTTACAAAATTCCGCCAAACCTGCTTGAGGCCGAGATTACCGAAAGCACCTTGCTGGACAATTTGGACAAGATGGAAGAAGTAATCAAACAATTCCACAATGAAGGATACCTAATTGCTATAGACGATTTTGGGGCGGGGTATTCCTCGCTCAACGTTATGAAGAGCTTGCATTTTGATACTTTAAAACTTGATAAAGAATTCCTAAAAACGCAAGGCGACCCCCAAAGAGCGAAAGATATTATCGCGGGAACGGTAAAGATGATGAAATCTTTAGGCATTACCATAGTGGCCGAAGGTGTTGAAACTTGCGAACAGGCACAATTTTTAAAGGAAATAGGCTGCGATATGGGGCAGGGTTATCTGTTCTCCAGGCCCGTACCGATAGAAGAATTCCGCAAAATGTTAAGGAACAATGACTTTTCCGACAGAATGAAGCTTCGTTCCGAACCCAAATAAAAGCGGTTTCCAAAAAACAAAGCCTGCTTTAAAGCGTTATGAAACAAACTTTTTTGATTACGGGAATGTCCTGCGCCGCCTGCTCTGCGGCGGTGGAGAGAAGCGTACGCTCCCTTAAAGGCGTACAGGAAGCGCGCGTCAACTTATTGCTTAACACGCTAAGCGTGGAATTTGGGGAAAACACCGTATCGGAGCGTGATATCATCTCCGCCGTAAAGCGGGCCGGCTACGGGGCAAGCGTCCTGCAAAATAACGCCGCGCCCGAAAAAAGAGATTTATCCCCCACGAAGAAAAGGCTTATTCTTTCCTTTATTCTTCTAATTCCGCTGATGTATATATCCATGGGCGCCATGTTCGGGCTTCCCTTGGCAAAAAGCCTTTCGCCCGTCTTGAACGGTTGCCTGCAGACTTTGTTTACAATGGCTATAGTCGGCCTGAATTTCAGATATTTTATATCCGGCTTTAAGAGCCTTTTTAAAGGCTCGCCCAATATGGACAGCCTGGTGGCGATAGGTTCGGGCGCGGCTTTGCTTTACAGTTTATACGCCTTAGCGGGGATATTGCTGGCGGCAAAGGCAGACAACGGTGTACTTGCTGAACATCTGTCGCACAGCCTGTATTTTGAATCCGCGGCAGTGATACTAAGCGTGGTAAGCCTGGGGAAATTCTTGGAGGAACGCGCCAAACGACATACCTCCAAAGCCATAGAAAAACTTATCAATCTGGCGCCCCAAACGGCGGAAGTTATCCGCGAAGGGAAGACTCAAACCATACCCGTATCTCAACTCAAGCAAGGCGATTTGATAGTCATAAGAAGCGGGCAGCGCCTCCCCGCGGACGGCATTATTGATAAGGGCGAAGGTTTTATGGACGAATCGTTCGTCACCGGCGAAAGCGTTCCCGTCCACAAAAAAGCGGGCGACAAAGTAATTTGCGCGACGATAAACACCGACGGATATTTTATTTTTAAGGCAGAAAAAGTCGGCGATAATACCACCCTGGCCCAAATAATAAAACTGATGAGGGACGTAAATGCCTCAAAGCCGCCGATAGCCGAACTGGCCGATAAAATAAGCTCCGTTTTCGTACCCGTGGTAATCGCCATAGCTTTAATAAGCGCAGCCCTTTGGCTTTTGGCGGGATACTCTTTCCCCTTCGCGCTTAACTGCGCCGTGGCGGTATTGGTAATATCCTGCCCGTGCGCTTTGGGCTTGGCAACGCCTACCGCGATTATGTGCGCCACGGGCAGCGGCGCAAGAAACGGCGTCTTGATAAAAAACGCAAAAAGCATTCAAACGGGCATAAAAATTGACTGTATAGTCTTGGATAAAACCGGCACACTGACGCAAGGCAAGCCCGCAGTAACCGATATAGTCGCAAAGGATGAAAATATACTTATCTCGGCCGCCGCCGGCATAGAGGCCTTATCTTCCCACCCCTTGGCCAAAGCCATAACCGATTACGCAAAGCAAAACGACATAACCCCATCTAAGGCCGAAAACTTCAGCTACGGCGAAGGCTTCGGCGTAAAAGCATTGTGCCAAGGCAAAGAAACTTTAGCCGGCAATTTAAAATTGATGGACAAAGAAGGCGTAGACGTATCGGAATTTAAACAAAAAGCGCGTCAGCTCTCTGAGCAAGGCAAAACCGTTTTGTTCTTCGCTCAAGAGAAATCCGCCTTGGGGCTAATCGCTTTGGCCGACCAAATCAAACCCGACGCCAAAGAAGCCTTAAAAGCCTTTCGTGAAATGGGCCTTGAAGTCTATATGCTTACGGGCGACAATCAACTTACCGCTTCGGCTTTGGCAAAAGAACTGGGAATAGAAAATTTTAAAGCGGAAGTATTGCCCGCGGATAAAGAAAATTTTGTCCGCGCGCTTCAAAAGCAAGGCAAGAGCGCCGCGATGATAGGCGACGGTATAAACGACGCGCCCGCACTTGCCAGAGCAGACCTCGCCATAGCCATCGGCGCGGGCAGCGATATAGCCGTGGAATCGGCCGACATAGTTTTAATGCACGATAAACTTTCCGACGCGGCCTACGCCTTAAAGCTAAGCCGCGCGGCTATACGCAATATCAAGCAAAATCTGTTTTGGGCGCTGTTTTATAATGCCGCGGGCATACCGCTGGCCGCGGGTGTTTTTTATAAAGCGCTGGGCTGGCAGCTGAACCCGATGTTCGCAGCCAGCGCGATGGCTTTAAGCTCCGTTTGCGTAGTTTTAAACTCTTTAAGACTAGCCGATTTCAATCCCGTAAAAAATAAGGAGAATTATATGAAAAAGACTATCCATATCGAAGGTATGGCCTGCCGGCATTGCGCGGGCAGAGTCAAAACCGCGCTGGCGGCATTGGGAATAGAGGCCGAAATAGACTTAAACGCAAAAACCGCCGCGGCCCAAATACCGCAAAATATATCGGACCAAGATATTATCCGCGCGGTAGAAAACGCGGGTTATAAAGTAACGGGGATAAAATAAGATTCGGGAAATTGCCGTTTTCCCCCTTTTTTGCTAATTTATATATTATGAACTACGGTTTTATAAAGGCGGCCGCGATAATACCGCAAGTGCTGCCGGCAAATACGGAATTTAACCGAGAGGAAATAGTCAAAGCGGTTAAGGAAGCATCTTCGCGCGGAGCGAATTTCGCCCTGCTGCCAGAGCTTTCTTTAACGGGTTACACCTGCGGGGATTTGTTTCTTAATCCGCTATTGATAAACTCCGCCCTTGAACAACTTTTAATCACGGCAAAACAAACAAAAGCCTTGGATATCGTAATAATACTGGGCCTGCCTTTATTGTTTGAAGGCAAACTGCTAAACGCCGCGGTCGTATTGCATAAAGGCGAAATAATGGGGATAGTACCCAAAACCTTCCTGCCAAACTACAAAGAATTTTACGAGAAACGCTATTTCTCTTCCGCGGCCGATATACAAAACAAAATGATAACTATCGGCGGGAAAGAAATACCTCTCGGCGCGGATTTGCTCTTTAAAACAAAAGACGCCGCTTTCACCGTAGAAATATGCGAAGACCTTTGGGCCCCTATACCGCCTTCTTCCTTCGCGGCGCAGGCGGGCGCGGAAATCATTTTCAATCTTTCAGCCTCAGACGAACTTACAGGCAAATATCTATACCTTAAAGATTTGGTGAAACAACAATCGGCAAGGTGCCTGGCGGGATACGTCTATACCTCTTGCGGATTCGGAGAATCTACAAGCGACGCCGTTTTCGCGGGCAACGCCTTTATTTTTGAGAACGGAACTCCGCTTGAACAATCCGAACGCTTCAGTCTAAAACCGCAAATAATGATGAGCGAAATTGACGTCCAAGCCTTAAGAAACGAAAGGCTGACAAACACCACTTTTAAAGACTGCGCGGCAAACCGCAAAAAAGAATACAGAACGGTTGAGATAAATTCAAGCGCGAAAGAAATAAAACTAAGCAGAAAAATAAATTCCTCTCCTTTCGTGCCTCAGGGCTTCGCCGCGGAAGAAAGATTTTCCGAAATAACGGAAATCCAAGCCGCCGCTTTGGCAAAACGCATTATGCACACCAAAGCACGCAAACTTGTTATAGGGGTTTCGGGCGGACTGGATTCCACCCTGGCGCTTTTAATCTGCAAGAAAACTCTGGATAAACTCAATTTGCCCGCAAGCGATATCCTGGCCGTTACAATGCCCGGATTCGGCACCACGGACAGGACTTACCGCAACGCCGTAAAACTAATCAAACTGTTGGGCGCCGAGTTTAAGGAAATAGACATTAAACAAGCCTGCCTCACCCACTTTAAAGATATAGGGCATAACAAAAACGTAAAAGATTCCGTCTACGAAAATGCCCAAGCCCGCGAACGCACGCAAATACTGATGGACCTCGCCAACAAATACGGCGGGCTGGTAATAGGTACGGGCGATATGTCGGAATTGGCTTTGGGCTGGGCAACGTTCAACGGGGACCATATGTCGATGTACGGCGTCAACTGCGGAGTGCCGAAAACGCTGGTAAAACATTTGGTCAAATATCTGGCGCAAAAGAGCGATAACTCAGCAATAAAGAATATATTGCTCGATATTGTCGACACGCCGATAAGCCCCGAGCTTCTGCCCGCGGACAAAAGCGGAAAAATTGCGCAAAAGACGGAAGATTTGGTCGGCCCGTATGAGCTGCACGATTTCTTCCTGTATTATTTTTTGAGATATAATTTCGAGCCGAAAAAGATACTCTTCCTGGCGCAAAACGCTTTTCAAGGGAAATGTTCCAAAGGGCAAATAAGCAAATGGCTTAGAGTGTTTTTTAGAAGATTTTTCACCCAGCAGTTTAAACGCTCCTGCCTGCCCGACGGCCCAAAAATAGGCTCCGCCGCCCTAAGCCCGCGCGCGGACCTGCGCCTGCCAAGCGACATCGGCGGAGATTTATGGCTTAAGGATATAGATGAAGACAGATAACATAAATAAAAAGTTGGAACAATTCGCCGCGGTAAACAATGTCTGCCTGATGATACTCGCCGCCGGCGCGCTTACGGCCTTTTTGGTTTATACGAGAGTCATTTTGATGCCTTTCGTAATCGCTTACTTTATATATATGCTTTTAAACACCGCCGCCGCTTATATGAAGGAAAAATGGCATATCCCTACTTCCTTGGGGCTTTTGGCAACGGTACTGCTGTTTGTATGCTTTTCGGTATTATCCATATTCTTTATTTCGGCTTCGATAGAATCTTTCATACAAAGCACCGATATTTACGCTTCCAAACTTAACGACACCATCGATTGGTTTATTTTGACGGCACAAAAAATGGGCATAGTATTAAACTCCGAAGTGCTGATGAACTATCTTAACAATATACCCATTTTCAATATGGTTAAGACTATGGGGAGCAATATCGTTTCCATATTTACCAACGCGGGCTTGATATGTTTATTCGTAATATTCATTTTTATGAGCAGCACCAAGGAAAAAACAAATTTCGTAAGCAATATAGAAAAACAAATTTCCTATTACCTGATGATTAAAATTTTGGTTTCTCTGTTGACCGGATTGTTTACTTGGCTTACGCTTACTTTGGTCGGGGCGGAATTGGCTTTAATGATAGCGTTTATCACCTTCGCGCTTAACTTTATCCCCAATATAGGGCCTTTTATAGCCACTATGCTGCCGATACCGGTACTCTTCCTGCAATACGGGTTTGACTGGCATATAATATTGGCGATTTCCTTGTTGATTACGATACATTTTATTATCGGCAATATACTTGAAACGAAATGGCTGGGCAAAGGCATGGACCTTGACCCCGTAATAGTTATAGCCTGCTTAATCTTTTGGGCTTTGGTTTGGGGCGTTATAGGCGCCTTGCTGGCCGTACCGCTTACCTCTATAGCCAAAATGATTTTTGAAAGATACAAGCCCACCCGTCCGCTGGCGTCGATTCTTGCCGGCAGGAAACTACTGGGATAATACGAAAATTTTTAAACGCAAAAACCCCGCTATTATTCGGGGTTTTATTTTTAATATTTTATATCCTCAAAGAAAACTCTTCCCGTTTAAAGGCGCCTTTAGCTTAAAATAATCCGCTATCGTCGCGGCGATATCCGAAAAACTGTCCCGCCCGCCGATAAAACCCGGCTCTACCTTCTTGCCGAACATTATTACCGGCACCTGCTCGCGGGTATGGTCGCTGCCTTTATAATGGGGATCGCAGCCGTGGTCGGCGGTTATGAAGACGATGTCCTCATCTTCAAGTATCGCCGCCAGATCTTTTAATCTGGAGTCAAAATATTCCAAACCTTCGGCATAACCTTTTATATCGCGGCGGTGGCCCCAGGTCATATCGAAATCCACAAAGTTGGTAAATATTATGCTGCCTTTGGGCGCGGATTTGACTTCGCTTAAAGTTACGCCCCAAAGCTCCTCAAGGCCGTTGGCTTTTACAGCGCGGGTAATGCCCTGCGCGGCGAAAATATCGGATATTTTCCCGACCGATATTACCTGTCCGCCTTCTTCTTTCATAATATCAAGAACCGTCGGCGCTGGCGGTTTGACGGAATAGTCGTGGCGATTCTTCGTACGTTTAAATTCGCCCGCTTTTTCGCCGTCAAAAGGCCTCGCTATCACGCGCGCTATATTGTATGGCTTTAAATGTTTGAAAGCTATCTCGCAAAGGCGATACAATCTGTCCAAACCGAAGTATTTCTCGTGCGCCGCTATTTGGAACACGCTGTCGGCCGAAGTATAGCATATCGGCAAGCCAGTCTTTATATGTTCCTCGCCCAGCTCGTTTATTATCACCGTACCAGAGGCCGCTTTGTTGCCCAATATCCCCTTAAGCCCGGCCTCCTTGCATATGGCATCTATCAAATCCTCCGGGAAAGACGGATACTCAGGTTTAAAATAGCCCCAATTAAAAGTTACCGGCACGCCAGCCATCTCCCAATGGCCTGAGGACGTATCTTTCCCTTTGCTTACTTCCTTCATATATCCGTATTTCGAAGGCAAATTAAAATCCGCTTTCGCGCTTTCATCGGTAGGAGCAGAAATACCGCAAGAGGCCTTTGCCGCCTCTGCAAGACCCAGTTTTTTTAAGTTGGGGACTTTAAGATTTTTATAGTTTTCGGCTATGTGCAAAAAAGTGTTTGCCCCCTCGTCTCCGAAGGAAGCCGCATCCTTTGCTCCGCCGATGCCGAAAGAATCCATCATCAAGATTATTGCCCTGCCTTTAGCCTGCATAAAACCTCCGAGAACTGATATAATTTCAATGTATATTAAAAATATTTTCTTAGCAAGGGGGAGCTATGAATAACGCCTACAAAAATATGAGAGGATTCTGGCTGGACGTAAACAATTTGGAAAGCAAAAAAGAACTTAAAGGCATCGGCAAGGAAGAAATCCTGGTGGCCGGGCTGGAATATTGTATGAAGGATCATAACGGCATACTAAAAAATATCATATTGGCCGCCTCCGTGCTGGGCAACGCCAGCTTGTATTTTGAAAACAACAGCCCCGCCGGCATAGGCGGGCTTATCGGGGAAAACGAGGAAAGCGTAAAGAAAGCCGCCCTGACTTTTATAGAAGAAGGCGCGAAACTCTGCGATAAAATGATGCCCTGCGACATTCTGCCCGAGCCAAAAGAGCCTTCCAAAATAACGCTTTTCGCCATAAATAAAAATAAAACTTTCTATATTACCATTGATGAACTGTCGGCAAGAAATACCGCTAACGACTTTTACAAATTCTACGCTTACAGCCAACAGCTCATAAGCGTATTCAGGCAAAAAGAAGAACAAGCTAAAAAGAAATAACCCCTTTTCGCTCGGGAAATGCTAAAAGAATATCCTCCGCCCGTCGACCCAAAGACAAACCCCATGGATACAACCCGCGCGGATTAACCAGGGAAAAAGGATAAATCCCAGCAAACAGTGCTTTTGCCAATATGCGCGGTATAGTTGGCGACATTGTTTTTGACAAAGATGCGCCGTCAAGAACAATAAAACCTTTCAAAACGGATAGGCTGAATTTCTCCGCGGCAAAAGCTACCGTAAAAAAATACACAAATAATAAATCCCGGTTTTGAGGCCGGGATTTATTGTCTTTAGATGAATTGGATTACAAATACTTGTCGTAAAATTCGCTTAGTCTATTCTTGTATTGCTGGCCCGCGACGTCGGCCACTTCCGTATGAGTAGCGTTGGGCACTATCCAAATCTGTTTGGGTTCCTTCGCGCGGTGGTACAATTTCCTGGCGTCGTGTCTAGGAGAAAGAGTGTCGTCGGCGCCGTTTATTATAAATACGGGTTTGCCGTTTAATTTTTCGATATTGTATTTCGGGCTGAACTCCTCGGGATCCATTCCCAGACGCTTCTTGGCGAAATACAAAGCCAAGGCGACCAGCGGGAAATACGGCGTATGCTTATGTACGCGCGCCCAGCGGGCGACCACTTTCTCGTAAGAATAATAACACCCTTCGGCCACCACGCATTTGACCAAATCGTTATGAGCGCCTTCATAAATGGCTACGGCCGCGCCCATTGAAAGGCCGTAAAGGCCGATCTCTTTACAGGCGTCGGGGCGGGTTTCTATCAACTTTTCTATCGCGGCTTTGGCGTCGCGTATTTCCAAATAGCCGATGGAGGATAATCCCTCCCCGCTTTCGCCCGAACCTCTGAAATCGAAATAAAATAAATTGTATTTTTTTCTTAAAAAAACCGTATTTTGCAATATCGTGCCTTTGTTCATACCCCAGCCGTGCATAAATACGATGGTTTTGCCGCTTTCCTGTTCCGCCGGTATGAACCAGCCTTTCAAAGTAATCCCGTCGGAATTTTTAAAAATAACTCTTTCAAATTCCAACTTAAGCTGATCCGGGAACACCGTTATTTGCGAACGCTTGGTATTGCGCAATATAATTTTGTCGCTTTCTTTATAAGCTATAAAAACCATTAAAAGCGCTATCAATATTATGCAGAGAATTATTATAAGTATCGTCATATATATATTCTATATTTTTTTATTCCAAAAGTTTTTTAAGCGCCTTCGGCAAAGAGTCTATAACATCGCTCGCCCTAAGCGATTCCTTGGAAATATCCTTGACGGCCAAGTCCGCCGCGAAGCCGTGCAAATAAACGCCCATGCACGCGCCAATAAAACCTTCTTCCCGCGCGTCGGCTTCGGCTTTCGCCTTAAGCAATTTCGCCCATATCGCCGCGATAATGCCCGCAAGCACGTCCCCGCTGCCCGCTTTTGCCAAACCCTCATTGCCGCTGGTATTAATTTGTTTGCGCCCTTTAAAACAAATTTGAGTATTTGGCCCTTTAAGCAGACACACCCCGCCCGTAATATCCGAGACGCTCAAAGCCGCCGTTTCCCCATTAAAAGAAATATCGCCAAGCAGTCTTTTTATCTCGCCTTCATGCGGGGTAAGCACCGCGGGAATATCAGTTAAAAGATTAATACCACGCTTCGCTATAAAGTTAAGGGAATCGGCGTCTATCACCGCGGGCGTTCTGGCGCAGCGCAAAAGTTCTAACGTTATATCCGCGCCTTTGCCCAGCCCGCAGCCGACGAGGATTACGTCCTGCTTATTTTGCTTGAGATAGCTTTGTATCTTTTTTAAAGCGCTTCCGCCGAGATAGCCTTGGGGCGATTTTATATCCAATATCAAAGCCTCGGGAACGGCTTTAATCAGGGCGTCGCGACTCTGCCGCACGCTTGCTACCGTAACGAATCCCGCACCCGCCCTATAAGCCGCGCGCGCCGCCAAAACGGCCGCGCCCGGCATATCCTTACTGCCGGCGACGATAAACACTTTCCCGTTTAAATTCTTATAGGAATTTCTGCTTCTGCGCGGATAATTATTTTTAAAAAAGTTTTTGTCCGTTCTTTCGGTATTTTGCATAAGCTACTCGCTCACTACTACAAAAGCTATCGCGGCGGACTCGGTGTGCGATAAAGAGAGTTTTATATCCAGCCCCTTTGCTCTATCGTCGTGTATCATAAAAGTGGGTTTACCGTCTTTCAAGGTTTTAACTTCTATATTTTTAAAGGATATTTCTTTAAAAGGCAAAGCCTTGAAAGCGGCCTCCTTGGCACAAAAACGAGCCGCCAAATGCTCCCAAGGTTTAACGGATTTAAAGCAAAAGGCCAGTTCTTCTTCGGTAAAAATACGCTTTAGCAGTTTATCTTCCGTATTCTTAAAGCGGCAGACATCTTCCATATCTACGCCTATGCCGATTATCGCCATATTACTCCACGGTAACGCTCTTTGCCAAATTGCGCGGCCTGTCGATTTCGCGCCCGCGCAGGTCCGAAACGTAATAAGCCAAAAGCTGCAGCGGCACCACCGCCAAAACAGGGAACAAATACTCATTTGTGTAAGGCACCTCTACCGCACCTTTTAAAGGCGCATTGGTTACGACTATCAACTTCGCGCCGCGCGCGCCGACTTCCCGGCAGGAAGATAGCATCTTCTCATACAATTCGCCCTTCGGCGCCAAAGCCACTACGGGCATACCCTTTTCTATTATTGCTATCGGGCCGTGCTTAATTTCTCCGCCGGCAAAACCCTCCGCATGGAGATAAGATATTTCCTTAAGTTTCAAAGCGCCTTCAAGCGCTATCGGGAAAGCTGCGTTCCTGCCCAAGAATATATAAGAATTGCTCTTATAAACCGTTTTAGCAAGTTTCTTTATTTGACCTGCGTCTTTAAGCGTTTGCTCGATAAGTGCAGGCAGCGCCTTAAATTCCTTATATAATTTATCAAAGGCAGTTTTCGTAATAGTTCCCTGCTCTTTGGCGATATTCAAAGCGAAGCTGTATAGTACCGCCAACTGGGAAGTAAACGCCTTCGTCGAAGCCACGCTTATTTCCGGCCCGCAGTGGGTGTAAACGGTATAATCGCTGGCTCTTGTTATAGTGGAGCCTACCACATTGCAAATGCTCAAAGCCTTAAGGCCCGCCTGTTTTGCATTGTTTAAAGCGGCCAAGGTATCAGCCGTTTCGCCCGACTGCGACACCGCTATAAACAGCCAATCCTTTTGGAAATTTATACTCCTGTACTTAAACTCGGAAGCCGTTTCAACCTCTACCGGCAATTTCGCAAAGTGTTCTATCACATATTTGGCGCACAGCCCCGCGTGATACGCCGTTCCGCAGGCCACTATATAAAGGCCCTTGATTTTCCTTGCCGCCGCGGGCGTTATGCCGAAAGCCTTTTTGATGTCTGGCGGCAAAGTGGAAATAGTATCTTTTGTGGCTTGGGGCTGATCAAAAATCTCTTTTATCATAAAGTGCTTGTATCCGCCTTTTTGAGCGGTGGCGGGATTCCACTTTATTATATTGACCTTGCGATTTTGTCTCACGCCGGCGAGATTATAAATCTCGCAGGAGTCGGCTGTTATCTTCGCCAAGTCGCCGTCTTCCAGAAATATAGCCTTATTGGTGTGGTTAAGGAAGGCCGGCACATCGGAAGCCAAATAATATTCGCCTTTACCCTGCCCTATTACCAAAGGGCTTTGCTTCTTGGCGACGCAAATTACGCCCGGCGCGTTTTTATATGCCACGGCCAATGCGTAAGCGCCTTTAAGTTTTTTAACGGCGGAGGCAAAAGCCTTAAAAAAATCTTTTTGGTTTTTCAGCTCTTCTTCTATCAAATGGGCTGCGGCTTCGCTGTCGGTTTCCGAGGCGAATTTATGACCCTTGGAAGAAAGTTCCTTTTTAAGTTCGTCGTAATTTTCTATTATGCCGTTGTGTACTATGGCGACTTCGCCTTTGCAGTCGCCGTGCGGATGGCTGTTTAAAACGCTCGGCTTGCCGTGCGTAGCCCAGCGGGTATGCGCTATCGCGCAGTGAGATTTTACTTTTCCCGCTCTTACCAGCTTTTCCAAATTCTCCACTCGGCCTACCGCTTTAAGAATATCCAAACCTTTATCTTCCTCAAAAGCTATACCGGCCGAATCATAACCGCGGTACTCGAGTTTCTTAAGCCCGTCTATTATAATGTTTACGCAATCTTTACCGCCGACATATCCCACTATTCCGCACATATCCAACTCCTAAGCTATCTTCTGGCGCATTTCCAATACGGCCTGCGGCAATCCGACAAATACCGCCCTCGCTATTATCGAAAACCCTATATTAAGGCACTGCATTCCGCTTATATTTGCGACATCTTCCACATTATCGTAATCCAGGCCGTGTCCGCTGTGGACCTCTAAACCAAGCTCGCGCCCCAGTATGGCGGCTACGGAAAGTTCCTCTAGCAAAGACTGGCGCTGTTTTTCCGTTTTGGCCTCGCTGTAATCTTTGGTGCATAATTCCACTATGTCGGCGCCTATCCTTTTGGCGCAGCGGATATCATCGGCTTTGGGATCTACGAACAAACTTACCTTTATCCCCGCTTTCTTTAATATTTTTACCGTCTTTTGCAGCGTGGGAATGTGTTTGGCGTCCAATTTAAGACCGCCGGACGTCGTCAATTCGCCGGGATATTCCGGCACTATGCACACCGAACCCGGTTTGTATTTTACGGCCAAATCAGTCATTTCCTGCGTGGCGGCCATTTCCAAATGGATATGTTCCCGATATTCTTTGGTAAGCAGGCGCAAATCATTTTCCTGTATGTGGCGCCTGTCCCGCCTTAAATGTATTACTATATATTCCACGCCAAGCCTTATGCACGCTTGGGCGGCTTCAAACGGAACGGGATTGTTCATTCCGCGCGCTTGCCTTAATGTCGCTATATGATCTATGTTTACGCCTAATTCCATTTTCATACCATACACCTCTTTATGCAGCCGCGCCCGCTTTGCTTTTGTAGTATCGCGCCACTTTTTCGGCCGTTTCTTCCACCAAGCCTTTGTCTTCGCCTTCCACCAATATTCTTAAAAGCGGCTCCGTACCCGAGTATCTTACAACTATTCTGCCCTTTTCGCCCATCGCCTTTTGCATAGCGTCGACATAATCCAAAAAACCGTCCACTTGCTCCAGCGGAGTTTTTTCCGCCACTTTTACGGGCAGAAGTTTAAGCGGATATTTAGTCCACAAATCCTTTATAGCAGAGGCGGGCTTGCCGGAATATTTAACTATCGCCAAAAGCTGCAAAGCACACAATATGCCGTCGCCCGCTTGAGATATATCCCTGAATATTATATGCCCCGAAGTCTCGCCGCCTATGGATAAATCGTCCTTTTCCAATTCCTCAAAGACGTATTTGTCCCCAACTTTTGTCAGAACGGGCTCTATCGCGTTTGCTTTAAGAAAATTGATCAAACCCAAATTGGCCATTATCGTAAGCACTACTTTATTGCCTTTTAACGCTTTCTTATCCTTTAAATAAAGCGCCGCCGCCGCGATGATATTATCCCCGTCAAGCTGGCGTCCCTTTTCGTCGGAAGCTATCAATCTGTCCGCATCGCCGTCGAAAGAAAATCCCATATACGCTTTATTCTCTTTCGTGGCGTCCTGCATACCCTGCGTATGCAAAGCGCCGCAGCCCGCGTTTATGTTTACGCCGTTGGGAGTCGTGTTTAAAGACACAACTTCCGCGCCAAGCTCCCTAAAAACGCGCGGCGCTATCTTATACGAAGCGCCGTTCGCGCAGTCCAAAACTATCTTCGTTCCAGTTAAATCGATATCCTTGGGGAAAGTACTTTTAAGGAAAGCTATATAATCGTCTACAAGTTCGCCCTTCTCACTGTAAGAAGTCTCTTCCTGTTCCGCGGGAACGCTTGCACAGTTTTCTATCGCCGTTTCTATAGACGCTTCCAAATCCTCGTTAATTTTACAGCCCAGCGGCGAGAAAAATTTTATCCCGTTAAATTCCGCCGGGTTATGGCTGGCCGATATGACTATCCCGCACACCGCTTTATATTTCCGCGTCAGAAAAGAGGCCGCGGGCGTAGGCGCTATACCGATATGCACCACATTGTAGCCCGCCGCTCTTATCCCTTTGGAAAGATAGCCAGATATTTCGCGGCCCGAGGCGCGGGAGTCTTCCGCTATAATAACGTCCCTGTTTGCCAAAGCGCGGCTTTGCTTTTCCATCTCTTTTAAAGCGCAATAGCCAAGCTTGGTTATAAAATCCTCCACAAGCGGGAACCGCCCCGCCACGGCCCTGACCCCGTCCGTGCCGAAATATTTAGGCATTCTTTTCCTCCGTTTTGCCGGCACTCTCGGTCGATTGAGTTTCGCTTTCGGCCTTCTTTCCGCCTTCGGAAGAAACGGTTTTGTCCTCGGCTTCCTTCTTAAGGCCGAGTATCTCGTCGATCTCGTCGGAGTCGACCACTTCTTTTTCAAGCAAACGCTCGATAAGTTTTTCCAATGCGGCTTTGTTTTCCGTAAGTATCTGCTTGGCTTTGCGGTAAGATTCTTTTACCAAAAGGCTGACTTCATTATCGATTTCTCTGGCAAGCTCCTCGGAGTAGTTTTTGTGTCTGGATAAATCCATTCCCAAGAAGACTTCGTTTTGATCGGTCTGCACCGATATCGGGCCGAGTTTCTCGCTCATACCGAGCTCCGCCACCATTTTCCTGGCATAGGCCGTAGTGCGCGACAAATCGTCATGCGCGCCGGTGGTTATTTCGTCAAACAAAATTTCCTCCGCCGCGCGGCCGCCCAGCAATATCGTCAGTTTGTCCAAAATCTCGCTCTTGGTGGTAAGATACTTGTCTTCCAAGGGAAGCTGCATCGTATACCCCAATGCCGGGCCCCTGGGTATTATGGAAACTTTATGCACAGGATCGCTGTGCTTGGAGTGTTTGGCCACTACCGTATGGCCCGCCTCGTGCGCCGCTATTACGCGCTTCTCGTGTTCGGAGATGACGCGGCTCTTTCTCTGCGGGCCCGCCATTACTCTCTCAACAGCTTCTTCTATATCGTCGGTTTCCACCGCCGGTTTATCGGCGCGCGCGGCTAAAATCGCCGCCTCGTTTATCACATTGGCCAAATCCGCGCCCACAAAACCCGGCGTGCTCTTGGCTATTACGCCCAAGTCTACGTCTTTACCCATTTTGACCTTCTTGGCGTGTACTTCCAGTATCTCCTTGCGCCCTTGCATATCAGGGGCGGGGACATTGATGTGTCTGTCAAATCTGCCGGGGCGGGTTAAAGCCGGGTCTAATACATCGGGGCGGTTCGTAGAGCCCATCAAAATTATGCCCTGTTTGCTTTCAAAACCGTCAAGTTCTATCAAGAGCTGGTTTAAAGTTTGCTCCCTTTCGTCGTGTCCGCCTCCTATGCCGGCAAAACGGCGGCGCCCGACGGCGTCAAGCTCGTCAATAAAAATGATCGCGGGAGCATTATTCTTGGCATTATTGAATAAATCCCTCACGCGCGCGGCGCCGACGCCGACGAACATCTCCACAAATTCCGAAGCAGAAGCGGAGAAAAACGCCACCTTCGCTTCGCCCGCGACCGCTTTGGCAAGCAAAGTCTTTCCCGTACCCGGCGCGCCGTAAAGCAATATGCCTTTGGGCAGTTTCGCACCTAAAGTTTGGAACTTTTTGGGGTTTTTCAAAAATTTTATTATGTCCTGCATTTCTTCCTTCGCCTCGTCGCAGCCGGCGACGTCCTTAAACGTAACCTCCTGCTTGGAAGGGTCCTGCATTTTCGCCTTGCTCTTGGCAAAGTTTAAAGCGCTTCTGCCGTCGTTGCGCTGAGGCCTTATAAACAAAAACCACCACGCAAATACGAATAAAAGCACCATGCCTATATTGAATAAAACGCTGTATATCCAGCTGTTGTCGGCTTGAGCTTTAAACGGAATTTTTGCGTTTACCAATTCCGGCACTAAATCTTTATCTTCTACTTTTATAGTCTGAAATTTCGATTCTTTGCCATTGTCTTTAAATGTACCGGTAACCATATCGGGCGTTATCGTTACCGATAATATATCCCCGTTTGTCACCTTCGCTTTGAAATCGGAATAATCTATCTCTTTGACAGCTTGGTTCTGCCCCATTTTGGAATATATGCTTACGACTATTATAAAAGTCAAGATCCACAGCAGTATCTGCCTTAACGGTATGCCGGGCAGCTTTTTGTTATTTCTTTGTTTCATCAAACACTCCTATATAAGGTAAGTTGCGGTACAGTTCGTTATAGTCCAGACCGTAACCTATTACAAATTCGTTCTCTATCTCAAAACCGACGTACTTCGGCTTTATCTCAAGCTGGCGGTTGGAAGGCTTATCCAACAGCGAGCAGATCTCCACCGAGGAGGGATTCCTAGTCTTAAGCAAATCAAGGAGATACTGCCCCGTTATACCCGTATCGACAATGTCTTCCACTATGATTACGTCGCGCCCTTTTATGTCTTCGCGCATATCCAAAATAAAGCGAACCTTTCCGCTGCTCTCCGTACCGCTGTACGACGCCAAACACATAAAATCCAAATTGCAGTCTATGCTTAAATTCTTTACCAAGTTGGAGAAGAATAAAACAGACCCTCTCAATATCCCGACTATTATCGGCGTCTTCCCTTTATAATCTTCGGAAATCTTATCGGCAAGTTCCTTTACCCTTTTATCTATCTCTTCCCCGCTGATAAGCACCTTTTTTATGGGCGGATTATATTCCATAACAAAATTCCTCGCTAAAATAGTATCCCTGCTACAAAAAACGCTGCAAACGGGCAGCGTTTTTCAAATATGATCGGCGGCCTTACTTTATCCGTTAGCCACTATGATAAACTTAACGGCCATTATTATCATTATTATCCCGGCTACAAGCTGTAATCTGTTGCCCAAAACCGTCTTGGTAAAGCTATGCCCGTGCGAAAGACCCAAAACTGTCGCCAAAAAAGTAAATAAAGCCGATAAAAATAAAGCCCCCAAAAGATACCTGGGCGCTATCAAGGCCAACACGAAACCAAACATAAACGCATCTATGCTGGCTTGCACCGCTACTCTTATCAAATATGAACTTTGAACTATATCCGTATAGTTAAGACTCGGAGATTTCTCGACAGACTCCATAAGAAGCCGCACTCCTATCAAAAAGAACATCGCGAAAGCTATCCATTGCGATACGTGAATAACGCTGTCATAAAGCAGCTTGCCGAGAATGAAACTTAAAGATATGGCCAAAATACTGGTAACGACGAATACCAAGGTCGTCTTCAAAGCTACAGAAGATTTATAGCAGCTTCCCAGCTTGCTCCCGGACGTAACGCCTATGGCGAAACAGCCGGTCGATATACACAACAATATTAACGTTAACGATATTATTCCCATATATATATCCTATATTTTATTCTACCATAATGTATACCAAGATTTTACATTAAATTGCCGTTTTTAAACAACTTTTCATCCTTCCAAAAAAATCTTTACGCTAAGCCCAATCAGCACCAGCCCCCCTATTGCCTCCACCCTGCCGCCAAAGCGCCGCCCAAGCCTGGAGCCGATCGTAAAACCCAAAATAACGGCCAAACATACAAATAAAGCCAAAAATAATGCCGCAGCAGCTATGTCAACCTCAAAAGCCGCCATCGATACACCCGCCGCCAAAACGTCTATATTCGTAGCCAAGGCTAATGCAAACAATACCTTTAGACCGCGCATATCGAACCTTTGGCAACTGTCTGCGGCGCCCCCGCGCTCGGCAAGAGCGCCCTTTATCATTTTACCGCCTATATAAAATAAAATCAAAGGCCCGACTATATGATCCCAACTGCTGATATAGCCCAATAATTTCACCCCGCCAAAATACCCGCAAAACAGAAACAAAAGCCCCATCGCGCAAAAAGAGCCGGCAACTTTAAAAATGTGCACCGACGAACACCCCTTCCCGCCGCAGGAGCTGGCCGCGCTTACGGCAAAATTGTCTATTGAAAGGCTCAGCGTTATAAGTATAATATCAATAATGCTCATAATCTTAAAATATATAGTAACATTTTTATATGCAGACATTAAAAGAACTGTTTAAAGTAGGTATGGGCCCCTCAAGCAGCCATACTATGGGGCCAAGAAAAGCCGCCGAAATTTTCAACAAGAAAAACCCGTCGGCCCACAGCTTTAGAGTTTATCTTTACGGCTCGCTCGCGCTTACCGGGAAAGGCCATTTGACCGATTTCGCCGTAACTTCCGGCTTGGAACCAAAACCGGTATCGCTCGTCTGGGAAGAAAATACTTTTATGCCAAAACATCCAAACGCGCTCAAATTCGAGGCCCTGAACGAAAAGGACAATATCCTGGATTCCTGGCTGGTTTACAGCGTAGGAGGCGGCGACATTAAAGACGATAAAGACTTTGATAATCCGCCAAAAACGATTTATCCTCTCAAAACCATGCAGGATATAAACCAATACTGCAAAAAACGAAAGATGAGCCTGTGGGAATATGTCGAGGAAGTGGAAGGCCCCGAAATTTGGGATTATTTGCTGAATATGTGGAAGCAAATGCAGAGAACGATAGACACCGGCGTGAAGAAATGGGAAGTCCTCCCCGGAAGCCTCCAGCTGGAAAGAAAAGCCAGAAGATATTTTAAAATATCGGATACCTCGCCAAGATACGTAAGACGTATGCATAAATTGTTTTCCTACGCGTTGGCCTGCTCCGAAGAAAACGCAAGCGGCGGAGTGGTGGTTACCGCGCCTACTTGCGGATCCTGCGGAGTATTGCCGGCAGTACTCAGAATAACCAAAGAAATTTACGAATTGGACGATACCCCCATACTCCGCGCAATGGCTACGGCGGGGCTTGTGGGCAATTTGGCCAAGGCCAATGCCTCCATATCCGGTGCGGAAGTGGGCTGCCAAGGGGAAGTGGGAGTGGCCTGCGCTATGGCGGCCGCAGCGGCCTGCCAACTTGAAGGCGGCAATAACCGCCAGATAGAATACGCGGCGGAAATGGGGCTTGAACATCATTTGGGCCTTACTTGCGACCCGGTAGACGGCTTGGTGCAAATCCCTTGTATAGAAAGAAACGCCCTCGCCGCCAGCCGCGCGATAGACTGCGCCACCTACGCGATAGCTTCAGACGACGACAACCGCGTATCCTATGACGATATTTTAGCCACAATGATGCAAACAGGCAAGGATATGAACAGCGACTACCGCGAAACCGCGAAAGGCGGCTTGGCCAAGTTCTTTAAAGAGAAGATTCTAAGGAGAAAATAACCATGGAAACCCGGGAAACTATTTTCGGCAGAAGAAGTATCCGCAAATATTTAAACAAACCTCTTGAAGCGGAAAAACTGACTTTAATTTTAAAAGCCGCAATGAGCGCCCCCACCGCCAGAAATATGCAAGGCTGGCGCTTTATCACCGTACAAACGCAAGAAGGTAAACAAAAGATAATGAACGCGCACCCCTATTCCATAATGCTCCAAACGGCGCCGTGCGCCGTAATAGTATGCGCCGATACACAGGAAAGCACGGCTTTCTTCCAGCAGGATTGCGCCGCGGCCATACAGAATATGCTTTTGACGGCGAAAGACTTGGGGCTTGGCAGCGTATGGCTGGGTGTATATCCCAATAAGGAAAGAGCGGAAGGGATTGCGAAGGAGTTTTCTCTCCCTGAAAATATAGTGCCTGTCGGTATAGTCGTACTTGGCTACGGCGACGAGGAAAAAGGGAAAGAAGATCGTTTTGACCCCGCGAAAGTACACGCCGAGAATTGGTAAGAAGCCTAAGATAGCCTGTGTCGGGATTAGTAATCGGCAAATGACTATCTAGCGTTTATTTTGGGGGAAATCTTGCCAGGCGGCTACGCAAAATGATAGAATTGAAAGACATTGACATAAACGCCTTAGCAGTTTAGCGCATTGAGCGAGAAATATCTCAAGTAGTATTGGGGCATAAGGCGTTAAGAAGATTTATGGTGGATGTAGCTCAGCTGGTTAGAGCGCCGCTCTGTGGAAGCGGAGGTCGCGGGTTCAAATCTCGTCATCCACCCCATATTTACTCCCATCGAACCTTTGGTGGGATTTTTTAATGCCTTTTTAGCTTGTTTATCCCCGACTATCGTCGGGGATTTTTTACTTTGGGACGCTCCAGGGTAAACGGATACTTTTTCCTACGGCGCATTTTGGGCCCAAAAGCAAGGGCAAAAGGTATCTTTGTCTCCTTTTGCCCTTCATTTAACTGCCCAGAATTTAATTTTGTATGATGAGGAATATGATTAACTTAATTAAAACTCTTTTTACTACTTGGCAAGGCTGGAGCGAAATTATTATTCCAGCCTGCGGTGCCATTATCATTCCACTATTAATTTTATGGTTAACTTGGTTTTTTGGGTCATACCGAGCAGAGAAAATAGCCGAAAAGAAACAGAACGAAAGCAAACTAATTTATCTGCGGTCTTTATTTATTTACGCCATAAAAGATTTCCTAATGTTTCGCAACAATGTTATATCCAAAAGAAAGCATATGCAAAATTATAACAACATCACTAGCGAAGACAAAAAACACCTTTTTGCAGGAATTGCCTTTTATGACACTTATTCCAAATTTGAACCGCAAGATTATGCCCTATTAAGCGAAAGCCGTCATGCTTTTATAGTTAATGTCTTGCAAGCAAAAACCTACATACTCCATGTGTATGCTAAACTCAATTTTTTCAATGAAATCTTAAAAGAAGGACCTAAAAATTTGCAGGGGTTATTATCTGTTCTTCCAGATAATTTACGCAATTTACAACTGGATATTGATGATGCAATCAAAAGTATGTTAACAGTACTGGAGGATATTGCGTTTTTGGAACAACATTTAAATTTAAAACTAATCAATATAAATCTAGAAGGTTTTGAAAAAGAAGAACTAAGACAAGCCTTGGCTGAGCATCAAATATTCTGTATTCCTCCACAAGTCAAACCTAATTCAAAGTAAAGCGAGAATCTGGCTCACGCGGGCGGGGCTCATGCCAAGGGCCACGGCACATTCCCGCTGGGAAAGGTTATTTACCCTCATATATTCCCGTATCTGCAAGGCAAGTGCTTTATAATACGTCTTTTTGTCTATCTTGG
>CALUXE010000001.1 GCA_944324675.1 uncultured Elusimicrobiales bacterium | reverse complement strand
GCTATGAGGGAGATGTATAATCTGCCTCAAGCCGAAGGCGTACAGCTTAAGGATTACCCGACTATAAGGCATTGTATCAACTATGCTTTAAGCGCGTCAGCGGCGTCCGCCCCTGCGCAAGCGGCTCCAGCCGTACAGCCTGCGTCCGCGCCTGTACAAACGGTAGCAGCTCCCGTTGTACAGCCTGTACAACCCATACAACCGGTACAGCCCTCAGCCCCTGTTGTTCAGCCTGCTCCCGTGGCGGCGCCCGCCAAGAAACTTGACGAGGCCTCGGTAACGGAAGAGATAGTAAATTTAATAGCCGAGAAGACGGGATATCCGAAAGATATGCTTGAGCTCGACCTCGATATGGAGGCGGATTTGGGCATAGATACGGTAAAACAGGCGGAACTGTTCGCCGCTATGAGGGAGATGTATAATCTGCCTCAAGCCGAAGGCGTACAGCTTAAGGATTACCCGACTATAAGGCATTGTATTAACTATGCTTTAAGCGCGTCAGCGGCGTCCGCACCTGCGCAAGCGGCTCCCGTACAAACGGTAGCGGCTCCCGTTGTACAGCCTGTACAACCCGTACAGCCGGCACAGCCCTCAGCCCCTGTTGTTCAGCCTGCTCCCGTGGCGGCGCCCGCCAAGAAACTTGACGAGGCCTCGGTAACGGAAGAGATAGTAAATTTAATAGCCGAGAAGACGGGATATCCGAAAGATATGCTTGAGCTCGACCTCGATATGGAGGCGGATTTGGGCATAGATACGGTAAAACAGGCGGAACTGTTCGCCGCTATGAGGGAGATGTATAATCTGCCTCAAGCCGAAGGCGTACAGCTTAAAGATTACCCGACTATAAGACATTGTATCAACTATGCTTTAAGCGCGTCAGCGGCGTCCGCCCCTGCGCAAGCGGCTTCAGCCGTACAGCCTGCGTCCGCGCCTGTACAAGCGGTAGCGGCTCCCGCTGTACAGCCTGTACAACCCATACAACCGGTACAGCCCTCAGCCCCTGTTGTTCAGCCTGCTCCCGTGGCGGCGCCGAGCGAGCCCAAACAGTATGAAGGCGAAGATTCCCATAACAAGAAACTCCGCTTTGTTCCGACTTTAGTGGACGCGCCTTTATCGGCGGAAGCCAATCGCAGGCTTTCGGCGGACAGGACGGTATTGATATTCTCCGACAGCGCGGCTCTGACCAGAGCTTATGTAGACGCTTTTAAGGCGCAGGGCGTAAAGACGCACATCTTTACCACTCTTAAAACGCGCAGCAAAAATACTACGATAGTCAACTGGGACAGCCTTGAGGAAACCACCGCCGCATTGGAGCAATACTCTAAAGAAAACCCCGGCCAAGTGCAAGGTATAGTATATCTGCTGCCTTGTTCAATTAAGAAATTTGACAAGAAGATCAATCCGCATGCGGATTTGACCAAATTCCTTATGCCTCTGTTTATGGCTTGCAAGACTTTTGTTAAGGATATGTCAAAACGCGACGACGCGGATACTTTCTTGTCGGTGGTGTTTAAAGTCGACGGCGCTTTTGCCTATAAAACTAAAGAGGCTATCAGCCCGACGATAGGTTCCGTCTGCGGCGCGGCTACCTGCCTGAGGAAAGACTTCTATGAAATAGGCGGCGTATTTACCAAGATTATGGACTTTGAGCCTACCGCGGAAGCCGAGTATATGGCCGAAAAGACGGTATACGAACTTCTTAAAGGCGATGACAGAGCCATGATAAGCTACTATCAAGGTAAGAGGAGTACGATGTTCTCCCTGCCCAGGAAGCTCAATATGAGCAAAAAGCATATGGACTTGACTGGCAAGACGGTAGCGTTTACCGGCGCGGGCAGAGGATTGGGGGCGATACTTTCGCAGAAATTGGCTTCCCAGTATAAAGCAAGAGTATTGATACTCGATATTATCGAACTTACCGACAAAACGCCGTATTGGGCCACCCTTAACGAAGCCGAGCTTAAAGAATTGAAGAATAAAATGTGGCTTGAAATGAAGGCCGACAAAACCGTACGCGCTACCCCCATAATGCTTGAAAGGGCGTTCGGAAAGGTGAAAGATTCCATAACTCTCTACAAAAATATGCAGAAGATAAAAGCCTTGGGCGGCGACGTGGACTACTATCAGTGCGACGTTACCAACGGCAGCATGATGAAGGACGTCGTCACTCGCATCAAGGCCAAATACGGCAAAGTGGACGGGTTGATTCATTTCGCCGGTTTTGAAAGATCCAAACTGTTCACGGATAAAACCACCGATGAATATTACAGAACCTTCGACATCAAGGCGACCAGCGCCGCGGCTTTTGTGTCTTTGAACTTTGTCAAGGATACGGGGTTCTACGCTTTCGCCTCTTCGATAGCGGGCAAATACGGAAACTTGGGCCAAAGCGACTACGCAAGCGCTAACGATTTCTTGGCCAAACTTTGCATTTCCCTGCAAAATCAAGGACAGAGGGCGCTAAGCGTTGATATGAGCGCTTACGCCAGCGTGGGCATGGGGGTCAGGCCGGGCGTGGTGGAATTTTTGACCTCGCAGGGCTTAAAGTTTGTGGATCCTTACGACGGTATGCAGATATTCCTTAACGAAATCGTCTACGGCCGCGTGCCGGAGATAGTCCTCACCGATGATTTGGGCAGTTTGGACTGGGATAAACAAATAAGGATAAACGATCCTTTCATTCTTGAAGAAGAACCCGAGGAGGGGGGCGGCACCCCCTCCGGCGGAAATGCGCAGGGCGGCGCGCCCGCCGCTATGGAGGAACCCGCCCAGGCCGTAAAACAGCCGCAAAACGAAACGGAAAACTTTTTCTTGGGAGAAGTAAAAAGTCTCGCCGCGGGTAAAGAAATAGCGGCGGAAAACACTTTTAACGCGGAATATCCCTTTCTTTCAGACCACGCGATAGCGGGCACTCCCTATGTGCCGGGCGTTATGGGTATAGAAACTTTTATGGAAACGGCTTCTCTGCTCGAAGGTAGAACTCCGCAAGGATTGGAAGACGTGCATTTCTACTTGCCGATAAAACTTCTAAGGCGCCGCCCCCAAGCCGTACGCATCAAAGGCGTAAACGACAGCGGGAAAGTATTTATGGAAATCGAATCGGATTTCATAAACAGCAAAGGCGTAAAAATGGGCAGCACGCGCCGCCATTTTACCGCCAGAGTTTTGGAGCATTTCGAAAGCAAGTGGAATCAATATAAGGACAAGGTCAATTTGGGCGGCGGGGAAATGGCCGTAAGCAAGGAAGAGATATACTCCAAATATTTCCACGGGCCTTCTTTTCAGGTTTTGGGCGGAATAATGAAACTTGACGAAAATGCCGTGTTGGGTATATACGAAAAGCCATCACAGGTGTTGTTCCACGACGGGCCGAAACATCTTATCGCCTATCCTATGCTTATAGAAGCGTGTTTCCAGACTTGCGGATACCGCGATTTGGCGATAGAAAATCGTATGACTTTGCCCGATTCGATCGGCAAGGTTTACATACACGGCAAAGGCGAGGCGCCCAACAAACTATATACTTTGGCGGTGTTTACCGGCAAAAATATAGAAGGAAAGAGCATGTACGACGGCTTCGTCTTCGACGAGAACGGCAAGCTGTGGATAGAACTTTCCGATTATCAAATGATAGGACAGTAAAACGGACTCAGCCCGTTTCGGACGGAATTTTGCTTAAGCGCGGAGATTTAAATGAGCTATAAACTTAAAATAGTGGAGTTGGATAAACTCCCGCCAGCGGAGGATTTTCTAAGCCCAAGGGAGCTAAAGACCTATAACGGTTTTAAAGTGGAAAAGCGCCGCCGCGAATGGCTGGGCGGGCGGTACGCTTTAAAAAAACTTGCCAGCGGCTTTTTCATTTTTGACATCAAGCGGATAGAGGTGGCAAACCGCGCTTCCGGCCAGCCGATGTTGGGCGTGCCCGGGGGCAGCAGTATGCCGGTATCGATAACGCACTGCGGCGATTTCGCCGCCGCGGCGATAGCTACGGCCGGTATGGGCATAGGCGTAGATATGGAAGTGATAGAGCCGCGCGGCACCGCATGGATGAAGCAAAGTTTCGGGGAGGAGGAACTTTCCTCTACTGCCGCCGTTTTCCTTACGGAACTCTGGGCGAAGAAAGAGGCCGTGCTTAAGTTTATGGGAGTGGGGCTTTCTCTGGATACCAGGGACATAAGATTTATAAACGGACATCTGCAGTTTTACGGCAGAGCCTTGGATTTATGGGCAAGGCTGGGCAGCCCTAAAATCCAAATAGACATTAAAGATTTAGACGGGGGCTATAAGCTCGCGATAGCCAGCGAGGCTCCGCTTTTATAGAGAGGTTTTTATGGAAGAATCAGCGAAGAAGGAAACTAAAAACTCGGGCGTAAAAGACTTGGCGCCAAAAGAGGCGAAAGCCCATAAAGAGGAAGTGGCGCAAAGCATAAAGATTTTCCGTAAGAATATCGAGGCGGCGCGCACCAGCCCCGCCGATAAAGTGGAGGCTCAAAAGAAGAAGGGCAAATTTACCGCGCGTGAAAGGCTGCAATATCTTTTGGACGAGAACAGTTTTTTTGAAATACGCACTTTGGCCAAATCCAGATGTACGGATTTCGGGATAAAAGATAAAGATTTGAAAGGCGACGGCGTAATAACCGGTTTTGGCAGAATAAACGGGCGAGAGGTGGCGATATTCGCGCAGGATTTTACGCAGCTGGGCGGCTCTTTGGGGCTGGCGCACGCGCAAAAAATAGCCTATATAATGGATTTGGCGCTTGAAGCCAAAATACCCGTCATCGGGCTTTTGGACAGCGGCGGCGCCAGAATACAGGAAGGCGTAGACAGTCTGGACGGTTACGGTGAAATATTTTACAGGAACGTAAAAGCCTCCGGCGTGATACCGCAGATTTCGGTTATTTTGGGCCCCTGCGCCGGCGGGGCGGTATATTCGCCCGCTTTGACGGACTATATCTTTATGGTCGACGGTATAAGCCATATGTTCGTTACGGGGCCGGGGGTCGTCAAGTCGGCCACGGGCGAGGACGTAGACTTTGATACTTTAGGCGGCAGCAAAGCGCACAGCCAAAAGAGCGGAGTATGCCATATGGTAGCCAACAGCGAGCAGGATTGTTTTAGGCAAGTTAGAGATTTGCTTACCTTCCTGCCGCAGAACTGTTTTGAGAAATCTCTCAGCACCAGCACGATAGATTCGCCCGACAGAAAAACCCCTTTCTTGGAAAAGGTTGCCGGAATGAACCCGAAAATGCCCTTTAGAATACAGCATGTGATATGGGAGCTTGCCGACGAAAATAAGTTTTTCGAGATACACCGCGATTTCGCCAAAAACGTGGTAGTCGGTTTTATACGCATGGGCGGGGAAGTGGTCGGCGTGGTAGCCAATAATTCCGACCATTTGGGCGGCGCTTTGGACTTGCACGCCAGCGATAAAGCGGCGCGCTTTGTAAGGTTCTTAAACGCGTTTAATATCCCGATACTTACTTTGGTGGACATCGGTGGCTATTTGCCCGGCGTGGAACAGGAGCACGGCGGCATTATCAGGCACGGCGCCAAATTGCTTTATGCCTATTCCGAAGCAAGCGTCCCTAAGATTACTTTGGTTTTAAGAAAGGCCTACGGCGGGGCGTATATAGCGATGAGCTCCAAATATTTAAGGGGCGATTTTAACTTCGCTTTGCCTTCGGCGGAAATAGCGGTGATGGGCCCAAGAGGAGCGATAGAAATACTATATTCAAAAGAAATTAAATCCGCCCCCAAAGAGAAAGTGGAAGAAATAAAAGAACGTCTGACAAAAGAATATGCGGAGAAATTCGCCTCTCCTTATCAGACGGCCTCGACAGGTTCTATCGATGAGGTTATCGAGCCTTCCAGCGCGCGCCAGCGCATTATAAGGGCGCTTAGGATACTAAAGAATAAGAGAGATCCCAAGAATAATCCTCAAAAAGGCAATATACCTCTTTAAGGAAATGCTCTTTAAAAAGCCCCCGCAAAAAGCGGGGGCTTTTGTATTAGCTATTTCAGCGTTTAATGTAAACCTATTTTGCATTTGTGGTCGCGTTCGTAAAGCTCAAGCGATTGTTTTTCTTCTGGCTTATATTCGCTGGTGCGTTTCATAAGATTATCAAAATCAATATTTGAAGCTTCAAACATCGGGCCGTCGACGCAGGCGAATTTTGTCTCGCCGTCGACTATCACTCTGCAGCAGCCGCACATGCCCGTACCGTCAAGCATAATCGGGTTTAAAGAGGCAAAGGGTTTTATCCCAAGCTCTTTCATCAGTTTAGCGGTGAATTTCATCATCGGTATAGGGCCGATTATAAAGCCCGCGTCTATCTTTTCGCCCGCGTCGTGTAAAGTTTTTAAAGCGTCGGTAACCAAACCTTTCTGGCCGTAACTGCCGTCATCGGTAGCGACTACGATAACATCGGATATCGCTTTCATTTCCTCTTCAAGTATCAAAAGATTTTTAGTGCGCGCGCCCAAGATGGATACTATCCTGTTGCCAGCTTCTTTGAAAGCTTTGGCGATGGGCAGTATCTCGGCTATGCCCACGCCTCCGCCCACTACCGCTACGGTGCCGTATTTTTTTATCTCAAGCGCGGTGCCAAGCGGGCCCGCTACCGTCAAAAATCTGTCGCCCTGCTTTAGATTGTTGAACATCAAAGTAGATTTGCCGATGGCTTGAATAATGGCTTTTATAGTTCCCTTTTCGGCGTTCCAGTCGACTAAGGTTACGGGTATGCGTTCGCCAAGCTCCTCGCCCCGTAAAATTATGAACTGCCCCGCCTTTGCTTTTGAAGCTATCAAAGGCTGATATATTTCAAACTCGCAGATTGTATCGGATATGTTTCTTTTATTTACGATAGTATATTTTTCCATATTATTTACCGCCTTTAGGTTCTTTGTCGGAAAGATATTGGCTTATCTTGGCAGCCGCTTCAAGGCCGTCTTTCATAGCCAACAGTACGGTTGCGCCACCTCTTGTGATGTCGCCCCCGCCGAATACGCCTTTTATACTGCTTTGGCCGTCGGCTTCCAGCTCCAGGGTGCCGCGGTCGGTCATTTTAAGGCCCGGCGTGGTTTTGGGGATAATCGGATTAGGTTTTTGGCCTATGGCTACTATTATACTGTCGGCCTCTATTACGAAATCGGAACCTTCTACGGGGACGGGGCGTCTTCTGCCTTTGGCGTCGGGTTCGCCGAGTTCGGCTTTAAGGCATTTAAGCCCTATGACGTGGCCCTGCTCATTGGTAAGGATTTCTTTTTGTATGGTAAGAAATTCGAATTTGACGCCTTCTTCCATAGCGTTTTCCACTTCTTCCTCGCGGGCGGGCATTTCCGCGCGGCTGCGTCTGTATACGACGGTTACGCTTTCGGGGTTTAGTCTTCTTGCGCAGCGCGCCGCGTCCATGGCGCTGTTGCCTCCGCCCAAAACTATTACGTGTTTGCCCAATTTTACTGGAGTGTCCGCTTTCGGGAACTCATAGGCTTTGACCAAGTTTATTCTTGTCAAAAATTCGTTGGCGCTGTATACTCCGACGGCGTTTTCGCCGGGTACGCCCGCCATTGTGGGCAGGCCCGCGCCGCTGCCGATATAGACGGCGTCAAAATCTTTAAGGAGTTCCTCAATGCTGATTACAGAGCCGATAAGGACGTCTTGCTCAAATTTTACGCCCATAGCCTTTACGGTTTTTACTTCCTCGCTGATGATTTCCCTGGGGAGTCTGAAAGAGGGTATCCCGTATCTTAACACCCCGCCGAAATCGTGCAGGGCTTCATAGACGGTGACGTCGTGTCCTCTTCTTTTAAGTTCGGCCGCGCAGGCCAAAGAGGAAGGTCCGGAACCTACGCAGGCCACTTTAAAGCCGGTATCTTTTGCGGGGGCGGGGGGCGTGACCAAACCTTGTTTGCGGGCGGCGTCGGCGGTGTATCTTTCAAGAAGGCCGACGGCGACGGATCCGAATTTTTCTCTTAAAACGCAGGCGCCTTCGCAGTATTTTTCCTGCGGGCAGACGCGTCCGCATACCGCGGGCAAGAGACTCGTTTCCATAATTTTGGAAACAGCCCCTTTAACGTCGTTTTTCAATAAAAGCTGTATGAAGGAAGGTATCTGCACGTTTACCGGGCATGCCGCCTGACAGCGCGGATTCTTGCAGTTTAAACAGCGGGAAGCTTCCTCAAGGGCGTGTTCTTTATCCAGGCCTTGGGCGACTTCGTTAAAGTTTTTTACTCTTTCCTGCGGGCTTTGTCTTGTGCCCGTCTGGCGTGGCAATGAAGGATTTGGCATTTTTCACTCTCCTAATCTAAATTTAAGTTCAGTTTCAGGCATAAAACCTTTATCAACTGGTTCTGCTTGATATGTTCCGGTAAATTTTTATAGACGGAAAATACCGTATTCTGCGCGAAAGACAAATCTATCGGGAAATTGAACATCTCCGCAAAAGATAACAGCTCTATCATTTTGGAGCTTTTCGTAAGGTCAATCGGATCGGCGTTGAAAGATTCCGTCATTAATTTGAGCTTTTTCGTAAGTATCTTATTTATGCCGTTCTTTTCTAATTTGCCGGGCATTTTGTCGAAGTAGTTAAGCAATTCCGATATTTTGGCGGTATTGACGGGGTCTTTTTTAAGTTCCGTTTTGATGTTTTGGTTTATCGCGAAAGCCGCCAAATTTACGAATAAATCAGGTATAGGCAAATTCAAACGGTAGAGATAATTGAAGATATCCTTCTCCCGCTCGAACAAGGTGGAGTAAGAGTTGCGAATCCTTTTTTTGGAGTTCTCAACCGCTTGCGCCAGTATCTGCCCCTGCTTGCCTTTCAGCAAATCTTTAATGCTCATTACGTCTACAAAAGATGCTTTTATCAAGGCTTTGCAGTTTTCTATGTCGCCGAAGATGAAAGCCTCTTTGATTTGCTCCAGATTATCCGTCTGCCCGTAGATTGCGCCCGCAGTAATGTCGTCGCCTTCGGTATGCAGTACGGCGAAGCTTATCGAGCGGCTGTCCAAAGTAAGGCGTGAGGTAAACACCCCGTATCCCGTAACCAATTTGGCTTTGCCTTGTCTTGTAACTTCGGCTTTGTGATTGCTGATATTATAGGAATAAATGGAATCGCCGAAGAGCATTTCGTCCAGCAGATAGGAAATGGCGTAGTTTATCGCCGCTTTTCTCATATCCACCTGCAAAGGAATAACCAAAGCTTTATATACGCTGGCTCCGTCACCAAAGGTTTTTATATTGCTTGGCGCAAGAGCGAGTTTGTTTATAAATTCTTCCTCTATATCCTGCCCGCTGAGCGCCTTGTTGTAGGCTATCGCCATCTTCGCGTAAGCCATTATTTGTACGGTTTCTATGCCGGAAATTTCGTCAAAGAACCATCCGCAGCTGGTGTACATCAGCAGGGTGTTTCTCTGCATTTCCATAAGTTTCAGCGCGTTTGAGGCCTCCTGCAAAGCCTGTTCGGTTCCGTGTCGTTTAAGGAAATCCTCAGCTTTATTCCTGTTTTCTATTACCTCTATATAAGCGTTGCGGGCGGCCCAAATGTCCTTAAAGTAAAGAGGGCCTTTCTGTTCGAAAGTTTGGCGCAAGGAGTCTCTTACGAAGTCCAGGGCTTTTCTTAGGGGGTTGCGCCACTGTTGGTTCCAGCCGGGATGGCCGCCGCTGTTGCAGCCGCAGTCGTTTTCCCAGCGGCCGACGCCGTGGGAGCAGCTCCAGGCGGTATTTTCAAATATTTTTGCTTCTTCTTGAGGCGGGAACATTTCCAGATACTGGCCGTATACGGTCATATTGGCCAATTTGTTTTGTTCTATATAGTCAATGCAGTAAGACAGAGCCATCTCGGCGAATTTTTGATGATGGCCGTAAGTTTCGCCGTCGGTGGCGATATGTACGAGCTGGGGCTCGCTTGTGGGTTGAAAAGCCGACAGCAGGCGCGCCGCGAATTTTTCCCCGCTTTTCAAAGTATCGCCAAACGCTATGCCCTGCGATATCGGGCCGTCATAGAAGAATAAAGCTATTTTCTTGCCCGATGGCAAATTGCACCAATAAGGTTTGCTTGGCGGAACTTTAGCGCCGCTTTGGCTCTTCCAGTCTTTTTCGCCTATTTTGCGTATGGCGGCGCATTGGCTTGGCGCGAGTATGGTAAATTTGATGTCGTTCTCGGCTAAAAGTTCCAATGTCTTGGTGTTTACCGCCGTTTCGGCAAGCCACATACCTTCGGGCTTTCTTTTAAAACGCAGTTCAAAATCTTTTATCCCCCAAATTATTTGAGTCAGCTTGTCTCTGTCATCGGCCAAAGGCATAATTATATGGTTGTAAACTTGCGCTATCGCGCTGCCGTGCCCGCCGAAATTGGCTTTGCTTTCTTCGTCCGCCCGCAAAATGGCTTGGTAAGTTTCATTATCGTGTTTTTCAAGCCAGGATAGCAAAGTAGGGCCGAAATTAAAGCTGATTTTTGAATAATTGTTTACAATGTCTTTTATCTGCCCTTTATTGTTAAATATCCTGGCGTAGGCATTGGCGTGGTAGCATTCCGCGCTGATGCGTTCGTTCCAATTCTTGAAGGGCCGCGCGCTTTCCTGTATTTCTATTTCGTCTATCCAGGGGTTCTCGCGCGGCGGTTGGTAAAAATGTCCGTGAATGCAAAGATATCTGTTCATCTTCAATATGCTACAATATGCGCGAAACACTTTACAAGCGGAAAATTACGGTTTATAATTTGTTTAAGGGAAGGTATTTTCGCCGAGGAGGCTCATAAATGAAAAAAATCTACATCATTGACACCAATGTTCTTCTGCACGATCCGCAGGCGCTTGACAGATTCGCCGATAACGATATCGTTATACCTATGATTGTTATAGAGGAGCTGGATAACTTTAAAACGCTGGCCGACGAAAGGGGTAAGAACGCGAGGTTGGTTTCCAGGCATTTGGACGAACTGAGGAAGAAAGGCAAACTCGGCCAAGGCGTCAAGCTGGAAGGCGGCGGCACTTTGAAAGTGGAATTCCCCAAAGAAAATATTTTGCCCACCGGCTTTACCTTTGACAAAGCGGACAACGATATTTTAAACACCGCTTATTTTTATCATAAGAAGGAAAGCTCCAAGAGCAACCGCAAGCCCGTTATAATAGTATCCAAAGATACGAACTTAAGAATAAAGGCGGAAGCCATCGGCGTGGACGCGCAGGATTATAATGCCGACAAAGTTAAGTATAACGAACTTTACATGGGCAGCAGGGAAGTGGAAATATCGCCCGATAAAATAGACGAGTTTTATAGGAATAAGGAACTTCCGCTCAAACAGGGAGAGTATTATCCTAACGAGTTTTTGATTTTAAAGAGCAATGACGGCAGCAAGAAATCGGCCGTAGGGCGCGTTACGCCTAACGGCGATATGCTTAAACTTCTTAATTCGCAGGAGCCTGTCGTTTGGGGGATAAAACCTTTAAACAAGGAGCAGCGTTTCGCGATGGAGCTTTTGCTGGACGACAGGATAGACCTCGTGACGCTGGTCGGCACGGCGGGTACGGGCAAGACGCTTATCACTTTGGCTACGGGCCTTCACAGAACTTTTGACGATGAAACTTACCGCCGCCTTTTGGTCTGCCGCCCGATAGTGCCCGTCGGCAAGGATTTGGGCTTTTTACCGGGCACTATGGAAGAAAAACTGGAAGCGTGGATGGGCGCGATACACGATAATTTAAGTTTCCTCGCCAATAAGAAGAACCCCGAAGACGGCGAAGAGGAAGTGCGCTATCTTATGACCAGCGGCAAACTGGAAGTGGCCTCCGTCACGCATATCCGCGGGCGCACCCTGCCCAAGCAGTATATGATAGTGGACGACGCCCAAAACCTTACCCCGCACGAGATAAAGACCATACTTTCCCGCGCGGGCGAGGGCACGAAAGTGGTGGTAACGGGCGACCCGTATCAGATAGACACGCCGTATTTGGATGTGGAATCTAACGGCCTTACCTATTTGGTGGAGCGTTTTAAAGGACAAAAGACTTACGGGCATATCACCTTTACCAAGACTGAACGCAGCAACTTGGCCGATTTGGCGGGCAAACTGCTTTAGGCGTATCCTATCGGGATATTTGTATAATGGATATGATATGTCGGCGGGCGGATAGTCCGCTTGCGAGTAGGCTTTAAGGAAGGAAAGGCTCGGCGCCGATATCAGCGCCGAGCTTTTTTGGAAATATTTGCGGGGGCTATTTTGGCGGAACTTAATTTAAATCTCTTACCCAAGGAGCCTGGCGTTTATATAATGAAAGACGCCTCGGGCGCCGTAATATATGTGGGTAAAGCGATAAACATATACAACCGCGTGCATCAGTACTTCCAGAGCGGCGCGGAGAATAGCCGCGGCTGGAAGATACCCAGCCTTGTCCCGCTGATAGCGAAGATAGATTTTATCGTCTGCGTGAGCGAACGCGACGCCTTGATATTGGAAAACAAACTGATAAAAAAGTACAAGCCGTTTTTCAACAGCCTTTTAAAGGACGATAAAACCTATCCTTGGATAAAGCTGACCATGCAGGAAGATTACCCGCGCCTTATGCTTACCAGGAAGGTATTGCCCGACGGCGCGGAATATTTCGGCCCGTATCCTAAGGTATCCAATGTAAAGCGGTTGATGCATTTTCTGTGGAAGGATAAATACGCGCCTTTAAGGCCGTGTAAATGGTCTTTCAGCAGGGCGAAACCTTTGGCGGAGAAGAAATCTGTTTCCTGCATATATTACCACACCGATCAATGCCCGGCGCCATGCCGCGGGAAAATCAGCTATGAGCAATATCGTAAAATAGCCGAGCGCGCTTCAATGTTTTTGCGCGGCGATTATTCGGCTTTTAAGGAAGAGGCGCAAAAGCAAATGCGCATTGCCGCCAAAGAGATGGATTATGAAAGCGCCGCCAAATTCCGCGATTTCGCCCGCGCGATGGACCATATGCGCGAGCGTATAAAAGTCAGCCGCTACCAAGACGATAAGCTGGAAAAGAAAATGGCCGCAGCCGATAAGCTTAAACGCTTAAGCGAGATTTTGCGCTCCGATAAAATTATCCGCCATATAGAGGCCTTTGACAATTCCCATCTCTACGGCCGACAGGCGGTGGGCGGAATGGTCTGCTTTGTAGACGGGGAAAAATACAAAGCCCATTACAGACGCTTTAAAATAAAATCGGAACTGCCGGAAACGGGCGGCGACGACTTCCTTATGATGAAAGAAAGCGTTTTAAGACGCATAGAGCAGATAAAACAACTGCCCGAACACAATCGCCCCGATTTGTTCCTGATAGACGGCGGCAAGGGGCAGCTTTCCTTCGCGCTGGAAGCGGTGAAAGAAGCGGGGCTGGACATAAAAGTCATATCCCTGGCCAAACGGGAGGAGGAAATCTTCGTTCCGCATCAATCCCAAAGCATAAGGCTCGACAAAAGCGATCCCGCCCTTAAACTCATTATGGAAATAAGGGACGAGGTGCACCGCTTTGCCATAAGCTATCACAGGCTTTTGCGCAATAAAGCGCTGATGGACAAATAAACGCTTTCTTGAAGGGTTTTCCTCGCGAGTATGCGCGTATAATGGTATAATAATACGATATGGCGATAGCTAATTTTCAAGAAATAGATAAAAAACAGCAGGAAAGGTGGGAGAAAGCTAAACTCTTCTCCGCGCCCCGTTTACCCAAAACGGGCAAGAAGTTTTATTGCTTGGATATGTTCCCGTATCCTTCGGGCCAAGGCCTCCACGTAGGGCACCCGGAGGGTTATACGGCTTCGGACATAGTCAGCAGATACAAGAGAATGAACGGTTATGACGTCCTGCACCCTATGGGTTGGGACGCTTTCGGCCTTCCGGCGGAAAATTACGCTATCGCGACGGGTGTACATCCGCGCATTACCACACAGAAAAATATAGATAATTTTAGAAGACAGATAAAATCTTTCGGCATGGCCTATGACTGGGACAGGGAAATAGATACCACTTCCCCCGATTATTACAAGTGGACCCAATGGATATTTTTGCAGCTTTACAAAAAAGGTTTGGCATATCAGAGCACCGTCCCCATAAACTGGTGCCCCTCCTGCAAGACGGGGCTAGCCAATGAGGAAGTATTTAACGGCCGCTGCGAACGCTGTCAAACCCCGATAGAAAAGAAAAATTTGCGCCAATGGATGTTGAAAATTACCGCTTATGCCGAACGTCTGCTGGAGGATTTGGAAGGGCTGGATTGGCCCGCCTCCACCTTGATGATGCAGCGCAACTGGATAGGCAAGAGCGAAGGCGCGGAAGTGGATTTTAAAGTGGAGGGCAAGGCCGAAACCATAAGGGTTTTCACCACCAGGCCAGATACGCTTTTCGGCGCGACTTATATGGTATTGGCGCCAGAGCACGAATTGGTGGAAAAGATAACCTCGCCCGAGCAAAAAGCCGCGGTTGAGGCTTATCGTAAAGAAGCAGCCGCCAAAAACGAATTTGAAAGGGCCGACGCCGAAAAAGAAAAGACGGGCGTCTTTACCGGCGCTTACGCCGTCAATCCTTTAAACGGCAAAAAAATACCCGTCTGGATAGCCGACTACGTTCTTACCGGCTACGGTACGGGCGCGATAATGGCGGTGCCCGCGCATGACGACAGAGACTATGCCTTCGCAAAAAAATTCGGTTTGGATATTATAGAGGTCATTAAGAGCGAGCAGGGCGTAGCGGAAAAAGCGTTTACGGGCGACGGGGAATTGATAAATTCCGATTTCTTAAACGGTATGAGGGTGGCCCAGTCCAAAGCCGCGATAATCAAATATATGCAGGAAAAGGGCTTTGGCAAAGCCAAGACGACTTACCGCCTGCGCGATTGGGTCTTCTCCCGTCAGAGATACTGGGGCGAGCCTATCCCGATAGTACATTGCGAAAAATGCGGCGTCGTGCCTTTGCCCGAAAGCGAACTGCCGCTAAGGCTGCCCGAAGTGGAAAAATTTGAGCCCAGCGGCACAGGCGAATCGCCTTTGGCCAATATAACCGAGTGGGTCAATACCACCTGCCCGCATTGCGGCGGGCCCGCCAAACGCGAAACCAATACCATGCCGCAGTGGGCGGGTTCCTGCTGGTATTATCTCAGGTATATGGACAATAAAAACCAAAACGCTTTGGTAGACCCAGAGATAGAAAAGGCTTACGGCCCGGTTGATTGCTATATCGGCGGAGCAGAACACGCCGTACTGCACTTGCTCTATTCCAGATTTTGGCATAAGGTGCTTTACGATTTGGGCGTGGTGCACACCAAGGAGCCTTACGCCAAACTCAGACATCAGGGTATGATTTTGGCTTTTTCCTACAGGGACGAAGCCGGCAATTACCATACTTACGAGGAAATAGACTTCTCCGATCCCGCCAATCCGAAGCTCAAAGCCAACGGCGCGAAACTTACCTCTATGATAGAGAAGATGAGCAAATCCAAAAAGAACGTAATCAACCCCGACGATATTCTAAAGGAATACGGAGCCGACGCTTTTAGGGCTTATGAAATGTTTATGGGCCCCTTTGACGCCAGCAAACCTTGGGATATGCGCGGTATAGAGGGCGTATCGAGGTTCCTTAAGAGGGTATATTCTTGGGCGGACGATTTGAAAGTTTCAAAAGACGCGAAACTGCCCAAAGAAGTTGAAATCTTAAAGCATAAAACGGTAAAGAAAGTAAGCGAGGATATAGAAAGCTTCAGCTTCAATACCGCGGTTTCCGCTTTGATGATATACTTCAACGAGTTAAGCAAATACAAGGAAGTTGACGAGAACAGCTTTGAGGTTTTCCTTAAACTTCTGCACCCGTTTGCGCCGCATATCACGGAAGAGATATGGCAGAACGCCGGACATGAAACTTTCCTCTTGAACGAGCGGTGGCCTTCTTATAATAAAGAGCTGCTTTTGGAAGAGCAAATAGAAATCGGCGTACAGATAAACGGCAAGATAAAAGACCGCGTAAAACTTTCAGCCGATTCCGATAAGGCGGCGCACGAAAAAGCGGCGCTTGGCTCCGAGAAGATACAAAACCTGCTCAAGGGGCAGAACATAATTAAAATAATAGTCGTGCCGGGCAAGATGGTAAGCATAGTGGCGCGGCCGTCATAGGAGAGATATGAAAAAATATTTTGTCTTTTTAACTCTTTTACTCGCGTTTGGCTGCGCGCCGATGGATACGCCCGTGTATTACAGCCCCAACGCGCAGATTATGCCCCAGCATATAACCAAGATACACGTCCGTCCGTTTATCAACCGTACGGAAGTATTTGCCTTGGAAGACCGCCTTACCATGGAAGTGGTGGACGAATTCCTGCGCAACGGAAGCTACAATATTACCAATGAATCGCAGGCCAACGGCGTATTGGCGGGCGAAATATTAAGATATATCCTCGTGCCAGTGCAATATGACACCCGCTTGGTGCCGACGGTATACCGTATGGAAGTATTGCTTAAGGTGCGCTTCATAGACAAGGAAACGCAAAAAACCGTATGGGAAGAACCCGCTTTGCAGCAAATATATACTTACTCGGCTTCCACTTTGCCCGGCGGTATGACGGAAGAGCAGGCGAGGGAATATTTGTGGAAGAATTTTTCCAAAATGATAGTAAAGCGCACGGTAGAGGGTTTTGGCTCCGTAGGAAGCGAAATACGTCAAAGGGCGCAGGTAAATAAAGACCAGACGACGATAACCAGATAAATGGGAAGAGTAACTTTTTCGCAATTTTCCAAGGATATAAAGAAAGGCGTTTTAGCGCCCGCGTATTTGTTTACGGGCGAGGATGTCTATCGCAAAAAGGAAACGGCGGAAAAAATCCGTCTGTTGATAGCGCCCGACGACTTTAATTATGTGAAAGAGGACGCTTCCTCATGCAATATCGGAGATTTGCTCAGTTTGGCGGCTACCGCGCCCGTGTTCAGCCAAAGACGTTTGATAATTTTGGATAATGCCGATAAGCTTAAAAAAGCGGCGCTGGAAGCATTATGCAATTATCTTTCCGATCCTTTGGAAAGCACTTGCTTTATAATAATGCATAACGACGCCAAGAAGTTTAAGAAGGATAAAATTTTGGAGGAATCCTGCTCGGATGGCTGCGTGATAGTATCCTTCGACGAATTAAAGAGCAATCAGCTTGCCCCTTGGATAGAGGAGCATCTTTCCGATAAAGGTTTGAAGATTGACCCCGTCGCTTTGATACTTTTGCAGGATATAGTTGGGGCGGATCTTTCGGCTTTGAGCATGGAAATGGAAAAACTTTCGCTCTACCTTTTGGAGCGGGCCGATAAAACCGTCGGGCAGGAAGACATTTTGGCCTGCGTGGGGCTAAACAAAGAGGAAAACCCCTTCGCGCTCAGCAATGCCGTATTGGACTGCAATCGGGGGGAAGCTCTTAAACTGGCGCAGAAATTGCTTGACGGCGGGGAAGAACCGATAAGCGTGTTAAATAAGATAAGTTCTTGCGCTTTAAAGATGTTAAGGATAAAAAGGCTCAGCGAGGCGGGGCTTACCGGTGCGGCTTTGCAGCAGGCGGCGGGTTTAATGCCGTGGGAGGGGCGCTTGGCGGCCAAGGCGTATATAATGCCTTCTTCTAAAGCTTTATGCCGAGCCTTGGATAAAATAATAGAGACGGATATGGGTTTTAAAAGCGGTTCTTTGGGCGAACCGTCCATACAAATCAAAGGCGTTATACTGGCGCTTTTCAGCAGGTAGGATTTTGTTTCCGCCCGTTTGGCTTTTATCGTTACGGCGGGCGGATACTAAAGTATTGCATAAAATACAACAAAAATATAAAATATATATACTTATTTAAGAGGTAATTAAACATGGCAAAATTAAAAACTGGGCGTCATACGAGCGCGCTTAAAGCGCAGAGACAGTCCGTAAAAAGAAATTCGGCTAATACGGGTTTAAAGAAAGTCGTTCGTTTGGCTGCCAAAGAAGTGGCCAAAACCAAGACCGCTGAAAGCGTTGCGAAAGCTTCTTCCGCTTTAGACAAAGCCGCGAAGAAAGGCGTAATACACTGGAAAGCGGCCGCGAGGAAGAAATCACGCTTGGCCAAATCCATAAAGAAAGCCGAAAGCAAATAGTTTTTTTGGCGATAGGAAGCGCGGCAGCCTTTAAGCGGCCGCGCTTTTTTGGTGTTTTCCGAATTTCCGTTTGGCAAGCCTTTAGAAAGGATCCGCGCTTTAAGGGCGTTTGCCCGGCCGCTTTAAAATTGTTATAATCTATATATAGATTTTGCGCCTGTAGCTCAACTGGAAGAGCAGATCCGTCCTAAGGATAAGGTTGTAGGTTCGATTCCTATCGGGCGCGCCAAATATAAACCCGCCTTTAACAGGCGGGTTTTTATTATTTAAATTTTATGCTTGGCCGTTTTAGACATAAAAACCAGGCGGCCTAAGCCGCCTGGTTGTAATCCACGGCTTTTGTTTATTTGCCGCAGGGGGCTACCATTTCGCTAAAGGAAATTACGCCCAAAAGGTAATCGTTGGTGCATACTTTTTGGCCGCCTACATGGCCGCGGGTGCCGGTGCAGGCCGCAAAGAATAAGCAAACGGCTATCAAAACAAATAATTTCTTCATTTTTACTCTCCCCAAATAATATTTCAACAGAATTTTATAACAATTTAGATTAAATAAACATACCTCTGTCTATTTCCTAATATTATTTATTTTTATATTCAATGTCAATCTATAAATTAGATTTTAAGGAGTGCTGATTGGGGTTTATTTAGGTAAAAGTCAGTTCAGCTCCTCAATGATATCGTATTCATCTTCTTCATTCTCAATATTTTGATCGGGATCTTTGGCTTGTTTTTGCGGTTGTGCGGCTTTTTGCGTTTGGCCTTTAGGGGCGCCGTAAGCCGCGGTCCGATCATCTGTTCCGAGTTGTTTTTCCACTCTTGACATCCTTCTTTGCGCTTTTAAAGCGTAATCATCGGCGGGGTGGCTAATTATCAGTTTTTGGTACAAATCTTTGGCTTTTGGGTATTGGCCAAGTTTCTCGGCGGTCATGCCGGCTTCGTAAAGGGCTTTGGGCGTCTGTTTGGAAGAGGGATAGGCCGATATAATATCTTCGTAAGATTTCAGTTCGGCGTAGTCGTCCTTTAACCTGCGGGAATATATCTCCGCGGCCAGGAATTTGCAATTGATGTATTTACTTTCGTCTTTGGCGAAGATCTGCGCGGTTTTATTTAGAGTGTCAGCCGAGCCTGAATAATCTTTGAGTTTCTTTTCCTGCAGTTGGGCTTTGTATAAAAAGGCGTCATAAGCTTTTTCGCGCTGGCCGTTTTTAAGGTAAATTTCCGCCGCTTTATTTATATTTTCGGCCGCGGAAACGTAATCGCGCTGATTGTCGTTCATTATGGCCATATGGTTGTAGGTCGTCGCTATTTCTATGGAATTGGGGAAATTTTTTATTACGCTGTTGTAATAATAGAGCGCTTGGTTGTAATCCTTAAGTTCGCCGGCGTAAATGTCGCCCAGCATTCTTACTGAAGCCGCTTTGTATTTGGTTGACGGGTAAATATCATAGACTTTTTTATATTGCATTATGGCTGCTTGGTGATTTTTGTTGAAGCGTTCCAAGTCGCCGCGCATGAGTTCCATTTTATCCTTATTTTCATAAGCGGGGAATCTGGCGAAGAAACTTCTGTATTCGGCGTTAAGCGGCTCGTAAGATCCTTTGATTTCCAATTGGGTGGCGGAAGATAAAAATTCCGCTATTCTGTCGTCGGAGTTTTGGGGTACGGATTTCAAGGCATAAGCTTTTTTTAGCTTTTCTCTGTCCGATTTGGGCATATTTTCTATTACGGTATTCATAAGCGAGGCGGCCTGCTGCGCGTTTGGAGAATTGGGGAACTCGTATTTTTGTCTTAACAGAGTTATGTACGCGGCGGGATATTTTTTTGTTCTTACCTCAATACTGGCTTTAAGCAGCAAAGCGTCGTCCGCTGAAGGCAGGGCGTAGTTTTTGTCGAGCCAAGCGCCGAGCTGATTGTCTATGCTTTCAAGCAGTTTTTTATCTTCGCCCTGGCTTTGTTTCTTATAGAAAGTAAGTTCGGAGATGGCGCTTTGCGCGAAGATATTGGCGGAACAAAACAGCGCCGCCCAAATTAAGAGGATGTATTTTATATTCTTCATTAAAGTTACCTGTAGTTTGTAAATTGCAGTTCAAGACCGAAGTCTTTATCGTTTAAAAGGGCTATAGTCTGCTGAAGGGCGTCTTTTGAGGCGGAAGTCACCCTAAGCTGATCGCCTTGTATTGAAGCCGAGACTTTAAGTTTGGCTTCTTTTATAACTTTTGTTATCTCTTTAGCTTTATCCGAAGGTATTCCCTGTTGTATTTTAACTTCCTGCTTTGCCGTCCCGCCTAGAGCGGCTTCTATTTTCTGCGGGTGGAAATTTTTCAACGCCACCCCTTTTTTTGCCAGTCTGGTCAGCAGGATATCGTACAGGGCTTTGACTTTATATTCGTCGCCGCAACTGATTTTTATTAAGCTTTCTTTGGAGAGCAGTTCAATGTTCGGGTTGGAGCCTTTAAAATCATATCTGTTTGTAACCTCTTTTTTGGCCACGCTTATCGCTTCTTCAATTAAATTTAAGTCTACTTTGGATACCACGTCAAAAGAAAAATCCGCCATAAAAACCTCCGTTTGTCTTATTATAGTATTTTAACAGATATTTTGACAGGCGCGCGCGGCTTCATAAAGTACGTTTGCTTTGGGCGGTTTTAAAATGTAGAATTATTTTATCTTAAAACAATTTAAATAAAGGAGATTTCCCAATGGCAAACATTGCTGCTTTAATCGGCGTGGTTGTTTTTATCGGAATAGGATACGCGCTAAGCTCCAACAGGAAAGCTATCAACTGGCGCACCATATTGTGGGCTTTCGCCCTGCAGATAATCTTCGCTATTTTGATATTGAAGACTTCTGTCGGCGTGGCTATTTTTGATTATCTCAATGATGCCGTGCTGAAGGTATTAGATTTCCAAAAGGCTGGAGCCGAAATGGTTTTTGGCCCCTTGGCTACTCAAGACACTTTGGGATATATATTTGCGTTCCAAGTTATACCCACTATTATTTTCTTCTCCGCTTTGATGTCGCTTTTATACTATTTGGGAATAATGCAGAAAGTGGTATATGTATTTGCTTTAGTGCTGGGCAAATTTTGCAAGCTTTCCGGCGCGGAAAGCTTGAGCGCGGCGGCCAATATTTTTGTGGGTCAAACGGAAGCTCCTTTGCTTATTAAGCCTTATGTGGAGAAGATGACCAAATCCGAACTAATGTGCGTTATGACGGGCGGCATGGCTACGGTAGCCGGCGGCGTATTGGCCGCATATATAATTATGCTTAAGGATAATGTTCCCGGTATAGCGGGGCACCTTATGGCGGCCAGCGTAATGGGCGCGCCGGCGGGCGTAATGTTTTCCAAATTGATGGTGCCGGAAACGGAAAAACCGATTACCTTGGGCGTAGCCAAAATCGATTATAAAGACCCCAGCGCGAATGTGCTTGACGCGATTTCAAACGGTACTACCACCGGTTTGCAGCTTGCCTTAAACGTGGCCGCGATGTTGATAGCGTTTACGGCTTTAATAGCTTTGTGCAGCGGTTTTGTGGAATGGGTTACCGGTTGGTTTATGGCCAAAGCCTTGACGATAGAACAGATTTTCGGCTATGTATTTTCGCCTTTGGCGTGGCTGATGGGCGTACCCGCGGACGAGATGGTTTTGGCGGGGCAGCTGGTTGGAGAAAAGACGATATTGAACGAGTTTGTTGCTTACGCCAACTTCTCCTCCATATTAAACGGCGATACGGTGGAGATGACTTTGAGAACGAAAGTAATTTTAAGCTACGCTCTGTGCGGTTTCGCGAATTTCTCGTCTATAGGCATACAGATAGGCGGCATCGGCGCGATAGCGCCCAGCAGAAGGGCGGATCTTTCAAGGCTCGGCTTCAGGGCTTTGATAGCGGGCTTGCTGGCCAGCTGCCTTAGAGGTATAATAGCGGGCTTGCTTGTCCATTAAAGGATATTTAAGACATAAAAAGCCCCCGCGAAAAGCGGGGGCTTTTTGTTTGTTTTTGATGGTTATTGTTGTTTGATATTTTATTTCAGCATAGCTTCTTTAAGGCTTTCGCTTACGGTCGGGTGCGCGAAGATAAGTTCGCCCGCTTCTTTGGCTTTTATTTTGCAGGCCATGGCCATAAGGGGGATATGTATCATTTCACCCGCGCCCGCGCCGACTATTTGCGCGCCCAGTATCAGGCCTGTTTCTTCGTCTTCAATTATTTGGGCGAAGCCTTCCGTTTCCTCTTGTGTTACGGATCTTCCGTTGGCGAGCATAAAGCTCTTTTTGGCTTTTGCTTTATGCCCTTTTGCCAAGGCTTCTTTAAGAGTAAGGCCGACGCGGGCCGTTTCGGGCCAGGCGTATATGGCGGAAGGTACTAGGTTGTTGTCGTACTCGCGCGGTATTCCCATAATATTGCAGGCCGCCGTTTCGCCTTGCGCGGTGGCCGCGTGGGCAAGCTGGCACAGCCAATTAACGTCGCCCGCGGCATAAATATTGCCTTTCACTTGCATTGTTTTGGGGTTTACTTTTATTCCTTTTCTGTCCCATTCTATGCCCGCGGCCTTAAGATTTAGGTTTTCCAAATCCGGTGTTCTTCCTACCGCTACCAACACTAAATCGGCCTCAAGCGTTTGCCCATCATCCAGCGCTATTTTTTTGACGCCGTTTTCCACGGTCATATCTTTCGCGGCGGCGGCAGTCTTTATTTTTATTCCTCGTTTTTCGAAGGAAGATTTCAGCACTCTGACGGCGCCTTCATCTTCCGTAGGCAGGATTGTGGGGGCAAGTTCCACTATCGTGGTATCTACGCCGAAGGCGTTAAAAAGGCAGGCGAATTCGCAGCCGATTACGCCCCCGCCGATAATTATTGCCTTCTTGGGCAGTTGTTTTATGCCGAAAATATTACTGTTGTCGTAAAGGTGTTCCTTGTATTTGTCAAACGGCGGGGGATAGAAAGCCTTTGTGCCTGCGGCGATTATTGCGGCGTCGAAAGAAAATTCTTCTCCATTTATTTTCGCGCCATTGGGCGAGGTGAAAGAAGCTTCGCCTTCAATATAGTTTATTTTGGCGGCTTTAAACAAAGTTAAAACGCCTCTTTGCAGTTTGTCTACGGCGGCCTGTCTGCGGGCTTGTATTTTGGCAAAGTCCAAGGATTTAAAAAAATCTTCGCCCGCTTGCGGATTGGAGGATAAAGCCTCGCTCTTTCTTACTAAAGCGAAGCGGTGCGCCGCGTCCAAGAGCGATTTTGAAGGTATGCATCCGCAATTAAGACAGACGCCGCCCGCTTTGCCTTTTTCGGCGACGGTAACATCCGCTCCCAAGGCGGCCAGTTTAAGGGCGGCGGGGTATCCCGCGGGGCCGGAGCCTATAACCAAAACTTTTTTAGACATAAAATCTCCTAAATCGTAAGGGTAATATCCATTATAAAAGTATATAATATTTATATGGAAAAACCCTCTTACAGCGGGCACCGGGCCAGATTAAAGAAGCGTTTTGAGAAGGGCGGCATCTCCTCTTTTTTGGAGCATGAGATACTCGAACTTCTGCTTACCTATTGCATAACGAGAAAAGACACAAAACCGCTGGCTTGGGCTTTGCTGAGAAAATTCGGTTCTTTAAGCGGCGTGCTTGAAGCCACTCCCTCTGAGCTTGAAGAAGTGGAAGGCATAGGCAATAACAGCGTTGTGTTCATAAAGTTGATAAGGGAGCTTATGCGTTTTTACTTTTTGGAAGAGATAAAAAAACGAAAGGAGATAACCACTCCGGAAAACGTCGTTGATTTTTGCCGCGCTTCCCTGCAGGGCGAGGCCAATGAAATTTTTGAGGTTATTTATCTTACCACCAGGAACGCCGTAATAGGCGTGGAAAGAATATCCGTCGGCACGATAGACCGCGCTAGCGTATCGCCCAGGAAAATTATAGAACAGGCTTTAAAGCGGCGGGCGGCGGCTTTGATTTTCGTCCACAACCACCCTTCGGGGGAGCCGGAACCGTCCAAGGAAGACGTGGAACTTACGGAAACGCTTTCTCGTGTGGCGGCGCCTTTGGGGATATCGGTTTTGGATCATATAGTAGTGGGCAAAGGCAAATTTTTCAGTATAAGGGCCAACAGCCTTATAACGATGAAAAAGGAGAAAGTATGAGCACTCTTTTAAAGCAGGTATTAAAACATCAAGTATATCCCGCTATGGGTTGTACGGAGCCGGTAGCCGTAGCGCTGTGCGCGGCGCATGCCGCGGCTTTACATAAAGGGGAAATAAAGAACGCCGTAGTGTGGGTCGATTCCGCCACCTTCAAAAACGGGCTTGGCGTAAGGATACCCAATACCGAGGGGGAGAGAGGAAATCTGTTGGCCGCGGCGCTAGGTTTATTGATAGCCAAGCCAAAACTGGGCATGGAGATACTGAAAGGGGCTACGCCCGCTTTGCTTAGGGAAGCCAAACATTTGCTTGCGCGGAAAGCTGTCGCAATAAAAGTAAAGAAACGCAAAGATTTTTATATAGAGGTCCGTCTTAATTATAAAGACGGATACAAGAGCAGGGCGGTGGTATGCGGGGGGCATACTTCGCTTAACTATCTTGAGGATAACGGCAAAGTCTTGGTAGATAAAAAGCCCGCGCTTGAGGATAAGGGCGATTTTAAAAAGATTTTGGAAAGGTCTTCTCTTGCGGATTTGATAAAGGAGGCCCAAAACGCCGATAAAGAGGATTTGGCTTATATAAAGAAAGGCGCTTTAATGAATATGCGAGCTGCGCGAGCCGGAGCCAAATTAAAAAAAGTGGGTTTTTATTTAAGCGATTTGGTTGACAAAAAAATGCTTGATAAAAATTTGATAAACTCCACCAAGATACTTGCCTCCCGCGCGGCCGACGCCAGAATGGACGGCATCGCCATACCGGTAATGAGCAGCGGCGAAAGCGGAAATCAGGGGATAGTGGCGGTATTGGTTCCCTATTATGTGGGAAGAACCCTTAAAGTTAAGGAAAAGATTATATTGCAAAGCATAGCGCTTTCCCACTTGTTAAACGGATATGTTAAAGCTTTTACCGGCGATTTGGCGCCTATATGCGGCTGCGCGATAGCCGCGGGAGTGGGCGCCAGCGCGGCGATAGTATATCAGCAGAAAGGGGCGGATATAAAGGCTATAACATTAGCCATAAACAACATCATAAGCGATATAGGCGGGATGCTATGCGACGGCGCCAAGAGCGGCTGCGCTTTGAAAGTGGCAAGCTCGGTAGATTCCGCTTTGCGCGCTGCTTTTATGGGAATTAACCATTACGGCATAACGGAGCTTGAGGGCTTTGTAGGCGAAAGCGCGGAAAAAACTATACAGAATTTAAGCAGAATATCAACGGTGGGCATGGTTAAGGTGGATACGACTATAGTTGATATAATGAAGAAAAAAAGCAAATAATATGAGCGTATCTATAATATTGGTTAGGCCACGCAATCCGCAGAATATAGGGGCGGCGGCGCGGGCTATGGGGAATTTCGGGCTTTCCGATCTGAGGGTCGTATCCCCCTATGAGCCTACTTGGCGCGAAGCGGTTTCCGCCGTGGGAGCGCACGAAATCCTAAAAAAAGCCAAGCTGTACGATAATCTTAAAGAGGCTCTTTGTGACGCGGACCTCATTTTGGCCACAACCGCCTTAAAAAACCGCAAAACCGACAGGCCGATTATATCGCTGCCCTTGTTGGGTTCTTATTTGCGGGGGTGCAAAAGCGAGAATACGGCGATAGTGTTCGGCTCGGAAAAAACGGGCCTTAACAGAGAGGATATCGCCTTGGCGCACGGCGTTTTGAATATACCCACTTCGGCCGAAGTGCCTTCGATAAATCTTGCACAGGCGGTTATTTTATGCTGTTATGAACTTTCTAAAATAAAACCCAAAAACAGGGGCGGCCGTTATAAAAAGCCAGATTTTAAGGAAGTGGAAATAGTCAAAGACAATGTTTCGCAAATGCTTTCCCTTTTGAATTTGCCGCCCGTATTGGGTGATAGAGTATGCCAAAGCCGATTGGAGGATTTGGCCGCCAGGCGTATGCTGGATAAGGAAGATTTATTTTTTGTCAACAGTATAGTCAATAGAATAATTTCAAAGATTAAGGGGTAGATTATGAAATATTGTTTATTGTCGATATTTTTATTTTTTGGCGTGTTTTGTCTCGCGCAAAACGGAGATAACGGCCTCGCGGCAAAACCTATAATGGCCGAAAACGAGGAGCCTCTTGCCTTAGGGGGAGCGGATAGGGCGGGGAATGATGTTTCTTTGGAGAGCGCGGCGCAAAAGGAGGAGGAACCCTTCGAAAGAGGGGTTTTAAGCGGGCGTCTGCTTCCGTCTGAGGAAAACAATCCGCCTAAACAAGAAGAAGAATTTGACTATCCTTTAAAATCCTATTTAAACAAGGCAGAGCCCTCTTTGGAGGACTTTTTGAAACGCCAAGGAGATCTTCTGCCGCAAGAAAAGAAAGAAGAAAAATCCGATAGCGTCAGCCAAGAAATCCGCTCGCCTCTTGAGCCGCCGTCGATATTGGCCGATAGCGCCCCCAAAACGGAGAGTAAAACGCGGAGCGCTGACGTATCGGTGCCCGTAAAAGCGGCTGAAAAGAGCGTATCGAAAGAAAAGCAAACCGCTAGACAGAGCCAAGCGGAACGGGAAAAAGAAAGCGCGTTGACGCAAGCGGAAATGAATCCCGTTACGCCCAAAGAGAAGGCGGAGGAGAAGCCTCCCAGGCTTCCCAATGATTGGTGGGGATTTCTTAAGGGAGTGGTTTTTACGCTTGTTTTGGGCGTGGCGGTCTGGTTTCTGTCAAAGTACCAATAATATGTTAAAATAGAATAGACGAAAATTTATAGGCAGAAAACAGGAGCTTTAATGACTAAGAATATATTAGTGATAAACCCCGGTTCAACTTCTGATGATATCGGTTTTTACCGCGGATTAAAGCCGGTTTTTGAAATTAAACTGGAATATTCGCCTAAAGATCTTGCACCCTATGCCAATAAGAATGTAACCGAAATGGCCCCGATGAAGAAGGATATAATCCTATCTTATTTGAAGAAGAACGGTATCGATCTGAAAGAAATAGACGTAGTAATGGGAAGAGGCGGCCTCACCAAACATACGGAAGGAGGCACTTTTTACGTAAATGAAGCTATGCTGGCCGATTTGAAGAAAGGCTATTTGGGCGTTCATCCTTGCAACTTGGGCGGAATATTGGCCGATATGATAGCCAAAGAGGCGGGCTGCCCCGCTTTAATAAGCGATCCGGAAGTGGTAAACGAGATGTGGCCCGAGGCCCAATACAGCGGCATGCCGGAACTGCCCAGACTGCCTATTTTCCACGCTTTAAGCCAAAGGCGGGTAGCTTTCCACACCGCTAAACATTTGGGCAAAGAATACAAACAATGCCGCTTTGTGATAATGCACGCAGGCGGCGGAATAACAGTGGGGCTTCACATAGGAGGGCGTGTCGTTGACGTAAACAACGGGCTTGACGGCGAAGGCCCAATGACGCCGCAGCGCGCGGGGACTTTGCCTACGGGCAATTTTATGAGGCTTTGCTATAGCGGGCGCTATACTTTGCCGGAGATGTCCCTTAAAGTTAAAGGGCATGGCGGGGTGTGCGCTTATTGCGGCACTCACGACATAAAAGAAATAATGGATTTTATAGAGACGGGCAAAAAGAGCGAGAACAGCCATATAACCTGCACCAGAGAAAAAGCTAAAGAGGTAATAGACGCCATGATATACCAAATGTCCAAATACATAGCTTATATGGCGGCGCCGGCGCAGGGTAAATTGGACGGGGTGATACTTACCGGCGCGGTAATGTACAGCGAGTATATAAGAGAAACACTGAAAGAGAAAGTATCTTGGCTCGCGCCTGTTTTCGTTTATCCCGGCAGCGACGAGAAAGCGGCGTTGAAAGAAGCCGCCATCAGAGCGCTGGACAACCCTTCGTTAATTAAAGAGTATAAGTAAAGGAGATGAAAATGAAATTTAACAGCTTTTCGGAGCTAATAGATATGGTTAAAGGCCAATCAAACAGGGTGGTGGTGCCCGGCGCGAACAATACCGAAGCGCTTACCGCCATAAAAATGGCCGACGATAAAGGTTTAATATCGGGCGGAGTGTTGATAGGACCGATAGCTTTGGTGAAGAAGATGATGGCTGAAATAGGCCTTGCCCAAGACAAGTTTGAGTTTATTGACTGCGAGGATGTGCCAACAATGTGTGCTCTCGCGGTTGAGCAGATAGTAAAAGGCAAAGGCGATTTCTTGGTAAAAGGTTTGGTTGATACGAAATATTATATGAAAGCCATCTTAAACAAAGAGATGGGCCTTGTTCCGCAAGGCGCGCTTTTGACGCATTTCGTATTATTTAAAACGGACAATTACCATAAGATGTTCGCCGTTACCGATTCGGCCGTATTAATCAGCCCGACTTTGGAACAAAAAGCCCAGACAATAAACAATGCCGTAAAAATTTTAAGGAAGCTCGGCATAGAAAAACCGAAAGTGTCGGTACTCTGCCCCGTAGAGAAAGTAAACGAGAAAATCCCCTCTACCCTGGATGCGCAGGAATTGGTCAAAATGAATAAAGAGGGGCTGATAAAGGATTGCGTGGTGGAAGGCCCTTATGACTTATATATAACTTTCTCTAAAGAGCGGGCTGCCGAAAAAGGCATAAAAGACGCCCAAGTCGCCGGCGACGCCGATTTGATTTTACTGCCGGATTTGGACGCGGCCAATCCTTTATATAAGGCTTTGGCGTTTTTCGGCAAAGGCGCGGAAGCGGCCGCTATTTTGGCCGGGCCCAATATCCCGGTGATCTTGCCCTCAAGAGCGGATCATCCTATGGTCAAGCTTAACGCCATAGCGCTTTGTTCATATTTAAAAAACCAAAAATAAGAAGAAAGTTAAGGGGGCAAAATTAAAATTTGCCCCCTTATTCCGTCTGATTGAAAATGTCTGACATCTTTAAGAAAACAGCTGCTTATATTAAAAAGCATCCCGTTTTTAGGGAACTTATTATGTATGTGCCGGTATTCGTGCTGGTATGCCTGTTCGTGGCTTACGGCGTGCAAAGGCATAAAGCCGTTGTGGAGGCCGCCCGCCAACAGCAGGAACTAGTATTTAAAAAATATGAGGGAAATTTAAAACGGCATATATCAATACCTTTGCAAGAGGCGGGTTTATCCAGAGAAAAGGCCGCGCAAGTGGTAAATAAGCTTGATACCGTTTTGAGAATGAACCGTCTGGCTCCGCGCGACAGATATTTGCTTACTTTGGATGAGAACGGCAATTTTAAAATGCTGGTCGTGACAAAAGATTTTTCCCGCTATTATGTGGCGCAGAACGGCGGGGACTTGGTGGCCGGAATTATGGATATTTCGGTGGAAACTAGGGAGCGTTTTGCCAAGGGCGATATAGACTATACTTTGTTTACCTCCATGCAGGAACAGGGTCTGAAGCCTACTTTTATTTTGGATTTTACCGATATATTTTCCTGGGCGGTGGATTTCAATACCGAAACCAGGAAAGGCGATAAATTCGCTATACTTTGGGAAGAGGATTACACCAAAAAAGGCGACACCCTTAACGAACGCATTTTAGCGGCATACTATGACGGAGGCGTATCGGGCAAGAATTACGCGATACGTTTCGAGGACGAGTTCTACGACGAAAACGGCAAATTTACCAAAAAGATGTTTTTGAAATCGCCGATAAGCGTAAGGGGCGTAAGAATATCATCCAGGTTCTCGAGGGGAAGGATGCACCCGATACTAAGGATAAGACGACCGCATTTGGGAATTGACTATGCGGCGCCCGCCGGCACCCCCGTCGAGGCCGTTGCCGACGGCATAGTAAGGTCAAAGGGATGGAAAGGCGGTTTTGGCAACTATATGGAAGTGCATCACCCCAACAATTATGTGACTTGTTACGGCCATTTAAAAGGATACGCCAAAGGCATAGCCAACGGGGTCAAGGTAAAGCAGGGGCAGACTATAGCCTATGTAGGCTCTACGGGCCTCTCTACCGGGCCGCATTTGGATTTCAGGATAAGGCAGAACGGGAAGTATTTTGACTTTCTGACCACCAAGAATAGGAGTTCGGCGTCAAAAGAAATACCTGCCTCAAAGCGGGAAGAATTTAATAAAATAAGGGATAAGTATTTGGCCGTTTTAGATAGTAAAGAGCAGGAACAGACGGAATAATTTAAAATTATCTAGTAAGGAAACGAATATGAAAAAAGTTGTACTTACCGGCGGGCCGGCAAGCGGGAAGACTACGGCTCTTTCAATATTGAAGGAAGAATACGGTACGGATATAGAAGTTGCCGTTGAAGCGGCGACTTTGGTTTATGGCGGCGGGTTTCCGCGCAATGATAAAAGTCCGCGCCATATCTATCATGCCCAGCGCATAATATACACCACCACCAAGGAATTGGAAGCCTTGGCCGAGGAAGTTAACCAAAACGCTAAGATAGTGCTCTGCGACAGAGGCTCTTTAGACGGGGCCGTCTATTGGCCTTACGGAGAGGAAGACTTTTTAAAAACTATGAAAACAAGTATTAAAGAGGAGTATGAAAATTACTATGCCGTAATACATATGTCTCCTCCCAAAGAAGCGAAATACTATCAAAATACAAGCGTAAGAACGGAAACTTTAGAAAGAGCTTTGGAAGTTGACGAAGCCATATTGAAATTATGGTCCGGGCATCCGCGCCATATCGTCATACCGGAAAGCAACGACTATGTAAAAAAGGCCTTGATAGTGCGCAAAGCCATAAGAAAGATAATCAACGGAGAGATATAAATATGGTATTTGATTTTTTGTTTAAAAAGAAAAAAAGCGGGGCGGATAAAGCCTCAAGCCCCAATCCCAAAGATGCGTCCGCTTCGCAGCAGGAAGGGAAAGCGGACGGCGCTAAGGCCGGCAAAAAGGAAAGCATAGAAGAACGCATAGAGCGTGAAATGCAGGCTTTGCCTTCTTTTATAAAAAATAAAATAAAAGATCCCTCCATTAAGCAAAAGTTTATAGATTTGGCGAAAAGAATGGAAAAAGACGGGGTTGATATGAATTCTCCTAGGCAGATGAAGAAATGGGTAAAGGAGCACGAAAAAGAACTTAAAAACGAGCAGAACGGCAAAATTGAAACGGTAGTCAAAGGCGAAGAGCCCGGCCGTAACGATCCTTGCCCCTGCGGCAGCGGCAAGAAATACAAAAAATGCTGCGGCAGATAGAAGCGTATGTTTTATAACTATAATCCCCCAATAACAGGGGGATTTTTGTATGTTGTGAACCCCCCGGCTAGGCTGGGGGCTCGGTAAAGGTTTTACCGTTGTCCGAAAAAGAAAAACTCCTTTTATTACAATAAAACCCCGTTTTTTAAAAAACGGGGTTTTGTTAAGAAAAAACTTGTAAGGTTATTTCTTGGCTTTTTTGATGCCTTCAAGCACTTTGGGCAATATCTGGTGGACATCGCCTACAATGCCGTATTTGCAGAAGTTAAATATCGGCGCGGAAGCGTCTTTATTTATCGCTATTATTATATCGCTGTCCTGCATGCCTACGGTGTGCTGTATCGCGCCGGAAATACCGCAAGCCATATAGAGCTTCGGCTTTACCGTTACGCCGCTTTGGCCGACTTGATGGTTCTTCGGTTTCCAGCCGGCGTCGATAGCCGCGCGCGAGGCGCCTACCGCGCCGCAGAGTTCGGCCGCGATTTCGTTTAAGATTTCAAACTGCTCCGCCGTTTTAAGGCCCCTTCCGCCCGATATTACTATCTTGGCTTCGTCGAGCTTTTCCACCTCTTGGCTGGGCTCCATTTCCTTGCTGATAATCCTTACTTTCGCGGCTTTCGGGCTTAAAGCGATAGGTTCGTTTATAATTTGAGCCGTCTTGCCGGGCGCCGTTGCCTGCTTTGGCATTACATTGGGCCTTACCGTCGCCATTTGCGGGCGGTGGTTGGGGCATTTTATGTCGGCCATAATATTGCCGCCGAAAGCGGGTCTGGTTTGTATCAGATTGCCTTCTTTTATCGACAAGCCCGTGCAGTCCGCCGTCAAACCGACGAATATTTCCGCCGATATTCTGGGCGATAAGTCGCGCCCGACATAAGTCGACGGGAATAATACTATGCTGGGTTTGTATTTATTGATTAAGGTAATCATAGCATTGGCGTAAGCCTCGGTATTGTAGTCGGCATAGCCGGGGCCTTCGACATTGTAAATTTTGTCCGCGCCGTAAGAGGCCAATTCGGCAAAGTATGCGCTGTTGCTCTTGCCGATTACCACCGCGCAAAGATCTTCCTTAAGTTCATTGGCAAGTTCTCTTCCTTTGGTCAACAGTTCCAAGCTGACCGAACGCGGGGCCAAAACGCCTTTCTCTTCCAACAGCTCGACAAATACCCATACGCCTTTATAGGCGGATAAGTCTTTAACGGCCGCAGTGCTTTGCGGCAGGCTTAAAGCCTTTACGGGGCACTGGCTCACGCAGGCTCCGCACATCGTGCAGGCCGAGCTGGCTACCGCTTTTCTGTTGACTAAACTTAAAGCTCCAAACGGGCATACGCTTACGCATTTGCCGCAACCTACGCAGTTTGATGAAATCTGTATCATTAGATTATTTCCTCCTTGGCTAAAATCTCAAGCACTTTGTCGGCCAATTCAGAGGCGCCCGCGCTGAATATCTGGCCTTTTGGCCTGGCCGGCGGGGGGAATATTCTGTCTACTCTGGTAGGAGATCCGTCTAAACCGATTTTCTTGGGATCGGCGCCGATATCGGCCGCGCTCCAAGTGATAGTGGGTTTGTTCTGCGCGTGAAAAGCGCCCAAGAACGAAGGGTAAGAAGCCACATAATCAAACGGCATAGTCATAGTGACGAGCGCGGGCAAATCCGCTTCCATAATTTGATGCCCGCCGTCTATTATTTTGCGTACCACCGCTTTGCCTTGCGCCACGTCTATATTATCGCAGAAAGTTATTTGCGGTATACCCAAGTGATAGGCGATGCCGGGGCCTGTCTGGGCGGTATCGCCGTCGATGGCCATCTGTCCGCACATTACCAAATCGAATGCGCCTATCTTCTTGATAGCGGTAGCCAAAGCGTAGGAAGTCGCCCAAGTATCGGATCCGGCTAAAGCTCTGTCGGCAAGTAAAATGCCTTTATCGGCGCCCAAAGCCAAAGCCAGCCTTATTACGCTTTGCGCCTGATTGGGCCCCATCGATAAGACCGTTACCGTAGCGCCCGTTTTCTGCTTGATTTTGAGCGCTTGGCACAGAGCGAAATGATCGTATGGATTTAATATGCTCGGCACTCCCGCGCGCACTAAGGTGGAGGTCTTCGGATCCACCTTTACCCTTGAGGAATCGGGTACTTGTTTTATGCAAACTATAATATTCATATAAATTGGAGCTCCTATTTCTTAAATATCTCTCTGAGTTTGGCCGATACTTTATCGGAATCCTCAATAGAGCCGTGCATATTGGCTTCTATCTGGACGAGATGCGTCGCGTTAAGCAAAGCCGCCGCGTCGGCCGTACCCGCGCTGAGTACCAGTTTCGCGCCTCTTGTGGCGATGTCGTATGCCGTTTCCTTGGCGTTTACGCGGCACATCGCTTTTAAAGTATCCATATCAAATTTGCAGCCTTCCACTATCTTGCCGTTGCCTATGGCGCGGCAGAAAGCGGCTGCCACTTCGGCGTTGGCGATAAGTTCGCCCAACTTGAAAGTTATATATTGGTGCCTGGTCAAGCGTTGAACCCTGCACTCTTCCAGTACCGCGGCCAAGGCTCTTAAGCCCAAAGCTATCGCATTGGCGCCGACTTCGGGGTTCTTGGCGTGTATGGAGTCCATTTCGTCGGCGATATTGGTATAGTATGCGCCCCTGCTCTTTAAATGTTCCTGCCAGCGGCCTCTGTAAATGGTCATTTCCATTACTTCGTTGGTGCCTTCGTAAATGCAGGTTATCTTGACGTCGCGTTTTATTTTTTCTACCGCGAATTCTTTTGTGTAGCCGAAGCCGCCCAAAGCCTGTATGGCGTCTTCCGCGGCTTTATTGCCCGCTTCGGTGGCGTAGTATTTGGCGATGGAACCTTCCGTCGCTTGGCCGTGGTTGTTTACGTCAAGTTTCTTTGCCGTTTCGTCGATGAAAGCCCTCGCCGCTTCAAATTTGATGTAATGCGGCGTTATAAGTTTGAGCATATAGCCCTGCTTCTCGGAAAGCGGTCCGCCGGCCTGTATGCGGTGATTGGCGTAATCTATGGCGGTTTCTATCGCTTCTTCGCCGGCGCCCAAACCGAACGCCGCCACCATAAGCCTGGTGTAACCGAATACAGCCTGCGCTTGCAGTAAACCTTTGCCTTCCACTCCGCCGATTAAGTTCTCGGCCGGTACGTAGACCTCGTCAAAAGAGAGTCCCGCCGTATTGGAAAGGCGTATGCCGTGTTTGTCCTCGTGCTTATCCTGCGTAAAACCGGGCGTTCCCTTTTCTACAAGGAACCAGCTCGGCCCGCCCGGCGCCAAGGCCAGAACGGTATATAAATCCGCCACCGCGCCGCTGGATATCCACATCTTGCTGCCGGTGATTTTATAGCCTTTGATTTTGCCGTTTTCAATTACATGTTCGGCCCTTGTCCTTAGAGATACCAGGTCGCTTCCCGCGTCGGCTTCCGTAGCGCCGTAAGCCACCATTAAACTTTCTTTCGCCATTCTATTGAACCAGTAGGCTTTTTGTTCGGGGGTGCCGCCTACCGAAAGAGGGTCGCTTCCCAAAAATGTGGCGAATACCGATGTCGCTATGCCTAAATCAACGCGGGCCAAGGCCTCGCATATGCGGTAAATGTCAGTAGTTGTGCCGCCAAGTCCGCCGTATTCTTCCGGTATAAGCAAAAGGTTTACTCCTAATACGTCGCTTTTGTACATGTCTTTGATAAGTTCGGCCGGGAATTTATTTTTGGCGTCATGTTCGCGAATGAACTCAAAGGGGATTTTTGTTTTCGCGTAATGCTTTAAACTGTCAAGCATCAGCTCTCTGGATACTGCATCAATTTTTGACATAGATATCTCCTAAAAAAGATTATTTATATAATACCATTTTAAGAGGGTAATCTCAAACCCGGGCGGCCGAAAAAAGGAGCCTGCCTTTGCCGTATGCGGAGTATTTCCCTATACGCATTTCGCTCTTTTTGCGTTCCGTGTTCCGCAGCGCGGTTACTCTTCGCCTTCAAAATAAAAATCCCCCGATAAAATCGGGGGATTTTTATTGTTTAAAACGGTTTTCTTTAATTGTTTGAGGATCCGCTTAATAAATTTATCAGGTTTATCAAAAGGTTTATGATGTCCAAATATATGTTTACCGCGAAATCCAAAGCGGTAGACCAGTTGTTGGCCTGAGCCACGTTTTTTAGTTTCGCCAAATTATTAAAATCAAACAACAAATATCCCGTGAATATGAATACGGCCGCGGCGGATATTATTCTGTTAAGCCCGCTTTTCATTCTGACAAACAAGCCTATTATGCTTATTACTATCAATATTAAGAGCGAGAAAAATAATATTTTGCCCAGCCAAGAGAAATCCATCCCCGAGTAGCTAGCTATAAAACCCGTGACCACCGTGGTCAAGGCGGTTATCATAGTGGCCTTTTGCACCGCTTCGGGGTTGCTCAGCGTGTATATGCCGAGCGTAAAACCGCTTGAAAGCGTAAAGGCGAACATAAAGAGGAAACTTAAAAGCAGATTGCTTTTGAAAAACACCAGCAACAAAAACGCTATTATGTTTACGATTAGGGCGGTCCACATAGTGGATTTTATTTTTTCGGGATTGCCGGTCTGCAAGGCCCTTTGGAATATGCCCGAAGATATTCTGCTTCCTATATAGGCCATAAAAAGCGAACCGGCCAATATTACGCTTGTCTTTAAGAATAAAGTTTGAAACATATTTCTCCTTTCTTTACTTTTTTAGGTCTAAAAACGGCACGCCGATAAAGCGTGCCGTTTAAATCCGAGCTTCCGGGCTAGGGATCGAACCTAGGATTTCTCCTCCAAAGGGAGACGTGTTACCGCTACACCACCCGGAAATGCGTTACAATGTTAAAGGCTTAATCCCAGCCGATGCTTATATTATATTTTATTTGTCGGCGGACGGCAAATTTGTTTCTTCCGCGGCGGGTGCGTCTTCGTCGGATTTAGGCGATACTCCGCTTGGATTCTTTGCCAGCTCCTCCTGATAGGCTTTCAGTATATTATCCTCCAAATATTTCCTGAATTCCTGATTTATCGGGTGCACCATATCTTTATGGGAGCCGTCCGGCAATTTCCGTGAAGGCATACACAAAAATACCCCTTTCGCGCCCTCGACGATTTTCATGTTTCTTACTACGAAAGAATCGTCAAAAGTAACGCTCGCAAACGCTTTTAGGCGTTCTTCGCCCATGAGATGAATTCTTATCTCCGTGATTTTCATAATTGAGTCCTCCAAAAGTGCGTTAAGAAAACGGTTCTGTTATCCCCTTCTATTTCCTTAACGATTCCCTTTGCCTTCTGTTCATCTTGGACTAGCGCGAATACGCATGATCCCGATCCTGACATTAAGGCATATTGCGCGCCTAAGCCTATCAGTTCTTGCTTCAGCCGAGCTACGCTTCCCTTGTAACTGAGAACGGAATCCTCCAGCTTATTGTAAATCAAAGGGGCGTAATCTTGCAGGGGGCTGCCGTTTTCAATACTATATACAAGTTTATTAAGATTGGAGGTATGTGTCAAGATTTTTTCTTGGGGGTTTATAATTAATTTTGTATAGGCTTCTTTGGTGTCGGAGCTTTCGCCGGGATAGGCTATTATTACCCTAGGCGATATTATCTTGTTTTTTATTGGAGTCAGCAATTCGCCTATCCCTTCTGCCTTAAAAAATGTTTCGGGATAGAGGAATACCGGCACGTCCGCGCCCAGCTTGGCCGCCAGGGGAAGCAAATCTTTCATTCTCTTTGCGTTGAGCTCTATGTTGAACAGCCGGCACAGCGCGGTTATTACGGCGGCCGCGTCTGAAGATCCCGCCCCCAAACCCGAACCCAGAGGCATATTCTTTTCCAAACGGATATCGCAGCGCGCTTTTATCCCGAAATGCTCAAAAAAAGCGTCTGCCGCTTTATAGGCCAAATTGCTTTTGTCGTTTTTTAACTTCGCGCCGAAGGGCCCTTTGATTTTTAAATTTATTTCGGTTTTGTCGGCTTTTTGGGCGCATGTCTTTATGTCGTCGCCTATGGCGAGTTTGGCAAAGAGAGTGGCCAGATTGTGGTAGCCGTTTTCCCTTTTGCCGGTAACTTCTAGAAACAGATTTATCTTTGCGGGCGCGAATACCGATATTTCCCCGCTCATTTGCTTTCCTCCCGCAAAAGTTTGCCGTCTTCGTATATTTCTATTTTAACGGGCTTGCCGTTTTCGCCATAATGTATTTTTTCGCCGCAGAGCAAGTTGTTTTTATAATTTTCCACTATCAGCAAAGCTCCGTTTTTGGCGAAGGTTTTTCTTTCGCCCTCCAACAGACCCTCATGAAAGTTTTCCTCGTGCATAGGGGTTCCCGTTTCGTAATAGAAAATTCTTTTCCCGTGTTTTTTGCCGCCTTTGTAAAAAGCTTTTACTTCTATTACGCCCTCACTGTTGAATAATTCTATTTTTCCGTTTCTTTTTCCGTCTTTATACTCTTCCGACATAAGCAATTTGCCAGAAGGACTGAATATTTTTCTCGTGCCGTTGAGTATGCCGCCTTTGTAAAACATTTCCTCTTCCGTGGGGATATTATGGATAAAATTAAAGCGTTTGGCCTTTCCTTCTTTAACGCCGTTTTTATATTCTTCCAAGGCTATCAGGCGGCCCTGCTTGTCGTAAGTTTTTACTGTGCCTTGCGGTATCCCGTCTTGAAAGTAGGCCTCTATTTTGACGCTGCCGTTGGAATAAAATTCTTTGGCCTCTCCGCTGAAGGCTTCGCCTTGGCTGGCAATGACTTCGCCTGCCTCGTTTAGTTCCTGCAGAGCGGTTTGTTTGCCGTTTACGAAGAATATTCTCTGGCGGATATTTCTGATGAAAGTTTTTCCCTCTTGCGTTGCAGGGATGGCTTGTTCTTTTTCGTTGGGGCCCGCAAAGAGGCTTCTGGTGGAAGATCTTTCCGTCCTGCCGGTAAGGGTAAGGGAGTTTTTTAGTTTTCCGTCTTTATAAATTTTTTCCATACATAAATCGGCATAGTATTCTTTTACTTTACCGTCTGGTATTTCTTCCAGCTCGGAAGTACTTTGAGTGGAGGCGTCCCTAATGGAAATCAAAGACGCCTTAAAGAAAAACTTTTTACTACCGAAAATTATCGCTATTATTTGATCCTTATCCATAGACAACCCGTTTCGCAAAAATTAAAAATCGACGCTTGAATGACCTCTTAAGGCGCGGCGCGCCGTTTAGGGTATTATACTTTTTTATAAGTTGTTGACAACATTTAAGTAATGATATATCCTTAACATAGGGAGGAAAAGATTCAGTTACAGGGGTGTTTATAATGAGCGAAATACATCTTAACGACACTAATTTCGATAAAGAAGTTTTAGATTATAAAGGCGTGGCGCTGGTGGATTTTTGGGCGCCGTGGTGCGGACCTTGCAGGATGCTGGGCCCCGTGATAGAAGAAATCGCGGCCGAGTATGAGGGCAAAGCCAAAATTTGCAAAGTGAATACGGACGACGCCGCGGAAAAAAGCGCGCAGTACCGCATAGCTTCCATACCCACCATTCTTCTTTTCAAGAACGGGGAATTGAAAGGGCAGCTGGTCGGCCTTCAGAGCAAGGAAGAATTGAAGAAACATCTTGATGCTCTTCTGTAAAAACTTATAATATAAATCTTATCGACGGTCTTTGCCCGCTTTCAAGGGCGGGCAAAGATAAAATCCTACAAATTTGGGAGTACCCTATCCTATAAGGCGTTTGACGCCGAAAGGCTGTAATGTAAATAAGCTGTAAAGAAACGGTATTATGTCATTTTCCAAAGAATTTTTTATCATAGACGCGCACGGCTTCCTCCACAGGAATTACCACGCATTGCCCAAGCTTAGGACTTCCAAAGGGGAAGAAGCCGGCGCTTTGTATGGTTTTGTCAATTGGCTGATTAGATTTCTGAAAGAAAAAAATCCCGTATACGCGGCTGTATGTTTTGACTCCAAGGGGCCCACTTTCCGCCACGATCTTTACCAAGCTTATAAAGCCAATCGCCCCCCCACCGATGAGGAACTTATAAGCCAGCTTAAGATAGCGCGGGATTTGGTTTCGGCCATGGGGCTTAAAGTGGTTGCCCTTCAAGGAGCGGAAGCCGACGATTTGATGGCGACTTTGGCGGAACTTGGCAGGAGCCGTGGCGAGGAAGTTGTAATAGTCACCTCGGATAAAGATATCTATCAGGCGGCGGGGAATGGGGTGAAAATATGGTCTGGCGCAGCCAAAGACGAATATAAAAGCGAGAACGCCTGCCTGGCCAAATTTAATGTGCCTTGCGGATATATGCTTGATTATTTGGCCATAGTGGGGGATTCTTCCGATAATATTCCCGGCGCTCAGGGCATAGGCCCCAAAAGCGCGGCGGAACTCATCAATAAATTCGGCCATATTAAAGATATATACGAAGCGGCTAAAGCCGGCGATAAAGGAATAAAACCCAGCCTTATAAAGAAACTTTTGGACGCCGAGCAAGCGGTATATCTTTCCGAAAAGTTGGCGGCTTTGAAAAAGGACTTGCCTTTAGGCCTTAGTTTTGAGGATTTTAAAATTAGGGAGCCCTTTAAGAGCGAGTTGGAAATTTTCGCCAAGCGTTTTGAATTTAAAAATTTATCCGCTTTTTTGGATTCTTTTAAAACAGAGGAGCCGCCCGCCAAAAGCGAGCCGGTGCAGGGGGAATTGTTTGATTTCGGCGAAGACGGCCCCAAGCCCTCCGCTGATATTGAAGCTGAAAAGGCTAATCCGGAAGCACACGGCGGTTTTATCCCTTTTGAGGAAGTTATAAAGCGCGTTTCAATAAGCAAAGAGTTGTTTGTTTATGTGGAGGAAGACGCTTTGGCGCTATCTTCCGGTCGGGGGAGCGCGGCGTTTTTGGAAGCGGCCGCCTTGAACGAAGATCAGGAGCGCGCCCTGTTTGATATTTTTGACGACGATTCCGTCTTAAAAATAGGGCACGACATTAAATATGCTTTTAGGGTTCTGGGTTATGAGCCTAAAGCGGGCAAATTTATAAATTGTTTTGACGGGGCCTTGGCGAAATACTGCTTGGATCCCGCAGGCGAGTTTAGCCTTTTGGGGGCCTTGACGGTTAATTTGGGCGCAATGCTTTCCTTGGGCGCGGGGCTGAAAGAAAGAATGGGCTTCTATACCGAAAATATCTGGCCTTTAAGGGATAAACTTCAAGCACTTTTGAAAGAAAAAGAGGAATGGAAGGTGTATTCCGAGATGGAAATACCGCTGATGAGCGTGCTGTTGAATATGGAAAATAACGGGATAATGGTAAACACCGCTTGGCTAAAAACTTTGGCGATACTGTTTGAAAAAGAAATGCAGAAGGAGCAGAACAGTATAAACCAAATAGCGGGCTATGAAGTTAACATAAATTCCACCAAACAGTTAGGCTCCCTTCTGTTTGAGAAGCTCGGTTTGCCGGTCTTCAAAAAAACCAAAACCGGCTATTCCACCGATGAAGAAGCTTTGGAAGCTTTGAAAAAGATTCATCCCGTGGCGGAGCATATATTAAAATACAGGGAAAGTTCCAAATTGAAAAGCACCTATGCGGACTCTTTATTAAATTTGGCCGGCCCGCAGACGCACAGAGTGCATACCAATTTCAATCAAACGGGTACGGCTACGGGGCGTTTGTCCAGTTTCAGCCCGAATTTGCAGAATATTCCCGTCCGCAGCGAGAAGGGCAAGCTGATAAGGCAGGCTTTCATAGCGGGCGAGGGGAAGGTATTATTGTCGGTAGATTATTCCCAAATAGATTTGAGGGTATTGGCGCATGAATCGGGCGACGAGGCTTTGATAAACGCCTTTAAAAACGCGGCCGACATACACAGCCAAACGGCTTCGGAAGTGTTTAATGTCAGGCCGGAAGAGGTTACCAAAGAGATGCGTTCCAGCGCCAAGGCGATAAACTTCGGGATAGTATACGGGCAGGGGCCTTTGGCTTTGTCGCAAAATTTGGGGATATCCATGACGGAAGCCAAAGACTATATAGACGCTTATTTCAAAAGATACTCTACGGTTAAAGCTTGGATAAACGAAACCGCCGAAAAAGCCCGCAAAGCGGGTTATGTAAAAACCTTGTTTGGCCATATCAGATATATACCGGAATTTGAAGCGGGTTCCGCCAGATTAAGCAGTTTTGCCAACCGCGCGGCGGTAAACACGGTGGTTCAGGGCGGATCATCGGATATAATCAAAAAGGCGATGATAGATATATTTTCCTCGCCGGAACTTGGCCGCTCGCTTCTGCTTTTGCAAGTGCACGACGAATTGATTTTTGAAGTGCCTGAAGGCCAAATCCGCGAAACGGCGCAGTGGGTAAAGGATAAAATGGAAAAAGCCGTAAGCCTTAAAGTGCCTTTGCTGGCGCAGGCCAAAGCGGGGCGGAACTGGAACGAAATGGGCAAGGTGATTTAATGGACTTTAGACGCGCGGGCAAAAAAGTTATAGGTTTGACGGGGGGGATGGCTTCCGGGAAAAGTACGGTTTTGGATATGTTCGGAGAGCTCGGCGCGGAAACGATATGCGCCGACAAACTTGGCAAGAAGTATTTTGATGTTTTAAAAGACCGCATAAACGAGGTTTTTGACACTTCCGACAGGGTCAAGATAGCCGCCTCGGTATTTAAAGACGACGCAAAACGCAAATGGCTTGAGAGTTTGCTCCACCCGAGGATACTTGCTCAAGCGCAAGAGATTATAAAAAACACGGATAAAGAAATAATAGTTTTTGACTTGCCGCTTTTGTTTGAGGCGGGCCTTGAAGGAGGTTTTGATTTGACCGTATGCGTTTTATCGGATGATAAGACCCGTTTGAAGCGGGCCTTGGCCAAGGGGTTTGATAAGGAAGATTTTAAGCGCAGGGATTTAAAGCAGGAACGGCAGGAAATTAAAGCCGATAAGGCCGATATCGTCATATACAATAACGGCGATAGAAAAACGCTTAGGGAAAAAGCGGTAAAAATTTTCAATATTATAAAAGGAAACCAATGAGGTAATTTATGGAAACTAAAGAAGTAAAAGACGGCAAAGAAAATTCAAAAGAGAAAACCACGCTTCGCAAAGGGGCCGCGCGCGGCCAAAGCCAGCCGGCGGCGGAAAAAGCCGCCCCGGAGAAAGCCTCCGCGCCCGAAAAGAATTCGGCGCCCGCTTCGGCCGGCGCGGGCGACAGAAACGGCGGCAGGAACGTGTTTTCGCGCGGGCCGCAGGAACAGAACAACAATTATCAGCCCAAAGCCAACGGCGCCAAGCCGATGGACGCCAGAGCGCTTGCCAAGCTCAGCGTGGCGGAACTTACCAAATTGGCTTTAAATTACAATGTGGAAGATATTTCGGGTTTAAGGAAACAGCAGTTAATCGGCAAGATAATAGCGGTGCAGGCCAAACAGAACGGATCGGTATACGGCGGCGGCGTATTGGAGATTTTGCCCGACGGCTTCGGCTTTTTAAGATCCGAGGAAAACAATTATCTGGCGGGCGGGGAAGATATTTACGTATCGCCTTCCCAAATAAAGCGTCTGGGTTTAAGGAAAGGCGATAAAATAGAGGGCCTGATCCGTCCGCCCAAAGACAATGAAAGGTTTTTCGCGATGCTGCAGGTGCAGAAGGTAAACGACATAGACGCCGACAAAGTATACAGAAGGCCTTTGTTTGAGAACCTTACTCCGCTCCACCCCGACAGCCGCTTCACTTTGGAAGTGGACAAGAAAGATTTGACACAAAGGGTAATAGATTTAATGGCGCCGATAGGCAAAGGACAGAGGGCTTTGATAGTCGCCGCGCCCAAAACGGGCAAGACGGTGATGCTTAAGAGCATAGCCAATTCTCTGACGACTAATCACAAGGATATTGAACTTCTGGTGCTGTTGATAGACGAACGCCCGGAAGAGGTAACGGATATGAGCCGCAGCGTCAACGGGGAGGTTATAGCCTCCACCTTTGACGAGCCCGCCGAAAGGCATGTTCAGGTGGCGGAAATGGTTTTGGAAAAGGCTAAAAGAGGCGTGGAAAACGGGAAAGATGTGGTAATCTTGCTTGATTCCATAACCCGGTTGGCGCGGGCGTACAATACGGTTACGCCAGCCAGCGGGCGCGTATTGACCGGCGGATTGGAGGCGACTTCGCTTCAGCGCCCCAAAAGGTTTTTCGGCGCAGCTCGCAATATAGAGGAAGGCGGCTCTCTGACGATAATAGCCACCGCTTTGGTGGAAACGGGCAGCAGAATGGACGAGATTATCTTTGAGGAATTTAAAGGTACGGGCAACTGCGAAATCTGCCTTGACCGCAAACTGGCCGACAGGCGCATTTTCCCCGCGATAGACATCAACCGTTCTTCTACGAGGAAGGAAGATTTGCTTTTGACGGAGGAGGAATTAAACAAATCTTGGATAATGAGGAAGATACTTTCCCCGTTAAGTTCGGTAGACGCGATGACGCTTCTTTTGGAAAAATTATCCGCTACGAAATCAAACAAAGATTTCTTAAAACAAATGGAAGTAAGCAGTTTTTAACCGTTTGTTTTTTGCGCCGCTTTAAGGCTGAGGCGCTTTTCTTCGGAGCCTCAGGCAGAAGCGAAAAATTAGGAATATTGGCGCAAATTATAGTATAATATAAAGGAAATAAATTTTTGAGGTAATTTGAAATGAAAGAAAATATTCACCCTAAATACGAAGTAGTGGAAGTGGTCTGCGCCTGCGGCGCGAAATTCAAGACCCGCTCCACGATGAAAGCGGTCAAATTGGACATTTGCTCGGCCTGTCATCCGTTTTTTACGGGCAAGCAGAAGATGCTTGACACCGAAGGCCGCGTAGAGAAATTTAACAAGAAATTCGCTTCCACTCAAGGCAAAATGGTTGTTCGCAAACCCAAGACCGAAGTCAAAGCCAAAAAAGGCACCGTAAAGAGAATCGCCTTAAGCACGACTCCGGTAAAAGCGGCGAAGAAACCGGCCGCCAAAACGGCTAAGAAAGCGGACAAGAAAGAAGCGAAATAGCTTTAAAGGACGGTAAAAGCAGCCCCTCTGAAAATGTGGGGCTGCTTTTTATAGCGGGAAAGAAGAGGAAGTATGGACATAAGCAAATTTAAAGAAGAGTTTGAACAAATAGAGGCGGAGCTTTCCGCGGGCAATATTACGCCCGAACATTTTAAGGAGAAGACCAAGCGCCACGCCTTTTTAAAGCCGATAATAGAAAAGGCGGAAGAACTTAAGAAGGTGGAAGACGCCATAAAGGCCGACCGCGAGATGATAGAAGACGGCGGCGATAAGGAAATGGCGGCCTTGGCTGCGGAGGAGCTCGCGGAACTTGAAGGAAAGCCCGATCAGCTGTTAAAAGAACTTAGAGTGCTTATTATCCCGCCCGATCCCAACGACTCTAAAAATATTTATTTGGAAATACGCCCCGGCGCGGGCGGAGATGAAAGCGCGATTTTCGCGGCGGAACTTTTAAGGGTGTATCAGCACTTTGCCCAAAACAGGGGCTGGAAGACGGAACTTTTGGAATACACCCCCACCGGCCTTAAAGGCTGTAAATATGTAAGTATGTTTATTAAAGGCGAGGGCGCATACTCTTGGCTTCGCGACGAGGCGGGAACGCACAGGGTGCAGCGCGTGCCGGATACGGAAACTTCGGGCAGGGTGCACACCTCTACGGTAACGGTCGCCATAATGCCTGAGGCCGAAGATATTGATATACAAATCAATCCCGCGGATATAGAAATGGAAACCTGCCGCGCCGGCGGGGCGGGCGGCCAAAACGTAAACAAAGTGGAAACCGCCGTCAGACTGATCCACAAACCCACGGGGGTGGTGGTAAGCTGCCGCGAGGAGCGCACGCAGGGCGCCAACCGCGAAAAGGCGATGAGAATGTTAAAATCAAAACTTTACCAAATGGAAGAGGCAAAGCAGAATAAGGAAATTTACGACGCGAGAAAAGCGCAGGTGGGAACGGGCGACCGCTCGGAGAAGATAAGAACTTATAACTTCCCGCAGAGCAGGGTTACGGACCACCGCCTTAACGAGAACTTCCACAATATTACCGAGATAATGGAAGGCAATATTGAGGAGATACTCGACCATTTGCGCAAACTTCGTACCGAAGAGAAGCTGAAAGCGATGTCGATATAACTATGATAACGATACAGCAAATGGTGGACGGCGCTAAGGAACGCCTTGAAGAAAAGGGCATAGACGAGCCTTTGGCACATGCCGAGCTTATAGCGGCGTTTGTTTTGAACAAGAGCCGCACCTATATAAGGGCGTATAGGCAGAATGTGATTTACGAGAAGGAAGAAAACCTCTTCAATAAAATAGTGGAGGAGAAACTTTCCGGCAAACCTTTGGCGCATATCATAGGCGAGGCGGAATTTATGGGGCGCCTGTTCAGCGTAGGCCCAACGGTGCTGATACCGCGCCCCGAGACGGAAGAATTGGTGGAGGAAACCGTCAAAAATATTACGGGCGCGCAGCCCTCAAGAATACTTGATTTGTGCAGCGGATCGGGCTGTATAGCTATAAGTTTGGCTTTTATGTTCCCAGCGGCGGAAGTGACAGGGGCAGATATATCGTCGCAAGCCTTGGAAGTCGCGCGAAAGAACGCCGCCAATATGAATTTGGGCAACCGCGTCAAGTTTATCCAAAGCGATTTGTTTGACAATATTGGGGGCGAATTTGATTTTATTATATCCAATCCCCCGTATATTCCTACCGAGATAATAGAAACTTTGTCGCCGGAAGTCCGCAAGGAGCCGCGCCTCGCCTTGGACGGCGGCCCCGATGGCTTGGATATTGTAAGGAAAATAATCGCCAATGCTTGCGCCCATTTAAAAACGGGCGGGCTTTTGGCTTTGGAAATAGGGTGCGCGCAAAGCGAAAAAGTGTTAAAATTTTTTAAAGGCGAAGAATGGGATACTCCCTTCGCCGCCAAAGATTTTGCCGGCATAGAGAGATTTATATTCGCGCGAAAGAAGCGCTGAGCCTAACTGGAGCTTAAAAATGGACAAGTTTATAATACACGGCGGGCGTAAACTTAAAGGAACGGTTGAAGTGGGCGGCAGCAAGAACGCTGCGCTGCCTATACTTATGGCCACCTTGCTTACCGACGAGCCTTGCATAATCAACCGCGTTCCCGACCTTAGGGACATAAGAACCACTATAAAAATCTTGCAGGAACTTGGCAAGAAAGTGGAATATGACGCTGGTACTTTAACGGTAAAAGCGGGGCGCAAATTAAAGACGGAAGTCCCTTACGATTTGGTAAAGCAGATGCGGGCGAGTTTCTGGGTGGCGGGGCCGCTTTTGGCGAGATTTAAAAAAGCGGTTATACCTTTGCCCGGCGGCTGCGCGATAGGTGTCAGGCCGGTGGACATCCATTTGAAGGGTTTTGAGAAAATGGGCGCTAAAGTATTGGTCCAAAACGGCAATGTGATATTAAAGGCAAGGAAGCTAAATCCCGCCAAGATAATTTTAAGTTTCCCCAGCGTAGGCGCCACGCAGAATTTGATGATGTGCGCCTGTTTGGTAAAAGGCCGCACGGTGCTGGAAAACGTGGCGCGCGAACCTGAAGTTTCCGATTTGATAAAAGCTCTAAAATCTATGGGCGCGGAGATAACGCAAGATGCCAAAGGACGCATAATAATAGAGGGCAAAAGCGAACTCGGCGGTATGGAACATACCGTCGCGGCCGACAGGATACAGACGGGTACCTATATAATAGCTGGCGCGGTAACGCGCGGCGATGTTACGGTAAAGGACTGTATTCCCGAAGACAATGAAATACTTTTGGATTATCTTAAAGAGGCGGGTTTTGATTTGCAAATCGGTGAGGATTGGATAAGAATAAAACCGAAATGCAAGAAGATAAAACCCGTCAATATCAAGACGGCTCCTTTCCCGGGTTTCGCTACGGATTTGCAGGCCCCGTTTATGACATTGATGTGTCTTTGCGGCGGGCAGAGCGAAATAAGCGAAGATATTTTCGAAAATCGTTTTATGCATGCGCCGGAACTCGTCCGTATGGGCGCGAATATAACGATAGAGCGCAATACGGCCAAGATTACGGGCGTTAAGAACTTCAGCCCCGCGGTGGTGATGTCTTCCGATTTAAGGGGCGGCGCGGCTTTGGTTTTGGCGGGCTTGTGTGCTAAAGGCGTAAGCGAGGTTGAGCGTATTTACCACATAGACAGAGGCTATGAACATTTCGAAGACAACTTGACCAAACTGGGCGCCAAAATAAAGAGGGCCAATCCCGTAGCTCGGTAATTTGACTTTTTAGAGCGCGCTTCGCGCGCCAAGCTAATGGCTTTAATTTAAAATCCATACGTTTTTCTCGTATGGATTTTTGTTTTTATTGTTTTATGGAGTTGGAAAAGTTTTTATTTTTGAGTTTTGCGCTGTTGCCTTTGGGTTTACAAACGGCTCGGCCATTAAAATATTTTGTGCGGCGCTAACATTTTTGCGTAGAAGAAAAGTTTATGTGTAGGAGTTTGCCTTGTTATAATCCTAATAGTTCCGAAAAGAAAGTTTATATAATTTAAATATATTTTTTGGCGGGACTATGAATTTTGAACAAAGCGTAAAATTTCTGTTTGACATACAAACCAATAAAAAAAGCAGTTTAAAACTTGTAAGGGAAACGGCCGAGAAGTTGGGGCTGTTTCCGCTTGGTTTTAAGACAGTGCATATAGCGGGCACAAACGGTAAGGGGACCGCCGCCTGCGCGCTGGGCGCCATTTTAAAAGAGGCGGGTTTTAAGACCGGAGTTTTTACTTCTCCGCATATCAAAACCCCGCTTGAAAGAATAAAAATAAACGGCTCTTTAATAAGCAGGAGAGATTTTGCCAAAGCCGTTTCTCTGGTGAAAGAGAAACAGGCGGGGGAACTTAATTTCTTTGAAACGCTTATTCTTGCGGCTCTTTCCCATTTTAAAAATAAAAAAATAGATATTGCCGTAGTGGAGTGCGGCATCGGCGGGCTTCTTGACAGTACAAATATAATTGATGCCGATATTTGCATTATAACTTCAGTCGCTCTTGACCACTGCGCTATGTTGGGAGGCGCAATAAAAGACATCGCATTTCAAAAGAGCGGGATAATAAAGAAAAAATCTTCCGTGATATGCGGGCCGCTTGGGGAAGAGGCGTCCTCGGAAGTGCTTAAAGCGGTTGATAAGGCGGGGGCAAAGCTCGTCAAAACGGGGCGAATAAAAAATCTTAGGCAGAATTTTAAAGAACTTGGAAGCTCTTTTGATTTTGAGGGCGAAACCTACCGCACTAAAATTATGGGCGCGGCCCAGAACGGGAATATCGCCTTGGCTGTCAAAGCGGCTGCCCTTTTGGGGGTACGGGCTGATATATGCAAAATCGCGCTTAAGGGGTTTGTGATGCCGTGCCGTTTTGAGGTTGTAAAAATTAAACGAGGCAAATATCTGATCAAAGACGGCGCCCATAACCCCGCCGCTTTTAAAGAGTTTATAAAAACCTACAAGAGCAGCCGCTTTTGCAAAAGGGACAATACTCTGATTTTAGCCTGCTCCAAAGGGCACGATTATAAAGAACTTTGCGCCCTAGCGGAAATGAATTTTAAAAATATTGTCCTTCTCTGCCCGAACGAAAAACGCAATATAGAAGCGAAAATTCTGCTTAATTGCTTTAATAAAACCGCTAAAGTGTCGTTTTTAAGGGATATTTCTTCTTTTAATCCGGAAGAGTTTCGCGGTAATGTAATAGTGGCGGGCAGCTTCTATTTGGCGCCCCTTTTGCCATGTCGCCCCGATTGAATTTATCGCCGTGTAACAACTCCTTGACAGTAGGGCTTATTTCTGCTTAAATTTTATATGGCGTATTATATATTTATATATAACATTTAAGAGGAAATATGTCTTTGGATAACAACGATAAGAATAATCGGGAATTTAACGAGTTTTTGCAGTCTTTGCAAGACGAAGTAAACGAAAACGAAGCCGCGGCTTCAAACGGTAAAGAGGAGCCTTTCCCCTTTTCCGACAGTTTTGACATAGATTCTTTTGTCAAAGAAAACGCGATGCCTTCGGCGCAAGCCCAAGGAGGGGGTGCGGCTTCGGCGGAGCCTTTCTCGGCTGGCGGGGGAAACGCGGATACAAAGCATCAAGAACCTTCCGCCGAAAGTTATTCCGCCCTGTCCAAGCGGGAATATCCCGCTTACGGTCAGGAAGGAAACTCTTATCGTTACAATGAAGCCAACCCTAATGAAGATTTCTCCTATCAATCCGAGATTGACGCCCCCTCTTACGCCAATTCCTCTTTTGAGAGCGGGCAGTCATTAAGACATTTGGAGCAGAAAATTTCCGAGTTGGAATCGAGTTTTGTAGACGTAAATAAGGAAAAGGCGTATTATAACGGGCTTCAGCGCGAGATAGAGGGCGTAGACTCCGAGGAAAAATCCTCTTTTAATCCGGGCGACGAATTTTACAAGAATATGTCCGCCACGATAGAAACGCTTAAAGGCAGCCTAAAAACCATTTCCGGCGCTAACAGAACAAGCGTATTAAACGATATTTCGGTTTTAAGGGGCAGCATCGACAATATAGTTAACGCCAGGCTTCAGTATGAGGAAAATCTTATCAATCAGGACCAAACCCTGATTAACCGCCTTAGAGAAAAGACCAATCGCCTAAAATCTATAAATTTGGCTTTAAACAGCGAAGTTAAGAGGGCCAAAAACGAAAAATTGGAATCTTTAAGAAAATCCGCCGAACAAACCAAGGAACTGCTTTCTTTAAGAGTGCAGCTTAACAAAGTCGAGGAAAAGGCGCGCCACGGGGATTTTAAATTATCCAGAATGGAGCAGCATTTGTCCGTTTTAAATCAGGAGAAGCTGGCCTTGGATGAGGAAATCCGCAAGGTGAGGGAGGAAAAACTTTCCTCCATAAGGAAATCTTCGGAGCAGGCAAAGGAGATAATGTCTCTTCGTCTGGCGCTTAGCAAAACGGAAGAAAAGTTTAAGCAGGAGGAGATACAAAACTCTTTCTTGAGAGAGCAGCTTACCGGCCTTGAGGCGGCCAAAGCGTCTTCGGAGCAGGAGGTGTACTCCACTAGGGCGGAACGGGAGGCTGCCAAGAGGGAGGCCGCCCAACAGACGGCGGAGATAGATAAGCTTAAAAGGAGCATAAAGCAATCCCAAGAACTTTTGAACGCCAGCGCCAAAGAGGCGGGCGGATTAAGAGAGCAGATTTTATCTTTGGAGACCAAACTGCAGCAAATGCGCGGGGAGAACGCCGCGCTTTCCTTAAGGACGGAAGATACTATCCGCCAGTTGGAGGCGGCAAGAGCTCAGCACGAACGCGATATTGCCGCTCTTAAAGCCGAGCAAATGCGGGAAATTGAACTTTTAAGAGCTCAAAAAACGCAAGAGGCGCAGGGCATTAATTTGGAACTTCGGCGCGCGGAAGACAAGTACCGCCAGGAAGAAACCTTCGTCAATACTTTGAAATTGCAGATAGAGTCTTTAAAGAACGACCTTAAAAGCCTGAGCGAGCAGAAACGCGGACTGGAAGGGAAATCGGCGGATCTATCAAGGGAAATAGACTTTATAAAAGAAGGCCACGAACGGGAAATTGAATCTTTGAAGCGGGAACTCGCCTCCGCGGGCGAGAAGCTGGCCCGCGAGAGGAATCGCTATCAGTCTTTGAAAGACACTCTTTCCTCGTTGGAGACTGGTAAAGCCTCACTCAATGACGAAATCCTCAAAATTTTATCGGCCAAAGACGAGGCTCTTGCCGCCAATGAACGCTATATCAGAGATATAGAGAATTTGAAAGCCGAACACGCTTCCCTGGAAGCGTCCTTAAGAAACGAGCTGGAGAAAATGGCGGCCCGCCGCGAAAGAGATTTGGCGGAATACAACGAACTGAAAGAAAAGGAAGCCGCCCTAAGGCGCGACAACGCCGCTTATGAAAGCCGTCTGAGCGAACTCGGCGCTCGAGAGGAGGGATACAAAAAGGCGGGCGTAAACTATGAGGCCAAAATAAAGGAGCTTCAGGCCAAAGAGGAATCTGAGCGCAGAGCCAAAGAGGAATACGGCGCGAAGATAGCCGAACTTGAAGGGCAGAAAGAACGGCTTTTGCGGGAAAAAGAAAATTTCGAGCGAGAGTTGAAAATCAAAGAGGAAAATTACGCCAAGGAACTGTCCGCTTACAAAACCAAGGTATTGGCTTTGGATACGGAACAAAGGGCGGCGGTTTCCAATTTGACCATGGAGATAGAAACTCTTAAGCGCGAGCGCGAGGGGGCGGTGAACTCTCTAAGCAAAGAGGCTTCCGCTCTGAGGGGCGAGAAGCTCAGCCTTTTGTCGGAACTGGACTCTTTGCGCGCGGCGCTGGTCGGCCGCGACGAGGAAAGCCGCAAACTGCGTGTGGAGTTGGACGCGCTCAAAGCGGGCATAGCCGCCGGCAACGAAGAGAAATTGCGCTTGGGCAAGGAAATAGAAACCTTAATGCGGGACATCACCTCACGCCACGACGAAAAACAAACGCTTTTGGCGCAAATAGAAGCTTTGAAAAGTGATCTATCCCGCAAGGACGAAACAGCGGGCAAAGCCGCCGTTGAGATAGAGAATTTGAAACGAGACATATCCGCCCGCGAAGATAACGCCGTAAAGCTTAACGGCGAAATCGAAAGTTTAAGAAGCAACGCGGCGCAAAGCGAACGGAAGATGGCTCAGCTTAGTGCGGAAATAGATAAATTAAAGGCCGAATTGGAAGAATCCCGCCGTTTGAACGAGAGGGCCAAAACCCGCTATGAGGAAGCGGAGCGCGCCAGCGGCAAGCGTATAGGGGATATGGAGAAGGCTTTAGACAAAAATAATGCGTACGTGAGCCAAATGACGGAAATAAGCTCGGCTTTGGCCCGGGCGGAATCTTCGTTGAAAGAGAATGAGAGTATAATTAATATGCTCAAGGGGGAAGTCGCCGCGGCTAACAGTCAAAAGATTCTGATAAACGAAGAAACGAAAAGGGCCGGCAACGAAAAGTACGAGATATTAAAACGGCTGGAAGAAAAAACGAAGGCTTTGGACGAATTCCAAAAACGCTATGAAGAAGAAGTGACGGCTTTAAAGGAGGCGCGCGGCAAAGAGGCCGCCTCTTACGAAGAAAAATTGAAAGCGGCGCAGGAACGCCTTAATCAAGAGACGCAAACGGTAAATTCTTTAAAAGGCCAAATAGCGGTATTGGAGCAGGAAAAATCAAATCTAAACATGAAGCTCTCCGAGGACGATTTGAAGGCGAGTAAAATCGTCGAGCAGACCGATGAAATAATCAGTTTGAAGTCAAAATTGGCGAAAGCGGAAAGCAGATTCCTGCAGGATACGGTATTGGTCGAGCAGCTAAAAGAGCAATACACGCAAAGCCGCGAAATTATTGCCAAACTTGAAGATGAAATACTGACTCTGCGCAAGGAAAACGCTAAAGTCAAGGAAGAGCTTGCCGGCAAAGAAACGGAAATAAAACGCTTGAGCGAGGCCTTAGCCCGGAGCGAGGCGCAGGTAAAAGAAGGCCAGTCCGCAGTGAAACAGCTGCAGGTGCATACTTCGCAGCTCAAGGCGGTAAACGCGGCTTTGGACGCGGAAGTGAAGAAAGCCCAGGGCGAGAAGTTGGAAGCTTTGCGCAAATCGGCCGATCAAGCCAAAGAAATATTGATGTTGAAACAGCAGCTTTCGGAGGCGGAAAGCAAGTTCAACACTTTGGATTTTGAAAACGGGATAGTATCGGTACGCAAGGAATATGAGGCTAAAGTCGAGAAACTCGAAAGCGAACTGAAAGACGCTTCCGCCTTATGCGCGCGGCAGGTAAAAGAACTTGAGGAGTTAAAGACCGACAACAGCCGTTTAAAGAGCGCGGAAGAGGAAAAGGCCAAACTGCAAAGCAGCTATGACGTGCTTTCCGAGAAAGCGCAAAGCTTGGAAAACGAACTGGCCTCTTATAAGCAGAAAGAGGCGCGCGCTTCCACTTTAGCCAAAGCGAAGGCTGCGGCATTAAGCGCGCAAATAGCGAAGATAAACAAAGAAAAGGCGGCCCTTAAAGAACAGCTTGACAATGCCATGAAAGAGATTGAACGCCTTACGGCTAAAGAGAAAGAAATGGCTGAAGCCCTAAATACTCTCAGGGCCAAGATAGACGATAATGACGTCGTTATAGAAAAATTGAAGAAAGAAATAGTCGTTCTTACGGCCGAAAACCGCGAATTAAGACAGAACGCGGAGGTAACTTTAAGGAAAGAAAAGGCCTTGGCTGGCAAGATTAACGAGATGGAGCGGGAAAACAAAAACCTGGTGACTTCCCTTAATTTGGCTAAGGAAGATGCGGCCAAGACGGAACTTACTTTGAACAAACTGAAGGCGGAGCGCAGCCAGCTAAAAACGAAGCCCGCAATGCCGAAGCCGCCGCAAGCCTCGTTGCACAAGGGCGGCGAACAAAAAGAAAGAGAGAAACTTTCCCCCGCGGGAGAAAAAGGCGCGGAAGCTTTTGTAAAGACTCGCAACCCGAGCGCAAACGCTAGCGCATGGCCCTCCGCGGCCGAGAGAGACGCGGATTATCAAGACGGTTCGCAGGACGTCTTGGCCGCTTTCGGCGAGCCGGTGCAGGAATTGGAAGAAGTGGAAGTAGAAGGCAATGAGATGGATTTGAGCATGATATTCGGCGACGGCGACGTAACCTTTAAGGACGAAAATGCCGACAGCATGCCCACGGCCACAAATCCCGATATAGAACGCGTTAAAGCGACGACTATAAATCAACCCGGCAAGGCCCTAGGCGGCATGCAAAGCGGCGGGCCTTATGAAGAGTTGGAAGTGACAGATCATTCAATCAAAGCGCACGGCGGGATAAGCAGGAAACCGGCGAGCAGGCTGCCGCCCTCCTACAGAGGCAGCGAGGCGTATTCCGATTTCCTTAAGAAGACAAAGAGCGTGTTTTACAGGATAAAATGGTCTCTTTTTAAGGAGTAACTCAAGATCCCACGATGAAAGACATAACCATTGGAGTAATATACGGCGGGAAGAGCACGGAGCATGAAGTCTCCGTGCATTCCGCGGGATACGTATGCGAGCTGTTGGAAAGGAAATATAAGCTGCTAAAGATATACATTTCCCGCGAAGGCAAGTGGTACGCTCAAGAAAAATGCGGTTATCTTCAAGAAGGCGACAAAGCGGTTTCGCCCGTAGTGAATGCGGATTACAATCTATACGGGGCGGACGGGAAAACCTATAAGATAGACGTATTTTTTCCTATTTTGCACGGGGCCATGGGCGAAGACGGAACGATACAGGGCCTGTTTGAGATATTGGGCGCGCCATATGTAGGCTGCGGCGTTCTTGCCGGCGCTTTGGGTATGGATAAAGAGCTATGCAAATTGCTGGCTTCGTTTTACGGCATCAAGATAGCGCCTTACATCAAATTGGAAAAGACGGGCAAATACGATATGGCGCACCTTGAGGCGGCGCTAAAGGCTTTGGGCTACCCGGTATTTGTCAAACCGATGAGCTTGGGCTCTTCCGTGGGGGTAACGCGCGTAGACGACGGGAAAGATTTGCCTTCGGCGATAGAGAAGGCTTTTAAATATGAAGGCAATATTCTTCTCGAAAAAGGGATAGACAAAGCGCGGGAAGTGTTCTGCGCGGTTATAGGCGACGGGAAAGAGATACATACTTCTCTTTGCGGGGAGTTAAAAACGGTTAACAGCGCGTTTTTCGATTATAAAGCCAAATACGAAGATCCGCACGGCTGCGATATGAAGGTTCCCGCGGATATACCCGAAACTATGCAAGATGAGATGCGTAAAGCCTCCGCTACGATATTTAAGGTATTGAGGGGCAAGGGCTTTGCGAGGATAGATTTCCTTTTGGGGCAAGACGGACAGTTTTATTTTTCGGAGATAAATACTTTACCGGGGATGTCGGCGACGAGTTTGTTCCCGCAGTTATGGGAAGCGAGCGGGAAGAAGTATGAGGACGTATTGGATATTCTCATAAAGACAGCCTTTAACAGGAAGAACGAAAATGACGCCTACAGCATCAAGAGGTAAAAGAGCGGCCGCGTATTTTGGCGCGATAGATCCGATACTGTATCTGATATTGTTTTTCTGTATTGCCGGGTTTTTGCGGAATATGTTGGTGTTGTCGTTTCAGGGTTTTGATTATTCCACCATAGCGACTAGAGTGTTTTTGGCGATGAGCGTGATATATTTCGCTCAAATAGTATTGATACTCTTAAGGGAAAGGAACGCTTGGATAGTTTCGGCTTTGCAGGCCTTTTTTTGTTTTTACGTTTATGAGGACTTTACGGCTTTGCCTTTCGCCAATATTTTTAGGATGCTGTTCGGCGAAGGGATAATAAAGCTGGATTACGGCTGGATATACTTCATCAATATGGCGATAATTTCGGCCATGTTCAGCTTGGAATTGTTAAAGACCTATCTTATATACGCTTTGACAGTTCCGGCTTTTGCCAAGAAAAAGGCGCGCGCCGTTAATAAAGAGGAAAACCCAAAGGAAGAAACCGTTTTATGATATTTGAGAAAGTTAAAGAATTTGTCAAAGAAAAAGGAGTGCCGTTATACCGCATAGCTCAGATAAGGCAGGCGGTTTACGAGAAGGGGATATCGGACTGGGACGAGGCGACAAACCTTCCCGCGGATTTGCGTCAAGCGTTAAAGAAGGAAGTCAAACTGCTGAGTTTTGACGTCGTCAAAGTTGAACATTCCAAGCGGGATATGGTATATAAAGGCTTATTCAAACTTAACGACGGCAATAAGATAGAAAGCGTATTGATGAAGCCGGGCAAAACTTGGAGTGTGTGCGTGTCTTCCCAGGCGGGGTGTCCGCTCGGATGCGCGTTTTGCGCGACGGGCAAGCTGGGTTTTAAACGCCACCTTACGGACGAGGAAATAAGCGACCAGGTATTGTTTTGGTATCAATTTCTAAGGAAGAACAATTTGGGCGGGCGCGTTTCCAATATAGTTTTTATGGGTATGGGCGAGCCTTTGCTCAATTATCTCAATGTGGTAAAAGCGATAGAGAATTTATCGTGCGCGGACTACCTTAACATCGGGCAGAGGCACATATCGGTGTCTACTTCCGGCATAGCGGACAAATTTTATAATTTGGCGCAGGATTTGCCGCAGGTTAATTTGGCTTTATCTTTGCATAATGCCGACAACGAGGAGCGTACTCGTCTAATGCCGATAAACCGCAAATACGATTTGGATACTCTTAAGGAGAAACTGGAGGAGTATATAGCGCGCACCGGGCGGGAAGTATTTATAGAATACACCGTGATAGAGGGAGAGAACAATTCGCCCGCGCACGTGCGGAAGTTGGGCAAATGGATAAACTCGATTAAGGATAATTACCTGCTGCACGTCAATTTGATAGCGTGCAATGAGGCGGTAGGCAAAGCGGTGGCGACGCAGGAAAGCAGCGTCAAGAAGTTTGCCGCGGCTCTTAAAGCTATGAACATAAACGTCAGCATAAGAAAGAGTTTGGGCTCGGATATATCCGCCGCGTGCGGACAGCTGGCGGCCAAGGAGGGAAAACGAAAATGAAGAAAATGATTTTGGCGCTTTTTGCGGCATATGTAATAACGGGCTGCGCGAGCGTCGTGACGAATACCGATTATATACCCATGGGGCCCGACGGGCTTTCCGTGCAGATAACAGATGCGTCAAAAATGCCGGTATTTACGTATTTAAAGGATATAAAGGAGCCTTGGGCTCCGATAGGAATGTACCGCGTTAAGGCGCTGCCCGATAATGACGAGATAATAAAAAGCGAGATAGTAAAAATAAAAAAGGCGGCGGCGGCAAAAGGCGCCAACGCCATAATATTAAATCAATTTTACGATGACGCCGCGGCGCAAGACGGCCATCCGATAACTTTGGCGGCGTATTTCGTCAAATACGCCAGCGCGGTGACGGAAGCCGACAAGGCAAAAATACAAGAATACGCGGAATTGGAGAAACTGAGAAATGCCAACAATTAAGAAACCCGCGGCCAAAAAAGAAAAGAAAGCGGTAGTATTATTTTCCGGCGGGATGGACAGTACGACTTGCCTGTATTGGGCTTTGGATAAAGGTTATAAATGTTATGCGCTTAACGTGAAATACGGTCAGAAGCACAGCCGCGAGGCTTTAAGCGCGCGGGCGATATGCAAAAAGTTGGGCGTGGAACTTACGGAAATCAAGTTGGATTTCCCTTGGCTGGCGCAGGCGACGTCGCTTGTCGGCAAAGGGGAGATACCAGACGAATCTTTGGACGCGATAAAAGACAAAAACAGAATACCGTCCACGTATGTACCGGCGCGCAATTTGGTTTTTGTGGCGATAGCGGCCAGCTTGGCCGATTCGATAGACGCCGAAGCTATAATAGCCGGCCCCAATGCCATAGACTATTCCGGCTATCCCGATTGCCGGCCGGAGTTTTACGAGCCTTTAGCCAAAGCGGTAAAAGAGGGCACCAGAAAAGGCGTAAAAGACGGCAAGATAAAAATAGTTACCCCGCTTTTGAAGCTGAGCAAGGCGCAAATAGCCAAGCTGGGCAAGAAATTGAAAGTCCCGTTTGCCATGACGTGGAGCTGCTATAAAGGCGGCAAGAAGCCTTGCGGCAAGTGCGACGCCTGCAAACTCAGGGCCGAGGGTTTTAAAGCGGCGGGCATAAAAGACGAGTAGAGGCGATATGAAATATTTTCTTATTTTGGCGTTAACTTTAAGCGGAACTTTTGCCTTCGCGCAAGGCAAGGCGGCGCTTGGCGAGGCGGCGGCGAAATATTCTTTGAAGCAGACGGAAAGCGACGTTTTGCAGGAAGAAGAAAGCACCAAAAGCCTTATACTCAAATACGATTCGGCGCAGCCCGGCCAAAAGCAGGCCGTAAAGAAAGAGATAGAAAAAAAGGAACTCGCCCGCGAGCAGGAACGCATCGACAAACAGAAACAGCGCATAAAAAGGCAGGAAGAGCAGATAAAGATATTAAAGCAGAAACTGGCCGAGCGCGAGAAGAATAAAGCCGACACCGTTAAGAAACGGGTGGAGTATTTAATAAGCGAAGAGTCCGTAGAAAAGATAAAAAGCGAATCCAAGAGCAAACAAGTAATAGATAAAATAAAGACTAAAGCGAAACGGAAATGACATTGTTTTCAAGATTATTCAAGCTGTTTATATCGGTAATAATAACGCCGTTGTTTGTGACGGGCGTATTCTTGTTTTATTATCAAAACCACAGCAAGACTGCGATACTTGAAAATTATTTTAATTTGGCCGACATATCGGCTTCCTACATTAAGCGCAATATAAGCGACAGCGCCGCGCGGCTGGACTTTTTGGGTCAGGCGGCATCTTCCTACGAAGGGCAAAGCGAGATATTTGAGAATATATTAAACGACAGCGTAAAGTCCAACCCGGAGATAGTTTTCGCCGCGCTTTTGGGCAAAGACGGGAAAGAGCTTTTCAGAAGCGAAGTCAATGACGCGTCCCGCATTTTGGGGCAAATAGATATATCCGGCGATCCCTCCTTTGGAGTTATCGACGATAAAAACATATCCATAAGTTATGTCGACTACTCTTTGGACAGGCCTTTAATTGAGATTATTTATCCTTTGTCAAACGGTAACTATATTTTTGCCGTTTTGGATTTGAGCGGAGTTTGGTACTCCGTGGGAACCCAGCGTCTTGGCGTAACGGGGGGGCTTTATTTGGCTTCTGAAGAAGGATTTTTGGATTTTAACGTTCTGCCCGTTCCCAAGATAAGCGGCGGAGCCTTATCGGAAGTTTTAGACAAGGGCAAAGGTTTGATAAAAGGTTTGCCGACTGAACAGGGCGATAAATTTGTCGGGGCTTACGCACAAACGATAATACCGGGGATATACGTCTTGGCTTTGCAATACGGAAAAGAGGCTTTTTACACCATCACGCTGACGAGCTGGATAATAGCGTTTTTTATATTGGCTACTACGACGCTTTCATATTTCGCGGCTTATAATTTTTCCAAGGAGATAAGCGAGCCTGTCGAGCGGCTTACGGCGGCGGCCAAGGAAGTGTCTTCCGGCAATTTTGACGTTTCTTTGGATACCTCCGAGAGTTGGGGCGAATTTGAAATTCTTATAAACACCTTTAACGAGATGGCTTCGCGCCTAAGCGGTTATCAAGCTGTTCAGCTGGATAAACTTTTAGACGAGAAGAAAAAGATAGATATGCTCGCCGGGCTTATGCGCGACGGCCTTATAATGTGCACTTTACAGGGGCGGCTGTTGTTTGCCAACGCTACGGCAAACAAAATATTGGAAAGCGACGCTTTGTGCGGCGATTTGGAGTGTACTCTTTACGGTACCATGGCGCGCCCCGGCTTAAAAGAATTGACGGCTATAAAGAGCGGAACGGTATTTGCCTACGAGAGCGAGGGTAAAAAGACTTATTTCGAAATTGTAAATGAACTTTTCCGCCCCGCCAATGAGGAAGCGGTATCGATAATAATTTTCCGCGACATAACGGCCGAACACGAAATCCGTTCAATGAAGAACGATATTTTTAACGCCGTAGCGCACGATTTGCGCGCGCCGATAATGGGCTTACAGGCTTACATAATGATATTGAAAGAAGGCAATTTGGACGAGGAAAAAAAGCGCAAAATGCTGGAGGCGATGGATAATTCCTCTACGATGCTCAGCTCTTTGGTGGAGAATATTTTGGACATATCGCGTTTTGAGCGGGGGCTATTGACGCTGAATAAAGAAGATTTTAACATAGCGGACTCTTTAAGCGCGGTGATAAGCTCTCTTAAGTCTATGGCGGACTCGAAGGGGATATACATAAAGTCTAGCGTGCCAGCCGATCTGAGCGTAAACGGCGACAAAGGATTGTTGGAGAGGGTGTTTTCCAATTTGGTTTCGAACTCGCTTAAATTTACCGAGCGGGGCGGAATTGACATAAGCTACGCATATATTTCGGAAGGCGGGGATACTCCATACCATCAATTTAGGGTAAAAGACAGCGGCTGTGGGATAAGTAAAGAAGAACTGCCAAAAATATTTGAAAAGTACCATCGCGCGGACAGGAGCGAGAAGGGTTACGGTTTGGGCTTAAGCATAGTGCGCCAGACGGTTTTGGCGCACGGGGGCGAAATAGAGGCTTATTCCGAAGAAGGCAAAGGCAGCGAAATCGTGTTCACTTTGCCCGCATCGGAGGTAAAATGACGGTCTTTTGGTATCTTTTGTTAGGGCATTTGCTTGCGGATTTCGTTTTTAAGGAGAAAGGCGGCTATTACGGCAAAAGTTTTAAATATTGCCTGTGGCGGGGTTTGGTATATTTTATAGTTTTAAGCTTATGTTGCTATAAATATCTGGCTCTGCCGTGGATAGATTTTTCCGGCATTGAGCTTGGCGGATTATTCTCGTTGGGTTTGGCGGGTTTGTCCTACTTTGTTTACGCTCTTTTGGAACGCGGAAACGAGCCCGGCCAAAAGGCGCTGTTTTTGTTTGCGGGGCGTCAGTTTATACTGCTTAGCGTATTGTTTATAATAATGCCCGTGATTGCTTTTGACGGCGACTTCCTTCATTATATATACGGGCCGGATTTGCTGTTTGTAATTAACGGGAGTTTAATTGCGGGGTATGTGATTTCCGAACTGCTGATAAATTTGTCTTTTACGATAGATAAGCCCATAGACGCCCAAAGCCTTTTTGACCAGCGTTTCCATAATATGCTTGTGAGGGTGGCGTTATTTTTATTGATAATAATACCCGGCTGGTTTGGCGTAGCGGTGGCGGCGGCGGCGATGGCGTTTTTGGTAAAGCGCGGCATTTTTAAAGACGATAAATTTTACTTTTATATAGGCTGCGCGCTGACGTTTGTTTTCGGATTGATATGCAAGGGGATATTTCACGGGATATGTTAGAGAGAAAGATAGAAGAAGTCAAGTTTATATGCCTTGACACCGAAACTACGGGGCTAGACCCCGTAAGCGGCGGCGGTCGCATTTGCGAAGTGGCGATGCTAGGCAGCCAAGGCGGGGAGCGCGCCGGCGCGTATTGTACTTTATTAAATCCGCAGATATACATTTCGCCGGAGGTTACGGCGATACACGGCATTACCAACGAGATGGTAAAAAATTCGCCGAAATTCGCCGATATAGCGTTTAATTTGATTGATTTTTTGCAAGGCAATGTGCTTATATGCCACAATGCGGATTTTGACGTTTCTTTTTTGAGGAAGGAATTTGAACTTTTGGGCCTTAGTATGCCGCAGGTGACTATATTGGATACACTTAAATTCGCCAGGGCGCACGGTAATTTTTCCAAGAACCGCTTGGGCATAATAGCGCAGGAGCTGGGGTTTTCCAGCGAGGGCTGGCACAGGGCTATGGCCGATACGATAATGACGGAGAAAATATTTTATTATTTTGTGGCCAAATTTAAGGAAATGGGGGCAAGCACTTTGGGCGACCTTGTTGCCCTGCAAAGCAGGAAAGTGATAGGATTTAATAAACAGGAGATATAAATATGAGCAAAGTTGTTTTATTGATAAGAGACGGCTGGGGGGTAAGGGCGAGCAAGGAACACAATGCGGTAAAAGGCGCCAAAACACCCAATATAGACAAGTATTTAAAGCAATACCCGCATACTTTAATAGAAGCTTCGGGCGAATTGGTGGGGCTTCCTGCGGGATATATGGGTTCTTCTGAAGTGGGGCATTTGAATATGGGCGCGGGCAGGATAGTCGTGCAGGAACTAAAAAGATTAAAAGACGCTTTTGAGGACGGCTCAATATACAAAGCGCCGGCTTTCAAAGCGGTAATCGACAATTGTGTAAACAATGCTTCGGCGCTGCACCTTATGGGGCTTGTGCAGGACGAAGGCGTCCACGCCCATCAGGACCATTTATACGCGATAATAAAACACGCGGCGGAAAAGGGGATAAAGACGGTATGGGTACACTTTTTTGCCGACGGGCGCGATACTCCGCCTCACAGCGCTTTGGGTTATTTGAAGATGTTGGAAGGCAAAATGAGAGAGTACGGCGTAGGCAAGGTGGCCACGATAATGGGGCGCTATTACGCAATGGACAGGAACGAAACTTGGCAGCTGACTTCCGAAGCTTACGATTTGATAGTGGACGCCAAAGGCCGCCATTGCGCCAGCGCGCAGGAAGCGATAGAAAATTCCTATAAAAACGATAAGACGCCCGACGGCGGCGAGATGGTGGACGAATATATTCCGCCTACCGTTATAGGGGATTATAAAGGCGTGAATGACGGCGACGGCATAATATTTTTCAACTTCCGCCAGGACAGAGCGATACAGCTCACGCGCGCCTTTGTGGAAGACGATTACACCGGTGTAAGGAACCGCCGCCCCAAGATAACATACTGTGGGCTCACGAAATATTACGACAGCTTTAAGTATAATGCCTTATCGCCGATGACTGAAGGCGGCGGAATGAATAATCTCTTAGGCGAGGTTATCAGCGCGGCGGGTTTGACGCAGCTTAGAATAGCGGAAACGCAGAAGTTTAAGCACGTGACTTCCTTTTTCAACGGCAAGCTGATAAAGCCTTTCGCTGGTGAAGACAGAATAGAGATAAAAGGTTCATTTGATCCGGCTACATTCGCGGAACACCCCGAAATGGACGCCCAGCGCGTAGCCGATAGAGCGGTGGAGGAAATCGGCAAGAACAAATATGATTTTGTGGTTATCAATTTCGCCAACTGCGATATGGTTGGGCATACCGGCAGCTTTGACGCGGCTGTAAAAGCGACGGAAGTGGTGGATAAATGTTCCGGCGAAGTTGCCGAGGCGGCGTTAAAGGCGGGCTATACGGTGCTTATTACGGCCGACCACGGCAACGCGGAAGAGATGTGGGACGACAAAATCAATATGCCCAAGACGGCGCATACCACCAATCCCGTGGAATTTATCTATGTTTCCAAAGAGGGCAAAGGCGTGGAACTTAAAGAGGGCGGCAAACTGGCCGACATAGCGCCTACGGTCCTTAAGATATTGGGTTTGCCCATCCCCAAGGAGATGACGGCCGAGAGCTTGCTAAAATAAAGCGTTTGGTTAAAATCATAGATACCCCCGCCGTTTTAGCGGGGGTATTTTGGCCGATAAGCGCCGCGAAGCGCACCCGCTGCAGAGGCTCAAATGGGGGCGCCGATTACGGCTTAAACTATAAAGCGGGGCCTCTTAGCGGGGCGGTTTTGTAAATTGGCGCCCGAAAAATTGATAAAGGCGGTATATATGTATATAAAAGTAAAAGTGCACGCCGGGGAAAAGAAAAATATCCTAAAAGAGAAGGCTTCCGACTCTTTTGAAGTTTGGGTAAAGGCGCCCGCGGAGCGCGGCCTCGCCAATGAGGCGGTGAGGACGCTCTTGGCGGAGCATTTGGATATTGAAGCAAAAAAACTGCATTTGATAAAGGGGGCGACCAGCCCGGCCAAGATATACGAGATTAAACAATAGGATGGTTTTTATCATGCCTGTTCGTTTTAAAGGGGATATTGAAACAGGCCGGAGCGGGGCGCGCGGTATTTCTACGGGGCGAAAAAGGGCCTTGTTTCAAAAAAGACTTGCAAAAGTCCGCGGAATGATAGTATAATATTTGTGGATAAGATATTCCGTGGCGCAAGGTGAAAAGCCAAAAAATATCTAGGTGTAAGCGGGGTAAAGAGTACCCCGTGAGTCTTTATTTATCAAAAAAACAGGAATATGAAAACTTACGAAACAGTAACAATATTAAAACCGCAGCTCACCGATGGTGAGGTGGCAGCTTTCGTGGAAAAGGCGAAGGCGTTTATTTCTTCCTCAGGCGGAGAAGTGGTGTCTGAAGAGAAGCTGGGGCGGAGAAGATTCTCCCACGATATAGCTAAGAACCGTGAAGGTTTTTATCTTTACCTTAAGTTCAAAGCGCAGGGCGACTTCGTAAAGAAGTGGAACGACACCATGCGCCTTAACCAAAATGTGTTAAGGACAATGGTAATGAGCGCTGTGGAACATAAAATAAGACCGGCGAAACAGGCTAAGACGCCGGCGGCGGCTTAATCTATGACAGCGCAGTTCCGCTTACCGGAGATGAACCTGGTATTTCTTACCGGGCGTCTGACGCGCGACCCCGACAACAGGATGACGCAGCGCGGGCAGGCGATATGCGGCTTTGACATCGCGGTAAACCGCAGGTATATGGATAATGCCTCGGGCGAATGGAAGGACGAGGTTTCCTATGTACCGGTGACGGTTTTCGGCGATGCCGCCGAACGGGCGAAAGAGCGCCTCAAGAAAGGCGTACCCGTATTGGTGGAGGGGCGTCTTACAATGAGCGAATTCGTTGATAAGAGCGGCCAAACCAGGAAAGTATTGCGCGTTACCGGGCGGCGCGTGCAGGTTCTGCAGAGCGCGGAAGCCATGGCGCGTGAGGATTCCGATACGGCCGACGCGCCGGATACTCCCGAAGTGGCGGAAGACGATGTTCCGTTTTAAACTTTAAGCCTTGATAAGGCGTAATTTTAGAGGAAAGATAAAATATGTCAGAAGAAAAAATAGTAAAAACAGAAAATACCGAAGCGAAAGCTCCCGCGGCCGGCGCAGAAGCGCGCCCGCAAAGGACTTTTGTACCCAGAAAACGCTTTGAATCCAGAAGGAAAGTCTGCAAATTCTGTGCTGAAAAGATTGACCATATAGACTATAAAAACATTCAGCTGGTAAAGAGCTTCACTATGGACAGCGGTAAAATATTGTCCAGAAGGATAACCGGTACTTGCGCCAAACATCAGCGCCAAGTGACCCAAGCCGTCAAGAGGGACAGAAACTTGGCTTTCTTGGCTTATTGCTTACCGAAGAAATAAAATTTTTACAGGAGTTTTAAAATGAAAGTTATTTTAAGAGAAGACGTAAAACATCTTGGTACGGTGGGCGAAATTGTGGATGTTAAACCCGGTTACGCGCGGAATTTCCTTCTGCCCAAGAAATTGGTGGAATTGGCTACCCCGGCCGCTGTAAAGAATTGGGAGCTCGGCGCCGCCAGAAGACAGAAAAAGATAGAGGCCGAACTCGCCAAAGCCAAGGAAGAAGCCGCAAAACTTAACGGCATTACGCTCAATTATACCAGAACGGTAAATATTGAGGGAGTGGTATTCGGCTCCGTAACTAAGGCCGATGTCCAAAAGAGCTTGGCCGAACTCGGTCATAAAGTATCAAAGAACAATATTGATATTTTTACCCCTATCAAGAAAATCGGCGATACGGAAGTATCCATCTACTTCAAACCCACGGTATATGCTACCATTACCGTAAAGATAGAAGCGGTGGAAGACGAAAAGAACGCCAAATAAATTTTGGTTTCAAATCCCCCCGTCCGCATCGGATGGGGGGATTTTTTATCTTGGTATTTTGCCGCGGATTAATTGGCCCGCGCGTTTTTTGTGAAAGCGGACAGGCAGATTTCGCGGAGCGCATAGAAGTCTATTTCCCGCGCGTGTCGGTTTTTTGATAATATGTTTTAAATTGCTAGAATGATAGTAATATTTTGAGGAGTACTCTTTATGGCACTTAATGATAAACTTCCGCCCCAAGCTTTAGACGCGGAAATGGCTGTTTTAGGCTCTATGATGATAGAGGCCGAGGCCTTGGAAAGGGCTTTTAACATATTAAAGGCGGAGCATTTTTATAAAAGCGCGCATCAGAAGATTTTTACGGCGATGGCGGCTTTGACCGAACGCGCTCAGGCGGTGGATCTTATCACGCTTACCGAGGAACTAAAGAAGCAGGGCTTCCTGGCGGAAGTGGGCGGGGAAAGGTATCTTTCCGAACTTATGGGCAAGGTGTCAACGGCGGCGCATGTGGAACATTACGCCAAAATGGTTTACGAGGCAGCTTTGGTCAGAGAACTTATAAACATATCCACCGCCACGGTGGAGGAGTGCTATAAAAATTCGGAAGATCCGACTTCTTTGATAGATGAGGCTCAGGCAAAGCTTTTTCAGCTTAACCAAAAGAGGGAGCTTAAGGGTTTTGTGTCCTCAAAAGAGCTTTCCGGCGAAGTAATGCAGATGATAGAAAAGCTGATAGTGGACAAAAATCCGATAAAAGGGGTCCCCACCGGTTTTACCAAATTTGATTTGAAGACGGGCGGCTTAAGGAAGTCGGATTTAATAATATTGGCGGCGCGTCCCTCGCAGGGCAAGACTGCTATGGCTTTAAATATAGCCTACCACGCGGCTGTTCAGGCAAAAGTGCCGGTGGCGATATTCTCTTTGGAAATGAACCGCCACTCAATATATCAAAGGATGGTATGTTCCGCGGCTCAGGCGGATTTGCATCAAGTCAGTACGGGAATGTTTAAAAAAGAGCGCTGGCGGGAATTGGCGCGAGAAATACAAAAACTTGGCGAGGCCCCCCTTTACATAGACGATACCCCCGCTTTGACCATTACGGACATCAGGGTGCGTTCAAGGCGTCTTGCCAGCGAACTTAAGAAGCAGGGAAAAGAACTCGGCCTGATAATGATAGACTATATCGGTTTGATAAGAGGCAGCGGAAAGAGGGTTGAATCCAGACAGCAGGAAGTTTCCGAGATATCAAGAATGCTGAAAGAATTGGCCAGGAATTTGGAAGTGCCGGTATTGGCATTGTCGCAGTTAAACAGGAAAACGGAAGATAAATCCCGTGCGGACAACAAGCCTCAGCTTTCAGATTTAAGGGAATCGGGCTCCATAGAGCAAGACGCCGATGTCGTAGCTTTGATACACAGGGAAGGCTATTATAAACGCGATGATCCCAGCTTGGAGCGGGACGCTACCTTGATAATAGCCAAACAGCGCAACGGCCCTGTAGGCAATGTGAAGCTAAACTGGTACAGCGAGTATACTTTGTTTGCCAATCCCGCGCTTGAAAATTCGGAAATAGAAACGGAGGGCGCGCCCGTATGAGCGATACGCCGCTGCTTCGTCCTACGTATGCGGGTATAAATTTAAGGGCATTATCGGATAATTTGCTCAAAGCTCGGGCGGAGCTTACCGCGCGCGGGCGGGGCGATTGCAAGATATTGCTGCTTGTAAAGGCTAACGCTTACGGGCATGGCGCACAGCTTATAGCTTCCTACGCGCAGACGGAGAAACTCTGCGAGGCCTTTGGCGTTGCCTCCATAGAGGAAGGCATAGAGCTAAGGAAAAACGGGATAATTCTGCCGATATTGGTGCTTGGGAGCATTTTTCCGTTTGATTGTTTTGAATACGCTTTAAGATACGGTTTGTCCCTTACGGTGGCGAGCGTAAGGGCGGCAAAGTATATAACGGAACTTGCCGAGAAATTAAAGATAAAAGCCAAATGCCACGTAAAGCAGGAAACGGGCATGGGCAGGATAGGCAGCCGCCGTCCCGCTGCTTTGGAGATGCTCAGGATATTAAATAAGAGCGAATATGTAAAAGTGGAAGGCGTATTCAGCCATTTTTCCAGCGCGGACGAGAGCGAGCAATACACTCAAATGCAGCTGGGCTATTTTAAGGATTTATTGGCGCAGGCTTCGGCCGAGGGTCTTGAGACGGGCCTGGCGCACATCTCGGCAAGCAGCGGGTTTATTAACTATAAAGACGCTTGCTTTGATATGGTAAGATTGGGGCATTTGGCTTATGGCTTGGAAGATGGGTATGAACCGGTATTGTCGCTTAAATCCAAGATAGTTTTTATAAAGGACGTACGGGAAGGCGCGTGCATAAGTTACGGCCGCACCTTCAAATGCGCGCGGCCCTCAAAGATAGCGACGATACCTCTAGGCTACGGGGACGGTTACCACAGGGTGCTGTCCAATAAGGCCGAGGTATTGATAGAGGGTCGCAGATGTCCGCTGACAGGCAATATCACAATGGATATGCTTATGGCCGATATTACCGAACTTGGCGATATACCCGTCGGCAGCGAAGCGGTATTTATAGGGCGCCAGGGCGGCGCGGAAATAAAGGCGCGCGAAGTTGCCGCTTTAGCGGGCACGATAGATTATGAAATTTTGACGGGCCTTACGGCAAGGGTCCCGCGCAGGGCAGAGGAATAATGTTCAAGAGTTTGGGCGGGTTAATAATAAGGGGATTGACGCAGATAGGCCAGGCTTCCGGCATGGTGTATTCGTGCTTGTTTTGGCTTGTAAAGTCGCCTTTGGAATTTAACCAAACTATGCAGCAGACGGTAAAGATAGGGGTGGAGTCTATGGTGGTGGCGACGCTTACCAGCCTTTTTACCGGTATGGTCTTGGCCTTGCAGGCGGGCACGACTATGCAGAGCATATTAAGCGAACCTATATATATAGGTACTTTGGTGGGGTTTTCTTTGGTAAGAGAGCTTGGCCCGGTATTGACGGCTTTTGTCGTGGCGGGGCGCGCGGGCGCGGCGGTAACGGCGGAGATAGGCACCATGCGCGTGACCGAGCAGATAGACGCTTTGCACACCTTGGGTACCGATCCGATAAGGTATCTTGTAATACCGCGCCTTATAGCCTTCACTTTAGCGATACCTATACTTACTTTATTTGCCAATGTTACGGGAATGTTCGGCGGTTTTTTGGTCAGCGTATACAGTTTGGGGGTGCCCTCAAACACTTATGTTGAGGATATAACGACATTTATCGGCGTGGACGATTTAATGCACGGTTTTATAAAGTCGGTATTCTTCGCTTTTATGATAGGCGTTGTATGCTGTTACAGAGGCCTCTACACCAGGGGCGGCGCGGAAGGCGTGGGGAAATCTACTACGCAGGCCGTGGTAACGAGTATGGTGCTGATATTGGTATTGGATTATTTCCTTACGGCGATACTAAATTCTTTGGGTATATAAATGATAGAGATAAAAGAACTTCGCAAAAGTTTTGGCGACAAGCATATCCTTAGGGGCGTGAACCTGAATATAAAAGAGGGAGAAGTCACCACGATAATCGGGGGCAGCGGCACGGGCAAAAGCACTTTAATAAAGTGCATAATCCGCCTGTTGGAGCCGGAAAGCGGCTCTATTGTGGTAAACGGCGAGGATATTACGCATATAAAGAGCGATATCGCTTTGGCGAAAGTGAGGCGGAACTTCGGGTATTTGTTTCAGGAGGGGGCCTTGTTTGACTCTCTGACGGTAGGAGAGAACGTGACTTTCGGGCTGAAATATCTTACCGATACCCCGAAATCGGAATATGCCAAAATCGCAAGAGAGAAACTGGCTTTGGTAGGGCTGAAAGACATAGAGAATTTAAAGCCGTCGGAGCTTTCGGGCGGAATGAAGAAAAGGGTTTCTTTGGCGCGCGTATTGGCGACTGAGCCGAAAGTGATTTTGTATGACGAGCCGACCAGCGGCCTTGACCCGATAATGTCGGAGATAATAAGCGAGCTTATTTTGGATTTGAAGAAGAAGCTGGGGGTAACCTCGATAGTGATAACGCACGATATGAAGTCGGCCTTTGAAATATCCGATACTATGGCCATGCTCTATGAGGGCCATGTGGAGCTTGCGGCGGGCGTAAAAGAATTTAAGAAGACGAAAAATCCTTATGTAAAGCAATTTATAGAAGGCAGCAGCAAAGGGCCGATACAAATGCAGATAAGGAATTAAGGGTAATAAACTAGTATAAAAGGTATAATGGATATATGACATCGGAAACAAAAGTAGGCCTGTTTACATTTTTCGGATTAGTGCTGTTGGGCTTTTCCATATTTATGCTTGGCAATTTTACGATATCGAAAGGTTTTGACATCAATGTATACTTTAAGAATGTATCGGGTTTGCCCGCTAAGTCCGTGGTAAGATTAAACGGCGTGGAAGTGGGCAAGGTAAAAGAGCTCAAAATAGACGGCGCGCGCGTGTTGGCGGTGGTGCGGATAAACGAAGGGGTGATAATATATAAAGATTCGCGCTTTGCCATAGCGGCGACGAGTCTGATCGGCACCAATTACTTGCAGATAGACCAAGGCACTGCGGCAAGCGGTATACTGGAAGCGGGCGACAGCGTCAACGGGTTGAGCCTGCCTTCGGTAACGGATATGGTTGCCGATACGATGTCGACTATAAACAATTTGGCTTCCAGCATAGCCGATAACGGCAAATTCGCCAGCGATTTAGGCGCCACTTTGGAAAATTTGAGAATGCTTTCCGGCAACTTAAACGAGTTGGTTTTTTCTTTAAGGCCGTATTTGTCGTCTTCTATGCAGGACGTAAGCGAGTTGACGAAAGCCTCCAAGCAGCTGATGGACAAGCTGGATTCGGGCGACGGCCTTTTTACCGCTTTGGTGGAAGACAAACAGATGAAAGAGGACGTACAAAGCACCTTGGCCAATGTCCGCCAGGTAAGCGAAGACGCCAAGAAGTTTATCGGGCAAATGGCGCAGTTTAGGATATTCTGGGAATATGACGCGCGTTACCAGCCCGACGGCAATTTAACGGAGTCGGACTTGGCGATAAGATTTGTGCCCGCGAACGGTTTTTCGTATTACAGATTCGGCATATCGGATATGGGCAACAGGGATAACGCGCCCAAGAACGATAAGGATTTCAGGGGCAAGCCCAATCAAATAGACGCTCGCCTGGGCCTTTACAATAAATGGGCGGACTTGCAAGTCGGTTTGATACGTGGCGCTGGCGGCGGCGTGCTTTCCTTGAGGCCTTTCTACAAGGCGCAGGCCCTGCCTTTAAAGACCTTCAGCGTATACGGCGAGGGCACCGACTTTGGGCGCAACAGGGTAATAAACAATAAGCTTTTCGACAAGCCCAAAGTGGCGGTAGGAGCGCGTACGATGATAACCAAGAATGTCGGTGTTGGAGTAAGATACAACGAGCTTATGGAAAAGGAAGCGCGCGCTTTGCAAATAACGGGCAGTTTATCCTTCGAAGATAAGGAACTGGCCTCGCTTTTGGGTATAGCCAAACTTGCGAACTGATATGAAATTTAAAACGGTCTACACTTGCCAAAAATGCGGGTTTACTTCGGCCAAATGGCTGGGGCAATGCCCGGATTGCTCCGCTTGGAACACCATGACGGAAGAGGTGGTTCAGGAAGAGAGCAAATCGGCAAAGGCCGAGCGCAAGTCTTTTACGGATTTTTCTTCGGAGATGACCAAACTAAAAGACGCCCCAAGCCTTGAACTTGCCCGCATACCCACCGGCATAAAGGAATTTGACCGCCTTACCAGCGGCGGCTTGGTGGAAGGGCAGATTATACTTTTGGCGGGCGCTCCGGGTATAGGCAAGAGCACTTTAATGCTTCAGCTGGCGGGCAGCCTGTCGCGGGAAAGGGCGGTTTTATATGTTTCGGGCGAGGAGTCTTCCTCGCAGATATCTGGCCGCGCCGCGCGCCTTAAAGTTCAGGGCGACAATATCACTCTGCTTTCGGAAACTAATATCGAGAACATCATCAACGCCGCCAAATCAGCCAAACCGCAAGTACTTATAATAGATTCCATTCAGACGATATATCATCCGCAGTTTAATTCTTCCGCCGGTACGATAGCGCAAGTCAGGGAATGCGCGGGCGAAATTCTAAGATACGCCAAGGCGAAAGGGATAATAGTATTTATTTTGGGGCACGTAACCAAAGACGGCGCCTTGGCGGGGCCGAAAGTATTGGAGCATATGGTCGATACGGTTTTGTATTTTGATACGGAACGCGACAATATTTTAAGAATGTTAAGGGCGCATAAAAACAGATTCGGGGCGACTTCGGAAACGGCCTTATTTAAGATGGGCCCTTTGGGCTTGGAAGACGTTGAAGACGCCAGCGCTTATTTTTCGCAGACTTCAAGAACCAAAACTATGACTGGCCGCGCTTTCAGCGTGGCAGCGGAAGGCACAAGGCCGATACTTACGGAAGTTCAGGCTTTGGTCAGTCCGACGCATTATCCTTTCCCCAGGCGCATAGCTACGGGTATAGACTTAAACAGGTGCCAAATGCTTTTGGCCGCTTTGGAAAAGCATGTAAACATCAATTTGGAAAACCGAGACGTCTACATAAGCCTGGCGGGCGGGGTGAAGATAGCCGATCCGGCATTGGATATGGCGGTATGCGCCGCGGTGATAAGCTCGGCGCGCGATAAAGCGCTGGAGGGTACAAGCGTTTTTATTGGCGAGGTCGGCATATTGGGGCAGGCCGCGCCCGCTTATATGACGGACAGGCGGATAGAGGAAGCTGTTCGTTTGGGAATGAAGAAGATATTTGTCCCGCCGATGCGGGAAAAATCCGCCAAGAGCGGACTTGTGTATATAGAGGATTTATACTCTTTATCTCTTCACATAAAGTAAAAGCGTTTTTCTTTTATATAGCTTACCTAAAAAACGAAACAAAATCTTACGGCGCGGGCAAACCCCCGCGCTTTAATCGTTATAGACGAAAAACAGTCTAAAAAATAGTAAAATATAGATGTATACCCTTACGGCTTATAGAGAGGGGCGGTAAAGGGGATTTAAACTCTCTAAGGAGATAAATTTATGCCGGTGTGGATATTCAGGGTGTCGGCTTTGGTCGGGTGCCCGTTTTTGATGTACGCATTGATATCCAAAGACGCTCACAGCGTATTTATGGGTTTTCTATGCGGAGTTATACTAGTATGCGCGGAATATTTTTTAAGGAGCTTGCGGTTTTTGAGCATAATGATAGGGATATTCGGCGCATTGGTCGGATTTATTTTGTATATGCTTATGGATTACAGCGTATACAGAATGAACGTTCCAGACATTATAGATTACTGGACGGATTATCATACTGTCTTTGCCGGGGTGCTTACGGTTCTGGGCGGATTTTTAAGCATAATACGCGCGACGGAACTTGAAGGGCTTGCCAAGAAAGGGCGCCATATCAAGGTAGTGGATATGAGCGCTTTGATAGACGGCCGTATAGTTGATTTGTGTGAGACGGGTTTTTTAAGCGGTACGATAGTAATACCTCAGTTTGTGTCGGAAAAATTAAATGCCTTGGCCTCATCAAAAGACCCTTTGCAGAAAGCCAAAGGGCGCAGAGGTCTTGATATTATAACCCGCCTTAAAGAGCTTAAGATTGTACCGGTAAAAATTACTACCAAGAAGGCAGAGGGTGAAAGCGGCCCGGAAAAACTGGTGTTTTTGGCCAAGTATTTTAAAGGTGAGATAGTTACCATAGACTTTAACGTGAACAAAGAAGCGGTTATAGACAATATACCCGTGCTTAACATTTGCGATTTGACCACCGCTTTAAAACCGGTGGTATTGCCCGGGGAGAATATGTCTCTGTTCGTAATGAAGGAAGGCAAAGAAAAGGAACAGGGGATAGCCTATTTGGACGACGGCACTATGGTGGTTGTGGAAGACGGCCGCAAGTGGATAGGCAAGCGCGCGGAAGTGGCGGTATATTCAATATTGCAGACATCCGCGGGCAGAATGATATTCGCCAAGATAAAGCAGAGTTGATATGAAGATTACGGCGGCGCTTATTTTAGCAGGCGGGCAAGGCAGCCGAATGGGCAGGCCCAAGCAAATGCTGAAGATAGGCGGCAAAGCGGTGTTGGTCCGCAGCATAGAGGCGTTTAAGGCCTCTAAGCTGGTAAACAAGATAGTGGTGGTTACCACGCCGGAAAATTTTAAAGAGGTTTCGGCCTTGTTTGCGGATATATCTTATGCGCCGGCGGGCGCAAGCAGGATAGAGTCTTTGCAGAACGGTCTTGCGGCGCTGGGCTCGGCCGATTTGATGGCGGTGCACGACGGCGCCAGGCCGCTTGTCAAGGCTGAATATATCGACGAATGCCTTGCCGAGGCCGAAAAGTACGGCGCGGCGGTTTTATGCGTAGCGGTAAAAGATACGATAAAACAGGTAAAAGACGGCTTTATAGAGCGCACTCTGGACAGAAGCGTCCTATGGGCGGCGCAAACGCCGCAGTGCTATAAAGGCGCTTTGCTTAAAGAGGCGATGGAAAAATACGGCTCTTTGAAAGACGCCACCGACGAATCCCAGCTGGTGGAGAAGCTGGGGGTGAAAGTACGGGCGGTAAAATCGGGCTATGAGAATTTGAAGATAACTACTCCCGAAGATTTGAAAATGGCAGAGGCATTATTATGCAAACAAGAATAAAAGTGGGATTTGGTTTTGACATACATAGGTTAGTTGAAGGCCGCAAATTGATAATGGGCGGCATGGAAATCAAACATAGTAAAGGGCTTTTGGGGCACAGCGACGGCGATGTGGTGCTGCACGCGGTATGCGACGCGGCGTTGGGCGCGGTGTCCGCGGGCGAGATAGGGGTATTCTATCCGCCGACGGATGTGTCTATAGCGGGGATTTCAAGCGTGGTGATAGCGCAGCGCGTTATCGAGGTGCTTAAGGAAAAGAACGCCGAAATAGCCCATATGGATATTACGGTAGTTGCCGAAGAACCCAAAATGCGTATTCATTACGACGCCATAAGAAAATCGCTGAACAGTATCTTCGGTATCGGGTTGGATAATATCAGTTTTAAAGCCAAGAGCCACGAAGGCCTTGGAGAAATAGGCCGCGGCGAGGCTATCGCCTGCTATGCGGCGGTAACGGTAAACTTAAGGAGCTAAAAATGACCAAAACAATACTTTCCATACTCTGTGCGGCGGTGCTTTTGGGCGCCTGTACAAATTATAATCAAAAAAATTACAAAAAATATGATGGCATCAGTTATGCCGAATATGAAAAACAACGCAAAGAGCGCGAACAACAATACGAATATCTTTACGAAACGCTAAGCGAGGAGGATATAACCTCTCCCTATGACGCGGTGCCTGAAGTGGTGGTGGAAGAAGACATTGTGGAAAGCGTAAACAGCTCCTACGGCGAGGCGGTTGTGGTGATGGCCTCAAAGAAAATATCCTTGGGGCGAGACGCGAACTACAGCGATATGGAGAAATTCCAAAGAGCATTGGATTCTGCTTACGGGACGGCGTTTTCCCACTACAAGGCCGACGGGTTTACCTATGCGATGTCGCCTGCGGGCACGGTAAATCCTCTTTCGGTTATCGACGTTCAATGCATATTGAGCGAAAGTTTCGCTACGGCGAAAGGCAAGGCCGTATGCGATTATTTCTTTACTCAGATCCCGCTGGAGTACGCCAAGGAAAAGGAAAATGCTAAAGATATATAATACCCTCAGCAAAAGAAAAGACGATTTTTCGCCTTTAAACGGCGGATTTGCCACAATGTACTGCTGCGGGCCCACCGTTTACAATTACGCGCATATCGGTAATTTGAGAACTTATATTTTTGAAGATTTGCTCGTCAGGACTTTATCGGCTGATATGCCGGTGAAACACGTGATGAACGTTACCGACGTCGGGCATTTGACTTCCGACGCCGACAGCGGGGAAGATAAAATGGAACTGGGCGCCGCGCGCGAAGGAAAAAGCGCGTGGGACATCGCCAAATTCTACGAGAAGAAATTTTTTGAGGATTTCGATTCCTTAAATTGCAAAAGGCCAACCGTAATAGCCCGCGCCACAGAGCATATCAAAGAGATGATAGCGCTGGTAAAGAAGTTGGAGGAAAAGGGATTAACATACAGAACTTCCGACGGTATTTATTACGATACTTCCAAATTCCCCGAATATCACAACTTGGTCGGTCGCGCGCATATCGAAGGCTTAAAGACGGGCGCAAGAGTGGATTTTAACGATGAGAAACGCAATCCCAGCGATTTCGCTTTGTGGAAGTTTTCCCCGAAAGACAAACAACGCCAAATGCAGTGGGACAGCCCTTGGGGTGTAGGTTTCCCGGGCTGGCATATAGAATGTTCGGCTATGGCGATGAAATATTTGGGCGACACCTTGGACATACACTGCGGCGGTATCGATCACGTGGCCATACACCACACCAACGAGATTGCCCAAGCGCAGGGCGCGACGGGCAAGCAATATGTGCGCTATTGGATACACGGCGAATTCCTTATAATGGCAAACGGGAAGATGTCCAAATCGGGCGGCGGGTTTGTCACGTTGGACACTTTGAAAGAGAAGGGTTACAGCCCGCTGGATTACCGATATTTATGCTTGGGCGCGCATTACAGAACGCAGCTGGAATTTTCTTACGAGGCGCTTACTTTCGCGCGCAATACCCGCCTTGGCCTTATGGATAGAATAGCCGCGCTTAAAGCGGCGGGTGAAACGGGCGTCAAGGAAGGTGGCGCGCTTAATGCCGCAAAGGCGGCGTTTAAGGAAGCTATGGACGACGATTTAAATACCTCAAAAGCTTTGGCCGTATTGTGGGAGTATATTAAAGGCGGGGCTTGCGCCGGAGATAAACTGGAGTTTATAAAATATGCCGACGGCTTTTTGGGGCTTTCCTTGCTTGAGAGCGAAGCGCAAAAGCCTCTGCCGGTGGAAGCTCAAAAACTTCTGGAGGAGCGCAAAGCGGCGCGCGCCAAGAAAGATTTTAAGACTTCCGATGAACTTAGAGATAAACTTTCCGCCATGGGCATAGTGGTTAAAGATACGCCCAAAGGGCAGGAATGGAGGTGGAAATAATGACGGCTTTTCCCAAAGAGTTTTTGCTGAAAATTCCGAAATCCGATTTGCATTTGCATTTGGATGGATCTCTGCGTTTAAGCACGCTTATAGAACTGGCCAAGAAAGAGAAGGTGGAGCTGCCCGCCTATACAGAAGAAGGCTTGAAAAGAACCGTATTTAAGGATAAATATAAAAATCTGGGTGAATATCTTAAAGGGTTTTATTATACCGTCGCCGTTATGCAGAACGCCAAAAACATAGAGCGTATAGCCTACGAGCTGGCGCAGGACAATATCGCCGAAGGCGTAAGATACATAGAAGTGCGTTTCGCTCCTCAGCAGCATTGCTCCAAAGATTTGAGGCCCGAAGACGCCGTAAGAGCGGCCGTCAAAGGGTTGGAGCGCGCGGCCAAGGAGCATAACTCCTCCAAGGCGGTTAAATCGGGCGAGGATGTGGAGTTTCACTTCGGCATAATAGTTTGCGCGATGAGAAGTTTCAACAAAGATATGTCGCCTTATTACGGCTATATGTTCCAGGTACTTGCGCACGCCAAAGATGACGAGGTCTTCGCGATAGCCAGCCTTGAACTTGCCAGAATAGCCGTTCTGCTTAAAAAAGAAGGCTTGCCCATCGTCGGCTTTGACTTGGCCGGGCAAGAAGCGGGATACCCCGCCGAACACCACTGGCAGGCTTATCAGCATGTGCATGAGGCTTTTATCAGAAAGACGGTCCACGCGGGCGAAGCTTATGGCCCCGAGAGTATTTTCCAGGCTATCACCGAATGCCACGCCAACCGCATAGGCCACGGCACCCTGATGTTCGATTATAACGCCATAAAGGATAAAAACGTAAAGAACAAAAAACAATATGTTGAGGATTTGGCCTCTTATATCGCCAACGAACGCATCGGAGTGGAAGTGTGCATAACAAGCAATTTGCAGACTTTGCCTTTCATAAAAAAAGTGGCCGACCACCCCGTAAAACAAATGATAAAGAGCGGCCTTTCCGTAAGTATTTGCACCGATAACAGATTGGTTTCCAATACTTCCGTAACCAAGGAGCTGGAACTGCTTTGCGATAATATCAACGTAACCAAACGCGAACTGCGCAATATCGTCATAGCGGGCTTTAAGGGGAGTTTCTTCCACGGTCCGTTTAACGATAAACGCAAATTCGTGAGGGCGGTGATAGAAAAATATAACCGCTTGGAAAAAGAATATCTTAAATAAGTTGAAATATTTCAAATCCCCCGCCTAATGCGGGGGATTTTTTTGTCAAAATATTCGGGGTAAAGACTTTTTCTTTAATTGGGGGATTTAATTTGCGCAATAGTCCTTGCCCCACAAGGCGATATGCTTATATTATGTTTAATTGGCTGTCGTCTTTGTTGAGGATAACTATTTTGTTCAGGCCGAGCAGTTTTTCTTTTTCTTTGCTGAGCAAAACGTCGTAGTAAAAAATTCTCAAGTTGTTAGTTGGCCCGTCTATGGGTAAAAGATAAGGGATATAAGCCGTAGGCGGATTTTTAGCGCGCAGCTTCTCTATATATTTACCCCTGCTTTTTTCCTGTGAGTATATGTAAAAATACTGTATAGAGAAAAACGGCGTGATAAAAAACGCGAAAATGAAAGCCGCCCAAGCAAATATCCGCATCAAATCAAATTTATATATTCCCTGGAAATATTTAATCAAAAAGACAAAAGATATTATCCACATCGCGCTGGCGGAATAAAAGGGCCTGGTGTTTCCCAAAATCGGCGCGCCGGCCAATATCGCCGCCAAAAACATACCGGTAAGAAAAGTGATGGCCGAATAGAGAAAATCATTATTTCTCAAGGCCTTGAGCCTTGTGGATAAAAGTTCCAACAGCATAAAAAACAGTGCCGTTGGGGGAATCAGGAACATACTTACGGCCAAGTCTTGTATTTTGGGATAGTGCCAAGTAATCTTTTCTAATATCGATGCCTCTCTGAAGAAAGATAACAAGGGGTAGGCTGCCCTCTTATAAGAGCCCGGCGCCGCGAAAAGCAAAACAAGCCCGATAAGAACGCCAAGGAAAATTATCGCAAGGGAAGGGCAAATCTTTATCCGTTTCCTGAAGCAATAAAGCATAAATGCCAAGATAAGCATAAATGCGGCTATGCTGTTGTTTTCGTTGCTCATCCCCAAAATGAAAGCGCCGATAAACAATAAAACTGATTGCCAAATTTTGAGGTTCGGCGTTTGACCGTTTTCGTATATGTGTCTTAAAAATATCAGGAGCCATATAAAAGGCAGAAAGCTCCAACTGTAATTGCACGCGCCGCCTATCCAAAATAAGGTGTTGTCCGGCTGGGCGACTAAAAATACGCTCATCGCCGCCAATAATACAAATAGCGGAAAATCCTTAAGACAAGAAAAATCGACCCATTTGCCGTTTATCAGCCTGATAAGCGACAGGACCAGAAATAATTGTATCAACGGGTTCAAAATAAGGAACAGCCTTTTGCCGTTGGATATTATTATATTGTTCACCAAAAGCCCTATGCGTGGATTATGGTTCGTATAAGAAAAAAAATACTCCTTTACCGCGGCGATTAAATCCGGGCAGCGGAATTGATAAAAATATTCGTCCGCACCGTAAGGGTACAGATAGGAAAAGACTAAGATAAAAAGCGCAAACAGCGTAAAAGCTAAAGCCCAACAAGTATAATTAAAATTAATTTTCTTCATATTAAATCACGTTCGGATTGGAAAATATATATAAATATGCGGCTTCTTTCATAATATCGGTTTGTATCGCCATATCCAAATAATTTGCATATCCCAAGAAGCCGAAGACGGGATCGTAAAACATTATTGTAAGATTGTCGTTTGGTCCTTTGAGGTATTTATACGGTATTAGAAATACGGTTTTAGATCCGCTTTCTTTGGCTTGGGCTATAGCATTTGCTCTGGCTTCGTCTTGGCGGTGCAAGTTAAGATAAGGGTAAGCGAAGACGGGCGTAAAAGCCACGGCCCAGGCAAAAGCCAACATGGCGCAATATTTTACCGCTTGGAATTTATAGGCTTCCCGCAAGTATATTAAGGTAAATAGAAAAGAAATTAAAGCCGCGACGGACGCCGTATAAAAACATCGCCCCGTTATTAACGGTATGGCGAAAAGTACGGCAGCCAATATCCAAGAGCTTATGGCAAATATTACCGCCAAGATGTAATTCTCGTTTTTAAAGCGCTCGGGTTTATCTCTATCCAAAGAGCAAATGAGCAGCGCGATAAAAGTGATTGCTGGTATAAGGAACATAGCTTTAATATAAAAATGTATATGCGATATATGCCAAAGCAGTTTATCCAGCAAAGATGAATTATTGAAATACTCAAAAATATCCGTGTTCAGTCTATTCCACATCGCAGGCGCGCCGAAAAGCAAGGCTATTCCGAGCGCCAAACCCAAAGCTATAAGCCAAAAGTGTTTTTTCAGTTTTAGGCCCGCTATATGGAAAGCAGCCGCGAAACATATTATAAGCCCCATTGTCAGCGGGCCGCTGTTTTCGCTGCTCATACCCAAGGCCAGCGCGATAAAAAATAGAGCTAGAGCGTATTTTTTGCTTAAATTAAGATTGCCTTTAGCTTTATATTCCAGGCGAAGCCAAGTCAAAATCCAAAAGAACGGCAGGGCGCTCCAACTGTAATTGCAGGCGCCGCCTATCCAAAATAAAGTATTGTCGGGCTGGGCGACGGCAAAAACGGAAAGCAAGGCGATAAGCAGCATCGAAGGGAAATCGGACAGTTTATTAAAGTCGGGCAAGCGCAGATAAACAAGCGCGAAAAAAGACAAAAGCCATACGATTTGAACAAGCGGGTTCAATATCAAAAAGCTCCATTTGCCCAAATACAATATTATATTGTTGGCCAATAATCCTATTCTTGCGTTTTCGCTCATATAGGATTGGAAATAACTGGCAATCGCGCCCCATAGAGTATCCCGTTTTAAAATATACTCATCCGCGCCATATGGGTAGAGATAGGAAAAAACGAAAATAAATATAATATAAATTAAGAAAAACAATCCCCATGCAACTAAGGGTTTTGTAGACATTTTTTTTATTGTTTCAGTCATTTAATTTTTCCTCTTTGATTATATAGGCGGGGCGGTGTTTTACTTCCGAGAATATTCTCCCCACGTATTCGCCCAAAATCCCTATCGACATAAGCTGCACTCCGCCGAAGAATAGTATCAGCACAGCCAAGGATGCGTAACCCGGTATGTCTTTGCCGAAGATTAGAACCTTAAGTATTATAAAAGCGGCGTATAAGAAGGAAAGCCCCGCTGTCAGCGCGCCGAAATAGGTCCACAGCCGTAAAGGGATGGTGCTTGCGTTGAATATTCCGTCTAGGGCGAAGTTCCATAATTTCCAATAGGACCACTTAGTTTCGCCCGCCGCTCTGTTGGGGCGCACATATCCCACAGAAGCCGTCTTAAAACCCGCCCAGTTAAAAAGACCCTTCATAAAAAGAGTACTTTCGTTTATCTGCTTTATGGCTTGGGCGACATTTTGATCTAAAAGACGGAAGTCGCCGGTATTTTCCGGTATCGGGCGCCGCGCGAAAAAATTATGCACTTTGTAAAACCAGGTAGAAAAAAATTTCTTTGCTGGGCTGTCGCTGTCGCGGTTTTCCCGTACTCCCAGCACCATATTGTAGCCCTCTTTCCATTTCTCCACGAAGGCGGGTATCAGATCGGGGGGATCTTGTAAATCAATGTCCATGGGGATTATGGCTTTGGTATCGGATTTTTTTATCCCGCAGAGAAGGGCGGCCTCTTTGCCGAAATTTCTGGAAAGGCTTATATAGTTTATGGCGGGGTTATCCTTGGCGCGCGCTTTAAGTATTTTAAGCGTGCCGTCGGTGGAGCCGTCGTCTACAAACAGATATTTGTAACTTAAATTTAGGCCTTCCAACACCGGCCCGGTAGCCTTTAAAAATATGTCTATCGATTTTTCCTCATTAAAGATTGGAACCAGAATTGTCAAATCTTTCATTTAAGCGTCCTCCTAAAGGAATAATATTTGAAAAGGAAATACGTTAATATAGTTACCAGCGCCAAGCTTATAAGCTGCGCCAAATAGATATTAAGGTTTAAACGTTCCGCCAGCAAATACAAAAGCAAGGCGTTTATAAAATAACCCGCCAGCCATACGCTCATTGCTTTGAAATATTCTTTTACGTAGCCGCCCTCGGTCCTAAATACAAGGAACTTCTGCGCCAAATACGAATTAAATGACGATAATATATAAGATACAAACAAAGCCGTTTGATATCGTTCTTCCCCCATTAAAAATAATGTCAGGGCAAAAATCGCATACGCCGCGGCGGTATTGTATCCGCCCGTTACTATAAATCGTATCGGGCGCGGTAAGGAAAACCAAAGCCGGGAAAAATTATTTGTTTCTGTCATCTTTCGATTGGCTCTTGTCCGCTTGTTCCAGGTCTTGTTCAGGGGGAAGCATTAAATGGCTTAGGAGGGAAAATTTCCTCTTGAATCCGTCTTTTTGTTCCTGTGGCTTTTTACCCGGGGCGTAGGCGGACGTATCGCCTTGGTTTTTCCCTGCGGATTTCTTCTTTTTTGGATATTTATTATCGCTCTGTTTTAAAATATCAAAATTCTTCATATCCGGGATAAGATGTCGTACGCTGGCAAGAATAAAATTTTTCTTTTTTAAGGTTTTTTCCAGCTGCTTTACGCTCTGCTTTTGTTCCGGTTCTTCTTCGTCTTCGGACATATTTTTGTCAAAAGCGAAGTGTTGTTTTGAGAATATGCTGCGTCTGCCCGTTATCAAAAAACTCACAATGCACGATACCGCCGCGTAAGGCGCTACCGTCGCGCCGAAAAGTTCTATCGCCATTACGCTTGCGGCTAATGGGGTGTTTGCCACGCCAGCAAGCACGCTAACCATTCCCAGCGAGGCGAAGGTGACGGTATCTATCCCCAGTATGTGCGCAAAGAAGTATCCGGCGTTGGCGCCGATAAAAAGTACGGGCGTGATTAACCCGCCGACGCCGCCGCCCGCGAAAGTCAGAGAAGTGGTTATAATCTTATACATAAACCCGAAGGTCAAAGCCTGGTCGCCCGCCAGTATCGCTTCCACCCTTTCCATGCTGAGCCCCAAGTATGCCGGCGAGGTTAGCAGCGCTATCAATATGATTAGCGAGGCCGCCATAAAACAGCGCCAGAAATTCGAGAATTTCACCGCTATAAAACGAAATAAAATCTGCGTTACTTTCAGCGCCTCAATAAAGATAAGCCCTACAATCCCGAAGAACACCCCCGCGACGAATACTTGCAGCAGCGAGCCGTCTATATTTAAAGTTTGCAGGTTCATCGGGTGATAGATGTACTCCACCCCGAACAGATGCGTCACCTGGAAGGCCGTTATGCCGGATATGAAAGCGGGGAACATAACCTCGTAAAATACCGTGCCCACGCTTAACACTTCAAGCCCGAACAGCGCGCCTGATATAGGTACGCCGAATACGCCCGCAAAGCCCGCGCTTACGCCGCATATCATAAGTTTGCGCCGCTCTTGCTTGTTAAACGAAAACAAATCCGAACAAAAGGACGCTATCCCCGCGCCTACGTCCGCGCAAGGCGATTCCTTGCCCGCCGATCCGCCTGCCGATATTGTCAGTATCGGCAGAAAAAACGCCTTAGCCGCCGATATTAGGGATATAGGTCTTTTATCGTTTATCGCGGCGATTGCGTCGTTGGTGCTGTAAGCCTTATCTTTCGGATAAACTTTCTTTGCCAAATGGTTTACTAAAAGCAGGCCCAAGGGCAGCGCAAAGAAATAGTATTTGAAAGAAGTCGTATAATCCACCGCGGCGGAAAGAAGTTTTAAGAACATCGCGTTAAATACGCCCACCACCGCGCCTATAAAAACCGAGGCCAAAAACCATTTTAAGATGTTAAAGAAGGCAATTCTCCGCCTTAAAATAAATTCGGTCTTCATTATAGATTATAGGATTTCATAAACTCAGCTATGCCGTTCATAACCATATTGACCGACATCAGCACCAACAGCATGCCCGTCAGCCTTTCCACCGCGATAAGCCCGCGTTTGCCCAGCATATTGCTTATCGGGAAGGACAGAAGCAGTATCGCGGAGTTTATCATAGAGGCTATCAACAACGCGATAAGTATCTTCCACAAATTGCCGCCCGGCGTGGCCGAAAAGATGAGCAGCATGCTCAAAGTGGCGGGCCCGGCTATAAGCGGTATGGCCAAAGGCACGATGAAAGGTTCCTCGTCTTTGGGGTTGGTTTTTGTCGTTTCGTCCTCAAGCGAATTGAAAACGAGTTTCAGCGACATTATAAAAAGTATTATTCCGCCCGATATCCCCATGGAATATTGCTTTATCCCCAGCAGATCCAGCGCTTTGCCGCCCGCGAAAAGGAAAGTTATCATAATTATGGTGGCTATAGCCAGTTCTCTCAGCAATACAAAACGCCGCCTTTCCGGCGAAACTTTCTTGAGAGAGGTTATAAACAGCGGTATATTGCCGAACGGATCCATAATCAGAATAAGAGTAACTACGGCAGAAAATATAAATTCCATAAAACACCTTCAATATCCCAAATTTTAAAAGCAAGTGTTCTTTTTCCCTATAAAGAGGAAAAAGATCCCTAAGAGCACGCCTTTATGTTGATGACTTCACAGATATCGGCGTTATCGCCCAAAGCGGTGCAGCAGGTTTCCGTAATGCCGTCCTCGCCCGATCCGTAGGTGGTCGTCAAGATGAAGCTGCCGATATTTCTGGTGGCGGTTATATTTCTGGCTTCCAATTTATATGTAAAATAGTCGGTTTGGAAACTGGAGCCCGTAATATTTTCGTCCGATAAATCTTGATTGCTCCTCAAGTCGAAATCTATATTGGAAAAATCCGTCGCGTAACTGTCGTTGAGCGCGTAATAGCGCACCTGCGCCTTTTCCACCGCGGTTAGGATTCCCAGGGCTTCCATGGCGCGCTGTCTTTCCAATACGTTAAAATACTGGGGCAAAGCTATCGCGCCTAGAATGCCCACCAACAATACTACCACCAACAATTCCAAAAGAGTGAAACCTTTATTATTCATAGCACTTTCCCCTTAAGGTAATGATATAAATACATTTACAGATATAGTTTATCAGTATGGGAGGAAACAGTCAAATTTTCCGTATTTTCGCGCCGCAATTAAAATTGTCTTATATGGGATTGCCCTTGGGGCATTTTGTCCGCGGGCTGGGTCACTATTTTGTATTTGTTTCGCGGGGTGACGGGATCGTCATAAAAATATATGGACAAATTGTCGTAAGGCCCTTTTGGCACGATAAAGTGGTTTAGAAAGACTTCTTCCCGATTTCTTTTTATCGCGTTTTCCAGGATGGTTTTTCTTAGGGTCTCTTGTCTGTGCAAGGCCGTAAACGGCGCAGCGAATAGCGGGGTTATAATTATGGCGAATATCGCAAAAGCGTAAGTGATAAATCTTAACGGCACTCTGGTTAAGGTCAGGCAATAAACGAAAGCTGTTATGGTAAGCAAGGTGGCGGGATAAAAAGGTCTTAAGTTTTTAATTGGGGCCAGAGCCAAGGCGCAAGCGGCGCAAAAAGCCAAAAACAACATAATGCAGGGGAACGCCAAGGGTTTAAAAGTTCTGTTCTTAACATATAGATAGCCCAATATCGCCAAGCTGATCGGAAAGAGGAAGAAATTGGCCGCACATGCTTTTAGGGCATTGGGGATATGGTTTAGGAATTTTGAGACAATGGATATTTGCCCAAAGTATTTATATTGTTCCATATTCAGGCGGAAGTAGAGTCCAGGCGCACTGAAAAAGCAAAGCAGTCCCACGAAAATGCCGGCGGCGGAAATCTTGATAAAGCGGGGGATTTCCCTGGATTTTATTTTCGCGTAAAGCGCGCTTAGCGTGATTAGGATAAAGGAAACGGGGCCGAGCGTCTCGCCCGCCATTCCTAGCATAAAGGCCAGCAGGAAAAGGCACAAAGAGGAGTATTTAAACCGCGGGAAGATTTCTTTTCCGTTCAAGAAATATATTCTAAGCATTATCACAAGGGGAAGGAACAGCAGGAAAGGCCATGCGTAATTTGAGGCTCCTCCTATCCAAAAGACATTATTGTCGGGCTGGGCTACGGCAAATACATTTAAAATGAGAATTAAAACAAAAGCGGGATAATCTTGCATTTTATTAAAGTTTGGCCATTTAAGGAATATTGTGTAAAAACATAACAGCGCCAGGGCCAGCTGAATTAAGGGGTTGATTATGGCAAAGGCGTAATCGGATATATATAAGACAATTCTCGCCGGGATAATCCCTATTCTTGGGGTAACGGTAAGAGCGGAAAGGAAAAAGCCCTGCAATATATCAGCCGCTTTATTGGGATAATAGGCATATTCGTCCCCTCCCAGCGGGTATAGCAGGCACAGCGCGGCGCAGAAACAAAAAAATATAACTGCGGTTAGGGCCCAAATAAATTTGGCGGTTGTGTTTTGAGTGTATTTATCGCTCATTAGAAAATTTTATTTTTTTATAAAATGCTTGGCAAACCGTTTTATTTTCGCGTTTTTAATTTGCCGCGCGATTGCGGCGTATGTGCGTTCGGCATAAACGGGAGTAAGGTTAAATTGCGGCGTATGTATAAGAATTGCTTATAAATTAAACCCCCGCTTTTAGGCGGGTATTTTTATTAAATTTACTACATTTTTTACTACACTTTTTTCAAATAAAAACGCCCCCTAGGAGAATCGAACTCCTCTCACCAGATTGAAAATCTGGTGTCCTAACCGATAGACGAAGGGGGCGTAAGCGTTCGCTTGAGGCGAACATTACATTTTGCGCTCGGTGAGGCTCGAACTCACGACCCCCCGCTTAAAAGGCGGATGCTCTACCACTGAGCTACGAGCGCTTAAAAGATTTAAAAAGAGCAAAAAATATTGGGGGTTTAACCCCAACGCATATATTCTAACAAAAATTGAAGCCGCTTGTCTACTGGAATTGAAAAAATGGCGATATTGTTCAATTCGCGGCGCTATGTTAAGGATATATATATTATATCAAAAAACGGCTAAAGGTAATAAGCCGTATTTTGCGGGTCTGCAGTTTTTTCGGCAAGTCAGCGGAATATTATTATATAATAGGATTTTGGAATGGTTGACAAATCCATACCATGGATTATATAAGGAGATTTATATGGGAAAGAAAATAGTATCGGCCGATGCGGCGCCAAAAGCGATAGGGCCGTATTCTCAAGCGGTAAGGAACGGGAGCTGGTCATTCATATCGGGGTGTTTGCCGGTAGATCCCGTAACGGGGGAACTGGCAGGGGGCGACGTGCGCGCGCAGACCGAGCGCGTATTGGAGAATTTGGGCGAGATACTAAAAGCGTGCAAGATGGATTTTAAACATGTACTCAAGACGACGGTTTTTATGACGGATTTGTCTTGTTTCGCGGACATGAACGAAGTTTACGCCGAATTTTTCAAAGAGAATCCGCCCGCTAGAAGTACGGTTCAGGTGGCGGCGTTGCCGAAAGGGGCCTTGGTGGAAATAGAAGCGGTGGCTAGGAAGTAGCTGCTGAGGGATTTAAGGCGCGGTATCAAATCCGCGCCTTTTTACGATAAGTGAGGGAAGAGGGAAATGTCTTTAGATTTAAAGGAAAGCGAATTTTTTAAGCAGAAAAGGGCGGGTGTATTATTGCCTTTATTTTCTATGCGCAGTGCTGGCGACTGGGGCTGCGGCGATATGGGTTCTTTAAAGGAATGGATAGAATATTTAAGCGGTTACGGGGTTAGTATACTTCAGATTTTGCCGATACACGAAACTGAACCGGGGCAGAACTGTCCTTATTCGGCGTTAAGCGCGTATGCTATAGATCCGATATATATAAGTATAAAGGACGTTTCCGATGTCGCGGCTTCACAGCAGGCGCAGGATTTAATCAAGCAATACGGGGAGGAAATTAAATTTTGGCGCGGTGAGAAGAAGGTCCAATACAGATTTATCAAATCCGCCAAGTACAAAGTGTTATGGGCGGCTTACGAGCATTTTTTACAGAACGAAAAAGCGGCGAACACGGCGCGCTACGAACATTTTTTGGAATTTCATCAGAAGCACGCTTCTTGGCTGGTGCCGTACTGCATATTCAGGAGCGCCAAGGACAATTTGGGCTGGACCAGCTGGAAGCATTGGGAGAAGCGTCTAAAAAATTTGGATTTAAACTATTTGAGGGAATATTCCGTAAACAACTACAAACAGATGATGTTTTTCAGTTATTTGCAATGGCAGCTTCAGCTTCAGCTGACGGAGGTTCGGCGTATAGCGGCTTTGAGGGGCGTACTTTTGTTTGGGGATATTCCTTTCGGCGTCAATTTTGACAGCGCCGACGTGTGGAGTAATCAGAGCAAATATTTGGACGGCTATGAGATCGGCGCGCCTAAGGATCAATTTTCGGAAGGGGGGCAGAAGTGGGGTCTGCCCGCTTATAACTGGCCTGCGATAGAACAAAGCGATTTCAATTTATGGCGCGGAAAGATAGCGCGCGCCTGCGAGATATACGATATGTTTCGTCTGGATCATTTTGTCGGGTTTTTCAGGACGTGGATATTCGGCCCGGGCGACGATATCGGGAAATTTGATTTGGAAGGCGAGGATAAGCAAAAGGCGCGCGGGGCGGCGTTTATGGAAGCGGTCTGCCAAGCGGCTGGGGGCAAACTTCCTATAGGGGAAGATTTGGGCGTGATACCCGATTATGTGCGCGCTTATATGAGGGAAATTTCTCTTCCCGGGTATAAGGTAATCAGGTGGGAGAAAGACAACGAAGTGTTCCGCGAGCCTCGGGAGTATCCTTTGGCTTCGCTTGCGACTACGGCTACGCACGATACGGAAACATTAAGAGAGTGGTGGGACATTATGCCCGATTGGCAGCGCGCGAACGTATGGGAGATGATCTCGGCGCAAAAGACGGACGGCAGGGTTCCTTTTACGGAGGAGGTGCGCCGCGCGATATTCAAACGGGTAATGGGGGCGGGTTCTTGTTTTGTTATTTTCCCTTTGCAGGACATAATCGGGGAAAGGGAACGGATAAACACGCCCGGCACGGTGGGCGAGGACAATTGGAGTTACCGCGTCCCGTTTGAGACGGCGGAATTCAATTCCGCCTATTTGGACAATATGCGGATGTTTAAGGAGGAGGCTCAAGCTTCCGGGCGGCTGTAGCGGGAGCGGCCTGCAAACGGGCGGAAAAGCGGCCGCAGCATCATTTAAAGCAGTATCATTTAAAACAGTTGCAATATTATTAAAAAAAGATAATAATGTCTTTAGGGAAGAATCTGACAGAGGAGGGCTGTAAGATGCGTGCTTTTAAAAGTAACACAACTAGGATAGTTATTGCTTGCTTTATAATATTTATGGCTATTCCATTTATATTCGTGGAAAGTTCGGGCGACGGCAAAAGAAGCGACGTTTCCATTCCGATGGAAACGAGTTCCAATCCTCTCGCCAAGATAATAGACAGAATAGGGTCTTTTTACGGATTTAAGAAACGGCCTTCCCGCGCGTCGTTTAACAAGAGCGGAGCGGCGGTTGCTTCCGACGGCGGGGAAGTTTTGGCTTCTCTCAAGCGTTCGGCGGAAGTGGCTCCCGGCTCCGGTATGGATGGTGCGGATTCGCCTGCGGAGGGCGGCGATATTTTTTCTTCCGACGGTTCTTCCGGCGTTAGCGTAAGCGGCGGCGGGGCGGTGCCTGCGGGGCGGCTTCCTCAGGTTAAGGAATATGTCCGTATGGACGGGGAAACTTACGAAGTGATTACCGATCCTGCGGGCCGCAAGTTTGTGGCTATGCCCGACGGTTTTGTCCCTTACGAAAAATTGATGTCCGATACCGTATCTCAGGAGGAGTTTGACGCCGCGCGTGCTCAAGCGCCTGACCTTGAAGATTGGGAAATTTTTGAAGCTCTAAGAAGCCCCGGCGGCCTTCCCGCCTATTTGGCCAGGGGCGGCAATAATGTCTTTTATAGAGGCGACACTCCCGGCTATTACGACAGGGACGGCAAAGAAGGCGGCAGGCTGTTTGGTCTGCGCTCAAGCGGCCGCGGCGGAGAGGAAGATGATATCTACGACGAGCGCAAACTCATAAAAAGCATTATTGAAAATAAAGAGAAATTGGCTTCCTCAAAAGGCGGTATTAGCGGCGGTATGCGCGTGAAGTATGTGGAGGGCAAAAAAGCTCAAGACGACGATAATGACGATAATGCCGATAATGCCGATGCCCAAACCCTCGCTTCTCTTATAGAAAACGGCGTCATTATCGGCGATGAAAAGGTGGGGCTAAAGGAGGCTTCAAATACGCAGGGGTCTTTTATGGAACCTAATAAGGAATCAGAATTGGATAAAACCATAAAGCTAAAAGACGAAGGCGTAAATATCTATATGGCAAAAGCTATGGGCGTAGCCGATTTCTTTAAGGAAGACGAAAAGGGCGAAAAACTACAAAACCCCTGGGTATATCCGGAAGATTTGGATAATTCCTATACCCCCGGTAAAAATTTCTTTGACAGCAACGAAAATGTTTTTGCGGGTAAAAGGGATATCAAAGACAATTTTATTCAAAGCGATAATTTATATCAATCCATAATTATTGATATAAAGGATTTAAAGACGAAAAACAATCTTGATATTAAGCTTGCCGTGGTTGACGGCGTTGAGGAAGACGGCAAAATAAAAGCCGTCTCCAAGGATACCTTCCACTATAAAATAATATCAAGTCTGATAGAAGGGGAGGATAAATTCGGCCCGTATGTAGATATAAAACCCGCCGATAAATCAGATACTTTATTGGTCGTCTCCGACCCGGATACGCTTAATAATTTAAAAAAGGCTGGCTATAATGCGGTTTTGTTCAACAACTATGCGATAACCCCTTCCGATATGAGCAATTTTTATACGGGCGCCTTAAAAGAAGTTTCCAATATGGCTCGTTTAAAGCGGGAAGGGCTTGCCAATCGTCGGGAAGCCCTTTCCAAAACCAAAGATGTATCCGAGGCGAAAGTCGGCATTAGGGGAATATAGGACCAAATTTCTTAAAAAATAGGTCCAAATTCCCTTGAAAATATACTATGTTTATAATAACATTAAACTATGGGAATATTTTTAAAGGAGCGGCAAATATGAAGTTTAAAATAATGACGGCGGCTTTATTGTTGGGCATAATGGCGGGCTTTTCCGCCGATGTAATGGCGCAGCCTGCCCCTTATCACAGCAAAAGGGGGAGAGGCAGCCTTTGCGATTATGATAGCAGGACAAGATATTATTATTGGGAAGCTGTTTTTTGCGGTCCTTACGGCGGGAATATGGAGTTTATAAAATTCTGCTATGAAGATGCTCTCTCCCGCGGTTATGAGATAGATAAAGACTATATGGACGGACTTGGATATGTTACGGCGTCCGCGGCGGCGTGCGGACGGCTTGAAGGGCTTAAGTTCTTTCTTGACAAGGGTTTTTACCTTGACGAAGTAAATAGAGAATCTACTATGACTCCTTTGCAACTTGCGGCGGAACGAGGCCACTATGAGGTTTGCAAGTACCTTTTGGAGAAAGGAGCGAGCCCTATAAAAAAATCTTTTGTAGTGCATAAGGACGCATACTATTATGCCAAGGAATCGGGAGTAGAGAGCGTAATCAGGCTGGTAGGCGACGCGTGGAGGAAGTGGCAGGGTTTATCCGAAGCGAGGCGCGAAGGATATAAGAAAGAAATCAAAAGCCTTAATCTTAACGATTATGAGAAGTTCAAACTGGAACATAATTTAGGCAATTTTAAAGTAGAGAAGTTCTTTTCCTAATACTTTGTAAAATGGCAAAATTTAAAAGCCCGCCTATTTCGGCGGGCTTTTTTATGGATAGGACCAAATTTCTTAAAAAATAGGTCCAAATTCCCTTGAAAATATACTATGTTTATAATAACATTAAACTATGGAAATATTTTTAAAGGAGCGGCAAATATGAAGTTTAAAATAATGACGGCGGCTTTATTGTTGGGTATAATGGCGGGCTTTTCAGCCGATGTAATGGCGCAGGTTGGGGTACCGCACAGCAAAAGGGGTACTGGCAGCCTTTGCGATTATGATAGCAGGACAAGATATTATTATTGGGGAGCTGTTTTTTGCAGTCCTTATGGCGGCGATATGGAGTTTATAAAATTCTGCTATGAAGATGCTATCTCCCGCGGTTATAAGATAGATAAAGACTATACGGACGCAACTGGATATGTTACGGCGGCAGCGGCGAGGTGCGGGCGGCTTGAAGGGCTTAAGTTTTTTCTGAACAAGGGTTTTTACCTTGATGAAGTAAACAGCGACTCAATGCAGACTCCTTTGCAAGCTGCGGCGGAACAAGGCCGTTATGAGGTTTGCAAGTACCTTTTGGAGAAAGGCGCAAGCCCTTTAAAGAAGTCTTACGCGATACACGAAGACGCATACTATTATGCCAAGCAATCTGGAGTAGAGAGCGTAATCAGATTGGTAGGCGACGCGTGGAGGAAGTGGCAGGGTTTATCCGAAGTGAGGCGCGAAGGATATAAGAAAGAAATCAAAAGCCTTAATCTTAACGATTATGAGAAGTTCAAACTGAAACATAATCTTGGCAATTTTAAAGCGGAGATGTTCTTTTCTTAATACTTTGTAAAATGCCAAAATTTAAAAGCCCGCCTATTTCGGCGGGCTTTTTTATAGGCATATAAGAACTATAAATTATAAATCATTACCAGCAATTTGCCTTTTTTAAATTCTACGGAAAAATCTTTGCTTTTGGCGATATTGCTTACCGCGCTTTGCCCTACTCTTAATTGTGCTTTATTCAGCCCGTATTTAAGGCCTTTAAGAGTTAAGGCTTCTATGTCGCCAAAAGGGATAAGGCTGACTACGGCGCCCTTTTGAGCGTTAAAGCGGCGGGAAGATTCTATGGGATATATCCGCCATTGAGGGGATTTGACTTCTATATCAAAATTTTCAACCGCGCCGAATAAAGAAGAAAAATTGCTTAAAGTAAAATCCAAACGTCCGCCCGTCATACAAGTTACCGTAATGCGCTTGGGTTTGACGACTTTGCAGAAAGAGAGGCCTTTTTCCAGGTCGGTATTGTCTTGGCGGGATATTTTAAATAATCTCCGGGGGCCGAGTTCTTTTTTTGCTTCTTGCGATATCGAATCCAAATCGCCAAGCGCCATATCGGGCAATATGCCCGCTTTTAAGGCGGTATCCGCTCCGCCGTCCAAGGCCAAAACGAAATCGTGGTATTTGGCTTCCCGTCTCAAAAAAGCCTTGCCCGCGGATTTCGCGCCCGCTATTATTAAAATGGAATCAATCTCGCGCATATTTTACCTTAACTATATTAAAACCTATTATAACTAAATTTAAGATAACTCCGATATAAAATCCGTCCACTTGCGCCGCGAAACCGCTTTTCGGCAAAAGGTCCCATACGGTTATCGCGAGCGCGGAAAATAAAGCGGAAAAAGTAAACACTTTATCCTTTATAATGCCGGGCCAAATGTAGCCCGCTAGCATAGGTATCAGCAGACAGGCCGACATATAAGAACCCATGGTAAACCAGATCTTCCTGAAGTTTCCTTCAAAAAATACCGCAAGCGCTATCGCCAAAGCCGCTATGAGAAAAAACGAAACCTGATTGGCTATAAGTTTATTCTTAAACTTGTTCTTGAACAAATCATAGACCACCGTATTTGACGCTATGAACAAGAAAGAATCCAAAGTGGATAGTATCACCGCCAGTATACCGGCTATAAAAAGCCCCCTCAGGCCCGAGGGCAAAAGCTGTACGGCATAGAGGAAATACGCGTGCGAGGGCTGAGCCTCGGGCAGCAGCGCCCGCGCGTACAGCGCGCCCGCCGTGGTGCAAATATCGAAACAAAACCAAATCAGAGTGCATATCAGTATGCCGCTGCGTGCGGTTTTGACGTCCTTGGCCGCAAAACACCGCTGATAAAACGACGGATCCACCAAAGTAGCCAAAGCTATCGCGCCCCAAATAAGAGTGTTCAGCCACCCGTTTCCGCCGGTAAGGGAGAAATGGCTCGGCGGGAGATTAGCCGTCAAAAAATCCAAACCGCCGAATGTACATAAAGAGTATATCAATACTATCAATACCGCCAAGCACATTGCCGTAAACTGCACCGCGTCGGAAAATACCACCGCCCTAAATCCGCCCCAAGCGCAGTAGAGCGAAACGAAAGCCGTCCCTATTACCATACCCCATATTACGGGTACGGAGAAAATTAAATTCAAAAATATCCCTAAGCTGAGCACGTAGCTTATCGGCAATATATTAAAAAACGTAAATACCGCCGCCGTCTTGGCTGACTTTGGCCCGAACATCTTACCCGCCAAATCGGGTATCGTTACGCTTTGATATTGCTTTACCTTCTTTACCAAAAACAAAGCGAATATTATGTAAGCGGCGTACCAAAACAAACCCTGAGTGACGAAATTGTATATCCCGTAGTTGAAAGTTATTTCGTTCACGCCGAATATCCCGCCGTACCAGCTTGCGGCCAAAGTCGCCACGAAAAGCGGCAAGGTAAGGCGCCTGCCCATAAGCATATAGTCGAGCATAACACTGCCGCCTTTTTTGCGAAGGCTCTGCCCGTAAAGCACCGCGGCCACCGTCAAAAGCAGGACTAGTACGAATACCGTTATGTCCGCCGCGGTTATAACTTCAAGGATATTTATTTGGGGTTTGAACATATAAAACCGCGGGGGCTTTTAAGCCCCCGCATATATTACTGCCAGTTTATGTAATTTGCTATCGCCAAGAATATGAAGGACATCGCAAACCATACTCCCACCAAAGGTATGACGAACCTGAACCATTTCTGGAAGGATAACTTCGCCATGCCGATTACGCCTATTACCACCGCGCTGGTGGGGATACATACATTCGTCCAGCCGTCGCCGAACTGATAGGCCAATATCATAGTCTGGCGGGATATGCCGATAAGGTCCGAAAGCGGCGCCAAAATCGGCATAGTCAAAACGGCCTTGCTCGAACCCGAAGGTATAAAGAAGTTTATTACCGCCTGCATTATGAATGCCGCCCAAGAGGCTACCGTCGAATTTAAGTGCGATATTATGCCCGCCATAAAATGCAGTATCGTATCCAAAATATGGCCGTTTTCCGCTATTATTATGATGGCGGTGGCCAAAGCCAGCAGGAAAACTATTTCCGCCATGCTCTTTACGCCTTCATAAAAAGCGGAAGTGGCCTCGCCCACTTTAAGGCCGCCCAAAAACGCCGCAACCGCAGCCAAACCCAAGAACAGCGCGCCGATTTCCACGATGTACCACTCGTATTTAAGCACGCCCACTACCAGCCAGACCATCGTGGCGGCAAAAGCGAAAAGCACCCAAAAATGGCGTTTGGTGAAGGGGTCCATCGTTTTTTTGTTGAGGTCAAGCTCCTTGATTTTCTCGCGGTCGAATTCATAAGTCAAGCTGGCCTTTGGATTTTTTTCTATCTTCCTGGCGTAGAGCATAACAAATACTATGGCGATAATCGTCGCGCAAAACCAAATTATCGTTCTAAGCCCGATGCCGGAATATAAAGGCAGCTGGGCTATGCCTTGGGCTATGCCCAAAGTGAACGGGTTCAGGAAAGCCCCTGCAAAACCCGCCGAAGCGCCCAAAAACGGCACCGATATTCCTACCATAGAGTCATATTTGAGCGATATGGAAAGCGGTATGAATATCGGTATAAAAATCAACACCTCTTCGGACATTCCGAACGTCGCCCCGCCCAAAGAGAACAGCGTCATAGTTACCGGGATGTACAAAGCCCTTAAACTCGGGTGGCGCATAAAGACGGCGCTTGTCCGTTTGATTGCCGCGGTTATGGCCCCGGTTTTCTCTATAATCATAAACGCGCCGCCTATTATCAAAAGGAAGGCCATAATCTCGGCCGTGGTCGAACGCGCGAAAGACTGCATCGGCGCTTTTAATACGTCGAACAAAGACTGCGGAGATTTTTCTATATAGTGGAAGGATCCTTCTACCAGTATTTCTCTTCCGTCTACCAACTGTTTTTCGTAGCTGCCGGCGGGTATAAACCATGTGCATAGGGCCGTTAGTACTATGATTACGGCCAGGATTATCGTGGTGTTGATTTTTATTTTGAACATTTACTTAACTCTTTCCTCCATTGCAAAGAAAATATTGTCATATCTTTATATTTTATAAAATAAGCCGCTCTATTTGATACAATAAATTATGCTCTATATCGTACCTACGCCGATAGGCAATCTTCAGGATATAACCCTGCGCGCTTTGGATACTCTTAAAAACGCGGATTTTATTCTTTGCGAGGATACCCGCCAAACGGGCAAACTGCTCAGCTCCTACGGAATAAACGTAAGGACTTTAAGATATAACGAAAGCGACGAAAATTCCATAAAAGGATTGCTTGCGCTGCTTAAAGAAGGGAAGAACTGCGCGCTCGTTTCCGACGCGGGCACGCCTTGCGTGTCCGACCCGGGGTGGAAGCTCGTTAAAGCCGCGCGCGCGGCGGGCGTAAAAGTAACGGCCTTGCCTGGCCCCAGCGCGGCGGCCTGCGCTTTAAGCGGGGCGGGAATCGGCGGCGGCGGCTTTACTTTTTTGGGTTTTATCCCCAGAAAGCAGGGCAAGATAATCAAAACCGTCAAAGCGGCTTTGGCTTTGGATAAACCGGTAATAATATACGAGTCGCCTTACAGAATAGTGAAACTTTTGGAGATAATAAAAAACGAAATCGGCCCCGATATTCAGGCCGTAGCGGCAAGAGAACTTAGCAAAACTTTTGAGGAATACATAAGCGGAAGCGTTAGAGAGGTGTGGGAGGATTTGTCCTCCCGCAAGAAAATACTGGGCGAGTTCGTTTTGATATTGTCTGGCGGGGCAGACTCGGCGGAAAAAGACGATGACTGACACAAAAATATTCGATTTAAAAACTTTCGGTAAAACCGAAGCGGCATTTTTGGCAGAGGCTTTGCTATCGGGCAAGACGGCCGTCGTTCCTACCGATACGGTGTACGGGGTGGTGGTATGCGCCAAGAGGGAATATTTGTCGGTCTTAAACGCCCTTAAAGAAAATCCGCTAGACAAGCCCGCGCAAATACTTTGCACCAAGGCGCAGGCTCGGGTTTTGGCTTTGCCCGGCCCCGCGCTTGATGCCGCGCTTGAAATTTGGCCCAAGCCTTTGACGGCGATATTGCCCGCTTCCCAAGCAGGCAAAGTTTTAAGCGGATTAAATACGGTAGGATTGCGCGTGCCGGCGGGCAAGTTTATGGCGGAACTTTTTGACAATGCCGCTATGCCTTTATACGCAAGCAGCGCCAATATGCACAGTCTTGCGACCTTGGAGCGAGAGGAAGACATACTTGACATTTTCGTAGGGAAAGCCGATATAATAATAAAGGGCGGATTTTTAAAAGCTGTATCTTCCTGTGTTGCGGATTTAAGCGCTTGTCCGCCAAAGATAATAAGGGAAGGCGGCCTTGGGGAAAAAGAGAAACAAATAATATTCTCCAAAATGAAATAATTTTGTTAATATAGAGTTATGGATAAATACACCGCGATTACATTGATATTGGCCCTGTTCTTCTTTTTTCTGGCATGCTTTTTGATATACGCGCTGATTAGGAATCAGCTGGCCCTGCATGCGGAAAAAGCGGACGTCGCAGGCTTGAACAAGAGAATAAAGGCGCTGACCCGCAATTTGATGGATATGGTTCAGCAGAAGGAAGATCTTGAACGGATAAACGATATGCGTTCTAAATTTGTATCTGTAGTGGCGCACGATTTGAAGCAGCCTCTTACGCTTTTAAACGGATATTCATCGCTCCTTAGGGAAAACATCAAAGAAGAAGAACAAAAAATACTGGACAATATAGACAAAGCCGCCGGAAATATCGAAAAATTGACAAACGATTTGGCGGATGTGTCTGCGGTGGAATACGGGCGGATAAAGCTGAATTTTTCTGAATTTGTGTTTAATGAACTTATGGAGGATATATTCAATCAATACCAAGCGGTGGCCGCTCGCAAAGGCATTGATATGCATCTTATAGATTATCCCGAGAACATCGTAATAGAGGCGGACAGATTCCGCTTGGGGCAGGTGTTTAACAATTTGCTTAGCAATGCTCTTAAGTTTACCGCCCCGGGCGGCACCGTCGAGATAAAATATTCATTGGAAGACAATATGGTCAAGACTTTGATAAAAGACGACGGGCTCGGCATCACTCATACCGACAGAACAAAAATATTCGACAAATTCCAGCAATCGGATTTTATTGAAGATGATTTCAAAAAGCAAGGTTGGGGACTCGGGTTGGCGATAGCCGACGATATAGTTACTATCCATGGGGGGGTTATCGGGGCCGACAGCGCCGGGCGCGGGGCAGGTTCCACGTTTTGGGTTATTCTGCCTTTGAAACATTAATGGGTTTTAGTTTATTTGCCGCGCGGATAACTTTAGGCTCCGCGCGGTTTTTTTTGTGAAGCGATATTACTGGGGCAAATGCGTATAACTGTTGGGAAAGACTGGGCGAAAAACCGAAGATTAAATGATTATCCGTCAAGAAAGCACCAGCTCCAAAGTTTCTGATAGTTTTCTTACCGTACTTTGCTTTTTCTCGGTCATAAGCTCCTGATAAAGCAGGGCTATGCTTTTGCCCGATACGGGATCTATAAAATCTGGCGCGATTTGTTTTAGCGGCAGCAGGACGAATTCCCTTTTTCTGAAAGACTGATGCGGGATATACAGTTGGGGGAAAGTGACGATTTCATTATCGTAAAAGATGATATCCAAATCTATTTCGCGCGGCGCGTCGCGGAAGCTCTTTTGGCGGCCGAGGCGTGTTTCTATTTCCTTTAACGATGCCAGCAGCTGTATCGGCGATAAATCGGTTTTAGCTTCAAGCGCGCCGTTGGTAAAATCTTCCTGCTCCAAAAAGCCTTCTGCCTTGCTTAAATAAAGCGGGGAGATTTGGCATACGCGGCAAAAGGCGGAAAGGCCCTGCAGCGCTTTAAGGATATTTCCTTTAGCGTCGCCTTTATTTGCCCCGAAAGCTATATAAACGGTTTTATGATTCTTCATAAGAGGCCGAATAATTTTCCTTTTCCCTAAGCGTTATTTTTACGGCCGAAGGGAAAACTTTCTTTACTTCCCTAAATATATAATAGGCCAAATTTTCCGTTGTGGGAAGGGGCAGAATTTCGTTTAGGCTGCGGCCTTCAAGTTTTACGTTTATTTTTTTGAGCAGATCTTCCACTTTTCGGAAGTCTTCTATATAACCTTCCTCGTTGAGGGGGGCGCGGAGGGTTATATCATATTTAAAATCGTGGCGGTGAGGCGGCTCGCTAAGTGTTTTGTCGTGGGAGTGAAAAGCGCCGAAAGCCGAGCTTACCGTTATGGAAAAAACTTTATTTGGCATAAGCTGCCTCCAAAGCTGAAAGCGTTTCTTTTACGTCGTGTACTCTTAGGTATGCTGCGCCTTGCCTCGCGGCCATTACGGCGCATTTTAAAGAGGCTTCAAGGGTTTTGTCGGTAAAGGATTTGCGCGAGGCCCCTATAAGCAGAGGAAAGCCCAACTCCCCAAAACGGGAAATATTTTCCAATAGAAGCCAATTTTGCTCTCTTGTTTTTGCAAACCCCAAGCCGATATCCAATATTATGTTTTCTTTGTTTACGCCGCGCTCTTGTGCGAGGGGGATTTTTTGCTCAAAAAATTCCGTAATTTCCTTAAAGATATCTTTGTAGTCGCAGAAGTTTTGCATAGTATCTGGCATACCCTTTATATGCATTATTACCAGTTTCGCGCCATATTTGGCGGCCAAATCGGCCAGGCGCAAATCTTTAAGGCCGCTGATGTCGTTTATTATTTGGGCGCCTTCCCGCAAGGCGGCGAGGGCCGTTTCATAGTGGTAAGTATCTACGGATATAACGGCGTTTGGGAAATGTTTTTTGATTTCTCTTATCGCCGGCAGTACGCGTTTTGTTTCCTCCGCGCTTTGTACTTTGGCGGCGCCGGGGCGGGTGGATTCCCCGCCGATATCCAAGATGTCGGCGCCTTCTTGCAGGATTTGTTCGGCCCGAGCGAGAGCCGCGGTCAAATCCGCATATCTGCCGCCGTCAAAGAAGGAATCGGGCGTAACGTTAAGTATGCCCATAATTAAGGGCTTTTTAGTTTCAGACATTTTGTACGAACTGCAAAAATTCCTGGCGGACTTCAGGCTTGTTGAAAGCGCCTCTGAGTGCACTGGTAATCATTTCGGCCTGATTTTTTTCCACGCCTCTGGCGCAGATGCACATGTGTTTTGCTTTGCATACGACCATAACTCCCAGCGGGTGGAGGTGTTCCATAAGGCTGTCGGCAATTTGCGCGACGAGCTTTTCCTGTATTTGCAGCCTTCTGGAGTAAATCTCTACAAGGCGCGCTAATTTGGAAATGCCCAAAACTCTCTTATTGGGCAGGTATCCTATGCTGATGGTTCCGAAGAAGGGCAGGAAATGGTGTTCGCAGGTGCTGTAAAACTCTATGTTCTTAAGGATTACCATTTCATCGCAGGAACCTTCGGTGAAAGTTTTCAAGACGCTTTCGGGCTTTTGGTTGTATCCGCTAAAGAGTTTGCCCCAGCTTTTTATAATGCGTTTTGGGGTTTCCTTAAGGCCTTCGCGCTCGGGGTCGTCGCCGATGTAGGCTAGCATATTTTTAATGCTTTGGCTTATTTCCTCTTCGCTTATTTTACGTCTATTAGTTTGTGAAGTTGCACGCTTAACCTTATTTGCGGATTTTGTTTTATTAGTTCTAGGCATTTTATAAGATTCTCCTTTTTGTTTCCTTCGGGCTGAATAAAAAGCGTTGCGCCGTTTTTAAGATATTTCTGATAATCAAGCGCTTGGCTGGAGCTTTGCGGATTATCGTCTATTACGCATTTTATCGCGTCGGCTTTTTTAAGCATTTCCGGGTGCGGATTTCTTTTTGGCGAAACGGTTAGGCATTTTACTTTTTGAGTATTGATATTGATTGAGCCGTTCGTTTCAATATGTATTTCAAATCCATTTGAATGAAGTAAATCCAAAAGCGGGGTTATTTGCTGTTCGCACGGTTCTCCGCCAGTGATGACTATTCTGGGGCAGTTGTATTTTTTGATTTCGTCTAAAATCGACTGCGGTGCCAGGCGCATATTTGTCTGCGCGGCGTATTTTGTATCGCACCAGCTGCACCCCATTGTACAGCCGGCAAGGCGCACAAAAACGGCGGCGCAGCCGGTGTAGAGGCCTTCGCCTTGTATGGAGTAGAAAATTTCGTTAATGTTAAGGCACTCTGACGACACTTGCGCAGTCCTCGTTTTCCCATATTTCCAAGGTTTTTAATGTCAGGCCTTTTTCTTGAAGCATTTTTGCGGTTTTGTCGAAAATGGCTTGGCAAAGATTTTCCGCCGTGGGGTTGGGGAAGAAATCGTTTAAGAATTTATGGTCCGGCAAAACGGAATCAAGCATAGGCTTGAGCAGTTTAAAATCGTATACCATACCGTCTGTTTGTACGGGCCCTTCTATTTCGAATACCGCTTTCCAGGTGTGGCCGTGCAGGTTGGCGCAATCGCCTTGATAATGGGGAAGGCGATGCGCCGAGCTGAACTTTCTAATTATTCTCAGAATCATTTTTTCCTTCGTCCGAAGAGGATTGTTCCTCATTGTTTTCGGTGTTTTCCGGCAAGGCTTGCTCCGGTTCTTCGGGCAGATCCTGCAGTCTTTTGGCGTTAAAGATGATTTGGCCGTATATTACGAATACCGCCAAATAGGCGAAGCCGACCAAAAAGCCTGGAATAGGCGTAAAGTAGCTTATCAAATAGATAAGCAGGGCGGGCGCTTGGATATAGCAGGCGATTTTGAAGTTGTCGCCGCTTTTCGTCGGCACGCGCATAGTTCTGCCCAAGACAAGCACCACCACAAAAGCCAAAAGCAGCATGAATGGCATTCTGAAGATCTGCGCCAGCAGCATAAAAGCGAGTATTACGCCCATGGCCATATTGGCGACGGGTTCTTTTGCGGCGTTTAAGGCTTTGCGGTCCAAATTGGCGTTTAAATCGGCCGGAATCTGCGATTCTTGGAAGCGGTCCTGTAAGGAAAAGTAAACTTTGTCGGCGGTTATTAAGAGTAATGTTCCCGAAGTTCTCATTTCGGTCGGATATACCGGTTCTGTTCTGCCGGTGTCAAAAACTATATTGTAGCCTCCAAGGGTTTCGGGGGTTATAGTCAGGGGCTTATTGTCGTTTGCCTCAACTATGCCGTTGGTAATTTTCATTTCCGGCAAATAATCCATCATGGTATCCACGGTTCGGGCTATGGTCGGTCCCATAAAGAGAAGGGAGAAGAACGAAGTCAAGAGAATAGTTATTATGAATATATAAACCACAAAGAAGAAGGCTCTCCAAGCGGATTTCCCCAAGCTTTCCAAATAGAATTTCATATTGTACAACGCTTTTATCGGACCAAGCAACATAAATCCTCCCTAAAATGATATATTACCTATATAATAAGTATAGCAAACTTAGCGGAGGTTATTTTATGAAAAGGCCGTTTACTTTTCTGTTATTGGGATTTATTTTATTTGCGGCAAACGCGTACAGTGCGGGGCTTAACGTAATATCAAAACGACCGATGGGTCAGTTAAACGAACAGCTGACCGATGGGGTAATATCGGTAACGTTTGACAGGCCCGCCGCTTCTTTAAGCGGGGATAATCAGCAGGAGAGCGATAATTGTCCCATAAAAATAAGCCCCTCGGTTGAAGGAACCTGCCGATGGGTCGGCACGCAGACTTTAACTTTCACTCCGTCAAAACCGCTTGCCACCGCGACGAAATATACCGTAACCCTGCCTGCCGGTTTTAAGAGCGGCGTAGACGGCAGCAAACTTTCCAAAGCGTACAGCTGGTCGTTCGAAACGGCCCGCCCGGCGGTGCGCGCAAGCCGTCCTTACGACGGCGAGAGATGGCTTTCGCTAAGGCCTAAGATAATGGTAGCGTTCAATATGGAACTGGATTTAAGGCGTATTTATTCTTACGCCAAACTTATGCAGGGCAATGTGTCCGTTCCTTTAAAAATAAGCAAAATTGACGACGAACTTTATAATAAAGAATTTCAATATTCCGGTTTTAACAAAGAAAGCGTATACGTTTTTGAGCCTGCCGTAAACCTTGAGGAAGGCAAAGAATACAATTTGGTTTTGAAGAAGGGTCTTTTGGCCAAAGTCGGCGCATTGGGTATGTCGGCCGACAAAACGATAAAGTTCTATACTTACGGCCCTTTGGCTTTGGCTGGCGAGCCGCAGGCGCAGTGTCTGCCGTTTTCGCCCTCCTTGGATTTCAGCAATCCCGTAACGGCGGGCGAGATAGCAAAGAACATAACTTTTGATCCTCCTTTAAGTTATACTCCGTGCGATCCCGACAGCAGCGGCTGGTCCAGAACGGTACAGAGCGAAAAAGGGGGCAATACGCAGGTTTACAGGGTTGAGCTTTGCGGGCTTGAATTTAAAGCGGGGCAAAGCTATAAGGTAACTTTAAGCAAGAATTTGCGTGACATATTCGGCAATACTTTGGGCAAGGATGTAACTTTTACTTGGTCAAATGAAGGCTATTGCCCCAAAATAGATTTCAAAGGCGGTTTTGGCGTATTGGAAAGCTATCTGCCCGTACGCTATCCGATAAAAGCGATAAACGCCGGCGGCATAGAAGTGGAAAAACAGAATGTTTCCTATGAAGATTTTATCGATTTTTATAAAGACGAAGCGCCCTGGTGCCGCAAGAGGGAACTTAAAGGCGATTTCCTTTCCAATATAATCACGCCGAATTTGGAGAAGAATCTTTCCGTCAGCACTTTTATCAATTTGGAGCCCGCTTTAAACGGCAAGAAATACGGTTTTGTTTTTACGCAGATATTAAACAAGCACTATTATTCCGAGGAATGCTGGCAGAGCGCTTTTGATAATGTTACGGACATAGGGGTAAACTTCAAGAGTTCGCCCTCAAACATATTGATATGGGCGGCGGATTTAAAAGAAGGAAAAGAGTTAAAGAATGCGGAAGTCGAAATCCGCGATTTGACCAACAAGGTATTATGGCGCGGCGTTACGGATAAGCGCGGCATAGCCATTGCGCCCGGCTGGACGGAACTTAAGCCCGTAAACGAGGATTCTTGGCGCACGCCGAGGTTATGGGTATTTGTAAAGCGGGGCGAGGACGTGGCGGTGGTCTCCAACGAATTTAACGAGGGAATACAGCCCTGGCGTTTCAATTTGAACTACGATTGGAATCCTCCTCAGAGTTCGCTCAAGGCTTTCATCTTTACCGACAGGGGCATATACCGCCAAGGGGAAAAGGTATATATAAAGGGGATACTTCGCTCTCTCAAAGAAGGCGTATTTGATTACGCGGATATCAAACAGGCGCGCTTAAGAATAAGCGACGCCAGAGGCAAGGAAGTCTTGAATAAGGAGTTGTCCTTAAACGAGAAAGACTCCACTTTATATTATGAATACGATCTGCCGTCATCTTCGCCCAGCGGGTATTGGAACGTAAGTTTGGAAAGCGGGGATTGGACGGAAGGAATATCGTTCAGGGTAGAGGCCGTAAAGCCGGCGGAGTTTGAGGTCAACCTGACGCCTCTTTCCAAGCTGTATTATTCCGGCGAACGGGCTGTATTTTCAATCGGGGCGAGGTATATGTTCGGCGGCGCCTTGGGCGGGGCGCCGGTGGATTTATCGTTTAATCTTATAGCTTCGGCCTATGTTCCCAAAGGGTGGGATAGTTATTCTTTCTTGCAGGAGGTTACGGAAAAAGGGAAAGATTTGCTTTCATCCAAGATAGAGCTTGACGAAAAAGGCTCCAAAACCTTTGATTTTACGATGCCTTCTATTAATTATGCTGGGCTTCTGTACGTGCAGGCGGGAGTATTAAGCCCGCAAAACCAACAGCTGTTTGCGCGCAAGGCGGTAAACGTATTGCCGGCGGATATTTTCATCGGAGTCAAGAGCGAAGACAATATGGGCGAAATCGGCAAGACTTTTACCGCTGATATAGTCGCGGTAAATTCGGCGGGCGAGCTTCGCGCGGGCGCGGTTTTGCAGGGCAATTTGAGAAGGCGCGAGTACGTCAGCGTTCGCAAGACGGGCGTGGCGGGCAGGTTGGAATGGGTAAGCGAGGAAAAATCGGAAGACATATCCTCTTTTGCCTTAACGGCCTCCGACGGCAAAGCGCGGTGGAGTTTCGTTCCTGAAAAGGCGGGCAGCTATATTCTTACGTTAAAAGCGCAGGATGAACAGGGCCGCGTAAACTATACCGATTTTTACTTCTACGTTACCGAGGGCGACGCCTATTGGAAGCAAACCGACGACGATTTGCTTTCCGTTTCGTTTGACAAGGACGAGTATGAAATAGGATCCAAGGCGAAACTTTTAATCAAGTCGCCCTATAAAAAGGCCAAAGCCCTTATAACGGTAGAGCGCGAGGGCGTATTGGAACATTACGTAAAGACGGTAAAGGGCGGCGCGGCTAAGGTGAGCATACCGGTGCGGGAAAATTACGCCCCCAACGCCTTTGTCAGCGTGGTATTGGTTCAGGGCAGAGCGGAGGAACAAAAATACGCCAAAGACGGCGAGGATTTATCCAAGCCGCAGGCCAAATTCGGCTATGCCGTATTGAACGTACCGCCCAAAGAATTTAAGCTTAAAACATATATTACGCCGGAACGCTCGGAATACCGCCCCGGCCAAACGGTCAATTTGACCGTCAGAACGGAGGATTATAAAGGCAAGGGTATGCCCGCTTCCGTAACGGTGTTCGCGGTGGACGAGGCCATGCTCGCCTTAAGCGGATACGATACGCCCAATCCGTTCGACTACTTCTATTCCAAGCGGCCTTTGGCGGTGGAAACGTCCGACAACAGGCTGTTCATAATCGGGCAGAGAAGTTTCGGCCAGAAAGGCGAGAACAGGGGCGGCGGCGGCTCAGACAGCAAGCTTGGCGGCGTGGATTTGAGGAGCAATTTTGTCTTTACGCCTTTGTTTACGTCCTCTTTGCAGACCAACGAGGCGGGCAACGGGGAGATAAGTTTTAAGGCTCCTGACAATTTGACCAAATTCAGGCTTATGGCAGTATCATCGACTAAAGATCAATTCGGTAAAGCCCAGAGTTCGATAGAGGTTTCAAAACCTTTGATGATAAAACCGTTCCTGCCGCGTTTTGCCAGACAGGGTGATAAATTCGCCTGCGGTTTTATAGTGTATAACTATACCGATAAGGACGCTTTGAAGGTGGAAACGGAGATGAAAGTTTCCGGCGCCGTCAGCCTGCTCTCCGACGCGCCCAAGACAGTGGAAATCGGCGCGGGCGGCAGCGTTAAAGTGGAAGGGCAGTGCCTCGCGGGTGCGGGCGAAAAGGCCGTGTTCGGGTTTAAGGCGGCTTCTTCCAAGGATAATGACGGGCTTGAGGTGACGCTCCCGGTCAAACAAATTTCGCGTATGGAAAGCGCGTATACTTCCGATATGACTCAAGGCGAGCAAACTCAAAAACTGCAGTTGCCGAGCAATACGCTGGTGGACTCGCAGAATTTCGTAAGGGCGGTGTTCTCTTCAAGCGTATTGTTGAACGCGCAGGGCGCGGCCAGATACCTTAAAGACTATCCTTACGATTGCCTTGAACAGCGCCTTTCAAAGTTGCTTTTGTACACTTCAGGCAAAGATATTTTGACTTTGTTCAAAATAGCCTCCGCCGAAGAAATAAACCAAAAAGTTACCGATATTATGGACGCTTTGGTGTCTTATCAGACGGCTTCGGGCGGCTTCTCGTATTGGCCTTATGTGCTTTCGGCCGATCCTTTCGTTACGGCTTACGCGGTGGACGTATTGGTTTCGGCCAAAGAAAACGGGTTTAAAGTTGACGAGGATCTTATAAACAAAGCCGCGGCATGGCTTAATCAATATTTGTCGGGCAGCCAAAAATCTGCCTACTCTTACGGTTCTTCGGAAAGCGGCACTTTGCGCGCTTACGCCGTTTACGCTTTGGCTTTAAGCGGCGCGAACGCTGGCGGCCATTTCAGCAATGTATACGCCCAGAACCAGAACCTAGATCTGGAAGCCAAAATATATCTGTTTAAGGCGGCGTATATATTGAAGCAGGATAGCGCCTACAAAGCGCTTTACGCCGATATTATGAACTACGGCAGAGTATCCGAGCGGGGCGTATACTTCCAGGCGCCGAAGGCTTATTCCTGGCTCTATACTTCCGATATAAGAGCTACGGCCTTGGCTTTGGAGGCTTTGCTCTCTACAAACGCGCCGTTCCCGCAGGATTACAAGGCGGTTGCGTATCTTAATTCTTCTTTGAGGGAGGACGGCAGCTTCGGAAATACTTTAAACAATGCCGCCGCGATAAGGGCTTATAACGCCTATTACCGCAAGAACGAAAGCCAAGAGCCGGATTTCAAAGCGTTCTTAAAACAGGACGGTAAAAATATTTTCGACGTCTCGTTTAAAGGCCGCAAGCAGGAATCGGGCGTGTTTGAGAAGAATTTTAAGGAATTCTTCAAAGACAAACGCGAAGCGGCGTTAAACGTCGGCAAAGAGGGCGAGGGCAATCTCTATTACAGCTTGGGAATGTCCTATTATCCGCAGTCTCTTAAGAGCGCGGTGTCGGCTGGCTTCAGGGTATCTAAAGAGATAAAGCCGCTGGGCGGGAAAAAAGACCTTAAAGCAGGCGAGCGGGCGGAGATAATCATAACCGTATCCACCGACCAGGACAGGACTTTCGTGGCTTTGCAGGATTATCTGCCCGCGGGTTTTGAAATCGTGGACGAAACTTTAGCGACGGAAGGCATCCTCCCCCAGCCTGGAGGCGAAGATGAAGAGCAAAGCGCCGATCCGTTTATCAGGCGCGAGATTTACGACGACAGCATCGTCGCTTTCGCCGATTATATGCCGCAGGGCGTATATAAGTTTAAGTATACGGTTACGGCCTCGACTTCAGGGGCGTTTAAGGTGCCGCCCGCTTGGGTCAACGCGATGTATTGGCCGGAGGTATACGGCCGCACCGCCCAAAGCGAGTATACGATAAAGTAGATGTTTTTAAAGAGAGCGGGTTTAATTGCATTTTCATTGTTTTGCGCCGCGCCTTGCGTGTTTACGCAGGCGCGGCCCGCTTTTTCCGCCGATAATTCCGTTACGGTTACGGACAGAAATTTCCTCCCGTTAAGAAATATCCTTTCGGGCAAAGACGGCATTATGATACCCGTCAATTTGCAAGACGTAAACCCTTGGCTTATCCTTTCGGTATTGGCGGCGGAGGATAAACGTTTCTTTGAACATGGCGGGGTGGATTTGAAGGCTTCCGCCAGAGCTTTGTGGCAGAACATAAACGCGGGCAGGGTGGTATCGGGCGCTTCGACGATAACCCAGCAGCTGGTAAACGCCATATCGCCAAAAGAGCGCAATTTGAAGGGAAAAATAAAAGAGGCCTATTCCGCGGCGATGCTTGAGCGGGAAATGAGCAAAGAGGAAATATTGCAGGCCTATTTAAATACCGTCAATTTCGGCGGGAATATATACGGAGTAGGCGCGGCCGCTTTGGTTTACTTCGATACGAACGCGGCGAGTTTGTCTTTATCTCAGTCGGCATTTTTGGCGGGGCTCATTAAATCCCCGACGCGCTATAATCCGCTTAAAAACCTGCCCGAGGCCCTCAAACGCCGCGGCGAAGTGCTAAAGCGTATGCTGGAAAACGGTTTTATCAATGAGGAGCTTTATAAACTCGCGCTTGAGGAAAATATAACAATATCGAAACAGGATAAAAAATTTACCGCGCCGCATTACGGGCTTTTCGTCGCTGATAAAGCGGGGGGAAAATTCGCCTTCATACAAAGCACGATAGACGGGAAAATACAGGGCTATATAGAAGGCATTTTGCCCGGCTATATAAAGGCTTTAAGCGCGAACAATGTTACAAATGCGGCGGCGGTGGTGCTTGACAATAAAACGGGCGAAGTTTTGGCGATGGCGGGTTCGGCCGATTACTTTGACGAGAAAAACTCCGGCCAGGTAAACGGCGCGCTTTCCTTGCGCCAGCCGGGTTCGGCTTTAAAACCTTTTGTCTACGGGGCCGCTTTTGAGGAAGGCTTTTTGCCCTCGGATAAAGTGGAAGACAGCGATAAATTCTTCCAAGGTTCTTTCCGCCCGAAGAACTATGACGAGGACTATCACGGCACACCGACAATGCGCGAAGCGCTCGCCTGCTCCTACAATATTCCCGCCGTACAGGTGGCGGGGGAAGTGGGCGCTTTTAAAGTATTGGAAGTTTTAAAGCGCGCCGGCTTTTCGGATTTGAACAAAAGCGCGGATTTTTACGGGCTTGGCATAGCTTTGGGCAACGGCGAAGTGAATTTGTTGGAACTTGCCAACGCTTACCGCGCTTTGGCAAATAACGGTGTATGGCGCCCGATGATTTACGCTTTAAACCCGCAGATTAAGCAGGAGGGCCGCGCGGTTAGGGTCTTTAGCGGGGAAACGGCTTTTATGATTACCGATATTTTGTCCGACAATAATGCCCGCGCAGCCGGTTTCGGTCTTAATTCCCCGCTTAATTTGCCCTTTGATTTTGCCGCCAAAACGGGTACTTCCAAAGATTACAAAGACAACTGGGCCGCGGGTTACGGACGGCGCTTTACCGTAGCGGTATGGGTTGGCAATTTCGACGCTTCGCCGATGAGGCGTATTTCCGGCATAACGGGCGCCGCGCCGATACTTAGGGATATAGCCCTCTTTTTGGAGGAGAATTATCCTTCCGCCAAAGTTAAAGACGATACTTCTTTTGATATGCCTGCGTCCTTGGCGCGCGTGGATATTTGCCCGATAAGCGGTATGCTAGTATCCAAAGAATGCCCCAATTCCGTTAGGGAGGTCTTCCCCGTGAAGAAATTGCCAAAAGAGCATTGCGCTCTTTCAAAGACGGAACATCAATCCAACAAAATTGCGGCTTTGGGCGCGCAGGAAGGGATATTATTCCCGATGCAGGGCGACGTATTTATGCAAAGCCCTTCATTGGATTTGGCGGCGCAGCAGATAAAATTCCGCTCTTCGCAAGAGGGGATTTGGTATTTGAACGGGCAAAAACTGCCGTGCGCGCGAGGCAGGGAATGTTTCTGGCCGATTAAAAGCGGCAAGTATAAACTTGCTTTGGATAGCGACGAAAAAAGATATGAAGTCAATTTCGAAGTGCTGAAATAATTTATCGGCGAAATTGATTGACTTTAATAATGGCAAACTGTTTTTTCGTAAGAGCCCCGGCTTTTTTAAGGCCGGGGCTTTTCGAAGTATTTAAGATTTACGCTTCAAGTATTTCTTTGGGAGTGTTTATTATGCATTTCCTTAAGAAAGGTTTCTTTTTAAGTTCTTTCTTTAAGGATTCGTCCCTTAAGCTGTTTCTATAAGAAGGGTCTTCAAAAGAATATTTGAAGTTGGTATGTATGTCGTATCTGCCTTCGCAGATCGCCGCGACGTCTTCGGCGTATACGATTTCCTCGTCGGTGGGTATGACGAATACTTTTACCGGGCTGTCGGGAGTGGAAATCAAACTCTCGGCGTTTTTCGTCAAAGCGGCGAAATCGCGATCATGGTCGTGGTGTACGCCCATATATTCCAAACCCGTCAAAGCTTTTTCCCTGTATATCGGCGCGCGCTCGCCTACGCCCGCCGTAAACACTATGGCGTCAACTCTTCCCAAAGCCGCGGCGTATGCGCCGATGTATTTCTTTATTCGGTATGTTTCCATATCTATGGCCAGTTGGCAGCGCTCGTCGCCTTTTTCCGCCGCGATTTCTATGTCGCGCCTGTCTTGATATTTTTCCGTAATGCCCAGTACGCCCGATTTCTTGTTTATTATCGTGTACATGTCCTTGGGCGAAATGTTTTCCCGCTCCATCATCTGGAACGCTATCGACGCGTCAAAATCGCCGCTTCTGGTGCCCATTATAAGGCCTTCAAGAGGCGTCAAACCCATACTGGTGTCAAAAGATACGCCGTTCTTTACGGCGTTCATGCTCGCGCCGTTGCCGATATGGCATATTATAAGATTGCAGTCAAAAGGGTTCTTGCCAAGTAAAACTGCCGCTCTTTTGGCGTTATAAAGGAAAGATGTGCCGTGCGCGCCGTATCTTCTTATTTTATACTTCTCGTACCATTTATACGGCAGAGCGTACATATAGGAGCTTGGGGGCATAGTCATATGCCAGGCGGTGTCGGCCACCACTACGTGTTTGATGTCGGGCATTACCGCTATCGCCGCTTCCATACCAAGTACATTGGCGGGGTTGTGCAGCGGCGCCAAATCGGAAATGCTCTTTAAAAGATTGATGATTTCCGGCGTGATGAGCATGGATTTTTCCAAAGGCCCGCCGTGTACCACTCTGTGCCCTACGGCGCTGATTTGCTTCATGTCAGTAATTACGCCGTGTTGCTTGTCGGTTAAAGTGTTGAGGACTTTTTCTATGGCCGTTTTAAAATCGGGGCAGTTGAAAGTAAGTTCAAATTTATCTTTGCCGGGTGCTTCCTGCGTGATGGCGGCGTTCTCGTAGCCGACGCGTTCTATAAGCCCTACGGCTATGTTCCTTTTGTTGGTGTAATCAAAAAGACTGTATTTTACGGAAGAGCTTCCGCAGTTCAAACACAATATAATCATAACAGTATTATCTCCAATGGGAAGTATTATGATTACATTTTACAATTATAAGCGGGACAAGGCAAAGGAGGTGTAAAATGAGCAAAATTTAAGGTTTTCTGTAAAAGGCCAAAAGCTGGGCTACGATTTCAACTTCGGCGCGCGGCCTGCGTTCAATATTCTTTCGTCCGTCTTCAAGCATCGCTTTTGACGCGGAAAGAGATACTTTCTTTACGCTTAAACCTTTTTCCGTTTTTACCAGCGCCAGCTTGCCGTTGGTTATTTGCGCTGAAGGACAGAATATCAAATATTCTCCTTTGTTAGCCCACGGGCATGCCGCCGTATCTGCCACTTTCAAGGCAAAAGGAGTTTGGCCTTTTGCCTCCAACATGACGGGTAAATACTCTTCGGGCTGGGAATAATAATAAATGTTGAAATATTCTTCCTTTATCTCGTTTAAAACGCCGATGGGGCGGCTGGAAGGCATATTGGAAAGAAGTTCGTAAATCTTTTTGTCGTAAGGTTCCTCGCTCTTTTCCGCTACGGAATAAGTTACGCCGTCGTCGGCAAAGTAGGAAACGGGCTTGTCGAATACGTGGGAGAGTTTTATCATATTGTCGCGGTCGGGTTTAAAGCGATTTTTTACCCAATGCGACACCACGCTGGAATCTTTTAAGCCCAGCTTCCGTGAAAGCTCCACCTTGGTCATGGCCGTCATTTTAAGCAGCTGTTCTATTTTTTGCCCCAAATTCATATTTTTGACTCCTTTTATAAAATTGTAGCAAATATTTTTAAAAAGTCAACGGTAATTTACCGTCTGAAAATTTGACAAAGCTAAAAATATTTGATACGATTGTATCAGATTTGATACGGTAAAAACCGTTTCAAACTACAAAAGCCACAGGCTTGCGCCCGCGGATAAAAGCAGCGGGGTTTTTCGACCCCGAGGCGAGACGGCTCTCCCACAAATCCCAAAAAAGGATTGCCGCAAAAAAAGCGGCGCTCCGCGGGCGTTTTTTAAGGCGGAGGTTGTATGAAGGATATTTTGAATATTGAACGGCGCGAGGCTAATCTTTCCGGCAGCGGAGCGGGACTATATAAAGTTATGTTGGAGCTTCTGCAGCGTTGGGAAACTTTGGCCCCGATGGCAAAGGAGTTTGACGTTTTGGATAAAGCCCTAAAAAAATATTTTTATGGAGTTCCGGATTTCCGTATAGGCAAATATCAAGTTAAAGGTTTTTACTGCGACAGCGCAAAACTCAGAATACCGGAAAAAATAAAAAATAAATATCTGAAAAAAGAAAGAGAATGGATCGTCAGCATAAATAAGATAAGCAAATAAGTGAAGGGATTTAAAAATTTTTGCCGGTGCACCCTCCGCCTATCCTCCCGAAACCACATAAAATATACTCCTAAAACTTCATAATATCCTCCTCACCGGCAGGCCGCTTAAAAAGCGGCCTTTTTGTTTTCGCCTATGCAAAGCTCAAAACAAAAAGGCCCCACGGCATCCAAAGTATCCGCCCGATGGAAAGAGGCTTGATTTTTTATTAATTTCCCCCCGGCTTTGCTTGCTTGCCTTTAAAGTGTTGCCCTCGGGGCGAAAAAGTTCACGAAGCATCTTGTCAGAAGGTATTTTTGCTCTACCTTTGTCTGCCCTAATGTTATACCTTCTTGCATAATGTTTAAGTTTTTAATATTGTATCATTAAGGCGCTGCGTAAAACGCCGCACGGAGGCATCGGTATGGCTAAAACAGATAAAGAAAACAATTTCCTTAAAACGGTAAAAAACATCATCTCTGGTAGCGACAAAAAAGAGAAAACCGCGCTCGCGGCCGATACGGTATTGAGGGAAGCCGTAAAAATATTATCCAAATTAAATCAGCCTTATGCCGTCATAACCAAAGCCAATAAATTGGTATATGCGAACAATGCTTTTATAAATTTGTTGGGTTCCGCCGCTATCCCTGAAAACATTGAGGATATTATACCCAAAGACGAGTATAAAGTTTTTGAACGCCAATCAGATGACGCTTTTTGTTTTGAGGATAGCGCTTTTTTCGCCTCCGCGCTTTCTTTTAACGGGAAGAATTTCAACGCCCAAATAGACATATCCTATTTGGGGGCGGGCAAAAAAGAAAAATACGCTTCCTTGAGTATAAGCGCAATTGACGGCAAGGCCTGTAATTTTAGGAATGTCGGAACGGAATCTTTACGCTTTGGCAATTGCCTTGAACAATTGACATCCGCTTTGCCGTTCGCCTCCTTCGTGCGCGACGATGCGGGCCTTATTGTCGCCGCCAACGATTCCGCCAAAACGCTTTTGGGCTCGAATTGCGGGTTTGAGCAAACTCCGAATCAAATGCCCAAACAGATTTTTAAAAACGATTTCGCTTTGGATAAAGACGCGCTTAAAAACAACCGCGCTTTGGAGGGCGCGGAATTTAGTTTTAAAAATAAAAACGGGGAAGTTAAATTCTATTCGGTAAACAAGATGCCTCTTTCGGGGCAAACGGGCAAGAGGGGAATGGTCTTGAGCGTTTTTGAAGATATTACCGCCAAAAGACGGCAGGAAGAAAAGACCGTCCTAACCAAAAATCTGCTCCGCACGATACTGGATTATGCCCCTTTGGCTTTTTACACCAGGGACGACAAAGGAAATATTTTGTTTTGGAATAAGAAAACGGAGGAAATCTTCGCCGACAACTTTACTGTTGAAGGGGAAAGGGGCCTCTTACACGAAACCAAAGAAAATACCAAGAAATGCCTTGCCGTGGAGAAGGAGATTATCAAGGAAGGCAAAGTCGTGTTTTGTTCCGCTCAGGAATACCCTTTAAAGAGCGGCGGCAAAATAATTTTGGATTTGATAAAAGTTCCCATACCGGAAAGTTCCGCTTTCCCGCCCTGCGTGCTTACCATCGCGCAGGATATGACCGAAAAATACATACAAGAGCGGGAAGGCACCAAGACCAGCAATATCCTTCAGGCGATAGTTAACGACGCACCCGTAGCCATATACGCGCGGGACGCCGGCGGCGACATAATATTCCGCAACAAAAAAACTATGGAGATCTACGGGGCCGGCGGAGAGCCTTCCGAAGAAGCCACGGAAGAACAGAAAGATTTTTACAAAAAAAGAGACCTTAGCGTTTTAAAGAAGGGGAAGGTGCTTTACATGCCGGAAGAAGAATATACCGGCGTCGACGGAAAGAAGAGAATTGTCCGGGCGGTAAAATCGCCCATATCCGATAAGGGTGGGAAAGCTTTTCTTGTCGTTACCATAGGGGAGGACATAACCTCCGCATACGAGCGGGAACGCGAGGTCCTGCACTATAAGAATTTCTTGCAGGAAATAATCAATAACCTGCCGGTAGCGCTTTACGCCAAGAAATATACCGGCGAATATATACTTTGGAACAAAAAATGCGGGGAAGTTTTTGGGAAAAATGCGCAAGAAGTTATCGGCAAAACCACGCATAACGATAAAATAAATCCCGAACAGGAAGAGTTTATTCGCATGCAGGACCAAAAAGTGTTTGACGCGAAAAGAGAACTTGATATTCCGCAGGAGCTTATTTCCACGCAAGACGGTGAGATAAAAATAATGCATACGGTAAAAACCCCGCTTTTCTTTGCCGACGGAACGCCTAATTGTCTTTTGGGCGTATCGGAAGACATCACGGCCAAGAGCAAGATGGAGCGGCAGGTATATGAATCCCGCAGCAAGTATTCGCTTTTGGTGGAAAACTGCAAAGAGGGCATACTAATAATAGAGCAGGGTAAAATATCTTTCGCGAACAAAACTTTGCTTAATTCTCTCGGATATGAAGAATACGACGTAAAAGGCAAGAGCTTTTACGAATTGGCTTCCGCCGGGAGCGAGGACGTCGCGCGCGAATTTTACGACAAAGTATTCGCCGGAACCGCGGCCAGCGATTACGCTTTTGTCAAGATGGACAACAAAAACAAAGACGAGGTGTTTGAGTTTGAGGTTTCCGCGGCGATATCCAAATATTTGGGCAAGAAAATAGTGATAATGTTCTTAAGGAATATAACCAAGGAGCGCAGTATGGAGAATAAGGCCAAAGCGAAGGACGACAGATTCCGCAGTGTTTTTGAAGGGACTACCATTCCCCTTATAATTCTGCAGCACAACGGGTACATTTACGAAATGAACCGCGCGGCGCGGGATATTTTGGGTTTTACCAAGGATGATAAAGCCTTGTACGGCAGCATATTTATAAAGCCGGGCCTTCCGTTGAAAGCGCGGCGGGCGATGGCCGCTATGGAGCCTTGCGTATTTGACGGCAAGATAAATTTCGACAGGCTGAAAAAAACGCTCAGCGGTTTGAACAAAAGCGGCGTAATGCCTTTAAAAGTCGCAATGACGCCCGTAAACGAAAGGACTTTAAGCGGAGGCAAAACGGTGTGCGATTATATTTTGCAACTGACTCCGGACAAGAACTCAAAAGAGATAACCCCGGAAGACAGCGCCGTAGCCGCCGAGGATATGCTAAGCTACCAAGAGGCGGTATTGCTTTGTTCAAAGGAGGGCCTTATTTTAAAATGCAACAAAAGGGCGGAACAGCTTTTTGGGATAAACTTCGCGGACTTGTATTCCAAACCTTTGGCTTCGCTGTTTACTCCGCGCGACAAAGCCGCCCTGGAACTGGATATGGCGGAGGTTTATAATCACGGCGCAGTAAGGAGCAGGGATTATAGAATAAAGAAAGGCGAAAATTCCGGAGTGGAAGTTGAAGCCAACGCCATATTGGCCAAGAATAACAATTTCATCATTTCATTTAGGAACATAAGCGCCAAAAAGCAGCTTTTAAATGTTCTTGACGAAAGAAGCCAATATGCCCAAGCGCTTGCGCAGATAGTGGACGGCGCTTTGCTGGAATGCGATATAAAGGATAAAAAACTTTCTTCCTTTACGAAGGCCAACGCCGAGGCCTGCTCCTTTACGGACTATTCCTTGGATGAGCTTATGAAGTTAAGTCTGTTTGATTTGCTTGTCGACAAAGAAAGGAAGGAGGCTAAAAAGGTGGAGGTTTACTTGGCCTCCAAGACGGAGCTTTTAAAGAAGGATAAATTGGTCTCGTTTGAAGCGATGCTGAATATTAAGGGGCGTAAAAAAGCGGCGGTAGTAAGGATAAGCTCTTTTAGAAGCGGCGACGGCGAAAAAGCCGTAATAGTAATACGCGACGCCAGCAAGGAGCGCCAGCTTGCCTCGGAACTGGATTACAAACTTAAAGAGTTGAAGGGCGTGAAGAATATTTTGCCCGGCCTGTATATCAAATTGGACTCCAAGGGAATAATCCAGGAGTATCAAACGGCGGAAGCGGGTTATGATATAGCGGTATTTCCCTCGGACTACTTGGGCCATCCGATACAGGAGTTTTTAAGCAAAGAAGAGGGCGATTTGCTTTTGGAAAATATAAAACAGGCCTATAAGACGGGAGTACCCTCGCAGGCGAGCTTTTCGATGAAGAGCGGCGGGGAATCCAAATTTTATGAGGCTTCCATATCCCGTTTGGAAGGAGAGGACAGCGTAGTGATGCTCGTGGAGAACGTAGACAGGCGTAAAGGCCTGGAGAACAAAATCCATCATCTTTATGATTTCTCCTCCCGAAAGCAGCGCGGCTTTGTGGAGAATATGAAAGACGTTCTTGAGTACGGAAAACAGATATTCGGCGCGGAAGTGGGCTTGATAATGCATTTCAGCGGGCGCAACCGTGATAAGATATTGATAAACTATGCCACGGATAACCCTTACGATATAAAGAAAGGCATAGAAACCGTTGTCGAGGAATGTTTCCGCGATATTCAAGAGGGTAAAATATACGCCTGCCGCGACACTTCCCCTTTAAAGTGCGTAAGATGTCTGCATGTAAAGAGGGGGATAAGTTCGATAATAGCCGCTCCGTTGTATATAGCGGGCAAAGTGGAGGGGGCGATAGCTTTTGTAAGCGTAAAGAAGAACACCATGCCGATGACCGACGAGGATAAGAGTTTTATTAGTTTTGTCGGCGGTCTTATGAGCATGGCTTTGGAAATCCGACAAAACCAAAAAGCCGTGGACAACAGCTTGGGCGCGCTTAGGCGCTTGGCGTCGAGTTTGGATGTCCCCGCCGCTATAATAGACGAAAATTACAAAATAAAGAATTTAAACGGCGTCATGCGCAATATTTGCGGCATATACGACATCGTGGAAGCGGAAGATCAGAATATTTTCGCTAAGTTCGCCTATGACAGCCTAAAAGCGGAGGGCGATTTCAAGAGCGCGTATAACGCGTCTAAAGGCGGGGCGTTCGATTTCTTGTTTGATATAAATATAATCGACGGCAGCAAGGTGAATCTTATGTGGCATGTGGTGGAGATAAAAGACGGAAAAGGCACGGTTAAAGGCTTCTTGCTTGCCAGCGAAAGCGTGAATAATATACCGTCTTTAAAGCCGTTTTTGCAAAGATATTTGTTTCATTCTTAGCTTGACAGTAAAGTCTGAGGCATGTATTATATCTAAAAAGGGAAAATAGAGATGTTACTTGTTTAAGAGGAATTGAATATGAAGAAATTTCTTCTGTTATTATTATGTTTCTTTTTATGTGGCGGCGCCAAAGCGGCGGAATACGAAATAACTACCGCGTTGTCCAGCCCTTATGGTATGTTCAGCACATTTTCGGTATTCGGTGATGCCACTGTGGGCGATTTGATTATAGGGGCCGTCAGCAAAAACGACATAACCCCTACCGGTCATTCTTTGCCGATATACCGTCCTATACAGGAAACGTATTTGAACGCCAAGGTTATATCTTTCGGAGGGGACTTAAATGTAGAGAGGGATTTATTTTTAAGCGCGGCCAATCAAAAATACGGGAATATTTTTGTGACGAATTATAGCTCCGCTACCGTTCCGCAGGCGACATTTTTTGATTTAAATTTTTCTGGTAAAATAACTATACCTACTTTATATGCAAGGTATATTGTTGCGAGCGGGTCGCGGGTGAATATAGATGTACCGATACAAATAGGGTCTTTGTACACGCGCCGACTTAAAATAGTAAATAATTCAACCGGAGGCGCATTTCAATTCCCAGATGTAAGAGGGACTGCCTACGGCAATCAGATATTATCCTCTACCCCGTCCGAAAAGTGCGGTTCCGAGAGTAAAGGCCATTATTATGGCCAGTGGACGACGTGTTCAAGCGGCTCATGTCCAACAGATAACTGCGATCACGACGCTGCCGGAGAGTTTAAATGCGGCGACAATTTGACTTCAAGCAAATCCTGCAAGGATGTAAGGCAAGTAAAATATCAGGTAACTAATGTGGTCCTCAAACCTTTTATCTCTCAGGTTGAATCCTTCTACCGTAAATGCGAATACACAACTGATCCGGAAAACGGCGCCCTCGCATGCAAAATGCAGGGGGCATCGGAAGGAGAAGACCGATATGCAGCGACGATGTCGCAATGTTCAGAGAGCGATGTAAACAGCTGTATATCTCTTTGCCGGAACCAAGGCGGCTGTTCCGGGGGGGCGCGTTCCTGCTACTACGTTACCGATACGCAGTTCGGCGCGGATTGTGGTCCTAGCGGATGGGAGATGGGCTCAGGTCTGGAGTGCAAAGATTCTTATAAGAGAGTAATGTACACCATATATACATGTCCGGCGGGTTCTGATTATACGGCAGTGACGGAACAATCCACTTTATCTCAATATAGGGAAGTGGTTTGTATGGGAAAGGACATGACGAATACAAATGACTCCGACGAATACTGCGACAAAAAATATTTGGTGGTGGACTTTACGAAATAGATATTTTAGTTTCAGCCAATCGTTTTTAAATAATGATAAAGCCCTCTTTTGAGGGCTTTATTTATGCGTAGATGAAAATTGATTTTATTCCGATTATGCCGTGAGGGCGAATGTAATAAGGGCGGGAAATATAGTAGAAAATATAGTAGAATAAATTTATATTTTTCGTGGCGGTCGCCCGAGAGGAGAGCGTATGATAAAGGAAGGATCGAAGGTAGCCATTCACTACACTTTAACGGTAGCGGGTAAAGTGGAAGATAGTTCAAAGGGCCGGGAACCGTTGGAGTATGTCCAAGGGGCGGGCCATATAATAGTCGGCTTGGAAAAGGCGCTTGCGGGGCTTAAAGCGGGCGACAGAAAATCCGTGGACATAGCGGCCAAAGAAGCTTATGGGGAAATTAATCCCGAGGCTAAGAGGAATGTCCCGCGCGACGCGATACAAGGCATAGACAACCTAAAAGTCGGCGATGTGGTGGGAGCCAGCAACGGCGAACACAGTTTTAGGGCGGTGGTGCGTTCGGTGACGGATAAGGAGGTGGAATTGGATTTCAATCATCCGTTGGCGGGCAAGGATTTGCATTTTGAGGTGGAAGTAGTCTCCGTAAAATAAATATAAACCGCAGAAAGGGCGCGCGAGTTCCTGTTTCTAAATTAAGCCCTGCGATGGGGAAAATAGGCGCCTGCGCCGATAATTTTGGGATATAATTTGATAAATAAAGTGGAAATAATATTTCAAAATTGATAAAATCTAGTATATCGCCGAGATAGCTCAGCTGGTAGAGCAACCGCTTCGTAAGCGGTAGGTCGTGGGTTCGATCCCCATTCTCGGCTTATTTTTTTGTCTTGATTATGGCCAAGAAGAAACCGGTTTTAAAAGCAGAAGACAAAGAAGAAAGCGTTTATTCCAACCTTATAACGCGCTGGCTGGGTTTGGGCGGCATATTTATAGCGGTGTCTTTATTTCTTTTCACGCAGGACAGCGCTCAAATCAAAATAACACTTTTCTATATTGGGGCGATAAGCGCGGCGTGTTTTTTTGTTGCCTCGCTGATAAAGGATCGCGCCAATATATTTACGGCACGCAATTTAACATTACTGTTTCCGTTTCTTTTATACTTTGGATATGTGTTTATCTCTTTTTTCTTTCATCCGTATATGCAGGCTAGAACGCCGGCCCTGCTGCGCTTTACGGTGTGCGGGATTTTATTTTTAATCGCGGCATTTAATTTCAATTTTAAGCGGGCGGAGGAGTTTTTTGGATATGTTTTAATTGCCGCGTGGGCGGTATCCGTTTACGGTGCGGTACAGATATTGAATATATATGTTTTGCCGGGGATAGACGTACTGGAATGGACGGATTTTTTTGGCAAGAGGATTTTTTCAACCATAGCGAACCCGAACTTTTTGGCGGATTTTTGTTTATTTTGTTTTTTTATAGTGCTTGGCCGTTTCCTTTATGACCGGAAGATGAGCCTTGCCGTTCTTATGGCTTTGCTTGTGGTGAATATAATATTTACTTTAAGCAAAGGCGCGTGGCTTGCTTTGGCATCGGGGGTATTTTTATTCGGGGCGATTTATTTGAATTTCTTTTCCGAGAAATACAAAAGCCATAGGCTGAGGTATAATCTTCTTCTTTCGGCGGTGTTGTTGGCGGCGATATTGGCGGCGGGGGTATTCACCGCCAAGAGAATGCAATCGGTAAATTTCAGGCTTTCCACATGGCGTTCTGCTTTGGAGATGACTGAAGAAAACCCAGTATTCGGTATGGGGAAGGGCTCATTCCAGTTTATTTACACCGCCTATAAGCGGCCCGAGATATTTTATATGGAGGGGATTCACAACGGCGAGACGCAGCACGCCGAAAATTATTCCTTGGAACAAAGTACGGAGCTTGGCCTTTTGGGGTTGGGGCTTTTCCTTTTGGTGCTTTTTTGGCAGCTGGAAGGATCTTGGCGGAAACTTAAGGAGCTGGCCAATTCCCCCAAAAGCCGCAGGGAAGGTTTGATATTGCTTTCGTGTTTCGGCGCGGCGGGAGTGGTATATATACACAATATGGTGGACGTAAGCATCTACTTCGTGTCGACGGCGTATTTTCTGGCTTTGTTTTGCGGGATATTGTTCGCTTTAAATTTTGGGCCTTTGGAAATAAAGCGTACTTTGCCCGAGGAATCACCTGCGGGCGCCGGCAAACTTTTTAAATGGTGTTATATCGTTTTTGCCGTATTGGCTGCGTTTATTTTGTGTTTATTGTTTAGGGATTTTTACGAGATGAGCGCTCCCGCCCTAAAAGGCAAGATAAGATATTTTATTATTTACTGGCTGTTTTTTATTTCGGGTTCGTTATATACGGCGTGGTTGTTTTTGAAAACGGCATTTGATAGCAAGCGCATAAGCGTATTGGCGGTATATGCGGCGGCGGTGGGATTGATATATTTAACTTTTTTCCCGTTTAGGGCGGATTTTTATAGCGCGGCGGGCGCGGGCTTGGCCGCACGCAAGAATGCATCTGCGCCGTTATATTACAACAAGGCTATAAAGTTAAATCCGTTTGCGGTGGGTTTAAATCAATTCAGCGGGATAGTGTTCCAGAATTTGGGAAGCAGGGAGAAGAAAAATCTCCCTTACGCTGGCGATCCGGAAAACGGTTTGTATAACGATTACGAAAGGGCTTTGCGGGCGTATAAGAGGTCTTTATCCTTAATTCCCAACGATACGATGATACACTATAATTTGGGGGCTTTGTACCACGATATGGCCAAGTACGAGGTGCAAAAAGGGAACAAGGATAAGGCGGAGCAGTATTATAAACTTTCGGAAGAGTCTTTAAAGAAGTCTTTATTGCTTGATCCCACTTACGATAATGCCTATTATCAGCTTGCCAACATCGCTTTGGAACATAACGATTACAGACGCGCGGCAAATTGGGTAAGCCTCTATATCGAGGGCCCCGAGGAAGTTTCCAATCCTCTGTATATCGCCAAACACAGAAACGACGCCGTGGCGCAAAATCATCTTAGAGGGATAAGATCTGCTGGGGGAATATGAGAGAAAAGACAATAAACTTTTTGACTATCGCGCGGAAGCTTCTTTTGGCGGGCTCGGTTTTTATGGCGCCGCTTGTTTTTTTTACCGATTTGACCAAAAATCCGTATATCGCGCAGGATCTGCTTTTGGCTTTGCTGATGAGCGGTTTTTTGATTTGCTGGTCGGTTGAGGTATTTATCAAGCGGGAGTTAAAGTTTGCATACGGTTTGGCGGATTTGTTCATGCTTTTATTTGCCGCGGTAAGTTTGGTTTCTCTGTTTTATAATTTGACGACGGGCGGAAGGTTCTTGGCTTTGATCGGAGATTTTTCCCAGAAGGGAGATGTTTTCGTGTTTTCTTTTGTCGGCGGGTGGTTTTTGGCCAAATATGTTGGCGCTTGGAAATGGGAGAAATTCCGCGGCGAATTTTATTTTAATTTGCTTTTATGGTGTTTTGCGTGGTTCTTGTTCAATTTGTTTTCGGGGGTGTTTTTCTGGATATACGCGGCCTTTATGTGGCTTTGGGCGGGTTATGTCTGTTTAAAGCGTTTGGACAAAGTTACGCCTTTTGCCCTACTCGACGTTTTTACGGCGGTCTGCGCGATATGCGGTTTATACGGGATACTTCAAAACGCGGGTTTGGAGATGATATGGCAGATAAACATCAATTACGAATTCGGCTCGCGCGCGGTATCGACGTTCGGCAATCCGAACTTTCTTTCTTCTTATCTTGTAATATTCCTGCCGATGGTATTTTTAAGATATATGAAAGCGAAAAGCGGCGGGGAGAAGTTTACCTTTTTCGCGATACTTGTGATAATTTGCGCATATTTGGCGATAAGTATGACCCGTTCTTCCTGGCTCGGCGTAGTTGGCGCGGGTGTTTTTCTTTTGCTGTTTAAGGATTTCAGAGTTTTGCTGTTAAAGAACAAAGCGCGCGCCGCGGCGATGATAGCGGTTTGCTTTGCGGTATTCTTTTTATGGCCTTCGGGTCAGGGCGGCGATGAGTATTCGCCCGCGGCGTCGCAAAGAATAGCGGAACTTAGCGATTTAAACGAGGCTTCCGCCTTCGGGCTTGGCGCGCCCGCGGATAAACTTAATGCGGCCTATCACCAAAGATTGATGATGTGGGCATGCGGGCTTGAGATGTTTAAAGAGGCTCCTTTGCTGGGCAAGGGGCTGACGTCTTTCCAGACGAATTACGGGTTATGCCAAGGCGGGCTTATGCTAAAAAATCCGGCGTTGGGCGGCTTAAAGACGCAAGCCAACGAAGCGCACAATCAATTTGTGCAGGTTTTGGCGGAAAGCGGGCTTTTGGGATTTATCTCTTTTATCTGTTTCTTGGCGCTGGGCTTTTGGGGCGTTTTAAAAGCTGCGCGCGCGGAGAAAAACGAAGATTTGCGTCTTGCGTATTTATGCCTTGCTTCGGGTCTTGCGGCGTTTATTTTGGACAATACTTTAAACATAACTTTCAGGGCGGCGATAACGGCGTTTGCTTTTTGGTTCGCATTTGGAATGCTTAACAATCTTCGTTGCGTGGAAAAGACAAGAAAAATAGGGGGCGTATGCGCGTGGGGCATATTGTTTGCGGGCATAATGATAGCGGTATTGTTCGGGGCTTGGCAGATTGGTTATTTTAAGGCGGAGATAACGGCTCTAAAAGGGTATAAGGCGTTTGCGAAAGGTGAATACGCTCAAGCGGAGGCGTTTTTGAAAGAGGCTGACGCCAATGCGGCGGTCAGGGCGGAGGCGGCGTTCAGCGTGGTAAACGCCTTGATAGAGGAACGGAAATATCAGGAAGCTTTGCAATACGCTTTGCGCGGGATAAAAAAATACCCCGGTTATTATGAATTTTATCTTAGGGCTGCGGGCGTAAAGAGCGGATTGGGCGATAATATCGGCGCGGCGGAATATTTGAAAGCGGCTTTAAAGCTCTATCCGAACAACTTGGCCGCGGCGCAGGCGTGGTCCAAATTTGTGGCGGCGCTGCCCGAATTGCGTGGGGCGGATAATGCGGATATGGCGGGAAATCTTTTAAAGATGTTCCCGTACGATACGGATATAAAACTGGCTTATTTGCTGGCGTCTTTTGAAAGCGGGGAATATGAGGGGCCCTGCGTTAAAGGGGCGGAATTTTTGGCGGAAGATATTTTTAATCCGGACTATTATGAATTTGTAAAAAAATGCGAGGCTAAAGGTTTTGCCAAGGAAGGCCTGATAAAGAAAGCCGATCTGTTCAAAAAGTTTAGAGCTAAAATAAAGGCGGAAAAATATAATTCCGCTTTGGAAAAGGAAGCGGAGAAATTTTACGCCGAATATCCGCAGGACGCTAATGCTGGATTATTGTTGGCGGAAGTAAAATACAATGGCGGCGGGTATAATGAGGCCGCAGATATTTTAATGTCCCACTACAAGGCGCATAAACATCAGAAACCGATTTCGTTTGCGTTGTCTTCGGCCTATTTGAAGGCGGGCGAAAAGGAGAAGGCCAAGGAAGTTTTGGAAGCTATTTTAGCCTATGACGCGCACGATGAACAAGCCTTGCTCAGACTGGAAAGAATGGACGATAAATAAAAAAGGGCTTTACAAATACCTCTAAATTGATATAATCATAATGTGAAGTTATTTATATACCTTTAAAGGGGTACACTATGTATAATATCAAAAGCAGATTAACAAAATATGCATTGATGGCGTTTTCGTTATGCTTTGTTTTTACAGCCGTTTACGCCGCTCAAATGACAGCGGAGGAAAAGCTCAATAAAGGTAAAATGCTGTATGAGGAAGGCAAATATGACGATGCCATGGATAATTTTATTGACGTATTCGTCCAAGGCAATCCTGAACAGATTTCCGAAGCGAACGAATATGTTAATATGATTCATTTTAAACGCGGCGGGGTGGAACCCCCCAAAAAGGTTCCCTATGACGCCGAGTTGGAAAAGAGCCGCGAGACGGGGCATGAAGGCAAGATTTTATTTGACTCAAGAGCGGGCAAGGATGCTGAAGGGTATGGCGAGCCCGTAAAGGAAGCGAAGAAACCCGTCGGCGCTTCTGTAAAACAAGAGACGGATGCCCCCGCCCCCGTGGCGGAGCCCACGATATATAGGCCGGAAGGTTATGAGAAAGAAAAATCCGTAGACAGAATAGTAGTGAAAAGCAGTATGCCCGAAGGCGAAGACGCGGAAGTAAAAGCTATGAGGAAGGACAGCGTCAACGCTCAAATAGCGGAAATGACAGAGGCCGTATTGGCGGAATTAAATACACATAAAGGCATAAATGTATACATGCGCGGCGGTATGATAGACGCTATTGATATGGAATCGGACGTTATATTCGAAGACGACGGCATAACTTTTAAGAAATCGGCCAAAGAGATACTGGAGCAGGTTTATTCTTTGATGATACTGAGCGGTACGCCGTCATTTGTATTGTTGCCGCCGGGTTCATACAGTGACAATGTGTCAATACAGGGCGTAAGGCAGACAGTGGCGTTGAATTCGTATTTGATAAATATGGGCATATCGAGCGCTAAGTTGAACTTCAATATGGGTTTAACCACGGAAGAGCCGCCCGCCAAGTTCAGCGATTTGGAAGGCATTTCAATAGTATTTGATTACACAGCGAAACCGAATTTAAAATTAAAATCTCCGGAGCGCAACTTGCCGCCTGTACTCAGTTTGGGGTTGTATCCGTTTAGGACGATAACTCCTGACGAGGATGAAGGCATGGTAGTTGATTTCTCCGTTGTGCAGACTTCGGACAAAGTTGCGGATTGGACCTTGCAGATAATACAGCACGGCAAAGACGGCAAATATTATGTCGTAAGGCAAGTGTCCGGAAAGGGGCCTATATACAGGCAGATATTTTGGAACGGAAAGAAACAATATTTCGGCCAGATATTGCCGCTTGGCAGCTATACTATAATATTGAGGGCCACGGATACTGAAGGCCGGGAGAAAGTGGTAAGGCGCAAAGTGGAACTGCTGGAAAGCGCGGCTCAGAAGGAAAAAGCGGCCAAAGCCGCCAAGCAGCCTGCTGCTAGGGAACCGAAACTGGACTATACAAAAGAACGCTTATGGACGAAGCCTCAAGCCATGAGGCAGTCCGGCGCGGACAAATTGGAAAGCGCTTCCGCTATGTCAGCCGATGGCTTTATGATGGAACAACCCGCCGGTATGCCGATGGATGATTACGGTTTGAGCACCTATTCAACCGACGGCTATGCCAATCCGGCTTCGACCGATACGGGAATGGGGTATGACACGGGATACAATACCGTAAATATGCCCGGCGCCGCGGGATATGACGCGGGCGCTTTTAGTAATGGCGCTATGCCTAATAATGGCGCCGCGGGATATAACGCTAATACGGGCGCGGCTGGCAATGCCGCAGGATACGATGCTATGACCGGGGGATATGAAAGTAATGCCGCCGCTTTTGACAGCGCGGCAGCCGTGCCTGACGATGCGGCCAATTACGACTATTAACTATAAGAGAGGGTAAGATGTCTTTTGCTTCTACGATAGACAGTTCCCTTGGCATCAAGAGGACTAACTATAAAGAATGTATAGGCATATACATATCGTTGACGGATGTATATGTGGCGCAGGTGCGGGAGAAATCCGGCGGATTGGAGATAGATTCTCTGATAAAACTGCCGGTAGGGGAAATTCCGCCCGGCGTATTGAAACCCGCAGATCTAAACGAGGGTTTTTTCTCGACGCCAAAACATTGGCTTGACCCGATAAAGAAAATTATAGACAGCAAGCAATGGGCGACTAAAAACGTTGTTATTACCCTAGCCTCCAATTTCAGCATACACCGCCACTTTGTTATGCAGGATACCCCGCGCCGATACTGGAAGAATACCATTCCTCTACAAGCGCGCAAATATATACACTATCCGTTTGAGAGAGGCGTATCGGATTATTACGTTTATCCGTTTTATGCTGGATTAAGCAAGGCTAAACATTTGGGCGTAGTGTTTTCCATGACCTCGGCCCGTATAGTGCAAGTGCTTGAAGCGGGGATGAAAAACATAGGCCTTAATTTGGTGGCGGTGGAAACCTCGCCGATATCGATATACAGGCTTTTCAATCAGACCGATAAGGAGAATGTTTCTGGCAAGGGCTGCATATACGCCAATTTTACGGCGCATACCGGCCAGTTCTTATACGCTTTGAACAATGCTCCGGTTTTAATGCGGGAAGTGGAAGTCCAAAAGGCGATAGGCAACAGGAATCGCTTGGAAGTAAACAACTGCATGGATTTCATATCCAAGCAGATAGAAAAAAATCCGTTTGAAGACGTTGTGGTAATTTCGGATGAAGCGGACTTTTGGGCTCCAATATTGGAAAGCGAGGTCAAACGCCACGTAAGGACGTGGAAAATTTCCGACATTTTCGGCTTTAGGGTTGAGGGCTTTGCGGAGATGGCGGCGATAGGGGCGTGTTTGAAGTTCGTCAACAAGAATGTTCCCGATATAGATTTGTACCGCAAGAACAGGTCCTCCGATGAGGAAATCCGCAGCACGGTAACGCTGTGGAAACTTGCTTTAATGTTGGTTGTCTTGCTGATAATATGGTGCGGTTTTGTTCAAATAAGGGCTATGTTCCAATTAAAAGCCTTATCAGCGCAGACATTTGCAAGTACGAAGGAGATAGCAGACTTCGAGGGATTGTATGCCTCACAAATAAAGGATAAGGTAAGCGCAATGAGCAGGAAGGTTAAATCCTTGTCTGCTTATTTGGAACCTGTTAATTATACGGAGAAACTCTCTATACTGCCCGCCATTTTGCCGCCCGAGATGTGGCTTACGGAACTTGATATAAGATATCCCTATGATACCGGCGCTTCCAGGCTGAAGGAGAAAAGTTACATAAGAATGGAAGGGGTCGCCAGCGTGCTTTCGGGCAGGGAGAAGGAACTAGCGTTGGGCAATAGATTCAGAACCGTGGTAGATTCCACTCCCGAGATGGCGGATCTTTGTAAAGGCAGGGCGACAATATCGTACGATTTTTCTACGGCTCCTTTAAAACAGCAGCAGAAAGATTTTGTACTTGGCACAAAATTCTCCTTGAGATGCGAGAAGGAGGACAAGAAATGAAATTTTTCACCGATATAAAAGACGGATTGGCAGACGTACAGAACATGATGTTTGAGAAGAACTGGAAACCGTTTGTAAGGCCGTTAATACTACTGCTGATAGTGTTTGCGGGAGTATGGTATATAAATGGCGCGGCTAATTCGAAGGTATTGGAAGCTCAGCGCAAAGTAGATGCCAAAAAGGCGGAAGCGGAAAGTGCAATGGAGTATGAAGAGTCTAAGGCTCTTTACGAGGATTTGATAAAGCAGCTTCCCGATTATAGCAAGAAAGACGAGTGGTTGTTGAGCCGCATGCTGTCGTTTTTCGGCAAGATTGGGGTGGAGCCTTCCAGAACCGGGAAACATATACTGAATGAAGACGGAGATTTTACCCATTCTTCGGTGACTTTTGATTTGGAACTTACCTATGAGCAGCTGGGCAAACTTATAGAAATGGTGGAGAACAGCGAGCAATTTATGAGGTTGTCCAATTTAACCGTATCGCGTGCGGAGGGCTCGTTGGGGCGGCTGCAGGCGGGTTTTAGAGTCCACACGCTATTCTTAAAGAACAAAGAGGAAATGGAAAAACCTGCGAAATAGGCGGTGATAGATATGAGGATAGAATTAAAGATCGTTTTTTGTGCAATAGTGATGCTTACGGCGTCGATAATGCCGTTAAGGGCTCAGAACTCCGCCAGGGTTATTGTTGATGCGGAGCGCAAAACGGATATTATAGAGCCCGTAGCGATGCCCAAGGTTCCGGTTAAGGCGGCCAAGGCAGTCGGTAATCAGGCGAGCAGTTCCACAGCGGCGGTAAAAAAGGAAAATAAGGAATCTGCGCCTAGGGTTGTATTTGCGCCGACGAACAGCAGGGATCCATTTTTGTCAATGGAGGAAGTGGAATCTATCGAAAAAGCCAGATTGGCTGAACAGAAAAGGATTGCCGACGAGCGCAAAAGACTAGAGGAATTGGAGCGCCAGCGCCGCGCGGAGTTGGAGAGGCAACGCCGCTTGGAGGAAGAACTTAAACGTAATCCGGCTCGCGCAGTCATAGACAAGATAACGGTGGACGGAATTTTGGGTACGGAAGCTATAGTAAATGGAGAGGTAGTTGGAGTAAACGGGACGGTGCTTGGCGCAAGAGTCATAAAAGTATCGGACGATTCCGTAACATTCGTCTATAAAGGGCAAAGATTTGTAAAGAAGTTACCATTAATGTAGTTTTGGAATGTAGTTTGATAGGTTTAAATTAAGGAGGAAGTTAATGAAGAAAAGACTGGCTCTGTTCCTGGCGGTAGTGTTTGCGGGTTCACAGGTAGCGGTACCTGTGGAAGCGTCGGCACAAAGCTCCAGGCCCGAAGCAAAAGTTGCGGTAGTGGAAGATTTAACCTATGGCGACGATGCCGCTACTCGTCCGGCCGCCGGAGGGGAATCTTCTATATACAAGCAGACGGAGGATAATACTCCTCTTGACAGGAAAGTAACTATAAGGGTTAACAATGTGCCCATAGGTACTTTTTTAAACAGTATATCGGCGCAAGCGAAGATCAACTTTATTATGGGCGAAGAATTCGCCGGAAAGAAAGTCTCGGCTTCTTTGTCGAACGTAACCGTAAGAGAGGCATTGGACACTCTTTTAAGGGTGCAGGGCCTTACATATCAACGTATCGGCAAGAGCGACAGCTACGTAATCACAAAGAGATCCGAAGAAGCCCCCAACGCCGTAACGAAAGTATACACTTTAAACTATGTATCATTGCAACCGCAAAGTTCGATAGCGCAGGACATAAACAAGATTATGCCTGCCGATACGACATCTAGCAGTTTTACGACCACTTCCTCCAACGTGAACGTGTTTGATACGACCAGCGTTGGCGGCGCGGGCGTGGGAATGGGCAGCGGCGGCAGCGGAGTAAGCGGCAGCGGCGATGGCGCCAGCGCTATTTTGTCCATTATAAAGAGCGTATTGACAAAGCAGGGCAAGATAGCCGTAGACGCTAGAACAAACAAGCTGATAATTACCGATGTGCCGGAAGTATTCCCGCAGGTTGAAAGCATTTTGGCCGAGCTGGATATAAAGGCGCCTCAAATCTTGATAGAAGCGCAGGTTATAGAAGTCGGCAAAGGCAGCGGATTGAATCTCGGCTTCAACTGGACCAATGATAGCGGTACTTGGGCGGCGGCCAGCTTGGGCGGCGTATCGGCCGTACCTTGGGACTGGTTGGGCGGCAGCAGCGATTTCTGGAAATGGTTCGGCGCGAACGGCGACGGCAACGGCGAGGCTACTTACGGCAGCACCATCAATGAAGCTAATTCAGAAGGCGGAATTTCCGCGGATTTTGGCGGTTTCGCGGTGGCGTTTCAGGCGATGTTGAGCAAAAACGAAGCCAGATCACTCGGCAAGCCGAAAGTAATTACGATGAACAACAATCCCGCGATCATCACTTCTTCAAGGGACGCTTCAATCGGTACGATTACCAAGGAAACCAGCGGATCTTCGACAAGTTCCACTTCCGGCAATGAAAGAAGAAGAGTCGGTTTGACTTTGACGGTAACTCCGCAGGTTAACAAAGAAGGCTATATAACTCTGACGGTAGCTCCTTCTTACTCGGACTTGATTCCTTCGGAAACGGGCGATTCCTACGATACCGTAACCAGGGCCGTATCAACCCAGGTCAGAGTAAAGAGCGGGCAGACGGTAGTGCTTGGCGGTTTATTGCAGTCTGTTGAAAAGGAGACGGTAAGGAAAGTTCCTTTGCTCGGACAGATCCCCGTAATCGGTTGGTTGTTCACGAATAAACAGAATACCAAGAGTACTACGGACTTAGTAATATTCTTGACGCCTACGGTTCTTTCCGAATAGGCTTAGGGAATACTGATATTTAATTGAAGGATCGTTTTATGGCTAAGAAGTTGACAGATATATTACAAGAGCAAGGCAAACTGAACGAAGAAGGTTTAGCTAAAGCGACTTTGCATTCGAATCAGACGGGCATGTCCGTTCAGGACTCGTTGGTTACCTTGGGCATAGTTAAGGAAGAGGATATAACGATAGCCATCTCCAAACAACTTGCCGTGCCTTACGCGAGTAAAGAGAACGGAGTATTGGTGCCGGAGAAAGATCAAAATCTTGCTTCTATAATATCTGAAAAATTCGCCAGGGAGAATTTGATACTTCCGCTTTTCGCCGAGGATGGTTCTCTCGCGGTTGCCATGAACGATCCTTCAAACGTATTTCTGCTGGATAACTTAAAGATGATGACGGGTATGGCTATACAGCCCTTCATCGCGAGCAAGAGCCAGCTGTTTTTGGCATTGGATAACTTCTATACCAAGAAGAATATCTTGGAGGAGGTTATATCCGAGAAGGAAGACGAGAGCGCGGCGGTGCCTTTGGGCAGCCAGGAAAACTTGGACGATCTGACGAATTCCGATGGCAAAATAGATTTGGATAAGGAAAGCGCGACCGGGCCGGGATCGCATTACGTAAAGATGGTAAACGTAATTTTGAGACAGGCCATGAGCGAACGCGTATCCGATATCCACTTGGAAATATTTGACGAGCGCGTGAGTTTGAGGTTCCGCATAGACGGCTCTTTGTATGAGAGGACTTCGCCCCCGAAAGAGGCGGTAAACGCGATAATTTCGCGTATAAAGATTTTGTCTAAGTTGGATATTGCGGAGAAAAGGCTTCCGCAGGACGGCAGTTTCGCGGTAAAGTATCACAACAGGACGGTGGAGTTCCGTGTCTCAGTATGTCCGACTGTATTTGGCGAAAAGCTGGTTATTCGTATCTTGGACAAGGGGACGAGCGATTTAAACGTAGACAAATTGGGTTTTGAGCCTCGCCAAAAGAAAGACTTTTTGGAGGCGGCGGCAATGCCGCACGGGCTGATATTTTTGACCGGCCCGACAGGCTCCGGAAAAACTACGACGCTGAACGCCGTATTATCGACGATAAAAACACCGGAATTAAACTTTATGACATTGGAGGATCCTGTCGAGTACAAATTGGACGGTATCAGCCAGGTGCAGGTGAAATCGCAGATAGGCTTGACGTTTGCCGCGGGTCTGAGATCGTTTTTACGTCAAGATCCGGACGTAATACTGGTCGGTGAGGTGCGCGACTCGGAAACTGCGGAAGCGTGCTTAAAAGCCGCCATGACCGGCCACTTGGTATTATCGACTTTGCACACGAACGAAGCTATAGGAGCCATACCGCGTCTTACGGATATGGGTATAGAGCCGTTTTTATTGGCCAGTTCCTTGGCGTTGGTGGCGGCGCAGCGTCTTATAAGGGTTTTGTGCCCGTATTGCAAAGTTCCGTATTTGCCGACTCAAGACGTGTTGGACCAAATAGCCAAGGAATCAATGTTGCCGGAAATGGGAAGATCGACATGGACGTTTTTTAAAGCGGCCGGATGCCCGAAATGCGCTGGTACGGGATATAAAGGCAGAAGGGCCATATATGAAGTGTTTAAGATAAATGAAGTAATGCGCAATACGATATACAAGACTAAAGATTTAATAGAATTGCGCAACGCGGCTATGGCGACGGGCGCTTGGAACTTAAGGGCCAGCGGCTGGCGTAAAGCGGTGAAGGGCATAACCTCGGTGGAGGAAGTGCTTTCCGTGACGACGGCGGACGAATAAAAAGGGAAGGGGTTTTTAATATGGCGAGATTTAATTATGTAGCCCAAGACAGCAGCGGCAGGAATTATAAGAGCCACGTGAATGCCGCCAGTAAAGAGAAGGCTTTGGAGATATTGCAGGCCAAGGGTATATTTGTTATAGAGATTACACCCGTAATAAGGAAAAGCCTTTTTGCGGCGTTTGGACAGACATCTCTTAACGCCTCGTCGGCGAAGGTGCCGGGCCACGTGAAAGCGTTTTTTGCCGAGCAGCTGGCGACGCTTATCGCGGGAGGCGTACCGTTGGTAAGGGCCATTTCGCTGCTGGGCGAATATTCTACCGACAAGCAGTTGGGGCCGATACTTTTAAGCGTGGCGCGCGACGTCGCGGGCGGGAACAGTCTTCACGGCTCTTTGGAGAAATTCCCCAAAGTATTCGATCATACTTGGCTGGCCATGGTACAGGCGGGCGAGGTAGGCGGACATTTGTCGGAGGCTTTGCTCCAAATCGCAAAATATGTCAAATCTATAGAGACTTTAAAGAGTAAAATTATTACGGCCGTAACATATCCCGCCATATTGTTTTTGATGTCGGTGGGCGTGTTGATATACTTCGTAGTGGGTATAGTGCCTACCTTCGCGACGATATTTAAAGATTTTGATATGGAGCTGCCCGCGATTACCCAGTTGGTATTGACGATTTCTAACTTGATTAGGAACCACCTTTTCCTGCTTATTGTGGCGATACTAGCCGTGGTGGGTGCTTTTTATATGATGGTGCATAACCCGGTGGGCAGAAGGGCATGGCACAAATTCCACATAACGATGCCTATATTCGGCGGGTTTATAAGCAACATATATTTTGAAAGAATACTTTCCACAATGGCGACGCTTCTTAACAGCGGCGTGAGCATTATAAATGTCTTGGACGTTATGGAAGAAGCGTTCGAAAGCAATGTAATAATCAGGAACGCGATAACGGAGGCTAAAAGGGACGTAACTTCCGGAAAGAGCATATCGGAATCTTTCAGGAAGACGCATGTGTTTCCCGGGTTGATGACGGAAATGATGTTGATGGGCGAGGAATCCGGAAGATTGCCGCATATTATGGAAACTTTATCTAAATTCTATACGGAGCAAATTAACCAGTTTATAGCGCGGTTTTCTGCCTTGATAGACCCCATATTGATTGTGGGCATCGGTATGATAATAGCGGTGGTAGTGCTTTCCATCTTCATGCCTATATTCAAGATGTCGCAGATCGGCGCGGGTTGAGGGCCGGAGGTAATATGCCAAAGAGAAAGAACGGCTTTACGTTCGTGGAGGTATTGGTAATAGTGATATTGATAGCTATAATATCATTAGTGGCGGTGCCTTCATACAAGAAAGGGTTGGAAACCTCCAAAAACAACCAGGCGCGGGCGAAGTTGGTCGAGATAGCCAACGCGGCCAAGATGTATAACGAAGACGCGCGGGGTACGGCGAGGATAGCCGGTTCGTTTAATAATCCTGTAGCAGGCTATAGTGATCCGAGGGCCTTGTTTTTTAGCAATATCGCTTCCTCTGGTATGAACGAATCGGAGACAAAAAACTACGCCTACTTAACGGATCCGGAATCTTTCAGCGGCACCGGGTTTAGGGGCTACGACTTTTATATATGTACGCCGGATGTAGCGGACGCCGCTTGCGGCGGAGATATAAACGTTATAGCGATAATGACGCCGGGCGAGAATATTACGGACGAGCGTTATGTGGGGAAAGTATGGAAAGTTTCCAACGAAAATCCGGGCAAAGTGGTAATGGAGTCCTCTGCGGGCTCATAATATAGGCTATATATAAACAGACGGATAAAGATATGACAGCGAAAAACAAAGGTTTTACTTTAGTGGAAGTATTGGTAGCCATAATAATAGTAATGATATTGGCCACCTATTCGGTCTTGAAATATACGGAAACGATATACGAGGGCGAGAATAAGAAGGCCAAAGCCCAGATGGAAGTTATAGCGGGGGCTTACAAAACATATTTGATGGAATACCCTGAGGAGCCTTTAAGCGGTCAGGTAACCTACGACGCAACCAATAAGAAGTGTATGGCCTCCAAGGCGGCTGAAGGCGGCGGTACGGCGAGTTTTTATTGCGGGAAGCCGGATATAGACGGCAGCAAATATATTTTCACTTTAGGTGCGCCCGCGGAAACCCCTTCGTGCGGGGCGAGTTTGGTGACGATGACGTCCAGAGAGGGGGCCAAAGTGGGGGAAAACTACGGCAGCGGATATTGCGCGTATATAGACAGATTCGGAGGGGCGAAAGATGGCGTTGTCAGCGGGTCCTAGAACAAACGATAAAGGCTTTACTTTGCCGGAATTATTGGTGGTGATGGTAATATTGGCTTTAATGGCGGCTGTGAGTACTCCGTTTATAAAGGGGTATATACGCGACGCGCAAAACGGGAAGGCGAAAGCCGCCTTGATACAGATAGCGGAGGCGTATAAAACATTTAGGACGGATTACCCGAACGCTACGGTAAGCGGCACGGTGACTAAAGAGAGCAGGACGGCGGCGGATTGCGGCGAAAACACAATACGGTATAGCGGCAATAACGAAGCGAATGTATTGGTAAGCTGCAAATATTTGAGGCCGATAAAATGGAGCCGTATGAAATACACCTTTAAGGTAGGGGGAAGTTGTTCTGCATGCAGCGGTACGGTACACGCGTCGATGCAAGGGACAGACACCGGAGGAGATTACGGTTCGTCATATTGCGCATGCGTAGACGAATATGGCAATATAAAGGACAATAAGAACTCGGATTAAGGAAAATATATGTTTAACAGAAAGGGTTATACTATAGTTGAAGGCATAATAGCGATGTTATTGGTGGCGATAATGGTCGGCGCGATATTTTCCGCTTTGATGGCTTCTCGCCGCGCGATAGTGGAGCCGAGCTATAGGGAAGAGATGATTTATACGGTTGAGAGTTTGGCCAACAGCATAAAGAATTATGTGGATATGGAAAGCGGGGATTTGGACCCTTTGTGCGGGAGCACGACGCCGTTGGAAAACGGTGAGCACGACTGTTCCGAATTATTGCCCGATGTATGCAAAACCGGTGGAGGATATAATTCCAGTTTAAAGTATACGGTTAGCGGCCTTTCGGTATCGGATAATACGGGGGCGTATACTCCTACGGTAAACCAAATAAAGATAAAGATTGTTTGCAATGGTGAAGTGTTATGAACAATAGAAAAGGCTTTACCTTAATGGAACTGCTGGTAGCGGTATTTATAGCCAGCATGGTGGTAATAGCATTGATGACGGTATGGAAGGCCTCGTCGATGCAGACGTCGCAGGGGCAGCGCCAGAGCATAATAAGGAACAATTTGTCTATATTTATGAGGGCATTACACCGCGATATAACGGAAGCCGATTTGATATTGGCGCCGGACAAAAACGCGTCAGGCGCACTAATAGTGGCCGTACGCAATGCGTATTTGGTTAAACGGGGTTCGAACTATTATGTGGAGCCAAATACGATATCATACACCCAGGATCCGGGCGGCCCGCAGATAGAAAGCGAACCTGTAGCGTTTGCGTATTGCTTGGAAGGAAACACGATAAGGCGGTCTGCGGAAATCCCTTTAAAGGAATTATCCACAGACTCTTTGGAGAAATCGACTTTGATAAGCAATGCCGAAAGCGCATGTTCAAGCGGAAGGATTTACATGGATTATATAGTTTCAAACGGATTTGATGTTTCCACCGACGACAATATAAATTATACGGTCAGCTTAATAGTACATAAGGATTTTGAAGGGAGCGAGAATCCGCCCGTACATATAGAAATGAGCAAGACGTTTATAAAGGCCGGAGGCGCGTAAAATGAGGATTTTCGGCAGAAAGGGATCGGCATTGATGCAAGTTATGGTAATGGGGAGCATAATCGCGGCCATTATCATTATGCTTATGAGGTTCGCTGTTGGCAGAACCAGCAATATGCTTAAGACTAAACGTATGATATCGTCAAAAGCCTATGCGGAGGGCTGTATAGCGCAATATAACGCAATAGCGGTGCAGCGCGCTTTGGATGGCGTACCGCCGTTGCTGGATGCCAATAACGTCGAAACTTTTACTTGTACCATAGATGGAGTAACTACTGAAATTGGTATAAAGTGGGGTTCCACCACAACCGGTTTGGGCAATATAGAGTTTTTGATAGATACGAAAGATCTTGATTAACGTTTAAAAATGCGGCGAATGCAGAGCGATAAAGTACATAAAGCGGTTATGGCCGTTGCCATTTTATTTTGTTTATCTCCCTTATTAAGAGCGGAGCAAAGCGATTTATCCCAGAGCTTTTTGGATAAGGCTCGCAAAGCTAAGGCTTCTGGGGCGGCCGCCTCGGACGGGGAGGCGCCTTTGCCCGCGTCAAATCAAGAGGATAGCTATGAGAATACCGTATCCTCGTCCACATTAAGTTTGATAAGGCCGCCTAAAGACGAGCAATCCGAACAGATAAACCTTCAGGAAGGGAGCGAAGGGGAAGCGGGCGGCGAGGAAATCATTAATACCGATAAGCCCGACGCTTCCGCATCGATAAAAACGCCCCAATTCAAGAAGGTGGAAAAGAGCTCCTCCCAAAAAGCCAAAGAGCCCGGCCGCGGGATTAAATGGATAGACAGTTCCACGCGCAATTTCAATCTAAAAGTAGAACCGCAAACCAGCGGTATTATGACGCCTAATTTGGGTATGAAGTTTGAGACGGTCCATCAAGTTTTAAGCAAGAATATATCTTGGATGATGTCGGGCAAATCCAAGGTTTACGTATATCAGAACAGGCAGAGTTTTCTAAGGAACGAGCCGGTGGCCAGCAGTTGGTCGGGGGCGTTTTTCTCCCCGACGGAAGACAGAATAGTGATGTACGACGAGCCGAAGAACACCTCTAAGATGTTGTCCCAGTTCACGCACGAGCTGACGCACCTTTTTGTGGAAGAATTTTTCAATCCGCCTTCGGAAGGGTATAAACTGGAACCGCCGATATGGCTAAACGAGGGCCTGGCCGTGAATATGGAGGATATATCCTCCAGTACGAAGGGCGGTGTTTGGGCAAATGATTTGGTGGTAATAAACATAATCAGCCAAAGCGAGAAATTAAAACTGCTTTCGCGGTTAAGAAGCGGGCAAAGGCTGACGGCGGAAGAGCGGCGCGCGGCGGCTTCAAATATGGTAACGGCAAAGACGGTAGTGTTTACCAATTTCGCGGATTTCGTAAAGAATAGCTCTTATGATATCGCGGAGCAGAAGGGCGACGTGGAGAATTGGTATTTCCAGGCTTACGCGATGGTAAGGTTCTTGTTCCGCTCCAAAAATTCCGATTACCCAGATAAGAGGATACAGTTTGAGCAATTTACCAAACTTATGAAGACCTTTGAAGACAAAAAAGACTCCAAAGGCAAAGTAATGCGCGACGAACAAGGCAGAGTCATAAAGAAGAGAATGTCGACCGAAGCCGCCCTTAAAAAAGCCTACGGCTTTAGAAATATGCAGGATTTTGAAACGAAGTTCTGGAAATGGCTGGTGGAAATGCAAAGGCAGGAACGCCAAAAGATAAAGAACGGTTTAATATAAGGCGATCGGCCCGATTTTAACGGGCCGATTTTTTTGAAACTCTTTTGGCTTAGCTATATTTGGCATTATCTATAATTAAGACTATAAAACGATATATTACGGCGATATATTACGGCTTGGCGGCGGGTTCTCGTCAACAGATATTTTTAAGAAATGCGCTAAGGCGAATTTATCCGCCGACGAAAAACCCCCGCTTTCGTATTCGGGGGTTAGTTAGTTATTGACGCTTTGGTCATTCTCTGTTCCTTTAAGTGCTGTTAGGTCGTACTTCCTTAAGGGGGCTTAGCGCCATGCCGGGGCACCTCTGCCCCTGATCACGGCACCCGCTCAAGATGCCTTCTACAGCCTTAAGTATAATATAAGCGGCAAAAGTTAAAAGTCAAGGCCCAGAAAAAACGCTTTATAGACCGGATTTAAGTCCGCCCTGTTTTAAAATCGCGCCGCCGGGCGTAGTTTTTATGGGGGCCTCCCGGGGTTCTGTTGTAATTACGCTCCGCAAACATTTTGCCCTTTTGGGGAGCGCAAAACTATTTGCCCGATTTTTAAAAAGCGGGAAGTCCCGTCGGGTGGGGGCCGGAAGTCGGGAAAAGCTTGACTGGGACGGCCTTTTTTTGATAGATTTTTATATGCCCAGCAAGGGCAAACAAGGAGGAAGTTTATGAAAAGCTTAAACAAGAAGGGTTTTACCCTTATTGAAATGCTTGTCGTGGTCTTGATAATCGGTATCTTGGCCGCCGTAGCGTTGCCGCAGTATTTTAAAGCTGTGGAAAAATCCAGAGCGACTGAAGCTTTATCCATTATGGGTTCTTTGGCCGCTGCTATGGAGAGAGCGAGATTGGTCAGCTCTTCTAACACATATCCTGAGAGTCTAAACTCTTTGGATATTGAGTTCGCCGATGTTAGCGGCAATCCCGTGACCGGAGAAAGTTGGTCCACCAATAACTTTACCATTAAGGTTGATGGGACTACTACTGCCAACGGAGTGGTAACCGCTTCCAGGAATGGTACTGCCAGCAGCTCCGGATATACCCTTATGAGATACTATTATACCGGCAAGGTGACCTGCTCCGCAAGCGGCGACAGAGCAGGTATTTGCGAGTCTCTCGGCTTGCCGACCGCATAACAGCTAAGATTACTCAACAAAATAACTTTGGTACTATAATCATATAGTACCTTCCAAGGAGGAGGCGCGAGCCTCCTCTTTTTTTGTCTTTAGAAAACCCTTGGGGGGGGGTATTTAATGTTTTGGGGATTTGCCATATAAGGCGGAACGCTCGGCTTTTAAGGCCGAGCGTCTTATCTTTGTTATCAAGCGTATTTTATTTGCTTTAAAAAGGCGCTAAACTTCGCCCAGTTCCTTTTTTAAATACTTGCCCGTATAGGAACGGGGGCAGGCTATAATATCGCGGATATTGCCCTGCGCGACGATTTCCCCGCCCTTGTCGCCGCCTTCGGGGCCGAGGTCTATAATATAATCAGCCGTTTTGATTATATCAAGGTTATGCTCTATTACCACCATGGTATTGCCCTGGTCGCTCAGGCGGTGCATAACTTTAAGCAGTTTGTCTATATCGGCAAAGTGCAGGCCTGTGGTAGGCTCGTCTAGGATATAAAGAGTATTGCCCGTATCTCGCCTTGAAAGTTCGTCGGCCAATTTGACTCTCTGCGCTTCACCGCCAGAAAGGGTGGTGGAGCTTTGCCCCAATTTGATGTAGCCTAGGCCAACGTCCTGCAAAGTCTTTAGGATATTTTTGATTTTGGGTATCGCGTCGAAAAATTCCACCGCTTCGTCCACGCTCATATCCAAAACTTCGGCGATGTTCTTGCCTTTGAATTTTACCTGCAAAGTATCTTCGTTAAAGCGTTTTCCGCCGCAGGCTTCGCATTTGACGTATATATCGGGCAGGAACTGCATTTGTATTTTCAAAATACCGTCGCCTTGGCAGTCCTCGCAGCGGCCGCCCTTTACGTTGAAGGAAAATCTGCCCGGTTTATAGCCGCGGCGTTTCGCCTCCGGCATTTGCGCGAACAGCTCCCTTATGTGGGTATAAGCACCCGTATAAGTTGCTGGGTTTGAGCGCGGCGTTTTGCCTATCGGGCTTTGGTCTACAATAATTATCTTGTTGATATGCTCAAGCCCTTTTATGGCGTCGTGTTCGCCGGGTGCGTCTTTGGCGCCGTAGAATTTCTTTGCCAAAGCCCGATATAAAATATTGTGCACCAAAGTGGATTTGCCCGAGCCCGATACGCCCGTTATCGCGACGAACAAGCCCAAAGGTATTTTTACGTCTATATTCTTTAGGTTGAATTGTCTGGCGCCTTTTATCTCTATCCATTTTTTGCCAGGCTTTTGCGGGTTAAGGTTGGGCAGGATTTTCTTCTTGTCGCTGAGGTATTGGGCGGTAATGGAATTTTCGTCCTTCAAGAAATCTTTTAAAGGGCCTTGCGCCGTTATATTGCCGCCGTGTTCGCCCGCGCCGGGGCCGAGTTCGATAAGATGGTCGGCCGCCATTATGGTGTCTTTGTCGTGTTCCACGACGATAAGGGTATTGTCCAAATCGCGCAGGTTTTTAAGCGTTTCGATAAGCCTGTCATTATCGCGGCTGTGCAGGCCGATGGTAGGCTCGTCCAGTACGTAGAGTACGCCCGTAAGCCCGCTGCCTATTTGCGTAGCCAAATGTATCCTTTGCGCCTCGCCGCCCGATAAGGTTTGCGATTTCCGCTCCAGCGTAAGATAATTAAGCCCGACGCTGTTTAGGAACCCCAGCCTCGCCTTGATTTCTTTTAATACCTGTTTGGCGATAAGCTCTTCCTTCGCGTTTAATTTTAAGTTGTTTACAAAATCCAAAGCCGCGCTTACCTGCATTGCCGATATTTGCGCTATGTTCTTGCCGTTGATGTAGACCGATAAAGCCTCCGGTTTAAGCCTGGCGCCTTTGCAGACGGGGCAGGTGACCTCGTGCATAAAGCGGTTGTAGACTTCCTCTTTGACAAATTCGCTCTCGCTTTCGCTGTGGCGGCGTTTTAAATTGCCGATTACGCCTTCAAAAGGGACCTCCTTGGAGCTGAACGCGCTTTGATATAATACGTCTTCCCCGCCGTAGAGCAGTATTTCCTGCTGGCGGCGCGAAAGTTTCCGCCAAGGTTTGTTCATCGGTATTTTCTGCGCTTTGCATACGGAGTGTAAAATCTCGTAATAATATCCCGACCAAGAGTTCTTCCAGCGGTTTGTCCTGTTGGTTACGGGGTTGTCCCACGCGGCGAGCGCGCCTTCGTTTATGGAAAGGGAATCGTCGGGCACGACCAAATTTTCGTCTATTTCTATCTTAATGCCCAAGCCGTTGCATTCGGGGCAGGCGCCCTGCGGCGCGTTGAAGGAAAACAATCTCGGCTCCAAATCGCCAAAGCCTATGCCGCAGACGGTGCAGGCATTGTTTTCGCTGTAAGTAAATTCTTCTTTCTCTTTCCTTATCTTGACCAGCCCCTTGGAGTATTTTACCGCAAGTTCCAAAGCGTCGGTAATGCGTTCCCTGTCGGAAGGGTCTATGTAAATTTCGTCTATCAGCAAATCAAGGTCGTGCTTTTTGTAGCGTTCGAGTTTTGGGGGATTGGCAAGATCGAAAAGTTCGCCGTTGTAAATTATCTTTACGAAACCCTCTTTTTTAAGACGGTTGAAAAGCTCCTCGTAAGTGCCCTTCTTGCCCTGTATTACGGGGGCGCAGATCATTACGGTTTGTTGGTCGAATTTGGTTAAAATGTCTTTTGTTATCGCCGCTATCGACCATTGTTCCACCGGCCTGCCGCATTGCGGGCAGTGCCTGTGGCCGATACGCGCAAATAAAAGACGGAAATAATCGTATATCTCCGTTACCGTCGCCACGGTGGAACGCGGGTTGCGGGAGGGGTTTCTCTGCTCGATGGAAATCGCGGGCGAAAGGCCGTCTATCATTTCCACGTCGGGCTTTTCCATAAGTTCCAAAAACTGTCTGGCATAGGCCGACATACTCTCTACATATCTTCTCTGCCCCTCGGCATAGATGGTATCAAAAGCCAAAGAGCTTTTGCCCGAGCCCGAAAGACCCGTTACCACCACCATTTTGCCTCTGGGTATTTTTAAACTGATATTTTTAAGATTGTTCGTCTTGGCGCCGGTAATAGTGATATATTTCATAATTAAAATTATATAATTTATAAAAGGATAGTGAAAACTCGGACGATGTGGAATTAAAACGGTTCCGATTTTCGCAGGAGATTTTTTAGCTGTGAGCATATTTAACAAGAAGAACACAATAGTCGCGCTGACTTGCCTTTTATCCGTCTCGATAGTCGGCTGGCTGATATATGACGCCAAGGACAATTTTGTAAGGATATGGAACGAGGTCAATACTCTGTATTTGGTTTTGGCTTGTCTTTCTTCCGCGGCGATTTATGTTTGTATGGGTATGTCGCTTTGGGAAACGCTAAAACTGTTGGGCCAAAGAATAAATTTGGGCGCGGCCATAAGCATAGCTTTCGTTTCCACTACGGTAAATTATTTGGTGTCTACCATGGGCGTGAGCGGGTTCGCTTTAAGGGCGCATTTGCTGGGCAAGCGAAATATACCGCTTGGCGCGAGCGTGATGTCGAGCATCGTTATAAGCGTGCTTTTGTACTTCGTGCTGATAATTATTATCTTGCAGGGATCTCTTTTGCTGATTTTGTCTCATCACGCAGCGCCGGGGCAAATGCTGCGGAATTTTATTCTTGTAGTTGTAATCGCGGGTATTGGCGCTTTGGTGACGGGATTTTTGTTCAATAACGAGTTCCGCTATAAAGGCATAAGGAAAATCTTTATGCTTATCAATAAAGTGATTTACAATTTGTTTGGCGCTTTGATACCTAAAAACAATTATTCCGCCTTTACCAAACAGCTCGACAACGGCATAAACACAATCCACAACAATAAATTGAAACTCAGCCGCGCGATAGCCTATATCTGCGGCGATTGGATTTTTACGATACTTATTTTGTATTTGGCTTTTTTGGCGGTGGGCATAAAAATATCTATAGGCGTTCTTTTGGCGGGCTTCGCCGTAGGTATGGCGACGACGCTTATCCCGATATTGCCCGGCGGCCTGGGCGCTATGGAAATAGCGATGACGTCCGTTTTCTCCCAAATGGGCATAGACTGGGATTCCGCCCTAATGGCCTGCCTTATTTACAGGGTGGTATACTATATAATACCTGGCATAATAAGCGTGTTTGTATATTGGGGATTAAAACTTTCCGAGCCTATGGTCCTGACCAAAAACAAAGCCAAGGAGTATATGGACAATGAAGCAGAAAATTGAAAAATCAGAACCTCAAATTTCAAGCAGTTCTTACGTGCATGAGCGCGCCGTGATAATAGGGAAGGTCACGCTGGAAGACAACGCCTCCATATGGCCCAACGCCGTATTGCGCGCCGATATCGCCGCCATAAAAATAGGACGCGGCAGCAATGTACAGGATAATGCCTGTATACACGTGGATTTCGATAAGCCGGCCCTGATAGGCGAAAATGTTACCATCGGGCATAATGCCGTAGTGCACGGCGCGAAAGTCGGCGATAGTACGCTTATCGGAATGGGGGCTGTTGTAATGGAAAGCGAAATAGGCCCCAACTGTATTATAGCCGCGGGCAGCGTATTGCCGGCGGGCAAAAAGATAGAAGCGGGCAGTATGGTGATGGGCGTGCCGGCAAAAGCGGTGCGCAAATTGAGCTTAGATGAAATAGCGAAAATAAAAGAAAACGCAGAAGTGTACGCCAAATTGGCCGGCGTCTATAAGAAAAGTTGCAAGGAGTGTTAATTGGCAAAGATAGTTATGATAGAGGATTCCAAAATCCTCGGCAACGCGTTGAAAGGCGCTCTGGAGATTAAAGGGCACGAAGTCGTTTGGGTAAACGACGGGCGCTTGGCATTCCAAACGGTTAAGAAGAATAAGCCCGATATAATATTACTTGATTTGATGCTTCCGCACATAAGCGGTTTCGAGATATGCAAAGCCGTCAAAAGCGACAGCGCCTTATATAAAACGCCGATAGTGATAATGTCTACTTTGACGGGTGCGGAAGACAGGGAAAGAGCCGTATCCGCAGGCGCAAATCATTTTATAGCCAAACCATATGATTTGAAACGGACCCTGGCGGAAATAGAAAAATATATTCCTAAAAAAGGAGTTTAGATTTATATGAAATTTCGTATCATAAGAAACCAAAAAGTGGTAACCGACGCGGACTTTGCCGAGGCTCTAAATATGCAGTGTAAAATTTTGACCTCGATGTTTAGGCGGTCAAAAGAATATTTTCCTCAAGATTCATACTTCCAGCTTACTTATGAGGAACAGCGCGATTTGGTGAAAAACTATTGTTTTACCCACGCCGAGCGCCTTAGGTACGCCAAAAGACTGCCTTTCGTCTTTACCAAAAGCGCCATAATTATGCTGCTTTGTATTTTAAGGAAAAACCCGATGGCAAAGGTTTACAGAAACAGGTTTTTTTCTGCGGACGTTTTTTCCGTCATCGATATAGAAGCCTTGCTGAAATAAGTTCGAACAATATAAAATCTTACGCGAAAATTGCCCGCGGGCTTGGAGCGATATGAAAATATTTCTTTTCCTCTTGCTTTTGATTTCGGCCTCTTTTGCCAAGGCTGAGGTTTTCGTTATGCCTATGGAGGACACCTCCCCTAAAGAAGAAGTTTTGCCGCTGAATCCCAAAGACGATATCGCAATGCAGCCCGAGATAGACGACGAAATGCTTTTAGGCCGCAAAATATCGGAGCTTGTCCGTTATACCATATGCGGTATGATAATAACCGATATAAGCCAGAAAAACGTGAAGCCGCAGGAAATTTTAGATTATGAAAATCAAACGGGGCAAACTCTCCCGGATAAATATACCATTGTGGACCACGGGCGCAAATATGTTTGCGGGGTTTATTACGCGGGCGCGGATTTGGCCGGGAAAGGCTTGGCTGTTCAGGGCGCCTTGCGCGACTTGGGGGAGGTGCAGTCCCTATATATCAAGGACGCTCAAATCATCCAAAGCGACAGAAACGATTTTAACATTAAAGACAAAAAACCTTCCGCCGCCGTAATATCTTTTGAGGAAAAAGGCGTATTTAAAAAAATACTGACGAGCAAAGACAAAATACGCAGTTTGTATAATTACGCCGATTTGCCGCTCGCTTGGGAAATACACAATCTTATGCAGAAGCGCGAAGACGATAATTTCCCGATAAGGCTTACTTTCTATGAAGACGCTTCCGCCGTAGGCGTTAAAGGTATGGCGGTGGTAGTTTTTTCCCTTACGGAAAAGTATCTTTTGCCCCTTAAGGACGTAAAAGGCGTAAGCCAGGACATATACGGTATAGAACCCGATTACTATTTTGTTTACAGATAGTTTGTCGATTGAAGACGGAGAATATATTGCCTCTGCGGGCAAGCGCGCGGGCGGGTTATAGGCCGCCGCTCGCTTATTTGTTATAGCCCGAGATGAAACTTCTAAACTCTACGCTGTTGTTTATGTTTTTGAACAGCCAAGCCTTTTTCCCGCTTTCGTAGAGGGAATCAAAATCTTTAAAATTGTTCTTCAAAGCCAAGTCCAAATGTTTGTACATATTGCGCTTGTCTCTTTTGACGGTCCAATAATAGCCCGCCATATTAATGTGCGTAGTAGGCAGATAAGAAGACAATTTTAAAGACATATCAAAATCCTTCTTGGCTTTCCTGTAATTTTTCAGCTTTAAATAAGCGTATCCCCGATTGTTGTACGGTATCGCCCACTTGGGATTTAAAGCTATGGCGTAGGAATAATCTTCCGCGGCGGCGCGCCAATCGTCCAGATCCTCATAAATCAAGCCGCGGCGATTGTAATAGGAATATTCCGGCTTTAACGCTATAAGTTGGGTATAATCCTGGGCGGCCTGTTCGTACTCTCCTATTTCCCTGAAGGCCGAACCCCTAAGCAGCCAGGCGGTATCAAAGGAAGGATCTCTGTTTAAAGTTTTGCTGAAATAGGAAATGGCCTCGTCGTAGAGCTCATTGTTAAAGTATATGCGCCCTATATAAAATAAGGCTTCCGTATCGTTGGGGTTTTGTTTGAGCAGCTTGTCGAAAACCTTGCGCGCTTTGTCATATCGGTATAAAAAGAAATTGGCTTTGCCTTCCATTATTTCGATAGTGTGCTCCTTAGTCTTCCGGTTCTTTATTTTCTCCAAATCATTAAGGGCGGGGGAATACTTTTCCAAAGTCATATAGCATAGGGCGCGGTTATAATAAAAATCGTCGTAATTGCTTTTTAATTTTATCGCTTCGGAAAAATCCCGTATCGCCGAAGCGCAGTCGTTCCTCTCCATATAGGCCAAACCTCGAGCATAGTATTTGAAAGGATCTTTGGGAGAGAGGCTTATTATCTTGTTATAGTCCGCCAAGGCCTTTTTAAAAAGCCCCTTCTCTTTATAAGCGTCTGCGCGGTGGTGGTAGGCATTGGTAAATTTAGGAGATTTGTCTATCGCCTTTGTCAGCAGTTTTATCCGTTCGTTGACGTCTTCCGTCTTCAAGGCTTTATTGTAGTATTGCCGCGCGCTTTGGCCGTAGCTCAAAGGCGCGAGGGTAAAGAGTATCAGAAGCAGAAAGATAAAGTGTTTCATTTAAGCAAAAGTATAATGAGAACCTGGCTCGCCAGCATAATTATGCCTATAAGATAGCCCGCCGCTATGGCCAGCTTCGCAAAGAAAGTAAGATTTAATATTACCGCCGCCACCAAGGCCGCTTTTGCCGACATTATCGCGAAGAAATCCGCCTTGTTCTTTATTTTGGAAAGGCTGCTTAACAATACTTTCCTGCAAACAAATATTACTCCGCCCAGAACGGCCAAAGCCGTTATTCCCGCGGCGGTCTTTGCCGCGTATTTACGCATATTCGCGGATAAATCGTCGAAGGTCTGCTTTACCACGCGGGAAACTTCATTGCGGGAAAGGGTGTCGGCTATATTGTCTATTTTGCTCTCGATGGAGTTCTTTACGCGGTTAATGGTTTCCCTTATCAAATTGCCGAAGGCTTCCGAGAAGGCTTTTATCGTATACAGCAGACCCATTGAAGTACCGTAAAAAAGCCCGAAAACCCCGTAAAATCCAAACAGTATTATCCCCGTTGTTATAAGATACCAGAGCGGGTATCCATGCCCAGCGAAACAGGCGTGGAATACATAATAGGCCCCTACGAGAAACAATACCGCGCTTAAAAGCGTCCACGGTATTATCGTCTTTATCCCTTTTGATATTAAGGAGGTAAAAGTCTTTACCAGCTTTTCGGCCAAGCTCGATTTATTGGTTTTGCCGTAAAAGCGGCGCGAAATAGCGCCTTCGTGCTTTCTTATCGGGTATCGTTTGGAATGGCGCGCTTTTTCTTTTGGATAGGGCCCGCCGCCGCGGCCGCCTTCGCGTCTTTCGACCGGTTGAAGGACATGTGTTTTTATCGGTTCGGATTGATTTTGTTTTTCTGCCATATAACCCCTTAATATGAATACAGCCGTTAATCGTGATGTCCGCAGCATCCGCAGCAGGAATCGCAATGGTGCTCTTTCTTGTTTAAAGACGGAACATCATCTGATATTTTTATTACTTTGCCCGTTTTTTTGTCAAAAACGTATCTGCCGGTATTGTTATTCGTCATATAAACTATTCTACAAAATATGGGGATATATTGGCGCCGCAAAAGTTTTTATGCGGGCAGAAAGTATTTAGCTCGGTTTCGAGGGTTTGTATTGTTTATGCGGCTAGGGAAATGAAAAATTTATTTTCGGAGGGAAAATAAACTGTGTATATAAAGCGGAAATTTCGTTTCGGGTTATGCTTTTCCCGTTCGATTCCAAGTGAAAGGGTCAGGCTTCGTTTATTGTTTTGGCCGCGGCGCAGGCGCTGGCCCAAGCCCAGGCCAAATTGTATCCGCCCAATTGTCCGCTTACGTCCAGACACTCGCCCGTAAAATAGAGGTTTTTCACTTTTTGGGACATCATAGTTCTTGAAGATATGTCTTTTGTGGATACGCCGCCTGCCGTTATTTCGGCTTTTTCATAGCCGCCCAATTTATCGACCGTAAAAGAAAACGCGTTGATTTCCCTTGCGGTTAGGGCTATTTCCGATTTTGTAAGATCGGCCGTTCTTTTGTCAAAACCGTTTAAAAGCGCTTTCGCGAGCCTCGGCGGGACGAGCCGTTCAAGTAGGGCAAGCAAATGTTTGGGTCCGTTTTTGTTTTGTTTTATAAAATCTTCGGCTTTAATTTTCGGGCAAAAGTTTATTTCTAGCGTCTTATTTTTTATTCCGTAGAGCGAGAGATTAAACAGTGCCGGGCCGCTTAGGCCTTCGTGGGTAAACAGTAGTCCTCCCTCGAATTTATTTTTACCGCAAGAGAGTTCCGCCTGCAGGGAAATGCCCGCCGTATCGGCGAAGCGTTTTTTTAAATCGCCTGTGAAAATTACTCCGCACAAGGCGGGATAAGGCTTTGCGATTTCGTGCCCGAAGCTTTCCGCCAAATCAAAAGCGGACGGAGAAGCCCCCATACTTTTGCGGCTTAATGCGCCAAGCGAGCAGACTAAATTTTTGCATTTAAAAACTTTTCCGCCCGCAAAAACCTCGAAAATATCTCTATTTTTTGAAGCTTTATCAAATTTGCAGCCAAGTCTTAAATCTATGTTTTGTGGTAGGGAATTGAGTAAAGCGTCCAATACCGATTTTGAAGATCGCGCGAAGAATTTTCCATCTTCCCTAAGGGTAAATTCCGCTTTATTTTTCGCCAGCATTTTTTTGAAGTCTTCAAAGTCGAAAGATTTTAAAGCCGATATGCAGAAATGCGGGTTTTGTCCGTAATAATTTTTAAAGGATATTTCGCTATTGTAGAAATTGCAAAGCCCTCCGCCGCTGGCCAACAGTTTAAGGCCTGGTTGGGGATTGCCCTCGACAATCAATGTTTTTGCGGTTTTTATTTTTGAGGCGCACATAAGCCCGCTAGCGCCCGCGCCTAGTATTATGCAATCGAAGATCATACAGTAATGGTACAAAAGATTTTTTGTTAAAGGTTAAATTACCCGAAATAATCAAATGCGGAGTAAGTTTTTGTCTTTCGCCCTTTTATTGCGGCGCGGCCAAATTGTATAATATAAATAATTAAACATTGAAGGAGTCGGATATGCCAAAACTGGACGCGGATAAACTAGCCCTAATAAGGAAAAACATAAAGAAGCAAGGCCTGGACGCTTTTATTTTAAGCGATTACCATGACGTGAAATATCTTATGGGTTCTATTTTCAATCCCGGGGAAGTTATAATGCTTATCCATTCCAAGGGTGTGTATCTGACGGGGCGCAGTTTGTATGAGGCTCCTCTTACGGCCGATTTCCCGGAGATAAAAGTGGAAGGGTGCGATGTCGACCGGGAATTGAGGGTGGTTCAAACCGTCAGGAAGATGAAACTTAAGAAAGTTGGCTTTGACGGATTGAAAGAAACCTACCACGCGGGGAAAATCTATGAAGAAGCGGGCTTTTTAAACAGGGAAAAATTTTTGACGCCCGTAAGGGCGGGCAAAACGGCGGCGGAATTGAAAATAATGAAAGATTCCGCGAAAATACTTTATAAAGCCTATCGCCATATGCTTGCCTGGCTGGAGCCCGGCGTAACGGAAAAGCAGGCCGCGGAAGAGTTGGAATCCTTTATGAGGAAAAACGGCGCCAGCGGAACTTCTTTCAAGACGATAGTGGCTTTCGGCCCGAACGCGGCCAACCCTCACTACATTACGGGGCGGACCAAGTTGAAGAAAAATATGCCGGTATTGATGGATTACGGCTGTGTTTATAAAGATTATTGTTCGGATATAACAAGAACCTTTTGGTTCGGGGATACCCCCAGCGAGGAGTTTATAAAAATTTTCAGTATAGTAAAAGCGGCCCATGACGAAGTGGTGAAAAAAGCCCGCTGCGGGCAGAGCGGGGCGGAGATAGACTCCATAGCGAGAAACTATATACAAGCCGCCGGTTACGGCAAATATTTTACCCATCGTACGGGGCATGGCATAGGCATGCAGATACATGAAGACGCTTGCCTAAGCCAAGACAATACCTCTATGCCTATAAAGGAGAATTACTGCTTCAGCGTGGAGCCCGGCATATACATACCGGGCAGAATAGGCGTCCGCTATGAGGATTGCTTTTATATGACGAAAAACGGGATAAAACAAATAAAATGAAATGCAGCGGCGAGAAAATAAAAAATCTGCAGTCTTATATGAAGCGCAAAGGCCTTGACGCCTGCGCCGTTACCGATTTGGACGGGGTAAATTTTTTCTCAGATTTTACTTTCTCGGGCCAGGGCGACGCGTATTTGCTTATTACCCGCAAGAAAGCCTATTGCTTTACCAAACAGATGTATGCCGCGGATTTAAAGAAGAAGACGCCCTATCTTTCCTTGGTGGGCAGTTTAGCTTGCGAGGATATCGTAAAAAAAGCGCGTTCTTTAAAAGCGGCGAATTGCGTTTTTGACGCCGCGGCTACCGGTTATTTGGCGGGCAAGCTGTTTTATAAGAACGGTTTCAAAGAGGCTCCGGGCCTTATAGCCGAAGTCAAGGAAGTTAAGACGCCTCTTGAGATAAAGAGAATAAGGAAAGCTTGTTCCATATCGGCCAAGGCCTATGATATTTTCCGCGAGAAATTGAAGGCTGGCATTAGCGAAATAGAGGCCGCCTCGCTTTTGGAAGGCATAATGACCGACTTGGGCGGGCAGGGGTTGGCTTTTACCACGATTATGGCTTTCGGCGAGAACAGCGCTAATCCTCACCATATAAATTCTTCCAGGAAGTTAAAAGAGGGGGAAATCGTCTTAATGGACTACGGCTGCAAATACGGCGGCTACTGTTCCGATATAACGAGAACTTTTTGGTTCGGCAAGAAGCCGTCCGCGGAGTTCGTTAAAATTTTTGATATAGTGAAAGCCGCCCACGACGAAGCGCTAAAGAATGTCAAGTCGGGGTCGGCGGCCGGCGCGGCGCATAAGCGCGTATGTGAATTTTTTGATAAAAACGGCAAGCTTGCCAAATATTTTATACACGGTTTGGGGCACAGCTTGGGTACGGCTATCCATGAAGAGCCCTACCTTAACGCCCGCAGCGCCAAAACGCTTGGAACGGGGAATATCGTCACCGTAGAGCCGGGCCTTTATTTTGAGGGCAAATTCGGCGTACGTTACGAGAATACGGTTCTTATAACGGATAAATCCGTTAAAATTTTAACTAAGCAATAAGGAGCATTTATGATAGGAACACCAGACTTTAAAGAGGGTTTGATATTTGAAAACGAGAACGGCGAACTTGTGGAAATTATAGAATATCAACACCACCGCAAATCGCAGGCGAGGGCCGTGGTTCGCGTAAAACTGAGAAATTTAAATACCGGCTCGGTAATAGAAACGGCGTATAGGCCGGAAGACAAATTTAAAGAAGTTGATATTGAAAAACGCCCGCATAATTATCTTTACACCGAAGGCGATATGATCTATTTTATGGACGCCGAAACTTATGAACAAATCGCGATACCGGCCGAGAAGATGGGGCATCAGCGCCATTATCTTACGGACAATATGGCGGCGACGGGCTTGTTTATCAACGGCAAACTTTTTACTATGGAGCTGCCGATAAAGATAGATATGAAAGTCGTTTCCACGGTGCCGGGCGTAAAAGGCGATACGGTGTCCAATTTGACCAAACCGGCGACTTTGGAATCGGGCTTGGAAATAAAGGTGCCGCTTTTCATAAACGAAGGCGACAAAATCCGCATAGACACCCGTACGGACACCTATGTGGAAAGGGTAAACGAGTAAATGCTTTTTGCAAAGCGCATAGCCGCCGCCGCGGTTTTTGCGACTATGGCCTGTGCGGCTTGCGCTTTGGAAATATCGGGCTTTAAGTCTTACGAAGACGGTGCGGCGGAAGCGGAATTCTGCGGCAAGTTTAAGGCGGAAAATATTTCCCTAAAGGCGGGCGAGCAAGACGGAAAAGTTGAAATGCCGCTTGATTGGGGCGGATACGAGAATTTGCTTTTGACTTCCCCCATTTTGGAAGGGAAAATAAAGAACTGTCTGCTCGGCAAATGCGCGTTTGAAGCGCAAAATTGCGAACCTAAAGCCGAAATAATTTTCAGCAGGAAAGTGAGCGATAAATCCGTATTATTGAAAGTTAGCTTTGACGGAGAATTGACGGCGGTATTCTTTTTGGGGAAATATAAGCGTTTGGGCAAGCCCTATTATAAGTTAAGCCCCGCGACTGATTTTAAATTTATTGATGATAAGTATCGCAAAAGTTTTAGGGAATTTGTTATAAAAGAAGTAAAGAGTTTATTATGAGATGCGTCAATTTAAGCGCGGGCGGGAAAGTAATAGCCGATAGGCTGGAGATGAAGGACAGTTTTTTCGGGCGGCTTATCGGGCTTTTGGGCAGAAGCGGCCTAAAAGACGGCGAGGGTATAGTTTTAAAACCGTGCGGACAGATACACACATTTTTTATGCGTTTTGCTATTGACGCGGTTTTTTTAAGCAGGGATTTTGAAGTTATATCGGTAATAGAGGGTTTGAAGCCTTGGCGTATAAGCCCCCTGTATTTTAAGGCGAAGTATACCTTGGAAGTACGGGGCGGATATTTAAAAGGCGGGGTAAAAGCGGGCGACAGGCTTGCTTTAGAAGATTAAATTTTGGGAGAAACTAAAATGAAAAGAGCGTTTTGTATACTGTTTTTGGCGCTGGCGTCTGTGCTGCCGTTAGAGGCGTCTGACTATAAATTTGATAATTTTTCCGCCAATATCACGGCGGATAATTTAGAAGCGTTTACCAAAGATATGGGCGGACTTTTGGGATCTGGCACATACAGTACGGGGCGCATATTGGGCTGGGGCGGATTTTTGCTTTCTGCGCGGGCGGCCGTAATGCCTGAGCCGAGCGAGGAAAACACCGCTTTGGGCCCAGACCCGGAAGTGATGTATATGCCTTGGATACAGGGCGAAATCGGCCTCCCGTTCCGCTTAGACGGTTTTATCAGGGCGACCTCGTGGGACGGCCTTACTTTGGCCGGCGGCGGTTTAAAATGGGGGATAACGCGCCCCGTGGATACTTTATACAGCTTTCAGACGATGATAACCGTTATGGCGCAGTCGGGCGTTCATAAAGATTTTTCACTTACCCATTATAACGCAAACTTGGTAATATCGTTTAAGATGCCTGTGGTTACGCCTTACATAGGCGGCGGAGTGGATTATACCAAGCTGACCGTTGAAGGGGCAGACAACGCGGCTTTAATCGGTATGAGGGAATATGCCACTACGCCAAGGGCGAGCGCTGGTTTGAATTTCAAACTGCCCGCCTATATAGATTTAAGCGTGGCGGCCAACTACGCCAATTACGGTTTTGGCGGAGAGGCTTCCCTAGGCGTACGGTTCTAATTAATTCGCTTTGCCCTAACGCGAAAAGGCCCGCGGTTTAAACCGCGGGCCTTTTTTAAATGAAACACGGGCATTATAGAGGTGGAAACTCCTATATGCTTTTTTTATGCGCATGCATAATAGGGAAAAGAGGCAGCGGCGATATTTTTGCGATATTCCCGCCGTTACATACTTTGCAGGCGATACCGCCTCTGGATATAGCCTCTTTTTTATCTATTTGTATGCAGTTTACCGTACACGCTTTAGCCCATCTGCAAGATAAGGCGTGGTATTTCTTTGTTTTTACGTTAAACGCTACCGTTTGTGCAAAAAGAGAAACCGCCGCAATAAAAACAATTAAAAAGGAAGAAATAATTTTCAGCATAGATTTTGCCTTTTGCGCTTTATTTCAGCAAGTCCAGCTGGGAGTCTATCATTTCCTCGTAACTTTGGCGCTTTCTTATAACTTTGTATTTTGCGCCGTCCACCAATACTTCCGCCGTCAGCGGCCTGAAGTTGTACGTGCTTCCCATACTGCTGCCGTACGCGCCCGCGCCCATTATCGCCACCAGTTCGCCGTGTTCAAGCTGGGGCAGCTGCCGGTTCTTGGCGAAGGTATCCCCGCTTTCGCATATCGGGCCGACGACGTCATACTTCTTCATTACTCTATTGTTCCAGTCGCGTACGGGCAAGATCTCGTGCCAGGCGCTGTATAAGGCGGGGCGCATAAAATCGTTCATGCCGGCGTCTATTATCAAAAAGTCCTTGCGGCCGATTTTCTTGTTATAGAGTACGCTGGAAACCAATATCCCGGCATTGGCCACGATTTTGCGGCCCGGCTCCATAATGATATGCTTCTTTAAAGGGGTGAGATATTTGTCCACCAGTTTGGCGAAGGCTTCCGTCCTTACCGGTTTGTCTTCTTTATACTTGTATACTACGCCGAGCCCGCCGCCTATGTCGATATTTTCTATAACGATATCGTTTTTTTCCAATTCTTTAACCATTTTGGCCAGCTTTTTGAAAGTTTCCTCAAAAGGTTTCAAGTCCAGTATTTGCGAGCCTATATGCACCGCTATGCCTTTTATGCGTACTCCGCTCATGTTAGAGGCTTTCTTGTAAAGTTCCAAAGCGTCGGGCCATAAAATGCCGAACTTATCGGTAACGCGGGCGGTGGTTATTTTATCGTGGCTGTGCGCGTCGACTTCCGGGTTTACCCTTATGGCGATATTTGCGCGCGTGCAGAGCCTTATCGCCGTTTGGTTGACGGCTTCAAGCTCCTCGGCGGATTCTATGTTGATTTGTTTTATCTCGTTTTGTATGGCGAGGCTGATGTCCTTTTCCGTCTTGCCCACACCGGAGTAAACAATCTTGTTGCCCGGTATACCGCATTTTAGGGCCAGGAACAGTTCCCCGCCGCTTACCACGTCCGCGCCAGCGCCGCAGGCCGCCAAAGTCTTTACCACGGCTATATTGGAGTTGGCTTTTATGGCGTAACATATAGTCGCTTTGGGGAACACCTTTTTGAATTTGTCAAAATTTTCTTTTAGAGCTCTTTTGCTGTAGCAAAAAAACGGCGTGGGAACCTTTTTTGATATTTCCCTTATGCTTACGTCTTCCATATACAAAAATCTTTCTTCGTAATTAAATGCCATAATAAACTCCTTTACATCTTAAAGTCTTCGCCCAAATAGAATTTGCGCGCGTTAGGGTCGTTAAGCAGGGTGTTCTGATCGCCTTCCACCAATATTTTGCCGTCGTAAATAAGATAGGCTCTTTCGGTCAGCGGCAGGGTTTCCCTTACGTTATGATCGGTAATCAGGACGCCGATGCCTTTGTCTTTCAGTTTGAAAATCATTTGCCTTAGCTCCGATACGGTAATTGGGTCAATCCCTACGAAAGGCTCGTCCAGCAGAATGATTTTGGGGTTGCTTATCATACAGCGGGCGATTTCCATTCTTCTTTTCTCTCCGCCGGAAAGCGTCCAGGCTTTTTGTTTGGCCAGTCTTGTAAGGCCGAACTCTTCCAGCAGCTGAGCTACTTTCTCTTTACGTTTATTTTTGTCGGGTTCTATGCGCTCCAAAATGGCTAGCAGATTGTTTTCCACGGTAAGCCCGCGGAAGATAGTCGGCTCCTGCGCCAAGTAGCCAAGCCCGTGGCGCGCCCTTTCGTACATCGGCAGGGGGGTAACGTCTTCCCCGTTGATAAATACTTTGCCGGAAGTCGGCTTGATAAATCCGACCAGCATATAAAAACTTGTCGTCTTGCCGGCGCCGTTGGGGCCCAAAAGCCCCACGATTTCGCCCGAGCGAACGTATATGTCCACCCCTTTGACGACGCGTCTTTCCTTGTATACTTTTTCTATGTTAGAAGATCTGAGCTCCATCTTTCTGTCCTTGCGTATATTTTGATATATCCTCCGCGGGCACTAGCCAGCCCGTCACCCGCCCCGAGGCTTTATAGGTTCCGTTTTTGTTGTCGGCGGTTATTTTATCGCCCTGTAAAGCGTAATCGCCGTCTTCGGTGTAGCCGAAGAGTACGGGGCGTTTCTCTGAAGCGGTGAAAAGTTCACTTTGCGTATCGTAAGTCATTTTGCCCGCGTAAAGGGTATTGTTCATATCGTTCAGCTCGCAGTCGCCTTCGGCTTCAAACGAGGTAAACTTCTTGCCGAAATTGATTTTGTCGGCATAAAGATTAAAGGTGTTGTTCGGAGTGGAAAAACGCGCTTGCGCCTGCTTGCTCTTTGAGCCCTGCGCGTAGCCGTAATCTTTCTTGGCGTTGAAAAACACTTTGTTCGCCTTAAGCGATATTTCCTCGCCGTCCTGCTTTCTTGAGGCTTGCACGTTCCCGCTTATCGTGTAGGCGTTGAGTTTCCTTTGCGAAAGCGCCCTGTCGGCCGATATTTTGTAAATTTCGTTTTCGTATTTTACATTACCGATAAATTCTTCCTCGGCTTTGTCTTTCCTTATTATCCAGCTGTCGCTTTTGACCAGCCCGCCCAAAAGCGCAGATAGTTCCGCGTCATTGTTGGCGCTTTGCGCAAAAGTCAAAGCGGGCGCAAAGGCAAAAAACAGGGCAAGCAGAGCAATTTTACGTTTCATAACTCCACCTCGCCTTTGTCAAAGTCCCGCAGTTCTTTGGGCAGCTGGGTAACTTGTTTATATAGTTGTATTTCCGAAAAATCGGCATTGGCCTGCAACGCTTGCCCCTTTACCGTCACGCCGCCGCGCTTTAATGTTACGGGTTTGTCAGTCCAGACGTTTCTGGTCTTTGTGTTATAGTACATTTTTGAGGTTTTTATCGTCGCGCCCTCGCTTAAAGATACTCCCGTTACGCCCTCGCTTAAAGTTATAAGATTCTTTTCAAATTCATAGGAACCTTTGTCGGCTTTTATCGAGGATTCCTCTTTCCCGTCGGTTTTGTTTATCAGTTTCGGATCGGTCATAACCACTTTCTGTTCTTCGTCGTAATAGTCGGCCGTTTTAGTGGTTAGAAGCCACTTGCTTTGCCCCATTTCCGATTCCGATATGATAACGTCTTGCGCTCTTTGCGTCGGCCCGTTGCTGACATTGTCCTTCCCTTTTTGACCGCATGCCGTCAAACCCGCCGCCAAAAGCGAAGCCAAAAAGATTATTTTAAGACGTTTAATCGGTTCCATTTTATTTCTTGTCTATAAGAGCTATAAACTCTATCAGATTATCCTTATCCAAAAATCCTATTACCTTGCCTTTTTCGTCCGTTACCGGGGCATTGTCTATTTTTTTATCGTTGATTATTTTTGCCGCCTCAACCGCGGGCGTTGCCGGCTTGAAAGCGAAGGGGGAAACAGTCATAACGTCGGTTATTTTAAGTTTTAAAATATCCTGTTTCTTTTGCAAAGCGCGCCTTAAATCGCCGTCGGTAAAATAGCCTTTAAGCCTGCCGTTCTTATCCACCACGCTGGCCGCGCCGGATTTGTTTTTTGTCATCACCAAAAGTGTATCCTGCACGCTGGCCGTTAAAGGAACAATAGGGTTTTTATCGGTAAACATAATGTCTTTTACAGTATAAGTCAGCAATTTGCCCAAAGATCCGCCGGGGTGAAACATAGCAAAGTCTTTCTTCTCAAAGTGTTTTATCTTCATTAAGGCTATCGCCAAAGCGTCGCCGCAGGCGAGCATTGCCGTAGTAGAGGCCGTCGGCGCTAGATTATAGGGGCAGGCTTCCCGCTCCACCACCACGTGTATATGCAAGTCCGACATCATGGCCAGATTGGATTTTGGGTTGCCCGTCATCGAGATTATTTTTACTTTCTCCTTTTTCAACGGCAATAAAATTTTGCTGATTTCTTCCGTCTGCCCCGAAAAGGATAAGGCCAATACCAAGTCTTCCTTGGTTATCATACCCAGATCGCCGTGCAGAGCTTCCGTCGGGTGAACGAAGAACGACGGCGTTCCCGTAGAGGCCAAAGTCGCCGCGATTTTGCGTCCGATATGCCCGCTCTTGCCTATCCCTATAAGCACCAAACGGCCTTTGCAGGCCGCTATCGTTCTTACCGCCTTGACGAAGTTCCCGTCAAAAGCCGCCCCCGTTGTTTTAAGGGCGTGCTCCTCTATTTCAAAAACTTTCTTCGCGATGGAAATTATATCTTTATCGGTATATTTTTTTATTTCAGCCATGGCGTAATCTCCGCAGGTATCTGCCTTTTGTGATACGGCCTGTCTAACGTATTGGCAAAGTATATGATCGCCGCAAACGATACCGCCGTAATGCAATATATAATGCCCAATATCTTTAAACTCTTTATGAGTACGGATTTAAATTTTACTTCTTCAGACATTTCTTTACCGCTTTGTCTATGATCTTAGTTTCGTCTATCATAACGAGCGTTTCTTTCATATCCAGCGAGTTCGCGCTGTCGGAAAGCGCTTTGGGCGGGTTGGGGTGTGCCTCAAAGAATATTCCCGCTATTCCCACAGCCGCCGCGCTTCTTGCCAAAGCGAAAGCCACGCTCTTATCCCCGCCCGTTCCGCAGGCCAGCGCGCCGGGCTTTTGCAAAGAGTGCGTCAAATCGAAAATGACTGGATATCCGCTTCGCTTCATAATTTCCAGCGAGCGCATATCGACAATCAAATCTCCGTATCCGAAGCTCGCTCCCCGTTCGGTGAGCATAATCTTTTTGTTGCCCGTACTTTCTATCTTCTTTATAATATTGCCCACGCTTGAGGGGGAAAGGAACTGCCCTTTCTTTACGTTTACCGCTTTGCCCGTATTGCCGGCGGCCAGCAATAAATCCGTTTGGCGGCACAAGAAGGCCGGTATTTGCAATATGTCCGCCACTTTTGCCGCTTTTTCCGCCTGCCAGGGCTCGTGTATGTCGGTTAGGACGGGCACTTTAAGCAAGGCTTTGGCTTGCGCCAAAATGCGTAGGCCTTCCTCTATGCCCGGGCCGCGGTACGCGTTGATAGACGTTCTGTTTGCCTTGTCGAAAGACGCTTTTAATATAAATTTTACGCCCGCTTTATCGGCGGCCGCTTTTATTTTCTTTGCGGCCTCGATATAGGCTTTTTCGCCCTCAATCACGCACGGCCCGCCTATATAGACAAGCGGGCCCTCGTTCGAAATCTTTATGGGACCTATGGATATATTCATACTAATTAACATATTAGCATATTTTTTATGCCGTTTTACGAGAGAATTACCCGGCCGGAGCCAAGCGGTAAAGTTTAAAATTTCTTCCTGCGGAAAAAGAAATTCTGTTTATGTTTGGTAAAGTATTTGTTTAACAGGTATGAAGCCAGCAGTACCGACATAAAATCAGCCGTAGGCGGCGCGTAAAATACCCCGTCCAGCCCAAAAAACATCGGCAGTATCATTACCATCGGCAGCAGCAACAGAACCTGCCTGGACAAACTCAATATGCCCGCCTTGAGCGGTTTGTTTATCGCTTGGAAGAAGCTGGTCGCCAAAATAGGAATTGCCGTCAAAGGCAGCATTATGTGGAATATCCTCAGCGCCTTGGCCGATAGAGCTATCAGGTTTTGGTCGGTGCTGTTAAACATTGATACTATTTGCCTTGCGAAAATCTGTATTAAAATGAAGCCCGTCACGCTTAAAACGGTGCCCCATCTTATGGCCATTTTTAAAGTCTGAATGGAGGTGGCGTATTTCTTTGCGCCGTAATTGTAGCCTATCAGCGGCTGCGCCCCTTGGCTGATGCCTATGAGCGGCATAATGACTATCGTGTTTACCGCTATTACTATGCCCATAGCCGATACCGCTATATTGCCGCCGTATTTGATAAGCGCGTGGTTAAGTATTATATTAAGCGTGCCGCTGGCTATTTGGAACACGAATTGCGCCAAACCCACAACCACGCTGTCTTTGAAAATATCAAAGCGGGTATTAATGTATTTCCATGATATTTTATAAGTCGCGCGTTTGCCGGTGAAGAACGCCATTATCCATATAAACGATACTATCTGTCCTATTACCACCGCCCACGCCGCGCCCTTCATACCCCAGCCGAATTTGAAAATGAACAAAGGCGCGAAAATTATGTTTATACACGCACCGATAATCTGTGTAGCCATTGCCGTTTTAGGGTGGCCGCTGGATCTGATAAAATTGTTTAAACCCAAACCTATTATAAAAAAGAAATATCCGAACAATATCGGGCGGGCATATTCCAAAGCGTATGGCATAATTTCCGGAGTGGCGCCCATAAAGGCGAGTATTTCGTCCAAAAAAAGATAAGATACCGTTACTTCTATGGCGGCTATTATGGCCAAATAGACAAAAGCGTTGCATAATATTAATTGGGCGTCTTCGTCGCGTTTCTCGCCCAGGCGTATGGAGAATAAGGCGTTGCTTCCCACGCCGATAAGCATACTGAACGCTATGAATATCAGCCCCATCGGGAACAATATGCTTATGCCCGCTATGCCCAGCGAGCCGACTTCGTTGCCTATGAATATTCTGGACGCTATATTGTACAATGCGTTCACGAACATTCCCGCTACGGCGGGCGCGGAGAATTTTATAAGCAGCTGTCCCAGTTTCCGCGCTTTAAAAGGATTTTTATAAGCCGTTTCCATTTATATATATTTTATCAAATTATGTCGGCGAGTTTCTTACGGGAATGGGGCGGGCTCTTTAATTCCGGAAAGGATAAAAATAAAGACCTCGGCTTCAAAGCCGAGGTCTTTTGTTTGTGAGGTGTTACGGTTTAGAAATAGGTCATATTGAAAAAGCTTTCCACTTTTTTGCCTTCCATTTCTTTTGCCATAGCCTCGTCTAAAACCGTAATGGGGGCGCGTCCGATAGAAAGCAACTTCTTGTGATAATCGGCAAGGGACATATCCTTGTTTATCTTCTTGGAATATTTGCTCTTTAAAGCGTCAAATTCCTGCGCGCCTATTACGTATGACACGGCGTCCAAAGGATTAAGCGCCAAGTAATCGGTATTGGCTTCGGCGTCTTCCTTTTTAAGGCCGTTTTCCACCAGGTAGTCTACGGTTTGGGTATAATTGGCGGCCATGGTCTGCATATTGTATTCCGCTACAGCCAGCAAGGCTTTGGTGTAATTGAACCAAGCCAAATTTATTTTGTCTTCCTGCGAAGAAAAATAATCCGTCGTGCCGGCGAGATTAAGCGCGTATTTTACCCAGCCGTTGGCGAAAAACGGATCGTTGGAAAGTTTCCTGAGCACGCGGCCTTCTTCCGTAGATATGGAATACATAAGGTTTTTGCCCGGGGTGATGTATTGTAGCACGTCGAGCTTAATCATTCCGTAGTTAAAGCGGGAGGCCAATAAATTCTTATCTTCGGCTTTGGGCATGGTTATAAGAATGTCGCCCATCTGTCTGTTTAGCAGCGGGAACGGAGGCAGATAGGAAATAGGGGTGAGTTTATTGGCCAAGTATTTTGGCGCCGGCGCGATTACTACTTGTAATGCGCCGACCGGGAAAATTTTATTTTCCGCAAAGAATACGGTCGCTTTTTTGAAAGTATCGGCATAAGAATCCAACAGTTTCTTCGCGCCGGGGTTGGCCGTATAGGTGGAAACGGCTTTGTAATAGTCTTGCGGGAAGATGGTTATCACGCCTTTTTTGTCGGTTCTGTCGGCCTTTTCCTCATCGGTCAAGGTAGATTCTACGACAGGGGTAATGGCTTTGATAAGTTCTTTTTTGCTGGTTTCAAGTTCTTTGTCCAGAACTTTCTTTAACTTGGAGAAAGGCATTTCCTGCTGATACACGCCGTTAAAGAGCTTTTCGTAATTTTCTTCGCCGAGCCGGAAATCCACATATTCTTTTTTTAGCATAATTTCCTTTAAAAAATCGGCGTAGTTTTTGAGGGCCGTCTGCGCCGCTGTAGAGGCTTTTTTCGCTTGCTCTTTATTATACTTGTCATAGCTGATTTTCGTCAGCATGAAGTTTACGTTGTTAAAAGAGGAATAGGCAAGCTGCGCTTTTTCTATGGCGAGCCTTAAAAACAAATCGGGCGGATTGTCAATATTGAGTTTGCCTTGTTCCAGTATTTGCGGCAGGGCCTGAACCCTTTTCAAGGCGTCGCGCTGTCTGTCCGCCTCTGAGGTATAATTTTTAAGCAGTATATCGTAAATAGCGTCTACGGCCTGCAGATACCAAAGCGGGTTTTTGGAGAGTTCGTTTTCGTTTTCTATTGCGAACAGCTTTTCCCCGACAAGCTCCTTAAGGATATAATAGTCGACTTTGGTATAAGAAGAAAGCGTTTCCGGGTTTATTTTGTTTAAAGCGTTTTGCAAGGAAAGCAGGGTTTGCTTTCTGCCTATTTGGGCTTGGACGTCCCTCTCCTGCAGGCTGGAATGATACCCCAAAGTTCCCGCGCGGGTGGCTTCCTCCTGATACATCGAGCTTAAAATGGCGACGTATTTATCGCCCAGCTCCAACACTTTGTGATCCATCATCAAAATATCGGTGTCCGTATCGCCCGAGTAACTTTTCGCCAGCGCTTGCGACGTCAAAACCCCTGCGCCGAGCAGAAAAGCGACTGCCGTCAGTATTATTTTTCTCATTGAATATCTCTCCTTTTATATAGTCAAAAGTAAAAATCATTATTAAGGATACTGCTATTGTATCACTTTTTTGATATAATTTGCATATAGCTTGCCAAAACGGTTTTCAGGCGCGGCGGTTCGCCAAATTATTTGCAGGCTTTAAAAATATTTGTTATAATTTCTTCATAAGGGAAGGGCCATTAGCTCAGTTGGTAGAGCAGACGCCTCTTAAGCGTAAGGTCACAAGTTCGAGCCTTGTATGGCCCACTTCATTTTAAATCAGTTAATACCATGGACGGATGGCGGAATTGGCAGACGCGTACGGCTTAGGACCGTATGGATTTTCCGTGAGGGTTCAAGTCCCTCTCCGTCCATAGTTTTTTTATATAGGAGAAATTATGTCCAGTTTTGCTGTAGCTCAGGATAATGAAGTAAAAACGAAAGAGCTTTCGAAAAAAGGTTGTACCGTAAATTTGGAAGTTACGGCGCAAGCCGGTTTGGTAAACAAATGTTTTCACAACGCTTTGCTGCAAGTCCAGGCGAAAGCGCAGATGCAGGGTTTTAGAGCGGGCAAAGTGCCCTTGGATATAGTAAAGAAGAATTTTACCGCCCACATTATGGAGCGTGCGGCCGATTTGGTTATAAGGAACGCTTCGGCCAAGGCTTTGGAGCAGAGCGCTCTTAAGGCTGTAATGGCGCCGGCGGTAACAAAGGCGGATTTCACTTCTTTGGCGGAGAATAAACCTTTTTCCTTTGAGATGAGCGTAGATGTAGCGCCCGAATTTAAAGCGAAGGGCTATAAAGGCATAGAGATAACCAAAAAATCCGAAACCGTCAGCGAGGAAGACATAAACAAACATTTAGACGAGGTTTTGGAGCATAACTCCAGCTTGGAAAGTGAAGGCGAAAGCGCGCAGGTAACCGACAGCAGCTACGTAGTGGTAAAATACAGCGGCAGCAAAGACGGCAAAGCCGAGGCTAAGTATTCCAGCGACGGCGAACTTGTCGATATGTCCGCCCCGCAGACGGTGGCCGGCCTTGCCGACGCCATCAAAGGCGCCAAAAAAGGCGAGAGCAGAACTTTTGACGCGAAAGTCGACGACGGTACGATCAATTTTACCGTACAGGTGGAAGAAATCAAAAAGAAAGTCAAACCCCAACTTAACGACGCCTTCGCGAAAGATATGGGTTTTGACAATGTCGAGAAACTTAGAGAAACCGTAAAAACCTCCATGGAGCGCGAAGCCAAAAGCGCGAGCGAACGCGACGTGGTAAAACAAATAGAGGACGCTTTGGTAAAAGAGAACGATTTCGATTTGCCTTCCGGTTTGGTTGAGTATTACACGCAGATTTCTGTGGGTAATTTTATTAACAGGATGTTTGGCGGCAAGACGCCTGAACTTACGGAAGAAAACAGAAAGGCTTTTGCAGAAAGGATGCGCCCGGGCGTGGAAAGGGATTTGAGGATAGGCTATATCGTACACGCCATAGCGGAAGCGGAAAAACTTGAGGCTACGGAAGATGATTGGAAAGCCGAACTTGACAAGGCTTTGGCCTCTCAGCCCAAAGAGGAAAGCGGCATAAAGAAATTCTTTAACGATCGCAAGGACGAAGTAATGGCGACGATAAACGAACGTAAAGTGTTTGATTTCCTTAAAAGCAACGCCAAAATAAAATAAACATCGGCGCGATTTGACTTTGCGGGGCGGATAAATCCGCCCCGTCTTTTTTTAGCGCCCCTTCTGCGCATGATATTTTATAAGAGTTTATTTTGGTAAAATATAGATATGATAGAAAGAACAAAAAGATTGGAAACTCTGTTTCTGGAAGAAATCAATACCATAATCAGCCGTATGATAGCCAGCGGCAGCTTCAGCGGGTTTATCACCGTTACGGGCGTAAGAATATCTAAGGATTTATCTATGGCGAAAGTATTTTATTCCGTTTTCGGCAGCGACGAGGACAAAAAGCGCGCCGCGCATAATCTTTCCGCGCTTAGGGGTGAAATAGGCTCTTTGTTGAGAAAGAGAATTCACATTAAGAGAATACCGTCTTTTTCTTTTGAAATCGACGATACGCCCGAGCGCGCCTCCAGAGTCGAAAAAATATTTTCCAAGATAGAGAAGGACCATGAGCAAGAAAGTTAATCCCGCTTTTAAAGCCATATCAAAAGCCATAGCCAAAGGCCGCAAATTTTTTGTGGCGGGCCATCAAAACCCCGACGGCGACAGCTTGGGCTCTACTTTGGCCGTATGCAGTTTTTTAAAGCGCCTGGGCAAAGATGTTTATCCTTTCAGCAATGACAGGCCCGGCGACGATTTGTTATTTATGCCCGGTCTGGACAGCATTAATTTTTCCGTATTGCCTGACGAATTCGATTTTGACACCATGATTTTGCTTGAGTGTTCCGATAAAAACCGCGGCGGCAATTTGGACCCGTTGTTCGACAGCGTAAAAACCGTTATAAACATAGACCACCACATCACCGGCGAGAATTACGGGACTATCAATTATATTAACGCGATGGCTTCCTCTACGGCGGAAATCATTACCCAGCTTTTTGAATATATGAAGGCCGAAATAACCCCCGACGAAGCCACCTGCCTCTATACGGGCCTGGTGACGGATACGGGGCGTTTCCTGCATTCCAATACCACGTCCGAGAGTATGCGGGTGGGTGCGGTGCTTTTGTCGTGCGGCGCAGATATACAAAAGATAAACACGATAATATATAACACCAAGCCTTATAAAGAACTAAAACTTTTGGGCCGCGCGTTGGAAAAACTCAATCTGTTAAACGGCAATACCTTGGCGGAGATTACTTTGACTTCCAAAGATTTCGAGTTGCTCGGCGTAGATCCGCGTCATACGCAGGGGATAGTAAGCCAGCCGATAATGATACCCTCGGTGGAAGTTTCGGTATTATTGAGGGAGGAGCCTGGCAGAATAGCGGTAAATCTCCGCTCTAAGGGCAGAGTCGACGTAAGCAAGGTCGCGGTGCTTTTCGGCGGCGGCGGCCACGCGAGAGCGGCGGGCTTTAAGGTTGAGGGCGCGAAACTCGACGAGATAAAAAACCGTCTTATATCTTCCGTAACCAAGGAAATATCAAAACTGCAATGAGCGTAGAGAGCGCGATACTTCTTGTGGACAAAGCGCCGGGGTGGACTTCCCACGACGTCATAGCCTATACGCGCGGCGTGCTTAAAATAAAGAAAGTCGGGCATAGCGGCACGCTGGACCCTATGGCCGGCGGGCTTCTTATTTTATTGCTCGGCAAAGCGACAAAATCGCAAAGCGAATATTTGGGGCTTGATAAGAAATATGCCGGGCAAATTACGCTTGGCGCGGAAACGGACACTTGGGACGCGGAAGGCAAAACGGTAAAGACGGCGCCGGTTCCGTCTTTCGGCCGAGAAGATTTGGACAAAGTTTTAAAGGATCTTACGGGTAAAATAAAGCAGCCGATACCTTTTTACAGCGCCAAAAAAGTAAACGGGCAAGCCATGTACAAAAAAGCGCGCATGGGCGAAAATATAGAGCGCGAGAGCGAAATAGAGATATACTCTTGGGAAAAAGTGTCCATTGACGGCGCTAAGATAGAGTTTGAGGTTTCCTGTTCCAGCGGCACCTATATCCGTTCTTTGGCGGTTATGATCGCGCGAGAGTTGGGAACGGTTGGGCATTTGAGTGAGCTTAGAAGGCTTAGCATAGGTAATTTTGACGTCAAAGACGCATTGGGAATAGATAAAATAAAAACAATGCGGGCAGAGGAAATAGAAAAGTGGTTAAGAATTTTATAGCTATCGGCAGTTTTGACGGAGTCCATTTGGGGCACAGGCATTTGTTTGGCGTGCTTAAGGAATTGGCGGCGGAGCACAAAATGAAGCCGCTTTTGCTGGTATTTAATATTCCGCCCAAAGTGGTTATGGACGCTTCGCACGGCGTGCTTACCACGCCCGAAGAGAAAAAAGCTCTGCTTAAAAAAAGCGGAATGACGCGCGTGGAATTTTTGGATTTTAAAAAAATTAAAGACTTGAGCAAAGAACGCTTTTTTGGAATTCTGCTTAAGAAGTACAATATGGGCGGGATTTTATGCGGCAAGGATTTCGCCTTCGGCAAGGATCGCGGCGGTAAAATAGATTTCATAAAGAAAGCATGTTTTGAGAATGGAGTTATATTTGAAAGCTGTTCGTTTTTGGAAACGGGCGGGGAGAAAGTATCTTCCTCTTTGATAAGAAGGGCCTTGAAGGCGGGCGATATAGAGGCCGTCAACGCTATGCTCGGCTCCAGATACGAAGTCGGCGGGAAGATAGTGAAAGGGCGGCAGATGGGGCGCAAGATAGGGTTTCCCACCGCCAATATAGATTTTGATCCGCTTAAGATATTGCCGCGCGGCGTGTACGCCGTAAAGGCGAAGCTCGGCCGCAAGGAATATAACGGCGTATGCAATATCGGGCGCAGACCGACGGTGGAAGAAGGCGGCTTGCCCACGTGCGAGGTGCATATCCTGGACTTTAACCGCGATATATACGGGCGGGAGTTGACGGCGGAATTTGTGGCAAAGATAAGGCCGGAGCGTAAATTCGCTACGCTTGGCGAATTGACCCAGCAGATAAACAGAGATTCAATTTTGGCATATAAATTAATGAAACATTCGTAATTGAGGCCGATTGTCAATATTAAGGGAATGATTTCCGAGGCTGAATATTTACAAGGATTTCAGTATTTGTTATAATAAATAGGACGTCACCGTAGCTCAGCTGGTTAGAGCGGGCGTTTCATAAGCGCCAGGTCGGTGGTTCAAGCCCACCCGGTGACACCATTTTTAATATTACCCGCCCTAAGGCGGGTTTTTTATTGGCAAGATGCGGTTAAATAGGGGTTTAAAGCGGGGAAACACGCCGCCGCTTCGCGGCTGCTGGGCGAGGTTAGGACAAGGCGGGAAACAAGCAAATGCCGTCCGACGGTGCGGCGGAATAAAGAATATTGACAAAACTCTCATACATAGTTAAAATCTTAATATGGAAAAGATAATAAAATCATTTAAGGCTTCTTTCAGGAAAGGCATTATTTTCGGCCTGCTGGATATAGTATTCAGGCTGGCGGCATTGTTTATATGGTTCGCCACGGTAAAACTTTTATGCGTTTTCGTTTATGAGGCGCTTTTCCAGGAGCCGCTGTTTTCCGAAACGATATGGTGGTGCGTCTATTCTTTCTTGATGTTTATCACCGTTACGGCTTTGGCCTACGAGGCCGTTTGGGACAGAGAATAAAATTTGAAATAAATAAAAACCCTCGGCTTGATTTGGCCGAGGTTTTTTATTGCCGTTTCTTTGTTTCTCGTCAATCCGGAAATTTATCATCGTGAATTTGCATAACAAGAACAAGCCCCGCAGTTATTGCGGGGCTTGTTCTTGTTACGGCTATATTGATAATAATTCAGCTCTCTTTTATTATAGAGGCCATAATCTCGTTTTTCTGGATATGGTTGGTGCCTTCGTAAATTTGGGTTACTTTGGCGTCGCGGGCGAATTTCTCCAGCGGGAAATCTCGCGTATATGCTATGCCGCCGCAAAGGTTTATGCAGCGGTCGGCCACTTGCATGGCGGTGTCGGAGCAGAACAACTTCGCCATAGCGCTGTATTTTGTCCAGCGCGGCCCTTTAAGGGCTTTAAGTTCGTCGTGTACGGTGGTGTTGTTCTTTAAAGCGTTGGCCGAAGCCGCCAAAAATTCCTTATCCATTAAAGAGGTTATTTTATAGACCAGGGCTCTGCCCGCTTCCACTTTGGCGGTAAGTTCGGCCAATTCGTGGCCTATGCTTTGGAAGGATATTACGGGCTGGTCAAATTGTTTCCTTATTTTTAGATATTTGACGGCTTCCGCCATCGCGCCTTGCGCCAAGCCCAACGCTTGTGCCGCGATGCCGGGGCGGGAGTAGTCAAAAGTTTCCTGCACGATGAAAAGCCCTTTGCCTTCGCCGCCGAGCAGATTTGAAGCCGGTACTTTGCAATCTCTGAAAAGCAAGTCGTAAGTGGGGTTAGTTCTAAGCCCCATTTTGCGTTCTTTCTTGCCGAAGGTAAAGCCAGGCGTTCCCTTTTCCACCACGATAAGCGATATTCCTCTCGCGCCTCTGGAGGGGTTAGTCGATACCGCGACGGTATAGAAATCTGCGGCCTCGCCCGTGGATATATAATGTTTTGAGCCGTTTAAAATATAATAGTCGCTTTCCTTTACGGCGGTGGTTTTTATGGAGGTTGCGTCAGATCCCGCCTGCGCCTCGGAGAGCGCAAAACTCCATAATTTTTTGCCCGAAGCCAAATCCGGCAGCCATTTCGCACGCTGCTCGGGCGTTGCCCAGAAGAACATCGGCATTCCGCCCAAAGCGCTTGTGCCCGCGGGCAGCGCCAAACCCATACATACTTTTGAAAGCTCCTCCAATACCAAAGCCAAAGCATTTACGCCCAAACCTTCGCCGCCGTATTCTTTGGGCAGCCAAAGCCCAAACAGTTTTTGCGCCGCCATGGCTTCCACGGCCTCGGGACAAAATTCTTCCTTTTCGTCGTATTTGGCCCTAAGCGGTTTAAATACTTCCAAAGCCACTTTTTTTGCTCTTTCCACGGCTTCGCGTTCCGCTTCGTTATTGAAATAGTTCATCTCCGTCCTCCTAAATTCATGTAAAGTTCGCGCTGTCGGTTAATCATATTTTTTATGTCGAAATCTTCCAAATCTTCTTCCTTGAAGGAAAAATCCTTCCTCTTTAAGGCTTTGATATGTCCTTGCGCCAAGGCTTTGTAATCGCCGCGTTTTATTAAAAAACCGTTTTGACCGTCTTTGAGTATTTCCTTAACGCCGCCGCTGTCATAACATACGGCGGGCACGTTCATAAACAGGGCTTCGGCCAAAGCCATCGGCAAACCTTCCCAAAGCGAGCTGAGCGAAAAGACTTCCGCTACGGCCAGCAATTGCTCAATATCCTTGCGGTGCCCCAAAAGTTTAAAATTGTTTTTGAGTTTATATCTGGCGATAAGTTTTGCGGCCGCTTTTTTTAGAGGGCCGGTGCCGGTATACAAATATACGCAGCGGGGCTCCTTGCGGCATACTATCGCCGCGGCGCGTATCATATCCAGCGGGTTTTTCTGCGGTTTTAAGTTGGCGGTGCTTAGTATTATTCTGGCATTGGGCTTTAGGCCGAGCTCTTTTAGTTTGGCCGCTCTGTCAAAATCCTTAAAATCCGCCCGCCGTTTGACTTCCACGCCCGCCCTTATAAGGCGGCATTGGGAGGCTTTCGCGATTTTGAGCCTTAGGGCATTATCCATATCTTCCCTGGATACGAAAATAAGGAGGTCGGTAAATCCCGCCAAGAACTTTTCCGCCAAAATATAGAAATATTTTTGCGTCGGTTTCTGCCCTTCGTAAAAGGAAAAGCCGTGAACGGTATGTACTATCTTCGGCTTCTTAATTAAAGAGGCGGCCGCCAGTCTGCCCAATATGCCCGCCTTGGAAGAATTGGTGTGCACGATATCGGGGCGGATATTATTCAGCCTTTTGCGTATTTGGAAAAACGCTTTTACGTCTTTTACGGGCGATATTTCCCGCACCATATCGGGTATAAAGAAAACGGATTTGATGTTTTTCTTGGTCGTTTTATCCAGGAAACCGCCCTTGCCGCATAAAAGATAGGTTTTGAAAGGCGGTCGGTTGAGGTTTCTTACGCTGTAAAGCACGCTTTTCTGCGCGCCGCCCAATTCCAGCTTGGTTATTATAAAAGCGATTTTCTTATTTGCCATTTTTCCGTTATTTCCAAATCGGGGTAATAATATTTTAATATTTCGCTCGCGGATTTCCCTTCGCGCGCCAAGCCGAAGGCGCCGTCTATGCATAAGCCTTTGCCGGCGCCGCTGTCGCTGCCGAGCAGCAGAATGTCTTTCTTAAACGGCACGAAGGTAAAGAACGGAGATCTTAAAGTACCCGCGGCTATGATGAAATTGGCCTCGTCAAAATCCGTTTCCACGCTTTTTTTACTGCCGACAAACCGCATAGCCTTTACCCTTCCGTAAGGCGTCGTTTGGGCGGGTTCGAAATATTTTAAGGAACCGATGTCGTATTTCTGTTTAAGGCGTGCTTCTATTTCCTTTAATGGCATCAGGTATATCCATTTTGTCGAAGACCACAAAGTCGGGTCCTGCGGTGCGGAGAAAAGGTCTTTGGGTGGGTTTGAAAGCATATATTTAAACAAATTGACGGGCGAGAAGCTGTAATCCCTATTTTCTTGAGTGTTTCTCGTCCCGTCTTCGCTTGCCCAAGAGCAGGATTTATATATTTCCGCCTGCGCCAGAAGAGGAATATCGCCCTCTTTCGCGGGCTGCGCCAAAACTTGGTTTTCCGTATTTTTCGCCGCGTCCCGCACGTAGCGCGATTCCATATTTACGCCGCCGTAATTTATGCGGGGGGAGTTGTCGGGAATGTCAAAAAGCTCATTTCCGCCCGCGGATAACTGCCAGACTAAAGCAGTCCTTAAGGCCAATGCCGCGGCTTCCAGAGCGGCGGGCGTCTTTATGCCGCGCGTCATCGACATAAGCAAAGCGGGCATTACGTCTTCCAGAGAAGTGTAGTTTACCAGAACCATTCCCTGCTCTACGGGTATTACCAATAAACTGCCTTTAAGTTCTTTGTCGCCCAAATTGGCCGCGAAGATATTTTCCGCCTTAGCGTCTTTGACGATAAAGGAATAGCCCTCTTTTTTCAAGCTGATGACAAAAGGCCGCTTGGTCGAAAAATCCGCCGCGCCCCATTTGTTTTGTATATGTATGCCTTTATGCTCTTTATCGAAGCTTATGGCCTTGGGGGTATAGGCTTCGCCCGAGATCACTTCGCCCATCAGATCGTCCTTTATGACGAAATCCGCCCCCGGCATTATATTGAAACTCGTTATCGGCGTCAGCCGCGCCTGATAGTTGGAGAACAATCCTACCCTAACTTGTTTTGAATTGGAAACGGAAGGCTGTTTAGTATAAATCTCGGAAAGTTTAGTGTAGAATAAATAATTTTCCGGCGCGTAGGGCAGATATTTGGATAGTTTCTTAAGCCTTTTGGCGCTGGTTTTGTCGCCATTGTCCAAGATGTACAAACTGGCGTAGCTCTGCCATGCGGGTATGCGTTGTTTGAGTTTATATTGAATATCGGCTTGATATTTTTGCGCCATATAATTGTTGGAATCGTGCGCCAAGGCTTGTTCTATAAGGGCGGAGGCGGCCTTTTTATCCTTGCCCGATAGTCTTGCCATTAAATAAGCCGCGTGCGATATTACATACGGATCGGTGCCGTAGAGGTTTTGCAGTATTTCCATCGCCTTTTCGTCTTTGCCGGCATTAAAGTAAGCCTGCGCCATCGCCAGTTTGGCCGAAGATATATATTCAAAGTCCGCCGTCAAAAAAGGCAGTTGGTCGTACTCTTTTTGAGCTTCCTTTATTTTGCCCTGCGCGGCGTATATCCAAATTCTCATGAGCTGGGCGAAAGGATAATTCGGGTTCAAAGATAAAGATAAATCGGATAGTTTAAGCGCTTGTTTGTATTCTGCCCTTTGCAGATGTATTATCAAAGCGTTTAAAGCCGCTTCCAGTCTTATCTCAGGCATAAGGCCTTCGTTTTGCGCCAGCTCGGTATAAAGATTTAAGGCTTCTTGTATTTTACCTTGGGAATATAAAGCGTCCGCTTGGGAAATTTGCGGATAAATATTATATTTGATAACGGTTTTTGTTATGATATTGTCGTTTAGTTTTACGTCGGGCAGATGGTTTACGGCCATTATGTTTTGCGAAGGTTCTTGGCTTTCGGACTGTTCCTGCGGGACATTCTCTTTTGACAGATCGTCTTCGGTCTTTACGGTCAAGGCGGAATTGCCCGCCATATAATCGTTGAGGCTTTGCCCGAAAGATATAAGCGGCAAAGCCGCAAAAACGGCTATAAATAAAATACCCTTAAATAAAATATCCTTAATGATTTTCATAATATAATTATACCAACTTAAAGCGCGCCGCGCAGAACGCTTGGAGATTGGCGAGCAGAATTCCCGGCGCGGAAAATTCGTCTTAAAGCCTGGCCGTAAAAGAGAAATGTTGATGCGTTCGTTAGAAAAACCTTATCCCCGCCCAAAAGATTTTCTGATTACCCTTTTTGTTTATTGATTTTTAAAATCGGTTTTTTGTATAAATATTACTATGATTAGCAAAAGAAAAGAAAAATTTATTATTGGCGCTATCCTTATTGTCGTCGGCATTATGATTATGCTTTCCACTTTAACATCGGGTATATTTTATTCCAAAATGACATTAAACAGCGTCGATAATGCGGTTTATGTAAGCGGGCTGTTCGGGCAAAAGAAGGTGGCGCCGCTTGTGCAGGCCCGTTCTTTTAAGGTTAAAGCCGTTTATAAAAAGGGCTTTTTTTCGGCGCAGGGCAGCTTGTGCTATAACTTGGAAATGACCAAAGCTGACGGCGAAAAAGAGACCATATTCCCTTTTTGCGTTTCCGGTTCGGGGAAGATGAAATCCATAGCCCAAAAGGCGTCGTCTTTTTTGGATAATCCCAAAGTTTTTATTTTTAACGCCAGAGTGTTTTCCTTAAACAATCTAATTTTGTTTTTTGTGGCGCTTTTTGCCGTTTTGGTGGGGGCGTCGCAGATAAATTCCGCAAGGAAGATGTAATGTTTTGTCGTTTAAATCAATAAGGCCGAAGAATTTTCTTCGGCCTTTTTTATCGGCAAAAATATCAAAAGCTTGGCTCCTTGACCCCAAAATTGGCATATGGCGCTTTGCTTTTGGCAGGAGCCTATTTTCCCTTTAGAGCATTTAAAAGCGCGCTTTTTATTCTTAAAAGACCTTCTTTTAAGGTCCCCTTAGGACAGGCGAAGTTTATTCTTATAAAACCTTCGCCCTCTTTGCCATAAATGGAGCCGGGATTAATCCTTACTCCTTCTTTTAGAAGAAGATCCGATATTTCCTGCGAGGTTTTGCCCAATATCGAACAATCCGCCCATGCCAAATAAGTCCCCTCAAGAGGGGTAACGGGGAATTGCGGCAGCTGCGTTTGAAAGAAATCCTTTAGCATAAGATAGTTTTCGTTAAGGTAAATGTTTAGCTGATCGAGCCAATCCCCGCATTGGTTATATGCCGCAGTTAAAGCGTCTATGCCGAAGGGGCCTATCATTGATACTTCGTTTTCGTGCAGAGCCTTCTCTATTTTGGAGCGTACGCCCTTGTCCGCGGCAAAGATATTGGCGCATTGAAGGCCCGCCAAATTAAAAGCTTTGCTGGGCGAGGTGCAGGTAACGCTGTTTAGCAAGAAATCTTCGCAGATGGAAGCAAAGGGTGTATAGGTGAAGCCGGGGCGGATAAGTTCGCAATGTATTTCGTCTGCTATTACGAATACTTTGTTGTCCAAGCAGATTCGGCCGATTTTTTCCAGTTCGGCTTTGCTCCAGACTCTGCCGACGGGGTTGTGCGGGTTGCACAGTATCATCAGTTTTACTTTCGGGTCGGCCGCTTTGCGCGCCAAATCTTCGAAATTGATGGCGTAAGAATTATTTTCGCGTTTCAAAGGATTGGTTTGTATGGCGCAGCCGTTGTTCAGTACGGAAGAAAAGAAACAGTTGTATACCGGGGTTTGAAATAGGACATTGTCGCCGCTTTGCGCCAAAGCTTTTATTACGGCCGTCAAAGCCGCCACCACGCCGGTAACGGGCAAAATCCAGCCTGGCCGTATTTTGAGACCGTGGCGGCCGTCAAACCATTTTACTATCGACTCGTAATAAGAGGCCGAGGGCTCGCTGTAGCCGAATACGCTGTGTTCCAAGCGCTTTTGTAAAGCCTCTATTATCTGGGGCGCCGCTTTAAAATCCATATCGGCGACCCAAAGGGGTATCATCTTCTCGTCAGATGTAAAATCCCACTTTACGCTTTGCGTAGAGCGCCTGGATACAAGGGCGTCAAAATCGTATTTGCTAGGCATTATTTGCCTCTTTGGCAGGAGGGTTTATACACCTCTTTACCTTTGGCTATATAATCTTTGAGGACTTTTTTGCCCGCTTCAGGCTCTATTTCACCATAAACCTCTATCCCGCGTTTGGCGAAAGCCTCAAACCACCCCGGCTTAAAGCCCTCGTCAAAGCCAGTTATAGCTTCAACGTCGGAGGAGTTTACTCCGTAGAAAATCCTCTTTATTCCGCTCCACATTATCGCGCCCATGCACATTACGCAAGGCTCTGCCGTAACGTATATGGAAAGATTATACGGGGCCAAATCATAAGTTTTTAATACTTCGTGTGCCTGCCTTATGGTGTTCACTTCCGCGTGGTTTAAACAGCATTGTTCCCGCGCGACGCTGTTGGCGCGTTTTGCGATTAAATTGCCTTTGTCGTCATATATCGCGGCGAGGAACGGCCCGTAGCCTTTATCCGTCAAAAGGGCGGTTTCCGCTTGTAAATCAAGTATTATTTTTTTTGCTCTTTCAAGCTCATCCTGCGGTAGATCGGTTTTAGTATTTTTTATCATATAAATCCTTTTGAGAAAAATTCCCGCGCGATAAAATCATCGGCGCGGAAAGTATTTTTTGTCTAGAGTGCTCTTATTATGATTATATCATAAGCGATGGCCCGCCGCAGACTATATCCCTGTTGCGGAGGAAAATCCTTTTAGTTATAATAGCTTTGTCTTGATAGGGGGTATTTATGAATTGGGAGAGTATTTTTATCGGTTTGGCCGCTTTTGTAATTATAGGGGTGTTTCACCCGATAGTGATAAAGGGGGAATATTATTTTTCCAAAAAAATTTGGCCTTTGTTTTTGATAGCGGGCATTTTGTTTATTTGCGCTGCCTTGGCTACCAAAGGCAATTTCCTTGCTTGCGTATTAAGCATAACGGGGTTTACCTGTCTGTGGAGCATAAAGGAGCTTTTTGAGCAGAAAGAACGCGTGGAAAAGGGGTGGTTCCCCAAGAATCCGAAAAGGAATAAATAGTATTTCCCGCTAAAATAAGCGGACTGAGGTTAAAAAATTCGGGCCGTTTGTACTCTTTGGCGGGTTCATTTTCAATAATTCTCCAAACCATTTTGCCTTTTAAAGAGGATAAAAGTCTCTTTCCGCGGCGGCGGAACGCTATTTGTCGCGTTTAAATTGCTATAATCATAATAAATACAAGTTGGTAGAGAGGCTCAAATGTATAATTTTAATCCGTGGCATCATGTGTCCCCCGGCGATAAAGAAACTTTGCCTTATATAGTAAACGGCATAATAGAGATCCCTAAAGGCACCCGCGCCAAATACGAGCTGGATAAAGAAAGCGGTATGCTTAAATTGGACAGAGTTTTGTATTCGTCGGTTTATTATCCGGCAAATTACGGGTTTATACCCCGCACTTATGGCGCGGATAAGGACCCGTTGGATATTTTGATTTTGTCCCAGGCGGAAGTGGTGCCGATGTGTATCGTTCCAGCGCGCATTATCGGCGTTATGAGAATGCTCGACGCCGGCGAAGCCGACGATAAAATAATAGCCGTAGCGCAGGGCGATCCGAACGTCAGCCACTACACAAACATTTCCGAACTGCCGGACCATTTGGTATCTGAAACGATGAGTTTTTTCGAGGATTACAAAAAGCTGGAGAACAAGACCGTGGTGGTCGAAAAAATATTCGATAAAAATACGGCCGTAAAAATTCTTCAAGAGGCGTTTATCGCCTATGAGGAAAAATACGTAACATTCAGCAATTTCTCGCAAGCGTGCGGCAAGTGAGATATTTTTCGGCAGATAACGAAACGGATGCCTAAAAGGCGTCCGTTTTACTTTTAAGATTTGCTTTTTAATCTTGTTAGCAAGCCCGTTTTTACTTTGTGTTCCCCGCTTCTAAAAGCAAGTATGTAGCCAGTTTTATGCTTAAGTATTTTGTATAGCTTAACGAAAGTTAAAGCAAATTAACGATATTTCCGGCGAAAAAAGACGGAAAATGAGCTCCGAACAGAGTAAAATAAGCTCAGAAATAAGGAAATCCCCGTCGGGCATAGCGCCTAACGGGGCTTTTTATAAGAAACTTAAAACTAAAAAACGGAGAGGGAGGGATTCGAACCCTCGATACGGGAAATCCCCCGTATGACGGTTTAGCAAACCGTTGCCTTCAGCCTCTCGGCCACCTCTCCATTCCAGCAAAAATACGGCTTTTCGCAAACCGCATTTCCAGTCGGATATATTAATTATAACAAAATATTTAACAAAATAGAAACATAAAACACCGAGGCCGTTAAAATCATAAACAGGGCAACCAGCCCTTCAACAGGCAAATGGTGCTTCCTTTTCAGATCCAGCTCGATATGATTCTCTTTAACGTATTTCGCGAACACTTTGCTGAAGGGCAGCGTCAACAGCGGTGATATTATATTGGCCGCCAATGTCGAAAGCGTCATAAATACCCATATAAGCTTAAATGGGAGCAGGATTATGTGTACCCAAAAGGAAATCATTACCGGCTTGTCTATAAAATGTTCTATCAGGTATCGGTAATTATGAGAGGATAACAGTACTATCAAAGGCGTTAAAACAAGTATTACCGCAAAGGTGGGCGCGAAGTAGGGCAGAACAAATTTAAAGCCGTCTATTACGCTTTTCTTGGTATGTATGAAAATCGCTTTTGAAAGTTCTTTTGCTTCCGTGCGCCGCATATTGGCTAATATGCCTATCTTGACGAAACTTAAGGCGGCCATTCTTATGAATTTATTCTCGCGCCTCATTTTGAGTTCCGCTTTTCTCGCGCGGTTGAGCTTGCACAGCGCTATATAAAAGCATTGAAACGCGCTCATTTTTACGCCCAAATCGGCGTAGACGTTTATTACCGCCAAATAGGTGCTGGGCAGATATAAAGCCGTTCTTATCCATAGAAAGTTGTAATAAAGCCAGAATAAAGCCACGCAGGTATAAAGAACCGGGTTTAACAGAGGGGGGATCCAGTAGAGGCCGAACAAGGTCCACTTAAAGCCCAAAAAGAATATCGTCAAGGTGCAGATTTGCGCCAAGACGTAAGAAGGCGAAAAGAAAACGTCAGATCCGTTTAACTGTTTATTGTTTGTCATTGGAAACTCTTTCTAAGGCCCTGATCCAAAGGCGTAAATTCCTGCCCCGTCAGGGTCGTCCATTTGCGGGAGCTGCAGGTCCAGTGGCCTTTTATCGACGCCTCTTTAATTTTATCGTAATTCAAAGCAGGCGTGATGGAAAAGACGCGCGCCGCGCTCTCGTAGACAAACGCCGCCGCCTCCAGCATAAAATACGGCAGATTGAACATCAGCGGCCGCGGTTTGCCCATTGCGTCGGCCATGGTATTGATAAAATGTTTCCAGCTGTAGCTTGCCGGCTCGCATACGAAGAAAGTTTCTCCGTCGGCCTGCGGCAGCTGCGAGGCTTTATACAATGCCAAGACCAAATCTTCAACGTAAACGAAATTAAAGAACATTTCCGAAGAGGAGGTGTTGACCATTATCCCTCTTGCCACCCAAGAGGCTATTTTTGATACGCCCGAATCGTTCTTGCCGTATACTACCGGCGCTCTTATAACGGTCTTGTGTATATTCCGCGGGAGTTTTAAAACGTATTCTTCCGCGGCAAGTTTTGTCGCTCCGTAATCGGATACCGGAGCCGCGGCGGACCTTTCGTCGATAGGATTGTTCTTGTACTCGCTTGGCCCGGCCGCCGCTTGGCTTGATAAATAAACAAAGCTCTTTATCTCCGGCGTTTGGGCCGCGGCTTGGCATAAATTTTTTGTCACTTCCACATTCGCTTTATAAAACTCTTCCCTGTTGAAAGCGAATATCGCCGCCGCCAAATGAAATACGCAATCGGTCCCTTTTAAAGCGTATTTTAAATCTTGTACGTCGTTATAGTCTACGCCGACCGTTTCCAGCAGGGGGTTGTCGCTCGGTCCGCCGCGCCCCCTTGTTAATAGTTTAACACGGTATCCCTCTTTCAGCAAGAGTTCCGTCAAGCGTCCGCCTACGAAACCTCGCCCCCCGGTTATTACGGCGGTTTTCATCAGTCTTTCACCTCTTTCGTTATTACCTTTTGGATTTCGCCTATCCCTTTATTTAGATCTTCGCCGGTTCTTTTGATATCCTCTCCCAGCCCCTCGGTTGTGAAATCCAGTTTTTTCAGACCTCTTTTGATTTGGCTTTCCGTAGGGTATTTGCCGCTTCTTACTTTGTCGTAGGGGGAAACCCCGTCCGTTTGCGGCATTATGTTAAGCAAAAAGTATCCCACCACGAGTATCGTCGCCAAATCAAATACGCAATTAAACGCGGCGGATCTGCTCAGGAGCAAAACGGAGGAGAAGAAGGTCAGCACCAATACCGCCACGAACGATATGATGAACATTATGAATATCGTTATCGGCGCGGTCTGCGGATAGTCGGGGAAACATATCAAAGCGGCCAAGAAAATTATCGTAAGCAATATAAAACGCCATATTATAAGCATAAATTACTCCTCATTTTTAAATTCTACCGTGACGGTAAGCAAGTTTTTGGGGAAATCCTTGGGCAGAGGCGGATACGGCGCCGATTTTTCCGCCGCTGAAGTAGCCGCGTAATCGTAGGAATCGTTGCCCGAGCTCTTTTCTATCTGTACGCCGTATACGGCGCCGTATCTGTCTATATTGAAAGATACTAGCGTGGAAAGCCCCGCGCTTTTCTTGGGCATATGTTTTTGCCATTGTTCCCAAAGCGAATTTCTGACCTGCGTTATGTACCAAGGATAGGGGAAATTGGTGAAGCTCGCCCTTACCGCTTTGGGGCCCCCGTCGGATCCGCCCGATAAATTATGCAACAAAGATGGATCTATATTTGTTGATTTCACCTCCCCCAATATGCTCGGTTTTGAAAGCGTTACCTTTTTTTCCGGTTCGGCTTTTGCCTTTGCTTCTTTTTTTGGTTCGGCTTTCTTGTTTTTCTTGGCTTTGGCGGAAATTTGTTCTTTGGAGTTATATTCCTTCTTCGCCGCTTTTTTGGGGGCTTCTTTTTTTACTTCCTTAATTTCGGAAGGGGGCGTTTCCTGCTTGGCGGGCGCCTTTATCTCGGGCTCTTGCGTTTTGGCGGGCGCGGGCGCAGGTTTTGTTTCCGGTTCGCCGTATCTTAAAGGCTGGGAGGCCATGCCTATAAAATCTATAGTGTATATCGCTTTGGGTTTCTTCGCGGGCGCGCCTTGCATCAAGGCAAACATCGCCAAGAATAGCAAGAAGTGTATCGCTGCGGAATAAACCAATGATAAATTCATAAAGTTTTAAAATACCGAGGTGGCTTTTATTTCCCTTCGCTTACTCCTATCCCCAGTTTAGCCGCGCCGAGTTTCTTGGCGACGTCGAAAACCTTCACCACTTGTTGGATAGGAACATCTTTATCGGCCTGTACGAGAATAGTCTTTTCGTGCGCGCGGCCCAGCAGCAGGACAAGTTCCTCCTGCAAACCGGAAAAAGCCACCTCTTTGTCCATTACTTTAAGTTGGCCTTTCTTGTTGATTTCCACCCGTATTACATTGTCTTCAGTTATCGTGTTTACCGCGCTGGACGACGGTAAATCCACATTGATTTGCGACTGCACGATAAAGGGCGTCATTACCATAAAGATAATTAGCAGTATCAAAGTAATGTCTATAAACGGCACCATATTGATTTCGCCCATGATGCCGCGGGTCTGCATTCTGTTCTTCATAATTTGCCGGCCGAGATAAGATCTTCCACCGCGGCGAAGGTATTTTCGGTTTTTTCGGGTTCCTTATAGAGTTTCGCCGAGATTACTTCCTGCGCCAAGTATTGCATATTCTGCGCGAAGAAATTTACCTTGCTCAAGAAATAGTTATAGGCTATCAATGCGGGCACCGCCACGAACAAACCCGCCGCCGTATTTACCAAAGCTTCCGCTATGCCTTTTGCCACTACCGAAGGCCCCGCCGCCGTACCGCTTATCGAAGACAAATCGGCAAAAGCCCTCATTACGCCCAGCACCGTTCCGAACAGACCTATAAAAGGCGTCGTGCTGGCCAAGGTCGCCAAGACGGAAAGTTTGCGGGAAAGCTGGGCCGTTTCCCAGTTGATTATGGAGTCGGCCAAATCGTTTAGACTGCCTATATCGTTTTTGTCCGACTTAATTAAGTTTATCACCAATTTCGCCGCGGAAGTATTGGAATATCCGTTTTTCCGGCACGCATCCGTTATTTTGTTGAAATTGCGCGCCGGCAGTTGGTAGCGTACGTATTCCATCAAACGCCTGGATTTGTTTATATTCGCTCTGTATTTGAAAAACCTGTCTATCATTATCGATAAGGAATATATCGACAAAGCTATTAAAAGGAACAGTACCGGCCCGCCCGCTTTTATAAGTTCTTTTACGCTTCCCATACTTGCAAAATCCATAGATCAACCTCTTTACAATAAATTAAGATATATTAAAATCCATATTATCAAATTTGATATGATACCCGCCAGCACATCGTCCAAAACGACCGCCGCGCCGTTTAAGCAGTATTTGTTTTTTGTTTTTTCCGGCAGATTCTGACCAAAATTTTCCGCTTTTTTTATAAAAGCCAGCTTAGTCGTGTCGAATACTCTAAACAGAATAAAGGCCAAAACCATTATCAGAAATTCTTTCGGCAAAAAGGCGGTTGCGGTAAAGTATCCCGCTATTTCATCTATTACTATTTTGGGATTGTCTTTCTTTTCGTCTTTAAATCTTACTTTATCCGATACGTATACGGATATGAGTATTACTCCCAGCACGGCCATAGCTTGGTAAAGCGGTTCTTTGGGCATAAAGAACAAGTAGAGGACAAAAGCTTCAAAGGTGCCCAAAAGGCCCGCGCCGCTGTTCTTTTTGTTCCTGAGTATTGCCGTGGGAATATAGCTTATAAACGCGCCCGTGGCGAAAAATTTAAGCCAAAAATTAGTCATTTACCGGCAAGCTCCAAGATTTTACCAGCATCTCCCAGTTGTTCTTTAAGTACGATATCCCGCTTATTGCCGTCACCAGCGCCGTTATTACGGTAATGCAATAGGGCAAAGCGCCGAGCAGATTGTCCAAGAAAGCCAAAGCGCTCTTTAATGAGCCGCCCGTTAAAGGCAAAAGCAGTTTGACGTCCGCTATAAAGAATATCAACCCCAAAGCTATAAGCTGTACGGTAGTTTTGAATTTGCCCCACCGTTCCGCCGCCATTACGTGGTTGTCCAGGGCCGCCAATACCCGCAAAGTAGATACCATCAATTCCCTTAGTATTATCACGAATACCGCCCACACCGGAACATTGACATAAGACACTTCCGTAAACGCGAAGAACGCCGCGCCCACCAATACCTTGTCCACGAAAGGATCCACTATCGCGCCGAAAGGCGTCGCTGTATTGGTGCTTCTTGCGATGCGGCCGTCTATCCAATCGGTGCTGGCCGCTACGCCGAAAATAAGCGAAGCGGCTATCATCGCAAAGCCGTTTTCCGCTATCATCAGCAGGAACATTATTATCGACATTCCCGCCCTTATCAAAGTTATTTTGTTGGCAAGCGTCATTTTTAATTTCATTTGAATATGCTCTCTTTTAATTTAATGTTCTTTTGAGTTCCTTTTAAAACGGTGGTGGTTTTTACGCCTTCGTTTTCCAGGGATATTTCTTTAACAAAAAAATCTTTTGGGTCGAGTTTGAAAGTTAATTCGTATCCGCCCGCTTGTTCTTTTTCGGGCGTAAGGGTTAAAGTTAAGGCGTCGCTTTCGGCCGAGAAATCTTTTATCTTATGGCCTTTTACCACTTCGCCGTAATTGCCGAAGTCGAACAAGGCTTTATTGCTTTGCCCCGCTTCCCAATCGGCCCAAGACATCGTGGTAATAAGTTCACCTTGACCGTCTTTTATTTTAATTGTTTTTTTATCGGTCAGCGCGCTTTGCGCAAGAGTGCCGCTTTCAAAAGTGTCCAGGCGTATATTTTGCCCCATTTTGTATATTTTGCCTTCGGAGGAAGATATCGGCGTGCCTTCAAAAGTGGTGGCTTGCGTAAAATCTGATTTTAAAGTTTTTAATTTCGCGTCCCAGGCGATAAGCCCGGCCAAGGCTTGATCTGCGGTAACGGTGTTCTTGTTGGGAGCTTTTTTCGACTCGTGAGTTTTTGCCGCTGCCTTATTTTTTATGCTCTGTTTTTGGGGCGCTTGCGTTTTGGCTTGGGCGGGTTTGTCCGCGTCCGTATCGGCCGCATTGATAAAGACGGCAGGCAAAAGTAAAAGAATTATTAAAGCTATATTTTTCATTTATACACCGTATCGTATTGAGTATCCTGCGCGGCGGGGCCTTTTTGCAGCTGCTCTATTTGCTCGTCGATAGCGTCAAAGTGTATTTCCCAGCGGTTGGAGCCTTCGGGCTTGCTGATAAAGCCTTTCATTTCCAATACGCTTAGGATATTAGTCGCGCGCGCGCTGGAGCCGAAGTTCGCCTTAAGCAAATCCTGCGATACCCGTCGTCTTTCCTTTATTAGTTTTAAAGCCGATAAAAGTTCTTCCGGCGAAGTCCCCAATCCTTCCCCCGGCCTTCCGCCCGCCGTATTTTGTTCCGGCTGGATTTGCACCGGATAATCCGGCCCGCCCTGCGCTCTTAGGAAATCGGCCACTTTCGTTATTTCTTCTTCCGATATGTAACAGCCTTGTATGCGTTTGGGTTTCGGGTCGGATATGCCCAAGTAAAGCATATCGCCTTTGCCGAGCAAGGCGTCTGCGCCGTTGGCGTCCAAGACGACTCTGGAGTCTATTTTCGAGGTTACCTGCAAAGCTATTCTTGAGGGCAAATTCGCCTTGATTACGCCCGTTATCACGTTGGTGGACGGCCTTTGCGTACATAAAATCAGATGTATGCCCAAAGCCCTGCCCATTTGCGTAAGCCTTTGTACGGAATCTTCTATCGCGGCTTTGGTTTGGAGCATAAGATCGGCCATTTCGTCGATAATTACCACTATATAAAATACTTTTTCCTCATTGTTCTTTTCCGCCCAGGCGTTATAGCCTTCTATGTTCTTTACCTTTGCGAATTCAAACATTTTCATGCGTTTTTCCATTACCTTTACCAAGGCTTGCAAGGATTTTACCGCGCCGTTGGCGTCTTTTACCACGCTGACGTCTTCGCAGTCGGTTTTAGGGTCGTAGAGGTGGGGGATACCTTCGTATAAAGTTAGTTCTACGCGTTTGGGGTCGACCAGCAGGAATTTGATTTCATTGGGTTTGGCCCTGTATAAAAGCGATATGATTATGGAATGTACGCAGATGCTTTTACCGCTGTTGGTCGCGCCCGCTATTAAAAGGTGTGGCATTTTTGCCAGTACGGAAGTGGCGGGCATTCCGTCGGCGTATCGGCCCAAAGCGACGGTCGTTTTAAATTTGGAATTGACGAAGCTTGGGTCTTGTAAAATCTCGCGCATGGTTACCATCAAGGGTTTGTCGTTGGGGATTTCAAAGCCGATGGCGTCTTTGCCGGGGATAGGCGCTTCAACCCTTATTCCGCGCGCTTTCATCGCCAAAGCTATGTCGTTTGATATCGATACTATGGAGCTTATTTTTACGCCGGGGTCGGGTTTGATTTCGTATCTCGTTACCACCGGCCCGGGGGCTACGCCCGTTACGCTGGCGGCGATATCAAAGCTTTTAAGAGTGGCTTCCAAACGTTTTGTCGCCGCGGCGATTTCCTCGTCAGTAGGGCCGATGATGTTGGTTGTTGAAGGCTCTTTAAGCAAATCCAATGGGGGGAGAATAAAATCTTCGCCCGCTTTCTTCTCTTTTGAAACGTTTTCGCCCTCTTTCTCTATATGATGAAGCGGAGTGTTTTGACGCGGCGGCATTTTTATCATTTCCGCTACGGGGCGGCTTATCTTGGGGGGCTGCTTTTCGGCTGCGGACTCTTGCGCGGGGGGGGCGCTTTCTTCCGTTACGCGCCTGGGTTGGTTTTGTTTTTCCTCGCGTTTGGCTTCTTCCACTTTCTCCTTAAATTCCGCCCGTGCCTGCATCCAGGAGTTAAAATCTTCGCTTAAAAGCTCCTTGGTCTTTCTTAAAGTCGCCAGCCACGGTATCGCGAAAAGTATATGCAGCCCTATAAATATGCACGCCAAAGCGAATATTATCGCCCCGACTTTGCCAGCTATAGAGGCTACGAACTCGAATATCCAGCCGCCGAACGCTCCGCCCGTTATAGAACTTTTGGGGAATAAACTGCCAAGGAAGGTAAACGCGGTGCACAGTCCGCCGAACGTAAAGAAAAAGCCCAACATAGAAGTAAAAATCGACAGCTTTTTGCTTTTTATCGTCCTAGCCAGCCAATACATCAAAAACAGCGGCAACAGTAAAGATATTTGACCGAACTTGCCGAAAATCCAATCGTGCACGGCTTTCCCGCTCGGCCCGTTTTGGACCCCTATCCACAGAACCCAAGTAAGCCACATACAAAAAGCCAAAGAAAAAACCCACACCGCCAACAAGCCCAAACCTTGTCCTTGTTTGCGCGCGGGTTTTTTATTTTTAGATCTTTTATGTATAGTCCTGTAAGCCACAAGCACCCCTTAGTTCTGCTGCGGGGTTTTAGCTATCTTATAGTTAATTCCGTCAGGTTCTATCGTTATCTTCCCGCTTTGCATAAGCGAGCCCAAAGCCAAATACATCGTGGAACTGGATAGGTTCAGCGACAGCTTTATCTGCCAAGAAGTGGCTTCCTGTTTGTCTTTTAAAAACTCGTATATGCGAGCGGAAATGTTGTCAATGTTTTCTCTGAAAGGCATAAATACCGCCAATTAAATCTTTTCTATCGCGAAAAGCAAATCGCCGGGTTTTACCGGCTGGCCGTTCTCCACCAAAACTTTCTTTATGACGCAATCGCTGGTGGCTTTGACCTCGTTGAATACTTTCATAGCTTCAATAAGGCAAATCGGCGTACCCGCTTTTACTTTCTCGCCTTCTTTGATGAACGGAGGAGCCGAGGGGGAAGAGCCCCTAAAGAAAATGCCCATAAGCGGGGATTTTATCGTTTGGGAATATTGAGGCTTGGCCGAAGTTTGTTCCTGTTCAAGCGCACCAGATGCGCCCGCGGCTACCGGCACCGCAACTTGCGCCGGCGGCATTCTGACAAGCCTGATATGGGTGCCTTTTTCTTCGTAATCGACCGTACCCAGATTATTGTCTTGCATAAATTTGTAAATCTGTTTCACTTCCGATAAAGCCGGAGTATCTTTTAGCGTCGTTTTCGCCGAAGGCTTTGCCGTTTTCGCTCCGGATATTTTCTTTATGGTTTTTGGCATAGTAACCTCACTTATATTTCTATGTATATATTTTACTAAATTTAGAGTTATTAAAGCCAATTTTTAGGGCCCTCTTTTCTTTGCCGCAAAAAAACCGGCGGATTAATTCCGCCGGTTTTTCCAAATTAGGTTTATGTCAGTCTGCGCACTTAAGTATTGTATATTTGCCGCCGCCTGCGGTTTCCACGTTGCTTTGCCATTGGTATAGACACTCTTCGGGATAGAGCAGGCCGTCTATGTAAATCCTGACTATTCTAGTATTGGGTTGCGACAAAATCAAATTGTTGGAGTAAACATTAGCCAGGCCTGATGCTCTATCTATTGTCGTGTTATTGGAGCGGATGGTAAGAATATTGCCGGAATATACTCTTACGCTTTCTGTTACTTCTAAATTGACTCCCGAAAGGAACACATTGTTGTTGACCGATATGTTTGGATTGCCGTTTAATGTTAAATTGCTTGCAGTCATGTTAAGAAACGTCGCGTGAGAAGTTAGAGTGTTCCTTACGGTCAAATCGCCGCCGAAATAAGCTTTCTTTTTAACCATAAGCTGTTGGTAGTTGCCACGCTTTACCGGTATATAAGATATTTGCTCTATACTTTGGGCATTAAGAAACGGCGCAAAAAAAGAGCTCAGCGTCAGAAAAGACAAAATATAGATTGTATTTTTCATGCGAAATCCGTCCCCTTTTTAATATACAGATATTATAGGTGAATTAAAGCAAAATATCAATCATTTGTCCAGAGGGGGCGGAGAGTTTTTCATTGCGGCTTTTGGCCCCGACACCCCGCTCAACGGTGGGGTGTCGGAAATATTTATCTTTTATCCTTTTTTCAATTCCTCTATCCAGGAGTTTATTTCTTCCTTGACGATGGCGTTCCTTTCCTCTTGTTCTTGCGAAGATGTTTCTTCCGCAGTCTCGAGGGGGGCTTGTTCGCTTATTCCCGCCAGACTGTTAGGGTCGGCCGGGACGGCGACGAGGCTGATTTCGTATATTTCCGCCAAGGTAAGCATATTGGGGCGTTGTGGATCCTCATAGTGAAATCTGCCCGCTATGCTTATGCCTTTAGCGTGCCCTTCCTGATAGAGTTTCCTCGCATGCGCTACCGTCGGGTGAAGCGAGGCGGAAAAGACCGCTTTGAAATACAATCCTTTCTCGTCTTCGTAAATTTCGGTGACCGAGCCTGCCAAATGATCCAAACGATTTACATGGTCTATCAAAAGTACGGGGTTTTTCCTAAACTGAGTCAGTTCGTATACGTAGTCGCGTTTGCTTGAAAGAGGCGCGGGAATGTCGCCGTATCTGTCTGCCGAGTTTTTTGTGTTTGCGTAACCTTCTATAAAGATTAAGCCGTTTTCTTCTTTCACGGCCCCTTGGCGCAGAGCCGCTATTTTAAAAGCAGGTTTGTTTATACTTCCTTTTATTTTCGTTTTGCTCATTTTTTTACTCCGTTATTCTTTACTTTTCCGCCGAACGGGAGATTTAAAGCTTGCGCTATCTCCGCTTTGTTATAGCCTATTTCGTGGTATATTTTCGCCGCTTGCGCCAGCTCGAGCATATCCTCCTTAAGGCATGCTACGGAGGAGGAGTCTTTGTCGAAGTACAATGTGCGGCTTGGGTCAAAATCGGGCAGCAGGAATTCGGTAAGGGTTTCCAGTATCAAGGTTTGTTTGGGATGTACGCAGGTCTGCCAGAAAATGCGCTGCTGCTCCTTGGTGTTGAATTGCGGCGCGTGGTCAAATAGACCGACAAGCGCCGGCGGCACGTGAAAGATTGAAAGTATCGTTTCACGGTTGAGTTTTATACCCGAAATAAAATCCATATCCTTTTGGCTTAAAGATATGTTCTGCCATTTCAGCCCGCCTTCCAAGAGCGCCACTTTGTGCGCCTTGCCCGCGCCTTGATATTTGTCGCTCCAGGCTTTCATTATCCTGCTGCGGGAAGCCTCGTCAAGCCGCCCGTCCGTCTGCAGTATCCCCGACAAGGTGCCCGAATTGTCGAAGAAGGCGCGGTTGAAAGTTTCGGCTTTGTCTAAAGTTTCAAGCGCGCGCCTGGCCGCGGATATGGGCGAAAGTCCGTAGAAAAAATCAAACGGATTGAAATATTTGAAGTGGATTATCTCCTCGGGGTTGTAGTACGCCGTTTGCGAGCCCGCCCTATATTTATAGCCTTGAACAGGATTGTTCGGATTTTTGCCGGGGATTACCTCTACCAGCTGGCTCAAGAGCGGGAAAAGCTCGGCGGGGGTGCCGTCCGGGCGCAGAGAATCTTTTAAGACGTAAGCGTTGCCGGTAAGTTCAAGGCTGGCGGTTATCCATTGTCTTAAAAATCTACCGCTCATTATTCTGTTGGGGCGGTACATAAGTTCAAGCGCCGGGTGGGAGGATATTATACGTCCGTGTTCATCTTTTAAATTAAATTCCGCGGACGAAACCGTTTCCGCTATCACGTTGACGCAGGCGTATATCCAAGATTTTTCGCCATAGGCTTCCACATAAGGCGCGTAATTGTGGCTGGAAGCGGACGGAAGTCTTTCCTCATGTAGGTAAGGCGCGCTGTATTCCATAAACAAGGGAATGTTGAGGGACTGTTCCCCATTGCCGCTTTTGGCGGCGAGGCCTTTCATAATTTTTTCTATTATTTTCATTGGCAGTATATGCGGCGGGCGTGAAAAAACCGCCGAAAATCGCGGCGGCTCTCCAATTTCAATATAGCAAATTTTGACTTCTTTTTAAAGCCCGGGCAAGATGGCGCCCCTTGCGTTTGGCGGTGCCGGGAAAAGGTAAAATAGGCGCAAAAAATCCCCGCCGTTCGGCGGGGATTTTTTAAAAGTTTAAAACATGCGACAATGGCTTTTAAATATATTCTGTCTCTATATCCGCGGCAGACCTATTGCATTAATTCGCTGCAATGAGGATTCTTTCCTTTTAGCGGGGGCGCCTTCTTAAGCCGAGTCGGCGTGTTTGCGTTCCATATTTCCCAAAGCTCCACGCGGAATACTTCCATCAGGCCTTCTTCCACAGTCTTATCTTCCTTTGAGGCCGTAATTTTAGCGTATACCGGCACCAGATGATGAGGATCGGGCTCGGCAAGGTCTTCGTCTTTGGCTATAAGGCTTACTTCCACTTTGTCGTATTTTTCGCTTTTGTCATAGGCGTAAGCCAAAGCGTCATCTATCAATATAAAGAAAACCTCTATGTTTTCGCCGGCATATTTTAGACCTGGTTTTATTTCAATGGCGGCTTTTGTAAATTCGCCGTATCCTATAAATTCGACAATTTTTGAATCAGCGTTAAATTGGGCAACGGCCCGAGACGATATCGCCGCGTTCATCTTCATATTCTGTTTAAGTTCCGTCAAATCCATCGCATTGGCGTATAATGCCGCGAAGGAAACGAGAACGGTTAAAATTATGGCTTTCATTGTTTTGTTTTCTCCTTAAGTTAAACTCCTTGCAATAATTGTATTTGATAGAAAGGGGCCTTTCAAGAGAAATAAGACCTATGTTTGTATAGGTCTTACTTCCCATATTTATTTTTTAAGCTCAAGAACTTTATCTATTATGCCGTATTCCTTGGCTTCCTGCGCGGACATGTAATAGTTGCGCTCGCTGTCCAAGCGGATTTTCTCCTTCTTCTGCCCCGTATGATGCGCCAAAATATCAAGCAGGTGTTCCTTGTTCTCCCGCAGTTCGCGCGATTCTATTTCTATATCGGTTACCTGCCCCGATATCCCGCCGCCCCATATCAAAGGCTGATGTATCATTATCCTTGAATGAGGCAAAGCGTATCTCTTGCCCTTGGAGCCGGCCGCCAAAAGCACCGCGCCGAAGCTCATGGCTTGGCCCATGCATATTGTCGTTATGGGCGCTTTGATATATTGCATTGTGTCATATATCGCCAAGCCCGCCGTTACCAGGCCGCCGGGCGAATTGATGTAAAGGTTTATCTCTCGGGAAGAGTCTTCCGCGTCCAAATACAAAAGCTGCGCTATAATCATATTGGCCGCCTCCGTGCTGACTTCGCCTTCGCGCCCTCCAACGAAGATTATTCTGTCTTTAAGCAGACGCGAGAAAATGTCGTAACCGACGTTTTTTTCTATTATTGTAGGTATAATCATTAGCGCTCCTTGATGTAATATCCCATAAAGTATATTATAGTTATTTTACAAAAATAATCGGCAGGTATAACCCTTAACGACGTCCGCCTTAGCTAGCCTGTTATGTATGTATCAAGCAAGGTTATCGTTTGCTATATATCATAAGGGATATAATATCAGCCGGAAGATGCTTTGTCTTTATTGAATCGTCCGCCGCGCCTGAAAAAGGAATAGCCTTTTAAGCGCTTTAAGAAAGGGCGTTTGTGCCATAATAATGCCTCTTTTAAATTTCGCTTGATAAAAAAAGTATTTTTTGTAAAATATATTGTAAGAAGTTAACATTTACATTGAGAAAGAGGGTTTTATTATGGGAAAATCATTGGATAAGTTAGCGAAATTAGCCAATTCCAAACCTTTCAAAAAAGGTTTTACCCTTACTGAGCTTTTAGTTGTAGTTTTGGTATTAGGCGTATTGGCGGCGATCGCTTTGCCTTTTTATACTAAATCCGTCAAGAGGAGTAGGGTTTCCGACGCTTTAAACAATTTGAATATCGTTTCGTTAAAGCAGCAGGATTATATGCTTAATAACGAAAAGTACGCCGAAACGTTTAAAGATTTGAATGTTCCCATAGCCGGGCTTACATCTATTGAAAGCGATAGCGCTACCGTAGGCGACTTTACTTATCATTTAAGCGACGCTTGTATATCCGCCGTTAACAATAGAAGCGGGGAAAGATATGGTTTGCTGAAAAATGTCGAAACGCAGGCCATCGGTTGCAGCAGACTCAATGACGTCGCCAATGAGGAAGACATATGCTATATGTTCTCGGATTTGGTGCCCAGCGGCAGCGTCGGCTGCGAGTATGCTCTTCCGGGTGGAGACGATCCCTCCGGGATAACGCAAGAGGAAGGAAAGGATTGCGGCGACTGTACTATAACCTGTTGGAACGGCACCACTATAACCGGTATTTGCAACACCGTGACCGGTGAATGCGAATATAATGAGGAATGCCCTCCGTCTAGCGGCACCGGAGTGGTTAATCCAAACATATGCCAAGAGGACTCTACCACGGTCAGGGACAACTGTATCTATACCTGCGTAGGGGGAGACTGGCAATATACGCGCCCCCTCCCCGGATATACGTATAACCCGGAGACCAACACTTGTTACGCTAATCTCTGCCCCGATGGCACCGTTCAAAAGAACACGGTTGACGGCGTGCATTATTGCAGGACCTACACTATGGGCCATTGGGTGCCGGAAAGCTGGACGCAGCCTTGCGAATGATTTTTACGTAGTTATAATAAAAATCCCCCGCATCCTAGCGGGGGATTTTTCATTTGCTTGGACCCACCGATAAAACGATGCTTTTAAAATGAAAAGATGGGCCTTTGGGCCTAGAAGTTTATAGAGCCAAATTCCCTTGTGTGAGTTTTAGCAGTATGTTACCATTAAAGTATACGAGGATATAATTATGTTTAAACCAAGAAATACTTTCAAGAAAATATTAACTTTATTTGTTGTATCCGCAATGTTGTTTGAAGGCGAGGTTTATGCCTTTGCCCAACGGAGTGAGTTTTATTTTTCTTCCGATTCTTTGGAAGATTTTTCCGAGGAGCTTTCCGCCATAGACGAATCATATCTTAAGTCGGAAAGCGGCAACGAGTTTGAAGACGCATTATTGTCCCAAACGAAAGATATACTGAAAAAAATTGCCTCATCCCAAGAGGCAGAGAACTTGGCTAAGCTCAAAAAGTACGGGCAAAGCAAGTACGGCCTTTTTTGGCCGATGTATGTTAAAGCGTCCGGAGCCAAAGACGTAGAGAGATTGGAAAACGATTTAAAAATCTCTTTGTTCGCTTATTACGACCAACTGCCTTTGCTTCCGTATGAACAATTTGAAAGCCAATACAACGCTTTTGTGGAGCAGAAGGCTTCTGAAAGTATGTCTTCGCCGGACTGCGCCGCGGCTTGCGGCATTGACAAACAAACCGTGATTAAAAGGATAAAGGAATATTATCCGATAAAGACCGCTTACAAAGATTATAAGGATTATGCCTCAAAAGAAGTAGCTTGGCGTAAGGCAAACAAGAAGAAAGTCGACAAGCAAGCCTATGAGGTTGTAAACGCCTATGTACGGGCGATAGGGGCCCCTGTTTTGGGTACGGAGACGCTTTCTATTTTGCTTGGTATGGATTTTAACTCCGTTCCGGCGCTCGGCGAAGAGGAAAAAGCCGAAATATACGAATATAACGTCGCGCGCCTGGAAAAGCAAAAACTTGACGCTTTGGATATACGCAACTCCAGCGGCGAGGAAGATAAAAACATAGCCCAAATATTGCTGGCTTCTTTGATAGAAACCATGATGAACGGCGCTTTGATAAGCGAAGAAAACGACAGCCGTTACGCTTCGGCTTTAAGCGGGATGATACAACGTTCGGAAAAAGGCGGCGCTTTCCCGTATATATTAAGCGCGGGTTTCGCGTCTTTGCTTGCCAATAAGAACTATGACGCTTTGGATAGGCTGCTTAAGCGCTATATGGAAGAGGATTTGAAAGGCAGCGCCTGGTACGACTATTTTACTTTTCGCCATTATACCGAATCACTCCAAAACTTAGGCGGAAGATATTTGGGCCAAGCGTCCGAACTCGCCCAATATACAAGCGATTATGCTTTCCACAACGTTTTTACGGATATAGCCGGCCTTTTGGTTGAGGACGATAGCGCGCAAGCTGATAAGCTATTGGAAAAGTACGCGTTTAAACGCGATATGAAAAACAGTATAAAACCGTTTTTGGCCGGCGCTTTGCTATACGGCGTGAGAGAAGAATATTCGGATAAGGCGGCGGAATTAGCCAATATGGACTTTGGCGACATAGCCGCCGTTCAGGAGGCCGATTTGGACAGGGCCCTTCTTTCCAAGTATCCTTCAATAGAGGACAAGCTTAATAAGAACGCGGTAATAAGTCAGGAGCGCGAGGAAGCGAAAAGGGTCCGTTTAGGCAATTACAATTTTCTAAACAACGTGGCCGATTCCGTTGATATTCTGCTTGCGATATGGGGCAGCGTTTCGCTGCTCAAGATGGGTATTAAGGGTGTTAGTTTGGCCAAGTCTTCCTATACCGCGCTAAGGGCGGCGACGATAAGCGATAAGACCGTGAAAATAGCGTATATAAAGGCCAACTATTCCAAGATGGTGCCGTATATATCGGCCAAGAGGAGCTTTCTGCGGGCCGGTATGCGCATAAAAACTTTCTTAAACAAGAGCATTGTTCCCAGCGATTTCATAAAACTTCAGAACGATTTACACGCGAGACAGCTTGCGGTATTGGATGAAGGCCGAAAGGCGGCGCAAAGCGCGGCGCAGATCAGCCAAACGCCTAAAGCGGCCGCGCGGGCGGCATTGGCCGAGAGTCAATACGCTAATAAGAAGGCGGCCGTGGAATTGGGCAAAAAAATGCGAGGCGAGGCCGGGCAGAGTTTGATAAGCAAATATAACGCCTACAGAAACTCTATGCCGGGCCTGCTCTCTAAGAATCCGTTTAGTCCCGGCGAACTTGACGTGATTAAATCCGCCGTTGATTATGCCGGCAGCGTTCGGAAGTTAAATTCGTCTTTTGCGGATTATTATTCGTATTTAAATATTTTTGAGAAGGGGCGCCTTGCGTTTGCCAATAAAATATATTCGTGGGGCAATAAGCTTAAAAACGCCATAAGGTATTATATGAACAGACCTTACGGATACGGTTCTTTCGTTGAAGTAAACACCGCTTGGCGCGGCGGCGGAAAAAATTTAAGTTTGATTCCCGCGTTTAACGGAGGCGGAGCGATACCGCTCTCCCGCGCCAGCATTCGGGAAGCGCAGTTTGCGTCCGGGATAAAGGATAATGCGCAGCTGTTTATGCCTAAAAAAACGCGCACTCCTTTTAATCCGGAAGATGCCACTTTTAAAATAATACCAATGTCTTCGCACGGCGGGCTTGGCAGCGGATATTACATAAAAAGAGGCAATTTGGATCTGCCTTTGATATTTACGGCTTCACATGTTATCGGCGACGCGAGAGTAGTTCAAGTCAGGGATACGTACGGCAATTATGTCAAAGGGGATGTAATAAATCTCAATACTCTTTCCGGTTTTGATCTGGCGGCGATTTTGATTAAGGACCAGGATTTTCTTAAAGGACGAGTCCCGTTTAAGTTGGGTTCTAAGGAACCTTGGCGGGGCTCTATGTTAAGGGGGCACAGTTATCCCGAAGGCAATTATTATAAGACCTCTTTTATCGAAATGCTTGATAGACGCTACTTCCATCCGTATTACAAAATGTATTCTTATATGACAACCCAGGGCACGCTAATGCCGGGCAGCAGCGGCGGGGCGGTAAGCCTTGGCGATTTCGATGGTACGCTGGTGGGCATGATAATGTCGTATTTGGAGGGAGATAACAAAGTCTTGCTGGTGCCTTTGCCTCTGATTATGCAATTCTTTTCAGAAACGGTAAAAAAACTGCTTTTTGATCCAATCTTAAGGAACGAGTACCTGTCCCAATTGCCCGGTTTGCGGAGCTATTATTCAAATATATTGGAGAGATATTTTCCCGCGACTATCGGATCGGGAGCGGCAAATGGCGGAGCGCTTGGCTCGGGCGGCATATATTTTCATAATAATATAAGGAATCTGTCATTGTTGCCCTCTCCGGAGGAAAATATACTAAGATCTTCCGCGTTTCAAATAGAAAGCAGAAGGGGCTACGGGACTGGCGCGTATATAAACTATCGCGGTTTTGACGCTCTTTTAACCGCGGAGCATGTCATTGCCGGCTCTAACGGGCTCGTAAAAATTATATCTCCTACTGGAGAGACTTCCTTGGCCGACGTATTTTCCCAGGACTTGGAAAACGGCCACGATTTGGCTCTGCTTATTCCGCGTGACGTGGATTTCTTTTCCGGATATAAACCCTTGGAAATATCGTATAAACCGCCTACGATAGGATTGCCTCTTTTCAATGCGGGCTATCAGAATTTAGTGTTTACCTTTCAAGACCATCACAAACTTTTATACGAAAAGTTTTGTTTTGACGAAATTGGAGATATGGGATACTATGGTATTTCCGGTCTCACGGGCCCCGGCAATAGCGGCGCTCCGTTTATATCTAAAGAAGGGAAGCTCTTTGGGATTACAAGCATGAATATGCCGGCGAGAGATTTAAGTATAGCGGTTCGCTACTCCGTAATAAGAACTTTTATCAAGGAGACGCTTATCCAGAAGGCTACGGATCCCCAGTTTGATTGGGAAGCTTTTATAGCCCGCTATCCCGCTTTAGGCAAAAATTACTCCAACGTTATAGAAAATTATCTCTATAAAAACGGGGAGGAGCCCTTAAAGGATTATGTAAAGAGTGAGAGTCCGTCTCTTCAAGGAGGGGGCTTGTCGGAAAAGGACGATCTTATGCGGTTATCAGGCGTAAAGCCGATGAGCGGGGGATGGAAAAATTTCCGTTTTTGGCTCGGCACGAAAGTGTTTGGAATCAGCCCCAAAGAAGTTATAAGCTCTCTCTACAATAAGGGCGCTTTGCCCCAAAAGTATATTCCTTTGGAATATACGGGCGAAAGTTATAATCTTCCTTCGCTCAAGCCGCACTTCGTAGAAATAAAACCTTCCGACAGCTATACCGAGTTCCCTTTTACCAATGTTCGGGCTTATGCGCATAGGGGTATGTCTTTAAGCGAGAAGGAACTTTTAAACATAATGGACAACGGCCTTAGGAAAGTGGATATGCCCGATCAGAATTTGGCGATACTTGCTCCTCATGTTACGCCTGGGACAAAGCTACAGGCAATATCGTTTAGTCCTTACGCGTCAGTGTCGGCGCGCTACGCCACAAGCGGCTTGAGTTCCGACAAGGGCTTGCCCGTGATGGTTGACGTGATGGGTATCGGCCCCAAGACCGCGCATATAAACGTACACGGGATGTTTACAAGTTTGGATATCCCGCCCGAACGAATAAAACGCTACAGCGTTTTGCTTAATATCGGCGGGAAAGAACGCTGGGGTGAGTTAACAAGACTTAAAGGCGGCGGTTTTAATTTTAGGCCGTATAAGGCGGCTTCGCCATCCGCCCCGGCAAAAGTTGATGCGGGTTTATAGTATAACCTTTAAACGCCAGCGGCCTAAAGGATATGACTCCTTTGTCGCGAGAATCTTTATCCGTTGTAATTGCGGCTCATTGGCCGTTTTGGGGGAGAAACTCTTCAATGAAAAACCAAAAATGGCTAAAAGTTAATTGCGGACGCTTGCGATAGGGGACGTTTCTCGAGGATAGCGGGGGCGGCCTCGTCTCTCAAGTAAAATAGGACGTCGGATAAGAAATGTAGCGCTCCGATTGCGTTTTGGCGATATAGCCAGCGGAATAATTCCCGCGTGAGCGGGCGGCGTCTGCGCTTTAAGCGTCATTTTTAGATAATGAAATCGAGGGAATTTAATAAGGCGCAAAGAGTCCGCCTTATTAAAAGACGGGGGAATCCCTTTTGTAAACGGCCCATCATTTATTGGACTGTTTCTTGTTTCGCACCGCTCTTATGCTTTGCAGGTGTTGATGATAATTCTTGCTGAATATATGCCCGCCCGTTTCATTGTCGGCTACAAAGTATAAAGCGTTGAAATTGGGTTCCGGGTTGATTACCGCTTTGACCGAGTTCACGCTCGGGCTGGAAATCGGCCCCGGCGGCAAACCGTTATAGCGGTAAGTGTTGTAGGGGGAATCGACCCTCAAATCTTTAAGGGTGAGGCCCTTTTTCCAATGGCGGCCCTCCTTGGCGTTATAGCCCAAGGCGTATTGTACAGTCGGATCGGCCTCGAGTTTCTTGCCGATTTTTACGCGGTTTAAATATACGGCGGCTATTTTCGGCCTTTCCGAATCCAAAATCGCCTCGCGTTCCACTATGGAAGCTATCGTCAATATCTCTTTTTCCGTAAGATCGCCTTTGTATTGCTTTATAAGCGGTTTGATGTTTTTGTCGTATTCGGCAAGCATAACGGCTATTACTTCCTGCGGCTGCATGTCTTTGGGCAGCATATAGGTGGAGGGGAACAAATAACCTTCGGCATCGGCCTCTTTTGCCTCCTTTATGAAGGCGTATTTGTCTTTGATGATTTCGGCGTTTTCCAAGGCTTCGGCAATTTCCTCTATTCGCCACCCTTCAAGTATTTTTACTTTAAAGTCTTTGGTGCCGGAATCGTTTATCAGCCGCCAAATCACTTTGCTTGCGGGCATATTCTTGTTTAAAGTGAATACTCCGCTCCTGAGCATAGGAGCCGCCCCGCTGAATTTAAGACATATTTTAAACCATAGCGTACTCTTAATGATTTCATTATCTTTAAGTATTTGTGCTATTTGGCCCGCGCTTACGCCCGGCGGAATGGTTATTTCCCTCTCAGGGCCATACGCGTTAAAGTATCTATACGCCCCTACGCCGAAAGCGATAAAGGCTATAAGCAGAATACAAGTTACGGCTAAGAGTATTTTCTTCTTCATTGATTCCTATTTTATTAGTTTGACGAAATGCCTTTTCCCCGCTTGCAGAACGGCGTCTTGCGAAATAGTTAAAGGTTCGTCGCGGTTTATTTTCTCGCCGTCGAGTTTTACTGCGTTTTGGTCTATCAGGCGCCTAGCCTCGTTCTTGCTTTTGGCTATGCCCGCTTCTATAAGTATGGCGGAAATCAATTTGCCCTGCGCGTTTTTAAGTTCGGGCATATCGTCAGGGTTTTCCTTTTTTGAAAACACTTTCTCAAAATGGGCCAAGCCGGCTTTCGCGCCGTCTTCACCGTGGAAACGGGTTACCAATATCGCCGCCAAATCTTTTTTTGCCTGCATAGGGTGTTTTTTCTTTACTTCTTCCAAGTCTTCCACGGTAAGCAGTTCGTAATATTGAAGCATCAATTCGTCGGATATGGACATTATTTTGCCGAACATATCTTCCGGCGAATCGTTAAGGCCTATATAGTTGCCGTAGGATTTTGACATCTTTTTTACACCGTCCGTACCCACCAAAAGCGGCATAGTCATTACCACTTGCGGTTCCTGCCCGTTGTTTTTCTGAAGCTGTCTTCCTACCAATAAATTGAATATTTGGTCTGTTCCGCCGAGTTCCACGTCAGCTTTGAGCGCGACGGAATCCTGCCCTTGGAACAGGCTGTACATTACTTCCAATACGCTGATGGGGTTTCCGGCTTTCATTCTCTTTTTAAAGTCGTCCCTTTCCAGCACTTGCGCCATTGTTACTTTTGATAAAGTGCCCAATATTTCTTTGGAGGTGATAAAAGGGTCCAGCCATTCGCTGTTAAAGCGTACTATTGTTTTTGCGGGGTCAAGTACTTTAAAGGCTTGGTCGGTATAGGTTTTGGCGTTTTTTAAGATGTCTTCTCTTTTAAGGATTGGGCGGGTGGTGTCCCTGCCGGAGGGATCGCCTATGGCGGCGGTAAAATCCCCTATTACCAAGGTTACCTTATGGCCCAAATCCTGGAATGTTCTTAACTTGTTTAATACCACGCTGTGGCCGAAGTGTAAGTCTGAACTTGTCGGATCACAGCCTAATTTTATCATAAGCTGTTTGCCGCTGGATAGTTTTTTCTCCAATTCGGCTTCGCTTACCAAGTCGACAGTTCCTCTTTTTAAAAGTTTTAAAGCCTCTTTCACTTCCATACCATACTCCCGCTAGAATGTATTGTCCGTACCGATAGATATAATATTATATTTTATCATTTTGCTAAGTGAAATAATAAGGCTCCGCCAATATTTTGATTTGCAGCTTTTTTGGCGCTTTTGTATTTGCCAAGGTATTTAGGAAACCTTTTAGCATTTGTTCGTCCGCGCTTTTTACCAAATAATACTGCTGATGAAATTCCTTTGAATGGGTGCCGCATTTTACCGGCCCTTCTATGCTCATAAAAGCGCCGTAGGATTCGCGCACTGCTTTTGCGGCCATTTCGCCAAAGGCGTTTAAATCTTTTTCGCTCTTTGAGGTAAAGAGCAATTTCACTAATTTGGCGTATGGCGGAAAATGAAAATCCTTTCTAAATATAGCCTCGTCGGAGGCGAATTCGAGATATTTGTTTTCTTTAAGAATATTATAATCGAACAAATCGTCTTTTGAGGTTTGTACTATCAGCTTGGCATTTTTATATCTGTTAAGCCGTCCTTTAAGGTTGAACAAAGTTTGGGCGAAGCGTTCGGCGGAGCGGAAGTCGGCGGAGTTTAATTCCAAATCCGCGTCTAGCAGTGCGGCCAAATTTATTTTGCCGCCGCAAAGGCCGGCGTTTAGGGCCAAATTAGTGCCGATTATGATATCGGCCTGATTGTCTTTCAGGGCTTCTTCTGCGAAGTGCCCCTCGTCTTTTTTTGTTTTAAGTGTTTGGGAATCCAATCTGTAAACGCGCGCCTGGGGGAATATTTTGTAAATTTCTTCCGCGGCGGCTTGTGTTCCTCCGCCAAGGGAGCGGAAAATTTCATTCTTGCACAGCGGGCATATTTGTTTTAAGCTTTCTTTCGCGCCGCATTTACGGCATATTAAATAATCTTCCTTATCGGTTTTTATTCTGCTTAGCACCGCGCCGCATTTCTTGCATTTGGCGTAAGCGCGGCAATTAAGGCAGGCGTAGACGCCGCTGTATCCGAGTCGGTTTAAAATCAGCAGGCTTTGTCCGCCGTGCAGCATATTTTCGTGCAGGAGTTTTATAAGCTCATCGGATATTAACTTGGATTTTTTGCCCGTCTTCGGCGTTATTATGATTTGGGTTTCATTATTAAACTGCGGCAGAGGGCGGGGGAAAAAGCTGGCTTTTAATTTATTTTCTTCCTTTAATTTAAGAGCTTCGAGCGAAGGGGTTGAGCTTATAAGTATAACTTTGCCGCCAGTGAGGTTTGCCCTTTCTATGGCCACTTCCCTGGTATGGTAGTAGGGCTTGGAATCTTCCTGTTTGAAATCTTTGCTTTCCTCGTGGAAGATTAAAGTAAGGCGCAGATTTTTAAACGGCAGCAGGGAGGCGGATCTTGTGCCGACGGTAATGCAGGGCTTTCCCAAGATAATTTCCGCCGCGGCCGCTTTCCTTTTGCTTAAAGATACTTTACTGTGCCACATTAAAATATGATGCGCGCCGAATTTTTTGTTTATTACCTCAATTAAATTGGCGGAGCTTATAATATCCGGCACCAAGACAAGCACCTGCCCGCCTTGGTTTAACACGTCGTAAGCCAGGCTTAAAGCGGCTTCGGTTTTACCTGAAAGATTGGCGCCGTAAAATAAATTTATTTGGTTTTGTTTTGCGTTTTCTATGGCGTTTTTTTGTTCTTGGCTGTATGTGCCCGCGGGGTAAAAAAGAGGGAGATCCTTTGAGGGAGAGGGTTTATAGGCGTCCAAAAGTTTTTGATTGAATATTGCGGGCAGCAATACTCCCAGCGTTTCGCCCAAAGTATTGGCGTAATTTTGCTCTATAAAAAGGGCTAGCGGGAAAAGCTCTTTTCCGTAAAAGACCCGTTCGTCTTCTATTGATAATACCGATTTTAGTTTTATGCCGCTCGGCAAGTCGGGGTTAGTATCCAAAGCGGTAATGTATCCCGTTTGTACGGCTTTGCCGAAGGGTACTTTTACTCTCAAACCCAAAGCGGCTTTACCCTCAAGTTCTTTTGGCAGAGCATAATCGAAACTTTGATTAAGCGGTATCGGCAGAGATACGGATATATTCATAGCTTTTATTTGGTTTTTGGCGTTTTGCCCATGTCGGCCAAGAGCACTTTTAGGTTTTCCCAAGCCTCTTTCTTCCAGCCGGGGTTTCTGAGCAGAGCGGCGGGGTGGAAAGTGGCAAGTATTTTAACGGGTTTATCCAGTTCCACGCAAGTGAGATTAAGGTCAAATATTTTGCCTCTTACCGCGCCAAAGGTTTGAGTCGGGCTTATAAGGGTTTTCGCCGCTACTCCGCCCAAAGCTACCACATAATCGGGCGATATAGTCTTTATTTGCTGTTCTAAATATCTTCTACATACGGCGATTTCGTCGGGGTAGGGCGCTCTGTCGTTGGAGCGTTTGTCGGGGTTGGAGGGATCCACCATCGGATGGCATTTTACTATATTGGCGATAAACACTTCCTCGCGGGTGAACCCCATGGCCGCTATTATTTTGTCAAGGAGCTGCCCCGCGCGGCCAACGAACGGGCGGCCTTGACGGTCTTCTTCATAGCCCGGCCCTTCGCCGACGAACATTATTTTCGCGTTTACATTGCCTTCGCCCGGTACGGCCTTTATGCGCGTTTTGCCCAGTTCGCATTTTTGACAGCTGTTTACCATCTGAGCTATATAGGCGATTTCCTTGGTTTTGGCGTCAGAGGGTTTAGCGTCGAGAGAAGTATTTCCTTTGGGTAATTGCGGTTTTTCTTCGGCCTGAACTTTCAAAGCGGAAGAATTTTCTTTTATTCCGCTATTTTTTGCGGCGGAACCAAAAGCAGCCTTATCTTGCGTTAAGGCTGCTTTTAAAATCAAGTCTTCCTCCTGCGCATTTCGCAGGAAGGCTTGAAGACCGGCCGCTATTTCTTTAATCTCTTTGCTCATTGCTTGCGAAGATTATAATTTAAGAGGTTCTTTTGCCTTTCTTTCGGCTTCTTTTCTGGCTTCTTCCTCTTCACGTTTTTGTTGGGCCAAAGCGTCGGTTGAACCCTGCAGGACCATTTCTTTGGTCACTTTGCTGGTTAAAATATCGTCTAAGGCTACCTTGATTACGGTGGCGTCGGGCTGATTTTTATATTCGGCTTTTTTCTTTAACACTTTCGCCCACATTGAGGCCAAAACTACCATACTGTATTTGTCGCCGTCAAAATCCACCAGTTTGTTTTCAATGTCGTTATCCTGTATTGCCATTTTTTTCTCCTGCGCTTTTATTATTTAAATTTTTTTGTTGATCTTTCCACTTTTAGCCGTTCGGCTCGTATTATCGCTTTGCAGTCCGCCACCGCCTGTTCGAAGTCGTCGTTTATTACTAGGTAGTCGTAATTTTTTATGCATTTAAGTTCTTTTCTCGCGCTGGCGAGGCGAACTTTTATATCGGCGGTTCCGTCGTCGCGGGAAATAATTCGTCTTTTAAGTTCGTCAAAGCTGGAAGGGGTAATAAAAATAGACACCGCCCGCTTATAAACTTTTTTGACCGTTCTCGCGCCCTGCACGTCGATAACCAATACGGGCGTTTTGCCCGCTTTTATAAGTTTATCCAAAGAGCTTTTTGGTATTCCGTAATAATTGACGTGTACTTTGGCCCATTCCGCCATAGCGCCTTTTTTTATTGCGTTTTCGAACCGTTTTACCGACCAAAAATGATAATCTTTCCCGTCGATTTCACCTTTCCGAGGCGCCCTGGTGGTAGCAGTTATCACTCGCGAGAGCCCGTCGTCTTCAAGAAGACGCGCGACTATTGAGGTTTTACCTCCGCCTGACGGCGCTGAAATGATTAAGGGAAAGCGCTCCATATATATCTAACATTTTATTAAATTATGGCGCTTTAAACAAGGGAAGGACTTTCTCGGCGCGCGGGAACCGGCAAACCGGAACGGAAAGAAAAATAAAAAATAGACTTGCAATAGGCGGTCCTTTTTTCTATACTGATAGGGAAATATTGGGAAGGAAAAACCAGTCTGAGTAATACCAAATGGAAAGAACCGGGCGGAGGAAAAGCATATGCTTAAAAACAAAAAAGCTTTTAAAGAAAGAAAAGGCTTTACTTTAATGGAAATATTGGTGACGGTTATAATCGTCGGCGTGCTAGCCGCGATAGCGTATCCCGTATTCAGCAAATCGATAGCCAAGGCGAGAGCGACCGAAGCGGTCAATTTGCTGGAGATAGTCAAGAATAAACAAATACAGAATTTCGCCACTACGGGCGAATATGCGACGAGTCTTTCGGATTTGAAAAGATTGACTACCGGCAGAGAAAATTTGGCTAGCGGTGTAGTAAATGACAATTATTATGTCAGTCTGAATACGGAAAAGGCCTGCGCCAGCGTAGCGTACAAAAAAAGCGGAAGGGAAATTTTCAGTTTTTCAGTCGGATATGAAACTCCTGGTTTGGGATGCAGCGGCAATGTCTGTAGCAGTTTTGGCGACATTGTAGGCACCGCCGACTCCGTCTGCGACGTATCATTACCCGGCCCCGGGCAGGAAGAGCCGCCTACGACATGCACAGGCTGCCCCGGACCGCAGCCCACGTGTCCTGAAGGACAAACGGGCAGCTATACTTGCAATATGAGCACCTGTCAATGGGAAGGTTCCTGTTCCCCTATCTCTGGCTGGTGTGACGGCATGGCCAGAACTTGCCCCGGACCCGAGGGAAAGATTTGCCATGAACTTTGCACCGGAAATACTTGGGGCCCTTGTACTTGTGAGGATACAACTCCTTGTACGCCTGGCTCCGAAGGGCAATTCCAAGATTGCAGAGGGACCTGTAAAGCCGACGGAAGCGGCTATGAATGTACCGGCGATACGGACACGCATTATTGCTTAGACGCGAATACTTGCCTGCCGTTTGACAAAACATGCAAAGAAGGGGACATCCAGAAGCAGACTTGCGACGACGAAGTAACGGTGCTTTGCAGGACATTCAGCATAAGAGGCGGCTGGAGCTGCGAGTTTAACACATCCTCTTGCAACACTTCCCAATGCCCTTGCTGAGATCTTTCCTCTTTCTAGCAACTATAAAGCCCCGGTTTTAGGAACCGGGGCTTCTTGATTTTATAAGCATCCTAAGAAGTTATATTTTGCTTATTCTTCTGGTAATGGTTTTCTTTTGGAGGCATTCAATTAAGTCGCCGGGTTTTATTTGGCGGCAGCCGTCTATCGATATGCCGCACTCATAGCCCTTTTCTACTTCTTTGACGTCATCCTTGAAGCGCTTTAAGCCGGATATTTTGCCTTTGAATATCTGTTCCGATCCGCGCATTACTCGCGCCTCATAGCCGCGGACCACCTTGCCTTCTTCTATATAAGAACCCGCTACAAAGCCGGAACTTAAATCAAAGGTTTGGCGCACCGTCGCCAAGCCGACGCGTTCTTCCACTATTTCCGGCTCGAGCAAACCTTCCATGGCTGCGCGCAAGTCCTCAAGAAGTTCAAATATGATATTGTACTTCCTGATTTCTATACCTTCTTTTTCAGCTTCTTCGGCGGCTTTGGTGTCGCTGTCGACGTTAAAGGCTATAATCACAGCGTCGCTGGCTTTGGCAAGCAAGATGTCAGATTCGTTTACGTTGCCCGCGCCGGAGTGTATAATCTTTACCTGCACTTCTTCGGTTGGCGTTCTTAATATGGCGTCTTTGATAGCTTCTATCGAGCCGTGTACGTCGGCCTTCAATATTATGGCGAGTTCTTTTACTTTCTTTCCGTCGATATCGCTCTTTAAACTCGTCAAAGAAACGTGCTTTTGATGGGCAAGTTTCTCTTCTTTATGGGCGAGTTTTCTTTTTTCGGCGATATGCTTGGCCTCTTTTTCGCTTTCGGTAACGAATAGAGTGTCGCCGACGGCGGGCGGCTCGCCGTTAATGCCCAGCACCTCGGCCGGGACGGACGGGCCCGCGCAGGGCAGCCTTTTGCCGTGTTCGTCGATAAGCGCTCTTATTTTACCGTAGTTTGTGCCTACTATAAAAGGATCTCCCACCCTCATGGTGCCTTTTTGTACGAGTACCGTTGCCACGACGCCGCGTTTATTGTCTCGTTTACTTTCGAGGATTACGCCTACGCCTCGTCTGTCGGGATTGGCTTTAAGCTCCATCATTTCCGCCTGAAGGCTTATCATTTCCAAGAGTTTGTCTATATTAATTCTCTTCTTTGCGGAAATTTCCACGTAAATGGTATTGCCCTGCCATTCCTCGGGAATAAGCCCGCGGTTTGCCAATTCTTGTTTGACCTTATCCGGATTGGCGCCGGGCAAGTCTATTTTATTTACCGCCACTATTATTGGCGCGCCCGCCGATTGGGCGTGGTTGATGGCCTCAATGGTTTGGGGCATTATGCCGTCGGTGGCGGATACCACCAATACGACAATATCCGTCGCTTGCGCTCCTCTGGCCCTCATGGCGGTAAAAGCCTCGTGGCCGGGGGTATCAAGGAAGGATATGTATCCGCGAGGCGTTTTTACTCTGTACGCGCCGATATGCTGCGTTATCGCGCCGAATTCGCCAGCCACTACGTTTGAATGTCTGATTGCGTCAAGCAGGCTGGTCTTGCCGTGGTCTACGTGCCCCATAATGGTTACTACCGGAGCCCTGGGCTTTAGGTGGGCGGGATCTTCCTGTTCGCTATCCTGCGCGGCGATTTTGTCTTCCGCGAATTCATGAATTATTTCCGCCTTGAAACCGCATTCGGCCACCACAAGCTCTATCATATCCTGTTCAAGCCTTTGGTTTATCGTTGCGAATATCCCCATGCCCATAAGCTTCTTGATAAAGTCGTTTATCTTGATGTCCATTTTTTCGGCCAAGTCCTTTATCGTCGGCTGGCCCAATATTTTTATTACTTTTTCGTCGGCTTTGGGGGCTGGAGCGGGTTTATCCTCCTGCTTCTTATGGTCGTGGCGGGGAGAATGTTCCCCGTGCGCCCGATTATCCGCCTGCTGCTGCGTCTGCGGAGCGGGTTTAGTTTCCCGCTTAAACTCTTGTGTCGGCATCTGCTCAACAGGTTTGGGGGGCTCTTGCGTTTTTGGAGCGGGTTGGATCAAAGAAGGTTTGCTTTGCGCCTCCGCGGTTTGCTTCGGCGGTTCTTGAACTTTGGGTTCCTCGGCCTTCTTTTGCTCTTGTTTATGCGTCTGGGCTTTAAGCTCCTGCTGCGGCGCCTCAACTTGCGGGCGCGCCTTATTTGATTCTTCTGTCTTTGCCGTTTTTGTTTCTTTTTTGAGCGTTTTTTTTGCGGCCGTCGTCTTTTTTTGCGCAGGCTTTTTAGGGGCGGCGGTTTTCTTCGCGCCCGTCATTTTCCTGCCCGCGGGTTTCTTTTCAGCGGCGGGTTTTTTAGCGGCCGTTTTCTTGGCGGCGGTTTTCTTTACGGTTTTCTTTTTATCTTGTTCCTCTTCGGTATTAGTGGGTTTCTTCGTTGCTGTCATTTTCCGCCTCCTCGTGTTCTGCCAAGTATTTCTTGGCGCCTTCTATAATTTTTTCGGCCGTTTTCTCGCCTACGCCTTGCAGGGTGGCCAAATGCTCCGGGGTTAAGGAGGCTATTTTCTCTACCGAGTTAAAGCCAGCCTTTACCAATACTTCCGCTATTTTGGGCCCTATACCTTCTACGTCCGCCAAGGTCTCCTGTATCATTTGGGCGGCTTCCAATCCTTCCTGGTTCTTCTGGGATTCGCTCTTTACTTCAAGTTCCCAGCCGCATACCTTGGAGGCCAATTTTATATTTTGCCAATCTTTGCCTATCGCTATGGCCAATTGATCGTCGGGGACGATTACCAAAGCCTGCTTCTTTTCCATGCTGATTATTCTTACGGAAAGCACTTTCGCCGGCGAAAGCGAATTGACTATATTGGTTATGGAATCTTCGCTATAATTTATAAGGTCTATTTTTTCGCCGGAAAGTTCATTGGTTACGGCTCTTATTCTTATGCCTCTCATGCCGACGCAAGTACCGATGGGGTCTATCTTGTTGTCATTGCTTTTTACAACTACTTTGGCCCTAAAGCCCGGATCCCTCACTATGGCTTTGGTTTCTATGATGCCGTCGGAAAGCTCCGGTATTTCCACTTTCATTAACTCTTTCAAAAATTCGGGCGAGGTTCTGGAAAGTATAATATAGGGGCCTCTCTGCCCTTTATCCATTTTATAGGCGGCGGATTTATATCTGCTTAATACCGGGTCGTCTTTGACGTCGGCGAGATCGGTCTGGTTAAGGACTCTGGCTATTATGGCTTTTACCCTTCCGCCGTGTACGAAGCGTTCCTTCCTGATTTGTTCGCAATAGGGCAAGATGGCTTCCGCTTTGCCCAAATCGACTATGATATCGCGGTCGGAAAATCTCCTTACCAATCCGGTTACGACTTCGCCTTCTCTGGGTTTAAATTCTTTATAAAGGTTATCCCTTTCTATACCTCTCACTTTTTGGATAAGCACCTGTTTGGCTATCTGCGCGGCTATGCGGGAGAAGTCCTCTACGTTGAGAGTATTTATAATCTCTTCTCCGACTTTGGCCGAGGGTTTTATCGCTTTGGCATCCTGCAGGGATATTTCCGTTTCCGGGTTGGTTACTTCCTCGGTTACGATTAAAGTCTGATAGGCGGTTATGGTGCCTTCTTCCGGGTCTATTTTGGCCGATAAGACGGCGGTTTTACCCAAGTGTTTTCTTAAAGCGGAGATAAGGGCGTCTTCTATTGTTTTTAAAGTATCTTCCCTTTTGATGTTTTTTTCCCTCTCCAAGCTTTCCAAGGCTAAAAGTAAATCTTTGCTCTGCATTTTTTTGTTTCTCCTGTTAATAAGTTAAAATTCCGTTACCGGGTCAAGATTAGCTTTTTTCAAAGCGTCATATTTGAAGGTGAACTTGGTTGTTCCGTCGTCCAATACGAACTGTTCGTCGTCGGCTGAGTCTATCAAACCGGTAAAGCAGGCCCTTTTTTCAATAGGCTCTTTGGTGTATATTTTGGCTCTCTCGCCGATAAACCTTTTAAAGTGGGCCGGCTTTTTAAGCACTCTCTTTATGCCAGGCGAGGAAACCTCCAGAATATAAGCGCCGTCTATAAGGTTCTCCATAGTCAGTACGGCGTCGATTTTATTTGACAAAACTTCGCAGTCGTTAAGGTTAACTCCGCCTTCTTTATCTACGAAGAACTGCAAAAGTTTTTTACTGCCGTGCGCCTGTATTATAAGGTCTATAAGTTCATAACCTTGCGTTTCCAGCGCTTTGGCGACGGATTCCTCAATATAATTTTTATTTTTCATAAGCGGTTTCCTCTAAAACAAAAGCGACTTGTTTTGGCAAGTCGCTTAAATCATCTTTAAGATAATTTATTATAACATAAAAACAGCGGAAGGTAAAGAGCTTTGCCTTTTGATATAATTTAAACGTGAACGTAAGAGAATCGCTTAAAAACCGGGCCGCGCTTTTTGGCGTAGATTTTTTGTTTGCCAAATTTGTTTTGGTGGGCGTAGTCAATACCGTTTTCGGCTATTTGGCGTATGCTTTTTTCGTTTGGCTGGGCGGCGGCGATTTTACCGCGCCGCTATTTGCTACGGTATGCGGCGTTTTGTTTAATTTTAAGACTACGGGCAATTTGGTGTTTGGCAACTCGTCAAACAGATTGCTACTCAGGTTTTTCGCCGTATATTTATTTACTTACGTTCTTACGGTAGCATTGCTTAAAATATTCGCGTTCGCGGGCTTGGAAAACAGATATATTTCCGGCGCTTTGATACTCGCGCCGATGGCTTTGATAAGTTTCTTTTTGAACAAGAATTTCGTTTTTAAAACGGAGAAATGATATGAAACCTCTTATTTTCGTAGTGTCCAGCGCTTTTAACGAGCAGGAAAACGTCAAACCGCTTTATTATAGGGTTAAGGAACAGTTTGAGCGATTGCGCGATAAGTATGATTTTCGCTATCTTATACTTGATAATGCCTCCACAGACAATACTTTGGCGGAACTGAAAAAGCTTGCCGCGGAAGAAAAGCAGCTCAGCGTAGTGGCAAATATAAGGAACTTCGGGCATATTCGCTCGCCCTATTACGGGATAATGCTTTCCTTGCGGACGCGGGCCTCGGCCGTTATTTATTTGGCCTCAGATTTGCAGGATCCGCCGGAACTTATTCCCGAATTTATAAAAAAATGGGAAGAGGGGTATAAAGTTGTTTTCGGACAAAAGACGTCAAGCCACGAAAACAAATTCGTTTATTTTTTGAGAGGGCTGTATTACAAACTGCTAAATAAGTTTAACGACAGCGGCGCCAATCTGCTGGAGCAGTGTACGGGTTTTGGGCTTTTCGACAGGGAGGTTATAGAAAAACTTTCCGCGATAGACGATCCTTATCCTTATCTGCGCGGAATAGTGGGGGAATTGGGCTATCCCGCCGCTTTGATACCTTTTGAACAGCCGCGCCGCACGGGCGGAGTCACCAAGAATAATTGGTATACTCTCTACGATAACGCCATGCTCGGCTTTACCAACCACAGCCGTTTGCCGCTTAGGATAGCGGCGATAGGCGGGTTTATATTGTCGATGCTTTCCATTCTGACGGCTTTTGTCTACTTTGTGCTTAAATTGTTGTTTTGGGATAGTTTCCCCATGGGGCAAGCGCCTTTGCTCATAGCGGTATTTTTCTTCTTTTCTGTACAGCTTTTCTTTATGGGTATTATAGGCGAATATTTGGGCGCGGTTTTGACACAACTTTTAAAACGGCCCTTGGTAATCGAGAAAGAAAGAATAAACTTTTAATCTTTAGGCAAACTACATACGTTCTTCGTTTTTGCCCGGCTCTCTGCCGCTGGCGAATTTGCGCTTATAATATTGTTCGATATAATAATGGCGGCGTCCCATTTCGTCCATAAAGTCTATGGTAAGGTTTGTTGTCGGGCCTTTGGGGATATCGTATACGGGCGCGTATATGCAGGTATTGTCGGGCGTTTTAAGCATTTTCTCTATAACGGCTTTTCTTTGCAGACTTTGCCTGTAAAGCGAGAAATATGGCTTGCTGAAAGGCACTATTATGAAGGCTACATAAAGCGTCAGCGCGGCGGCAAAATAAGGCGTCAAATTGAATTTATATTCGTTTTTTATGTAATTGGCGAAGAATAGTGTCGCCGCAATCGTAAACAAAGAGGCGCTGTAACAAGCCCTGTGCGGGCGTATCGGCAGAAGGAAAAATACCATAGCCAATACAAAGCTGACGAAACAGCTTAAAACCAGCATTAGGAAGGCTTCGTTTTTTATCGCCCGTTTAAATTTGTCTATGGCGCATAAAACCGCGGCCAAGCATAAAACGGGCAAAGCGTAAAGAGAACTTGCCATAAACAAATCCATATTGGCCAAGTGGTGCATAGCTTTATCCAGGAGCGGCCTTTGGTTTAACGCTTTCGTGATAAAATTCAAATTATTTCTGTAATGATAGGCGGGCGAACTGAACATCAGCGCCAATCCCGCGGCGACGCCCGCAAAAAGGTGGGGGAACCAATTGGGGATTTTCTTCTTGAGGATAAACGCCGCCAAAGTATAAAGCCCGCAGAGGCAAAATATCATCGGGGCGGAGTTTTCGTTGTTCATACCGAGTATTATCCCCGCGAAGAACGCCGCTATCCTCGTAAAAGAGTTGGACGGTATAAAATCTGGTTCGTGCCAAGTTTTTCTGAGTACGGCGCAAAAAGCCATAAACATAACGCCCAGCATCAGATAATTGACTGAACCCGCAAACCAAAAGATTGTTTGGTCTGGCTGGACTACCAGAAACACGCTTGCCAAAGCTATAAAGACGAAGGCGGGCAAGTCTTCAAGTTTTTTGAAGTTCGGCATTCTTAGATAGACAAGATAAAACAATGATAAAGCCAAAAGCAGCTGCGCCAAAGGATTAAGTATCAAAAACAGCCATTTATAACCTTGGATTAATATTATTCCTATGAGCCCGCCTATTCTGGCGCAAACGGTGATAAAAGCCCAAAAATAGCATTCTAAATTATGGACGGGGCATAGAAGTTCGTCTTCGCTTATAGGGTAAATATAAGTGAAAAACCAAATAAAAGCCAGATACAGCCCTATCAATATTCCCCATAAAAGGTAATTGGTTAAATTTCTTCTTGATAGCATCTTTATCTGCCGAGCATTTCTTTTATTCTTCTTTCAATTCCTTCTATCGGCCAAAATTCCGCCTTCTGCGCCGTTCTGGCTTTATATTCCAGTTTTCCCTCGGGCAGAAGTTTTTTGCCTATTACTATTCTATGCGGTATGCCGATAAGGTCGGCGTCTTTGAATTTTACGCCCGGCCTTTCGTCGCGTTCATCGTAGAGAACGGTTATGCCTTCGGCGCGAAGGGCATTGTAAATCTCGTCGGCTTTCTGTTTGACTTCACCCTGCGTATCCAAGGCGATAAGTTCCACGTCAAACGGGGAAAGCGGCGCGGGCCATATTATGCCGTTATCGTCGTGGGATTGCTCTATCGCTGCGGCTATTACGCGGCTTACGCCTATGCCGTAGCAACCCATAATCATAGGCTTGGACTGCTGATTTTCGTCTAAGAAGTTCGCGCCCATCGATAAGGAATATTTGGTGCCTAGTTTAAAAGTATGGCCGACTTCTATACCGCGCATAAATTCAAATTCGGCCGAGCATCTGGGGCAGCGGTCGCCTTTTGAGGCCAATTTTAAATCGGCGTATTGGTCTGGGGCGAAATCTCTTCCTGGATTTATATTTTTCAAATGAGTATCTTTTTTGTTCGCGCCCGCTATGCCGTTTACTATGGTTTTTATGTGATTGTCGGCATAGATTTTTATCTCGGCGTTTCTTTGTTTTAAGCCGCAGGGGCCGGCGAAGCCTAAAGGCGAGCCGGTCGTCTGTTCGTAAAAGTCGGGTTCGGCTTTTTCAAGTTCGGACGCGTTAAGGAGTTTTTTAAGTTTAATTTCGTTAAGTTCGTCGTTCCCGCGCATTAAAACAACTACGGCTTTGCCGTCGGCTTTATAGACCAACATTTTTATGAATTTTTCCGCCGGTTGTTTTAGGAAAGAGGCAACTTCGTCAATGGTTTTGGCGTTTGGCGTGGATACTTCCTGCGCCGGCAGCAGGTCCTCGGGTTTGGGGTTTGCGGGCGCGGGCGCTTCTATTTCCGTTTTTTCCGTGTTGGCTGTATAGCCGCATTTGGGGCAGACGGAAATTTCGTTTTCGCCCGTTTGCGCAAGAACCATAAACTCGTGGGAGAAATTGCCGCCGATATTGCCCGTATCGGCCTCCACGGGTTTGAATTTAAAACCGAATCTGGTAAAGATGCGCATATAAGCGTCGTAAAGGCGCTGATACCACTGCGCGGCGGATTTTTCGTCGGCGCAGAAGGAATAGGCGTCTTTCATATAGAACTCTCTTGCGCGCATTACGCCAAAGCGCGGGCGGATTTCGTCGCGGAATTTCGTGCCGAACTGATAGAGGCACAAAGGCAGCTGCTTATAGGAATTAACATCTTTCATTACCAAATTGGTCATTACTTCTTCGGCGGTAGGCGCCAAGCAGAAGCCCGCTCCTTTGCGGTCTTTAAAGCGCAAAAGTTCTTTGCCGTAATAGGTCCAGCGGGTCGATTTTTCCCAAAGTTCTTGGGGCTGGACTATAGGCAGCCATACCTCGCAGCAGCCCGCCGCGTCAAGCTCTTCTCTAATGATATTTTCTACTTTTTTTAAAATTCTTATGCCCAGCGGCAGCCATTCGTAAATGCCGCTTGCCGTTTTGCGGATAAGCCCGGCCCTTAGCATCAATTTGGCCGAGATTATGTCGGCGTCTTTGGGAGCTTCTTTTAAAGTGGGGATATAGTATTGCGATAATTTCATTTCTTTATTTCCTCTAATATTCTTTTAATCCAAATCTTCTGCGGGAGTTTATATTTTATTTCGCCCTTCTCAAACCAGAGCCCTTCTCCGCGCCCGCCCGCTATGCCGAAATCGGCGTCGCGCGCTTCGCCCGGTCCGTTTACCGCGCAGCCCATAACGGCTATCTTCTTGCCCGTAGAAAGGCGGATAAGTTCTTTGTCGGAGTAAATCTTCTCCTCCAACGCTTTTACCGTACCCGCTATATCCACCTGCGTGCGTCCGCAGGTAGGGCAGGATATTATATTGGGGCCGTATTCCCTAAGGCCGAGCGCTTTTAAAATCTCGTAAGCCGCGCGCACTTGCATCTTGGGATCTTCCGTCAAGGATATCCTTATCGTCGCGCCTATGCCTTGGCTTAAAAGGCGGCTCATCGCGATGGAGCTTTTTACCGTGCCCGCCAAGAAACTGCCCGCTTCCGTCAGGCCGATATGCTGGGGAATGTTCGTCTGTTCCGCCAAAAGCTCGCAGGCCGCTATCGTGCGGGATATATTGTCGGATTTTAAAGATACCAAATATTGCTTGAAATTCAGTTTTTCCAGCAGGTTGGCTTGCTCCAAAGCCTCGCCGACCATTACCTGCGCCCATTTCTTGTCGGTCCACTTTGGCTGGCCGGAAAATTTCTTTAACTCTTTTATGGAGCCGGCATTAACGCCTATTCTTATCGCCGCGCCTTTGTCTTTGCAGGCCAAGACGACTTCTTTTACCTTGGCCATATCGCCGATATTGCCGGGGTTTATCCTTACCTTGTCCACGCCTTGTTTTATCGCTTCAAGCGCGAGTTTGTAATCAAAGTGTATATCGGCGACCAGCGGGGTGCTCATCGCTTTTTTGATTTTGCCCAAAGCCTTGGCCGCGTCCATATCCGGCACCGCTACGCGGTTGATCTCGCAGCCGGCGTTTTCCAATGCTTTTATTTGCTTTACCGTCGCTTTTACGTCCCTGGTATCGGTATTGCACATCGCTTGTACTCTTACGGGGTTTTTCCCGCCGAGCACAAAAGGCCCTACTTTTACTTCGCGGGTTTTCTTCATTTCGCGGACTCCTGAGGGGCGGTTTGAGCCTGTTCTTCGACGGGCGGTATTGCCGATTCCTCGGAAGGCTGGGCTTTTACCGTCTGCTCCACCGCCGCGGGTTTGGCGCCGCGGGTTCTTAAGCGTTTAATGTCGCTGTAAGTGGCATAGAGCACCAAGGCGAGCAAAAATATCGCCCCTGCGGAACTGGCATTGTAGAGAGTCTTTTCCTTAACCCTTTTGCCTCTTATAGCCTCTATTATGAAGAACAAAATATGTCCGCCGTCAAGTATCGGTATCGGGAACAGGTTGAACATACCTATAGCTACCGAAATTAAGCCTATCAAAAAGAAATAATCTTCCAGCCCGCTGTGTACGCCTTTTCCTACGATTTCAAATATCCCTATCGGGCCTGCCACATCAGGGGCCTGTTTGTGCCAAAGCTTATCCGCTATTGTCGTAAGGGAAAGGGCTGTCCAATAATAGCATTGATGGGCGGCTATTCTGACCGCTTCCAATACTCCGGCTTTTTCGTAAACCGGCTCCAACGCTATGCCGACTTTCTTATCCGCGCTTAAAGGCAGAGTTACGCTGGCGGTTTCTTCTCCGCGTTGATAGGTTAAAGTTACCTCGTTTTTAGCCGAGGCTATATTCTTTACCATTTCCTCCCAGTTCTGTATAGGGGTATTATTCACCTGGGTAATTAAATCGCCTTTTTGAAGGCCGGAATTATAGGCGGGGTAGCTTTCCAATATCTCGCCTACCACGGGGGGGATTTGTTTCGGGTTGTTTACGGGCAGTCCGACGGATAATACAACAAAAAAGAATATTACGAAAGCCAAAACATAGTTCATGCCCGCGCCGGCAAATACCATAAAAGCTCTGGAATACCAAGGTTTCGCGGCGAAGTCGCGCTCGTCGGTTATTTCGGCTTCTCTGGCGTAGAATTCGCCCGCGGGTTTGACATATCCGCCCAGCGGTATCGCGCGCAGGGAATATTGCGTCTCGCCTTTGCCCCATTTCTTAAGCAGTTTTCCGAATCCTATTGAAAATTCTTCTACCCGGATATTTAAAAGTTTGCAAGCCAAAAAGTGGCCCAGTTCGTGTATAAAAATGACAAGCGCCAAAGCGAAAGCTATACCTAAAGCGGAAAGTAAAGTATCGGGGCTGACCAGCCAAAGTATCTTTGCCCACAGCGCATTGAGGAAATCCATTATCATTTATAACTCCTAAATGTAAGATAATAATATTATATCACTTTGGAGGAAGCCTTTAAAATCGCTTTTTATTCATCTCCGAGCAAAGACCTCGCAAATAAAAAACGGCTTTTTAAAAGCCGTTTTTTAAGAGCTGTTTTTAGAAGCTATATCTTAACTTTTTTGTATCTTTTGCTGTTTAGCAAGTCGACGGCTTCTTCCTTGGCCCACTCGTCCACCATAGCCGCCGCGCTTAAGGTAAGCGGTTTGTTATGACTGGTATGCTTGGCAAGTACGCCCGCGACTATTTTGGGTATATCGGTAAACAATATTTTGCCTTCCAAAAAGGCCGATACCGCTACTTCGTCGGCGGCGTTTAGGGCTGCGGGGAAACTCCCGCCTTTTTTGGCGGCGTCCAAAGCCAGGCACAGACACGGAAATTTGTTTAAGTCCGGCTCGGAAAACTCCAGCTTTGACATCTCCGTTATAGAAAGCCTCTTTGCCGGGCTGGGCATTCTTTTGGGGTAAGTGATGGCGTATTGTATCGGCAGGCGCATATCCGGGTTGGAAAGTTCCGCTATTATGCTGCCGTCTACGTATTCCACCGCCGAGTGTATTATTGACTGCGGGTGAATTACTATTTTTACTTTCTCCAACGGGAGGGCGAAAAGGTGCATTATTTCTATAGTTTCGAATCCTTTGTTCATCAAGGTGGCGGAATCTATAGTTATTTTTTTGCCCATTTTCCAGCGCGGATGCGCCAAGGCTTGCTTCGGGGTTACTTTGCTCAAATCGCCGTCATACTTAAAGAACGGGCCGCCCGAAGCGGTAAGCAGTATGCTCGCTATTTGCGGCTCGGCCTTGTAGTAGGAATGGCAGTCGACATTCTCCAAAGACTGAAATACCGCCGAAGGTTCCGAATCCACCGGTATTATCGTGGCGTTCCAGCGTCTGCACTCGTCCATAATCGCGCGCCCCGCCATCACTATCGGTTCCTTATTGGCTAAGGCTATAGTCTTACCCGCCTTTACCGCCGCTATCAGCGGAATAAAACCGACCGAACCCACCAAACCGTTTATTATCAAATCGGCCTCGGGCGTAATCGAGAGATATACCAAAGATTCTATGCCCGGAGCCAATAATTTGGTATGCGCGGGCACTTGGTCTTTTATTTTGTTGTAGGATTCCTCGCTGTACAATGCGGCGTATTTGGGCTTAAATTCGTGTATCTGTTTTAAAAACAGTTCCGTATTGTTGTTGCCCGTTATCGCCAAGACGCGGTAATCCTCGCCCAAAGCCGATATTACGCTTAGCGACGATACCCCGATAGAACCCGTAGAACCTAAAATTACTATCCTTTTCATAATATATAGAGCAGTACGTAGTACAATACAGGAGCGCTGAGCAGGAAGGCGTCAAATCTGTCAAAGAACCCGCCGTGGCCCGGCAGCAAATTGGAAGAATCTTTCACTCCCGCGCTTCTTTTCAGTACCGACTGAGCCAAATCCGATATCTGCCCTAAAACCGATATCAGCAAACCTATTAAAGCCGCCTGCGCCGCCGTTATGTACCACGGGAAGAATAAATCCCAGCAGAACAATGCCGCCGCCATGCCCAAAATCGTGCCGCCGATTGCGCCTTCCCATGTCTTTTTCGGGCTGACTTCTTTGTTAAGTTTATGTTTGCCCAAAAATCTGCCCGTAAAATAAGCGCCGGTATCGGTCGCCCAAACAGTGATAAAGAGTATATAGACGAAATATTCGCCGTAAGGCTCCATAAGGCGGATATTTATCAAGTGCGCTAAAGACCAAGGTATTAAAACTATACCCAGCAAGGTATTGGCCGCGCGTTCAAGCGAGCGGGAGGGGGTAATTATTTCCACAAAAAATACGCCCGCCAGAGCCAGCGCCATAAAAAACGAGGCTATATTGTTGGGGATACCCATCTGCGTATCGCTTCGTCCCGCTATAGCGCCTATTATCATTAGTATGCCGAAGATTATCAGCGATACTCGGTTGACGGGTTTTTGGGCCGTAAGCAAAATCAAACCGTACTCATATAAACAGAGCAGTATTATGGCCGCTACAAAAGCCATATAGAATATTCCGCCGAAATATATGGCGGCAAGCACGAGGGGGACACCCACAAGCGCGGTTAAAATTCTAGGTAGTAACATAGCAATATTTTAGCAAATTAAACGCTTTCGTTTAAATAGAGCGCGTATCTTTAGCGCCCGCCGAATCTGCGTTGGCGGCGGCCGTATTCCTCTACGGCTTGCCTAAAATGTTCTTCCTTGAAGTCGGGCCATAAAACGGGGGTAAAATAAAATTCGCTGTAGGCCGCCTGCCACAGCAGAAAATTGGAAAGCCGCTGCTCGCCCGAAGTTCTCACTATCAAATCGGGCTCTGGCAGATTATTGTATAAAGCGCCGGATATATCTTCCTGAGTAATCTCTTTTTTACCCTCGGCGATAAGTTTATTGGCGGCGTCGGTTATCTCTTGTCTGGAACCGTAATTGATTGCCAAGTTGAGCGTTAGGGCGGGATTATCCTTCTTTATCTGAGCCGCTTTATCCATTTTCGCGAGAATATCTTTGGGCAGAGGATCTCGCCTGCCGCTGAAGATTACCTTTACTTTAGGGTCGTCCTCTTTTATAAATTTATCCAGCGTTTTGGAAAGAAGTTTCATCAGGGCGGCTATTTCCGTTTTTGAACGCTTCCAGTTTTCCGTAGAGAAAGCGTAAAGTGTTATGTATTTTACGCCCGCTTTTAAAGCGGCGTTTACCACAGCCTCTACCGAACGAGCGCCTTCCTCATGCCCTTTGGCTTTAGGCAGGTTCTTGTTTTGCGCCCAGCGGCCGTTGCCGTCCATTATAAACGCGATATGCGTTGGTATTTTGTTCTTTTCCGCCATAAAATTATTTTACCTTTTATTTCCGCAAAGAAAAACTATTCCTTGCGCTGATTCCCGCGTCCGGCCGCCCCGGGCCTAAACGAAATTCCTATCCCCAAATAAAAAAGCCCTCTTTTTTAAGAGGGCTTTTTTTTGTTCTCTTGTTTTAGATCGTCATTATCTCTTTTTCTTTTTCCGCCGTAATCTTTTCTATCAGAGAAACGGAAGCGTCGGTCGCTTTCTGTATATCGGCTTCGTATCTCTTAAGATCGTCTTCCGTTACCTCGCCCGCTTTCTGGGCTTTCTTCACTTTTTCGATGGCGTCGCGCCGTTCGTTGCGTACGCTTACTTTATAGTCTTCGCTCATTTTGGATATCGTTTTGCTTAACATCTTGCGGCGGTCTTCCGTCATGGGGGGGAAGGTTATTCTTATAATTTTGCCGTCGTTCATCGGCGTTACGCCCAAGTCCGCCTGCTGAAGCGCTTTTTCTATCTCTTTTATAGCGCTTACGTCCCAAGGCTGTATCTCCAATGTTCTGGCGTCGGAAACATTTAACATCGCCATTTGTTTAAGCGGAGTCGGAACGCCGTAATACTCCACGCGTACATTCTCTATCATCTGCGGGTTGGCGCGGCCCGTCCTTAAAGTTCCCAAATCCTGTTTGAATTTCTCGGCCACAGCCGTCATATTGTTCTTGGTTTTTGTTAAAAGTTCGCTGATACCTTCCATAAATTCTACCTCATGAGTTTATTTTTATCTATTATATCTTTTTTGGGGTAATATTGTCCTTTCGTGTATTACTATTTTAAAACCGTTTTGCTCATAGCGAATCATCTCTATTTGTTTTTGCATATTCCGCATTTCAACGCGCTGGCGCATTACTATGCTGCCCAGCAGCTTAACGCGGGCGCCCAAAAATATCGTAAATCCGGCCAGTATTAACAAGGCGAGGATGATGGCGGTTCTGTCGCTCATGAGATCGTTCCAAAAGTTTTTGCGGGGCGCTTGCTCGAAAGAGGCTCCGCGCTCCTTAAAATTCGCCGCGGCTACCGGTATTTCCTCGACAGATTTTGTCGGGCGGTCTTCTTGCGGGACGGGTGGATTTTCCGGCGTATTTTTTTGTTCAAACTCGGGCGAGGATTGCGCTGAAACCCCCGTTTTTAATAGGGACGGTTCCGCTTCTTGGAAGGGGGATTCTTTCAAGGGGGGCGTATTGATTTCAGGTTTCTCTTCTTTTGTTTCCTCTTTTAAGGATATTTCGCCCGTTCCTTTTGTTCCTTCTTTTTGCGGCGGAATCAGAGGTGAAATGTTTTCTGCCCGCTCGGCCATAACTTTTACCGTCGATTCTTCGGCTTTCGCCGCGTTTGAAGGAGAATCTTCCGTATTGGCAAATTCGGCGAACCATTTGGAAAAAACGTGTTTTATATGTCTGAAATGCCAGCGGAAATTAGTTTCAAACCGTCTTAAGAAGCCACTTTTCTTTTTGATCGGTTTCGGCGAAGGTTCTTTTTCGGCGTTTATATTGGATATAATACTCGCGGGGAGTATATAACGATTTGTATCGGGTAAAAACATCTTCCTGAAAAACGCCGCTATTTCCCTTCTCAGAAAATAGCAAGTAGCCGCTATTATTAAAAGCGCGAAACAGCCCAGCGGTATTATCCACACATAATGATTTGGCGAAAAAATTTCTGTCATATAAACTCCATCTAAAGATTAACCTTTATATCAATATATCGTGGTGCCTATTTTCTTGCCGGAAACAGCCAGCTTTATATTCCCTTTTTTATGCAAATTGAATACGCAAAGGGGGAATTTGTTTTCCAAACAAAGCGCCAAGGCGGCGGTATCCATAAATTTTAGCCCTTTCTTTATTGCGTCTTCATAGGTTATTTCTTTAATAAGTTTCGCTTTAGGGTTCTTTTTGGGGTCGCTGTCGTATACGCCGTCAACCTGAGTCGCCTTAAGCACCAAATCAGCTTTGATTTCAGAAGCTCTCAAAGCCGCGGCGGAATCTGTGGTGAAGAAAGGATTGCCCGTTCCGCCCGCAAATATAACTACGCGGCCTTTTTCCAAATGCCTTATGGCTTTGCGTCTGATAAAAGGTTCTGCCAGCTGATATACATTTATTGAGGTCAACACTCTGGTCGGCGCGCCGGCGTCTTCCAAAGCCGATTGCAGAGCCAAGGCGTTTATTATGGTGGCCATCATGCCCATATTATCGGAATTTACCCTGTTGATTATCCCGCCTCCGTCGCGTACGCCGCGCCAAATATTGCCTCCGCCTATTACTATGGCAAGCTGGCACTTGGTTGTTAGGGCGGCTTTAATTTCTTTAGCGATTTCTTTTAAGGCTTTAGGGTCAATGCCGCGTTCTCCTTGCTGCGCGAGCGCCTCCCCAGATAGTTTGAGTAATATCCTTTTGGGCATAAGAGCACCTCTCTAAACATTGTGGAATAGTTTTTCTTATAATACAAAATTTTACAAGGCCTGGCATAAGAATATAAATGCCGTTTTTTGCCCCTGTCTGCCGATTCCGAAAGCGAAGTGAGGTAAAAAAATTCCCGCCGTTTCGCGCTTGAAATTGCTTGTATTCGTATCTGCCTCTTTATTTTTATGTTCCGCATTAATAGTGATTTTTCGGCAATTTTAAGTTCCGCCTTTTCATTATGGGTAAGGGCAGCGTCAAAACTCAAGGCGGGATTTTGTCAAAAGGCACTGCCTGTGCAAGAGGGATAAAGAGCAAAATAAAAACCCCCTCTTTTGGGAGGGGGTTTAGCATTGTTTTAAAACAGCGCTTTAGAATCTGACGAATCTCGTCACCTTTAAATTGACGCCCAGTTTTTTACTTTCCTCGTCAATTATGTCCTGTACGGACTTTTTGTTGTCCTTTATTGAAGGCTGATCCAGCAGGCATACATCTTTGAAGAATTTTTTAATTCTGCCCGGGAGCATTTTCTCAATAGCGGCTTCGGGTTTTCCTTCATTTTTGGCCTGGGTTACGGCGATATCTTTTTCTTTCTCAATGACATCGGCCGGCACTTCGCTTTCGTTTAAGTACTGGGCAACCATACCTACGGCCTGCATGGCGATAGAGCGGGCGAAATCTTTTATTTCTTCTTTTTTGCCGCAACAGCCGTCGGTCTTGTCACAGGTGATTTCAACCAAAGCGGCTTTTTTATTGTCGGAGTGCAGATAGTAATTTATTACGCCGCAGCCTTCGCCTTTCTTCCAGCAGACGGCTTTGTTAAAGGATACATTCTCCCCAAATTTCGGGGCGAGTTCATGTATCATAGCGGTAATCTTTTCATCTTTTGTATAGTCGGCCACATCGGGGTTTTGGAGCATGTAGTCGGCTATTTTGTCCACGAGGCCGATAAAGTCGGCTGTTTTGGCTACGAAATCCGTCTCGCAGCCCAAATAAGCCATCGCTACGGTATTGCCGTCGTCAGAGACTTTTATAGAAACCCTTCCCTCTTTAGTTTCGCGGCCGGCGCGTTTAGCCATATCGGCCAAACCTTTTTTGCGCAGGAAAGTTACAGCGGCTTCAACATCATTATTGCATTCGGCCAAGGCCTGTTTGCAAGCGCCGAGCCCGGCGCCGGTCTTTTCTCTTAAAAGTTTAATATTTTCCAAACTTGACATAAATTCTCCTGTTAAAATTCTGTCCGCCCGCGCCAAACGGGCGGACAAGGTTTAAAAGTTAAGCGGCCTTTTCTTCGGAAGGGGTTTCCGCTTCTTTTTTCGTTTCCTCTTTGGCTTTAGCCGTTTTTTTAGCCGCGGTCTTTTTTGCGGCCGGTTTTTTGGCCGCGCTCTTTTTGGCCGCGGGCTTCTTAGCGGTTTTTACCTCTTTTTCCTCTTCCTTGGTTTGAGCTTCGTTTTCCGCGGGCTCGGCCTTTTCGGCCACGATGGCTTCCGCTTCGGCTTCCACTTCTTTCCGGGTTTCCTCAACGGCGGCGCTCAAGGCTTCGGCCATTACGGGATTTTCAACAGGTTTCTCTTCCGCGGCGGCTTCTTTTGCGGCTTCAGTTTCAACTTTCTGTTCGGCGTTCGAGCCGTTGGCTTCGTTCCTTCCTTCAATAATAGAATCCGCAACGGCCATGCAGAACAATTTTATTGATCTGGCGGCATCGTCATTTCCGGGCACAGGTACGGTTATGTCGTCGGGATCGGCGTTGGTATCGCATACGGCCACTACGGGTATGCCCAATATTTTGGCTTCTTTTACGGCGCCTTGCGTATCAACCGGGTCTATGATGAAAAGTATGTCAGGGAGAGTTTTCATTTCCCTTATGCCGCTGAGAAGTTTTCTTAAGCGGTTCATTTCTTTGGTTAATCTTGAAGCTTCTTTTTTGGATATGGCTTTAAGTACGCCTTCTTCTTCCCATTTTTCAAGTTCGGCCATTCTTTCAACGGATTTTCTTACCGTCTGAAAATTGGTTAAAGTGCCGCCCAGCCATTTTTCGTGTATGCAAGGGCAGCCCGCTCTCAGCGCTTCGGTTCTTATGGCTTCCTGGGCTTGTTTTTTTGTACCCACAAATAAGAATTTAGAACCTTTCTTGGCTTCTTCTTTAATGTAGGCGCAGGCTTTCTTTAATTCCTTTGCGGTTTTCTGCAAATCTAAGATATGTACGCCGTTCCTTTCGCCGAAGATATAGCGGCTCATTTTAGGATTCCATCTTGAGGTTTGGTGGCCAAAGTGAACACCGGCTTCCAACATAGCCTTCATTGATATATTGCTCATTTAATTATCTCCTTATGTCGGCGCGGGCCAAAATTTGGATAGAGGTTATCCATAGCGGCACGCTGCCAAAGCTTCGTAAACGAGGCATTTGATTTACTGATTTTTTCGCTTCATTTATCCCGCTTACAGATATTATACCATAAATAGACTTTCCGTATTTTTTTATTTGGGGCCTATGCGTTTGTACTGAGATGTTTATAAAAGAGAAGAGCCGGCAGTAGCAGTTTTGCCGGCTCTTTGTTTTCTGGTTAAAATCTTCCGTTTACGAATATCATTCCCGGGAACCAGCCCCCGTCTTTGATTATATTGACGAAACCTATTTGCAGGCCTCTGTCTATTACGGTTGTGTTGTTCACGAAGCCGAGCTGCAAACCTTTAAAATATTGGCTTTGATTGTAAAAACCGAACTGAAGCCCCGTCATATTTTGCGCGAAGTTTACCGCGCCTATTTGCGCGCCTAAAGCTTCCATATCGTTCACGTTGACTAAACCCCACTGTACGCCGGTTAAATTATCCGAAACATTCAAAAGACCCCATTGTACGCCGACGGCATCCTTGGATATTGTGTAAATGGCCGATTGTAATCCGCGCATTTCATAGCTTCTGGAGTAGGCGAATGCGGCTTGAAGGCCGTGCATTTCTTCGGCTCTGGCGGAAATAAAATTTAAATCTACGCCATGAATTACGGGTGTATTATTGTCAATCAAACCCAAAGACACGTTGGTGTAATCGGTTTGAGGCCAAGCAATGGTATCATAAAGGGATAGCTTAACCGGGCTTTGAGCCGAGGCTGCCAACCCCAATGAGGCCACTAAAATAAAAGACGCTAACAACTTTTTCATAGGTTTGTATTGCCTCCTTGAATAATTTATAATTATATTATAGTTTATATTTTGCCAACAAAGGCATTTTTTCCGATAAGGAGCGAGAATTTTATGTCAAATATCTTTATCAAGGCGACGGTTTGTTTTGCGGTTTTGATTTTGGGTTTGTCTTCAAGCTTCGCTCAAAGGAGCCTTAAAGATATGAACCGCGGCACCTTCCCTAAGCAAAAGAAGACGGACTCGGATAAAAAAACCCCCTATAACAATCGCCCCGTAAGCGTAATAAACGTACCCGGCGTAAAGCAAATAAAGATAAACGGCAATGCCGTATATGTGTATGATAGACCTACATCTTCCAATATCCCTATATATAATCGGGTTACGGTGGTCAGCGGGGGGTACAATCCTTCTTTCGCCGATAAAGCTAATCCTCAATTTAAGAATTGGGGTATAAGCGCCATGGGCTTTGATAATACTCCTTATACAGGCGCGGGCATAGTGGTTGCGGTATTGGATTCCGGGGTGGTTCAACACGAGCAGTTTTGCGAAGGCGCGGTTGACATCTTAAATATATCGGGCGTGGACTATGAATATGATGCCTACGGCCACGGTACTGCGATAGCGGGTATACTGGGCGGATGCGGGCCTGAAGGGAGCGGATTTTCCGGCGTGGCGCCGCACGTTAAGATGAAGGTTTATAAAATAACTGACAATCAAGGCAAAACCAATAATATAAATATAGGTAAAGCTGTTCAGAGCATACTGGACTATAATAAAACGCATAAGAGCAACCCCATAAGCGTAATAAACATAAGCTACGGTCTGGACGGAGACGACCAGGTCGTCTATAAAGCTTTAAAGGCGGCGTATGATTCCGGGATAGTGATAGTGGCGCCCTCGGGCAACGACCACGCCAACAAATTGGCCTATCCCGCGGCTTATGATTTTGTGATAGCTGTAGGCGGTCTCAGACCCACGAGGCAGATATTTGAAAGTTCCAACTACGGCGCGGGAGTAGCTTTTGTGGCGCCGGCTTCGGCTATATACGCGCCGGCCTTGGACAACGGTTACAGTTGGGTTCAAGGAACTTCTTTTGCCGCGCCGTACATAAGCGGGATGGCGGCTTTGATAATGGAAGCGTATAAAAAGAAATACGGCTCTTTGCCTCCGCCCGCGAAGGTGCGCGAGATAATGGGCAAGATAAGCGAGGCTCAGCCCAATTTGCTGCCTCAGTGGCAGGGAATGGGCTTGCCCGACGCTTCAAAGATAGATAAAGTTATATAAAGGCCACTTATGAAATACAGCGAATACGAGATTCCTTCCGATTTGATATTCAAGACTGAAGACATAAAGGCTATGGGCGGGCTGAAATGCTCGGTTTTGCTAAATCCCTCGGATTTTGAAGATTGCAAAGATTTCGCCGGAAAAATCAAACGGATAGAGACGAAGCTCAGCTTTTCGATATTGTCGAAGGAAATATTGGTAAACGGGGATATAAGCGGGATAAGGGAGGTGGAATGTTCCCGCTGCCTGAAAGAATTCGAGAAGAGTTTTAACGAGAAGTTTAGTCAATTATATTCCACTAAATCGGAAATAATTGATATAATGTATTTAATCAGGCAAACGCTGGCGCTGCTTGGCGGGACGAGGAATTTGTGTTCTGAGGAGTGCAAGGGTTTGTGTCCGTATTGCGGATGCGACAGGAACGAGGTCCATTGCGACTGCAAGGAGCCGAGTTTCTCGCAGTTTGCCTGTTTAAAAGAAAAAATTTCAAAAAAGTAAAGGCGTGTAAAAGCGCCGGTTTAAGTGAGGAAGAAGAAATGCCTAATCCAAAGAGAAAGCACACCAGATCCAGAAGAGATTTGAGGAGATCAGCCAATTCTAAATTGGAAGCGATAAACGTAGTACCGTGCGCCAATTGCGGAGAGATGAGGCTGCCCCACAATATCTGCCCGAAATGCGGATTTTATGACGGCAAGCCGGTGGTTGAAGTAAAAGCGAAGAAGACAGAAGCCGAAACGGCGAAATAAACAAATATGCGTATAGCACTTGACGCTTTGGGCGGAGATTTCGGCGCGAAACCAAATGTCCTCGGCGCTTTAAAAGCGGTTGAGGATTTTGGTTTCGACGTGATATTGGTCGGCGACAGCAACTTAATCAAGCGCGAGCTTGACTTGGCCGGCAAATATGACGAGAGCAAAATATCAATAATACACGCGCCGGAATTTATAGATATGGCGGCCTCGCCCGCCCGGGAGTGCCGCGGCAAGAAGAACGCCAGCATAGTGGTATGCGCCGATTTAGTCAAGACGGGCAAAGCCGACGCCATGATATCGGCCGGTAATTCCGGCGCGACTATGGTGGCCGGCTTATTTGGTCTAGGGCGTATAAAAGGTATAGACAGGCCGGCGATAGCATCTCCGATGCCGACGCAGAGGGGCGTTTCGTTGGTGGTTGACGCCGGGGCGAATGCGGACTGCAAAGCGATAAATCTGCTTCAATTTGCGGTGATGGGCAGCATATACAGCAATATAGCGTATGGAGTCGCCAGCCCGCTGGTGGGGCTTCTTTCGATAGGGGAGGAGGAAGGGAAAGGAAATCTCCTAGTGAAGGAAGTGACCAAACACATAAAGAATTTGGGGATAAACTACTACGGCAACATAGAAGGGCGGGACGTCCATACGGGAATGATAGACGTAGTGGTATGCGACGGATTTGTCGGGAATATAGTATTGAAATTATCTGAGGGATTGGCCAAATCTCTTTTCGAGATGATAAAGAAAGAGATAAAGAAGCGGCCCTTGGCGATGTTGGGCGCTTTATTGGCTAAACCGGCTTTTAAGGCGATAAAGAACGAAACCAACCCCGACACTTACGGCGGAGCGCCTTTGCTTGGCGTAAACGGGCCGGTAATAATATGCCACGGCAAATCCAATGAAGTGGCGATATACAACTCGATAAGGGTAGCGGGGCGCTTGGTGCACTCCAACGCGGTAAAAGCGATAGGCGAGGCGGTAAAAGCGCTTGGCCCCGTGTTTGATAAGATAAAGGAAGAAGAATAATGTTATTGGAAGGCAAAGCAGCCGTAATAACGGGCGCGAGCAGAGGCATAGGTTTAGGGATAGCCGAGGCTTTTTTGGCGCAAGGCGCGAAAGTGGCGATATGCGGCACCGGCGAAGCCGGGATAAGCAAGGCCAAAGAACATCTGCTGGGGAAATATCCTAACGGCGAGATATTGGCGCTTGCGGCGGATGTATCAAAGGGCGGCGATTGCGATAATTTTATAGCAGATGTCATCAAACATTTTGGTAGAATAGATATATTGGTAAACAATGCCGGCATAACTCGCGACACTTTGCTTATGAGAATGAGCGAAAGCGATTGGGACGCGGTGCTTTCGGTCAATTTGAAGGGCGCTTTTTTAATGAGCAAGGCCGCTGTTAAGCAGATGATAAAGCAGCGCAGCGGCAGTATAATAAATATGTCGTCGGTAGTTGGCCAAAGCGGCAATGCGGCGCAGGCCAATTACAGCGCGTCTAAGGCCGGCCTGATAGGCTTGACGAAATCTTTGGCAAAGGAACTGGCGTCCAGGAATATAAGGGTAAACGCGATAGCGCCGGGCTTTGTCAAGACGGAGATGACGGAAGTTTTGAAAGAGGATTTGCGGGAGGCTATATTGCAAAGTATACCTCTCAAGAGATTTGCGGAAGTACAAGATATCGCCCAAGCGGCGGTATTTCTAGCCTCAGAAAATGCGGGCTACATAACCGGACAAGTATTAGCGGTTAACGGCGGATTATACATATAATAAAAGTTTTCTGTTTAGAACGGAGGAAAAAATGGACGCGAAGAATATAGAAGAAAGAGTAAAAAATATCATTGTAGAGCAGCTTAGGGTAGAGCCGGATCAGGTAAAGCCGGAAGCTCAGTTCGTCAATGACTTGGGAGCGGATTCTTTGGATACGGTAGAACTTATTATGGCGCTTGAAGAAGAATTTGACATCGAAATTCCCGACGAGCAGGCCGAAAAAATCAAAACCGTAGGCGAAGCCTTGGAACACATTAAAGCCAAAGCAGCCAAATAAGTGTTTGTTGATTTAGAGAAAGTATTAGGATATACTTTCGCGGATAAGAATATTTTAAGGGAAGCACTCACTCACAAGTCGTACGCGGCCGAATACAGGCACAATAAAGATAACGAACGGCTTGAGTTCTTGGGCGACAGCGTACTAGGCTTGGTAGTAGCGGCGTATTTATACAAATTGCTGGACGCTAAAGAAGAGGGAGTGCTTTCCAAGATAAAGGCCAATTTAGTTTCCAGGCGTAATTTATATTTTTGGGGTTTGAAGTTAAAGCTGGGCGATTATATGTTTTTAGGCCAAGGCGAAATCGCCAGCGGAGGCAGAGAACGGCAAAGTATACTTTCAAACGCGATGGAAGCGGTGGTGGGGGGCGTTTATCTCGACGGAGGGTTTGAAGCCGCTAAGGGATTGATACTAAAGTGGCTTAAGACGCAAAAGATAGAAGCCGACGGCGGCGATTATAAGAGCATATTGCAGGAATATCTGCAAAAGCGGGGCAAAGGCGCGCCTGAATACGAGGTGGTCTCGACCGTCGGGCCGGAACATGACAAGACTTTTACCGTTATGGTTACTTTGCTTGGCAGGGAACTAGGCAGAGGGAAAGGCCATAACAAGAAAGCGGCGCAGCAGGCGGCGGCGAAAGAAGCTTTGGCTTACTATAATGCTTTGGACAAGAAATAAAGGCAAGGCCAAAGAATTAAAGGGGAAAAAATGAAGAAGCCTGACTTTAAATTACTACTTAGCGGATTACTCATCTTACCGTTATTACTGCTTACCATATATACTTTCAGATCGGGGTCTTCCGACAAGAAAGGTAAGATAAAAATATCAAGTTTGGAATTATCTTCGCCGCAGGATCTGCCTGACGAGATAGCCTCATATTTGGAAGAAGGGGACTACCAGACCGCCATCATAAGAATAGAGGAAGATTTAAGAGATCCGGACGTGCCCACCTCGAAGGGGTCGCCCTTGATCGTGATAGCCGCGGAAAAGGACAATTACGAAATAGCGGCATTGATAGCGAGTTTGGGCGCCGACGTTAATATGCGCGACGAACGCACAAATGAGACGGCGATAATAAAAGCCGCCCGCAACAATAATGCCAATATGATAAGGATGTTGCTTTCGGCGGGGGCGGATATAAACGCTAGGAGCCGCAGGGGCGTAAGCGCTTTAAGCGAGAGTATAAATAACAAAAATAAGGATATAATGGAATTTCTCACGGCTAACGGTGCGAGAACCGGGGCGACGTTCGATAGTCTAATGCGCTATGCTTACGCCGGGAACAATGTGGGCGTAAGCGCTATGCTTAGGGTGGGCGTGGATCCCAAACAGAAAGACGCAAACGGCAATACGGCCTTAATGATAGCCACGGCGCGGGGCGATATGCAAAGTTTCAAGGATTTGGTGGCGTACGGTTCGGATATCAATGCCCAAAACAAACAAGGAATGACGCCGCTTTTGTATGCATTGCGGGCCAATAATCGCGATATGGTTAAGGAAATTCTAAGCATAGACGATACAAACGTAAACATTTGTAACGTATTGGGGCAATGTCCTTTATATTGGGCCGCATATACGGGAGACGATATAGTAGTCAACGCTTTATTAACCCTGGGCGCCGATTACAATAAGAAAACGACTAACAATCAAACGGCGTTGGATATAGCGCGGTTAAACAACAGAAAAGAAGTCGTTAAGGTAATAGAAGATTTCATAAAGTATAAGAATATGCCGCGCGACAAATCCGGCAAGGTAATAATAGATAGAAACGCGATAAAGCAGAATTTGAAGAAGCAATTGGACGACGACGCGGCCAAGAAGCGGGCCGCCGATACAGGCTCGTCAAAGGCGGTTAATCCTCAGAATAGCCAACAGCCGACCGCTATTCCGGCGGCGGGCGCTTTGCCGCAGGGCTTCGATATGGACGGAATAACAAAAATGATGCAGCAGCAGGGGGCGAATCCCGCCGCTGTACAAGCGCTGCAACAAGCGCAGAACGCTTCCGAAAGCTCCCCAAACAGTTATTCTCAAAGCGAGAATTCCTCGGCCAGGTCAAAATTTAAGCCCAAAAGAATCAATTCGAAAACGGCTGTCAAAACTAAAATTAACAAGTTGGAAACCCATTCTTTGTAAGCCTGCGGCGCAAATAGGCAAGACAAAGCGTTTTGGGAAAATCGGCCCGATTTTTAAAAAGTGGGCCGATTTTTTTTATATATACAACCCTTCGTTCCGGCGAGGTATAGTTGTCATTTTAGCCATTGTTTAAGGGAATGTCCAAAAGGATTTTTGGGGGAAATATTTATTTATAAAATCAAGGATTTAGAGGCTGATTTTGGAGGGAAAATAAGCCCCATGGCAAAGGATAAAAGACCTCTCGAAACAGGCGTTAAATAGTGTTGAAAAACGGGGGTATTTCTTGTATACTAATAGTAGGGTTCTTGTGTTTAAGCGCTTTTTGCGGTCAATCTACGTCGAGCAAGGCCCTGTATGCTTTTGTTTATTTTAGTCAAATTGTTTAAAAGAGAGATCTTTATGAATAAATATTTAAAGGTAATATATAGCTTCTTAAGCAATATCTGGAAGTCCTTTTCGGGCGGTCTTTACGGCCAGTCCGATAAAGAGAAATCCGTATGGGCCCCCAAGCCCGTACGCGCTTTTGGGCGCGGATTTACGTTGGTTGAACTGCTTGTGGTGGTGCTTGTTATCGGGATCTTGGCGGCGATAGCGCTGCCGGCTTACAACCGTTCCGTCCAAAAGAGCAGGATGAGCGACGCTCTTAACGTGCTGGAGATAGCGGCTTCAAAGCAGCAGGCTAACTATGTGGCGGGATCGGGATATGCGTCAAGTTTCAATGATTTGGCTCTCCCTGTAGAAGGGCTGACCGGAAATATCGAGAGCAGCATGCAGGGGGTAAAAGCCGGCAACTTTACGTATACTTTGCAGAACACCTGCGTAGTGGCATCTCGTCCCGAAGACGATGTGACCATATACAGAAATTTCAATACCGACGAAACCGGCTGCAGCGGCGAGGGGTGTAAGCTGTTGGACGGAATAGTCTCTGCGGTGCCGATAGGGTGTAACGAGTTTGTCTCGGAAGAAGAGGAGGCCTCCGCCATAACTCCGCCTTCGGTAATAAGCTGTTCTTTCGACAAATGTCTTAGCGAAAACGGCACCTGTATAAGTACAAACAGCGTATGTATACAGGGGCGTATAATAACCCAGGCTTGCGGTAACGGCGGAGTCCAAATTAAGAAATGTTTGGAAGGCTGCCCCAGCTATTGGAGCGACTGGAGCGATTGCATCAACCAAACCTGTAAAGAGTCGGAGCGCCCCGCCTCGGTGGACAGAGAGGGCTGCGGCTATTGCGTCAACGGGTCTACTTACAAAGGCGTAAGAACAAGGAGCGTAACCTGCGATACTTCTACGGGCCAATGGACAACCGGGTTATGGTCTGCTTGTATAGACGAGAACTCTTGCGAAGAAACGGACTGCAGCGAAACCAATTCCTGCGAGTGTTCGCAGGCGTCAAAACCGAGCGTAACCGTAGGCTGCGGAACAAAATGCAGCAACGGGCAATATATGGGCATTCAAACCAGAACGGTAACTTGCAACCAGAGTACGGGCGAATGGATGGTTTCTTCCGTAGGTGAATGCGTAAACAATTTTTCCTGCTGCCCCGGGGAAACTTCAACCGATACCTGTCTTTGGAGTGGAACGAAGACCTGCCAAGCCGATGGACAATGGGGGGAATGCGATTATAAACTTTGTACGGGCGAAAAACCTCAAGCGGAGAGAGAATGCGCCGATGTGGACAATATAAGAACTTGCGGAATACAAGTCCGAAGCGTGGAATGCAATCTCTCTACGGGCGAGTATGTGACCGGTGAATGGACGGGCGTCTGCACGGCCCCTAACTATATTAAAGTTCCTGAAACCGTACAGTTCTGCGGCACTTGCGGCAGCCAGACGAGAACCTGTCAGAAAACCTGCGACGGCTTAGGCCAATGTGAAGATTGGCTTGCGTGTACGGAAATTCCCGTACCGCCCACAAGCCAGCCCAATTCTCAATATTGTTCCTATCACGGGACGAAGAACAGCCCCGAGGTTTGTGACGGCGAGCCTACCCCGTCTTACAGCGTAGATTTTGAGAATACCGGCACTTGCGATTGTTATACCTATTTCTATGGCGCGACCTGTGAGACAGAATGTTCTTTGCCGGGTATGTATTGGAATACCGGCAGCTGCGAAACTTGCACCAATGTAACGGTAGGTAAATACTGGACAGGAAACGGCCTCACCTCATCAATATGTCCTGACGAAATATGCACCAATAAGCCGATAGGATATTATTGGACGGGCCACGGCGGCACCGGGCCGACCTGCGCCGTATTGAAATGTACCAACGCGGATATAGGCCAGTATTATACGAGTTTCAGCAAAACCGCGAAGCAGGCCGGTTGGGTGGAAGGCACTTCACCTACGGGCTGTTTGGTAGCGGCCTGTACCAATAATCCTACAGGATACTATTGGACCAGCGGCGGCGGAGTAACCGAAACCAGCTGCGAAAACAGCGAGTGTACAAATGAAACCATAGGCCAATACTGGACGGGCCACGGCGGCACATCCGCCGCGTGTCCTTCGGCCGACTGCACAAATGCCGAACCGGGCACATATTGGACGAGCCATGGCGGTACTTCGGCTACGGGTTGCGCGTTGGCTGATTGTACCAATACGGTGTCCGCGGGAGAATACTATAGCGGTTCAGGCGGCGCTTCCCCTACGGGTTGCGCGGTATCGAATTGTACCAATAAACCTACGGGGTATTATTGGACTGGCGCCGGTACGCCTGGGGATTCCGATTCCTGCCCGCTTGAACAGTGTACGAATACGACCGTAGGCCAATACTGGACCGGTTTTGGAAACGTTTCTCCGACCTGTCCTTCCGCGGCTTGCACTAATAAAACGGTGGGTAAATACTGGACGGGCCACGGCGGCACATCCGCTACGGGCTGCGCCGAAAGCGCTTGTACCAGGAAACCTTCGAAGGCTTATTTCACGGGGCATGGGGGCGTCAGCGACAGCTGCGCCTATGCCTGTAATTCCGGTTATACCCGTTCGGGCGATTCCTGCGTGTCTGAAGCTAATATAGTCAGCGCAAGCTGCCCCAGCGGATATTCCGGCACCGCTACCAAGAAAACGGTAATAATCAGCTCCCTTGACGGCGACAGCACTCAAGTTACTTATGACTACAGCGCCTGCTACCGCGAAGATTCCACGCCTGTTATCGGCGCCGTGGATTGCCCGGCCGCTTATAGTGAAGGAAGCGCGACTAATAGCGTATACTATAAATATTATTGCGAAGATACGGCTCAAACGGCGGAAGGTTTATGCTCCTCGGAACGCAAGGCCGAGGCTTGGAACAGCGTTTTAAATTACGCTCAGTGCTATAGAGACGTGGACGCCACCTCTTGCGAGGAGTACAGCTCCACCTTTAATCAAGGCTTTATAGCCAAGAGGGAGTGGTCTAACGAGGCCGGGAACGGTACAAGATATACGGAATGGCCGTCGGTAGCTACGCAGTGCTATTATGATTCCACCGACAGTTGTTCCGAGTATAGCGTCACTTACAATTTAGGCACCGCCACCAGAAGACATTATTCTGGCGGTACGACCTCTTGGTCAGACGCTCTTTCCAACTGTTACTACTTATCGCATCCGACTGAGAGCGGCCAGGCGTGCCCGAGCGAATACAACGGAAGCTCTGTAAGAACGGATACCGTACAAGTATTTGCCAATGGATCCCAGACTACGATGAGCAGTACGTATAATCTGACCAGCTGTTACAAGGAAGTAGCCGGTGAGGCGGCCTCCTGTTCGGATACGAGCAACTATAAGTTTGGTACGGCTACGGGTAACTTGGCGGGCATGAGATACACCTGTACGGATCAGAATGCGACGTCAACCTCAAGCTGCAGCGCGAGCACGACTACGATAGATTCTACGGCGGACTATCAAGGTTGCTACTATGATCAAGTCAATAACGGGTTGGCGTGCCCTAGCGGCTATACCGCGGGCGGGAACGTCGGCACGGGCTCTCTCAGACACTTTGCCAACGCCGCGGGTACGGCTGACGGGACTACAGCTTATCAATGGTATAATTATGCCCAATGCTATAAGACTGCCTCGGACGAAGGACAGACTTGCCCGAGCGGCTATACCGCGGGCGGGAAAGTCGGCGTAAAGAACTATAAAGAGTATTGTTCAGATTCTAATACGGAAAACTCCGGATATTGCGGAACCACTAGGATCGGCGATGTGACTTATGACTACTCCGCCTGTTATAATACGGAGTCGACCGGCAGCCAGGCGTGCCCGAGCGGCTATACAGTGGGAGGAAACGTCGGCGTGAAGAATTATAGAAGATATTGCGGCAATACCGCTACAGAGACGGAGGGCGCCTGCGGAACGACCAGGACCGCTAATGTGACTTATGATTACTCCAGCTGCTATAAGGCGGCCTATGAAGGCAGCCAAGTTTGTCCGCGCGGCTATACCGAGGGCGGGAACGTCGGCGTGAAGAACTATAAAGAGTACTGCGGCAATACCGCTACCGCGACGCAAGGAGCCTGCGGAACGCCAAAGATCGAAGATGTGACTTATAACTACTCCAATTGTTATAAGACCGAGTCGACCGGCAGCCAAGTTTGTCCGCGCGGCTATACCGCGGGCGGGAAAGTCGGCGTAAAGAACTATAAAGAGTATTGTTCAGATTCTAATACGGAAAACTCCGGATATTGCGGAACCACTAGGATCGGCGATGTGACTTATGACTACTCCAGCTGCTATAAGGCGGCATCCAACGGCGGCCAAGTTTGTCCGCGCGGATATACCGCGGGCGGGCGGGTTGCTAAAAAGGATTATAAGGAATACTGCAACAATACCGCATCTTCGCGCGCAGGATCCTGCGGAACGACAAGAGAGGAGGATGTCTCTTATGACTATAGCGCTTGTTATGACTTGGGCAGATGTAATGTCAAAGTCGGGGCAAACTACTGCGGTACCGCGAAGAAAATGTATGGGGATAAATCCTATAGCGGGTGCTCGAAATGCGCTTGTACGATAGGTACCAAGCAGAAAGATACCAGCTCTATGGGCACCGCATGCACACCGGCCAACTATAAGATAAGGCAGTTCTGCTGGAACGGTTCTTGGTCTGCGTGGAGCGCTTGTTCCGCCAGTCCGACTCCGCCGGCATGTCCTTTTTGACAACTTGAGCAAATGAGGTTTATATACGGGCGGGAATGAATACCGCCCGTATTTTTTGTTTTTAGCCCCCCGGCATAACCGGGGTGATATGTGTTCGGAATTATATATAAGGACTATCTTCCCTGTCAAAATATAATCTTTAAATATGCGAGTTTCTATTCCTAGCGGTGGAGTTTTTAAAAATCAAAAATAAGTTGATGATGCTTTGGTTTTGTTATTTCAAATATAAAATCCTATTCTTAGCGATTGTTTCTATACCCTAATATTTGAACGACAAAAATAGTGCGGGCGCGGGAAAAGAATAAAACTTTCTTTTGGGAAGCCCTATCGCTTTATTGGCGCTATCCTGAGATCTTAGTAAAGTTTTTAAATGGTAAATGATTTTTTTGCCGTAGGATTTTAGCCGTTCCTAAAGAATTGGGCCCGAAAAGGTATATATATTACATTTAGCCTATTATTTGGAGTAGTAAAAATATTTCAAACCAGGTTTTATTTTGGGGGAAGATTCCTTTCAAGATTTGGTTTATACTCTTTGTTTATGGAAACTCTTTGGATTTCCAAAGTTTAATGGCTTCCGAGAGAGGGGATAAGACAGTTTCTTAGAGGTTTTTGTCCGTTTTATAAACGCAAAAAATAAACTTACTTTTGGCGTATGTCTTTTAATTCCGTACCGGTATAATAGTGTTTGAGTATTTGTTCGTAATCCTGCCCGGCTTCCGCCCGGCCGCCGCTGCCCGTTTGGCATAGTCCGACGCCGTGCCCCCAGCCTCCGCCATAAAATATAAAGGATTTCACTTTGCCCTTTTCATAATTGGGCTGAACCATAAAATAGGTGCTTCTTAATAGCCCTAAAGCCAAATATTTCTTTATTTCGTGTTCTTTGGTAAGAGTCAGAGTGCCTCTGGTGCCGATAATCTTTACCCCGTTGACGTAGCCCGATCGTCCTCTGTTTAAAGGTACGATGGCTTTTATCGAGCCGATATGTTTCTTGCGGTTTATTATTGTTCTAAGGCGCGATTCGTCTATATATCTCGTCCATCGGAAGGCCGCGGGGCTCACATTATTGAAATATCTGCTGTAGGCTTGATGCGGCTGCTGCAATAGCTCTTTAAAGTGATAGGGCTGAAGATTGTCCTCATTTAAATCCTTGTAATCCGATACCGGCTGGAGATAATCGTGCGGGAACCAGCCCGCCTCCTTGCTGCTTTGCGTATATCCGCCGCAATTTGAGGAAAATACCGCTTCTATCGGTTTCCCTTTGTAAGTGATTACTTTGCCCATTGTAGCCTCTACCGCGGCGTTTGTGCGCTCCCTTTCCGCTTTTACGCCGCCGTATACTTGGCAGTTTTGAGTGTCGCATACGTCATATCCCCAACGTTTGTGTTTGCCCAGAGCTTTTATTGCGTAAGTTCTGGCTATTACGGCTTGGACTTTTAGGGCTTCTATGGGGAAGGTGCTGGGCATTTCCGAGCCTATTACGCCAAAAACATACTCCTCTATATTAACATGGTTGATTATTATAAAGCCTTCTATAGATTTGTTGTATACAAATTCTATATAGCCGCGGTACTCTTTGGTTTCCCGCCCGGCCCAAGTGGTGCCGTGGCCTACAAGCATATTCTTGAGTATGGTGGTATGGCCGGCTTCGTCGGTTGAGTCCTGCATTATTTTTATTCTGTCGCCTTGGAACGCGGTTTTCTGTCCGCCGGGCGATATTAAATAGGCCTTGCCGTTTATTATCTCTACCGTCCAGAATTTATTGTTTGCGCCTCTTTTCAGCACTTTTCCGTTTTTGGTTTCCGCCCTAAATCTGTGCGAGGTGGAAAACTCTACCCGCTTTACGGGGGCGGGCGCGCCGTTTATCTTGGCGCCTAATCCCACCCGTATTTCCGGCAGAACGCCATGGAAAGAAATGGGTTTCTTTACTATTGTATGCGTTTTGGGCGTTTCGGGTATGCTTAAAATATTGATATGTTCTTTGGGGGCATAGTCCTTGAGCTTTTCCAAGGATTCTTTTACTTTGTCGTCGGAAGAATCCGCCGCCTGCACGCTGGAATAATTGCTGTATGCCTCTTTATAGCGTTTAAGTTTTACCATCATATCGCCGTATCGTTCCTTGGCTTCTATGAATTGGGAGTCATATTTTATTACCTTTTTGTAATGATCGGCCGCTTTGCGGTATTGCTTCTTTTGGGAGTATAATTCTCCCAACATAAAATTAGCCAAAGCGGTATGCTGATCGCCAGCCGCGGCTTGTTTTAAATTGATTTCGGCCAAATCGTATTGCCCCATACCCATTTGGGCGCGGGCTAAACTTATGTAGTAAAAAGCGGTTTTATTGTTGTTTTCGTTAAGACGCGCGAATACGTTTTCCGCATTAAGATAATAGCCCGCCGCCAAGTAGGCTTCGCCGGCGAATTCCAGAACTTCGCCGTCCAGCGGGAATTTTTTCAGCGCTATGCTTACCGTATCTACGGCAAGCCTGGTATCGCCGAGCTCCAGCGCTATGTATACGGCATTAAGAAAAGCGTCCCTGTCGCCTGTTTCTTTGGATATTTCTATAAACTTTTCCAGGGCTTCTTCCTGCTTAAAATTGAAATACAAATCCGCCGCTTCTTTTATGTCTTGTTGAGAGGCGGCCAGCGGTATCGTCAGGAGCAAGAGTAACAGTAGTGTAATAAATCTTCGCATTTATTATAATTATACTATTATGAGAGAAATACCTAAATGGCTAAAAGATATGGCGGCTAAAAATAAAGCCGCTTATCATACTTCCGCCGCTAAAATAATTGAGAAAAGTCTAAATTTAAATTTGCTGCCCACCGTCTGCCAAGAGGCGCGCTGCCCAAATAGGGGGGAATGTTTCTGCCACGGCGAGGCTACCATAATGATACTCGGCAGTCTGTGCACCCGCGCATGCAAATATTGCGCCGTAACCAAAGCAAAGCCCCTGCCGCCTTCGAAAGAGGAACCTTTGCGCGCGGCGGAACTTGTCAAAATGCAGAAAATCAAATACCTAGTCCTTACCATGCCTACGCGCGACGATCTGCCCGACGGCGGCGCGCGCCATATAGCCGCCGTAGTTAGGGAAATAAAAAAGCAAAATCCGCTTTGTCTTGTAGAGCCGCTTATATCCGATTTGGGCGGGAAATTTGAGTTTCTTCCCGAGATAATCGAAAGCGGTTTGGACGTCTTGGGGCATAATATCGAAACGGTTCCCTCTCTCTTTAAAGCCGTACGGCCGGGCGCTTCTTACGAAAGATCTTTGGCTTTGCTTAAAAAAGCGAAAGAAATAAAACCCTCTTTAATAACAAAAAGCGGCCTTATGGTCGGCCTCGGCGAAAACGATGAAGAACTAAAAAATGTTTTTAAGGATTTGCGCGGCGTCGGAGTCGACTTGCTGACTTTGGGACAGTATCTCGCCCCGAGTTCGCGACATTATCCCGTACAAGCTTACCCCGAACAATCTTGGTACGACGAAATGAAAGATTTTTGTATTTCACTGGGATTTAAGGGAGTTATGGCTGGGCCGTTGGTAAGAAGTTCCTTCCGCGCGGCATCTTTATATGAGGCGTGCCGCTGAGCTTTTTCCGCAATAAAATAAAAACCCGTCTTTTTAAGACGGGTTTTTATTTGCCGTCAAGGGTTTTATTTGTTTTTTAATATTTTCTCTATTATCCGTACGGCTTTGTCGGCGTGGTCAAAAACGGCAAGGCCGTTTTCTTGCCCGCTGGCGCGGTAATAGTCAAACCTGGACCCGGCCGATACGCTGGCGAAGATGGGCGCGCCGTATTTACGCGACAGCTCGGCCAGCTTTATCAGGAAGTCGGCGTTTTCCTCTTTCAAAGTTTTTATAGCCGGGCTTACCGGTATGGTGGAAAACAATACGCTGCCGTAAATGCCGCTTTTTAACACTTTTTCAATAATTTCATAAGCGGCGGCGTCGGGGCACATGGGGGTTACATCAAAAGGGTTGCGCACATCCACTATGGAGCTGAGGCCGTATTTTTCCAATACGGCGCAAAGTTCCTCTTTAAGCGCGCCGCTTGGAATTTCCGCCTTTATGGGGGAGTCTTCGGTGATATTATCGGCCATGCCGCTGGTTTCAAAGCCGCCGTTGCTGAGCATAAATACTTTGTCGTTTTTGATTTTTTCGGCCGAGCGGGAACTTAAAGTTTGGCAGAGATCTTCAAATTCCTCAAAACTGTCGGCCATAAACGCACCCGCCGATCCGAGTATTTTCTTGGCCGTAAGATAATTGCCCGCTATGGAAGCCGTATGCCCCATTACCGCTTTCTGCCCGCTGGGCGTGCGCCCCGCCATATAAATAACCGTTCTTATTCCTTTTTCTTTCGCTTTAAGCAGGCTTTGGCGCAATATTTCGCCTTCGTTCTCTTTAAGCCCTTCTATATAAAGCATTAAGAGTTTTACTTTATTTTCTTCTATCAGATATTTAGCGTAATCGCTTACGGTGGCGTCCTGCTGATTGCCCGTCATAACGCAATAGAGCGGTTTTATATGCTCCATTTTACCCAAAGAAGAAAGCATAAAAGCGCCGCTTTGGCTTATGAAGGCCGACGGCGCCAGATTGGGGTTGACGCCCAGGGGCGGGGTAAATTTCTCTTTCGGTATAAAAAGGCTGTTAAAATGCGACGGATTGGATACCAATCCCAAGGAATTGCTCCCGTTTAAGGTGAATCCGGGATTATTTTTTTTGCCTTCTTTTATAATTTCTTCCACCTGCCGGCTTAAATCGGCGGAGCCTTCTTTTTCCCCGATGCCGCCGGTTATGAGGACGACCCCGTTTACTTTTCCGCTTTTGGCGCATTGCGTTAAAGTCTGCCCCGCGGAATTTGCTGGCACCGATAAGATCAAAGCGTCAATTTTGCGGGGCAGACTTTCAAAATCCGCTACGCATTTTACGCCGTCAATTTCGGTTTCGCCGTCTTTGATTACGAATAAATTGTTTTTGTCAAAACCGGCTTGTATTATATTGTTTAGGATTATGCGCCCCATATTTACTTTTTTTGAACTTACGCCTATAACGGCGGCGCTTTTGGGGTTTAAGAGGCTTTCAAGCCCTTCTTTTGACACTTTCGGTTTCGGGATTTTGAATTCCGCTTTTTTGAAGCGCAGCACTCCGTCAAGAGCGGTTAAGGCTCCCCGCGAGGCGCAAAGAGGATTAATTTCAAATTCCTCAATAAAGAATTCCGCCTTTTCGTTCAGCGGGCTGAACTCCAGCATTAAGTCCGCCAGGTTTTTCGCGGCTGCAACCAAAAGCGCTTTGGATACTTGCGCTTTTGAGCCTCTGGCTTTGCCGCCGCAATAGCGCCAAACTAGAGAATTTTCCACAAAATAGTCAAAATCCGCGTTTAAAGCCGATGTCAAAGCCGTTCTGCTTTCCTCTTTTATGTTTTTGGCGAGGTATTCCGCGTCTGTTCCGCCGAGCCCCAAGGTTATTACGGGGCCGAAGGCCTGGTCAAAACGGGCGCCGAGCAGTATTTCCCGCCCGAGCGTAAACGGCGGGCAGTCTATGAATTGCGCCAGCATAAAATTTTTGGCTTCGGGAAAGTCTTTAATCATTTGGGCAAAAGCATCTCCGGCCTGTTCTTTCGGGAAAATTCTTACCCCGCCTTTATCGGTTTTATGCAGAGTCTCGTCCGAAAGTATTTTAAGAACCGCTTTGTCGCCGGGAAAGGTTTTAAGGATATCGGCTATATCATCTTTTGGGGAAAGTACGGCCGTTTTGGGAGTATTTATGGATATTTGATTTAATATTTTATAACAGTCGGCCTCATTTAAATTTTTCTTGCCTTTAAGAGCGGCGCTTTTTAGAATATCGTTTATAAGATTCATATTGACATCCCCCCTAAAAACCTTGTTATCCAAATAATAATTATATTATATAATGATATTAACAATATTTATATCATATGTGCGGAGGATTAATGGAAGGTATATTGCTTTTCTTTAATTTGCTTGGCGGATTGGGAGTATTTCTTTTAGGTATCAAAATGATGAGCGACGGCTTGCAGAAAGCCGCAGGCAATCGTCTTAGAAAAATTATTTCCGGCGCAACGGGCAACAGATTTACGGGTACGCTTTCCGGTATATTGGTAACCTCCATTATACAGTCTTCTTCCGCGACAACCGTAATGGTCGTCGGTTTTGTAAGCGCGGGCCTTTTGACTTTAACCCAGTCTTTGGGCGTAATATTCGGCGCGAACATCGGTACCACTACTACCGCTTGGATTATCAGCTTGTTGGGCTTCAAGGTCGATATAGCCTTATTTGCCATGCCTATGATAGGCGTGGGGTTCTTTTCTCAATTTATAAACAAGTGGCCGATAGTGCGCAGAATAGGCGAGGCCATGTTGGGTTTTGGTTTGTTGTTTTTGGGCTTATCCTTAATAAAATCAGGTATACCGGACGTGCAGTCATCTTCCGCTACGATAGAGTGGATTATCAAATTCCGCCCCGATACGCTTTGGTCGCTTTTGGCCGTAGTTGGGGTAGGCACGGTGCTGACGGTTATATTTCAATCTTCCAGTGCGGTTATGGCGGTTACCCTTACCTGCGCGGCAAAAGGTTTGATAGATTATCCTACGGCGTGCGCTTTGGTATTGGGCGAAAATATCGGTACTACGATTACCGCCAATATCGCGGCTATCGGCGCGCCCAGGGCAGCCAAACGCGCGGCTTTGGGGCATATGATGTTCAATATATTGGGCGTGATATGGGCTATAGCTTTGTTCCATCCGCTGCTTTCTTTGGTGGATTGGATAGTGCCCGGCAGCACGCAAGGGACCAGCTCCGAAGTGTTGTTGGTGAATATACCTTATCACCTTTCGGCTTTTCATACCACTTTCAATATAATAAATACCTGCGTGATGCTGATATTTATCAAGCAGTTTGAGAAGTTGATAATGGCTATTATGCCTTTAAAACGAAGCGAGGAAGACCAAACGGATTTGGTCTATTTGAAAGCGGGCGTTACGGCTACGCCGGAACTGTTTATTGAGGCTGCCAGAAGAGAAGTCGACAGAATGGCGGGCTTGGTAGAGACAATAATAAGCAAAGATTTGCACGCGATAAAGACGGATTCGCCCAAACTTTTTGAACGCTCGGTGGAAGATGTCCACGCTAAAGAAAAAGCCAGCGATGTATTGGAATACAAAATAAACGATTTCTTGAAGAACCTCACCCATGACCAGCTTTCCCGGGATATGATAACAGACGTTATGGCCATGTTTGATTTGACCAATTACCTGGAAAAGATGGCCGACCACGGCGATAAAATAGCGATTTTGTTGAAGAAAGCCCGCTCCATAAACGCTTTTGAGGAGCAGGACTACGACAAGTTGGAAACTATCGGCCTGAAAGTGAAGAAGATTTTAAAGGACAGCCGCGCCACTATACTTAATTACGATATGGATAAAGAGAAAGTAATGCAGCTGGCTTTGGAAAGGGAACGCGAACTTAACGAGATGCGCCACTCTTTCAGAGACGACAAGACATCTAGGGATTTTTCTCAGCAGCAGCTTTCGCCGGTGGCTATAACCTTGTATACGGACATTCTTACCAGTTTTGAAAAGATCGGCGATTACGCCCTTAATATAGTGGAAACTACCACGGGCGTAAGGGAAAAAATGCTGAAAGAGAGAAGGCAAGCCGGAGCCAAAGACGCCGATAAATAAACGGCGGTTTCAAGCTCGGGCGAAAGAAGGGGAGCAAATGTCGGAACAGAAAACGGAGTTTACCGTTAATCCCGCGGTTTTGTTTAGGGATATAAAAGACGCCGGGGCGATGTTTTGGGCTGTTTTAAGAAGGAGGTTTCCTATCCCTTGGCGCAGCGTTATATGGGGCGGATTGTTTTTGCTCTATTTGGCTCTGCCGCTGGATATGATACCAGAAGCCTTGTTTTTGATGTTGGGGTTTAGCGACGATTTGCTTTTTTTGGTTTTTGTGATAAATAAAATGCGGCCTGATATAGACAGATACCGCGCTTTCAGAGACACTAAGAGGGGGAAGATAAATAATGAAGAAGTTTATTAAGATACTTGCGGTTTTAATCGTAATAGCCGTAGTATTGCTTGGCGTGGCGGCTTTAGCGTTAAAGCTTATGTTCCCGTTAGCCAAGTTAAAAGTTATGGCGCAGGAGTATGTAGCGCAGAATTATAACAGGGATATAGATTTCAGCGATGTTTCGTTGAATCTTATCGGAGTGAAGATAAAATCTTTCAAATTGTCGGACGAAGGCGGATTTGAGGCGGGCAATTTCATATCGGCCGACAGCGCGGTGGTAAAGGTGGAATTGATGCCGCTTTTTAAAAAGCAGATAAAAATCAGCACGATAGGTTTTGACGGCGTAGAGATAAACGTAATTAAGAACGCCGACGGCAAGTTTAACTTCGACAATTTGATACCCGCTTCCGCCGATGAAGTTTCGCCTCAGCCTGAGCAGGACCAGCTTTCTTCCGCCCCCCTGGCGATGGATTTGACGGCCAAGGACATATATATAAAAAATTCCGACGTCACTTATAAAGACCTGCAAAACGGGATGGAATTTTCGGTCGAAGACGTCAATTTTACCGTAGACGATTTCGATTACAATAATCCGTTCTCTTTTGAACTTTCATTCAACACGTCGGTCAATACGGGCAATATAAAGATAACTCCCGTAAAAATATTGGCAAAGGGTATTGTCAATATAGCCGGAATGGAATTGGAAAAGGCTTCGGCGGAAATAACGGATTTTGCCGTAGAGTACAAAGGCTTCAGGATAAATATGACGGGTGGAATATCCAACCTGCAGATGCCGGATTTATCTCTTAAAGGGGAGATAAGCGGCATAGACAGCGAATTGGCGGCGGAATTTGTTTCGGGCGATATTCCGAGTTTCGCTCTTCCCGTGATAAACTTGGAAGCCAAGGCTTCCGCCGATTTGGAAAATTCCAAAGCCGAGGTAAGCAAATTTGACATTAGTTTGGGCAAATCTTACATCAAGAACACGGCCGCGGTCGATTTTTCCAAGCCGGAAATATCTTATGCGGAAAGCACTTCTTTGAACGTAAATCTTTCTGAGGTTTCCGACATATCAAAAGAGCTTTTGGCGGCCTTTAAGCTGAAAGGGAGCGTTACGGGCGACATAAAAGCGGTATCGGCGGGATCCGATAAGCCCTTGGTAACCGGTTCGGTAGTTTTGAAGGATATAGGCGCGGCGGCGATGGGGAAGATTTTGTCTTCGCTTAACGGGGAGATAAAGATAAATTCGCTTGATGATATTAAAACCAATACGATAAAAGGCGTGTTTGACGGATCGGACTTTAAGACCTCTTTGGCCTACAAAAACAATAAGAAGATGGCCGTGGATTTTATGTTCAATATGGATAAGTTTACCTTGGAAGACATAGATTTTGACGAACTTTTGGCATCCGCCGAGGGCGGAGAGAAGGGGGAAACGGTTTCGTCGGATAAGGCGGCGACATCAAGCGGCGCTTCCGATTTGCAGATGGCGCCGATGGACGTTAAAGCCGATATAATAATAAAAAGGGTGGAGAATAATGTCTTTTCCACGGACAATTTGACATTTAAGGCGGATGTAAAAGATCTTGATTTGACCATGATCAAAGCCAGCGGTACGGTGTATTTTGCGTCTTCAGACGGGGAAATACGGGACCTCGACAAGTTGATAAACAGCTCCGTATTCTTAAAAGTGGCTTTAACTACGGTAAAGATAGCTCAAAAAGCGTTAAAAGCGACGCAGATAATATCGGGCGCAGACATTAATACCGACAGCGTAAGTTATAAGAGTATAGTCGGCGACTACAGACTTGGCGGCGGAAAAGCGACGATAAACAAATCGGACTTAAATTCGGATTTGGCAACGATAAATACGAGCGGTAGCATTAATTTTGTAACGCAGCAGCTTGATATGACGGTAAAGGTCGGTCTTGGCAAAAACGCGAGCGGTTCGGCCGATATCAAGGTTGGGGGCAGTATAGAAGATCCGTCTTTCAAACTGGACGTGGTATCGACGGTAAGTTCTCTTTTGGGTTCGGACCGGAAAGAGACGGCCAAGCAGGCGGTGGATAATGTAAAGAACACCGTAAAAGACGTGACGAGCGGCATAAAGAATTTATTTAAAAAGAAGTAATATCGGAGGATTTATATGGTGGAATCAACTTTTTCTGTGATTAGTTTGATCGGGGTTTTAACCTCGGAGGACGGCAGCGAGATAAAATTTTCCATAGATTCATATAAAGGGTATAAATATGTTTCTATCAGGAAGTATCTCAAGTCGGAAACGTACAGCGGTCCGACGAAGGCGGGGATAACGCTTTCGCCGGAGATAGTGGGCAAGATAAACGCCGCTTTGGCCGCTTTGCCCGAGGACTATAAAACCATAGAAGAAGGCGAGTTGGGCAAATACGCTAAGAAACAGGGCTTGTCTATAGTTTTGAGGATAAGTTCTTATATGGGCAGCAAAGGCATCGATTTAAGGCAATGGCAAGAAGACGAGAGCTATACGGGCTGGACAAAGAAAGGGATAAGGCTTCCCATAGAGAGGTTAAAAGAGGTAAAGGAGCTGTTTGCCAAGACGGTTAAATATTTTGAAGAGAATAAATAAAGATAAATAAGGTAAGGCCGGTGTATTTATGTCAGAAGATAACAAAAAAAATCCTTTAAAGAGGGAAGAAATACCGCCTACGGCTAAGGTGGCGTCGCAGGCTCCTTCTTCCGTGCAATCCAAAACTCAGCCTCATCAAAGGCCGGAGATGGAACTTATAGGGCAGGAAATATCCGGCTGCGTGATACTGGAAAAGGTCAGCGAAGGCGGCATGGGTACGGTATTTAAGGCCAAGCACAAAGCTTTAGACAGAATAGTATGTGTAAAGATATTAAGCCCCGCTTTGGCAAACGACAAGAAGGCTGTGGGATTATTTCTGACGGAAGCGCGCGCCATCGCGGAGATAGACCACCCCAATATCGTATCGGTATACAATGTAGGCAAAGAAAAGGGATTTTATTTTATCGTAATGACGTTTATAGAGGGGGAGAGTTTGTCTTCCATAGTTAGAAAGCGCCCCAATTTGCCGATTTCTTTTGTGATAGATACTTTCATCGGCATACTTAAAGGCTTGGAAGCGGCGCACCAAAAGGGAATAATACACCGCGACATAAAACCTTCTAATATACTCATCAACAAGAAACTTGAGGCGAAGATAGTGGACTTCGGCATCGCCAAGAAAGTGGATAAAGACAAAGGCTGCACCAAGACGACGGAACTGGCGGGTACGGCGTACTTTTTATCGCCAGAGCAAGCCTTGGGTAGGCCGATAGACATAAGGGCGGATTTATATTCCGTCGGAGCGAGTTTGTTTTACGTATTGACGGGCAAATACCCCTTTACCGGCAAGAACTCGATGGACATAATTCAAAAGCACATAAACGAACCTGTGCCGGATGTGGCCAAATACCGCAGGGGCGTTCCCACATGGCTATCCATGGCGGTAAGCAAGCTGATGAGCAAGCGCCCGGAAGATCGCTTTCAAAGCGCGACGGATACCTTGGCCTTTTTCCAAAAGCAGCGTGCGGACGATCAGCTGAAATTAAATCAAGGTTTGAACATAACCGATGAGGTGGGATTGCGGGTAAGAAGTTCCGATATGAACGCCTCGCCCCTTATAGGTAAGGATACGGAGCGCCGTTCTACGGCGGGCGGCAGCCAAATAAGGCAAAGTATGCCGCCTGTGTCAAAAAGTTCCTTTAGGGCGGCGGATATTCCTGTAATAGCTTTGGGGGGGAACGGCGAGCCGCCGGAGCAGGCGGCTAAAGAGAAGAAGTTCCAAATGGATACGCTTGGTTCCCAGTCGAAAGAAGCGGCCAAAACTCAAAAGATGATGGAAGAACGCAAGAAACGTTTGGCCGCGAGCAAGAGCCCTTATTCTACTTTTTCCGCAGCGAAAAAGAGATTTATGATGAAAGGCTTCGGCTGGACTATTATAACGGCGGCCGCGGCGTTTATGGCGATGTCTTTATTTTTGAAACTGGGCTTTTTGTGTTCGGCTTATAATACCGGCGGCATATCCATATTGTCTGCCTTGGCAAAACCGTGGATTTCCGGTTCTTACGCCGAGGGACAAATGATATTGGGGGCGGTATGTTTCGTTTTTCTGCTTGTGGTATTCTCCTTATTCTTTTTTGATCTGATAAAGAAGGCGGTACCGTGTATATTGACTATAGCCCTGCTTTCATACATATTCGCGTTTTACGGACTGGTTAAGCCCGATTCCATATTGCAGCCGTTATCTACGTACAGTTATCTGTTGATATATTCGGTAATAGTGGGGGGCTTGGCTCTTAAGATAGACAATATTGAGGAATTGCCGTTTTATTATAGGGTGGTTACGATAGTGTTATTCGTATTTTCGTTTTATTTGTTCTATCAGTTTGTGCGGCCGGATATTTCGGCGGATGGAGAATTGATGGAATCTTTGCGCTATACGGCTTTTGGGGTGTCGGCGGCTACGTGCGTGATGACTTTACTTAGGCGCGGATTTATATACAGGACGCTGACGCTGCTGCTTTTTGTATTCTCATTTGTCGGGATATGGCTGTATCAATCCGGGGGAGAGGCTTATGCCCTCTATGACGAAGTCAAGGCCGCCGCGCAGACAAAAACGGAGGAGCAGCCCGCGGAATATGCCTCTGCGCCGCAAAAGATAGTGGAATTGATGCGCACTTACGCCGCTTTGGATAGCGAGCCCGAATATTACGATTTGAAAATCGATGACGGGGGCTTAAACGCCGCGCCTGCAAAGGGGCAGGCTCTTGCGGCGGGAAATTCTGCGGGGCGCGGGGCGGATTCGGAGGATAAAACCGAACAAGAATCCAAAGAGGAGCAGAGGCAATCCCCCGCTCAAATCAGAGCGACGTTTATAAACTCCATAATTAAGTCAAAAATGGCGTCCAACAAGAAAGAGCTGGAGCGCTATATATGGATATTCGCTCTGAAAGGGCCGTATGAAAAGGTAAAATATACCTGGCATGAGGACAATGTACCGCTGTTAATACTTTACGTACTGGCGGTATACGCGATAGCGGGTTGTATAGTAGACGTGTTTGCTGCGGGAGAGGACCGATGGAATTTGATATAGAATTGGCGTCATATACCGATATAGGAAAAATAAGGGAAAAGAATGAAGACAGCGTGCTGATAGCGCCGGAATTGTGCCTCGGCGCGGTTGCCGACGGCATGGGGGGCCATAACGCCGGGGAAGTAGCCAGCAATTTGGCCGTGTCCATACTAAGGCAGACGCTATCGGATTTAAAGTCCAAAAAGATAAGCATACCGCAGGATTTTGAACCGAAGCTTGAACCCATAGCCAGAAAATTATTGTACGCTTCGGATTTGGCCAATTTAAGGATATACACATTGTCTTCCGAAAATTACCGCCGCCGCGGCATGGGAACCACGCTAAGCGCGGTATACATAGAGCCGGACACGAGCGCGGCCGTTCATATAGGCGACAGCAGAATATACCGCTTGAGGGACGGGGCGTTGAAACAGATTTCAAAAGACCATTCTTATGTTCAGGAGCAAGTTGCGCGCGGGCTTATCAGCAAGGAACAGGCTGAGAAATCCAGGATACAAAACATTTTGACGAAAGCCTTGGGCTTAAAAAAGGATATGCGCTGCGACGTAATCAAGCTGAACCCTAAGCCCGGCGACGTATATATGCTGTGCTCCGACGGCGTCAACAAAGGCATAAAGGACAGCGAGATAGAAGATATATTAAAGAAACCTCTTAGCGCTGGGCGTTTATGCCAAGAAGTCGTAAAATTTTCCGCACGCAACGACGGCAAGGATAATGTATCGTGCGTTGTGTTCAAAATGCTACCCAAAAAGGAAAAATCTATTTTTAAGAGGCTGACCGGCTTTCTTAAAAATAATTAGCAGTCCCGCTTGGGGATTGACAAAAATAAAAAATAATGCTAAATTTAGCAGTGTGGGGTTGCGGTTGCCAAAAAAGGCCGCAAGTTCAGACGCGAAGAATTTAAAAATTTTTTAGGAGGCAGAGAATGTCAATAAAAATAAGACCGCTCGGGGACAGAGTAATAATCAGCCCCATAGAGCCCAAAGAGGTTGTAAAAGGCGGGATAATAATTCCCGACAGCGCTAAAGAGAAACCCATGCAAGGCAAAGTGGTGGCCGCGGGGCCGGGCGCGATTAACAAGAAAGGCGATAGATTGCCTATGGACGTCAAAGAAGGCGACACGGTATTATACGGCAAGTATTCCGGTACGGAAATCAAACTGGAAGACGAGAAGTATATAATTATGCACCAAGAAGAAATACTTGGCATTATAGGGTAATTTTTGGGGGGAAGTTTAGTATGGCAAAACAGATAATATTTTCGGAAGACGCAAGAAGCAAAATGAAAGCGGGCATTAGCAAAGTAGCTGATGCGGTAAAAGTGACTTTAGGGCCCAAGGGCAGAAGCGTGGTATTGGAAAAGAAGTTCGGTTCACCCTTGATAATCGATGACGGCGTAACGATAGCGAAGGATATCGAACTTGAAGATAAATTCGAGAATATGGGCGCTCAGTTGATAAGGGAAGTGGCGTCCAAGACCAACGATGTCGCTGGCGACGGCACCACTACCGCTACGGTATTGGCCAATGCTCTTTTGGGCGAAGGGATAAAGAATATAACCGCTGGCGCCAACCCGACCTTGGTAAAGAAGGGTATAGAGAAAGCGGTAGACGCGGTAAAAGCCGAACTTAAAAAGATGCAGAAACCTGTAAAAACGAAGCAGGAAAAAGCGCAGATAGCTACTATTTCCGCCAATGATAAAGTTATCGGCGATTTAATAGCTGAAGCTATGGATAAAGTAGGTTTTGAAGGCGTAATTACGGTAGAGGAAGGCAAAACCGCCGATACCACTTTGGACGTAGTGGAAGGTATGCAGTTTGACAGGGGTTATATTTCTCCTTACTTCATCACCGATTCGGAAAGAATGGAATGCGTGTTGGAAAACTGCGCCGTAATTATTACGGACAAGAAAGTTTCCACGATGAACGAACTTTTGCCGTTGCTTGAGAAAATAGTACAAGGCGGAAGGAATTTCCTTATAATAGCTGAAGATGTTGACGGCGAGGCTTTAGCTACCTTAGTGGTGAACCGCTTGCGCGGCACGCTTAAGGGCTGTGCGGTAAAAGCGCCGGGCTTTGGCGACAGACGCAAAGAGATGTTGGAAGACATTGCGGTGCTTACCGGCGGTACGGTTATCAGCGAAGAGAGGGGTTTCAAATTGGAAAACGCTACGCCGGATATGCTCGGTTCCGCCAAGAGGATAATCATAGACAAGGAAAGCACGACGATAGTAAACGGTTCCGGCGACAAGAAAGCCGTAGCCGACAGAGCCGCGCAAATCAGAAAGCAGATAGAGCTTTCCACCTCCGAATACGACAAAGAGAAACTGCAGGAGCGCTTAGCCAAATTAAGCGGCGGTGTAGCGGTAATCAATGTCGGTGCGGCGACGGAAACGGAACTTAAAGCCAAGAAAGCCAAAGTGGAAGACGCCAAGAACGCCACCAGGGCTGGTGTTGAGGAAGGTTTGGTGCCCGGCGGCGGCGTAGCCTTGGTAAGATGCGAAAAAGCGCTTGAAGGCTTAAAAGCCGATAATGAAGACGAGCAGACCGGTATCAATATCGTCAAGAAGGCGCTTACCGCTCCTTTAAGACAAATCGCCGAGAACTCCGGCTTAGACGGCTCGGTGGTTGTGGAAAAGGTAAGAGGAATGAGCGGCACCGAAGGCTTTAACGCCGAGACGGATACTTACGAAGACCTGCTGAAAGCGGGCGTAGTGGATCCGGCAAAAGTCGTAAGAACGGCTTTGGAAAACGCGGCGTCCATCGCGGCTACGGTTCTGTTGACCGAAGCCTTGGTGGCTGACCTGCCCGAGAAGGAAAAGGGCGGCGCTATGCCCCCTATGGGAATGGGCGGCATGGGCGGTATGATGTAATTTGCCGATTAAACAATTGAGCAAATAAGAATCGTATCGTTATGATTTAAGAAGCCGGCTTTGAAAGCCGGCTTCTTTTCGTATGGAAAGGGAAGAAGAAATCGGGTCAAACAAGTATCTTGGCCGCTAAACACAAAGGCGGGGCATAGTTAAAGAAAACAGATCTTTATATCGTTAAAACTCTTTAAATCGCTTTTTAGCAGCAATAAAGCTTTATTGGCGGAGTGTTTGGGTTAAGCCTTCATTTTAAGCAACGGGTTCCGCTTCTTTAAGATGTTGTTGCAAGAAAGCGGCCACTTTTTTATCGGTTTGAATATCGCTTATATGCAGCGGTTTTTTAAGATATACACCTTTAAGGCTGCGCGCTCTGCTAAGGGCGACGTAAGTCTGCCCCGCGGCGAAAGCGCCTCTGCCGATATCTAGGCAAATTGAATCGAAGGTAAGGCCTTGGCTTTTGTGTATGGTAATGGCCCAAGCCAATTTTAAGGGATATTGAGTAAAAGTCCCTTTGACTACGGGTATGAGTTTATTACCTGTCGGAAGCGGTTCGTATTTGATTTCCTGCCAGGTATGGGGTTCTACAGAGTATAGCGCGCCTCTTATATTGACGCGGATATAAGAAGGCCCCAAATCCTCCACGGTGCCGATATCGCCGTTCACCCAATATTTATCGTTGGCGAGCATCATAATTTTTGCGCCTTTTTTTAGGGTGAGGAGCGGTTCGGCCGGGATAGTTTTTTTGTTAAAATTTTTGCTTACTTCCGCCTGATAGGAAAAACTTTCCCCCGGCAGTTTGGCTAGCATAAGGGTGTTTCTGTGCTGGGCGGTATAATTGGTTGCGGTAAGGGTAATGGGGGTATCGTATGAGGGGGCGGAAAGAGCGCGCGGCGTATTTAGTTTGGCGTCGAGTTCGTTTTGCGTTATTGCGCCAATACGTATTTTGTTTAGCAATTCGGCGAAGTCGTCATCTTGGCTCTGGCGGAAATTATGTTTTAGTTCCAAAACTTTCATCGAGGTTTGCCCCAAGCAAAGGGCGTCAAAGAAGTAAGGGCTTTTATAAAGCATATTGAAATAATTTAAGAAATTGGGGTCCTGTTCTTCCAGCACCGGCGGCAGTTGGCAAAGATCCCCGCAGAGTATTATTTTTTTGCCGCCGAAAGGCCGGGGATTGTCCGTAGATTTTTTTAGAATAAAATCTATCGCGTCCAAGAGGTCTGCTCTTAGCATTGATGCTTCGTCGATAATCAGTATGTCGAAAGCGTCCGCGGTTTTTGCGGGCAGTTTTTTCAGCAGTTGCGGGTCAAACAGGTCATGGGGCTTTATTCTGAAGAAGGAATGAATGGTTTGTCCGCCTAGGTTAAGGGCGGCGATGCCCGTCGGGGCGCAAAGAACGCAGCGCGCGGGAGTATGTTCGGCGAAATATTTTAAGAGCGTGGTTTTGCCCGTTCCCGCGCGCCCGGTAAGGAAAAGGCAGTTTTCCTTCGGATCGTTTAGGAAGTTAAAGGCTTCTATAAAAGAATCGTCAATAGCGTTGAAATCGTTTAACACGGGCATATAAAATTATATCAATTTGCTATTATATTAGTATGAACGGCAATATAATATCGGCTTTCGGTTTAAGTTTTCTTGCGGGCGCGGCGACTGCTGTCGGGGCGCTTTTGGCGTTTTTTGTAAAGAAGGATAATTTCAAGATTTTGGCGCTCGGCTTGGGCTTTTCGGCGGGCGTGATGATTTATGTTTCCTTTATGGAGATACTGCCTCAGGCTCAGGTTTCGCTCAGCGGCGTTTTGGGGTATAAGGCGGCGGGGTGGGCGGCTATAGGCGCGTTTTTTGGCGGGATAGTTATAGCTTCTGTGATAGACACCTGTCTTCCGCAGGACCATCATTTGGACAACAAATCTCTTTCCAAGGAAAACAAATTAAAACATTTGGGTGTTTTTACGGCTTTGGCTTTGGCATTGCACAATTTCCCCGAAGGTTTGGCGACCTTTATGGCCGCGCTGGAAAGCCCGGCTTTGGGTATTTCAATAGCCATAGCGGTAGCGGTGCACAATATACCCGAAGGCATAGCGGTGGCCTTGCCCGTATACCACGCTACGGGCAGCAGAGCGCGCGCGTTTTGGTATTCAACTTTTTCCGGTTTGGCCGAACCTTTGGGCGCGATAGTTGGTTTTGTATTTTTAAAGGCTTTGCTGCATGAGGCGGCCTTCGGCGTGCTGTTTGCGCTGATAGCGGGGATAATGGTATATATTTCTTTAGACGAGCTTCTTCCCACCGCCCACGAGTACGGCGAGCCGCACAAAGTGATATGGGGCGTAGTGGGCGGAATGATGGTGATGGCCATAAGCTTGCAAATGCTTTAAAATTTTATTTACGGCGGGTATCGGAATGAAAAAGAATTATCCAATTTATACTATCAAGAAGGAATGTCAAGATTGTTACAAATGCGTGCGGGCCTGTCCGGTTAAGGCTATACGGGTGGAGGAGGGCCACGCGGCGGTAATAGCGGAAAACTGCGTCGCCTGCGGAATGTGTTATACGGTCTGCCCCACGCACGCCAAGCATGTAAGGAGCGATATAGAAAAGGTTAAGGCTTTGATAAATTCCGGCGCGAAGGTATACGCTTCGCTCGCGCCGAGCTGGGCCGGAGTATTGGACTGCGGGGTCAGCGGGCTGGTTGGCATGTTGAAAAAACTGGGTTTCGCGGGAGTCAGCGAAACGGCTTTAGGCGCCCAGCAGGTATCGGCGGCGACGGCGGAATTTTTAAATCAAGCCGCGCCGGGGGTATATTTTTCTTCGGCTTGCCCCGTCTGCGTGGACTATATCAGCCGCTACACGCCGGAACTTAAAAAATACATAGTGCCGTATTCCTCTCCCGCGTTGACGCATGCCGAACTTTTGAAAAAGACTTTCGGCGAAGATATAAAAGTGGTATTTATAGGCCCTTGCATAGCGAAGAAGAACGAATCGGACACGCAGGAAGATTTAATGGCGGCCGCCATAACTTTTGAGGAGCTGAAAAAATGGCTTTTTGAAGAAGGTTTGGATTTGCTTAATTCCCCTCAGAGCGGGGACGGTTTCGTTCCCGAAAAATCGTCCGATGGGGCGGTTTACCCGCTTGAGGGGGGAATGCTCCGCTCCATAAGGCGCAACGGCCTTAAAGAGGGCGTCAAGCTGATTACGGTAACGGGCTTAAAAAACTTCTGCAAGACTTTGCAAGCTCTCAAGGAGCAGAATATAGACAGAGTCTGTTTTGTGGAATGTCTGGCCTGCGAGGGCGGCTGCATAAAAGGGCCCTGCCCCGGCGGCGAAGTATCAACGCTTAACGCTTTCTTGGGCGTGGAAAAGCAATTTGACGAAAGTATCCCGCCCGTCAAGCAGGCCAAGTATAAAGTGCCGCTTTCGTTTGGCGGGGAAGTGGCGCCGGAAAAGAAATTTACGGAAGAGGAAATTTTATCGGCTTTGGCCAAGGTCGGCAAGTTTACGGCCGACGACGAAATCAACTGCGACGGCTGCGGATACAATACCTGCCGCAACTTCGCGCACGCTCTTTTGGAAGGCAAGGCCGAGCCGGCGATGTGCGTATCTTATATGCGCAAGCGCGCCAGCCGCAAAGCCAACGCCATTTTAAGGTGCATACCTTCCGGCGTGGTGATATTTGACAATAATTTGGAAATAATAGAATCCAATCGGCCCTTCGCCAAGATAGCGGGCGCCGACATTGAGGAGCTCTTTGAGCAAATCCCCGGCCTTAAAGGCGCGGCTCTTGGCAAGATACTTCCTTTTGAAACCATATTCAAACGCATATTCAAGGACGGAAAAGAGATACATAAAGAGCGTATCCCGTTCGGCAAGAAACTGCTGGATATGACGATATTCCCTATAGAGGAGGGGCAGACTGCGGGGCTTATCGTGCAGGATGTAACCAAGAGCGAACTGCATAGGGAAATTATCGCTCAAAAGGCGCAGGAAGTTTTGCGCAAGAATATTTTGGCTGTTCAAGAAGTCGCGGGCAGGCTGGGCGAAAATATAGCCGAGACCGAAATAATCTTGAATTATATTACCGAAGGCTTCGGCCCGGAGAAGAAATAGCTATGCCGCCATTCGCTTTTGATATAGATTACTATCAAGTGTTTAAAAACGGGCAGCATGTCTGCGGGGATACCTTTATGACGGCCCGCGGCGCCGACGGCAGAATAATAGCTGTGCTTTCCGACGGGCTGGGCAGCGGGGTAAAGGCCAATATTCTTTCAATGATGACGGCGAAGATGGCCTTGAAATTCGTGGACGCCAATTGGGATGTAAAAAAATACTGCGAGGTAATTTCCAGCGTATTGCCGATATGCAAGGAGCGCGGGCTTAATTATTCCACCTTTACCATTTTGGATTTGTCGCCCGAAGGGCAGGTGCGTATTTTTGAGCAGGGCAATCCGTCATTTCTGTTCATAAGGAACGGCCGCCTGATAGAGCCGACCGCGCGGCGAGTATCGGAAGAGTACCATAATCTTACTATAACCACCACCTCGCTTGACCTGATGAGAGAGGATAGAATAATCTTCTTTTCCGACGGTATCAGCCAAGCGGGCACCGGTACGCCCGATTATCCCAACGGGTGGGGGCGTTCGGGCGCGGCGGATTTGGTTTTGAAAGTAATAGCCAGGAATCCGCAGGTATCCAGCCTGAAAATTTGCGAAACTATTATCCGCGAAGCGCGCATAAAAGACGGGCCGATAAACCCCAAAGATGATGTTACCTGCGCGGCGGTTTATTTAAGAACGCCCAGACGCGTTATGGTGTTTTCGGGCCCGCCGTTTAATAAAAGTTTGGACGGCAAATACGCCAAGGAGCTTGCCGCTTTTGAAGGGCAGAAAGTCATCTGCGGCGGCACTACGGCAAAGATAGTGGCCAGGGAATTGGGGCTGGAAGTAAGGCCCGATTTAAATTCGTCTTCCCGTTTCGGCCCGCCGACAAGCCTTCTTGAAGGCATAGACTTGGTGACGGAAGGCGTTTTGACTTTAAGCCAAGTGCTTTTGGCTCTGCAAAGCCACAAAGCGCCGCAAAGCGAGAGCGGGGCGTATAAATTGTATTATACCTTGCTTGAGAACGATTATATCGATATAGTGTCGGGCACCAGAATAAACGACGCTTATCAGGACCCCAACTTTCCCAACCAGTTCGTTTTGAGGAGATCCGTACTTGAGGGGATAGCTAAAGTCTTAAGGGAAAAGTATTTTAAGGAAGTGAATATAAAGCTTGTTTGATATTTTTACCTTATTTGCCGGCCGTTGAATATTTTTTCCTAACCCGCCTAAGCGGTTGACTTGTTTTTTTTTTTTTTTTAAGTTTTTCTGTAATTTCCTTTTGGGCGGGGGTATTTTTTTTTTTTTTTTAAGGTAATTTTTTATTTTTTTAGAAATGTTGGTAGTGGTATTGATAATCGGGATAATTGCGGCTATAGCTTTGCCGCAGTATCAGAAAGCGGTACTAAAAAGCCGATATACCCAATTAATGGTAATGGGCGACGCTATACACCGTGCGCAAGATGCTTATTATTT